>CACMZL010000028.1 GCA_902618205.1 uncultured Pelagibacteraceae bacterium | reverse complement strand
ATAGGTTTAATATTTGCTGTTTATTATACGTTTAAACAATTTCATAGAGCTGAAGCAAAAGCTGTTAGCGTTTTTAAGACAAAAAATTTTGATCCATTTAAAATCATGACAATTGTTTTTGTTATAGTTTTTATTTTTGTTTTTTCTAAAGGTATTGAAGTATTGACAAGAACAAACTCTTACTCAATTCCATATGATGGACCTAGTAAATCAGCATTTGAAAAGTGGCTGCCTTTTACAAAAAACAAATCTGAATAATAATTTTTTTAAGAAGCTTCTGATAATTTAGAGAGCTTTTTTCTTTCGTGAGGATCAAGCACAGCTTTTCTTAATCTGCATGAATTTGGCGTAATTTCTAGTGCTTCATCAGAATTTAACATGCTCAATTGTTCAGCAATAGACATTTTTCTAACTGGAGTTAAAACAACATTTTCGTCTGTTCCTTGTGTCCTCATATTTGTAAGCTTTTTACCTTTCATGACATTTATAATCATATCACCAGGTTTAGGTGACAATCCTACAATCATACCCGAATAAACTGGATCGTTATGAGTAACAAACATTTCTCCTCTTGCCTGTAGATTATAAATTGCAAATGCTACCGCCTTTCCTTGTTCCATAGAAATTAATGCGCCATTTCTTCTGCCTTCCATATCTCCCTCAAATTTTCCATAAGAATGGAATATTCTGTTTATTACTCCTGTTCCTTTAGTTAGAGTAAGAAATCTACTAGTATATCCCATTAAACCTCTAGTTGGTGCATGAAAGATTAATCGTTTTTTATTTTTTCCAGTATCTTTAAGATCTATTAACTTTCCTTTTCTTTTATTCATGGAGTCTATAACTTTTGAAGAAAACTCTTCGTCAAGATCCATAGTAATTTCTTCAATAGGTTCTAATTTTTCACCATTTTCATTTTTTTGAAATAAAACTCTAGGAGGGCTTACTGTCATTTCAAACCCTTCACGTCTCATTTGTGTCAATAATATTTCTAACATCAATTCACCTCTTCCGCTTATTTCAAATGAGTCTTTGTTTTCATTTTCTGAAAAAGAAATTCCGACATTATTTTGAGCTTCTTGAACTAATCTCTCTCTAATTTGAGTACTTGTAAGTTTTTTACCCTCAGTTCCAGCTAATGGAGAACTATTTACTGTGATCTTAATAGACATAGTTGGAGGATCAATCGGGGTTGCTTGAATTGGTATATCTACCTCAGTATCACATATAGTATCAGCAACATTTGCTTTTTCTAATCCAGCGATAACTACAATATCTCCCGCCTCGCCAACTTCTATCGGTACTTTTTTTGTTCCCTCGTATCTAAATATTTTAGTCAACCTTCCCTCATCAACTTTTTCTCCATCAAGATTAATTGCCTTGATTTGTTGATTTGCTTTTGCAGTACCTTGAGAAATTCTACCAACTAAACTTCTACCCAAAAAACTATCTGCATATAAAAGAGTCGAAAGCATTGCAAAAGGCTTGGACTTGTCAAATTCTGCTGGTTTAACATGATCTATTACTAAATCTAATAATGGATTTAAATTCTCTCTTGGACCATCTATTTCATTTGATGCCCAACCAGATCTTCCACTTGCATAAATAACTGGAAAATCTAATTGCTCTTCATTGGCATCTAAGCTGACAAATAAGTCAAAAGTCTCATTTAAAACTTCATCAGCCCTTTGGTCGGCTTTGTCTAATTTATTAATAACTACTATTGGTTTAAGGCCTTGTTTAAGTGCTTTTGCTAGTACAAATTTAGTTTGAGGCATTACCCCTTCAGCCGAATCTATTAACAATAATGCGCCATCAGCCATACTAAGAACTCTTTCAACTTCTGCAGCAAAATCCCTGTGTCCAGGTGTATCAATGATATTAATTCTGGAGTCTTTCCAATTTATCGATGCTGGTTTGGCAAGAATTGTAATACCTCTTTCCTTTTCTAGTTCGCCAGAGTCCATCAGTCTCTCATCAACAACTTCATTTTCTCTAAAAGAACCACTCTGTTTCAT
>CACMZL010000027.1 GCA_902618205.1 uncultured Pelagibacteraceae bacterium | reverse complement strand
TATATTCAGACGAAATTTTAAAAAAGAAATTAAGTAAAATTATACTTGAAGGGTCGCAACAAGAATTGGATTTAACTGTAAATACACAGCCAGCAATATTTTTAGCAAGTTACTCTATTTTCAAAGTTATAGAAAAACAAAACAAATTAAATTTTAAGAAAGCAAAATATTATGCAGGACATTCTCTAGGAGAATATTCAGCTCTTTGTTGTGCAGGATCGATTAGTTTTGAGCAGACGTTAAATATATTGAATAGTAGAGCCATTGCAATGCAAAATGCAGTGCCGTCTGGCGAAGGAGGAATGATTGCAGTCTTAGGCATTGATATAAAACAAATGACAGAAATTCTACATGAAAATGCTAACAAGTATTCATGTTATATTGCGAACGATAATACAGTAGGACAAATAGCTATAAGTGGGAGAACTAATGCATTGGAAAAGCTTCAATTAGATTTAAAAAAAAAAAATATTAAATTTGTTAAACTCTCAGTAAGCGCACCATTTCATTGTCCATTAATGAATAAAGCCGCTAAAGAAATGGAGGAAAAAATAAATTCTTTAGATTTTAAAGATCCAATTATCGATATAATTTCAAATGTTACAGCAGAACCTGTCAATCGGTCAATAGATATAAAAAATCTATTAATTCAACAAATTGAAAAACCAGTAAGATGGAGAGAGAGCATCATAAATATGATTTCTCGTGGAACAAAA
The DNA here is from genome assembly GCA_902618205.1 of uncultured Pelagibacteraceae bacterium. Classification (GTDB taxonomy): domain Bacteria; phylum Pseudomonadota; class Alphaproteobacteria; order Pelagibacterales; family Pelagibacteraceae; genus Pelagibacter. The sequence continues at coordinate 1,424 of CACMZL010000027.1, read as the reverse complement.
GCTTTCATCGAAATTGGACCTGGAAAAGTGTTGTCGGGACTAGTAAAAAGAATAGATAGAAATATAAAATTAAATCAAGTAAACAAATTAAATGATATTGATATATTAATAGATGATTGATTTAAAAAACAAAAATATCCTGATTACTGGTGCCACAGGAATTATTGGTGGCTCAATTGTGAATAAATTACATAATTGTAATGCAAATATTTTAGCAACTGGAACTAAATCAGAGAAACTTGAAATATTAAAAGATAAGTACAAAGAAATAAATATAAAGCAGTTTAATATTTCTGACCACTCTATGATTGAAAATTTTGTTAATGAAGTAAACGTAATTTTTGATGGAAAAATTGACATTTTGATAAATAATGCAGGAATAACATCTGATAATCTTGCAATTAGAATGAAAGATGAAGAGTGGAATCGGGTTATAAATATTAACCTAACCTCATCTTTTTTGATTAGCAAGTACACAATAAAAAAAATGTTAAAAAATAAAACCGGAAAGATTATAAATATAACATCAGTTGTAGGTCATACAGGGAATATTGGGCAGGCTAATTATGCAGCATCTAAGGCTGGTCTTATTGGTATGACAAAAAGTTTAGCTTTAGAATACGGAAAAAAAAATATTAAGATAAATTGTATTTCACCGGGTTTCATAAAATCTGAGATGACAAATAAAATTCCCGAAGAATATAAAAAAATGCTTCAGTCTAAAATTTCATTAGATAGGTTTGGTGAGCCAGATGATGTTGCAAACAGCGTAGTTTTTTTGTCTTCTGATTTATCAGACTATATTTCAGGAGAAACAATACATGTGAATGGAGGTATGTATTTTAGTTGACAAAATTTTATAAATAATTATTAACAAAAATAAACGAAAAGGAAAAAATGTCAGAAGATATTTCAAGTAAAGTTAAAAAAATTGTTGCTGATCATCTTGGTATAGACGAAGCAAAAGTAACAGAAGAATCAAGTTTCATTGACGATCTTGGTGCAGATAGTTTAGATACAGTTGAACTAGTAATGGCCTTTGAAGAAGAATTTGGATCCGAAATTTCAGATAGTGATGCAGAAAAAATTCTTACGGTGGGAGACGCTGTAAAATTTATTGAAAACAAAGCAAACTAATTTTTATATAAATGCCCAGCTTAAAAAAAGGGAGTATGATAATTTTATCATCTCCATCGGGTGCTGGCAAAACCACTTTAGTTAAGAAAATTTCAAAAAACAAAAACTACTTGGTTTCAATTTCTCACACAACTAGGCTTCCACGACCAAATGAAAAAGATGGAAAAGATTACCATTTCACATCTAAAAAAATATTTAAAAAACTAATAAAAAAAAAACAATTTCTCGAGCATGCAAAAGTATTTGATAATTATTATGGTTCTTCAAAAGATATAGTTATTGATAAA
>CACMZL010000026.1 GCA_902618205.1 uncultured Pelagibacteraceae bacterium | reverse complement strand
TGTATTTGTTTTTTTCATCTGTAAATTTTTTATTTAAGATTTTTCTATCTGATTGATATTTATTTACTATTTTATTTAATTCCACAACTTTACTATCTATTTCATCTTTTTTAAGAATATTACTTTTGTTTTTAATATCTGTTTGAATTTCTTTAATCTTTTGTTCTTTTTTAATTAATTCTGATTTTGATTTATTTTTAATAAGATTAAGTTTATTTTTATAATAAATGCCTAATTCTGACTTATCGATAATGTATTGAACATCAAGATATGCAATGTTTGTTTTGGCTATTGCTTGTTCAATGCAGATAAAGAAAATAAAAAAAATCAGTTTTTTCATTAAAATGAAGTACCAATTTGAAATCTAAATTTTTCTGTAATGTCAGTGTTTGCTTCGGATAAAGGTATTGCATACGAAAATGATAAAGGACCAATTGCACTAAACCAATTTACTGCGAAACCAGTTGCTGATCTTATTTTATTTGAGTCTAAAGAATTATTGTAGTCTACCTCCCAAACATTTGCCAAATCAATAAAAAAGTTAAAATCAACATTTTCATTTTCAAAAAAAACGTTTGGCAGTGTTGAGTTTAAATTTAACGAGGATGCATAATTTCCGCCAATATATTGACTTCCATCCTTGGGTCCAATTTTACCACTTTCAAATCCTCTTAATCGTCTACCAGGTACATTAACTCTTTTCGAAACTCTCACATCATCATCTAAGGAATTTATTGTTTTTAAAAATAAATTAGCCGATACAATTATATTATCAGTTAAAGGATGATACATTGCTCTGGTAAATTTATTTTCAACAGCTACATCATCAGCATATAATGGTAAAGTCTGTGAAAATTTTGTTATAGAACCATCAGACGGTTTGAAATTTTGATCAAGTTTGTTGTAAGAAATTTGATATGTTAATAAATTTTCAAAGTAATTACCCTCTTGCTTTTTAACAATTTCAGTAGCCGATGAAGCTGTCTCTAGATCCTCATAATAATTTGATAATTCAAAATTCACAAATAAATCACTAAATTGTTCAAATTCAGTACCTATGCTAATTCCTGTTCTGCTGGTTTTATATCCACTAGTATTCATGAAATCTGACGTAGTACTTTCAAAAACAGTTTTAATGGATTTATCTGAATTATTATAATTAGGATTTAAAACTGAAAACTTTCCTTTTAGAGAGTCTTCTGTAACATTTATGTTTGTATCAAGTTTGATGCCTAATCCTAAATAATTATTTTCTTTGATACCTGCTGTAAGAGAATGCCCACCAGTACCAGTTCCGGCTCCCGCAAAAATTTCACCTGTTGGCTTTTCTTCTACTGAAATATCAATAATTTTTTTATTACTATCGATTTCTGTTAAATTATATTCTACTTTTTCAAAAATATTTTTTGATTTAATATTTGATATAGACTTTTTAAAAAGTATTTCATTATAGGGATCACCCTCGTCAACTATTAGAGAATTTCTGACTACTTTTTCATCAGTAATATAGTTGCCAACTACATTAATTCTTTCCACATATTCTTTTTTGAGATCTTCAAATTTAATTAAAACATCTATTTTATTATCGTTTAAAACTAAGGTTTCATAATTAGCATTTATAAATATAAATTCATTTTCTAAAATAAATTTATCATCAAAATTTTTATTAAAAATTGAAATTTTATCAAATGATATGTCTTTTTTTTTTTCAAAAGAAATATTATTAAATATAAATTTATCACCGGCATTTATATTAAAAACTAATTCAAATTGATTTTCATCTAATATGACTGCTGTAGATGATTTAATATTTATATTGTAATAACCACGATTTTTATAAAATTTTTCAAGTCTTTGCACATCTAGATTAACTCTATTTATATCAAGAAATTTGTTTCTTGTTATAAATTTCCAAAATTTCGCCTCTTCACTAATGACGATATTTCGTAACGTGCTGTCCTTAAATATTTTATTTCCAATAAATTTTATTTTTTTTATTTTTGCTATTTCGCCTAATTCAAAATTATAAATTAAATCAACAGAATTATTGTTATTCTCATTTATTAATGTTTCCAATTTTACAAAATAATATCCATATGATTTTAACATATTCATCAAAAGATTTACTTGTTCATTCACTTTGTTTTCCATAAACGGATATTTTTCTATTTTAGATGTTATGGTTTTGATATTTTCATAAATTGCGTTGTTATCTACACCATTTATTTCAACTTTTTGAATTATAGGATTTTCTTTTACTTTTATATTTATAATTCCTTTATCATTAAAAATTTCAACATTATTAAAGTAATTTGTTGAATATAAGTCTTTTAGTGATTTATTTAAACCTAGTTGGTCTATGTCATCACCTATTTGAAGATTTGAAAACATAA
>CACMZL010000025.1 GCA_902618205.1 uncultured Pelagibacteraceae bacterium | reverse complement strand
TTCAAAATATCATATGCATTTTTTTCATATATTGTTGTAAAATTTGATAACTTAAGCTCTTCAATATTAGTTTTCAAAATATTGATTACATTCTTATAATTTTCCAAGAAATAGACATGCTTCGCACCTCTTGATAAACATTCAATTCCAAATGACCCTGATCCAGAAAACATATCTAAAACAATTTTGCCTTTTAAATCAATTTTTTCGTTTTTAGAGTGTTCTAAAATATTAAATATCGACTCTCTAACTCTGTCTTTTAAAGGTCTTGTAGTTTTATCTGTAGGATTGCGAATTATTTTACCTTTAAATTTTCCACTAACTATTCTCATTTATCTATTACTTTGTAGCCAATATCTGATCTGTAAAAACCATTTTCCCAATTTAATTTCTCAATTTTTTTTATAATTTCTTTCCTGCTTGAAGAAAAACTATCTGAGATATTTACAAAATTTATTACTCTGCCACCGATTGCGTAAATTTTATCATCTACCTTTTTTGTTCCAGCATGAAAAATAAAATTATTCTCATTTGAATGAAATTTTCCTAAATTCTCGATTTCTATATCTTTTTTATATTTGTCTGGATACCCTTTGGAACATAACACAATACACATACTCTTTTTATTTTTCCATTTTATATCTTGCTTTTCTAACTTTGATTTACAACAGGCATCAATTATATCCACTAAATCATTATCAATTAAAGGCAATATCGTCTGACATTCTGGATCTCCCATTCTTACATTATATTCAATTAAAAACGGTTCATTATTTTTTATCATTAAGCCTGCATATAAAAAACCAATATATTTATCATCCATTTCTTTTATAGCTTTAAAAGTAGGATCGATTATTTTTTCTAAAATTTTTTTCTCTAAATCTTCATTTATTAAACTTGATGGAGAATAAGCGCCCATGCCACCAGTGTTCTTTCCTTTATCACCTTCACCTACTCTTTTATGATCTTGAGCAGTATTAAATGTTTTATAGCTATTTCCATCTGATATTATAAAAAAACTCATCTCATCTCCCTCTAAGAATTCTTCAATTAAAAGTTGATCTGTTTTTCCAAATTTACCATCAAATATTTCATTTATAGCAGTTTTGGCATCGTCCATTGTTTTACAAATATAAACACCTTTACCTGCAGCAAGCACATCAGCTTTAACTACTAAAGGAAATTTTGATAATGATAAATATTCAAATGAATCATCTTTAGAATAACATATTTTAAATTTAGCAGTTGGAATATTAAATTTCTCACAGATTTTTTTTGTAAAAATTTTTGAACCTTCCAATTGAGCAACTTTTTTTCGAGGTCCAAATACTTTAATTTTTTTTGACTCTAAATAGTCTACTATACCTTCTGTAAGAGGCTTTTCAGGTCCGACAATCACCAAGTCAATCCGTTCTTTGTTAATAAAATCATGCAGAGATTGAAAATTATTAAAATTTAATTGAATATTTGTAGATATTTCATTGGTGCCACCATTACCAGGTATACTGTATATTTTAGATATTCTTTTTGATTTACTTAATTGATGAGCTAAAGCATGCTCTCTGCCACCACTACCAATAATTGCAATTTTCATTTAGTAAATATATATCTTAAAAATGTTGAATAAGTTAGCCAAATTAAAATACTTACCAAATAATTTCGAAGTTATTGAGGACGGAGATCATGTTCTTTGTGCAATTTCACAAAAAAAAATACCTCTTGAGAATTTGACTTATTGGAATGTTGAGGAGCAAGAAGCTTATTATTCTTATATTGAGGCTTCAATTAAAAGAGACTTTTCAAACAACAATTAATTACTTCTTCCATCTATCGTGAGTCCAAATCCATTGATCAACATTTTTTAGTATCATTTTCTCCAAAATTTTATTCAGATGTTCTGTAATTTCACTAATAGATTTATTGTTGCTAATTTTTATTGGTTCAGACACATACATTTTAAAATAAAAATTTTTCTTTCTTTCTATATATATAGGCACCACATCACATCTGTATTTTTTAATTAATTGAGCTGGTATGGTTGTAGTACTAGCTAGTTTACCAAAAAATTTTGTTTTAATTCCTTCTCTTACTCTTTGGTCAATCATTAAAGCAACTGAGTTACCTTTTTTTAAATTCTCTATAATTTGTCTTGTACCAGATCTTCCTTTCTTAATTTGATTTTTACATATAAAATTTTTTCGTATTTCTTCCATTGTTTTGTTAAGAAAAATATTATTTAAAGGTCTATAAATTGCGCACAAGTTTATTCCAGCCTTTTCTAATTGTAGTGCCATCAACTCAAAATTATTGAAATGGCCAGAGATAAATACAACTTTCTTTCTTTCTTTCTTAATTTTTTCTAGGTTTCTGATACCCTCTATCTCAATAAATTTACTTAATTTATTATTTCTAAATTCTTTAAGAAATGGATACTCGGAAAGAATTCTACCATAATTGCCATATACTTTACTAATAACTTGTTTATATTTAGATTTATGCAAAATTCCAGACTCGTTTAAGT
>CACMZL010000024.1 GCA_902618205.1 uncultured Pelagibacteraceae bacterium | reverse complement strand
TTTTTTTTATCGGAGTCGGAGGTAGTGCTGCAAATGCATCACATGCAGTAAATGATTTTAGAAAAATAGCTGGAATTGAGTGTTATGCACCAAGTGATAACGTCTCAGAGCTTACTGCAAGAATTAATGATGAGGGTTGGAACTCAGCATATTTAAATTGGTTAAAAACCTCAAATTTAAACAGTAGAGATTTGATATTTGTTTTCTCAGTGGGTGGGGGAAATATAAAAAAAAAGGTTAGCGTTAACATCGTTAAAGCATTAATTTTTGCTAAAAGAAAAAAATGTAAAATTTCTGGAATTGTTTCTAGGGATGGAGGATATACAGCTAAAATATCTGATTGTTGCGTTATAATACCAACTGTTAATAAGAATTCAGTTACACCTCATGCAGAAGCTTTTCAAGCTGTAATTTGGCACTTGTTAGTCTCACATCCCAAAATAAAAAAATATAAAACAAAGTGGTAAGATAAAAGTAAATTTACAATTTAATATGATTAAAAAACAAGCTGTTTTTTTAGATAGAGATGGCGTAATAAATAAATGCATATTTGATGAAAAAATAAATTCAAATTCTCCAAGAAATTTAAATGAATTTAGGATCTTACCTAAAGTTAAAGATGCATTAATTTATTTAAAAGAAATGAATTTTTTATTAATTGTTGTTACAAATCAACCAGATGTTAGCAGGGGGATAATTTTGAAAAGTGATGTTGAAAAAATTCATGAATATATGCAAAAAAATCTTCCAATAAATGATATTTATGTATGTTACGATAGTAATGACAACAATCCATATAGAAAGCCTAATAACATGATGATTATTGATGCTGCAAAAAAATGGGAAATTGATCTTTCAAACTCTTACTTAGTTGGAGATCGAAAAAAAGATATAGATGCGGGCATAAAATCAGGATGCAAAACGTTTTTTATTGATTATAATTATAAAGAAGACAAACCTAAAGACCCAAATTACGTCGTTAAATCACTTTTTGAAGCAACCGAAGTAATTAGAAAGCTAAAAAATGAAAATAAGCAATTTAAAAATTAAAATTTTTTCTGATGGAGCAAACTTTAAAGAGATGATAATTGCAAATAAAAATAGATATATTAAAGGCTTAACAACTAATCCTTCATTAATGCGCAAATCAGGGATTACTGATTATACATCTTTTGCAAAACTTATTTTAAAATCTATAAAAAAAAAACCAATTTCTTTTGAAGTTTTTTCAGATGATTTCAAAGAAATGGAAAAACAAGCGAAAATAATAAATGCTTGGGGTAAAAATGTTTATGTAAAGATACCTATAACAAATTCTAAAGGCAAATATTCACTTGAATTAATTAAAAAATTATCTGATCAAGATATTAAATTAAACATTACAGCTATAACAACTATCGAGCAGCTATCAAAATTGAAAAAATATTTAAATAAAAAAGTGCCTTGTGTAATTTCAGTTTTTGCAGGGCGAATAGCAGATACTGGAAGAGATCCAACAAATTATATAAAACAAGCTATTAAAAAATTTAAAAGTTTCAAAAAAGCAGAAATTTTATGGGCTAGTACTAGAGAGGTATATAATATCGTTGAGGCAAATAAATTAGGATGTCATATAATTACTGTTTCACCCAATTTATTAAAAAAAATAAATTTATTTAATAAAAATTTAAAAAAATATTCCTTAGAAACCGTAAAAGATTTTTATATTGATGCAAAAAAATCAAAATTTAAAATATAATCTAACCGAGAGTCAAATTGTTAAGTATTTTTTTAATGATAGTAAAAAATCTAACTATCAAATCATTTTTCATTTAGTAGTAAGTATAATTTTATTTTCTCCACTATTTTTTGGTAAATTTCAAATGGCTGGCACAGATCAATATTTTAATATTTTTCCAGATATTTTTTTTGGATTAAGAGATTTTAGAGAATTTGGACATTTTAACTTTTGGAATCCTTATATTTTTTCAGGATTTGATATGACAGAAAGTATGCATTCTCATTTTTTACATCCAGTATTTTATTCTTTATTATTTTTTGATGTGAAATATGTATTTCATATTATTACAGTATTATTTTTTTTATTTAATTTTGGACTAGCTTTTTTTTGGATCAGAATATCTGATTTTTTTAATTTGAATAAAATTTCTTCTTCGATTGTGGCCTTAACTGCTCAAGCTTCGTTTTTCTTTTGGTTTGCTACTATAAATTTTATTGGTGTTCACTTATTTTTTTTTTCGTCATATATAATTTACTTGCTATGCACTGTTAAATATAAAAACATCTTCTTGAACTTTTCTTTATTCTCTCTAAGTTTCGCCATGTTATTTATAACTTCACATCCTGGTTATGTTTTTGGATTTTCTATAATTCCGTTTTTCTTTGCATTATTTTTGTATAAGGAAAATTTTATAAATAAAAAATATTTATCAATATTTTTTCTAGCGATATTATTTGCATTGATTGCATCATTGCATAGAATTTTACCTATATATTTAATGTTAGAAAATGGGACTGTAGGTAATTCTATGGAATGGAATAGAGGTTTTACCTCAGCTTCTTATTTGATTTTGACACTATTAAATCCTTCAATGTTTGGCAATGTTTTAGGAGATTCGTTATATTTTTTTGAAACAATGAATTATCCAAAAGGTATACACAATGCGTTTCATACTAGTCTTTATTTTGGTATTGGACCAATTGTAATCATATTGACCTCAATATTTTTAAAAACCTCCAAATCAAAGATCTTAATGTTAGTTTTTTTTATTTTAATGCTTTTTCAGTCAACATATTTTTTTGAGGGAACATATGATTTTA
>CACMZL010000023.1 GCA_902618205.1 uncultured Pelagibacteraceae bacterium | reverse complement strand
ATTTGAGTCACTACTATCTAGTTTTTTGTTACTTTTGGAACTTTTTAATTTTAGTAATTTCTTAACATCTCCCTCATTCTCTGTTTCGATCATATTAATACCATCACCAGGCTCAGGCATTTTATCTATATCGGGAGGCATTTGTAGCGGTTTTTTTTTTTTAACCAAAAACTCATCACTCTCATTAGATCTCTTCTTCCCCTCTAAGGCTTCTCTAAACCCACCACCGCAAGAAATTAGAAATGATGAGAGAAAAACTATTAAAATAGTTGTGATAATATTATTTTTCATTACTAGATTTATAAATCAAAAATTCGCTCAAAATAAGACATATAATTCCAATACTAATTAAAATGTCTGCTACGTTAAATACAAACCAATGATATCCTTCATAATTTAAGTCAATAAAATCTGGGACAGCTCTATAATATATCCTATCAAATAGATTTCCTAATGATCCACCTAAAATCATTATGAGAAAAAACGATCTTAAATTCTTTTCAATAAATGCCATATATAAAATTATTAAATTTATAATTATAATAATAGCGGTCACTATATTGTAGAAAATTTCCCTTTCAGAAGAGAATAAACCAAATCCTATTCCTTTATTCCAAACTAAATAAATATTTAAATACTGATTTACATAAAAATCTACTTGTCCTTCATTATTGAGTATATTCAGAATATAAATTTTTGATGACCTATCTAGCGCAAAGCAAAAAATTAAAAACACAATACTAATAAGAAGCTTAATTAATTTGTCTTTACCCATCTATATTCAAAAGTCCACAATTTGGTCTTTCACAACTCGATTCAAAAATTTTCCAACAAATAGGACATTTATTTCCTTGTGCTTTTTTTGCAACTACATCAATACTATTCTTTTGATTTTCATCTTTTATTACAGAAGCAGATGAAGTTATACATATTTCAGAAAAATTAATATTTTTTGCCTTATCATAAAATTCTTTATTTAACTTTATCTCAATCATTGCCTCTAAACTTGAACCAATTGATTTTTCGGCTCTCATGTTCTCAATTGAAATATTTGCCACATCTCTTATTTCTTTAATATATTCCCAATCTGTATTAAGTCCTTCATTATTCCAAGAGTTCGGAACTGAGATGAAATTTTGCAAGTGTATACTTTGGCTGTCTTCTTCTTTTTTAACTAATTGATAAATTTCTTCAGTTGTAAATGATAATATTGGAGCAAACCATTTCAGGAGACATTGTAAAATAATATTTAAAATAGTTATACAATTCTTTCTTTTATCAGAATTTAAAGCCTCACAATATAAAGTATCTTTCCTAATATCAAAATAAAATGCAGAAAGCTCAACTGTACAAAAATTTAGTAATTCTTTATATAAGTTGTGAAAGTTATAAATCTTAAAATTATTTTTAAAATTTTTATTTATTGTATAAATTCTATGAAGCATAAATTTTTCAAGCTGATCAAAGTTTTCAAACTTAACTTTTTCAAAATCAAGATTTTCGTATTGATCTTGAATATTACCCAAAAGATATCTAAAGGTATTTCTAATTTTTCTATAAGACTCTGCATGTTGATCTAAAATTGAATAATCTATTCTAAGATCCTCAGCATAATTTGAAGATGCCACCCAAATTCTTAAAATATCCGCTCCATATTTTTTAAGTATATCTTGTGGAGCAATTACGTTACCTGTTGATTTTGACATTTTTAGACCCTTTCCATCTACTACAAAACCATGAGAAAGAATGCTTTCAAATGGAGCAACACCTCTTGTTCCACATGACTCAAGCAATGAAGAGTGAAACCATCCTCTATGTTGATCTGAACCCTCTAAATACATAGATGCTGGCCATTTAAGGTCATCCCTTTTTTCTAAGACGAACGAATGAGTAGATCCACTATCAAACCAAACTTCAACTATATCTGACAATTTTTCATAATCTTCCGCTTTATACTTATCTCCAAGAAAGACCTGATAATCATCATTAAACCAACAATCAGAACCTTCTTTCTCGTAAATTTGTGCAATATTTTCAAAAACTTCATCATCAACTAAAACCTCTCCTGTTTTTTTTGAAATAAAAATTGGTAGGGGCACGCCCCAAACTCTCTGTCTTGATACGCACCAATCAGGTCTAGTTTCAATCATTGATTTAATTCTTTCTTTTCCTTTTGAAGGGTAAAAATCAGTATTATCAATAGCTTTTAAAGCTTTATCCCTTAACCCATGACTTTCCATAGAAATAAACCATTGTGGAGTTGCTCTGTGAACTAGTGGAGCTTTTGATCTCCAAGAATGGGGATAAGAATGGGTTAGTTTTCCGTTTGTTAATAAATTTTTTTGTTCATCTAATTTTTCAATAATTAAGTTATTGGCCTTAAAAATATGTAAACCTTCAAAAAGTTTAATTTCATTTGTATATTTTCCGTCACCATCAACTGTTTCAATTGCTTTAATATTATTATTTAAACAAAGATTAAAATCATCTGGTCCATGACTTGGAGCGCAGTGTACAATACCTGTGCCTTGCTCCGTAGTAACAAAATTAGCTTCAAGCATTGGGATATCATAATCATATCCCATTTTAGAAAATGGATGACTACAAATTGTACCTTTCAAATCTTTTCCTAAAAATTCGTTTAAAACTTTTATATTTTCTATAGAGGTATCTTTTTTAAAAGGTTCTAATAAATCTTTTGCAATTACAATTTTTCTATTAACAAAATTTTTGTTATCGTTTATTTCAAGCAAAACATATTTTAGGCTAGCATTATAAGCTAAAGCTTTATTTGCAGGTATAGTCCATGGAGTTGTCGTCCAAATTATTACGTCAGCACTTTGAATTATATCTAGATTTGAAACTTTCACTTTGAATGCTGCATAAATTGTATCTGAAACATGATCCATGTATTCAACCTCGGCGTCAGCTAAAGCTGTTTTTTCAACAGTTGACCAAAGAACTGGCTTGTAACCTCTATAAAGGCTTCCTTCTTTAAGGAATTTTCCAAGTTCTCTAACTATTTGAGCTTCCGCATCAAATGACATTGTTGAATAGTAATTTTCCCAATCACCAATTACCCCAAGTCTTGTAAATTCTCCTTTATGAACATCTATCCATTTGTTTGCAAACTCTCTACATTCTTTTCTGAATTCAATTATTGGAACATCATTTTTGTTTTTTTTATTCTTTTTATATTGTTCTTCAATTTTCCACTCAATAGGCAAACCATGGCAATCCCATCCAGGAACATAAACTGAGTCCTTGCCATCCATTTGATGAAATTTTGTAATTATGTCTTTTAAGATTTTATTCAATGCGGTACCCATATGAATATTGCCATTTGCATATGGAGGCCCATCATGAAGTACAAATTTTTCTTGCCCTTTACTTTTTTGTCTTAACAAATTGTAAAGGTCAATTTTCTTCCAAAATTCAATATAATTTGGCTCCTTGTTTGGCAAATTTGCCTTCATTGAGAATTTTGTTTTAGGTAGATTTATATGTTCCTTACTCATGTAATTTTATCTTTTAGCAACTTTAATATCTTTCTTTATCTGTTTTCTTAAAGCTTCAATATTTTTAAATTTAGTTTCTCCTCTAATAAATTTTGTAAAATTAA
>CACMZL010000022.1 GCA_902618205.1 uncultured Pelagibacteraceae bacterium | reverse complement strand
CTCAATGGAATCTCCCAAATAAAAGAAGGTTGGGTTTTAGAAATTTATATAAAATTAATAGATATGGAATATACCTTAGATCAGATTTTGTTCTAAAATTAAAAAAAAAAATTAATAAGAGAATTGGTAAATTATCTTCTGTAAAAAAGTTAACTAAAAATAAAGCTTTTTGCTCTTTAATAGTTGGTAAAGATCAAGATATTTTATTCGAGCAGTACGCAAAGGACTTTTCTACAAATCAGCCACAAACAATTATGTCAATTACAAAAATGTTTATACATTTATTTGTGGGAGAGCTGATAGACAGAAAACTAATTAACTTGAATAAAAAAATTTCATTTTACTTGCCAAAAATTGGCAGTGGTTATGCAAATGCAAAAGTAAAAGACGTTTTAGACATGAACATTGTAAATCTATATAGCGAAGATTATACAAAAGCTTATTCGTCTTCATTTTTACATGAGCCTGTGGGAGGATGGAGACTGCCGATTAAAGGCAAAAACATTCAAAGCCAGGAACAATATTTAAATTCAATTAAATCTTTAAAAAGCAGAGATTTAAAAAATTATACCGATCTGGCGCATTATAAATCAGCTAATACCGATGTTATAGGACTAATTGTGGAAAAAGTAAGTAAAAAAAGTTTAAGACAATGGCTGTTGGAAACAGTTGAAGCAACAGGATTTGAAGAAGGATTGTATATAGGTACAGATAGATTTGGAACACCGTGGATGTCTGGAGGTGGAAGTTTAATTACAAGAGATTTTTTAAGAATGGGTTTACTTTTTTCTAGGTTTGGAAAAGGTATAAATGGAAAAAATATTGGTTCTAAAACTTTCTTGAGTAAAACTATTAATAGTGAGGGACCCAAATACATTCAATTATCTAAGAATAAATTTGTCTGTTATGTTAATTCATTAATGAAATGTGATAACTGGATTGGTCACTCTGGGTATGGAGGCCAATTTTTAGGAATAAATTTGAAAACAAAAGTTGTTGCTGCTTTTTTTTCTGTCTTAGAGACTAAATCTGCAACAAATGAAAAATATAAAAAAGATATGGTAAATATGATAGACCAAATAATTAGTAAAGATTACTAGATTAAGAAAATTTTGTTATCAAAGATTTTAAATGTTTATCTGTGACGCCACAACAACCCCCAATAATTTTTACCTGATCGTCTATTAGCTCAGAACACTTATCAACAAATTCAATTTCATTTTCAGTTATTAATGCCTGCATAGTACTAGTGTCAAACTTATGGATCTCTGGATAAAACATAATTGGCCCATTCCAATTTGATTTTAAAACTTTCATTCCCTCTTTTGTGTCAATAAACCAACTATGCATTATTCCATAAACATCTCCACCAATAGATTTGAGTGAATTAATTATTTCAGCAAAATTTATAATTTTATCTTCAGGAAGGAATTTTGGCTCATCAGGATATTTTAAAGGGTCATATATAATAGATCTCTCTTTTTCAGCTCTAAAATTTCTACCTACTACGGTTTCATCAAATTTACTTATGCAGCAACTTAATCCAACCCAGACAGGTAAACCTGTTTCTAAAGCAGCATTTAACAAAATTTTAGCGTGATCAATATCTAAAAGCATTTCAAGAATAAGCACTTCGACTCCCTCTTCTTTTAATACTTTCGCTTGTTCTTTATAATTTTTTTCTTCTTTTGCAAATGATGGTACAAATTTTGTGTCAGGTCTAAATTCATTTTCAGCTAAAGCTAGATATGTTGACATGCTTCCAGCAATTTTAATTTTTTTTCCGGAATTTTTGATTGCTTGTCTTGCTAACTTAACTGTATCAATGTTAATTTTTATAGTCTGATCTCCTAAATTTGAAGGCTCAAGACAATGCCTTGCAGTTCCAAAAGTATTGGTTGTTATCATATCACATCCAGCGTTTATATGACTTTCGTGTACTTTGATTACTATTTCTGGTGAGAAAACATTTGCTAAGCCAGAAAATGCTGGTCCCATTTTTCCACCAAGTCTCTGAATTTCTGAACCTGTTCCACCATCTAAGAAAACTTTTTTTTTTGATTTCAATAATTCATTAATATTCATTACGCTAACTTCTTCTCTGATTTTGGAACATATACAACTTCAATTATACCACCAAGAATTATTAGAATACTTCCTAGGGTTTCTCTCCAACCAAAAGGTTCATTTGTTAAAATACTAGCACTAACAACACCAACAATTATTTCAGCTAAAAATAAAATAGATGATAAGCCGGCTCCTAATTTACTTGGAGCCCAAAAGATTATTACTCCTGTAGGAATAAAATAAAATATCGAAATAAGTAATAAAAAAGTGGACATTGACATGATAACTTCCACTGATGGAACTGGTCCTAAATAATCTACTAAGAATAACCCAATAGGTATACTGGCTAAACCTCCATAAAAAAAGAATGTGAATATAATTGGAAAGACGCCATCGGTTTTAATTATTTCCATTCTAATTAAACCAGCACCAAATAGTGCACCTCCAGCAAGAGCCAACCAATCCCCTGCATTTTGAGGTAAAGGAATTATATTCTCTTGACTGAATACAATCCATAAACCTCCTAGTGCTAAACCTAATGTAATTACCCTCTTCCAACCAAATTTCTTTTTTAAAAATATAATTTCAAATATTGTTGTCCAAACAGGTATCATGTAAAACATGATTAATGCTTTAACTACATCAGTAAGAAGAAAGCTAAGAGCATAACAAACAAATCCACTTCCAACAAAAAAACCAGTGAGAGGAAATTCCAAGCCGATAGACTTTCCTTTTATAACTCTCCAAATTGCGACTGGTGATAATATTAATATTCCAACTGCCATTTGGGATATTGTTCCCCAGCCACCAGTCAAACCTCCATCTTCTAGTATTCTTTGAGGTAACCAATAAATTCCCCATGAACCGGCAGCAATAGCTAATGCAAATGAAATTTTAAAATGATGAGGGTGTCTAGTCATTATAATTACATTAATTCTGGTTTAAATTTTGAAAAGTTAAAAATTTCTTCATAAGATTTGGCAAAGTTAATTACTTTATTATCTTCTTTAACATTTGCTATAATCTGCATTCCCATTGGTAGCCCTTTATTATTAAAACCTACTGGAATAGATATAGTTGGCAAACCAAGCAAACTTGATAATGTATAGACTTCCATATATCTATGATAAGTGTCAATTTTATTATTATTAATAAATTCTGGATTGTTTAGGTTCTTTTCAAATGGAAATAATTGAGCGGAAGGTAATGCTAAAAAATCATAATTATTAAATAGGTTTTGAATTTTATCCATATATTTATTTCTTATTTCTTTTGCTTTTAAAACATCGTTTGTTTCGATGCTTTTACCTTTTTCATATTCCCAATATGCTTGGGAAGGTAATTCATTTAAATTTTTTAAATTATATAACAAAAAGTTTTCATATAATGTTTTAGCTCTTAATGTTGTCCAAGAATACCATAATTCTTCTGAGTTAATTTTAGTTTTTAAATTTTCAACATTTAAATTATTTGATTGTAATTTTTTTAAAATATTTTCACATAAGTCTATAATTCCATCTTCATATTTATATTGTTCGTTTAGATCAATGCACCATCCAATTTTTAAATCTGAAAGTTTTTTATTATTTATATCTTTAAGATCGAAAGATAATTTATCCTTTACATTTTTCCCTTTTATATAATTAAATAAAAATTCCATGTCATTGGGAGTCCTAGCAAAACATCCAGTTGTAGACATTAAAGGAAAATCTTTTATATTTTTAATTTCAAATCTATCTTCTGCAATCGCACCAGGTGTTGGTCTTAATCCATAAATATTTGCAAATGCTGCAGGGTTTCTACAAGATCCCATCATATCTGTACCATCTGCGAAAGGAATTAGATTTGCCGCAACAGCTACTGCTGCACCACCTGATGACCCTCCCGCTGACTTACTATAATCATAAACATTGGATGTGGCTCCATAAACTCTGTTAGTAGTATGACAACCAACAGCAAATTCAGAGAGATTTGTTTTACCAATTAAAATTGAATTTTTTCTTAAATTATCTACTAATAAAGAGTTCTGTTTTGGGATGTTTTTTATTAACTCTTTGTATCCATAACATGTTACCTCATTTTTAATATCAAATAATTCCTTAACAGCAATAGGAAGACCATAAATATCATCTTTGTCATTATTACTATTAAAATTTTCATCTTTTAATTTTGCTTCTTCAGTAATTTTCGTTTCATCTATATGTGAAATAATAGCATTTAATTTTGGGTTGAATTTTTTTATTCTATCTAAATAGAAATTTACTACCTCTGCTATTTTAATCTCTCTATCTTTAATTTTTGAAATTATTTGATGGACAGAAAAATTCTCAAGCACTTAATTAAACCTATCTTGCTTGTCTAATGCTCTCTAAAACTAAAGTCTTGACCTCATCTAATGATGCCTTTTTAGGATTTTGTCCATAAGCTTGGTCTAACATTGATTTCTTTGCTATTCTCTCTTGGCAATCTTCTGGCACTCCTAATTCATTTAATCCTTTGGGGATTTTTAATCTATCTAGAATTATATTTAAGTTATCTTGAAAACTTTCAATTGAATGGTTTTCAAATTGCATAGCCTCTGACATTCTTTTTACTTTTTCTTCTAATCCAGGCAAATTATATTTCATGACTGCAGGAAGTATAATTGCATTAGTCAATCCATGATGAGTATTATATTCAGCACCAACCATGTGCGAAATTGCATGAACTAAACCTAGGCCTTTTAAGAAAGCTATTCCACCCAAATAAGATCCAATAATCATTCCTCCTCTAGCTAAGAGATTATCAGGTTCTTCGACAGCTGCATAAAGTGATTTTGAAATTAAATTTAAACTTTCTAATGCAGAACCATCACAAAGTGGATGAAACATAGGAACACTATAACCTTCAATTGCATGTATCATTGCATCTATGCCAGTCCAGGCAGTAAGATTTGATGGTAATTTTAAAGTTAGCTCTGGATCTACTAAAGCTAAACATGGTCGGGCATCTGGATGCCATAAACAAAACTTCATCC
>CACMZL010000021.1 GCA_902618205.1 uncultured Pelagibacteraceae bacterium | reverse complement strand
TCCATCTCATTAATATTTTTAATTTCAGAAGAAATTTTTAAATTTTTTAATTCTTTATATATTTCTCTAAAATTATGAGTTTTTTTACCATGCATTATGAAATTTCCCATTCTTACTGCTTCTAATGGGTTTTGTCCTCCACGGTTTGCTATTGATCCTCCAACAAAAGTTACGTTTGAAAGCTCTAAAAATTTAGACATCTCACCGTAAGTATTTACTATGTATATATCACAATCATTTGATGGTTTAAGCTCATTTGATCTCTCCATAATTTTAAGTTTCAATTTCTTCAATATTTGAATTATCTCATTTGATCTATTTATATGCCTTGGAATTAATATCGTTATTAAATTTTTAAATTTTTTTTTTAAATTTAAATGTAATTTACCAATTATTTTTTCTTCATCATAGTGAGTGCTTGCGGCACAAAATACTTTTCTATTTTTAAAATATTTTTTAAAATTATTTCTAGAATTTTGATTATCATTTTTAAAATATTTTAAATTTCCTAAAAACTTTATTTTTTTTACTCCTAATTTTTTTAAATATATTTTAGTCTCTCGGTTTTGAGGTAAGGCAATTGTTACTTTATTAAAAATTTCCTTAGCAAATGAGGGAAACAGCTGCCATCTATTAAAACTCTTATTAGTGATTCTTGCATTAATTAAAATTAAAGGAATATTCTTTGAATTTATTTTATTGTACATATTGGGCCAAATTTCTGAGTCAACAAAAATTGCAACTTTTGGATTCCACTTATCTAAAAAATTATTGCATATAAATCCAATATCAAATGGATAGTATACGTGAGTGGTTTTTTTAAATGCCTTTCTCGATATTATTGATGCAGAACTAACCGTCGTTGAAGTAAGCAATATTTTTTTGATATTTTTATCTTTCTCGAATTCATATATTAAGGGAAGTATACTCATAATTTCTCCTACACTTGCACCATGAAACCACAGTGTAATATCAGATTTTTTTTTAATTTTTAATGAATATTTCTCTAAAAATCTTTTTGGATCTTCTTTGCCATTAATTAATCTGAAAAATAAAATTAAAGGAGAAAGTATAAATAGAACAATTCCAAAAATGTTATATAAAAAAAGCATCAATTATTTTTAATCTGTCTCTCATAGAAATTTTTATAAAGTGTAGAGTTTTTAATTAGTTCATCATGTTTTCCTGATGAATTTACTGATCCTTTATCGATTACATAGATTTTCTCTGAATTCAGAATCGTTGAAAGTCTATGTGCAATAACTATAGTTGTTTTATTCTTTGTTAACTCCTCGATGGCTCTTTGTATTTTTTCTTCTGTTTCAGAATCCAAAGAAGAAGTTGCTTCATCTAGTAAAATTATTTTACTATTTTTTAAGAGCGCTCTAGCAATTGACAGTCTTTGTTTTTCCCCACCTGATAATTTTACCCCATTTTCTCCAATAATAGTTTGAAATTTATTTTCTAATTTTTCAACAAAATCAGTGCACATTGAAATTTTTGCAGCATCAAAAATTTCGTCATCGCTTGCATCTGGTTTTGCATATTTAATATTATTGAATATTGAATCATCAAAAAGTGTCGTATTTTGATCTACAATCGATATTTCTTTTCTTAAAGATTTTAAATTCAAGTTTTGAATTTTCTGATTATCTATTAAAATCTCTCCAGAGTCAGCGTCATAAATCCTAGGTATTAAATTTAGTAAAGTAGATTTACCAGACCCACTATGACCTACTAACGCAGTCATTTTTTTTCCTGTTATATCTAAATTAATGTTTTTAAGAACAATATTTTTCAAATTTGATTTATAACTAAAATTTATATTTTTAAATTGTATAGAGGCATTTTTTATTTCCAATATATCTCCATTCTCGTTAGTTAAAATTTTATTTTCTTGATCAATTATTGGAAGTATTCTTTTTCCAGCAGAGAGGCCTTGACCAAAAGCTACGCTTACGTTTGCAAGTGATTTTATTGGCTGATATGCAAGCATCATCGCTGCTAAAAAAGAAAAAAAGTTATTTATGCTTAGTTGGTCATTCATAATTAATTTTCCAGAGTAAAAAATCAATATTGCAATCATGATACCTGTTAAAATTTCCATAATAGGAGTTGATCTTATAAATACACTGTGAATTTTTATTGCTTTTTCTTTAAGATTATTTACGAACTTTTCTGATCTTTCATATTCATAATTTTCTCTTTGAAAAATTTTTATAATTTTATGATTTTTAAAAAGATCAATTAAATATTTGTTTAAATCACCTGATTTTTCTTGTGCTTCAGTTGCAACTTTTACAATACGTTTACCCAATTTTTTTGCTGTAATGGTTGCAATAGGAAGCATCACTAAAGCTATTAGAGATAATCTCCAATTTTGAAGAAACATTACAAATAATAAGCCAAAAAGTGTTAAACCATCTTTAAACAAATTTAAAATGGCATTACTCAACATCCCAGTAATTTGATTAACATCAAAGTTTAAGTTTGAAATATATTTTCCAGAGTGTTTATCCTCAATTTTTTCTGTATCGGCTTTAATGAAAGAAGACAACATGTCAATTTGAATATTTTTCTTAACTTCTTCCGCAGTTTTTATCATTAAAACTTTAGCAACATACAAAGATATCCCTTTTATAGAAAAAGCTAGAATAATTGCAATTGGAATTACAAAAATTAAGGTTTGGTCTTTATTGATAAAAATTTTCTCAATTGCGGGGTCGAGTAACCATGCTATTGCCGATGTAGCGCCAGCAACCAAAATAGAAAACACTATAGCAAGTATTATTTTGTTAAGATGTTTTGTTGTATAATCATTATACAATCTTTTTATAATATCGATATTTTTCATTAAGTTAATTTTCCTACTAACAAAATTATCAAAATAATTAGACCCAAAAGATTATTGCTTTTAAATTTTCTTAAGCAGTCATTCTCACTTTCGATATTTAATTTAAGAGATTGAAAAATTAACAGATGAGTTAAAGGCACTACTAATGTAATGTAATATAAATAATTAAAATTCATTTTATAACCAACAAGAAACAATGATATTAAAAATATAATGTAACAAAACGATATAAATTTTTTTGGGTTATTTTTAAATTTAATCGATGTTGATTTAACTCCAATTATTTCATCATCATTAATATCTTGATATCCATATATTGTGTCGTAACCTAATGTCCAAAATGTGGCTCCTAAATAAAATATAATTGGTATTATAGAAACTTCATTTTGAATGGATATCCATGCTAAAACTAGACCGTAATTAAAAGTAATACCTAAAAAAAGTTGAGGCCAGTAAGTAAATCTTTTCATCAATGGATATATAAAAGCTAGTGGCATTGAAAGAAGAGCCATATAAATAGTAAATTTATTAAAATTTATCAAAACTAAAAATGCGATTAGACATAAGATTGCGGCATATATTGCAGCATTAAATACTGAAATTTTTTCTGATGCGATTGGTCTATTTTTTGTTCTTTCGACTAACTTATCTATTTTTCTATCACTTATATCGTTAACAATACATCCAGCTGATCTCATTAGTACAGATCCAGAGAAAAATAAAAAAGCATAAATAAAATAAGTATTTAAAGAAAGTGAAAAATCATATGAAATTGTTAAACCCCAAACACATGGCCAAAATAGAAGCATAAAACCAATTGGTTTATTTAATCTAGTTAACTCAATAAAAATTTTAACCTTTTCAGACATAATTTACTTGTAAATAACAAAGCGTAGATTCATAATCAAACTGATTCGCATGAATATTGACTATACTGTTACTGCATTAATGTTTCCCGCCATTCCTCTTATTATGGCTGTCTATAGTAACAGATTTCATACATTAAGTGGTTTGATTAGAAAAATTCATGACGAATATGTTTTTGAAAAGCATACTCCACCAGAGTGGAAGCAGCAGCTAATTAACTTAAATGATAGAGTAAAAAATTTAAGAATTACTATACTTTTTGCGGCATTTGGTTTCTTATTTAATATGCTTACAGTTTTTGCTCTTTATTTAGAGACATATTTTTTAGCTAGAATAATTTTTGGCTCTTGTTGTTTATCAATGATGGTTTCAATAATATTTTTTATAAGAGAAATACAAATTTCGACTAGAGCGTTAAGACTTCATCTTTCAGATATGGATGATCAATTTAAGGAATAATAACTGCTGGTCCTGTTAAAACCCTATTCTCTAAATCTATGTGGGCTTGTTTAGCTTCACTTAATTTATATTTTTTAGAGACTTCAATTTTTATTTTCCCTGAGAGAACTGCATCAAAAACCAATTTAGCAGATTTTTCTAATTCATCTCTTGTAATTGTATAATGCATTATTGACGGTCTTGTAAAAAAAAGACCTTTTGTATTTATATGTTTTTTGACATCTATAGTGTGAACATATCCAGATGCATTTCCAAATGCTACCATCATCCCTCTAATTTTTAAACATTCTATTGATCCCTCAAAAGTTTTTGCTCCAACACCATCATAGACAACATCTATTCCGTTTTTACCCACTATTTTTTCAACTTCTTCCACAAAATTATGATCTGTATAATTGATGACATGATGACACCCATTTTTTTTTGCTATTTCAACTTTTTCTTTAGATCCAACTGTTCCAATGACTTCACATCCTAATGCGTTAGCCCACTGACATAATATTTGACCAACAGCACCAGCTGCAGCATGAAATAAAACTTTATCTCCTTTTTTTACAGCATATGACCTGTGTAATAAATATTCTGATGTTATTCCTTTCAATAAAATACAGGAAGCTATTTCATCTGAAATACCTTCCGGCACTCTTACTAATTTTTCTTCTGGCATTATTTGTTTTTCTGAGTATCCACTTATTGGAGCAGATGCATGACTTACTCGATCTCCAACTTTAAAAAGACTTACTTCAGAGCCAATTTCTTCAACTACTCCAGATGCTTCTAATCCAAGTCCACTTGGTAATTCAATCGGATACAAACCTGTTCGATGGTAAACATCAATATAATTAAGTCCAACTGACAAATTTTTAACAAGAACTTCATTTGGACCAGGTTTACCGATTTCGATATCCTTGTATTCTAAGACTTCTGGGCCTCCGAACTTTTCAAATCTTATAGCTTTCATACTTACTTTACAAAATTACCATTATGATAATCATCAATTGCTTGAAGTATTTCCTGTTTGGTATTCATGACGAATGGCCCACCTCTTGCAATCTGTTCTC
>CACMZL010000020.1 GCA_902618205.1 uncultured Pelagibacteraceae bacterium | reverse complement strand
TTTTGGTTTTTTTTTTGGAATCGCTAAGAGCTATGTTCTAATTGTTTGTTTGTTTACAGCTATTGACGTCGTCTACGATAGCAAAAAATGGCCGTTAAATTTAAATGATTCGTTAACATTTCCTTGGGTTGAAAAAGGTAGTATCTATCTTATAAAGGTATTTCCAAATCAAAAACAATATGAAGACGCTAAAGAAAAAGTTCAAGATGTATAAACCTAAATTAAAAGAGGAGTGTGCCGTCTTTGGTATAAGCAACACACCAGAAGCATCGACCTTAACCGCTTTAGGACTTCATGCATTACAACATAGAGGGCAAGAAGGTTGTGGAATTGTATCATTTGATGGCGAAAAATATCACTCTGAAAAAAGATTTGGTTTAGTTGGTGACAACTTTAATGATGAAAAAGTTTTAAAAAACTTACCAGGAAATTATGCAATAGGTCACAATAGATATTCTACAACTGGTGGAACTGCTTTAAGAAATGTACAACCATTCTTTGCTGATACTAATTCAGGTGGAATTGGTGTTGCGCATAATGGAAATCTAACGAATGCAATTACACTTAGAAATAAAATGGTTGAAGAAGGCTCAATCTTTTACACAACATCAGATACAGAAACCATAGTAAAACTTATAGCAAAATCAAAAAGACCAAAGACAATTGATAAAGTTATTGACGCTCTTTTTCAAATTCAAGGGGGATATGCATTAGTTATGATGACACAAAATACTCTTATTGGTGTAAGAGATCCTTATGGAATTAGACCTCTGGTCATAGGAAAATTAAAAAACTCTTATGTTTTCGCATCTGAGACATGTGCTTTTGATATTATCGGTGCAAAATTTGTTAGAGAAGTTGAAAATGGTGAAATTGTTTATGTAGAAAATGATGAATTAAAAAGTATTAAGCCATTTCCTCAAAAAAAAGTGAGACCATGTGTTTTTGAATATATTTATTTTTCAAGACCAGATAGTATTTTGAATGGCAAAACAGCCTATGAATATCGAAAAAGTTTTGGAGCTGAATTAGCAAAAGAGGATGATTTAGATGCTGACTTAGTTGTGCCTGTACCAGATTCTGGAAACGCAGCTGCATTAGGTTACGCAGAAGAAAAAAAAATAAATTTTGATTTAGGTCTGATAAGAAATCATTATGTTGGTCGAACTTTTATAGAGCCGTCACAGCAGATTAGAAGTTTAGGAGTTAAATTAAAATTAAATGCAAATGTTTCAGTTATAAAAAATAAAAAAATTATTTTGGTTGATGACTCTCTAGTTAGAGGTACTACTTCATCAAAAATTGTAAAGATGTTATATGATAATGGTGCTAAAGAGATACATGTGAGGATAGCTAGTCCAGAAATAAAATATCCAGATTTTTATGGAGTTGATACACCTACTAAAAAAGAACTACTAGCAGCAAACAAAACAGTAGATGAGATAAAAGAATTTATAAAAGCACAATCGCTTAAATTTTTAACTTTAGATGGTTTATATCGAGGAATGGGTTTTGATAAGAGAAATGATGCATATCCTCAGTTAACTGATCATCATTTTACTGGCGATTATCCAGTAAAAATAATTGACGAACTTGGGGAAGATAAAGTTACACAATTATCTTTATTAAGTACAGGATCGAGCAATTAATGAAAAAAGTAAATTTTACTGAAATGAAAAATGGTTCAAGAGAAGATTATGAATTATTAGAAAAGTATGAAAAAAATTTTGAACGCAAAACTGCTGATAGATTGCTTAAATATCTTGCAAGTCAAACTACAACTCTTGAAGGTTATCAAATAACTAGATTAGAACATTCCTTGCAGGCAGCCACAAGAGCATACAAGAATGGTGAAAGCGAAGAAATGGTTGTTGCAACTTTGCTTCATGACATAGGAGATGACTTGGCACCCATGAATCATTCTCAATACGCAGCCTCAATAATCAGACCTTATGTTTCAGAAAAAACATATTGGATAATACTTCACCACGGACTTTTTCAAACTTATTACAGTGCTCATCATTTAGGTGGAGACAGAAATGCTAGAGATAAATTCAAAGATCATAAATATTATCAAGATACAGTTGATTTTTGTGAAAAATACGATCAATCTTCTTTTGATCCTAATTACAAATCTATGTCTTTAGAAGAGTTTGAACCAATGGTTAAAAAGATATTTGATAGAAAACCTTTTTATCATCACTAATTTTAAAAGAAAACATGACTAACAAACTTAAGGATGAGAAAAGTCCGTATTTAAAGCAGCATAAAGACAATCCTGTAAATTGGTTTGCTTGGAATAAAGAAAGTTTAGAACAGGCAAAAAAAGAAAAAAAACCAATATTTCTAAGTGTTGGGTATGCAAGTTGTCATTGGTGTCATGTAATGGCACATGAAAGTTTTGAAGATGATAAAACAGCTAAAATAATGAATGAGAAATTTATAAACATTAAAGTTGATAGAGAAGAAAGACCTGATTTAGATTATGTTTTTCAAAGAAGTTTATCTATCCTAACAGGAACTCAAGGGGGTTGGCCTTTATCCATGTTTCTTGATGAAAATGGAGTTCCTTTCACTGGTGGAACTTATTTTCCTCCAAAAGAAATGCATGGAAGACCAGATTTTCAAAAAGTTCTAAATAATGTTTCAGATGTATATAATAAAAATAGACAAAAAATTCTTGATCAAGCGTCCCAAATGCAGGAGATATTTGGTAAAATTAATCAAAGATCAGCAGTATTAAATCAACCATTAGAACCGTTTTTAGAAAAAATTATACAGCACCTTGATAAAGATAATGGAAGTTTCAAGGGAGCTCCTAAGTTTCCCCAATTTTATTTATTTGATGCAATGTTTTATTTTTATTTAAAAACAGGAAAAGAAGAATACTTTAAACCTGTTGAAACTTTACTTTACAATATTTCTTCAAAAGGAATGTATGATCATCTAGCTGGAGGCATAGCAAGATACACCGTTGATGAAAATTGGATCATCCCTCACTTCGAAAAAATGCTTTATGATAATATTCAATATATAGGATTGTTAAATAAGTTCTTTCAAAAAACTAATAATCTTTATTACAAAGGAAAGTTAGAGCAAACCATAAATTTTATCAATTCAGAATTTAAAAATGATTTTGATCTTTATGGGTCTGCATATGATGCCGATAGCGATGGTGTAGAAGGAAAATATTATGTATGGAATTATGCAGAACTAAAAAATACTCTGGGTTCTAAATTTAATTTATTTGCAAAAAAATATAATTTAACCGAAGAGGGAAATTTTGAAGGTAATAATATTTTAATAGAAACTCATAATAAACTTTCCGATGATGAGATTAAAGAAATCTCAAACACAGAAAAAACGTTATTAGATCAAAGAAATAAACGTTCTAAACCATTATTTGATGATAAATCTCAAACTGATCAAAATTGTTTTTTATTAGAAACACTTCTTCTTTCATCGCTAGTAACTGATAATGAAGAATTAAAACAAAATACTTTTGTTAGTATAAAGATATTGGAAAAATATTTGTCAGACAAAATTTTCCATTGCTATCAAGACACAGAGATTGACGCTTTTTTGGAAGATTACGTATACTATGCTAGTCTTTTGATAACTATTTATGAGTTAGATGGTGATGTTAAATACATCGAAAAAGCAAAAGATGTTTTAATAAAAACCTGGGAATACTTCTTTGATAAAAAATCAGGCTTAATGCAGAAAAATAAAATATTAGACAATGATCTATTTGTACAACCAGTAGATCTAAATGATAATAATATACCAAATGGAAATAGCGTATATTTAAACTTATGTAATAAAATATATATTATAACTAGCGATAAAATATGGTTTGAAAAAATTGATATTTTAAAAAAGAGTTTCCACCAAGTTTTAAACTCAAACTTTGCACAAATGTTTAGTTTTGTAAAATCATTGGATATTTGTAATGAAAGTATATCTTTTACAATTCATGGAAAGCAAAATTTAGATCCTAATATAAAAAAGTATTTGCAAAAAAAATTTTTTACTAGAGCTACATTTAAATATCTAGATAATGAAGTAAAAGAGGCAAAAATTGTTATATGTAAAAATCAAACTTGCTCTAACAAATTAAGTAATATAAAGGAAATTGAAGATTATCTAAAAAGAAACAATATAAGCTAATGATAGAAAAAAAGGAACAAATAATAGAACATTTTAAGTCAGGCTCAAAGGATAAATCTAATTTAAAGATTGGAGTTGAGCATGAAAAATTTATTTTTGATAAAAAAACAAATACGAGAATTGATTATTCCAAAATCAAGAAAATGTTTGAAAATTTATATGAGTTTGGCTGGAAACCTATTTTTGAGGAAAAAAATCCAATAGCGTTAACTAAGAATGGTAAAAGTATTACTTTAGAGCCTGGTAATCAAATAGAGTTATCTGGAGCAAAATTAAATAATATTCACGAAGCTTGTGCTGAGTCTCATGAATATTTATTTGAGTTAAATCAGGTAATTGAAAAATTAGATTTTAAAATAGTAAGCGCTGGATATGATCCTATATCTAAACTTGAGGATATACCTAATAATCCAAAAAAAAGGTATGAGGTTATGACCAAAGATATGCCTGTTGGAGGAAAACTAAGTTTGGATATGATGTATAAAACTGCAGGTACGCAATTAAATTTAGATTATACCTCAGAAGAAGATTTTATAAAAAAATTTAAGTTGGCAAATAATTTAGTTCCAATATCTATCGGACTTTTTGCAAATTCTTCTATCGTTGAAAAAAGTAATAGTGGATACTTATCTTACAGATCTAAAGTTTGGCAAGAAACATCTAGAGGTGGATTGCCTGAGTTTTTTT
Source organism: uncultured Pelagibacteraceae bacterium (assembly GCA_902618205.1). Taxonomy (GTDB): domain Bacteria; phylum Pseudomonadota; class Alphaproteobacteria; order Pelagibacterales; family Pelagibacteraceae; genus Pelagibacter. Next base: position 598 of record CACMZL010000020.1, on the reverse strand, counting down.
TAAAAGATGTAAATTTTGAAAAATATGCAGATTATATTATGAATTATCCAATCTTATTTTTACAAAGTGAAGGTAATTATATATCTGGAAAAAAATATTTATTTAAAAACTTTATGAATGGAGAAATTAAAGAAATTGGAAATAAAATTCCTAGTACTAACGATCTTGATACACATTTAGGAACAATATTTACAGAGAACAGATTAAAAAAATATATCGAATTAAGATCAATGGATGCGTGCGGATGGGAGTGTTTATGTACTGGTCCTGCCCTATTCACTGGATTACTTTATGGAAATCTTGAAGAAGCTTTAGATTTAATTAAAAATTGGGAAGCTAATGAAGTGCTTTCAGCTTATAAAAATGCCCCTAAAAACGGCTTGAAAACTAATTTAATGGGCAAGGATATTTCGTACTGGGCAGAGAGACTATTAGACATATCAAAATCAGGATTAAAAAAGAGAGACTTTTTAAATAGAAAAAAATTAAGTGAAGTAAAGTTTTTAGATCACTTAGAAAAAATTGTAAAAAGTAAAAAAACAAATGCTGATAATATAATAAGTAAGTATTCAAATTCCGAAAATTTGAATGATTTATA
>CACMZL010000019.1 GCA_902618205.1 uncultured Pelagibacteraceae bacterium | reverse complement strand
AGGTGTAAATTTTGAAGGATATATCTTATAAAATTTTTTCTTTTAATTTGTAATATAATTTAAACATTTTATTTATAATTATTTTTATCATTTTTCTTAATTAAAAAATTATTTAAAACAAGTAAACTTAAGTTACCAGTTGGAGTTATAGGATTGTAAGTTTGCTTAAATGGATTAATTTGTATCTTTGAATAATCTGTATACTTTAAGTAAAGCTTAAATCTTAAATTTTGAGAAATTTTTGACAGGTTGGCCTTCAATCTATTAATTATTTTAAAGATTTTATTTTTTATATTTAAGATTACTGACATTTTTTAATCTAATAGTTCTTTAAGGCCAATCTTACAACCTTGAAAGCTTTTATCTTTAATATTCAAGTATCTAGCTATTAAAGTAAATCTTATTTTATTCGATTTGTTGTAACCACTTTTATGAAGCATTCTATAACTTTGCAAATATACATCTCCAAATTTTCCAGAAATACTTCTATTAGCATAATTATTTATTTCTGAATTTTTAATATTAAATTTTGTTGTCACTTTATTTTTTTGTTTAATTGGTTTGTTTTTTAATTTAAGTTTAAAAGATTCTTTAAGAATTTCAACGGTACCATTTTTTTTATTAAAATTTTGAAGTGGTAAGTAAAAAACTAATCCAGATTTAGTGTCAAAGTTTACTTTGGGTTTATAAGTATCGTAGAATGCATCAAAGTGCCAATCCAGTCTATGGATTTTGTCATTGGGAAAATCTGCTCTTAATTGATAGCTTGAAGTTATAATTTCCTCTCTTTTACAATCTAGAAACTCAGATACTAAATCAAGAATTTTTTTTGAATTAAGAAAATTATGAAAACCAGACGAGGCTTGAATTGAATTGTAAATTTTATGAAAAAAAAATTTATTTCTTTTCTTTTCGTTAATTAAAATATTGTGCAGTTTTTTATTATGAAAAATAAATTTTGATGATTTGAATTCTAAATTTAAAAATTTCTTAAGGTATGACCTAAAAGTAACATCTATTAGTTTCAAATCATTTTGTTTAATATAATTTTTAATTAAACAATAATGATTTAAATTATAATTATTTATTTCGTTTTTATTTTTTTTTAACATTTTTCTCAATTAAAAAGTTATTTAAAATTAAAAAATCAATATCGCTATTTATGAATGTTTTAATAGCATCCTCTGGTGTTTCTACAATAGGTCCTTTAATATTAAATGAAGTATTGCCAACAATTCCGATACCATTAAGTTTTTTAATTTGTATTAATACATGACGCATAAATACATTGTATTTATCAATTATTTGAGGTCTCGCTGTAAAGTCGTAGTGATTTAAGCCACCTAATTTATTATAGAATTTTTTTTTAATTTTTTGACATTGAGTCATGAAGGGTGAGTCAATTAAAATATTTTCAAAAACTTTTTTTGAGCAATTTTTTAATACACTTGGAGCAACAGGTCTAAAGTTTTCTCTATGCTTCAATATATTTATTTTGTTTTTAGTTTTTTTATCAAAAGCGTTACTGAGTATTGATCTATTACACAAGGCTCTTGGCCCAAACTCAGCTTTTCCTTTAAAAACTGCAACTATTTTATTATTATTTATGTGGTTTGCTATAATTTTTGCTGCTTTAATAGTGCTAAGTTTTTTGACATTAAAATTTAATTTTTTTGACGAATAATTTTTTAAAATATAATTAATTTCTTTTGAAGTTAAATCAAAACTATAACCAATATAAGGAGAAAACATTTGATTAATATTTTTTTTAAAGAAAAAATTTTTAATTAAATTTTTTTTATCAGCATTTATTTTACCCAAGAAAGCAGCACCCACGCTAACACCAGAATCACCCGGAAAAGGAGGGACATAAACTTTTTTGTTTACTTTATTTGATGCATAAGAAGTAGCAACACAATTAAGGGCCAAACCACCAGCGAAAGAAATTTTATTAAATTTATTATATTGAATTTTATTAAAAATATATTCATTAGTTAGATATTGCAAAGCTGATGCGATATTTATTAAACTTTTTGATTCCCAATTAAATTTTTTTTCTTTAATACCAATTTTATCAAATATTTTATTTTTTAAATATTTATGTCTATTTAATTCAACTTTGTATAATTTATTAGTATTTAATAATTCTTTCAGATTTAAAATATATTTATTTTTAGGGTCAACTTTTGCTGCTAAAGCCATTATTTTACCTGGGCCTTTACTTGGAAAGTAGCCATTTAATTTTTTACCAACATCTTTCCTGTCTTCTTTGAATATTACTCTTGAAATTAATTCCCACATGTGTGGATAATTTGGATAATTTTCCTCAAGTATTACGTCTTTTAATTTACCATTTTCAAAAATCCATTCACTGTGATTTATTCCATCACCAAATGCATCTAATACATAAATATAGTTTTTCTTAAAATTAGAGGTATAAGCTGCTGATGCAGCATGACATGCGTGGTGAGAGCAGATATTTAAATCAAAATTGCTTGAAAAATTTTCTAATTTATTTTGAATATTAATAATTTTTTTTTTATTTAAGTTTGTTAAATCTAAAGTTCGGATCTCATTTAATTTTTTTTGATTTATTGTATCAGGAATTAATTTTCTTTTAGTGAAATCACCAATTTTTTCATCTCTAATCCATACTTGATTAAAGTTAACTGACAAAACATCTTTTTTTTTAATTTTAAGATAATATAAAGCTCTTTCTATTTGATCCTCAAAATAACCATGATCATAAGAAATTTTTGTATACCTATCGATATCTGTTGCAAAAATTAGCTTTTGATTATTATCAACGATTGCTATCGAGGAATTATGTCCTAAATTCAAACCTATATGATATTTATTTCTCATGAGATCAAATTATACTAGAAATGGTATTTATTTATATTATTATCCTCATTAATCAATTAGTTTATAAAGTTCTAAATGCAAAACTCATTTAAGATTGGAAAAATAAAATTTAATAGATTTGGAAAGCCAGTAGTTATTGCTGAAATAGGAATAAATCATGGGGGTAAATTATCAGAGGCTATAAAGTTATCAAAGTCAGCTATTAAAGCTGGAGCACAAATTATAAAACACCAAACTCATGTTCCAGATGATGAAATGTCATATCACGCAAAAAAAATTATACCCAAAAATTCTAATTTAGATATTCATAAACTAATTAGCGATTGTGCGCTATCAGAGAAGGATGAGTTAAAGTTAATGAAATTTATTAAATCAAAAAATGTTGAATATTTGAGCACACCATTTTCTAGAAAAGCAGTTGATAGATTAGTTAAGTTCAAGGTGAAAGCATTCAAAATTGGCTCTGGTGAGTGTAATAATTATCCTCTAATTGAATATATTTGTAAGTTTAAAAAACCAATTATAATTAGTACTGGCATGAACAATTTGAATGCTATTGATAAGGCCATAAAGATTATTGAAAAAAAAAATATTAATTATGCGATACTTCATTGTACAAGTCTTTATCCTACCCCAGATAAATTTGTAAATTTAGGATTTATAAATATTTTAAAAAAAAAATATAAAAAAGCAGTTATTGGATTTTCAGATCACTCTAAAGGAATACATAACTCTTTGGCATCTGTAGCGTTAGGCTCTTCTATAATTGAAAAACATTATACCGATACATTCAAAAGAAGTGGGCCAGATATAAGAGTTTCAATAGATGAAAAACAGTTAAAAAAATTGATTCAGGAGTCTAAATTAATATATCAATCAATGAAAATTCATAAAAAAAAGGAAATGATTGGAGAAGATTCAACAAAAAAATTTGCTTATGCATCAGTGGTTGCAATTAAAAATATAGCTAAAAACTCTAAATTTTCTTTAAATAATATATGGGTCAAAAGACCTGGAACAGGAGACTTTTTAGCTAAAGATTTAAAGAAAATTTTAGGCAAAATTTCAAAAAGAAACATTAAAGAAGGTGAGCAGCTAAAACGCGTACACTTAAAATAATATAAAATGAAAAAAAAAATTGTATTTGTGAGTGGAACGCGTGCAGATTATGGAAAAATAAAAAATTTAATTTTAAAATCGCAAAAATTAAAAAAATTTCAAACTCATGTTTTTGTTACCGGAATGCACAACATGAATAAATATGGGTTGACTTATTTACAGTTAATTAATGATAAAGTTAAAAATATTTCAAGATTTAATAACCAAAAAACGAACGATAGAATTTCAAATGTGGTTGCTAAAACTATAATAGGATTTTCTAGTTTTTTGGTAAGAACAAGACCTGATATTGTAATTATACACGGAGATAGGATAGAGACACTAGCTTGCGCACAAGCTGCAGTTTTTAATAATATTAAAGTTGCTCATATAGAAGGTGGTGAAATAACAGGGTCCCTTGACGAAATAATGAGACATGCAATTACAAAACTTTCACATGTTCATTTTGTTTCAAATAATAAAGCAAAAAATAGATTAATTCAAATGGGTGAAAAAAGAGACTCAATTTTTAATATTGGATCAACTCATTTGAGTTTAATTAAAAGTAAAAATTTGCCCAAAATACAAGATGTTAAAAAAAGATACAATATTAATTTTGAAAAATATGGAATAATTATTTTGCACCCTATTACACATGATCATTATAGTTTTTTTAAGGATGTAAAAAAAATTATAGATGAAATAAAAAAATTAAAAATTAACTTTGTTGTAATAAATCCTAATAACGATTTTGGATCTACATTTATTTTTGAGCAATATAAAAAATTAAAAAAACTAAAAAATTTTAAAATAATTCAATCAATGAGATTTGAATATTATTTAACATTATTAAAAAATTGTAGATTCATAGTTGGAAATTCTAGTTCAGGAATTATAGAGGCCCCATATTTTGGTGTGCCATCAATTAACCTTGGTAATAGACAAAAAAACAGAAGCTTTACCGATTGTATAAAGAACGTTGATTTTAACAAAGACAAAATTCTTAATTATATTAAGCTGTATTATAAAAAAGAAAAAAGATTTACCAAAACAAATATTTATGGAAATAGTAACAGTGAAGATAAATTCATATCTGTACTTAAGCAGAAAAAAATTTGGAGTTTTAGATTTAATAAACAATTTATTGATACTAAAAAATGATTTTTATATTAATACCGGCAAAATTAAGTTCATCTAGGCTAAAACGAAAAAATTTAAGGAAAATAAATAATAAAACTTTACTAGAAATTTCAATTAGATTTGCTCATTCTTTGAAAATAAAAAAAAAAATATTTGTATCTTCAGAAAGTAAAAAAATTTTAAATATAGCTAGAAAATTAAATTGTGAAATAATTAGAAGGCCAAAAAAATTGTCAAAGCCTAATACAGAGATGAAATTGGTGATAAATCATTTCATTAAGTCACAGAAAATAAATAATAATGATATCATGCTTTTGCAACCCACCTCACCAATAAGATCTATTGCAAACATTATTAAAGCATACAAAATATTTAAGGAAAAAAAAGCAAAAGGTGTTTATAGTATAAGTGAAGTATTAAGTGAAAACTTAAAGTCAGTAACTTTAGATAAAACAAACAAAATTAAGATGTTAACAAAAAAAAACTATCTTTTTTTAAATTCTCAATCTCTACCAAAGTTGTATAAGTTTAATGGAAATTTTTTCATTTTTA
>CACMZL010000018.1 GCA_902618205.1 uncultured Pelagibacteraceae bacterium | reverse complement strand
GGTAGCTGATCTAGTTTTTGTTTTTCAATTTGTTCAAGAATTTGTTTTTTTGATATCATTTCCAATGAATTTTTAAATTCATCATTAATTTGTTTAGATATTAATTCTTTTAAATTATTTAAGTCTTTTGCTCCTAAATTTTTCGCAAAGTTATCATCAATTTTTGTTTCTTCTGGTTTTTTTACAGCTGTAATTTTACATTCAAACACTGCAGATTTATTAGCTACTTCTTTTTCTGGAAAGTTTTCTGGTAGTTTAACTTCTACTTTTTTATCCTGTTTATTTTTGACGCCTTCTAATTGCTTATCAAACCCTTTAATAAATAAATCTTTTCCAAGTTCTAGTTGAGTATTTTTTCCTTCATTTCCTTTAAAGTCTTTACCATCAACTGATGCCTTATAATCAAAAACAACTAAATCACCCACTTTAGCTGCATAACTTTCTTCAGCATCTTTAAAGTTTTTTTGAGTTTTTGCTATTTGATCAATTCTTTTATCTGTTTCTTTTGGATCAATTTTAACAACGTACTCGTCTACTTTTAAATCTTTTAATGATCCAATTTCTACATTAGGTAATTCTGTTACTGAAATTGTGTATTCAAGATCTTTTCCTTCACCAAATGACTTTAAATCAATTTTAGGCTGACCAGCTGGTTTAATTTTATTATCTTCTAGAGCTTTAGTAGTAGTATCTTTTAATACTTTATCTATTACTTCTCCATAGACTGCTTTTCCAAATTGTCTTTTTAAAATTTCTGTGGGAACTTTTCCTGGTCTAAATCCTTTTAAAACAACATCTTTTTTTATCTCTTCGTATTTTTCTTCGAGATATCCAGATATAGTTTTTTTGTCGATAAAAACTTTTATATCTTTTTCTAAACCTTTTTTATTTTCTACTGTTACTTTCATAAAATATGGTAGGCGAGAAAGGACTCGAACCTTCACAGTTTGCACTATTGGTTCCTAAGACCAACGCGTCTACCAATTCCGCCACTCGCCCAAATTATTGGTGCTTTATATATGATTGTTTATAATTGTCCAATTAGAATAATAGTGTAAAACATTAGCTTAATTGATATGAGCAAAACAAATATTGCAATTGTTATTTATCTCGTCGGTCTTGCATTAGGTGCAATCTTTTTAGATATATGGAGTGCTGAAACTAGTCCAAAAGCTTTATTAGGAATTGCATGGACAACTTTATTTGCTATTGCTTTATTCTTTGCTGAAAAAGAAAAAGAAGAAAAAAAAGATTAATTTTTCTTTATTAATTCACTTATAAAAAGTTCACCATCACCATCATCAACAGCTTTTTTATAAAATGATTTTGATAAATCAGATAATTTTTCCGCGTTATCCATACCTTTTAATAAGTCTGTTATATACGTTAAATCTTTTAGTGTATTAGTTGCTGTAAACTTAAAACCTGTGTAATCATCTTCTAAAACCTTATCAAAAATCCTTTTTAAAGCATTAGAATTACCCGAGCCTAATTGGGCTACCTTATAAAGTTTATCTAAATCTATATCTAATTTTTTTGCAGCTTTTATTAATTCAATTACATAAGTTGCTGTTCCTAAAGATAGAAAATTATTTAATAATTTTGTTTTCGCACCATTTCCAATCCCTCCAAAATGATAATAATTTTTACAAAAACATTTTAAAAGTTCTTCTGATCTTTTTAAATTTTCCTCAGATCCACCAACAATTCCACCCAATATTCCTTCTTCTGCTTGAACAGGGCCTCCCATTACAGGACACTCTAAATAAGGAATCTTATTTGCATTTAATATTTGCTCCATTTCAACAGATCCGTTTTGATTATGAGTAGTAATATCAATGACAATTGTTTTATCAGACAGTAATGAAACTATTTTATTTCCAATTTCGTGTGCTATAGGAGAGTTCGTTACGCATAAAAACAAAGCATCTAATCCACTATTACAAAGTTCTTCATATGATTTAACTTCTTTTGCACCCTCTTTAACAATTCTATCAATTGGCTTTCTGTTCTTGTTAGCTATTACAAATAATTCATGATTATTTTTAAGGATGTTATTTGCGATACCAAATCCCATCCATCCAACACCTATAAATCCAACTTTCATAATTCAATATAATAATCATGTATAATTACTACATGGTTTCAATACTTCCTATAAATTTATAATCTTTATCTATAACTACAATTTCACCAGATGAAGTGCCAAAATTTAACATTTCAGAAATAACTACGAAATGTGTTACTAAAATAAGATTTTTATCACTATTCCAATTAGATATATATTTTTTTAAACTTTTAATTTGTCCATCTTTATATTTATAAAACTTTTCTTGATAAAAAGAGTTTAAACCTTTGAAGGTTTCATAATTATTAAAAGCAAATCTTGCAGTGTCTTTGCATCTACACCATTCACTAGATAACACTTTATCAATTTGAATATTATTATCGCTAAATAATATTCCAATATTTTTTGATTGTTCTATGCCCTCTTGATTTAAATTTCTTTGAGTATCACATTTTGTTAAATCAATATTGTCAGGATCTCCATTTCCTGGTGCAAGTGAATGTCTTATAAATACAATTTTCCCACCCTTCTGCAGTTCGCTTATTACTAAATCATTAGCCTGTGAATAATTTGAATTAAAAATACCTAGCAAAAATAAAAGAATAAAATTTATATATTTCATAAACGACAATTAAATTTTTATCTGTATTTTTTATAATAGAGCTTTCTGAACTGATAATTTCCAACCATTTATTAAATCGTTCCTAACTTTTCGGTTTATTTTAGGCTTAAAAATTTTATCTTTTTTCCATTTCCTCTTGATTTGATATAATGATTTAAATAATCCAATTTGATATCCAGCTAGTAAAGCTACTCCTAAACCAGTTGTTTCTAATACCTTTGGTCTTTCTGTATTTATATTTATGATGTCAGATAAAAATTGCGAAAACCAGTTGTTTTTTACCATGCCTCCATCAATCTTAAGTTTAGTTGGTTTTAAACCATCTTTTTTCATTGCATTAAATAAATCATTACTTTGATAGGCAACTGACTCTAATACTGCTCTAACTAAGGTTTTCCAATCACTATTTCTTGTTAAACCTGTTATTACCCCTCTTGCATCAGGCCTCCAATAAGGTGCTCCCATTCCACTGAAGGCAGGCACAACGTATACACCCTCATTATTTTTTTTTGATTGAGCAATTGTTTCTGTATCAAAAGCATTGTTAATAAATTTTAATTTATCTCTTAACCATTGTACACCTGCACCTGCAATAAAAATAGATCCTTCAAGAGCATAAGTATTTTTTCCATTCAATCTGTAACATATTGTTGTTAATAATTTATTTTTAGAATAAATTTTTTTTGAACCAGTATTCATTATGACAAAGGCACCAGTTCCATATGTGCTTTTTACTGAACCTCTTTCAAAGCATGACTGTCCTACTGCAGCTGCTTGTTGGTCTCCTAGAACTGCTGATATTGGTATTTCACTGCCGACAATTCTCTTACTTGTTAAACCAAAATTATCAGCTGAATTTTTAACTTTTGGCAAAATATTTTCAGAAATTTTAAGTTTTTTTAAGATTTCTTTATCCCATTTATTATTATTAATGTTAAATAACATGGTCCTACAAGCATTAGTTGCTTCTGTTAAATGATGTTGCCCATTAGTAAGTTTCCAAATAAGGAAAGTATCAACAGTACCAAATAATAAATTATTTGATTTTAAAAGTTTCTTAACATTTTTTACGTTTTCTAGTATCCATTTAATTTTAGTTGCAGAAAAATATGGGTCAATAAATAATCCAGTTTTTTTTCTAAAAATTTTTTCATAATTTTTTTTCTTTAACTCTTCACAATAGTCTTGGGTTCTTCTATCTTGCCAAACAATTGCGTTGTAGACTGGTTTTCCTGTTTTCTTATTCCAAAGAATAGTTGTCTCTCTCTGGTTAGTTATTCCTATACTTAATATTTTTCCTCTTAATAGTGATGCTTTTTTAATTACTTTTTTCAACGCTTTTAGAGTTGTAAGCCAAATTTCGTTTGGATTATGCTCCACCCATCCATTTTTTGGAAAATATTGATTAAATTCAAACTGGGATGTAAATTTTATATTACCATCTAAATCAAAGAGAATTGCTCTAGTTGATGTTGTGCCTTGGTCAATAGCAACAAGAAATTTTTTCACAATTTAAGTCTATACCTAAATTTTTTTTTCTAAAAGTAAAAACTAATACAAGCTGGAAGGATATGAAATTTAAATTATTTAGTGAAAGATTGAGTTGAATATTCTGACAAGGGAAGTTTTGATAAAGTTTTTATCTTTTTGACATAATCTACAAAAGATTGAGCATAGCCGAGATATGTATTTACTACTCTTCCTTGCTTAGATATAATTCCAAAAGTTTTATATCCATCTTTACCAGCTGCAATATAGTTATTTGTTGCTACTGTATAAGTCTTACTTGGATTTATCTTTACCCAACTCTTGTCTGTTCTACCCTTAAACTCTAAATTTATCACTCTATTTCCTTTACTATTGCTTGCTTGAACATCCCATCTCAATCCAGCAGCATATGGATAGGCTCCTGTAGAACCATCTGGAGTTAAAGCATAATCAATTGAGTCTTCCAAAACATTTTTAATTTCTTCTCCACTCATTTTCAATTCTACAATAGTATTACTGAAAGGTAATAAAGTATACGCGTCCCCAATTGTAATATTGCCTTCTTTTATATCTATTCTTGTTCCACCACCATTTTGAATTGCAATATCACTTAATTTGGACATTTCTCTGAAGGCGTGTGCTACAATATTCGAAATATCGGATCCATTTTTTTCAGTTTTTGATACATCACAAAGTTTTGACTTTCCTTGTCCAGGAATTCTTTCAAGACATAAATCATCAGTTACTCTGCCAATTACTTCACTGCTTTTTTCTTTAACTTCATTTTTGTATTTTTCTAATATTTTTGATGCTTGTGCGTCAGCCTCTACGATTGAAATATTTGGATTAACTTCGATAGCCTTGTATACGGCTTCTCTATAATTACCATCTATCTCAACTCTTTTTCCATTTGAATCTTTTCTCTTAAAGGAATCATCTAACATTATATGTGGTATTCCATCACATGACTTGATGGTGCCATCGTTATTAAACTCGATATTAAGTTCTCCAACAATTTGAGAATATTCCCATGCTGTAACTATACAAACATCTTCCTCATTTTTATTTTTGACTACAGTTGGGTAGGCCCCATTAGAATTTAGTCCTACATTATCGAAATCTCCAGTTAGACTATGAGAATCACCTCCAACTATAACATCAACATCTGTGAGAAGTTTAGCCATGTTAATCTCATTTTTATATCCATAATGAGTTAAAAGAATTATCTTATTGATTCCTTGTTGTTTAAGCTTATTTATATTTTTTTGTGCTGAATTAATTTCATCTAAAAATAAAGTTGTGTCGTCTGGATTTGATGACTCTCTCGTTTTTTTTGAGATCACAATTCCAATTACTCCAATTTTTTGATTTCCTTTATTGATTATAGTGTAAGGTTTAATTTTTTTTGACAAAGGTGAGTTTATTTTTGCTTTAATGTTTGCTGACAAAACTGGAGTCTTACACTTATCAGTATGAAGATAATCTAAAAACTCAACTAAACTCTTATCACCATCATCAAATTCATGATTTCCTATAGCGAAAGCATCAAAACAAATTTGATTCATCATTTCTGCATCTGCTTTGCCCTTGAAAAGAGTGTAATATAATGTCCCTGTAATAGCATCACCCGCATGAAGCTTGATAACATTTTCATTTTTTAATTTTAATTCTTTAAATTTTGCTACGACAGATGGAAAACCGCCTGATACAACTCTCGTCTTTTCACCATCTAAATTTAAATCAAGTCTTTTATTTGGTTCCAAATGAGAGTGATGATCATTTATATGTAAAATGGTGATTTTATCTGCTAAAGCTGATGAACTTAAAATAAGTGAAAAAATAATTAAAAATAATTTCAT
>CACMZL010000017.1 GCA_902618205.1 uncultured Pelagibacteraceae bacterium | reverse complement strand
GTGAAATTGTTAATATTATACAAAGTGCTAGAAAACAATTTAATGGAATTATAATTAATGCCGGTGGATATAGCCACACATCTGTTGCTATTAGAGATGCTTTAGATGTGTTTAAAGGTAAAATAATTGAACTTCATATTTCAAATATTTATAAAAGAGAGGAATTTCGTCATAAATCTTTAATTAGTGGAGTGGTCACTGGAATTATTTGTGGATTAGGAACTAATGGATATATTTTGGCCATAAATTCTATGCATGAAATGTTAAATGAAAATAAATAAAAATATAATAAAAGAGTTAACTGAATATTTAAATGAATTTAATCTCACTGAGATAGAATACACAGAGAAAGACGTAAAAGTTAAAGTATCAAAATTATCTGGGACAAATATAGCATCAGCTAAAGAGATAAAATCTGAAATAAAATCTGAAAGTATCAAAGTAGAAAAAGTTGCTGGGACAGAAGTTCCTTCTCCAATTATAGGTACTGCTTATTTGGCTCCTGAGCCTGGTGGGAAAAAATTTGTAGAAGTTGGAAAAAAAATTAATAAAGGAGATACACTTATGATTGTAGAGGCTATGAAAACGATGAATCATGTTCCGTCTCCAACAGCAGGTACAATTAAACAAATTTGTGTTGAAGACGGTCAACCTGTTGAATATGGGCACACTTTAGTAATAATTGAGTAATAATGTTCAAGAAAATTCTTGTTGCAAACAGAGGTGAGATAGCTGTTAGAATTATCAGAGCATGTAAAGAATGGGGTATACAAACAGTCGCTATTCATTCTGATGTTGATAGAAATAGTATGCATGTGCGATTAGCTGATGAAAGTATATGTGTTGGACCTCATCAAGCTGCAAGTAGTTATTTAAACATACCAGCTATTATGTCAGCTATTGAATTGACAAATTCTGAAGCTGTTCATCCAGGATATGGTTTTTTATCTGAAAATTATGAATTTGCAAAAATCCTTGAACAGAACAAAATTAAATTTATTGGTCCATCATCTTCATTGATTAAAATGATGGGTGACAAAATTGAGGCAAAAAAAATTGCCAAAAAATATGGTCTTCCGGTAATTGAAGGATCTGATGGAGGTGTATCTAATTTTAATGAAGCAAAAAAAATATGTAAAGAAATTGGATATCCAGTTTTGATAAAGGCAGCTGGTGGTGGTGGTGGAAAAGGTATGAAAGTTGTTACAAAAGAGCAAGAATTTGAAAGTTTATTTTTGACTGCAAAAACTGAGGCAAAAAAATTTTTTGGAAATGACGAGGTGTATATTGAGAAATTTTTTCAAAATCCAAGACATATTGAAGTTCAAGTATTATCGGGTAAAAATAGGACAGTACATCTTCATGAAAGAGATTGCTCTATTCAAAGAAGACATCAAAAATTAATTGAAGAGACACCTAGTCCTTTATTAAATAATCAAATAAGAAACGATCTTTTTGATAAAACCGTTAAAATGGTTAGCCAAATTGGATATGAAGGTGCAGGGACAGTAGAATTTATTTTTGAGGACGGAAAATTCTATTTTTTAGAGATGAATACAAGAATACAAGTTGAACATCCAGTAACAGAAGTTGTAACAGGTATAGATTTAATAAAGGAGCAGATCTGGATTGCGTATGACGGCAATACTGCTTTAAAACAAGAAGATATTAAACCAAGAGGTCACGCAATTGAATGTAGAATAAACGCTGAAGATGTAAGTAAAAATTTTCAACCCTCTCCAGGAGAAATTACCATGTGTCATCAACCATCAGGTTTTAGAACCAGGGTAGATGGAGCAATATTTCAGGGATATAAGGTAACCCCATACTATGATAGTATGATTTGTAAAGTAATATGTCACGGAAGGAATAGAACTGAAGCAATTCAAAGAATGCGAAGATCCCTTGATGAATTTGTTATTGAGGGTATTAAAACAACAATAGACCTACATAAAATTCTTTTAAACCACAAAAAGTTTTTAAACTCAGATTTTAATGTAAGTTGGCTTGATAAAGAAAAACTCCTTTAAGAATAACATTTTTTTAACCAAATATCATATACGGGATGATCAAAAGGTCTAATTGATGGAGACGAGGCAAACGTCCAATCATTAAAAATAAACACCTTATTTTCATCTTTATTTACTGTGTCTCTTACTTGCATATATGCTGTAATTTCAGGATCATCATCAAATTTTGAATTGTTGCATTTTAAAATGTTTATAGAAAGATTTTTAAATCTATATTCTTTACCAACTTCAATCTCAACTATGTTACTTTGCGAATTAACTTTATCTAATATTGTTAAAACTGCAAAATTTTCTGTTTTTGTTTGATTTTCACCTAGAGAATTAATCATTAACAAAGAATAAGTAAAAAAAACAAGTATAAAAACTTTAGCTTTTCCAAGAAGTGTATTTTTTGGTTGAAACATTTTTACTTTTTTTTTTATTTGGATGATAAGAATTTTCAGTCCCTGTTTGATTTGGCATATGTTTTTTTTGCCACTTATATTTGTCTAATTCATGACTGTTTTCAATTTTATTTCCCGTGCGATGCATCCAGGAATACCATTCAGTTGGTATTTTAGATGCTTCAACTTCCCCGTTGTAAATAACCCATCTTTTTCCTGACTTGCTCTCATAGTATTTGTTACCTGAGTTATCTTCGCCGACTAATTTTCCAAATAAAATTGTATCTAGTCTTGTGCCAAATGTTTGCTTGTTCCACCAAGTAAAAATTTCTTTAATCATTTTTTTAATTATTTTCAATTTATAATTGTAAATTTACAATTAGACTATAATTAAAAAATGTATATACATAATTCTTACTAAGATTCAATTTACAAATAGGATTACAATGGCAAAATATTTAGTAGAAACATTTTATACATGCAGCTTTAAAGTATCTCACTATTTAGATGATATAAATGAGGAAAACCTTAACAATTTAGAGAAGAAAGAAGATGGTAAATTTGAAATTATTGATGTCAAACTAGATAATAGAAAAACAAAAAATCTTCAAAGTAATAAAAGTGGAAAGTTAGAAATAGCTTCACAACCAATAAGTAATCAAGACAATAAAAATTCTAATAAATCGAAACCACTCGATGAAAGTTTTAAGAAAAATATAACTGATAATATAGGCAAAAGATTAAGTATGCCTGATAGACGAAAAGGCTATATTCAAAAAGCTTCAATAGGTAATCATAAAGTATATTTGCACACTGGTGAATATGAAGATGGCAAGATAGGAGAAATTTTTATCGATACCAGTAAAGAAGGTGAGTTAGTAAAGGCGCTCATGAATAACTTCGCAATAGCAATATCATTAGGTCTTCAATATGGTGTTCCACTAGATGAATTTGTAAATGCGTATTTAGATACAAAATTTGAACCTTCAGGTAAAGTTTATGGAAATGATCGAATAATGAGTGCAAGTTCAATATTAGATTATATTTTTAGAGAGCTAGCGATTTCCTATTTAAATAGAGAAGATTTAGCTCATACCCCATCCATAACTGGCAATTCTGACACAAATGAAAGTCAAGATAGTGAAGATCAAAATCAACTAATTAAACTTGTAAAAGATATCACAAGCAAAGGATTTGTTAGAAACGATTATAAAAAGAAACTGGTGGATTTATCAGATATAAGAATAAATCTTAAAGGAAAAAAATAATTATTTTTTTCTTTTTGAAATATAAAGTTCTTTTAGTTGATTTTCGTCTACTTCAGACGGTGCATTCATCATTAAATCTTGAGCGTTTTGATTCATTGGAAACATAGTCACTTCTCTAATATTTTTTTCTTCTGCTAATAACATCACTATTCTATCTATTCCAGGAGCGATACCTCCATGAGGAGGTGCTCCATAGCTTAAAGCATTAATCATACCACTAAATTTTTCATCCACAGCTTCCATAGAGTAACCAGCAATTTCAAATAATTTGTACATTAAATCAGGTTTATGGTTTCTGATAGCTCCTGAAGACAATTCAATTCCGTTACACACAATATCATATTGAAAAGCTTTTAGTTTCAATGGTTCTGAAAGATCCAAATTATCAATGTCGCCTTGCGGCATAGAAAAAGGGTTGTGACTAAATTCAATCTTTTTAGTATTTTCGTCTATTTCAAACATTGGATAGTCAACTACCCAACAAAATGAAAAAACATTTTCGTCAATTAAGTTTAATTCACTTGCTATTTTGTTTCTAGCATTACTTAATAATTTCTCGACTTCAGATTTATTTCCACAAGACATAAATATTGTATCACCTATTTCAGCGTTCATTTTTGTCATTATCTCTTTAAGGGATTTGTCAGAAAAAAATTTTCCCACAGGTCCTTTTGCGCTCAATTTGTCAGGATTTTCTATAGAAAAATACGCAAGACCCGACGATCCTTCATCTTTTGCCCATTTATCAATTCCGTCAAAAAAGCTTCTTGGTTTTTCAGATGTATTTTTTGTAACTATTCCTCTAACTATCGACCCTTTGCTTACTAATTTTTTAAATATTTCAAAGTTAACATCATCTCTTTTAAAAATTTCAGTAATATCTACTATTTCCAAAGGATTTCTCAAATCTGGTTTGTCAGAACCGTATTTAAGCATAGCCTTATCAAAAGGAATTCTTGGAAATTTTTCATGGAGTAACTTTTTAGATGAAAATTTTTTGAATAAATTAACAAATAACTCCTCAACTATTTTGAATACATCCTCTTGTTCTACAAAAGACATTTCTAAGTCAAGTTGATAAAACTCACCTGGACTTCTGTCCGCTCTTGCGTCCTCGTCTCTAAAACACGGTGCAATTTGAAAATATTTATCAAAACCAGACACCATGATTAATTGTTTAAATTGTTGTGGCGCTTGAGGTAAAGCGTAAAATTTACCGGGATTTAGTCTACTTGGTACTAAAAAGTCTCTTGCACCTTCTGGGCTAGATGAAGTTAATATAGGTGTTTGATATTCTAGAAAACCATATTTTTGCATTTCAGATCTAATAAATGAAATAATTTTAGATCTTAAAATAATATTATTATGAATTTTGTTTCTCCTTAAATCTAAGAATCTGTACTTTAATCTTATTTCTTCAGAGTATTCTTGATCTGAAAAAATAGGTAGTGGTAATTCCTTAGTTCTTGCAAGTATTTTAAATTTTTCAATTCCTACCTCAATTTCTCCAGTATTTAAATTTTTGTTAATTGTATCATTTTCTCTAACTAAAACTTTACCTTCAATTTGTAGTACAGTTTCTAATGGAAGTTTTTCTATTTCTTTGAATATTTTTTTACCCTCGTCAATTACACACTGAGTTAGTCCATAGTGATCTCTTAAATCTAAAAATAATAAGTTTCCATGATCTCTTTTCTTATTTATCCAGCCTGATAACTTTATTGTTTGATCTTTGTTATTTAAAGTTAGTTCTCCACAAGTGTGTGTTCTATATTTACTCAATTTATTATCTCTTTTATTATTTTAAAGTTAATAGATTTTTTTTTCTTTAAACTCAATTCATCAATCTTATATATAAATTCATGCATTTTGCTATATGATCTGGCAATTCTTTTTATAATATAATCTATAATTTTGTTATCTAACTTAATTTGTCTATCAGAGAAATTTTTTAAAATTATTGCGTAAATCAACTCATCGTCTGGTTGCTCTATATTAGCTATTATGCAATTCTTTAATCTTGATAATAAATCTGGAAGTGTAAATTTCATTGTATCTATTGGTTTTGTTGAAGAGATCAACAAATACTTGTTGTCTTGTTCAACTAAGTTAAATAACGAATAAAGAAGTTTTTCGTCAAAACTTTCATCTAAGTCTTCAATTATTATATTGTTTGAAAGTTTAATTTTTTTTAAAATCTTATCGTCTATATTCTTGCTATATAAATACAATGCATTACTTTTTTTTTTAAATATATTTGATAGATGTGTTTTACCAGAATATTTATCTCCGGTTAAATTGACAATTTTTTTTTCCCATTTAGGCCAAGCTTCTATGATATTTTTTGCAAAATAATTGCTTTTAGAAACATAATAATCATTTTCATCAAAACTTTCACTAATCCCAA
>CACMZL010000016.1 GCA_902618205.1 uncultured Pelagibacteraceae bacterium | reverse complement strand
TGGATTTTTATTATTAAAATAGTCAAAAAGATTTAAATCAGACTTTATAATTTCTAAATCAACCTTTTTTTCATTAATTAATATTTTTGGGTCCAAAGTAAAAATTTCGAATTCAAAATTAGATGGATTTAATTTAAAATTTACTTGATTTAATTTTAATTTTATTTTCGGATCAATCTCGTTAACTTTTTCATTTATTAAACTATTAAAATTATCAGTTTTAATTCCTGCTGTTGATAGAAATATTAAAATTGCGACTGAGATGGTTATTATTGATATTATAATTATAGAAATTATTTTACGCATTTAATTTATATAAAGAACTTTCCAAAAAATTATCTATTTCACCGTCTAATACTTTTTCAGGACTGGAACTTTCAAAATTAGTTCTATTATCCTTTACCATTTTATAAGGATGTAATACGTATGATCTGATTTGATGACCCCATCCAATCTCTGACTTTGAATTTTCAAGATTTTCATTTTCTTTTTCTTTTTTTTTTAACTCATAATCATAAAGTCTTGCTCTTAACATATTCATACAAGTTTCTTTATTTTTGTGTTGTGATCTTTCATTTTGACATTGTACCACAATTTTTGTAGGCAAGTGTGTAATTCTTACTGCACTATCTGTTGTGTTGACATGCTGACCTCCTGCGCCGCTAGATCTGTATGTATCTATTCTTAAATCTTTTTCTAAAATTTCAACATCAATATTTTCAGATATAACTGGGTATACCCAAACACTGGCAAAACTGGTGTGTCTTCTAGCACCAGAGTCAAAGGGAGAAATTCTAACAAGTCTATGTATTCCTGACTCATTTTTTAATAATCCGTTTATGTAATCTCCACTTACTTTTATTATTGAAGATTTAATACCTGCTTCCTCGCCTCTATGTTCGCTGATAATTTCGATTTTGAAATTTTTTTTGGTTGCCCACTTCATATACATTCTTCTTAACATATCAGCCCAGTCTTGACTTTCAGTTCCACCAGCACCTGCGTGAAATTCTAAATAACTATCAAATGTATCATTATCGTTTGATAAAAAACATCTTATTTCAATTTGTTTAATTTTATTAAAGAGTATTTTTATATTTGAGGTTATCTCTTTAATCATTTCATCGTTATGTTCCTCAATAGCTAAATCGTAAATATCAAATAAATCTTTACTTTCATTTGATGTTGCTTCAAAATTATTTAATAATTTTTCTAAATTGGTTTTTTCACGCAATACTTTTTCGGCATTTTTTTTGTCCTGCCAAAAATCAGGTTTTTCTATTAATTTTGATAAATCAAATATTTTTTCTGAAATCTTTGCCTTTTCAAAGAAACTCCTTAATTCTTTGACTTATTTTTTTTATTTCTAATTTAATATTTAATATCTCCTGATCCATTAATAAAATTTTAATATATTTGTTCTATTTAATCTACTATCAAAATTGTTATATATATTATCGGGTTTATTATCATTTTTTTTAAATGATTCAATTATAGCTAACTTCGTTTTAGGATTCGCTTTTTTTCCAGTTTTTGCATCTATGACCATCATTTTTATATTTTCTGCAACTTTAAAAGGCCTCGCGTTATCACTATTTGCCGTTTTTTTTATAAATTCTTTAAACACTGGCATTGCTGTTTTAGAGCCTGTTTCAATTTTACCTAAACTTCTTGGATTATCATAACCTATGTATACGCCAACAACATAATTTGAAGTAAATCCTATAAACCAAGTATCTGTATTTTTATTTGTTGTTCCAGTCTTGCCAGCTAATTCGATTTTTAATTCTCTCAAACCCTTTCCAGTTCCACGTTCTATTACACCTTTTAACATAGAGGTGATCTGGTAGGCTGTTTGTGGTGAAAAAATCTGCTGATATTTATTCTTAATAATTGGATTACTTTTTCCATCATAAGATATTAGATCACAATTTTCACAATATCTTTTTTCATTATTAAAAATAGTTTTTCCTTCACTGTCTTGGATTCTGTCGATTAATATTGGGTTAACTAGTTTACCACCATTTAAAAAAGAGCAATAAGCACTTGTAATTTTTAATAAAGTTGTCTCAGCTGATCCTAAGGATACTGACATAAGCTCATCTGGATTTTCATAGATATTTAATTTTTTTGAAAAATTTATAATTTTGTCAATACCTAGTTCTTGTGCTATTCTGACTGTCATTAGGTTTCTAGATTTCTCAATACCTGTTCTTAATGTTGAAGGACCATAGAATTTTTTACCGTAATTTTCTGGTTTCCACATTTTTAAATCATTTCCTTGATCTAGTACTATAGGTGCATCTAATATTAATGTAGTTGGCGAAAAATTATTTTCTAAAGCTAAAGCGTATATAAATGGTTTAAATGCAGATCCCGGTTGACGGTTTGCTTGAGATGCTCTATTGAATTCACTTTTCTTGAAACTAAAACCACCTGATAATGCTAAAACTCTTCCACTATATGGATCCATTACAACTATACCTCCATTAGCTATCGGAAGTTGTTTTAAACTATAGTTTCCGTCAGGCAATTTTTTCACATAAATTATATCTCCAATTTTAAATAAACTTTTAAATTCCTTTCGCGTCCAGTCAATATCATTAAAATTAATTGTTCCATTATCTCCATTTTGAGTTTTGATAACTGTTTCAAATTTATCAATTCTAGTTACAGTAGCTAATTCCCAATTTAATGATTTTTCTAAATTTAGACTTTTAAGATCTGTTTTCCAATTTTTGTGTTTTTTTACATTAGATAAAGGTCCCCTCCATCCTTTTCTTTTGTCAAATTCTTGCAAACCATTTCTCAATGACTCAGTTGCAATTTTTTGTAATTCTAAATTTAGAGGTGTTTTGATATTAAATCCTTGCTTATATACTTTATCATAACCATATCTATCAATTACCTCCTTTCTAACATCTTCCACATAATATCTTGAATCCTCTAAGTAAATTCTTTTTCTTTTTTGTAATTTAATTTCAGAGTTGATTAATTTAGAATGTTTAAATTGATTAATAAATCCATTATCCAACAAATTATTTAATACTAAGTTTCTCCTAAATTTTGCTAATTCCATATTTTTATATGGATTATATTTGCTTGGTGCTTTTGGAAGAGCGGCTAAAAGTGCAGCCTCACCATAATTAAGTTCACTTATCGGTTTATTAAAGTATCGTAAACTAGCTGAAGCTATACCATAACTACCCTCGCCAAGATATATTTGGTTTAAATAAAGCTCTAGGATTCTTTTTTTTGAAAGAACTCTTTCAATTCTAAAAGCTAATATGGCTTCTTTTATTTTTCTATCAATACTTACTTCGTTAGTTAAAAGAAAGTTTTTTGCAACTTGTTGCGTAATTGTAGAGGCGCCCTCAAGTCTTTTTGAGTATAGAATATTAAATATGTTGTTTTTAATCGCTCTTATTACTCCTTTGGCATCTACACCTGGATGGTCAAAAAAGTTTTTATCTTCCGCAGATAAGAAAGCGTTTATTACGGTTTGTGATATAGCAGAATAAGGAACAAAAATCCTTTTTTCAGTCGAAAAATCACTAACTAATACTCCATCCCCTGAATACAACTTACTTGATACTGGAGGTTTATAACTTTTGAGATATTTATAATCAGGTAATTTATTAGAATAAGTCCAAAGAACAGATATAATTAATGCTAAAAATAGAATTGAAGACAATAATCCAAATATTATCAATCTTTTTAAAAATTTTTGCATTTTAGTTTAAATATCTTGCGAATTTGTTATTCTTAAGGCACAGAATTTTTAAATTAACTTATGAAAATATCACTAAAACTATGTCAAAAAATTTATATATCGATGCATCGCATCCTAATGAAACACGAGTTGTTCTTAAAAGCAATAATCATATCGAAGACTACGAATATGAGAGTATAAATAATACTCTAATAAAGAATAATATATATCTAGGAAAAGTAAGCCGAATAGAACCATCTTTACAAGCAGCATTTGTAGATTTTGGAAGAGAAAGGCACGGATTTTTATCCTTCAATGATATTCAATCTGACTATTATCAACTTCCATTGAGTGACTTAGAAAAAATAAAAGAAGAAGAGGAAAGAGTTAGAGAAGAGCTCTCCAAAGAAAGTGAAAATATAGAAGATAAAATTCTTGAAGGAAAAGAAGAATTAAAGATAGATGATCCAGTTGAAAAAAAAGAAGAGGATGAAAAAGAAAAAATTAATTCGAAGAAAAAATTTCCATCTAAAAGATACAAAATACAAGAAGTTATTAAACCAAACCAAGTAATTTTAGTTCAAGTATTGAAAGATGAAAGAGGATTAAAGGGAGCTGCTTTAAGTACCTTTATATCAATTGCTGGTAAATATATTGTATTGATGCCAAACACGGCAAAAGGTGGAGGAATTTCGAGAAAAATTTTTAACCCTGGGGAAAGAAAAAAAATTAGAAATATTTTAAATGATATAACCATACCTAAAGAAATGGGAATAATTGTAAGGACAGCAGGATCAAATAAAACAAAAAACGAAATAGAAAACGATTTAAAAAATTTAATTAAAGTTTGGGATCAGATAAAAGATAATGCTTTAAATTCGATTGCACCATCTCTAATTCATCAAGAAAGTGATATTATAAAGAGATGTATAAGAGATATGTATGATGATGATACTCAAAATATATATGTTGAGGGTAATGAAGGCTATCAAAAGACAAAAAATTATCTTAAGTTAATGATGCCTAGTCAGCTAAAAAAAGTAAAAAAGTATAGAGATAAAGTTCCTCTTTTTTATAAAGAAAATATCGAAGGTAAGTTATTTGAAATATTTGAAACTGAGGTAAAGCTTACCTCTGGTGGGTATTTAGTGATAAATCCTACTGAAGCATTGGTTTCAATAGATGTTAACTCAGGTAAATCTATAAAACAAAAAAATGTTGAAAGCACAGCTTTTGACACAAACATAGAAGCTGCTGAAGAAATTGCAAGGCAAATAAAAATTAGGGATTTATCTGGATTAATAATAATCGATTTCATTGATATGTTAAATTTTAACAACAGAAGACAAGTTGAAAGAAAATTAAAAGAAAAATGTAGAAATGATAGAGCAAGGATACAAATTGGTAGAATTAGTAATTTCGGATTGCTTGAAATGTCAAGACAGAGATTAAGAGAAAGCAATATCAAATGGCATATGAAGTTAACAGATGAGACTTTTGTTTTAAAAATTCTGAAGTTAATTGAAATTAAATCATTGGAGCACAATGCAAAATTGATTGAATTAACAATTAACAATAAAATAGAAAACCATATTCTTGATAATTATAAAGAAGTAGTAAAATATTTCGAAAAAAAGCATAAAGCAAAACTATCAATTTCAACAAATAATGATTTGAATTTAGAGGATTATATAATTGAATTTAAGTCTAAAACTAAGAAGGTATTGGATAAAATTGAGAAAGTAGAGAAGCTAGAAACTATAATTATTGAAAGTAAAAAAGAGGAAACAAATATTAAAATTAAAGGAAGAAAAAATTTTAAAAAAAGAAAATTTAGAAAGAAGTATTTTAAGAAAAATATTAAATAATACCTCTATTTGTTGTTGAGGCTACGCCTAATAAATTTGGATTAATTCTTCCTGATAAAAATGATTTTCTTCCTGAGATAACTGCTAACTTCATTGCTTCTGCCATTTGGATTGGATTTTTTGCTTTTGCTATAGCAGTGTTGATTAATACTCCATCGCAACCTAATTCCATAGCAATAGTAGCATCTGATGCCTGACCTAACCCAGCATCTATTATTAAAGGTAATTTAGTTTGCTTTCTAATAATTTTAATGTTTACCTTGTTTTGTATTCCGAGTCCTGAGCCAATTGGAGCTGCTAGAGGCATAATGGCTGCAGCTCCCACATTTTCTAATCTTTTTGCCATTAATGGATCATCATTACAATAAACCATTACTTTAAATCCTTCCTTTGTTAAAAGTTCAGTAGATCTTAATGTTTCAATCATTTCAGGAAAAAGATTTTTTTTATCTCCCAAAACTTCGAGTTTTACTAATTTCCATCCACCTATTTCTCTTGCTAATCTTAAAGTTCTAATTGCATCTTCTGCTGTGAAGCATCCAGCTGTATTTGGTAAATAAGTTATTTTTTTAGGATCAATGTAATCCATAAGTCTTGCTTTATTTTTGTCAGAAATATTTACTCTTCTGACTGCAACAGTAACAATGTCGGCTCCAGAAGTTTTAACTGCCTTTGCACACTCGTTAAAACTTTTATATTTACCAGTCCCAACAATTAATCGTGACCTGAAATATTTATCTGCAATTTTTAATTTATTGTTATTCATTAACCACCACCGATAAAGTGAACTATTTCTATTTTATCACCTTTTTGTAAATAAATTTTAGAAACCTTTTTTTTATCTATAATTTTTTTATTTAACTCTATTGCTATTTTGTC
>CACMZL010000015.1 GCA_902618205.1 uncultured Pelagibacteraceae bacterium | reverse complement strand
ATCGAAGAACCAGAACCTTTCATTAAAAATTTCAAATTTATAAAGGGTTTTAAAGGAGGTAAATTAATATATGAGGCGCTTAATTATGAGGGTAAAACAAAATCAAATTTAAAAATAATTGATTTTAAAGTACAAGAAGTACCTGTTCTTGCAAAACTTCTTACATTGGCATCACTGCAAGGGATAGCTGATCTTCTAACTGGCGAAGGTATTCGATTTACTGATTTTGAGATGGATTATGAAACTTTAGGAAATAACACTAAAATAAAAGAGATGTATGCGATAGGCCCAGCAATTTCGGTTATGATGGAAGGTTATATTGTAAAAGATGAATTAACTAGCTTGAGAGGAACACTTGTACCAGCAACAACTATTAATAAAACAATTTCAAAAATACCAATGTTAGGCGATATATTGGTTGGAAAAAAAATTGGTGAAGGAGTATTTGGCGTAAGTTTTAAAATTAAAGGACCACCTAAAAAACTTAAATCTACTGTTAATCCAATAAAAACTTTAACTCCAAGATTTATAACTAGAACTTTGGAAAAAATTTCAAATTAAATTACTATTTTGTAGTGTTTTTTCTTGCCAATTGAGAGCTTAATAAATTTATTTTTTTTTATAAGTTCATTCGAAATTATAAATTTATCATCTGAAATAATTTGATTGTTGATTTTAACACCATTAGATTTTATTAATCTTCTTATTTCGCTTTTAGATAAGTTTTTATCAATAATTGAGACTAAATTAACTACATCATTACCAATATTAGAGATATCTATCTTTGTAATTGGCAAATTTTCTCCTGATGAGTTTCCTGAAAAAGAATTTTTTGCTATTTTTTCTGCTTCTGCAGCTTCATTAGCTCCATGAAGAATAGAAGTAGCTTTATTTGCTAAAATAATTTTTTGTTCATTTATGTCTTGAGTACTTATATCTTCAATCTCGTTTAATTCTAAATCTGTAAACATTTTAAGAAATTTTAATACATCTCTATCATCAGTATTTCTCCAAAATTGCCAATAATCAAAAACAGAAAATAATTTTTTATCTAGCCAAATAGCACCACTTTCTGTTTTCCCCATTTTTGTACCTGATGCTAGAGTTATTAATTCTGTGGTTAAACCATAAACCTCGTTTGATGAATGTCTTTTAATTAATTCTACTCCATTAATTATATTGCCCCACTGATCAGATCCACCAATTTGTAATAAACAATTTTCTTTTTTATTTAATTCTAAAAAATCATATGCTTGTAAGATCATATAATTAAATTCCATATAACTTAATGATTGCTCTCTTTCCAATCTTAATTTTACACTGTCAAAGCTTAACATTTTATTAATTGTAAAATGTTTTCCTATATCTCTTAAAAAAGAAATATAATTTAAATTTCTTAACCAGGAGTAGTTATTAACAAATATTGGAGATACCTTTTCATCTTTTGTATCTAAAAATTTTTTAAGTATTTTTTCTATACTTTTAATATTTCTTTCAATTTCATTTTCCTCTAAAATTTTTCTTGTTTTATCTTTTCCGGATGGATCTCCTATTCTGGTAGTACCTCCTCCAAGTAGAACAATTGGTTTGTGTCCATGTTTTTGAAACAACCTTAAACACATAATTTGTAGCAAACTTCCAACATGTAAACATTGAGCCGTACAATCAAAACCAATATATCCTTTAATGCTCTCTTGACTTAGCTTCTCTGTAAGGCCTTTTTCATCTGTGCACTGATAAAAATAACCTCTGTCTTTAAATTCTTTTAAAAAACTATTCATAAATGATACTTTCAATATACATATTTAAATATAAATAATAATCAATAATGGATAATTCTTTTATAGCGCTAGGTTTAATGAGTGGTACATCTCTTGATGGCATAGATGCAAGTATTATCAAATCAGATGGTGAGAATAATTTAGAAATTATAGATAATAAGTACTTTACTTATCCTGAGCAATTTAAAAAGAAACTTTCTAATTTTATTTTAAATGTAAATAATATAGCAGATATTGAAGAAAATTTAGGTAATTTTAAATCTTTAGAAAGAGATCTTACTCTTTATCATTCAAGATTATCAAAGAAAATTATCAATGAGAATAGTTTTAAAATCAAAATAATTGGTTTTCATGGACAAACAATAATTCATAAACCGAAAGATGGATATTCTATACAAATGGGAGATGCAAATTTACTCTCTCAAGAATTAAAAGAAAAAGTAATTTATAATTTTAGGGCTAACGATATAAAAAATAAAGGTGAAGGCGCTCCATTAACCCCTATTTATCATAAACTTTTAATAAAAAAATTTAATATTAATAATCCTACATTAATTTTAAATATAGGGGGAATATCAAATTATACTTATTGTTACAAAAATATATTATCTGCAAAAGATATTGGTCCTGGAAATGTTTTAGTTGATGAGTACCTAAAAAAAACAAGAGGTATCAATTATGATAAAAATGGAGATATTGCTTTATCAGGAAATATTAATAAAGATGTAATTAATCAATTTTACGAACACGAAATTTATAATGTGGAAGAGAAACATTCTTATGATAGGAAAGAGTTTGATTTTGGTTTTGTAAAAGGTTTGGAATTTGAAGATGCTGTAGCTACTTTAACATATTTTACAGCATTAATAATTTCAAAAAATATAAAAAAAATTTTTGAAAATAACGTTAAAATTATTTTGTGTGGTGGTGGTAGAAAAAATTTAACATTAGTAACCCATTTAAAAAATTTATTGAAATGTGATATTAAATTAATAGATGAATTTGCTATAGATGGTGATTTTGTTGAATCACAAGCATTTGCATATTTATCAATTAGATCTTTTCTTAAAAAACCAATTAGTTATCCAAGTACAACAAATGTTTTAACTCCTGTTACAGGTGGTGAAATTAAAATAAATTATTAATATAAAGCTGTTTCTTTCTCTATATATTTGCTTAAAGACTTTATTAATGAGGCATCAGCTTTTGAAAAAAAATGATTTGCATCTGTCACTATATCAAATTCAACTTTAATTCCTTTTTGGGAGCTTAATCTTTTATTTAATTCATTTATATCATCAAATGGAACTAATTCATCTTTCTTACCGTGAATTATTAGACCAGAAGTTGGACAAGGTGATAAAAACGAAAAATCGTATACATTTGGTTGAGGCGATATAGCTATAAATCTATTAATTTCTGGTCTTCGCATCAATAACTGCATAGCTATTAATGAACCAAAAGAAAAACCTGAAATCCAACATTGTGAGTTATCAAAATTTTCTCTTTCTAACCAATCTAATGCGGCTGCAGCATCCGCAAGCTCTCCTTGACCATTATCAAATTCACCATCACTTTTTCCAACTCCTCTAAAATTGACCCTACAAACAGAAAAATTATTATCCACAAATGTTTGAAAAGTATCTACAACAACTTTGTTATTCATAGTTCCTCCATATTGAGGATGAGGATGAAGCACTAAAGCAATTGGTGATGTGTTTTTTTTACTTTTAAAATATTTCGCTTCTAGTCTACCCGCTGGTCCAGGAATAAAAATTTCAGTTATTTTTGTATCAGTAGATGGCATTGATTATCAGTCTCAAAAAAAAATTATATTTTTCTATCAAAATTAAGCGACAAAATGCAAGTATTTTAAATTTACACAATCTTGACTAATTTAGTCAGGTATATATAAAGCGCGTGAATTGCGGTAAATATGAAATTATCAACTAAAAGCAGATATGCTGTGATGGCATTAGCTGACATAGCTAGATTTAAAAATAACGAACCAATCTCACTTAGAGATATTTCCATCAGACAAGGTATATCTTTAGTTTATCTAGAGCAGTTATTTTTAAAATTAAAAAAAAATGAAATTGTTAAAAGTATTAGAGGAAAAAAAGGTGGATATACTTTAAACAAAACCCCAAATGAGATCAAGATATCTGATATTCTTTTCGCAGTTGAAGAAAAGGTCAAAACAATAGGTTGTCAAAAGCACTCAAAAAAAGGATGTAATGGAAAGTCTGCAAAATGCATAACCCACAATCTATGGGATGAGTTGGAGACACATATAAACGTTTTTTTCCAAGAAAAAAATCTTGGAGATCTAATAAATAAAACTGAAAATAGACTGTAATGAGAGATAAACAAATAGAAGATTTGAAAGATTATAAATATGGCTTTTCAACTGATATTGAAAGTTTTAAAGCACCTAAGGGTTTAAACGAAAAAGTTATAAGATTTATATCAAATATTAAAAAAGAACCAGATTGGTTACTTCAATGGAGATTAAAAGCTTTTGAAAGATTAAAAGTATTGAAAGAACCTAATTGGCAAAAACCAAAATATCCTAAAATTGATTACCAAGATTTATATTACTATTCTGCACCTAAAAGTTTTAAAGAAAAGCCAAAAAATTTGGAAGATTTAGATCCTAAATTGTTAGAAACTTACAAAAAATTAGGCATACCTTTGCAAGAACAAAAAAGATTAAATGGTATAGCTGTTGATGCAGTATTTGACTCTGTATCTGTTGCTACAACTTTTAAAGATACTCTAACAAAAAAAGGAATTATTTTTTGTTCTATTTCTGAAGCTGTACAAAAACATCCAGACTTAGTTAAAAAATATTTAGGTTCAGTTATACCAATTACTGATCACTTCTTTGCTACATTAAACTCAGCAGTTTTCACTGATGGGTCATTTGTTTACATACCACCAAATGTTAAGTGTCCAATGGAACTTTCAACTTATTTTAGAATTAATGCATCTGATACTGGTCAGTTTGAAAGAACATTAATCATTGCTGATAAAGGGAGTTATGTAAGTTATTTAGAAGGTTGTACAGCACCTATGAGAGATGAAAATCAGTTACACGCAGCCAACGTCGAATTGATAGCACTAGATGATGCAGAGATTAAATATTCTACAGTACAAAATTGGTATCCTGGAGATAAAGATGGAAAAGGAGGTATATATAATTTTGTAACAAAAAGAGGATTGTGTAAAGGTAAAAATTCAAAAATTTCATGGACACAAGTAGAAACAGGTTCTGCAATTACTTGGAAATATCCAAGTTGTATTTTAAAAGGTGATAACTCAATTGGAGAGTTTTATTCAATTGCAATCACAAACAATCATCAGAAAGCTGATACTGGAACTAAAATGATTCATTTAGGAAAAAATACAAAAAGTAAAATTATTTCAAAAGGTATTAGTGCAGGTAAATCAGATATGACCTACAGAGGATTGGTAGATATTTCAAAAAATGCCTCTAATTCAACAAATTACACTCAATGTGATTCATTATTAATGGGTAATAAATGTGGAGCACATACAGTGCCTTACATTAAGAATAAAAATTCAAATTCTAATATTGCTCATGAGGCTACCACATCTAAAATAAGTGAAGATCAACTACATTATTGTCAGCAAAGGGGACTAAATCAGGAAGAAGCTGTAGGACTTATTGTTAATGGATTTTGTAAAGAGGTTTTACAACAATTACCTATGGAGTTTGCTGTAGAGGCTCAAAAACTAGTTGGAATAAGTTTAGAAGGAAGTGTTGGTTAAGTGTTAAAAATAAACAATTTAAATGCAAAAATTCATGAAAAATCCATATTAAATGGTTTTAATCTTGAGATAAAACCTGGTGAGGTTCATGCAATAATGGGACCTAATGGATCAGGAAAAAGCACTTTGTCAAATATTCTATCAGGTAAAAAGGGATATGAAGTATCAGGGGAAATATTATATGAAAATAAAAATTTGTTTGATCTTGAGACTGAAGAAAGAGCACATGAAGGTATTTTTTTAGCATTTCAATATCCGTTAGAAATACCTGGAGTCAATACAAATATATTTTTAAAAACATCCTTAAATTCAATTAGAAAAGCAAGAGGTGAAAAAGAATTAGATGCATTAGAATTTTTAAAATTAGTTAAAGAAAAAACAAAAGAACTTAAATTTGATGAAGAAAAATTAAATCGTCAATTAAACGTAGGTTTTTCTGGAGGTGAAAAAAAGAAAAACGAAATTCTACAAATGTCAATTTTAGATCCAAAATTATCTATACTGGATGAAACAGACTCTGGATTAGACATAGATGCTCTTAAAATAGTTGCAGATGGGGTTAATGCACTAAGAAAAAGAAATAATTCTTTTCTTATAATCACACACTATCAAAGACTACTTGATTATATAAAACCTGACTTTGTGCATGTGCTTATGGGTGGTAAAATTATTAAATCAGGTGGTGCAGAATTAGCTTTAGAGTTAGAAAAAAAAGGATATGAAAATTTCAATTAAATGGAACAAAAATTAAAAACAGATTTTGATAAATTTATAAGTATGTCTAACTTCTCAAACCAAGAGATTAAATTAAAAAAAGAAGCTCTAGATAATTTTTTGAAAAATGGATTTCCTAGCAGAAAATTAGAAAACTGGAAATTTTCAGATATAAACCAGATA
>CACMZL010000014.1 GCA_902618205.1 uncultured Pelagibacteraceae bacterium | reverse complement strand
ATTCACTCTTAAAAATTTCATAATGGATAATCAATATCCTTTAGATTTAAATTAAATTCACTCAGTAGTTTTTTATTATCCTCTTTATACAAGTCTCTAATAATTTCTTTATGTTGATCACTTAATTTAAAATTAATCTTTTTTGTTTTATTTAAATAACTAATAATCTTAACCCTAACTTCTTTTGGAATATTGTTTCTTAGTATATTAAATAATTTAGGATTATTGTTATTAAATTTTCTTAATTTATACATCCCTATTGTTTGCCTAGTATGTAATTTAGTAGACATAGCATTTTTAATTTCTTCAAAGCTAATATCTAAAAAGACTGATAAATCTCTCATCCATTCATCAAAATTATTTTTCATGTCTTCATATAATTTAATCTTTATGTTTTCTTTTCCGAAGAAATTCGAAAACCTTTTTATTAAAGGATAATATTTTATAATAGGCAAATGCTGATCTCTTAACATTAGATCAGGATTTTCAAAGTTATTTATAGAAAAATCTAACCAATTATTAAAGTTTACTTTTTTATAATTATAAGGATGTGGAAGATTTTTAAGAATTAATCCGTTATTAGAAAATTTAGACTCAATGCTAGAATATTGACCTCTTATTGTAAAAAGTATTTTTGCATTACAAAAAAATTTTTTTAATCTCTCTAAAATTATTTCATTTCTAAATACAGCCTCGCATAATGCTTCACATGAAAAAATAACTGTTTTTTTTTCGTTATTTATCAACTCATCTAACAATTTTAAGCAATATTTTTCGTCATAAAATGTAAAATCAGCAATAAAGTTTTTTATAAAATTTTTTTTTTTTTTATAAAAAGTATTCTTTAATTTCCCACTTATATCATATGTTGGGTAGCCGATATTAATGAATTCAGTATGTTTGTCGAAAATATTATGTTGTAAAGAAGTAGTACCAGTTTTTGCAAAACCAGGATGAATAATTATACTTCTCATAAAAAAAGATCTTTTAAGTATAAATTATACTATGATATAAATTCATTATGCAAGATAAAGTAGCAATAATCACTGGAGCTTCAAGAGGAATAGGTTTTGAAATAAGTAAGGATTTTCTAAAAAATGGTTTTAACATTTCGATTTGTTCAAGAAACAATAAAGATTTAATTTCTGCAAAAAAAAGACTCGAGAAATTTAATAAAAAAAAAAAAAAAATTTTAATAAAAAAAGTAGATGTTTCAAAAAAAGCTGATGTTAAAAAATTTATTAGCTTTACATATAAAAATTATAAAAAAATTGATGTTTTGGTTAATAATGCCGGTGTTTATGGGCCAATGGGAAGAATTGATAAAATTAATGTGGATAAATGGAAAAGTGCACTTGATACAAACCTGTTGGGTTCTTTTTATCTTATTTATTATGCGCTACCCATCTTAAAAAAAAATAAAAGAAGTAAAGTTATTCAACTTTCAGGGGGAGGCGCAACTAAGCCAACTCCTTATATAAATTGTTATGGGGCTTCAAAAGCAGGTGTTGTAAGGTTTGTAGAATCAATTTCAATTGAGTTAAAAAAATTTAAAATAGATATTAATTCTGTAGCTCCGGGAGCAATTAATACGTCAATGTTAAACGATGTTATAAAATCAGGACCAAACGTAGTTGGGAAAAAAATTTATGAAAATGCATTGAAACAAAAGAAAGATGGTGGAGCATCAGTCAAAAATTGTCTTGAATTAATCTCATTTCTAGCAAGTAAAAAAAGTAATGGTATCACAGGAAGATTAATAAGTGCAATATGGGATAATTGGAAAGAATTACCTAAAATTAAAAAAAAATTAATTAATAAAGATGTCTATACACTAAGAAGAATGATAGGAAAACATGTAGGATTAAATAAATTAGATTTATAAATGATGAAAAAAGATATTATATTGTCTATTGTAGTTCCTGTATATAATGAAGAACAAAGTATTGAACCATTTATAGAAAAAATTACATCTGTTTGTGATAAAATTTTTATAAAAAATGAGCAATATGAGGTTATTTTTGTTCTAGATCCATCTTCTGATAATACAGAAAATAAAATTAAAGAATTTTGTAATTTTAATAAAAGTATATCATTAATAACTATGAGCAGAAGATTTGGACAACCTGCTTGTACCATAGCGGGCATAGAAAATTGTAATGGTAAATATTGCGTTGTTATTGATGTTGATTTACAGGATCCACCAGAATTAATTGAGGAATTGTATAAGAAAATCAATGAGGGTTATGATGTTGTAAATGCAAAAAGAAGATCAAGAGCTGGAATTGGATTTTTTTACAAATTTATAACATATGTGGGTTATAAATTTATTAATGCTTTTTCAGATACAAATATACCTGAAAACACAGGTGACTTTAGAATTTTTAATAGAAAAATTATTAATCATTTATGTAATCTTAAAGAGAAACATAATTTTTTAAGGGGACTTGTATCATTTATTGGATTTAAACAAACAAGTATACTTTACGATAGAAAAGAAAGGTATAAAGGATCTGGTCATTATAGTAACTTTTTTGGCTCTCTAAAAATAGCAGTTAATGGCTTAGTCTGTTATTCAAATTTCCTGCTTAATTTTGTATTTTGGCTTGGGCTTGCAATTGCTATTCTTGCTTGTTTGCTCTCAATATTTCTTGTAATAAATGTATATTTTGGAGATAAAATTTACCCAATTGGTC
The DNA here is from genome assembly GCA_902618205.1 of uncultured Pelagibacteraceae bacterium. GTDB lineage: Bacteria > Pseudomonadota > Alphaproteobacteria > Pelagibacterales > Pelagibacteraceae > Pelagibacter. Next base: position 4,026 of record CACMZL010000014.1, on the reverse strand, counting down.
TTTCATCAATAATTTTAAGTGTATTATTTATTGGAGGTGTTCAATTAATATCTTTAGGTATAGTTGGTCAATATATTGCCAGGATTTATGATGAAACAAAGGATAGACCTAAATATATTGTTGATAAAAAAATAAATTTTGAGGAATAAGAAAATTGATAAAATTTGTACTACATAAACTCTTAGAAATTCCTATTATATTTCAAATTCAGCAAAAAGTTTGCAACAATTACGATGCTGTTTTAGAGGAATTTTCTGATTATTTGAAATCATCTAAAAAATCAATAATTGAAATAGGATGTTCAACAGCAAACTGTGCAACTGAAATAATTGATATGAAAAACAATTATTATGTAGGAGTCGATTTAGATCAGAATTATATTGAAAGAGCAAAAAAAAATGCACCTTATGGAAATTTTTTTTCCATGGATGCTAGAAAGCTTTCATTCGAGAGTGAAAAATTTGATATTGCAGTATTTAATGGAGTAATTCACCATATGGATGATAATTTAATTATTAGCTGCTTGAGTGAGGTAAAAAGAGTTTTGAAAGATAATGGCAAAGTTTTAATTTCTGAACCAGTATACTCAAATAATTTATTAAGCACGTTGTTATTAAATATGGATAGAGGTAAATACATTCGTAAACATGATGAATATAAACAACTTTTTAAAGATTTTAATATTGTAAGAGAGCAATTTTTCAAATTTTCAGCACATAAATTTTGTTCATTTGTTTTATCAAAAAAAAATAACTAAAAATGAGAGTTTTTGTTACAGGAGGAATGGGATTCATAGGAAGTAATTTTGTGGAAGCTCTTTTAAAAAAGAAACATCAAGTGACAATATATGATAACCTTTCTTCAGGTTCTAAAAACTTTATTAATTATAAATCTAAATATAAAAAATTAAAATTTATACATGCTGACCTAGAAAACTTTAAAAAGTTAAAAAAGAGTATAAAAAATCATGATATAGTTTTTCATTTTGCTGCAAATGCTGATGTTCGTTATGGTTTTTTATTTCCTAGAAAAGATCTAGAGCAGAATATTATTTGTACACATAATGTACTTGAAGCAATGAGAGCAAATAATATTAAAAAAATAGTATTTTCATCTACTGGATCAGTTTATGGAGAAGCAACAAAATTTCCTATTAGTGAAAATTCTGAATTTCCAACACAAACCTCATTTTATGCTAGTAGCAAATTAGCAGCAGAGGCATTTATAACATCTTATTGCGAAGGTTACAATTTTAAATCTTGGATATTTAGATTTGTTTCTATTTTAGGCCCAAAGTATTCACATGGACATGTTTTTGATTTTTACAAAAAACTATTACATAATAGAAATATTCTAAAAGTTCTAGGTAATGGTTTACAAAAAAAATCATATTTACATATCGATGATTGTATCTCAGCTGTTTTAAAATCTATAAAGTTCTTTGATGAAAATATTAATATTATAAATATTGGTCATGATGAATATATAAATGTAAAAAGATCTGTTAAAATTATTACGAAAGAATTAAATTTAAAGCCTAAAATAATTTTTTCATCTAAAGAAAGCAGGGGATGGATCGGGGATAATTCATTCATCTTTTTATCAAATAAAAAACTAAAAAAAACAGGCTGGAAACCCAAGCATTCAATTGAAGAGTCTATCATTGATACACTTGATTACTTAAAATTTAATAAATGGATTTTAAAAAGAAAATAATGACATTTAATGTTGGCATAATAGGTTTTGGGTCTGTTGGAAAAAAAAGAGCTAGAAATCTGGGTAAAGGAAATTTATTAGCTATATATGATAAGAATAAATCTCATATAGAAAAAAAATATTTGAAGTTTTTTAAGCCAATTGACGAAATATTCAATGACTTTAGAATTAACTTAGTAATTATAGCTACTACACACAATCACTTAACAGATTTGACTGTTAAGGCAATCATAGCGGGCAAACATGTTTTGGTAGAAAAACCTGGGGGAATAAATTCTAAAGAAATATTAAAAATTAAACGTTATTCATTAAAATATAAAAAATTTGTAAAAATTGGATTTAACCATCGTTATCATCCTTCAATAATTAAGGCACAAACAATTTGTAAAAAAGGAACTATAGGAAAAATTTTATATATTAGAGGTAATTATGGTCATGGAGGACGATTAGGATATGAGAAAGAGTGGAGATTTAATAAAAAAATATCTGGTGGAGGCGAACTTATTGATCAAGGTGTCCACTTGATAGATCTATCTTCTTTATTTCTTGGAAGTTTTTATAAAATTCAGCATAATTTAAAAAACTATTTTTGGAATTCTAAAGTTGAAGATAATTGTTTTTTGATATTAGAGAATAAAAAAAAACAAGTAGCATTTTTACAAGCAAGTTGCACAGAATGGAAAAATAAGTTTAACTTTGAAATTTATGGTCAATATGGAAAAATCGAAATTTCTGGTTTAGGTAGGAGTTATGGCAATGAAAAAATAATTCTTTACAAAATGAAAAAGAAAATGGGAATTCCAAATATGAAAGATTGGAATTTTAAGGAAAAAAAAGATAATTCTTGGAAAAAAGAAATTTCGGATTTTTACAATTTAATTTTAAATAAAAATTTTACTAGTGTTCAAAAATCATTAATTGAAAATGTTGAAAATATGAAGATTTTAGACAAGATTTATAGTAAAAATAGCCTATGATTATCGTTCGAAGTCCACTTAGAATTTCATTTGGTGGTGGAGGGACTGATTTGGCCTCATATTATACAAAAAGAAATGGTTTTGTTGTGAGTGGTGCAATAAATAAATATGTTTACATCACTATAACCAAACCATTTGAAAAAGGAATTTATCTAAAATATTCACAGAGTGAAAAAGTCAAAAAAATAGGTGAAGTGAAACATAAAATTTTTAAAGAAACGATTAAAAAATATAGTAAAAATTTGAACCAAATAGAAATTACAGCATTAGCAGATATTCCATCAGGCACTGGGCTTGGATCTTCAAGCAGTTTTACTAATGCCCTTATTAAAGCTATCTTTGAAAACAATGGTAAAAAAATTTCTAAAAGAAAGTTAGCTGAATTATCTTGTGATATTGAAATAAATAGGCTGAAGGCTCCAATTGGAAAACAGGATCAATTTATATCTTCTTTTGGAGGTTTAAAAAGTATGACTTTTAAAAAAAATCACAGTGTGTTGATAAAAGATTTAAAAATGTCAAAAAAAAAGGTAAGTGAGTTAGAAAAAAAATTAGTTTTATATTTCACTAATTTTAAAAGAGACTCAAATCTAATTCTTAGAGACCAAGATAACAAATCAAAAAAAGGCAATAGTACAATTTTAGAAAACTTAAATTCAGTTAAACTAATGGGAAAGAGAGTAGAAAAAATACTAGAAAAAGGAGAATTGGATAAATTTGGCTTAATTATGAATGAGCACTGGGAAATTAAAAAAAAAAGATCAAAGAATATGTCAAATAAATTTATTAACAGAATTTATTCATTAGGATTAAAAAATGGCGCCATAGGTGGAAAGTTAGTTGGTGCAGGTGGTGGAGGATTTTTATTATTTTATTCAAATAATAAAAAAAAATTGAAAAAATATATGTTAAAATTCGGATTAAGAGAAATACCTTTTAAATTTGATTTTAAAGGTACAACCGTTCTTAGATAAAATGTTTTCTGCACTAATACTATGTGGAGGCAAGGCTACAAGAATTAGACCAATTTCTTTAAATATACCAAAAAGCCTTGTAAAAATAAATCATAAACCATTTATTTATTACCAACTTAAATTTCTTGAAAAAAATAAAATCCAAAAAGTTGTTATTTGTCTTGGCTACAAAGGCAAAATGATTGAAAATTATATAAATTCTCAAAAATTTAAAATGAAAATTATTTTTTCTTACGATGGCAAGTTATTATTAGGTACTGGTGGCGCTATAAAAAAAGCTTTAAATTATTTAGATGAAAGCTTTTTTATTTTGTATGGAGATTCATTTGTAAGAATTAATTTAAAAATTTTACAAAAAT
>CACMZL010000013.1 GCA_902618205.1 uncultured Pelagibacteraceae bacterium | reverse complement strand
TGTGGGTATTGATGCTTTTTTACTTATTTGGAAAAGTATTCCAAAATACAAGTTTCTTTATAAATTTTTTAAACTCCCAGTCATTTACCAATTATTTTATGTTGGATATGAAATTGTAGCGTTCTTTTTGTATTTAAAAAATAAACATCAACTAAACTAATGTTGAATAGCGTATAAAATTTGGGTTACAAAAGATAAAAATATAAAAAAAGAGAAAAATAAAATAAAATACATAACTGTAACTGCTCTATTTCTCTTTCTTCTTAAAATGACAAATTTTTTATCATCAAGAAAAGAAATGTCTCTATCGCCTGGCACTGGATAATCATAACTCCATCTCCATAAAGACGAACCAAATCTTTTATCTAGTTTATTATAATAATTTACCCAAGCCAATGACCACATAAACATTAAAAATAAAAATGTTAAAGCTAAAAAAGTTGAGAACATAAATATATTAAATTATATTAAATTTTTTTTATATGTCTATCTGGGGAAGTTTAATTGGGGGGATGATCGGTTTTTCTTTAGGTGGACCGTTTGGGATGCTATTAGGTTCCTTAATTGGTGGAAAAGTATCAAGATCAAGATCATCATTTAAATCTTTTGCACAACCTCAACAAGTTTTTGCATTAGCTCTTATAGTTTTATCAGCGAAACTGAGTAAAGCAGACGGTCAGGTTAGTAAAGAGGAATTAATAGCGGTAAAAGATAAACTCAAAATTCCAGAACATGAATTAGATCAAGTTGGAAAAATTTTTAATAAAGCTAAAGAAGAAAGCACTGGTTACGAACCATATGCAAAACAAATAGCTCGAATCTATCAAGGAAATATAAATGTGTTGGAAGAAGTCATTAATATATTATTTTATATTGCAGAAGCTGATGGAAATATAAGTGATCAAGAATTTAGAATGATACAACATGTTTCCCAATTATTTGGTCTTAGTGATGCCCAGTTCAATGGAATAGTTGAGGGCAGGAAATCATCAGATAAACTCAATCCATATGTGGTATTAGAGAGCAAACCCGATGACAATCTTACAGATATTAGAAAAAGATATTTAAAATTAAGTAAAGAACATCATCCAGATTTACTTCTAAGTAAAGGAGTTCCTCAGGAAGTTATTGAGGAAAGTAAAAAGAAAATGAGAGCTATTAATTCAGCCTGGGATCAAATTCAAAAGCTAAAGAGTAATTAAAATTGCTCAGATTCTGTTGAGCCTGCCATTGCTGTTGTAGAGCTCTTTCCAGAACTTATTGTATTGGAAACTGCATCAAAATAAGAAGTACCAACTTCTCGTTGGTGTTTAACACTGGTATATCCATCTTTTTCTCTAGCAAATTCATTTTGTTGTATTCTAGAGTAAGCAGTCATACCTTCCTTTTTATATTTTTCTGCTAGCTCAAAAATAGCAATATTTTGCGTATGGAAACCTGCTAAAGTTATAAATTGAAATTTATACCCCATCATTCCAATTTTAGTTTGAAATGTTGCAATTTCATCATCAGATAAATGTTTCTTCCAATTAAATGATGGAGAACAATTATAAGCTAACATCTTGCCAGGAAATTTTGCATGTATTGCATCAGCAAACTTTTTTGCTTCTTCTAAGTTAGGTGTTGCAGTTTCACACCATATTAAATCCGCGTAAGGTGCATAAGCTAACCCTCTTGAGATTGCTTGATCAATACCATCTTTTACATAATAAAAGCCTTCAGGTGATCTTTCTCCAGTTAAAAACGGTTTGTCATTTTCATCAAAATCGTTTGTTATTAGTTTCGCAGCGTTGGCATCTGTTCTTGCAAGAATAATGAGAGGAACGTCGGCAATATCAGCTGCCAATCTTGCTGCTTTTAGATTTCGGACCATGGTTCCAGTAGGAACAAGTACCTTACCGCCCATGTGTCCACATTTTTTTTCACTAGCTAGTTGGTCTTCAAAATGAACCCCAGCTGCGCCAGCTTTTATAAACTTTTTTGTTAGCTCAAATACATTTAACGGTCCACCAAATCCTGCTTCACCATCTGCAATAATTGGCAACATGTAATCAGTTCTTTCGCTGCTTTTCATTTCTCCGTCTGCGATTTCCATATGTTGAATTTGATCCGCTCTAATTAAGGAATTATTCATAGACTCAACTAATTTAGGTGCGCTGTCGTAAGGATATAAAGATTGATCAGGATACATTTCTCCAGCGCTGTTTGCGTCTGCTGCAACTTGCCAACCACTTAAATAAATTGCTTTTAAACCTGCTTTTGCATGTTGAACCGCTTGATTTCCAGATAAAGACCCTAGTGTGTTTACATATGGCTCTGTATTTAACAATCTCCAGAGCTTTTGAGATTGCTGTTTACACATTGAATACTCAATTTTAATGGATCCTCTTAACCTTTCTACTTCTTCTGGTTTATAATCCCTTTGTATTCCTGCAAATCTTTTCAACTCGTACGAGATTTTCTCGGCTGACATTATTCCTCCTTTAAAACTAATTCTTTTTACTTTTCGTTGTATTCTTCTGTAAACTCATTCATTCCACTTGATCCCCAATCGCAGTGGTCATCTCTTAAATAAACCCCTCTGCTTCTATGCTCTTGGTGCTCTTGGTGATTTGTAGTTTGAGAACTAGTTTCAATGTTTTTTATAGTATTCTTGTCCATGTAAACTTTATAATTTACAATATTTACAAAATCTACAAAAAATGTTAAAAGTCTAGTAAATACAATAAATTTTTTGTAAATAATAATTTACAAAGTTTACATATAGTAAATGAGTCAAGCAGAATTAAATATTGGGCCAAAAATAAAAGCTTTTAGGAGACAGCTAGGTATGCAAGCAAACAAACTAGCCTCACAACTTAACATTTCACCGAGTTATTTAGCTTTAATCGAGGGAGGTAAAAGAAAAATTGACGGGGAATTACTTTTAAAAATTTGTGAGGAGTTAAGCATCAACATTAGCGATCTAACAAATAAATCAGATATCAATATGGTCAACACAATTTCAGAATTGCTTGATGATCAACTTTTTGAAGATTTGGATATAGTTGGTCCAGAAGTTAAAGATCTAGCAAATAGTAATCCAAAAATTGGTAAGGCTCTAATAAGATTAGGAGACATTTTAAAAAAAAAAGATCATGAATTGGTTAACAAAATTGAAAAACTTTCAGGAAAAATTGTAGATAATAGAAAAAACTCATTTCCTGGAGAAGTAATTTCAGATTTTTTGCAAGAAAATAGAAATTTTTTTCCAAAACTAGAGGAATTTGCAAATCAAATCTTTGAACAAATAAAACAAAATAATAGAACAAGATATATTGCTTTATGTGATTATTTAAATTCAGAGTATAAAATTGAAGTGCAAGATATAATTCCTGAGGAAGGAAAACCATTCTCAAAAATTTACGATAACAAAAATAGAAAGTTGCTATTGTCTGATTATTTGTCTTTAGAAACAAAGAAATTACATGCTGCAGCTCAAATTGTACAAGAGGGAGCTAGTGATATAATAAATTCTTATCTTGATACTTTTAATTATCCAAATGAAGAATCGAAAAAATTAACAAAAGTTGCTTTATTAAATTATTGTGGTGCAGCAATTTTAATGCCCTACAAATTATTTCATTCTGAATGTAAAAAACTTAAATATGATTTGGAGTTATTACAAAATACTTTTGCAACTTCATTTGAACAAGTTACACATAGAGTAACATGTTTGAATGATCCAAAATTACCTGGAGTTCCTTTTCATTTTTTGAGGGTTGATGTCGCTGGTAATATTTCAAAAAGATTTTCATTATCAGGCATTGAAATACCACGTTATGGTGGTGCTTGTCCTCGATGGAATGTGTATTCGGCTTTTTCTAGACCTGGTGTTATACAGGCAGCAGTGAGTAAAATGACTAATGGTGAAAAGTATGTATGTATAGCAAGAACAGTTGAAAAAGGTATAGGAAGATATGGACAAAAAAAAAGTATGTTATCTATTGGACTTGGATGTGAAGCCAAATATGCAAAAGATTTTGTTTATACGGAAAACTTAGATTTGAATGATAAAAAATCAGAGATACCTGTTGGGGTTTCATGTAGAACTTGTGATAGACTGGATTGTTCTCAAAGAGCTTTTCCACCATTACATAAAAAATTTGATGTAGACATTAATTCTAGAGGAGTATCTGTATATGTCAGTGATTAAAAAACATATAAGTTTTATAATTATATTTTTATTTGTCAGCACAAATAATGTGTATTCGGAAAATTTAAATATATTGTTTAAAGAATTGCTTAATGCAAAAAATTTACAACAAGCAGAAAAGCTAGAGGATCAAATTTGGAATAATTGGACAAGACACCCAAACAATGATTATCTGACGAACAAATTAGAGAACGGAACTTATTCCATGTACCATCAGCAGTATAGAAGGGCATTAAAACTATTTACAGATGTGATTAATGAAGACCCAAAGTGGGCGGAGGGTTGGAATAAGAGAGCCACATTGCTATTCATATTAGGGGATTATGAGAAATCGTTAGACGATATTGAAAAAGTTTTAGATCTAGAGCCAAGACATTTTGGAGCATTATCCGGGCGAGCACAAATATACTTAAGCTTAAAGGAATATGAAAAAGCAGTTGATGACTTAAGAAAAGCAAAATCAATTTATCCATTAATTAAAAGTGGAGAAAATATAAAATTAATAGAAAAAATTATTAAAGACCAACAAATTTAATTATTCTTAGATCTTTTTTTTGCAATCAACTGTGTTAATGCATCTACCATTAAATCTGAGGCTTTAAAAATTTCATTGGGTTTAAATTCATGTGAAATATTTTTTTCTTCATTTGTTTTATCTTCAATGACTATACCTTCATCAGGGGAATTATTTTTAATATAAATTAGTATTAACCACTCATCATCAATTGTCTCATCCCATTTTATAAAAATCTCTCCAGTTTCAAATCTTCTGTCTATGCATCTCAAGATAGACATATGTTTAGTTATATATCTTTTATTAAGTTGAAAAACTAAACTATTCGCGCTTCTGTAAAAACTTTCAAGTGCAAATTCAATTTTTTGCCTAGCTAAAGTATACTCCCTTTCTCTTTGAAGTAATTTTGCTCTATCGTCTCCTTCTTGTGTTTCTACACCTAGCGCCTCGACTCGTTCTCTTATTTTCTGATCTCTTATTTGTTGATATTTTAATTTTAGTTTTTCGATACGCTCTTGTAATCCTGAATAATCTTCTCTCTTTTCTCTTAAAGCTAATTTTTCTAGTTGTTCTAGTTCTTTTACCTCTCTTATTCTAAATTTTTCGATTTGTTTTTCTAATTTTAATTCTTGTAAAAATTTCTTTTGTCTCTCCGCCTGCTCTTTTCTTAGTATGGCCTGTTCTTTTCTTAAAAATAATTTTATATCTTTTGCTCTTTCTCTTTCTAATTTTTCTTCTTGTTTTAACTGGATTTCCTTTTCTTTTAAAAAACTTTCCTCGTCTGCTTTCTTTTGTTTCTCAATTTCGATTTTTTCTTTTTCTGCCTGTTCTATTTTCTCAAGTTTAATTCGTCTTTTTTCCTCAGCTCTTATCTCTTTAAAACGAATTAATGCCAATTCTATACTTTGAAAAAACTTTTGTATTAAATTATCTATTGCCAGTAAATTAAAGTTAAATTTGAAAGAAAACTTATTTTTTAAATCTTCCTCAAGTCTAACTGTTCTTGAAATTATACCCTTTTCAGGAATTATCTTTCTTTTAGTTTTTTTAATTTTTTTTCTTTGGTTTAATCTCTTTGTCTTTTTCTTTTTTAATTTTAATTTTTTTTTTTTAAATTTTGACTTAGATTTATTTTTTGATTTTTTAACCTTTGTTTTTAGATTTTTTTTTTTAGGTTTTTTTTTCTTTTTTTTCATTTAAGAGATACAGCTTTATCAGCTAATTTTTAATAAATATAGTCTCTAGTATTAGGAACAGATCTAATATCTTTAGTTAGCTGAAGTTGAAATACAACTTGATCTCCCCATTTAAAAGCCATTTCACAACTTGTAAGATAAAATTCCCACATCCTTAAAAATTTTTCATCAAACATTTCTAAAACTTGATCTTTTTTTGATAGAAATCTTTCTTTCCAATTTCTTAAAGTGTGGGCATAGTGCATCCTTAAAATCTCAATATCTGTAGCTATTAGTCCAGAATCCTCGATTGGCCTTGTTATTTCACTTAAACTAGGGGTATATCCGCCAGGGAAAATATATTTTGTTATCCAAGGCTGTGGGTCTCTGGGTGGAAGATTTGATCCAATTGTGTGTATTAGAGCTACCCCATCTTTTTTTAACATTTGAGACACCCTATTAAAATAGGTTTGATAGAATTTTTTTCCAACATGTTCAAACATTCCAACACTAACTATCCTATCAAATTTTTCATTCAATTGTCTGTAATCTATTAATTTAAATTCAACTTGGTTATCTAAATTTAATTCTTTAGCTTTTTCTTGACTATATTTTAATTGATTTTCTGAAAGTGTAATTCCTGTAACTGAAGCTTTTGTTTTTTTTGCAATATCGATTGCAAGTGTACCCCACCCTGAGCCAATATCCAAAACTTTTTGGTTAGGATGTATATGAAGTTTTTTAATTATGTGATCAATTTTATTTTCTTGAGCAGTTTCTAAAGTGTCATTTTCATTTTTGAAGTATGCGCATGAATATTGTCTTTTTTTATCAAGAAATAAATCGTATAATTTTTCTGAAATATCATAATGATGTGCAACATTTTGTTTAGATTTAACAATTTTATTAAAACTTGTTAAGTATTTTAAAGTTCCCTTTATTTTATTTAATGTCTTTCCATAAATATTTATATCTGCTCTTCCAATATTTTTAAATGCTATATCAAGAAATTCTGTCAAAGTTCCATTTCTTAATCTTAAAGAACCATTTGTATATGCCTCACCAAAATACAGATCTGGATGGAAAAGTAATTTTTTATGCAAACTTTTATCTAACAACTGTAATTCTATAGGAATTTCTTTCAAAGGCTTTCCTATAACATACCTGTTAGAATTATAATCTATTAATATAAAGCCATCTTCTTTAAATAAATCATTTAAAAAATTTATAAGTTTCATTAAGCTGCTTTAAGGTTTTTTATATTAAAATTTAATTTATCTAATTCTGAAAAAAATAATTTTTCTTCATCTTTGGATAAAAGTTTTAAAGGTGGAATTAAATTTTTAAAATCAGAGTCTTCTGTGCTCATAAATGTATGTAGGCCTGAAATGAGATTATATTTATCAAAAATACTTCTCACCATACAAAGTTTTTCGTTTGATGTTTGATTTAAATTATTTTTAAATTTATCATACACGTCTCTTGCTAAATAAGAGGTGACATTTGTTGTTGCTGTAATTATACCTGAGCATCCTAATTCTAGGCCCTTCAACAACTTACTTTCAGATCCAGGCATGACAGAAAAATTTTCAATCTTTAAATTTTCATACAAGTTGTAACTACTATCCTTTACTCCGAGAACATTTTTAGGAAAGCTTTTTGCTAACTTTGAAACACATTCTATGCTAAATTTATATCCAGATAACTTTTCGAAATTATACAAAATTATTCTACAATCTTTGACATTTTCTATTAATTTGGAATAAAAATTAAAAACATCATCATCGTTATATTTATAGTATGCTGGTGGCATAACTAAAAAATTTTCAAAGCCAATTGATTTTGAAATATTAAGCAAATTAATATTATCCCCTAACGAATTTAAGCCAGTTCCAATAATAAATTTATCTTTATGTTTGCTCCTAGGTAAAATATTAATGAGTTTAATTTTCTCGCTTAACGAAATTAATTGTGATTGACCTGTGCTACCAAAAAATATTACTCCATGGCAACCTTTTTCAATTAGATTTTCAGCATGTTTTAATGTTTTTTCGCAGTCTAACTGTAAATTATTATCAAGTATAGAAAGGCTTGCCGCATAAATACCATTGAAATATCCCATACCAAAAATTTATATAAAAATATAAAATAGTAAAGGTTTTAAAAATACATGAAAATCTTAGCAATTCAAAACAGGATGGGAATTGGAGATATGGTAATATTTCTTCCATATATAGAAGCCGTTGCAAAAAAATATAACTGTCAAGTAACTTTATTAGTAAAAGAAAATTCAAAAGCCGAACACTTAATTAAAGATAATAAATATATTAATGAAATTATTATTTTAAAAAGAGATCGAACTAACAAAAATTTTCACGACGGATTGAACGGATTTTTTCGACTAGTTTCTGATATTAAAAA
>CACMZL010000012.1 GCA_902618205.1 uncultured Pelagibacteraceae bacterium | reverse complement strand
TTATTATGTGCGGGAAAAAGTAAGAGGTTTAAATCTAAAATAAATAAGCAATTTATAATATATAGAAATAGGCCTTTATTTGAACATTCATTGAAAATAGCCCAAGACTCAAATTTCTTTAAAAAAATTTTAATAGTTTCAAATCAAAAAATTAATAAAACAAATTACAAAAATATAGATTTAATAAAAGGCGGGAAAGAAAGACACAATTCTACTCAAAATGCGTTACGTTTCTTAAAGAATAAAAAAATTAAAAATGTATATATTCATGATGCTGCAAGACCAAATTTATCAATAAATTTATTAAGGAAATTAAAAAAAAATTTAAAAAAAAATAGTGCCGTAGTCCCTTATTTAAATTCAGAAAATTCAGTAAAATATAAAAGTAATAAGAGAATAAATAATTTAAATCGTGAAAAGGTCTTGTTAACCCAAACACCTCAATGTTTTAATTTTAATGAACTTCTTAATTTATTTAAAAAAAATAAAGAGACGATTACAGATGAAGCTAGTCTTTACTTAAATAATAATAAGAAAATTAAATTTATTCTTGGTGATAAGAATAATTTTAAAATAACAACCGTTGAAGATTTAAAATACTTAAAATCAGAAACATTCTATGGGATAGGTTTCGATGTACATAGGTTAATTAAAAATAAAAAACTTTTTCTTGGAGGGGTGAATATTCCATTTCACTCAGGACTTAAAGGACATTCTGATGGGGATGTAATCCTGCACGCTATAATTGATAGTTTGCTAGGAGCTATGAGAAAAACTGATATTGGAACTCTTTTTCCAAATAATTCAAATAAATTTAAAAATATAAGGTCCAAAAATATGCTTGTACCTGTTATGAAGTTGTTAAAGAATAATAATTTTTACATAAATAATATAGATATAAATTTAATTTGCGAAAATCCCAAAGTTACAAAAATTAGAAACAAAGTAATAAATTCAGTATCCAGCTTATTATCTATAAACAAAAATTTGATAAATTTAAAAGGGAAAACAGTTGAAAAATTAGGTATAATTGGAAAAGAACAAGCTATTGCATGTGAAGTAGTTTGTTCATTATCAAGATGAAAAAAATTAATATATTAATTTCGACATTCTTTGGGAATGGATATGTTTCTAAATTACCTGGAACATTTACATCTCTCAGCACCTTAATAATTCTTTATATACTTTTTGAAGTACTGAATTTTAAAAATTTGAACTATATTTTAATATTGTATTCAATCATTTTTTTTTATTCATTTTATGCCGTAATGGACTCAGAAACTGAGTTTGAAAATAAAGATCCTAGACAAATTGTAATTGACGAAGTTTTGGGACAAGCAATGCCATTAATATTGATTGTTTACCTCACATCTCTGGGTCTTCTAAGTGTGCCTGTTGAAATATATTATTTACTGTCTTTTATTTTTTTTAGATTTTTTGATATTGTAAAACCATTTCCTGTAAGTTATTTCGATAAAGAACATAAAAACTTTTTTGGAATAATAATGGATGATATCATGGCAGGATTGTATACGATGATATTGATTTATCTAATAAGTCTCAAATTTTAATGAGTATTGAAAGACTGCATAAAAAATTAATAAAAAAAAACATTACCTTATCTGTAGCTGAATCGTGCACCGGAGGCTTATTATCAAGCAAATTTACTAAGTTAAGAGGCTCTTCTAAGTACTTCGAAATGGGATTAGTTACTTATTCAAACAGTGCTAAAATTAAAATATTAAAAGTTAAAAAAAATATCATAGATCGATATGGCTCTGTTAGTCCTGAGTGTTGTAGAGCTATGGTGCAAGGACTATCAAAAATATCAAAAAGTAAAATTAAAATATCTATTACTGGTATCGCAGGTCCAAGTGGTGGTACAAAAGATAAGCCTATTGGACTTGTATATATAGGTCTAAAAAAAGGTAAAAAATTATCAGTAACAAAATGTTTGTTTGGAAAAAAACAAAGGTATTTTATTCAAAATTCTACAGTTAAAAAAACTTTAAGATTAATCAATAGTTTATTGTGAACATTTGTTTATTAAATATTTTATTTTCTCATTTGTTTTTAAAATATTTAGGAATTAAAATAAAAAATTTTATAAGGTCTCTGCTCTTTTTTGAAAAGCATCTGCTATTTTATTGAGACCAAATTGAAATGATTTTGCCATAATAATGTTCAAAAATTTATTTTTTATCTCAAAATCAACATCAAAATGAACTTCTGTAAAATTGTTTTTTTCAATAAATTTCCAGTTATTTTCAAGATAATTAAGTGGTCCATCAATATTCGTAACATGGATATGGTCATTTAATTTGTCAAATTTCACATCACTTTTATAAGTATCCATAAAAGGTCTTTTGCCAATAGTTAAATCCGCAATTATATTAATGGAATCTTTTTTCTCTTTTTTTTTGTATACTTTTGAATCTATACAAAATGGAATAAATTCTGGATATTTTTCGATATCTAAAACAAAATCTATAAGTGTTTTTTTATCGCGTTCTATAAGTCGCGTTACAGATGCTTTTGGCATTAAATTAATTAAGTCTGTTTTGTTTTAATTTAGCAAAATCTTCATCTGCATGATATGATGATCTTGTTAAAGGTGATGAAGAAACCAATAAAAATCCTTTTGACTTAGCTATAACTTCTAGTTCTTTAAATTCATCTGGATGATAGTATCTATCTAATGGATGATGTTTTACTGAAGGCTGTAAATATTGACCAATTGTTAAAAAATCAACATCAGCCGATCTTAGATCGTCCATTACTTGAATTATTTCATCTCTTTCCTCACCCAAACCAACCATTATTCCTGATTTAGTAAATACTTTTTTATTATTTATTTTTGCATTTTTTAGAAGTTCTAAGGATGCAAAGTATCTAGCACCCGGTCTCACTTTGACATACAGTCTTGGTACTGTTTCAATATTGTGATTAAAAACATCAGGATTAGATTCTAAAATTGTTTTATAAGATTCACCTTTTCTTAAAAAATCTGGCGTTAAAACCTCAATTGTAGTATTTGGATTTTTTTTTCTAGTCATCAAAACTACTTCTTTAAAGTGATTTGACCCACCGTCTGGTAAATCGTCTCTATCAACTGATGTTATAACAACATGTTTTAAATTTAATTTATTTACTGCATTTGCAATTTTAACATGTTCAAATGGATCCAATTTTTCCGGCTTTCCTGTTTTAACATCACAAAAAGCACAAGCTCTTGTACAAGTATCTCCCATAATCATAAAGGTTGCATGTCGTTTACTCCAACATTCTGTTATATTTGGGCAGTTTGCTTCCTGACAAACTGTAACAAGATTATTTTGATTAACTACTGTTTTAGTATGAAAAAATTCTTTACTATCAGATAGCTTAGACCTAATCCATTCTGGTTTCTTTTTAATTGGATTTATTGGTTTCTTTACTTTTTCTGGATGTCTTGGTTTAATTTTTTCCATTGCTTTTTATTATATAGGTAGTCTCTCCTTCTTTGCCAAATAAAAATTTGTCTCGGATTAAAATTTCAATAAAATCAAGGTCTATATTTTCAGTCAATAAAGAATTTTTATGCTCTAAATCTTGAATTTTGATTTGTAAATCTTTTTTTTTAATCTTTAATTCTTCGTAGATATCTTTTTTTTTTAAATAGGAAATTAAACCTCTATCACCACCTAATAAATTAAAAAAAAAATAGATAAACAAAAATGTTACTACTAAAACAAAATAATTTTTTTTTATCTTATCTATCATTAATTAATATTATGCATTTTGGATTTTTTTCCAAGATTATGCTCAATCCTCAATAATTGGTTGTATTTTGAAACTCTTTCGGATCTAGATAATGATCCAGTCTTTATTTGATTAGAATCAGTTCCAACGGCAAAATCTGCAATAAATGTGTCTTCACTATCACCAGACCTGTGAGAAATTATAGTTTTATAGCCTATCAATTTTGCAAATTTTATTACCTCTAATGTTTCAGTTACAGTTCCAATTTGATTTAATTTAATCAAAATTGAATTTGCTGAAACATTCAAAAAACCAATTTTTAATCGTTCTAAATTTGTAACAAATAGATCATCACCAACAATTTGCACTTTATAATTTGTTTGTATTAACATTTTTGTCCAAGCTGACCAATCGTTTTCACCAAATGGATCTTCGATTGATTTTATTTTATATTTTCTTATTAATTTCAGATATTTAGAAATTGTTTTATCAACGCTTACATATTTTTTAGAATGAATTGAGTAACGTTTATTTTTGATTAACTCATTTGCCGCAACATCCAAACA
Organism: uncultured Pelagibacteraceae bacterium; assembly: GCA_902618205.1. Classification (GTDB taxonomy): domain Bacteria; phylum Pseudomonadota; class Alphaproteobacteria; order Pelagibacterales; family Pelagibacteraceae; genus Pelagibacter. The sequence continues at coordinate 4,898 of CACMZL010000012.1, read as the reverse complement.
AATAACTATATCTTTTCCATTTTTAAAACCAGATAGGTTTATTGCTTTTACAATTAATTTTAGAGCACTTTCATTATCGTTTATCATAGGTGCAAACCCACCCTCATCACCTACTGATGTGGAATGACCCATTTTTTTTATTAAATCTCTTAGTTTATTGATGACTATAAAACACATCCTTACACCCTCTGAAAAGGATTTTGCTTTGTCTGGTCTAATCATAAATTCTTGTATTCTAAGACCATTATTTGCATGTGCCCCACCATTAATTATATTCATCATTGGGTATGGCAATTTGAAGTTTTTATTTACTAGTAAATTTTTGTAAATTGGTATTCTTTTTATTTTAGATGAAAGTTTTTTGACAGCTATTGAGACAGAAAGAATTGCATTAGCTCCAACTTTTGTTTTCTGTTTGGTGCCATCAAGTCTTATTAATAAATTATCTATTTTTTCTTGTTGATGAACATTATAATTTTTTAACTTTTTTGATATTACTTTATTTATAAATTCAACAGGTTTTAAAACACTTTTTCCAAGATATTTTTTATTTTTTATATCTCTTTTTTCAAAGGCTTCATAAGTTCCAGTAGATGCTCCAGAAGGACAAATAGCTGAGGCACTAATATCTTTCACAAATACCTCTGTTTCGATAGTTGGATTTCCCCGACTATCAAAAACTTGTCTTGCAATAACTTTGGAAATTTTAGACATTATTTTTTTTTACTAGATTATCTATCTCTACTATCTGATTTATAAGATTGTCTAATTTATTTAATGGAACCATATTTGGACCATCAGAAGGAGCATTATCTGGATCTTGATGTGTTTCTATAAAAATTGCAGCAATGCCTACTGCAACAGCTGCTCGAGATAAGTGTTCAACAAATTCTCTTTGTCCACCACTTTTATCTCCTTGACCTCCAGGTTGTTGAACTGAATGAGTGGCATCAAAAACAACAGGATATCCATTCTTTGCCATTATAGGAATAGATTTCATATCAGATACTAAAGTATTGTACCCAAAGCTTGCACCTCTCTCTGTAACTAGAATACTATCATTTCCCGACTCTGATATTTTTTTTGTTACATTTGCCATATCCCATGGGGCTAAAAACTGACCCTTTTTTACATTAATGATTTTTTTTGTTTTTGCGGCAGCAACTAATAAATCTGTTTGTCGACATAGAAAAGCTGGGATTTGTAAAACGTCTATATGAGAAGCAACAATTGAACATTGTTCTTCGTTATGAACATCGGTAAGGACAGGAACTTTTATTTCTTTTTTTATTTTGTCGAAAACTGGTAAGGATTTTTCCAATCCAGCTCCTCTTTTACCTTTAAGACTTGTTCGATTGGCTTTATCAAATGATGTTTTGTATATAAATCCAATATTATATTTGTCAGAAATAATTTTAATTTCACCTGCCATGTCTAAAGCATGTTGTTCGGTTTCTAATTGGCAAGGTCCTGCTATTAAACAAATTTTATTTATGTTAGAAATATTTAAATCCTGACACTTAACAATTTTATTTTCCATGATAATTTTTTGAAGCTTTTATAAATGATTTAAATAATGGATGTGGTGATAATGGTCTTGATTTAAATTCTGGATGAAATTGAACACCAATAAACCAAGGATGGTTTTTTAACTCAATTATTTCAGGTAATTTATTATCTGGAGACATGCCTGAAAATATTAATCCCTTTTTTTCAAATTTTGATCTTTGGTTGTTATTAACTTCATATCTATGTCTGTGTCTTTCTTTTATTTCATTTGATTTATAAATCTTTTTTATGGCAGAATTATTTTTTAATTTAGCTGTATAAAGCCCTAATCTCATTGTCCCGCCTAAGTTTTTTTCTGTACCCTTAAAAACTTTTCCATTTCTGTTCCATTCATGTATTAGTCCAATAACAGGAAAGCATTTTTTGTCAAACTCTGTAGAACTAGCATTTTTTATATTTAATTTGTTTCTGGCAAATTCAATGATTGCCATTTGCATTCCGAAACAAATACCAAAGAAGGGTATTTTTTTTTCTCTTGCAAATTTAATTGCTGCAATCTTCCCTTCCGTTCCTCTTTTACCGAATCCACCTGGTATCAATATTCCAGAAACACTCTTAAGTTTTTTGCTTACTTCATTTTTTTTTAGTTTGTCAGACTCAATTCTTACTAAATTAACCTTTACATTATTAGCTATACCTCCATGAGTTAATGCCTCATCTAAGGATTTATATGCATCTTTTAAGTTTACATATTTACCTATTATTCCAATATTAATTTCTTTATTATTTTTTAAAACAGTTGAGGTAATATTTTTCCATGGATTTAAATTAGGTTTCTTTTTTGATTTTATTTTAAAATATTTTAAAACTTGTTTATCTAATTTTTGGTTATAAAAACTAATTGGAGCCTCATAAATTGTTTTAACATCAACAGTCTCAATAACATTTTCAATATCAACATTACAAAATAAAGATATTTTTTTTCTTTGTTCCAAGGGTATATGTTGCTCTGATCTACATATAACAATATCTGGCTGTATACCAATACTTCTTAATTCTTTGACACTATGTTGTGTTGGTTTTGTTTTTATCTCATCAGAAGATTTCATAAAAGGCACTAATGTTAAATGAACAAATAAAGATCTAGACCTTCCATGATCGTTTGAGAATTGTCTTATTGCTTCTAAAAATGGTAAACTTTCTATGTCGCCAACAGTTCCACCTATTTCACAAATTACAAAATCTTCATTACTAATGTCTTTACTGATAAATTTTTTAATTCTATCTGTGATATGCGGTATAACTTGAACTGTCTTACCTAGATATCCACCTTGTCTCTCCATTTTGATAACATCGCTGTAAATTTTGCCTGTAGTAATATTATCTGATTGTTTTGAAGAAATATTAGTAAATCTTTCATAATGTCCTAAATCTAAATCAGTCTCTGCACCATCGTCAGTAACAAATACTTCTCCATGTTGAAAAGGACTCATAGTACCTGGATCAACATTTAAATATGGATCCATTTTACGTATCCTAACTTTATAACCTTGTGACTTTAATAGATATGCTAGCGATGCTGAGGATAATCCTTTTCCAAGTGATGATACCACGCCGCCAGTGACAAAGATATATCGCGCCATGGAAGTATCTTATAGACCTAAAACTTAAAAATTCAAAGTATTAATTATTACTATCTGGAACCTTTGGAGCGTCATCAGTTTCCTCTATTTTATCTAAAACTGATGTTGTGGGGGCTAATTCATCTCTTGAAAGAATCGTTAAACACAGACTACATATTATAAATAAAGTAGCAATTATAGCTGTAGCTTTTGTTAAAAAATTACCAGCTGATCTTGAGAGCATGAAGTTATCTTGAGACACTCCAATACCCAATGCACCACCCTCTGATTTTTGAAATAAGACAAGGACAACAAGAATAGCTGCAAGAATAATATTAATTATTAAAAGTATATTTTCCACGAGTTTTAATTAGTTGATTTTTTAATTATATCAATAAAATTTTTTGCTCTCAAAGAAGCGCTGCCTATTAAAAATCCTTTTAAATCATCAATTTTTTTTAACTCTGATACACTTTTAGAATTAACAGATCCACCATAGATAATTTTATATTTTTGATTTTTTTTTAATTTATTAATTATATTATTTATGTCTTTAAAGTTTTTTCTTAATTCAGATAATTTTGGGATTTTTCCAGTTCCGATAGCCCATCTAGGCTCATATGCAAAAATAATATTATTAATTTTTTTTATATTCTTTAATGCGCTAGTTATTTGTCTTTTAAGAACTGAGAGGGTTTTATTATTTTTTTTTTCTTTGTAAGTCTCCCCAATACAAAGAATTACTTTTAATTTTTCTTTAATTGCTGAGTGAATTTTTTTATTTATTATTATATCATTTTCCTGATTTCTAATTTCAGAGTGACCAACAATAACATAGTCACCTCCTACTGACTTAATTAATTTGGAGTTTACAGATCCTGTAAATGCACCATAATCATTAAATTGAGAAAGGTTCTGAGCGCCTACTTTAATTTTAGTGTTTTTTACTTTATTTTTAACCAATGAAATTAGAGTAAATGGTGGGCAGTAAATTATTTGATTTTTTTTATTTTTTGATTTTTTTAAAAATTTTATGGTTTTATTGATGCCAGAGATATGACTTTTTCCTCCATTCATCTTCCAATTGGCTATAAAAATCATATTATTATTTGTCATCTTAGATAATTTAATTTATAGGTTTGTTTTTTATAATCAATATATAAAGAATTGCTCATGTTAGGAAAATTAAGAGGTTTTACAAATAGTAAATTGGCAGGTGTCCTTGTGGCTATAATAATTGTTCCTTTCATATTTTGGGGAATGGGAAGTGTCTTTAGTGGTGGGAACGCAAATAATATTGCTAAGATAAATAATAATTCAATTTCAACGAAAGACTTGATTGATCATATAAACCGATCAAGAATTAATCCCGATTATATAAAAAAAAATTTAGATAACAATATCTTAGAAAGAATTTTGAGTGACCTTATATCAAAAGATCTAATGTCAATGGAGTACAAAGATTTAAATGTAAAAGTTTCAGATAGATCATTAAAGTTAAATTTACAAAATGACATAAATTTTCTCGATGATGGCAAAAATTTTTCAAGATTAAAATATGAAAAATTCCTTTTAGAGAATAATATTATTGCAGCTGAATTTGAAAATAGATTAAAAAATTCTCAGTTAAGAAAAAGACTATTTGATTATATTGGTGGTGGTATTAAATCCCCATATTATTTACAAAATAAGATTTACATAAATGAAAACAAAAAAATAAATATTCAATACTATGATCTTGAATATGCTTACGATAAAGATATTTCT
>CACMZL010000011.1 GCA_902618205.1 uncultured Pelagibacteraceae bacterium | reverse complement strand
AGGGCTAAAAAATATATTAAAATTGGAGATATTTTTCAGGTAGTTCTAAGTCAAAGATTTGAAACCAAATTAAGTAAAAACCCAATAGAAATTTATAAAAAATTAAGAAAAACAAACCCTTCTCCTTTTATGTATTTTTTTAATTTTAAAGATTTTCAGATTATTGGCGCAAGTCCAGAAATACTTGTTAGGTTAAGAAATAATAAAGTCACAATTAGACCGATTGCTGGAACAAGACCAAGAGGGAAAAATAAAAAACAAGATTTATTTTTTGAAAAAGATTTACTGAATGACAAAAAAGAGCTGTCAGAACATTTAATGCTTCTTGATTTAGGAAGAAACGACACTGGGAAAGTATCAAAGATTAATACTGTAAAAGTAACTGAAAGTTTTTCAATAGAAAGATACTCTCATGTAATGCATATTGTATCAAATGTTGAAGGTGTATTTAATAATAAATACTCAAAATTTGAAACTATGTTGTCTGGATTTCCAGCAGGAACAGTATCTGGAGCTCCAAAAATTAGAGCAATGGAGATAATAGATGAGCTAGAGACAACTAAAAGAAAAGTTTATGCTGGTGGAATTGGATATTTTTCAGCAAATGGTGAATTTGATACATGTATTGCACTTAGAACTGCAGTAGCTAAAAATAAGAAATTTTATGTGCAATCAGGTGCTGGTATAGTTGCAGATAGTAAACCACAAAATGAATATCTTGAAACAGTTAATAAAGCAAAGGCTCTATTAAAAGCAATTGAGTAATTATGAAAATAATTTTAATTGACAACTATGATAGCTTTACATTTAATTTGTATCATTACATTTCTAAGTTTTGTCAAAATGTAGAAGTAGTACGGAATGATAAAATTAATACAAAAGAAATATTAAAGAAAAAATATAATAAAATTGTAATATCACCTGGTCCAGGTAATCCTGACCAAGCTGGAAACTGTCTATCAATAGTAAATGAATTGTATAATAAGATTCCAATACTTGGAGTTTGTTTAGGTCATCAAATTATAGGTCAAATATTTGGATCTAAAATAATTCAAGCTAAAGAATTGGTGCATGGAAAAACAAGTAAAATCATTTCAAAAAATATAGGTATTTTAAAAGGAATCCCAAAAATATTTGAGGCAACCAGATACCATAGTTTAATAATTGATAAAAAAACGCTTTCTAAAGATTTAGAAATTACCGCAATGACCTCAGATGGAATAATTATGGGTGTTAAACATAGAATATATGATGTTCATGGAGTACAATTTCATCCAGAAAGTATAAAAACTAAAGCTGGTTTAAAAATTTTAAAAAATTTTATTAAATAAATGGAAAAATATTTAAAAAAACTTGAAGTAAGAGAAAATTTAACATTGCAAGAAAGTGTTAGTGCTTTTGAAATTTTGATGAATGGAAAAGCTAATGATCGTGAAATCTATAATTTTTTAACACTGCTCTCTAAAAAGGGTGAAGTTTCTACTGAAATAGCGGGTGGTGTTTCAGTACTTAGGAATAAGGCAAAAAGAGTTAATGTAGATAACTGCATAGATACCTGTGGAACAGGTGGTGATGGCAAGGATACACTAAATATATCTACTGCTTCCGCATTATTACTTTCAAGTATGGGTATTAATGTAGCAAAACATGGCAATAAAGCAGTTTCATCAAAATGTGGATCTGCAGATGTTTTGGAAGCATTAAATATAAATATCAACTTGGAACCTAAAGATATTGAAAATCAAATTAAAAAAAATCATTTTGGATTTATGTTTGCTCCAAATTATCACAGTGCAATGAAATATGTTGGCCCAACAAGAAAAAAAATTGGAAAAAGAACAATTTTCAATATGATTGGACCTTTGAGTAGTCCAGCAAATGTTGAAAAACAAGTTGTAGGAGTTTTTGACAAAAAACTTCTAGATATATTTGCCAATGCTTTGAAAAATTTAAATATTAAATTTGCTTGGATTGTTAATAGTAATGATGGTTTAGATGAAATATCACCGTATGATAAAACTATAGTTAAGCAATTGAAAAATGGAGAAATTAATGAAATGATTATTGATCCTAAAGAATTGAAAGTAAATGCAGAAGGTTTCGATAAGATAATTGGAAACGATGCAAAATTTAATTCGCAAAAAATTGTAGATATATTTAAAGGTTATGATGATGACTTTTCTAAAGCAGTATCATTAAATGCTGCAGCTGGTTTAATAATATCTGAAAGAGAAAATAATTATAAATATGCCTATGAAAAAGCAAGAGATCATTTGTTATCAGGAAAAACATATTCACATTTAGAAAAATTGAAAAATGTCTGAGAATATATTAGAAAAAATAATTAATAAAAAAAAAAATAAAATACAAATTTTAAAAAAAGATATTTCTATAAATTCTTTAAATGATAAAATTACAAATTTAAAAAATGATATAAATTTTAAAAAAAAAATACTCAATAATATAAATCTCGATAACATCTCTATTATTGCAGAGATAAAAAAAGCCAGCCCTTCAGCTGGTATAATTATTGAAAACTATAATCCTGTTGAAATTGCTGACATATATTTAAAAAATAACGTAACTTGCCTGTCAGTTTTAACTGAGGAAGATTTTTTTTTAGGAAACTTAACACATATCAGTAAAATTAAACAAAAAATAAATTTACCTATTTTATGTAAAGATTTTTTTGTTGATAAATTTCAAGTTCATCTTTCTAAGAGTTATGGTGCTGATGCAATTTTAATAATTTTAGCAGGCGTTGATGAAAAAACTGCGGATGAATTATATGAAGAAGCTGAAAAACTTAAAATGTCTGTTATTGTTGAAGTTCACACTATTGAAGAGGCCAAAAAATCTTTAAAGTACAAAGATGCATTAATAGGAATTAACAATAGAAATTTAAAAACACTTAAAACTGATATAAACACAACCTATGATATTCATAATATTTTAATAAATCATCGTGGACCTTTGATTTCAGAGAGTGGAATAAAGAACAAAGAAGATATTTTAAAAATAGCCTCTGAAACTAAAATAAAAACCTTTTTAATTGGTGAATCAATTTTAAAAAATTTAGAAAATAATAATATTTTTTCTATTTTATAATAAAAATGTTGAATTTATTAGCATTTTAACTGTTGTTTAATTGAAAGAACTTTAATAGAACATCCATGTACACAATTTGTTCTATGTTAACTAAAAAACAAAAAAACCTGCTTTTATTTATCAACAAGAAGTTGAGATCTAGTGGTGTATCTCCTTCCTACGAGGAAATGAAGGAATCACTTCATTTAAAATCTAAATCTGGAATTCATAGATTAATTAGTGCCTTAGAAGAAAGAGGTTTCATTAAAAGATTAGCTCATAAAGCAAGAGCTTTGGAAGTCATTAAATTACCTGAAACAGCTTCAGCAAACGATATTTACAACAGCTTTTCACCAAGTGTAATTAAAGGTGGGCTTGATGAAGGTTCTGATCAAAATAATTCAGACGAAAATGAAATTCCTGTATTAGGTAAAATTGCTGCAGGTACACCTGTTGAAGCAATACAAAACGAGGTTTCTAGAATACCTTTGCCTTCTAATATTGAGAAAAATGGAGAATTTTTTGGACTAAAAGTACAAGGAGATTCGATGATTGAGGCTGGAATAAATGACGGTGATACAGTTATTGTAAAAAAAGCTGATACAGCTGAAAATGGAAAAATAGTAGTCGCGTTAATTGACGATCACGAAGCAATGCTAAAAAGAATTAGAAAAAAAGGTAAGACCATAGCTTTGGAAAGCGCTAATCGAAATTACGAGACGAAAATATTTGGTCCTGATAGAGTCAAAGTTCAAGGAATACTAGTATCTTTATATAGAAACTTTTCCTAAAATAGTCTAAATAAATCTGATGAAAATAGTAGCAACTAGATTTGCTCCATCACCAACTGGACCTTTGCACATCGGTGGAGTAAGAACAGCATTATTCAATTGGCTTTATTCAAAGAATAAAGGTGGTAAATTTTATCTAAGAATAGAGGATACAGACAAAGAAAGATCTAAAGATGAATTTAAAACTCAAATAATTAATTCATTAAAATGGATAGGAATTAATTACGAGGATAGAGAATACATTCAATCAGATAAAATAGATTATCACATAAATGTAGCTGATGAATTGCTAAAAAAAGGTTTGGCATATAGATGTTATTGTTCTAGTGATGAAATTGAAGAACAAAAAAAAAGGGCAAAACAAAAAAAAGTTCCGTATATTTATAATAGAAAATGGAGAGATAAAGGTGAAACTGATCCTCCAAAAGAAATTGATCCTGTAATTAGATTTAAAAGTAAAGTTGAAGGAAAATCTATCTTAAAAGATTTGGTGCAAGGGAATATAGAAATAGAAAATAATACTATTGAAGACTTTGTTATATTAAGGGCAGATGGATCACCTACATATAATCTATCAGCATCTGTGGATGATCATTTAATGGGTATGACGCATATAATTAGAGGTGATGATCATAAAATAAATACATTTAAACAAATACAAATCTATGAAGCCATGAACTGGGAAGTTCCATCTTTTGCACATATACCACTTATTCATACTATAGAAGGAAAAAAACTATCAAAGAGAGACAATGCATCAACATTAGATGATTATTCTAAAATTGGAATAATACCTAATGCTCTTAGAAACTACCTTCTTAGATTAGGATGGTCATACAAAGATAAAGAAATTTTTGACTTAGACGAAAGTATCAAATACTTTAATTTAGAAGGTATTGGAAAATCACCATCGAAACTTGATATCAACAGAATATATTCGATAAACGAACACTATATAAAAAATATGGATGAAAATGAGCTTTTTAAATTTTTAAATACTTATTGTGGAACTTATAAAGAAAAAATACCTTATCAAAAAAAAGATAAAATAAAAAATTCATTACATTTCTTAAAAAATAAGGCAAAAACACTTGAGGATATTTATAACAATTCAAAGTTTTTAATAAATGACAAAATACAAATAAACGATGAAGATCAAAAACTATTAGATGAAACAGCAATTAAAATTATTAATCTATTTACTAAAGAAATAAATAATCTCTCGAATTTTAGTAGAGAAAAACTAGAACCTATAATTAACGACCTAATAAAGAATAATAATATAAATTTTAAAGGTATTGGCCAACCAATAAGAATATGTCTAACAGGTTCTAAGTTTGGGCCAGGCATTTATGATATACTTTGCTCACTAGGCAAAGATGAAGTATCTAAAAGATTATCTCAAATAAGATAGCAAAACATTAGAAGCTTCATTGCTTGATGAAGTGTTAGACGTTAATTCTTTAATAGTTTTGTTAACCTGTTTTAACTGTTCTTTAATAAATTCAGGTTTTTTTAAAATATAATTAACTGTTTTATAAATTTCTTCTGAATTACATTCATTTTGCAAGAGTTCAGGGATAATTTCTTTGTCGTTTATAATATTTATCATGTTTACAAATTTTATATTTAAAAATAATTTAGCTATAAAAAAATTTAGAAAATTCATTTTATAAATTATTATTGATGGAATACTATTTTTACAAACTTCAAGAGAAACTGTTCCAGATTTAACTATAGCAAAAATAGATTTTTTAATTGATGCATTTTTAATTTTTTCATCTGAAATAATATCAACATTTTCAAAATTATTTTTTTTTATGATCATTGATAAATAATCTTTTGAACTTTCTGTAGCATGAAAAATATAGTTATAATTTAGTTTCTTATTATTCATTTTTTTTACAAAATTAACTAATATAGGTAAATGTGCTTTTAATTCTGACGATCTACTACCAGGAAAAATTGAAATAATATTTTCTTTTAATACTTCATCAATTTCAATCTTTTCTTGATTTGTATAATCTAGAATTGGATGTCCAACAAATGTATTTTTTAATTTTTCTTTATCAAAATATTTTTTTTCAAAATTAAATAGTAGAAGTATATGATCTAAATAACTTTTCATTTTCTTGACTCTGCCCTCTCGCCAAGCCCAGACTTTAGGTGCAATAAAATGAATAGTTTTGATATTTGGTTTCTTTAATTTAATTATTTTTGAAACTCTTAATGTAAAATCAGGACTATCAACACTAAATAAAATATCAGGACTAAAATCCAAAATTTTTTTTACTGTTTCATTAATTTTTCTCTTAATCTTAAATATATTAAATAATACATCTGTAAAAGCGATATAAGTAATATCTTTTTGGTTAAATATTGATTTAATACCTAAAGATTTTAAATGATCTCCTCCAACTGACAAATACTCAATATCCTGTTTTGATTTTCTCAAATTTTTAATAACTTCCGAAGCTAGTTTATCACCAGATGGCTCTCCAGTTAAAATAAAGATCTTTTTCATTTAGCTACAACAAATATATTATTTTTGTTAGCAAACTTAATTGCTTCGAGTTTGTCTAAAAATATATTTTGACCAGATTTAACTACTATTCCGTTAATTTTGGCTTTTTTACAATCTTTTAATGTGTCTAGACCAATTGTAGGCAAATCAACACGTAAATCTTGTTTAGTTTTAGGGAGTTTTAATAAAATTTTATTTTTTAATTTATTGTTTTTTAATTTTTTTAACATGTCTTTTGTTCCTTTCCTTTTTTCAAAGGAAACTACCTTTTCATTATTTATTACTAATGCCTGTACATGATTAAATGCATTAGATTTATTTAATTTTTGAATCCCTTTTTTAATAATAAGTTTATCAGTAAAACTGGGTTTAGATTTAGTATAGCATCCTTTAATAAGAGTTAATTCTGGATTATAAGTATTTAATTTTATAACTTTTATTTTATTTTCTGATAAAATTTTAATTAACTCTTTTAATATTGCTGCGTCACCTAACTTTGAAGCTTTTACTATTCTAGGCATGTAATAAATACCTTTAAGATCTAATTTTAATTTGGGTATTCTAGGTTTAACAATGTTTCCAGCAAATAATACTTTACTACATTTTTTTGATTTAATTAATTCTAAAATTTTACCAAATTTTCCAATATTAATAGAAAAGCAATTTTTATCATATTTAAATTTATTATTTTTTGATAAATCTATTATAAAATAATTTAATTTTTTTTTTTTTAAACTTTTTAAGATTTCTAATGGTAATTTTTTTTCTCCTAAAAACAATCCTATCATTATAAGTAATTAAAATTTATTACTATTCTGTATTTGGTATCAGTATGATCTACTGCACAATGTTGAAGATTTGAGTCAAATTCAACTACTCGATTTTCCTGACTAAGTATTTTATTGCCTTTAGCAAATAATGTATAACCATTATTTGTATTAAGGTAAAAAATTGCAGTTTTGCAATCTTTAAAATCAACATGCATATCTGATCGAATATGTTCATTTTGTTTTAAAGTTAAATTGGCTTTTATTCTTAACATTTTTTTTACACCTAATTTTTTCAAAATAGGATGAAGTATATCAAAGTGATTTGATAGAATTTTACCTTTGGCTAAAAACAAATGATAAAATTGATACTTATCATCTGCTTGATGAACTTTGAATGGCATAAAGTACCATGGAAAATTAGAGAGATGAAAAGTTTTATTTATATTTTCAAATTCGGATTTATCTAAAAAGTTATCAGTTATTTTCATTTTTATTCACAGGTAGTGATATAGGTCTTTTTTTATCAGAATTTAAGAAGTCTATTATCACTTTAACATATTTATTTGCTTTTATATTTTTTTCAAGTTTTTCAATATTAGATCTAAAATTTTGGTCAGCAAAAACTACTTCATAAAAATTTTGTAACAATTTAATATCTTTGCTTAAAATTTTTGCTCTTCTCAATCCTATAAGATTGAGTCCAATTAAATTATTTCTATTTCCTAGGGATAAACCGAATGGAATGACATCACTTAATACACCTGTCATTCCACCGACCATTGCTAATTGACCAATTCTAGAAAATTGATGGATTGCGCAACTTCCACCTACTATAGCATTGTCTTCAATTTTTACATGACCACCAACCTGAACATTATTTGCTAAAACTATATTATCTCCAAGATTACAATCATGAGCTACATGACAATAAACCATTAATAAATTGTTATCACCTAATTTTGTAATTGTTCCACCATGTACAGTGCCAGGATTAATGTTCACATATTCTCTAAGTTTATTATTATCACCGATTATTATAGAATTTTTTTCACCTTTATATTTTAAATCTTGTGGAGGTGTTCCGATTGATACAAAAGGGAAAATCTCATTATTTTTTCCAATTTTTGTATTACCATTAATGTTTATATGAGAATGTAATTTTGTATTTGATCCTAATTCAACATCTGAGCCTATTACACAATAAGGACCAATCTCAACATCTTTAGAAATTTTAGCATTTGGACTTATTATTGATGTTGAATGTATCACATTTAATTAATAACAAATTATTATCTAAATTCTTATCAAGAATTACTACTGATTATTTCTTTCTATCAACGATAGTTGCTGCCCACTGAGCGTCAGCCATTTTTTTTCCATCAACAAAAGCTTCACCTTTATATTTCCACACTCTTCCATGAGATCTGACAGCTTCAATATTTAATTCTAGTTTGCAATCAGGTACGACTGGATTTCTAAATCTTGCTTTATCGACGGTCATCAAAAAAACTAACTTATTTTCATAAGTTTTTTTATCTATTCCGGCAGCAGTTAATGCTGCTGCGGCTTGTCCAAATGCTTCTACAATTAAAACTCCAGGCATAACAGGTTCACCAGGAAAATGACCTTGAACAAAAAAACTATCTTTTTTAACATTCACTATTGCAGTGGCTGATTTAAGTTTTTTAATATTGATTAACTCTTCTATTAGTAACATTGGTTTCCTATGAGGAAGCAAATCCTCGATCTGGTTTTTATTTAATTTATCTGTCATCTATTTTCTTTTAAAAAATTTCTTATATCTTTAGCAGGATATCCCATGACCTTAGAATTGTCTGGTATATTTTTTACAACTCCACTACCTCCACCTATCTGTACATTATTTCCAATCTTTAAATGTCCAGATATTCCAGATTGCCCACCAATTAAAACTTTATCACCGATAGATGCGCTTCCAGCAAATCCAACTTGAGCTGTTATTATACAATTCTTTCCAATATTTACATTATGAGCAATATGCACTTGATTATCTAAAAAAGTATTTTTTCCAATAACCGTGTTTGATAAGGATCCTCGATCTATAGTATTGTTGCATCCAACTTCTACATTATCATTAATAATAACCATTCCGATGTGAGGATATCTTAAATTTTTCGTATCATCAGGAAAAAAACCAAATCCTTTTTTTCCGATTACTGCTCCATCTAAAATACGAACATTATTACCAATTACGGAGTTTTTTATAATTACATTATTTCCGATATCACAATTATTTCCTATTATAACATTGCTCTCAATTATAGTGTTATGGCCAATTTGAGTTTTTTTACCAATTTTAACATTTTTCCCAATTAATATATTTTTGGCAAATTTTACATTTTTAAATTTTTTTTTATTAGGATTACCTAAATTAAAATCAATATTATCATTTATAGATGTGGGATAAAATAATTGTGTTATACTTGCGACAGATTTTAATACATTGGTAACGATTATAGGATTACTATATTGTTTTACTACTTTTTCATATTTTTTATCAGTTATAATAT
>CACMZL010000010.1 GCA_902618205.1 uncultured Pelagibacteraceae bacterium | reverse complement strand
AGATTCTCGTTTAGGAATTAATTTTATTAGTCTTAATAACGGAAATTTTTTTAAATTAGGCTTTAAAAATTTTAAATTGTTTAATTTTAATAATTGTTGTTGAATAATATTTTTATTTATTTCATTTTTAATTCCAATTGCATTTGAAATAGGAATTTTCATACTTGTGTCATGGGCAAGTAATTTAATTATACCACCTTTGAAAAAAATAATTGCATGTATATAAGATGTGGGATGAATTATGATTGATATTTTATTTTTATTAATATTAAAAATTTTGATAGCCTCAATTAATTCGAATACTTTATTCATCATTGTCGATGAATCTATAGAAATTTTTCTTCCCATTTTCCAATTAGGATGTTTTATTGCTTGAGAGGGTTTAGCATTTTTAATCTTGGTTATTGACTTCGTAAGAAAAGGTCCACCAGAAGCAGTGAGAATAATTTTCTGAATATTCTTTGAGTCCTTTTCACCAACTAATTCGGCAATTGAAAAATGTTCGGAATCAATTGGTATAAAATTTGTTTTTGATTTTTTTAATTCTTTTTTTATAAGTCCCCACCCACAAATTATAGATTCCTTGTTTGCTATAAGTATATTTTTTGTTATTGGGATAATTTTTAATGTAGGTTCCAAACCATCTATACCTGTTATTGAATTTATTGAATAATCAACTTTTTTCTTTACAATTTTATTTAAATTAGAAATTTTATAATGAAGTGTAATACCTTTGGCTCGAAATATTTTTTTATATTTTTCGTATTTATCGAAATTATTTATAATAACGTTTTGTACTTTATAAATTAATGCCTGCTTAAAAAGTTTTTTAATATTATTATTTGATGATAAAAGTCTGACTTTAAATTTTTTATTATTTTTAATTACAGATAGAACTGATGAACCCACTGATCCAGTAGATCCCAATATTATAATTTCTTTTTTCATATTATTTGAAACAATAAAGTACCCAAAGGTAAAGCAAACAACAATCCATCAAAGCGATCTAATAAACCACCATGACCAGGTAGTATATTGCCTGTATCCTTGACTTTTGCTTTTCTTTTAAGAAATGATAACAATAGATCACCAAGTTGGGAAATCAAAGATATAAAAAAAGAAACTAAAATTATTTCTTTAATAGTCATAAAGTCATTAAAAATAACACAAGATAAAAAGATTGATAAAAAAAAGGATCCAAACATGCCAGTATATGTTTTGTTTGGACTAATTTTTGTAATTTTTTTTCCTTTTAATATTTTTCCAAAAATGTATCCACCTATATCAGAAGATATACATACTGTTAAAATAAATAAAAAATATACAAAATACATATCGTTTGATAAAATAAATGGAGTTAATGCAGAGATTAAAAATATCATTAAATATAAATTAAAAGTAAACAATATTAAGAAAAATATTATATTAGGCTTATTCCTATAAATTTTTTTTGAAATAACATAAAACTCAAAAAATATTTCAAAAGTGATAAATATCAACGAAATAAATAAAACTAAATTGCTTTTAAAGCATAAAAACAATAGCAAAAATAATACTAAAGACGTAAAAATTCTTTTATTTAGTTCTGACATTCAAGCCACCAAAATTTCTATGAATTTTATTATACTTTTTTATTATTTTATTAAAATCGTTTTGGTTAAATTCAGGCCACATTTTTTTTTCAAAAAAAATTTCTGTATATATAGTTTGCCATATCAAAAAATTACTTATTCTTTTTGTGTTTCCTGTTCTAATTAAAATTTCTGGATCCGGTATACTATGAGTATATAAATTTTTTGATATATTTTTTTCATTTATCATTATTTTTTTTTTTAATAATTTTTTAAATGCGTATAAAATTTCTTGTCTTGCTCCATAGTTTAATGCCATATTAATTTGAATTTTAGTATTATTTTTTGTTAAACTTTCCAGTCTTTTTATTTTTAATTTTAATTTTTTTGGAAAAGAAAAAATATTGCCTATAACTTTCAGTTTGATATTTTTTTTTTGTAAATTTTCAATTTCACTATCAATGTATCTTTCTAATAAGTTAAAAAGGTATTTAATTTCTTTAATTGGTCTTTTCCAGTTTTCAGTTGAAAATACAAATAAAGTTAAATATTTTATATTTTTTTTTATTGCAGCAGTTATAATTTTTTCTACAGTCTCTATACCTTTTTTGTGACCGTAATTTCTTGATTTGCCTTTACTAATACCCCATCTCCCATTACCATCCATAATGATGGCCACATGTTTTAATGGTTTCATATCCTCATTATGTCTTCTTCTTTGGATGATACTTTTTCATCTATAATTTTGATTTTGCTGTCTGTATATTCCTGAATAATTTTTTCATATTTTTTTTCATCATCTTCAGAAATGTCTTTTGATTTTAATAATTTTTTTAGTTCATCATTAGCGTCTCTTCTAATATTTCTTATTGATACTTTACATTTTTCACCCATTGATTTAACTATTTTTTTAATTTCATTCCTTCTTTCCTCACTTAAGTCAGGAATTGGTAGCCTTATTAATTGTCCATCTATTTGTGGATTCAAACCTAGTTCAGATTTTTGAATAGCAGCATCAATAAGTTTTATATTATTTATATCCCAAACTTGTATATTTAAAGTTCTTGGTTCTGGTGTGGTAATTGTTCCAAGCTGATTAATTGGCATTTTTTGTCCATACACATCAACTTTTACCAAGTCTAACATGCTTGAGTTTGCTCTACCAGTTCTTAATGAATTTAGCTCCTTTGAAAACACATCAATAGTTTTAGTCATCTTATCATTATAAGCATTGTCATTAAACATTAATCACCTATTTTTATTCTAGTAAATTCTTTTATTTTTAAATCAGGTATTTTTAACTCTGTCATTATATCTTTTACTTTTTTCTTGGGTTCCATTACCCAGTCCTGTGTCATTAAGCTGTTATCTTCCTTAAATTTACTTATTTTACCTAAACTAATTTTTTTAGTAATTTCTTCTGGTTTACCTGAATTTTTTAATTCCTCTAAAATTAATTTTTCTTCCTTTTCTATTACATCTTTACTAATTTCATTAGAATTCAACGCTATTGGGTTTGATGCAGCGATATGCATTGATAATTGCTTACCAAATAAATTAATTACATCATTTTTTTCATTTGTTTCCAAGCTAACCACAACACCTAGTTTAGATACATTGTCCTTTATAATTGAATGCTGATATACAAAATTTAATGAATTTGGGTTTTCTACTGTTTTGCTATTTCCAATTGTGATTTTTTCTCCTATTTTTGCAATTAAATCAACAAGAGTATCTTCAACAGTTTTACCATTATCCATTTTATATTTGTTTAATTTTTCTAATACAGATGAGCAGTTATTGTTTATTTCGCTCAATTCTTTTACAAAATTAATAAAATCATCATTTTTTGCTACAAAGTCAGTTTCACAATTAACTTCTATTAATGATGTTTTATTTTCATCTCCACTTATTGCGATTACTCCCTCTTTAGCATCTCTTGACATTTTCTTTGATGCTTTTGCAATGCCTTTTATTCTTAAAATTTCTACAGCTTTATCCAAATCACCATTTGATTCTTTTAAAGCTGAATTACAGTCCTTAAATCCAGCTCCAGTGGATTGTCTCAATTGTTTTACCTTTTCAATATCACTCATTTGCTTTGATTTGAATTTAATTTAATTTTTTTTCAATTTTTTGTTTTTGATTTGTGGTTGAGGTGTTATCTATTTTTTTTTCATCATTTTGAATTTGATCAGATGAATTTTTTATATTTTTTATGGCGTCTAAAATAGTACTTTTCATTAAACTACAATATAAATCAATCGATCTTCTTGCATCATCATTTCCAGGAATAGGATAATCGATACCCTCTGGGTCTGAATTTGTATCTAATATTGCAATAATTGGAATTCCTAATTTTATTGACTCTTTAATGGCTAGTGACTCATAATTTGTGTCTATTATAAATACTAGATCAGGAATCTTTTTCATTTCCATAATTCCACCTAAAGATCTTTGCAGTTTATCCCTTTGACTACTCATTTTAAGCAGCTCTTTTTTTGTAAAACCTCTATTCTCAGATGATAAGTCTAAATTAATCTTGTTAAGTTTTTTTATAGAGTTAGAAATTGTTCCCCAATTTGTAAGCATTCCACCTAGCCATCTATAATTCACAAAATATTGGTCAGTATCTTTTGCTAATTGAGCTATTGCTTCAGAGGCTTGTTTTTTTGTTGAAATAAATAATATTTTGCCACCTGATGAAATAGTTGTAAAAACTTTTTCCAATGCAGAATTGGTCAGTTCTAAAGTTTGTGTAAGGTCTATTATATGAATAGAGTCTCTTTTTCCAAATATATATTTTTTCATTTTAGGATTCCACCTCAATGTCTTGTGACCTAAATGGACCCCAGCTTCTAATAATTGTTCTATTGTAATTTTTGGTATTTTCATAAAGTTTCCCGGTTATGCCACCACAATTATTGCCCTAAGGGACCGGAGGTTCAAAACCATTAATTGTGTGCGTTATTAATTTGTGAGATAAATACAAAATATTTACTAAAAGACAAGCATTTTTTAATCAATTAGGACATTTTCTACTAAATTAAGTGAATTTATTAATTTATTATCTATTTTTCTTTTATTTTTAAGTTTTAAAATCAATGTCTCATCTGCTTTGTCTAGATGTATTACCACATTTGTTTCACCTTTTTCAGTACTTAGTTTATTTAATATATTTAATTCGTTTAAATTTCTAAATTTAAAAACTATATTTTTATATGTTTGATTAATTACTTCTTTCAAAGAGACAATTTTTTTCACATTTATTCTTTTTTGAATTTTATTTTCATCAATAAAATTTTTAATCAAAGTCAACATTAAAGAATTTCCCTCAACTAAAATATTTCTGTTAATTTCAAAAACATCTGAAAAGATAAATAATTCAAATACATTACTCAAATCAGAAAATTTTATAATTGCGTATGAATTTCCTTTTTGAGTTTTTTTTTCTTGAACTTTTAAAACTGTGCAAGCAATGTTAGCACTTAAAATATTAGTATCACTTTCAAAATTATCAAAATTAATAATATTATATTGCTTAAATATTGATTTAAATTGGTTGAGGGGATGATCAGAAATATAAAAACCCAATGTTTCAAACTCTTTTGTTAATTTTATATCGGTTGACCAATCTTCAATATTATCAATATAAGTAATCTCATCGTTTTCTTGGTTTTCAAAAAGATCAATTTGATTTGTTGACTTATTTTCGTAAATATTTTTAGATTTTAATATTATATTTGGTATAGAATTAAAAATAGATTGTCTATTATTCATAATACTGTCAAAAGCACCTGCTTGAACTAAACCTTCTAATTGTAATTTATTTATATCCTTTGGGTTCACTCTATTGATAAAATCATTTAAATTTTTAAAATCTCCATTTTTAGATCGTTCAGTAATTAGATTCGTTATTGCTTCAATACCAACATTTTTAATTGCTCCTAATGCATAATAAAAGTTTTTTCCATCAGATGAAAAATCGGCATTTGATTTATTTATATCTGGTCTAATAACAGGAATATTAATTCTTTTTAATTCCTCATAAAATTCACTTAATTTTTTTTGATTTGATAATTCCATTGACATTGAAGCCACAAAAAACTCATGAGGATAATAAGTTTTTAAAAAGGCTGTTTGATAAGCAATTACAGCATATGCTGCAGCATGACTTTTATTGAAGCCATATTCTGCAAAAGGTTCAATCTTTAAAAAGATACCAGCGGCAATATCTTTACTTATTCCATTTTTATGGGCACCATCAACAAAATTTTGTTTCTGCTTTTCTAATTCTGATCTTTTTTTTTTTCCCATAGCTCTTCTTAAAATATCTGCTTCACCAGCTGAAAAACCTGAAAGTACTTGTGCAATTTGCATTACTTGTTCCTGATAAATTATTACACCATAGGTAGGTTTTAGTATTTGTTCTAGTTTTGGGTGAAGGTAATCAGGTTCTCTGATTCCATGCTTGCATTCATTATATATAGGGATATTACTCATTGGTCCAGGTCTGTATAATGCCACTAAAGCAATAATATCCTCTAATCTATTAGGCTTCATATTAATAAGAGCATCTTTCATCCCAGAACTCTCAAGTTGAAACAAGCCTACAGTTTTACCACTTGATAACAATTCATATACTTTTTGATCTTCATAATTAATTTTTTCAACATTAAATTCAGGTATTTTTTTTTTAATTAATTTTTGAGCTTTATCAATTACAGTTAATGTCTTTAAACCAAGGAAATCAAATTTAATTAAGCCTGCATTTTCAGCTGAATACATATCAAACTGAGTTGATGGTAACAATAAATCTGCAGAATTATCTTTGTATAATGGTACTGTCTCTGTTAATTTTTTGTCAGCGATAACGACTCCAGCGGCGTGGGTTGCAACATTTCGGTTTAAACCCTCGAGTTTAAGAGATAAATTGATTAAACGATCTACTCTTTTATCATCTTTAATTAATTTCTGAAGTCTGGGTTCAATATTTATACACTCTTGTAATGACATTGGTCTTGAGGGATCAAATGGAATCATTTTACAAATACTATCAATAAAACCATAGGGTAATCCAAGAACTCTACCAACATCTCTTATTACCATTCTTGCTTTAAGTTTACCAAAAGTAATAATATGGGCTACGCTATCTTTATATTTGGTTGTTAGATATTGAAAAACAAGATCTCTTTTTTCTTCACAAAAATCTATATCAAAGTCAGGCATTGAAATTCTATCTGGATTTAGAAAACGCTCAAATATGAGATTAAATTTTATAGGATCAATATCAGTTATAGATAGACACCAGGCCACTAATGAACCAGCACCAGAACCTCTACCAGGACCAACAGGTATTTTATTCTTTTTTGCCCACTTGATATAATCTGAAACAATTAAAAAATAACCTGCATAATTCATTTCGACTATAATTTTTATTTCATGATCAAGTCTATTTTTATATTTCGTATATTTTTCGTTTTTTTCTTGATTACTATAATCTAAATTAAAAACTTCTTTGAACTTATTATTTAGTCCCTCTTGAGATAATTTTTTCAGCATATAGTTTGTATCTTTATCTGAGGAAGAAACATTTGGCAAAATAGGCTTGGATGAACTTGGTTTGAAAGAACATCTAAATGGTAAATTAAAATTATTTTCAAGCGCTTCGGGTATATCTTTAAAAAGTTCAATCATTTCATCAGACGATTTAAAATAATGTTGATTTGTAAGTTTTATTCTATTTGAATCATTAAGATAAGTTTTTTGACCAATACACATTAATGCATCGTGTGCTTCAAACATATTTTTATCTAAATAATAAACTTCATTAGAAGCAATAATAGGTAATTCCAACTTTTCTGAAATTTTTAGGTTATAATTTTCAAAATCTTTTTCGTTTAAGTCATTATGTCTTTGAATTTCTATATAAATATTGTCTTCAAATTTTTCTTTTAAAATAGTTAATATTTCTTCAATTTCATGAAATAATCCTTTATTAAAAAGTGAACCAAACAAACATCTAATAGAACCAGTTAAAACTATTATGCCATCTGAGTTATTTATTAAATCATCAATTTCACAGTGAGGTGTAGTTGTCTCAGAGTTATCCAAATAAGATTTTGAAGAAAGTTTAATAATATTTTTATATCCATCATAATTTTTAGCTAAAAGCGGTATTAGACCCATAAATTCTTTATATTTAAATAATATCTGAGTCCCAATAATAGGCTGTGTGCCAACTGCTGATAAATTCTCGGAAAATTCTAGCGCACCTGATAAATTATAAGTATCTGATAAGCCTATTGATTTTATTTTATTTTTTTTACAGAAATCTTTTAATTCTTCAATTTTAACAGCTCCTTCACAAATAGAATATTGAGTGTGTATTTTAAATTGATTAAATATTTTGTTACGTGATTCTTTCATTAGTGATATTCATTTTACCACCAATCATTTTAATTTTACAATCAGCCATATTTGCAAAATATCTATTGTGGGTTGCAAAAATTATAATTCTATTTTTTTCTTTTAGATTAAATAGGATTTTAAATATTTGTTTAGCATTTTCAAAATCTAAACTGCCTGTAGGTTCATCAGCAAGAATAATATTTGGCTCATTTATTAAAGCTCTAGCAATTGCTATTCTTTGATTTTCCCCACCTGAAAGCTCTGATGGATAATGATTTAATCTTGAAGTTAAATCAAATTTTTTAATCAATTTTTTTGCTAATTCTGTTGATTTTAATTTACTATTTGAAATCAACAAATTTGGAAGCATTACATTTTCAAGTGCTGTGAAATCCGGCAATAAATTATTATCTTGATAAATAATACCAATATTTTTTGACCTTACATTGTCATTTTCAATAGAACTATTTGTATCAATTTTTTTTTTATTAAATTCAATAAAACCTGAGGAGGGAACATCTATTAATGATAATAAATTTAATAATGTTGATTTACCAGAACCAGATGGTCCTATAATTGAATATACTTTCCCTGACTCAAATTTAAAATTTATACTATTTAAAATTTTAAATGATTTATTTTTTTCATACTTTTTTGATAAATTATTTAATTTTAAAAAATTATTCATATTTTAACGTTTGTATTGTATCTAATCGAGCTGCTTTAGAGGCTGGATAAATGGATACAACAGAAGTTATAATTATTGAACTTAAAGATATTAAGATAATTGAATTAACATTTATTTCAGATGGTAGAGTACTTAGAAAATAAATTTCTTCTGGGAATAAGGTTACGTCAAATGTATTAGAAATAAATTTTCTAATATCTTCTATGTAGTATGAAAATAAAGACCCTAATAAAATACCAAATAGAGTGGCTGAAGTACCAATAATAAAACCAATGAAAAAGAAAATTTTTTTAATAGAAATATTTGAAACGCCAATAGATTTTAAAATACCAATATCTCTTGTTTTGTTTTTAACTAAAATTGTCAAACCAGATATAATATTAAATGCAGCTACTATTATTATTAGAGATAAGATAATAAACATAACGTTTCTTTCAACTTTTAAAGCTGAAAATAAAGACTCATTTAAATCTGCCCATGTGTAAACATATGCATTAGGAAATAAATCTAATAAATTTTTTTTATAATATTCAATATTTTTTGGGTCTTTGAAATAGTACTCTGTAAATCTTTTGTCTTTATTTATATCAAAAAAACCTTCTAATGTATTAAGATTGATATATGCTACATTTTCATTAAATTCACCTATTCCACTATCAAAAATCGAAATTACTTCAAATTTATCTTGTTTTGGAAAAGATCCAACGATTGTTCCAATTCCCGAGGGTGACATTATTGTTATTTGATCACCAATATCTATATTAAGCAAAAAGCTTAAATCCTTTCCAATTGATATTGAATTGTTTTTTAGATCTGTTGTTCCAAAATATTTTTGATTATTTGATATTTCTAGTTTCTTAAAATCATTTTTTAAATATCCTTTTAAAATAATGCCTTTTGTGTTTTCTTTTGAAAGAATTACTGCTTCTCCATCATTTGAAAAAATGCCTTTAGCAAAATCTTTATCAGACATAATTGCTAAGGGCTTGTTGTAGGGTTTTACTACAGCATGGGCATTAAAACCTACAATTTTATTTATTAACTCTGTTCTAAAACCATTCATTACCGACATAACAATTATTAGAACAGCCACCCCCAAACCTATACCGATAAAGGAAAAGATAGAGATTACATTTAAAAAGCCATCTTTTTTTCTAGCTTTTAAAAACCTAAATATAATCTCTTTTTCTAGTTGTGAAATCAATTTTGCTTAGCTTTTATTATTTGTGAACATATATCTTCAACTTTTAATTTTTGAGTTTCTCCATCGACTTCCTTAAACTCATATAAATTCCCTTCAGATTTGCTTCCGATTATCAATTGATATGGAATTCCGATTAAATTAAATTTTTTTATTTTAGCTGAAATATTTTCGTCTGTATCATCTATGATTGTTTCTATGTTTTTTGATTTTAGAAATTCATGTACTTTAATAGACTTTTCTAAATTAGATTTATCATTTTTATTTATCATTGGAATAATCGCACAATCATAAGGTGTTACTGACATAGGCCATTTCATAATACCGTCTGTATCGTTATATTTTGCCTCAATTATGGCACCAACAAGTCTGGAGACTCCAATTCCATATGATCCCATTTTTACAAATTCTTTTTTTCCATTAAAATCAACAGCTGCATTCATTGGTTTTGAGTATTTATCTCCAAAATAAAATATGTGACCAACTTCAATACCTTTGGTATTTACTCTATATTCTTCTGCAACAGATTTTTCAAATTCATCTTTATTAAATTTTTCATCTGTTACTGAGTAAAACTTTTCGTATTGTTTTCTCAATACACCTAATGACTCTTTGTCTAAAATTGTTTTAGAGCTGTCTACATCAAAAATTCTCTTATCTGTGTAAATTTTACTTTCACCTGTGTCAGCAAGAATAATGAATTCATGTGATAGGTTTCCTCCTATAGGACCAGTGTCAGCAGCCATGGGAATTGCGGATAAATTTAGTCTCTTAAAAGTTTTTAAATATGAAAGAAAAAATTTATTGTACGAAAATATTGCATCATCATCTGTTAAATCAAAAGAGTAGGCATCCTTCATATAAAATTCTCTACATCTCATAATTCCAAATCTTGGTCTTAACTCATCTCTAAATTTCCATTGAATATGGTATAATAATTGAGGCAAAGATTTATATGATTTAAAGGAAGATCTAAAAATTTCTGTCACAAGTTCCTCATTAGTTGGACCATATAACATTTCTCTATTTTGACGATCCTTAATTCTTAACATTTCTTCACCATAATCTTCATATCGACCACTTTCCTTCCAAATTTCGGATGATTGAATTGTGGGCATTAATATTTCTTGAACACCAACACGGTCTTGTTCTTCTCTAACTATTTGTTCTATTTTTTTCATGACTTTAAATCCGAGCGGTAACCAAGAATAAATTCCAGCAGAGGACTGCTTAATCATACCTACTCTTAACATTAACTGGTGTGATTTAATTTTAGCCTCAGATGGATTATTTTTTAGTATCGGAATAAATGATTTTGAAAAAAACATTAAATTAAAAAGTTACGTAAATTTAAAATTTCATTAATTACTAATAGATATATAACTATAAAAATACCAGACGTAATTAAAGTACAATAAATTATTTTTTTAGTTATTTTTGGATTTTCTGGGGCCCCAGGGTCAACTCCCTCTATATTTCCCTTTTTTTCACGATTAACATCTATAGGTAGAATGGCAAAAAAAACTATCCACCACAAGCACACATATACAACTATTGAGCCTGTAATACTCAATTAAATCCTCACTAAATTTATATTTGTGTAAGGTCTTTTTCCTAATTTTTCTTTTGTGTACTTTCTACAAGTTATTTTAAGAGCATCAATTAAATTAGATTCTTGCTTTTTATTATTTAAAGAAAAAGTTTTTGCTGTTTTTTCAATTTCCTCTTCAAGATTAAATGTAAATTCATCTTTTTCGTATATAGGTAAACCTCTAAAAGTTAATAAAGGTTTGTTATGAATATTACCATTTGGAGTGATTACTAATGTTGCTTCTATTAATCCGTTGGTAGATAAATTTTTTCTCTCTTTGATAGATTGGGCATCTTCTTCAACACTTATAGAACCATCTACGTAAAGTCTTCCACTTGGAGCTTTATCATATACTTCAGGTTTATCACCTGGATAAATTCTAACTATATCACCATTTTCTACTCTAACAGGATATGGGACTTGCATTTCTTTTGCAAAATTTATGTGTTCAATCATATGTCTATGTTCACCATGAACAGGTATGACTGATCTTGGTTTTATCCAGTCATACATATCCTTTAAATCTTCTCTATTTGGATGTCCTGATACATGAATAAATTCACTATCTTCAGAAATTACTTCTATACCTTCTCTAACTAATTGATTGTGAAGTTTGTATAATTTTTTTTCATTACCTGGAATAATTTTTGAAGAAAATATAACTGCGTCCCCTCTCTCAACAAAAACATCTGGATGTGTATAATTTGAAATACGGTTCATCGCACCCATTGGTTCTCCTTGGCTACCAGTACATAAGTAAACAATTTTTTCTCTTGAAATATTTTTTGCATCTCTTGCATCAAGTGGTTCAATAACATTTTGCAAGTAACCACATTGCCTAGCAGCTTTATAAATTCTATGCATTGAACGGCCCACCAAAGCAATTTGCCTACCTGTTTTTTCAGCACAATAAAAGGCAGACTCCATTCTAGCTACATTTGAAGCGAAAGAAGTAATAATTATCCTTTTCTTTAGTGTTTCCATTATCTTTAGCATATTTTTTCTTACATCGAGCTCAGATCCTGCTCTTCCTGCACTAAATACGTTTGTTGAGTCACATATCATTGTCAAAACACCTTCTTTACCAATTTCCTTTAATCTTTTTGAATTCATATTGTCTCCAGTTAATGGATCTGGATCACACTTCCAATCACCAGTGTGTAATATATTTCCAACAGGTGTTTCAATTTTTAGTCCATTAGGTTCTAGTATAGAATGTGTTAATGTAACAAATTCTATTTTAAAAGGACTTAAATCTACAATACTATTTAACTTAACAATTTCTAGATATCCTGTTACATCAATTTTTTTTTCCTTAAATTTTTCTGAAATTAACACTGATGTAAATGGAGTAGCAAATATTTTACATTTTAGTTTTGGCCATATATGAGCAATTGCACCAATATGATCTTCATGTGCATGAGTTAGAACAATTCCTAATAATTGATCTTTTTTATCAACAATAAATCCAGGGTCAGGATATATTAAATCAACTCCAGGAATTGCATCATCTGCAAAAGTAACTCCTATATCTACAATTATCCATTTTCTGTTATCTGGATTTCCATAGGCGAATAAATTCATATTCATCCCAATTTCTCCAGATCCCCCTAAAGGGCAAAAAATTAATTCTTCGTTCATTTATTTAAACACATAGCAGCCTTTAAAACTCCATCAGTAGTTAAATTAGACTTTATTTTTACTTTTAGTTTTAAAGAATTTTTAAACATTTTTGCTAGTCCACCAGTAAATATTATTTTATATTTTTTTTTGGTTTGTTTAATAATGGAATGAATTATATTGTCAATTAGACCAGAATAACCGAAGAAAAATCCTGAATTAATTGCACTTATAGTGTTTTTACCTACAACATTATTTGATTTTTTAAATTTTACATTAGGTATTAAAAATGCTTTTTTTGATAAATTTTCTAATGATAGATTTATTCCAGGAGCAATTACCCCTCCGTTATAACTATTTGCTGAGATTACATCAAAATTAGTTGCTGTTCCAAAATCTACTACAATATAATTATTTTTATTGTCAATT
>CACMZL010000009.1 GCA_902618205.1 uncultured Pelagibacteraceae bacterium | reverse complement strand
TAGTGATATTTTTAATAATTCTAATATCGTTTTTTGCGTAAAAAATATTGTCGATCTATGCTTAAAGTTGAAGTAAATTGAAGATCTACAAAAATTGAAAATTCTATTTTCATTTGCTTTATCTTCATTTTCTTTTTGATGAGATCCAAAACCAACATGATCAACATGCGAATCACAAACTTTAATAATTTCAAAATTTTTTTTTCTTAATCTTAAGCATAAATCAATATCTTCTAAGTAAGTATAAAAAAATTCATCCCAACCATTTACTGTTGTTATTTTTTTTTTGTCTATCAGTAAAGCTGTGGAATTTATTGCTTCAACACAAAAATCTCCACTTGGATATGAGTTAATTCTATTGTTATTGTTTCGATTTATTATTCTCTTTTTTTTATCTAATGGTAAATCTAAATGATCATAGATACTATATTTATTTTTTTCAAATAAAAGAGGTGCTAATAATGCAGCATCTTTGTATTTTTTTTTCGCAAGAAGTAAATTTTCTAAACAATTTTTTCTTAATATTACATCAGGTTGAGTTATAAAAATGTTATCGGACTTTGATAATTTTAATGCCATATTAAAAGTTTTTCCTAGACCGATATCTCCAGTATTTATGTATTTAATATTTTTATATCTATCGACGATCAAATTTTTCAAATTTATATTATCACTATTATCCAAGATAATTATTTCTTTCACTCCAGGAAGTGAATTTAATAAGTTATTTATGATTTCTCCTGGATGATAAGTTGGAACTATTATTGAACAATCATTTAACATCCTGTTATATTTTTTATGTTTCTTTATTAATTTTTAAAACACCAATAAAAGCTTCTTGAGGTATTTCTACTTTTCCGAATTGCTTAGCTCTAGCTTTACCCTTTTTTTGTTTTTCAAGCAGTTTTCTTTTTCTATCAGTCGCTCCTCCTCCATGGATTTTCGTTAACACATCTTTTTTAAATCCTTTGATAGTTTCTCTAGCGATAATTTTACCACCTATAGCTGCTTGAATCGGTATCATAAAGTTGTGTCTTGGAATTAAGTCTTTTAATTTTTCACAGACCTCTCTACCTGTAGTCTGAGCAAAATCTTTATGTATCATCATTGCAAGAGCATCAACAGGTTCCGAGTTTACAAGTATATTCATTTTTACTAGATCTCCTTCTTTGTGATCAATAATTTCATAATCAAAACTAGCATATCCGCTTGTCATAGATTTAAGACGATCATTAAAATCAAATACGACCTCATTTAAAGGTATCTCATAATTAATTACAGCACGATTTCCTGAATAACTTAAATTGGTTTGTATACCTCTTTTATTTTGACATAACTTAATAATTGATCCCAAATACTGATCTGGAGTTATAATTGTAGCTTTAATCCACGGTTCTTCAATAATTTTTATATAGGTAGGATCTGGTAAATTTGAGGGATTTTGAAGTTCGACAATTTTACCATTATTTAAATGAATTTTGTAAACAACACCAGGTGTTGTAGTTAATAAATTAATATCAAATTCTCTTTCAAGCCTTTCTGTGATTATTTCAAGATGTAAGAGACCTAAAAATCCACATCTAAAACCAAGTCCTAAGGCAGATGATGATTCTGCTTCATAAGAAAAACTTGCATCATTTAATTGTAATTTAGCAAGTCCATCTTTTAACTTTTGATATTCTGAACTATCTACAGGAAATAAACCACAAAAAACTACTGGTTTACTTGGTTTAAAACCAGGCAATGCATCATTGAGAGGTTTCTCTGCATCACATATAGTGTCTCCAACTTTAGTTTCTGATAAAATTTTAATACCAGTTGTAATAAATCCTATTTCTCCAGCATTAAGTTCACTCACATCTTTTGCTTTTGGGGTAAAAACACCAACTTTTTCTACGATATATTCTTGATTTGTAGACATCATTTTTATTTTCATATTTTTTTTTAGTTTTCCGTCTATAATTCTCACTAATATAACTACTCCAAGATAAGTGTCATACCAGCTATCAACTAATAAACATTTTAATTTGCTATTTTTTTCACCTTTAGGTCCAGGCAAAGAATTAATAATTTGCTCAAGAATTTCATCTATTCCTTGTCCAGTTTTTCCAGAGCAAGGAACAGAATTAGTTGTATCTATACCAATAACATCTTCAATTTGACTATTTGTTCTATCAAGATCAGATGCTGGTAGATCAATTTTATTTAATACAGGAATAATCTCATGATTTATATCAAGTGCTTGATATACATTTGCAAGTGTTTGAGCTTCTACACCTTGTGTACTATCTACAATTAATATTGAGCCCTCGCACGCATAAAGGCTTCTACTAACTTCATAACTAAAATCTACATGTCCTGGGGTGTCTATAATATTTAAAATATAATTTTTGCCATTTTTTGCTTTATAATTTAATTTAACTGTTTGTGCTTTAATTGTAATTCCTCTCTCTCTTTCTATATCCATAGAGTCTAGCACTTGAGATTTCATTTCTCTGTCACTTAAACCTCCACATTTATGAATTATTCTATCAGCTATAGTTGATTTACCATGATCTATATGAGCTATAATTGCAAAATTCCTAATGTTGTCTATTGTATCAGCCATTTTTAGGATCTAATTTTTGCGCCAGACTTTGACTCAACTGAAGAGATAATTAGCTTATTAATGTTGTCCAGGTCATTTTCATTTAATGTTTTTTCTTCTGACTGAATTGTTACATTAATAGCTATAGATTTTTTTTTCTCTGGTATATTTTCTCCCTCAAATACATCAAATACTCTTACTGACTTAATTAATTTTTTATCAACAGATTTAATTATATTAACCAATTCTTGAGATTTAAAGTTTTTATTAATAATAAATGCGAAATCTCTCTCTGATTTTTGAAAATCAGAAAATTTATATTCAGTTTTTGTATCTTTTATCTTTTGTTTTGGCTCTTTTATATTATCAAGACAAACTTCAAATATTACCAAACCTTCAGTTTTTATATCTAATTTTTTTATTATGTTTGGATGAATCTCACCAAAATATGCTAGAGCATTTTTTTCGTTTTTATTTTGGTACACTCCTCCAGATTTTCCTGGGTGATAGTAAGAAGGGGTTTTATCATCTATAACAATATCATCTTTATCAATCCCTATTTCACAAAGACTTTGAATTACATCTTTTTTTACATCGAATGTGTCTACAATTCTTTCTTTATCATTCCAAGATAATCTTGAAACCTTTCCTGCCCTCACGGCGCCTATAACAGTCGTTTGATCTCCAGGATTTTTTCCTTTAAACGCTGGACCAATTTCAAATAAAGAAATATCTTTAAATCCTCTATCTAAATTTTTTTTTAAATAAAATATCAAATTTGGGAAGATAGAATTTCTCAAAACATTTAGATCTGAACTAATCGGATTTACAATTCGTATTTCTTCATCATTTTCTTTAAATAATTGATTAATTTTAGAGTCAGTAAATGACCAAGTCACAGTTTCTAAATAACCTTTTGATGCCACAGATCTTTGTAAAAAATGAAATAATTTCTGATAATAATTAAGTGTAGGCTTTAATCTTGTCTTAACAGGTTCTGAAATATTAATATGTTCGTAGCCCTTTATTCTTACTATTTCCTCAACAATATCAATTGATTGAGTTATGTCTGGTCTCCAAGAAGGCACTACTAACTTTAAAATTTTTTTATTCTTAGATACACTAAAACCTAGCTTTTCAAGTATTTTAATTAATTCTTTATTTTCAACACTAAATCCGGTTGTTTTTTCAAAAAGAAATGGGTCAAAATTAATTATTGTTTTTTTATAACTTTCAATTTTTTTTACATCTAAATTACTTATTTCACCTCCACAAATTTGTTTTATTAGCTCGGAAGCTTTTCTTAATCCTTCTTCAATCGATAAAGGGTCTATGCCTCTTTCGAATCTGAATTTTGCATCTGTGTCTATATTTAATTGTTTAGAAGTTTTTCTTATTGAACGCGGTAAAAAATAAGCAGATTCTAATAATATGTTTTTAGTTGAATATTCTGTTCCAGATCTTATCCCTCCAATTATACCACCAAGTCCAAGGACTCCGGATCTGTCAGAAATAACACACATATCATTTTCTAAAATATATTTTTTATTATCTAATGCTTCAAAGCTTTCTCCTTTAGAAGAACTTCTAACAATAATTTCATTATCTATTTTATCTGCATCATAAGCGTGTAATGGTCTATTTAAATCAAACATCACATAATTAGTAATATCAACTATCGCAGATATTGGTTTTTGGCCTAAAGACTTAATTTTATCTTTTAGCCATTTTGGACTCTCTTTATTTGTTACACCTTTTATTAAACAACTTCCAAATATTGTGCATCCTTGAACTTTTTCTTTCTTTATTGTTACATTTATATTTTGATCTCCTATATATTTTAAATTCGATTTTTTATTAATTTTTAATTTACCGGCACCAGCAGCAGATAAATCTCTAGCAATTCCTCTTACCCCTAAACAATCTGGTCTATTGGGTGTAATTGATAAATCTATTACTTTTTCAGAAGTGTTTTTAAAATATTTTTCTCCAATTTTATTTACATATTTATTGTTTTTTAATTCTATTATTCCATCACTTTCATTAGATAATAATAATTCTGACTCAGAACAGAGCATTCCATATGATGTTACACCTCTTATTTTACTTACAGATAATTTCATCTGATTTTTAGGAATAATCGATCCTGGAGGCGCATAAACTGTCAAAAGACCATTTTTTGCATTTGTGGCTCCACATACTACTTCAATTGTTTTGTCGCTACCTATATCAACATCACATAACTTCAATCTGTCTGCATTTGGATGAATTTTGGCATTTATAATTTTTGCAACAATAAAAGTATCTAATTCAGATGCAGAGCTCTCAAAACTTTCTACTTCTAGACCAATATTGGTTAATTTATCTATTATTTGATTGTTATTAAATTTTGTATCAAGATGGTTTTTTAGCCAGTCAACTGTGAACTTCATCTACTCAGTCCTCTATAATTTGAAGGGACATCTAATGGATCAAATCCAAAGTGACTTAACCATCTATAATCTGTCTCAAAAAAGGCTCTTAAATCATTAATTCCATATTTCAGCATTCCCAGTCTGTCTATGCCAATTCCAAAAGCATATCCTTGATATTTACTTGGATTAACTTTTACATTTTTTAAAACATTTGGATGAACCATTCCGCAACCTAAAATTTCTAGCCATTTATCACCTTCACCAATTACTATCTTTCCATTTTTAATTTCATATCCTATATCTACTTCTGCTGAAGGTTCAGTAAAAGGAAAATGACTTGGTCTAAATCTCATTTTAATTTTATCAACTTCAAAAAACTCCTTAATAAAATAATTTAAACATCCTTTTAAATGACCCATATGTATATTCTTATCTATATGTAAACCTTCAACTTGATGAAACATTGGGGCATGGGTTTGATCACTATCTGATCTGTAAGTTCTTCCTGGTGCAATAATTTTAAAAGGAGGTTTACCTTTTAGCATAGTTCTTACCTGAACTGGAGATGTGTGTGTTCTCAAAAGCAATTCCTTATTATTATCAAGATAAAAAGTATCATGCATATCTCTAGCTGGATGATTATCTGGTGTATTTAATGCTGTAAAATTATTATATTCACTCTCTATATCTGGACCTTCCTCAACGCTAAATCCAATCTCAGAAAATATAGACGAAATTTCATCTATTACTTGTGAGACAGGATGAATTTTACCAATTTCAATATCTCTTTCTGGAAGAGTTACATCAATTTTTTCTTTCTCAAGCTTTAGATTAATTTCTTTAGTTTCTATTTCTTGAATTTTGATTGATATTTTATTTTGAAGTTCATCTTTAATATTATTTAAATCTGAGGCTAATTTTTTCCTTTCTTCTACAGAAATAGAACCTAATTTTTTAAATTCGTTTGATATAATTCCGTTTTTTCCGAATAGTTCTGATTTTATGTTATTTACTTTATCAACATTATTTTCCGTATTAAGCTTATCGATATAATCATCTTTTATTTTTATAATATCAGACATTCTATTAGAATATTTGTTAAAGGAAGAAAAACAATAGTCTTGATTAATTTAATGCTGCTTGCGCCCTTTTAACTATAGTTTTGAATGCTTCAGGGTTATCGTAAGCAATTTCTGCAAGAATTTTTCTATCTAATTTAATTCCCGATTTGCTTAAACCATTAATAAACTTTGAATATGTTATACCTTCGGATCTAACACCAGCGTTAATTCTTTGTATCCACAGTGATTTGAAATCCCTTTTTTTATTTCTTCTATCCCTATAAGCATACTGCATAGCTTTCTCCATTGCTTGTCTTGCAACTCTTATAGTATTTTTTCTTCTTCCCCACTGACCTTTGACAGCTTTTAAAACTTTTTTGTGTTTAGCTCTGCTTGTAACTCCTCTTTTAACTCTTGCCATTTTATCCTCTTAAACTGTAAGGCATATAAGATTTTACTATCTTACCATCTTGTTTAGATAAAACAGTTGTGCCTCTTTGTTTTCTAATTTGTGAATTAGTTCTTTTAATCATACCGTGTCTTTTACCAGCCTGTGGAGTTATAACCTTACCTTTAGCTGATATTTTAAATCTTTTTTTAGCTGAACTTTTTGTTTTTAACTTAGGCATAATTTTTGGGGGTTATACAAATATTAAATTAAATTTACAACTAGAAATATGGCTTATAAAGGCTGGATTACCATAATCATTTGCTTTCCATCAAATTTTGGCTGAAGCTCTACTCTTCCAATAGTCTCCATGTCTGCCTTAATTTTATCCATTAATTCATTGCCAAGGTTCGAATGTTGTAACTCTCTACCTTTAAACCTTATTGTGAATTTGACTTTATCGCCTTTTGCCAAAAATTTTTGAGCATTTTTAATTTTGAAAGTGTAGTCATGAACTTCTGTAACTGGCCTTAATTTTATTTCTTTTAATTCAATTTTCTTTTGTTTTTTTTTTGCTTTATTAGCTTTTTTTTGTGCATCGTATTTATATTTACCCATGTCCATAATTTTACAGACAGGCGGTTTTGCATTCGGAGCTATTTCAATTAAATCTAAACCTTCATTTTTTGCTTTATTGATTGCTTCATTTAAATTTAAAATTCCTAAATTTTCTCCATCACTTGCAATAACTTGAACTTCGTTTGATGTAATTCTATTATTAGACCTTGGGCCTCTTGCTTTGGTTCTTTTTTGAAAATAATTTTGTTTAAAATCTGCCACTTAAATTGAAGGGGCTTTATTTAGATCTGAGTATTTTTTTATAAATTCTTTCAAAGCCATATTTTCTTGTTTATTAGAATCCAATCTTCTAATAGTTACACTGTTGGAGTCAACTTCTTTTTTTCCACAAATCAATAACATTGGTACTTTTGTTAAAGAATGATCTCTTATTTTATAATTTAAATTATGATTTTTAAGATCCACCTCGACAATCAAACCACTCCGTTTTAATTCCTTAGCTACACTTTTAGCATATTCATCAAAATCACTAGAGATTGGAATAACAACTGCCTGTAAAGGTGATATCCAAAATGGCAACTTGCCTGCATAATTCTCTATAAGGATGCCTATGAACCTTTCTAAAGATCCAAATAATGCTCTGTGTAACATTACTGGTACTTTTTTAGTTCCATCTTTATCAACAAAAGAAGCTCCTAATCTACCTGGTAAATTTAAATCTACTTGCAAGGTTCCACACTGCCAATCTCTACCGATTGCATCTCTTAAAACAAATTCAATTTTTGGTCCATAAAATGCGCCCTCACCTTTATTAATAGAGTACTCTAGCTTTGTCGCTTTGATTGCCTCTAACAACGCAGCCTCTGACTTATCCCAAACTTTATCGTCACCTACTCTTAAATCTGGTCTATCTGAATATTTTAAAATAACATCTTCAAAACCAAGATCTTTATAAATTTCTAAAATTAAATTTGTAACACTCAAACATTCTTCGGTAATTTGTTCTTCTGTACAAAAAATATGTGCATCATCTTGAGTAAAGGCTCTTACACGTAATAATCCATGTAATGCACCGGAAGGTTCATATCTATGAACTTTTCCAAATTCTGACATCTTTAAAGGTAAGTCTCTATAGCTTTTAAGTCCTTGATTAAATACTTGAACACACCCAGGACAATTCATAGGTTTAATTGCAAATACTTTTTCATCTGGTGTAGTTGAAGTATACATATTAGCTCCAAATTTTTCCCAGTGGCCAGATTTTTCCCACAAGGATCTATCAAGTATTTCTGGCGTATTTATCTCTTTGTAACCATCGTGATCTTGTTTCATCCTCATATATGAAACTAATTTTTGGAACAAATTCCATCCTTTCTGGTGCCAAAACACAGATCCAGGACTTTCTTCTCTAAAATGAAATAAATCCATCTCTTTTCCAATTTTTCTATGATCTCTTTTTTCTGCTTCCTCAATTCTCTGAAGATAAAGGTCTAATTCTTTTTGAGTTGCCCAACCAGTACCATATATTCTTTGAAGCATTTCATTATTAGAGTCACCACGCCAATAAGCTCCAGATACTTTTGTCAATTTAAAAGCCTTACCTATTTTACCAGAAGATACTAAATGTGGACCTCTACATAAATCATGCCATGTTTCGCCATGATGATAAACCGTAAGTTCTTCGTTTTTAGGAATGCTCTCAATTATCTCAGCTTTGTATTTTTCACCAATTTTTTTAAAATGACTTATTGCTTTATCTCTCTCCCAAACTTCTTTTCTTGTTTTTACATCTTTATCTATTATCTCTGACATTTTTTTTTCAATCTTTTTTAAATCATCGCTAGTAAAAGGGTCTTTTCTTGCAAAATCATAGTAAAATCCATTTTCTATAACTGGCCCAATTGTTACTTGTGTGCCTGGGTATAGTTCTTGAACAGCCATAGCCATTATATGTGCAGTGTCATGTCTAATGACTTCTAAACCCTCAGGATCTTTAGCTGTAAATATTTCAATAGAACAATCTTGATCAATAACAGTATATAAATCTTTAAGCTCACCGTTTATGCTCATCACCAAAGCTTGCTTACCTAAAGATTTACTAATTTTTTCAGCAACCTCTGTGCCTGTTATACTTTTTTCAAAGTTTAATTTTTTTCCATCAGGTAATGTAATATTTGGCATTAGTTTATTAATTTTTTATACTCTGAATAAGTAGAAAAACACATTTTTTCAACATTAAATTTTGAAACGACATTTTTTCTACCTTCTATGCCCATTTGATTGATAGTCTGTTCATCTAAATTCATAATTTCTATTAATTTTTTTGAAAGATCGTCAGAGTTATTTGCTTCAAATAAAAATCCTGTTTTATTTTCATTTACAGTCTCTTTTGATCCCCCAATATTACTTGCAACAATTGGTTTTTTCATTGCCTGAGCCTCAACAGATATTCTTCCAAAGGCTTCTGGTTCTATAGATGAAGAAACTATGATGTCTGAAACTTTGTAAGCTAAGGGCATATTTTTACAGTGATCTATAAATTTTACTTGGTTAGTTAATCTGTACTGTTCAACTAACCTAATAAGTTTCTTTTTGTAAAGTTCTCTTCCTTGATCGCTCCCAAGAATAATTACATTAAATACCTCGTGTCCTAAATTAATATTTACTTTATTAATAGCATCTAAAAACATTTCTTGGCCTTTCCATTCTGTTAATCTTCCGGGCAATAGAACAGTTTTTCTCTCAATTTTAAGTCCCCATGATTTAAATAATTCATCTTCCTCTGTTTCTATAGTAGTTGATGGATCAAAATAGTCAGTATTAATACCTCTAAATATCACCAAGAATTTTTTTTTATCATTAAGGTATTCAGAGTAGTTTTCTTTAATATGTGAAAATATAAAATTAGACCCAGCAATAATTAAATCTGATCTCAACATTACAGAATTATATAATTTTTTTAATTTACTTTTAAAATTATATGTTCCATGAAATGTAGTTACAAATTTACGTCGTGTGATTTTGGTAGCTAGCAAACAAGACCATGCAGGTGCTCTACTTCTGGCGTGGACAATATTAATTCCATAAAATAAAATTATTAAAGAAATAATTATTGAATTAAAAAAAACCAAAATGGGGTTTTTGGAATTAACAGGCAACCTTATATATTTAACTTTTTTTTTATCTATAAACTTTGTTAATTCTCCACCGTTACAAATTAAAAAAGATTTACAATCATTTTCATGTAAATAGTGTGCGATATCATAACAACCTGTTTCTGCGCCACCGTATCCAAGTTTTGGTATAACTTGCAGAACTTTCAATTTTGGATGCATATGGTAGAGTTATAATATTTCAAATCAATTTTAATACTTTATATGAAAAAATTTAAATTTCTAAAAATTTCTAAAACAAAAAAACTAAGATATATAAGCAATTATTATAAGAAAAATCTTTATATTATATTTTTACCAGGTTTTGCATCCGATATAGAAGGAGATAAACCTAAAAGATTTTTAAATTATGCTAAAAAAAATAAATTGGGTTTTTTGGCACTAGAATATTCTGGATATGGAAAATCTTCAGGTGAATTTACAAAAGGGAATATTTCCACTTGGGCAAATGATGCAAAACAGACTATTAAGAATATAGTTAAAAAAAATGATATAATTTTAATAGGTTCTAGTATGGGTGCTTGGATTTCTTTATTATTATTTAAATCAATTAAGAAACAGATTAAAGGCTTTATGGGAATTGGCTCTGCTCCAGAATTTTTAACAAGAATAATGTGGAAAAAGTTTTCAAAAAAGACAAAGAGTGAAATTATCAAAAAAGGTATTAGCAAAATTAAAAATGGTGGGTATGAATATCTCATAACTAATCAATTAATTAAAGATGGAAGAAAAAAACAAAATAAAGTTTTGAATGTTAAAATTATGATGAAAATACCTGTTACTATGGTCCATGGTCAAAAAGATGAAGTGGTGCCAATTAAATACTCAAGAGAAGTTTTAAAAATCTTCAGCAAAGCAAAAAAAAAATTAAATATAATTAAGAAGGGTGATCATAGTCTCTCGTCAAAAAAAAATCTGAATATTATTTGTAAAGAGTTAGATAATATTATTAAATATACTAACTAGCTTGTCCGACTAATTTTTTGTTTGATATAGGATTTTCTAACTTATCTAACATTTCTTTTGGACAAACTTGGACAAAATTATTTATTTCATTTTCAAAATTCTCAACAATTTTTTTCGAAATAGTTGAATTTGTTTCTATCGCGTGCTCTTGAATTAATTTCCTTAGATGCTCAATCCAAAATTTAGTTTCTGGAGTTTGCCAAACTACACTTTCAGAATTTACTTTTTTATCAAATTGATTTTCAGGGTCATAAATAAATGCCATACCTCCTGTCATGCCAGCTCCAAAATTATCGCCAATATCTCCTAATATGATAATGTTTCCGCCCGTCATATATTCACAACCATTTGAATCACAACCTTCTACTACTGCAGTTGCACCTGAATTTCTAACAGCAAATCTCTCTCCTGCTTGTCCTGCAGCTAATAATTTTCCTGAAGTAGCTCCATACAAAACAGTATTTCCAATAATAGTATTTTCATTTGAAACAAGGTTGCTTTCATCTTGTAATTTAATCACAATAGTCCCACCTGATAGTCCTTTAGCAACATAATCATTTGCATCCCCTTTTAAAATTAGTTTTAATCCTTTAATAGCAAATGCACCAAAGGATTGGCCTGCTGAACCTTTAAAATTTAATTCGATCGAATTTTCATCAAGATTGTTATTTCCAAATTTTTTGTACAAATGATAAGAAATTCTAGTACCAACTGCTCTATTGGTATTTTGAATTTCAAATTCTTGATTTATTTTTTCTTTTTTATCTATTTTGTCTTCTATTTCTGGCCATAATTTTTGATCTAAAGTATCTGGAACAGAATTAATTTCAGGTTTCTCACAATATCTTTTATTTTTTCCAGGATCTGCCTGAACAAAAAGAGGATTTAAGTCTAGATCATCCAAGTTTGGTGATCCTTTGCTTACTTGCCTTAGTAAGTCAGTTCTTCCAATTACTTCATTAAAAGATTTGAAACCAAGATCAGCAAGTATTTCTCTTACTTCCTCTGCTATAAATGTAAAAAGGTTAACTACTTTTTCGGGAGTTCCTGTAAATTTCTCTCTTAATTTATCATCTTGTGTGCAAACACCCACTGGGCATGTATTTGAATGACATTGTCTGACCATTATACATCCCATTGCGACTAAAGCAGTTGTTGCTACGCCAAATTCCTCTGCTCCCATCATAGCTGCAATTACAACATCTCTTCCTGTTTTTATTCCACCGTCAGTTCTAAGCGTCACTTGATGTCTCAAGTTATTTAAAGTCAATACCTGGTTTGCTTCTGTTAATCCCATCTCCCAAGGAACTCCAACATATTTAACGCTTGTCTGTGGCGTGGCTCCTGTACCTCCTGAGTGCCCTGAGATTAAAATTATGTCTGCTTTAGCTTTTGCAACTCCAGCAGCTATCGTTCCAATTCCTGATGAAGCAACTAATTTAACTCCAACCCTAGCCTTAGGATTTATTTGTTTTAAATCATAAATTAATTGAGCTAGATCTTCTATTGAGTAAATATCATGATGTGGTGGAGGTGATATTAAAGTAACTCCTGGCGTTGAGTGTCTCAATCTCGCAATTTCATCCGTAACTTTAAAACCTGGTAATTGTCCGCCTTCACCTGGTTTAGCGCCCTGTGCAATTTTGATTTCAATCTCATTACAATTATTTAAGTAATTAATGGTTACTCCAAATCTAGCTGATGCAATTTGTTTAACCCTTGAATTTGCACTATCTCCATTCTCCATAATCTTAAATCTTTTTTCATCTTCTCCACCTTCACCACTACAAGATGCGCCTTTAATTCTGTTCATACCAACAGCAAGAGTTTCATGTGCTTCTTTAGATAAAGCTCCATGAGACATACTTCCACTACCAAATCTTTTTAGTATATTAGATGCAGGCTCAACATTAGATATATCGATGGGGTTTTTAGATTTAAAATCCACTAAATCTCTTAAACTTATTGGATTTAGATTATAAATACCTTTTGTGTATTTTTTATATATTTCATAAGATCCTTGTCCAACCGCAGTTTGCAGTAAATGAATTAGTTTGCCTTGATACTGATGTGTTTCACCATTTTTTCTATATCTGTAAATACCTCCAATAGGCAAAATATTTGAATTATTGAAAAATGCTTCTTTGTGTATAGTTCTGATTTTCTTTTCTATTCCTTTTAAACCAATTCCAGAAATCTTTGATAACATCCCAGGAAAGTAATCTTTCACAATTGTTCTGCTTAATCCCACAGTTTCAAAATTACATCCACCTCTATAAGAACTTAAAACAGAAATTCCCATTTTAGACATTATTTTAAGAAGACCGAGATTGACTGATTTAATGTATCTTGAAACACATTCATCAAAAGTGAAATTTCCAAATAATTTCTTAGTATGTCTTTGATATAAGCTATCTAAAGCTAAATAAGGGTTCACAGTAGTAGCACCAACACCAATTAATGTTGCAAAAGAGTGAGTATCTAAAGCATCTCCAGTTTGAACATTAATAGAAACATAACCTCTTAAACCTAATTTAACTAAATGTGTATTTATTGCCCCTATACATAAAAGCATCGGCATTGGCATTCTATTTTCTGAAATATTTTTATCTGATAATATTATTTGTTTAATTCCCTCTCTAACAGCTTTTTCAGACTTAACTTTGAGTAAATTTATTGATGTCTCTAAATCATCATCTTTGCTGAATGTACAATCTAAAACTTTATTATTATTTCCAAAGAATTTCAAAAATTTTTCAAATTGTGCATTTGATAATATCGGGCTATTTAAGACATAAATATTGTCTTTAGTTAATTTACTAAAATCTAAAATATTACCAAGATTTCCAAATCTTGTCTTTAAACTCATAACTTTATTTTCTCTT
Source organism: uncultured Pelagibacteraceae bacterium (assembly GCA_902618205.1). Classification (GTDB taxonomy): domain Bacteria; phylum Pseudomonadota; class Alphaproteobacteria; order Pelagibacterales; family Pelagibacteraceae; genus Pelagibacter. The sequence goes on along the minus strand of CACMZL010000009.1, from coordinate 3,365 downwards.
AGAGAATCAATTGGTGGATTTGTAACCTGACTAAAGTTTTGTCTAAAGTAATGATATAGTGGTCTATATTTGTCAGATAAAACTGCTAAAGGCGTGTCATCACCCATTGAGCCTGTTGCTTCTTTAGCATCTTCTGCCATTGGATGAAGAATTAGTTCTAAATCTTCTATGCTATATCCAAAACAATGTTGATAGTTCCTCAAACTTTGACCTTCTAGCTCTACTTTTTCATTTTCTGCCTCTAATTTTTTATCAAGATCAATAATCTGATTGTTGTAATGTTTATATTCTTTTGAAAGGTAGTTTTTTATTTCATCGTTTGAATATACTTTGCCTTTTTCTATTCTTACTCCTAATATTTCTCCAGGTCCTAATCTTCCTTTAGATACAATTTTTTTCTCATTTAAATCTATCATTCCTGTTTCACTTCCTGCAAAAAGAAGTTTGTCTCTTGTCACTGTATATCTAAGTGGTCTTAATCCATTTCTGTCGGTTGCAACAATTACCCATTCATTATCTGTTGCAGCTATAGCAGCTGGACCATCCCAAGGCTCCATGGTGCTATTTAAAAAATTGAATAGTTGTTGATGATCTTTTTTTAATACCTTATTTTTTTTTGACCAGGCGTCTGGTATTAACATTAATTTTGCTAGAGGAGCAGGCTGTCCAGAAATATTTAATAACTCAAAAACATTATCTAATGATGCAGAGTCAGAATTTCCAGCTGGTATTACAGGCTTAAGATTCTCTATATCTTCAAAAACTGGACTAAACATCTCTTCTTCGTGAACCTTCATCCAATTAACATTTCCTTTAAGGGTATTTATTTCACCGTTATGCGCTATAGATCTAAACGGTTGAGCTAAGTCCCAACTAGGCGCAGTATTGGTTGAAAATCTTTGGTGAAATATTGCGTACCTAGATATAAATCTTTCATCTTTTAAGTCGGTATAAAAATCTGACAAAGCTTCTGCTAAAAACATTCCTTTATAAATGATAGATTTAGAACTAAATGAACATATATAAAAATTATTTAATTGATTATTGAGAGCTTCTTTTTCAATTACTCTTCTAGTTTCATACAATTTTTGTTCCAGAGATTTATTGACAACTTTTTTGTCATTATATGTGAACAATACTTGAGTAATTTCAGGTCTTGTTTGTTCAGCTTTTTCTCCTAAGACAGAGGGATCAACAGGAACTTGTCTCCAGCCATAGATACTAAAATTTCTCTTTGTTAGTTCACTTTCAACAATAGTTCTACATTGCTCTTGAGCGCTATAATCATTTCTTGGTAAGAAAATCATACCCACGCATAGTTCAGAATTATCATGTTTATGACCAGTGACTTCAATTTTTTCCTCAAAGAAATCTTTAGGAATTTCAATATGGATTCCAGCACCATCTCCTGTTTTTCCATCTGCATCGATTGCACCCCTATGCCAAACAGCTTTTAAGGCATCGATTCCATATTCTACGACTTTTCTTGATTTTAGACCTTCAGTAGATGCTACTAAACCTACACCACATGCATCATGTTCCATTTCTTCCGAGTAAACATGATTACTTTTTAAAATTTTTAAATTTTTATTTCTTAACTTCATTAAGCAACTCTAAGTTTTTGTTTACTTTGTAAATAATTATCAATTGATGTTGCGGCATCTCTTCCGTCTTTGATGCCCCAAACCACTAAAGATGCTCCACGAACTATATCTCCGGCAGCAAAAACTCCCTCTATACTAGTTTCCATTGTATCAAAATCCGCTTTTATTGTTCCCCATCTTGATACTTGTAATTTTTCTTCATTAAATAATTTTGGAAGATCTTCTGGATCAAATCCAAGTGCTTTGATTACAAGATCAGCTTTAATTTCAAAATCTGAATTTTCTTCAACAACTGGTTTTCTTCTACCGCTATCGTCTGGCTCACCCAATTTCATTTTATTAACAACTACACTTTCAATTTTATTTGTTCCCTTAAACTCTTTAGGGCTTGTTAACCAAATGAATTCAACACCTTCTTCTTCTGCATTGCCAACTTCTCTTGCTGATCCTGGCATATTTTCTCTATCTCTTCTATACAAACATTTTACAGATTTAGCATTCTGTCTCACTGAAGTCCTTAAGCAGTCCATTGCTGTATCACCACCTCCAATTACTACGACATCTTTGCCTTCAGCATTTAAAGTTCCGTTATCAAACAACTCAACTTTATCACCTAGTCCTTTTTTATTTGATGCTGTCAAAAACTCCATTGCAGGGAAAATATTACTCAAATCGTTACCAGGTAGATTAACTTCTCTAGCTTTATAAACTCCTGTAGCTATTAAAATTGCATCATGTTTTTCTCTTAACTCCATCAAACTGGAATCTTTTCCAACTTCAAAGTTTAAGACAAATTTAATTCCACTTTCTTCTAAAAGTTTTATTCTTCTTTGAACAACATGCTTTTCTAATTTAAATCCTGGGATACCATATATTAGTAGCCCTCCAGCTCTGTCATAACGATCATATATAGTTACCTTGTATCCTTTTTTTCTGAGTTGTTCTCCACAAGCAAGTCCAGCAGGACCAGAACCTATAATTCCTACACTCTCATTTTTTTCACTATTTATTTCTATTGGTTTAACCCAACCATTCTCCCAAGCTTTCTCTGTGATATATTTTTCTATTGATCCAATAGTTACTGTTCCATGACCCGATTGCTCTATTACACAATTTCCTTCACACAGCCTATCCTGAGGGCAAATTCTTCCACAAACTTCTGGCATGTTGTTTGTGCTTTGTGATAATTGATAAGCTTCCTCATATCTTCCCTCAGCAGTTAGTTTAAGCCAATCTGGTATATTGTTACTTAATGGACAATGAACTTGGCAAAATGGTACTCCACATTGCGAACATCTGCTTGACTGCTGAACAGCTCTATCTTTTAGAAATTCTTGATATATTTCATCAAAATCCTCTTTTCGGTCTGATATATCTCTTTTAGGTGGATTTTGTTGACCTATATCAACAAACTTAAGCATTTTTTCTGACATGGTGGACGCTGTATATACGATAAAAATTTAATAATAAACAATTACAAGGTCATAAATATTGACTAATATTTCACAAAACTTAAGTAAATCATAGGTTTTTTCTTATTATGCATAGATGATATGCAAATATGTAATTGCTTTAATTTGGTTACAATTTCATTATGAAGTATTGGATCTAATGATTTCAAAATTTGTGGAGACTCTAATTTTATCAATTATTCAAGGAATATCTGAGTTTATTCCAGTTAGCTCGTCTGCACATCTTTTAATTATATCAAAATTGAGTGACTTCAATGTTAGCAACCTACAGTTAGATATTAGTATGCAT
>CACMZL010000008.1 GCA_902618205.1 uncultured Pelagibacteraceae bacterium | reverse complement strand
TTTGATATGTTCATTATAATAATTAGAATTTTTTATATCATTTTCCAAAATAGATAGAATTAAATAATATAAATGTTAAAAAAAAAAGTAATTTATCTTTATTATATAAATTGATTAAAATCATATAAGTTTATTATAATGGAATTTTATAAAAAAAATTAAATAATGATTGAATTAAATACAAAGAAAAATATAAAAGTCAGCGTTCCCGAGAGCTTAGAAGAAGATGACACTCCAAAATTTAGCATTAATGATGATGGTATAAGAGAGTACTACATTGAACACGGGTATGTAGTGATAAAAAATTTGATTAATTCTATAACATGCGAAGAATTTAAGGATATATGGGATAGAGAGGTCAAAACATCAAAGTCTTTCATTTATAGACAAGCTTCTGCAAAACCAGAAAAACATGTTTTTAACTCGAATAAATGGGTTATGAACCCAATACTTAATTTACAAAGCCTGGATCCTAACAAGTTCAAGAAATTGAGAGAAAAAAGTTTGGAATTATTCTCTGATCAAAAACTTTGTAAAATATTTAAAACACTTTTTAAAGATAAACCAAAAATTGTTCAATCTATGTATTTTGAAGGAAATTCTGAAACTTGGGAACACCAAGATACATATTATTTAGATTCTAATGTTTTAGGAACCATGGCTGGTGCATGGATAGCATTAGAGAAAATTCATGCAGATGCGGGAAGATTTTTTATTTGTCCGAAATCTCATAATTTTGAAAATTTGCATACAAAAGAAAATAATATTGTAGAAAATCACGATAGATACATAGATGAAATCATAAAATTAATTAAACAAAAAAATATAAAAGTAAAAGCTCCATTTATGGATATTGGTGATGTTCTCTTCTGGAATTCAAAAACTATACATGGGTCACTTGCAAGCCAAAGCAAAAAATATTCAAGATCGTCAATAACTTGTCATGCAATTGCTAAATCTCATCAACTCATACAATATCAGAAAAACATAAAAAAAACTAATTTTAGCGAAAATGAAAATAGTATAATTAATTTTCCAAAAGATTTATCTTTGATCAAAAATAAGATGATTTTCAATTTTGAAGTAAATTTTCCAAAAATTTCTAATTTAATAAAAAATAAATTAATAAAAAAGAAATTAATATAATTTTCTTACATCTTGTTTAAAAAAAGATTTTAGAATTTCTTTAATATTTGCATTAGTATTATTTTTATTTTCAAACTTATCGATTATTGTTTTTAATTCTTTAGAATATGATGAATAAATAAAATCTGTATATTCATCAAAAACTACATCATATTCTTTTAAACCAGTTTTATAAAATTTGCTAAATAACATTTTAAATGAATGAAAATGATAAATAATCAATTCATTATTATCTAAATATAATTTATTATTTATAATTTCACATTTATATTTTTTAAAGTTCCAAGGTGCTGTATTTATTCCTGGATTATTTAAAACTTTTATACTTTTGGTCAATAAATGGAATTTATTTAGGTATTTTTGATCAGCATATACATTTTCTGATACTGAGAGAGAACAATCTTCAAAACATTTTCTCTTCCACCAATCTAAAACTTTTAGTCCATCGTCATCTTTTTTAAATATGAGAAGACCAGCATTAAAATCTCCATAAATAGTTCTGAATGAATTTTTTTCGTCAAAATTATGTGGTGATATATGAATAGAAGATTTAGTTATATTTTGCTCAAATTTTTTCAGATCGGAAAAAAGATAAAGATCACTATCTAAATATACTAAATACTCGTCTTTTTGAATATCATCCATTAAGTAAGTTAAAAAAAAAGATTTAAGTGTAAATACATATGATCTCCACTCCCTTTTTAGTTTTAGATTTAGCAAATTAAATTTATTTTCAATTTTTTTAACATTATGTGTTGTTATACTTTTAAAGTTTAAATTAAAAAATTTTTCTGTATAGTCGTCGAGACATAAAATGTTAATATTTTGTCGATCTATTTTATTTGTAAGACAAATAGTGCTGTTAATATAATTTCTATCGGTTATAAGACAGTAGCTAAACATTAATATTTAATAGGTAAATTAATAATAAATGAAAAAAAAGAAAATTGCATTAATAACTGGTATTACAGGTCAGGATGGTGCTTATTTAGCAAAATTTTTGTTAAAAAAAAATTATAAAGTATTTGGAATTAAAAGAAGAACCTCAACAATTAATACTTCAAGAATTGACGACATATATCAAGAGGACACTTCAAATAAAAAAAACAATTTTATTTTAAAATATGGTGACGTCACAGATCCAGCAAATATCAATAGTCTTATTAATGAAATATTACCAGATGAGGTTTATAATCTTGCTGCTCAATCGCATGTTCAAGTAAGTTTTGCAACTCCTCTATACACAAGTATGACTAATTCCCTTGGGGTAATAAATATTTTAGAAAGTATAAAAGAATTAAGATCAAAAAAAAAAATTAAATTTTATCAAGCATCTACTTCTGAAATGTTTGGTAATCATACACAAAAAATACTTAACGAAAAATCAAATTTTAAACCTGTAAGCCCATATGGATCGTCAAAGGTTTTTGCTTATTGGTTGACTAAAAATTATCGTGATTCATATGATATATTTGCTGTTAATGGTATATTGTTTAATCACGAAAGTCCTTTAAGGGGTGAGACATTTATATCTAGAAAAGTTTCAATCCATGTTGCTAAAAAATTTTTGGGAGAAAAAAAAATACTCAGGATCGGTAACTTATATTCTAAAAGAGATTGGGGGCACGCAGAAGAATATGTTGAAGGTATGTGGAAGATGATGCAGCATAAAGAACCACAAGATCTAATTTTAGCAACAAATAAAAGTTATACCGTAAAAGAATTTATAGAAAGAGCTTTTAAAGAGATAAATATAAAACTAAAATGGGTTGGTAAAGGATTGAAGGAAAAAGCAGTGAACAGCAAAACAGGAGAAATATGTGTAATGGTTGATGAAAAATATTATCGACCAAACGAGTTACATTACTTAAAAGGTAATCCTCAAAAAGCATTTAAAAACCTTAAATGGAAACCAAAAATAAATTTTAATACTTTAATAAAGGAAATGGTTCATTCTGATATAGCAAAATTTGAGAATGATAAGTTTTAATATTTATTTTCTAATTTTTTCAATTTTTATTTTTACTATTTGTTTTTATAATTTAAATAAATTTAGTAAGTATTTAAATATATTTGATTTACCAGATAATAAAAGGAAAATACATAATAAACCAATACCAAAAATTGGAGGAATATTTTTTTTTATTATTTTTTTAGTATCCTTTATTCAAATATTTAATTTTGCAAATTTTAAAGAAACTAATAATTTAAATAACTTACTAATACCCTCATTTTTTTTTATTTTAGGATTAATTGATGATAAGTTTGATTTATCTCCTAATTATAGATTATTTATTCTAACTATTGGCCTAGTATTTCTTATTAAGTTTTTTTCTTTACCACAAATAGAACTTCTATCTATAGAAAATTATGGGATTATAAATGTGAAATCATTTAGCCTATTTTTTACAATTTTATGTTATTTGTTATTTTTAAATGCCTTTAATATGATTGATGGTATCAATGGATTAGCAATTTCAATATTTACTATTTATATTATTTTATTTTATTTAGTTTTTGATTTTGCATACTCATTGTTTTTAAATTTATTTATTTGCTGTATTATTTTTTTTTACTTTAATATTAAAGATAAAATTTTTTTAGGTAACTCGGGATCTTATTTATTATCTGGAATTATAAGTAGTTTTCTAATTAGTCAAAACATGGATTTAGAGAATTCTTTTTTTGCAGAAGAAATATTTTTAATTTTAATGATACCTGGAATAGATATGCTAAGATTATTTATACTAAGAATATCAAAAAAAAAGCATCCTTTTAAGGCAGACAAATTTCATATTCACCATTTATTGTTACCTAATTTTAAAAATAAATATGTGCTATTAATTGTTTTAAACTTAGTTTTTGTTCCAATTTTTGCTAGGTTTTATTTTAATATAAATACTCTTTTTTTAATTGTGTTAGCATTGATTGTTTATTCTTTCATTATAATAAAATATTATTCCTCAAACTATAATTCATAATAATCATCACATAGTTTTTTTAAAGATTTTCTATGAGAAACTATAATTACAGTTAAATCTTTAAAATTTTTTTTTAAGGATAAAATTAATTTTTCTTCTAATCTCTCATCCATAGCATTAGTGGACTCATCTAAAATTAATAATTCCGGCTTATTAATTAATGATCTAGCTATAGCTATTCTTTGAAGTTGTCCTCCAGAAAAATTGCTACCACCTTCTTTCAAAACATATTTATCTATATTTTTATCCAATTCGGGTAAAAAATCATTTAAATATACATTTTCACATATATTTAGAACTTCCTCGATTTTAAAATTATTGTCTCCATATATTAAATTATTTAAAATTGTGTCCTCTGTGAAAAAAATATCTTGTGTCACATAGCCTATTTGACTACTCCAATTATTTGGTTGTAAGTTTTTAGTATCTTTATTATCAATTAATAATGATCCGCTAGTAGGAGATATTACTCCAGAAATTATATCACAAATTGTTGATTTACCTTTTCCAGTATCTCCATCTAAATAAAAAAAAGTTCCTTTCTTAATTTTAAAATTAATATTTTTTAAAATATTTTTATCGCCATGATTAAAAGAAATATTCTTAAATTCTAAATTATCTTTAAAAATAATTTTACTTTTTTTACTATCTAAATTTTCATTTTTAATTTTTGAATTATATTTTTCAATCTCATTAGATATTTTATCAAATAAATAAAACCATGATTTTAGCTGTGATACTGAGTAAAATAATTGCTGCATGGCAGGAAATAATCTATAAAAAGCAAATAAATAAAAGCTAATTATTGATAAAAAAGTTTGAAGAGTATTGTTAATTATAAAAGTAAGAATTAAAGATATAATTATTAAAAATCCAAGACTTTCAATCAATATCCTTGAAAAGAAAGTATAAACTTCTATCTTTTTATTAGAATTGGTAAAAGGATTGATTTTGCTGTTTACATATAAATCTATATATTTTTTTTTTTTATCTGAAATAGAAATAAATTTAAAGTTTTGAAACGTTTCTTTTATGTTTTTTAATATACTTTTATTTGAATCTGAAGCTAACTTACCCAAATGAAAGATTTTTTTTTTAATTAAATAAAAGCCAAAGAAAAATATAATTATTAATAAAATTGTTAAGATCAAAGCGTTTTTAAAATCAAAGAAAAAAATTGATAAACCAATAAATATTAATGAATAAAATTTTGTATTTGCTTTGAATGTTAACCTATATATTTTTTCAATAACTAATTGTAAATTGTAGGTTAAATTATTTGTTATATCTGCACTATGTTTTTTTGACATTTCTATGTATTCTTGATTTAAATAAAATTTAAATAATTGAGCAAATTTTGATGAATGTATCTTTTCTACTAATGTTTCAAACTTATAAAAACAGAACAAATTTATTAAATTATAAAAAATAAGTAGTCCTAAAAAAGAAATTGAAAAAAAAAGCTGAAATTGTCTTATGTCAGAAAATTTAACATAATCCTTTAATATAGGATAATTACTATAAATCTGATTTGTATTTTCTGCACTAATTACAAATACAAGAGGTATTATAGAAATTATGCCAAATACTTCAATTAAAGCTAGGAATATAAAGTAAATTTGTAATGAAAAGAATTTTTTCTTTTCAGTCTTATTTAATAGTTTAAATATTTTTAAAAACACTTATTTGATAATTATTGGTTAAATTGCTTATAGAATATGAAAGAGAAAATTTCAATAATTACAGTAGTCAAAAATGGAATGCCTTACTTAGTTGATTGCATAAAAAGCTTTCAAAACCAAAAATATGAAAATAAAGAGCATATCATTTTAGTCTCTGCATGTAGTGATAATACTATAGATTATTTAAAAAAAAATAAATTTAAGGATACAAAAATTTTTTTTTTCAAAAAAGATATTGGTCTTTATAAATCTTTAAATGAAGCTGTAAAATTTTGTAAAGGATACATTATTGGATATCTTCACTCTGATGATGTTTTCTTTAACAATAAAATTTTAAATTTAATATCAAATAATATCTCAGAACATGACTATACATATGGTAATATTTTATTTGTAAGAAGAAATAATTTAAATATTAAAGTTAGATCATGGAATTATGGAGAAATGAGTTCTTTAAAAAAAAAAAATTTTTTAGTTCCTCCTCATACATCCATGTTTTTTCGAAAAAAAATTTTAATAAAATCAAAATATAATCAGAATTATAAAATATCTTCAGATTTCGACTTTCTAATACGAATAATTAATAATAAGAAATTAAAAGGTAAATATATTAACAGGTATATTTGCAAGATGCGATATGGCGGCAAAAGTACAAAAATTAAACTTTTATTAACAAAAATTATAGAAGATCACATGATTTTAAAGAAATATAACAAATTTCCAATTTATATAATTGTATTAAAATATTTTATTAAATTTAAACAATTTATTTTTTAGAAAAAATAAATCTTATAAATGAATATATAATTCTATAAATATTGAATTTATATTTATACTTCATATTAAGCTCATTATAATATGCGGTCTGATTTGAACTTAACTGATTTTTTAAAACTCTAAATATTCCAATTTTTTTATTTATTGTAACTAGTTTTGCATATTTTGCAAATTCAACCCATAATAAAAAATCTGAAGAAAGTTTTTTTTTTAAATTTAAGCCTCCAGATTTAAAATATAGAGATTTTTTAAATAAGACAGATTCTTGCGGAATACAACCATAGTTCATTTTGTTGCATTCTTTATTTAAAATTTTTTTTTGAGGAAAATAAAATGGAAAAGGATACGTAAGAGTTCTATCTCCGATTTTTTTAGATACTTTTCCTACAATCCACTCACAATCATGATATTTAAATGCATCAACCGCATTTTCTATTGCATTAGGAAAATATAAATCATCTGAATTTAACCAAGATATAATTTCACCATTTGCTATTTGTATACCTTTATTAATTGCTTGGTACATATTTTCATCTTTTTCGATAATTACTTTTGAGACTTTATTTTTATATTTTTCAATTATTTTTTCTGAACCATCTGTTGATCCTCCATCAACTATAATGTATTCAATATTTTTGTATGTTTGGTTCAGTACTGATAAGATAGTTTGTTCAAGATGTATACCAGAATTAAGGTTTGGTGTTATTATTGAAACTTTCAAATCGTACATATTAGTATATAAAATTTATTATTATGATGCACTTTCTTAGAAAAATTATTTACAAAATTTATCATCATAAAATAATATTTATAAATTACCCCCTTGAATTAGTACACAATATATTGTCAAGAAATTTAAAAATTTTAAGTGTCAACAAGGCATTAAAAGAGCTGAATATAAAAAGTGAAAATTTTAAAATCTACAAAAAAGAATTAATTGAAAACTTATACTTAAAGGAAATTTTTTCTAAATTTGAAGATGATGTTTCAAAATATTCTGATTATAAAAATAAGATTGAAAAAAATGTCCAGTATCAGATCATCTATTCAGTTATCCGGGATAAAGGTTTAGAAAATATTTTAACAACTGGAGTAGCAGAAGGAAATCAAGAAGCAATTATTCTTGCAGCATTAAATAAAAATAAAAATGGAAAACTTTATTCTATTGATTTGCCAGGCAAAAAAGGACATTTAACATATGATAAAAATTTGAGACAAGACGAAATAGGTATAAAAATTCCAACTGTATTTAAAGATAGATTTCAATTGATTTTAGATGACTCAAGATTAATTCTTCCAAAATTGTTCAAAGACTTGAAATTTAATTTATTTATTCATGATTCAAATCATACTAAAATCCATATGAATTTAGAATATTATTTGGCAAGATCCTTTTTAACAAATAATAGTCTAATTTTTTCAGATGACATATTGATTTACAATAATTCATTTGAGAATTTTTTGGCGCATAATAATATTTATGGATTTTGCATCAAACCAAAATTGAACTTTGGGTTTATCGCAAATAATTTAAAAAGTGATTACGAAATTGATAATTCGTTAGAACGTTATTATAAAGGTGATTAAGAATTATATTAATTTTTTACAACAAAAATTCTCTAGAAATAGTTTTTTTTCAAAAATTATTTTATCAATATTTAAATTAAGAGTATTAATTTATTTATCAAAAAACGACAGAAAAATAATTAATCGGTGGACAAAATATAAAAATATTAAAAACAAAAAGTTTAAGGGCTATCTAATATACAATTGCACTATTGATCAGGCTTGGATGGGATTTCATTTACAACAGATATTTTTTTTACAAGTATTTTATTCCTTGGGCTATATTCCTATAATTCTTAATTCTTATAATTTAGAGAAAGTTTACAAAAATTTAGGTTATATTTGTCTAAAAAATATTTTTACGTACATTCCAGAAAACATTAATTTTAACTTAATAAGACAAAGAGTTACAAATATTAAAAATACTAATTTTTTATGGAAAGGGATAAATTGTGGTAAACTAGCAAAAAACTCTGCATTAAGAGAACTAAAATTATCAAATTTGGATTTTAAAAACATTAAACATTTAAATATTTTTAGATTTTATTTAATAAAATCTATATTGTACATTGAAGGTTTCAATAATTTAAAAAAAATATACAAAATAAATTATGGTTTATTTAATGATCATGATATGTGTGGGGAAGGTGAAATATTTCAATCTCTTATAAGTTCAAAATTTCCTCAATTCTCAATCACAGCTGGATATAAAAATAATACTTTCTATCTAAAAAAATATTTTAAAAAAAACAAATTTAGCCATCCAAGATCTCTTTCTAAAAAAACATTAAAAATGATGAGTAAGGAAATATTTAATGATCAAAAAAGAAAAAAATTGAATAATGAAATATTCAATACATATAAAAAAAAAGAGTGGGAAATTTTTGCAAAAACACAAACTCAAACAAAATTTAAAAATATTGAAAAAGTCAAAAAAATTCTAAATCTGGATGACAATAAGAAAAATGTAGTAATATTTTCACATATTTTTTATGATGCTACTTTTTCATGGGGAATTAATGTATTTAAAGATTATGAAGACTGGCTTATTGAAAGTGTAAATGCTCTATGTAAAAATAAATATGTAAATCCAATACTTAAAATACATCCTGCTAATATTAGTAAAAGTAATAACAAATATACCAACAATGAAATTGAAGCCTTAAAAAAATTAAAAAAAGGTGTTCCTAAAAACTTAAAAATAATTATTCCAAATTCCACAATAAGTACACATTCAATAATAAAAATGATGGATGCTTGTATTACTGTTAGAGGAACTGTTGGAATAGAAGCGGCGGCGAAAGAAAAATTATTAATTACTTGTGGATCTGGAAGATATGATAGACTTGGTTTTAGCCTAGATTTTAATAATAAAAGTAAATACTTAAATTATTTAAAAAATTCAAAATTTGAAGTTACAAAAAAAATGAATTTTAAAAACGGACAAAAATTTGCTTACTATACTTTATTTAAAAGACCTTTTTTTCCAAAGACCAGAATATCTAATTATGATAAATCTAAGAAAAATTTTCCAATAAATAACTTTAAACCAAGTGATATGTGCTCAATTAAATTTATCAAAGATAAATTAAGAATAGAAAAATGGATAAATGACAATAATGAAGACTTTATTGATAATTAAAAAATTAGTAATTTTTTGAAGGTCTAAATTGATCACTAAGATAATATTTGTAAAGTTCTGTTATTCCTTTTTCTAAAGAAAATTCAGCTCTGAAACCCTTACTTTCAATTTTTTTATTAGAAACAAAATAATCCCTTTTATCTGGATCTTCCCCCTCGGGGACAATTACGTATTTAAAATCCTTTATTACTTTTTGGATTTCAATACATAACTGCTCTTTTGTTAAGTTTGCATCACTGAGACCCAAATTAAATATTTCACCTTTTAGTGAGTCAAAATTATCTAAAGCAAAAATAAATGCTCTAGAAATATCACTTATGTGAATATAATTTCTCCTAAAATGAGGTTCAAATATATTTAATTTTTTTTCAAAACACGCGATGTAAGTAAAATTGTTAACCAAAAGATCTATCCTCATTCTATCTGAGACTCCAAATACTGTCGCGAGTCTGAAGCTTATACTATTTTCTCTTTGCATTATAACGTCTTCTGCCATTACTTTTGTTTTTCCATATAGACTTAGAGGTTTCAGAGGTGAGGTTTCATCACAAAACTTATCTTTTTCACCTATGCCATATCCACTATTTGTTACAGGCATTAAAACTTTTTGTTCTTTTGATAAATTTTCACACATAAATTTTATAGCGTCAAAGTTAATTTCTTGTGTTTCTTTTGGAAATTTTTTACATAAGGGTGCTCCTACGTATGCTGCTAGAGGTATAAAAACATCATTTTTTTTTATTTGTTCTAATATTAATTTTTGATCTCTTACATCTCCTTGTAAATAAGTTACATTTTCTGTATTCTTTTTTAATTTTTGATCAAACATGTAAGTATCAATAGACGTTATGTGAATTGCAGGAGTTAAACTAAGTTGATTTATTAATCTTGATCCAATATAACCTGCTCCACCAGTGATTAATATATTTACCATAACACCAAATAATATATGTTTTAAGTAATATCAACCTAAATCATGATAAGTTTAATAGTTAATAGTGTACCAAATCTATCTTCAGAACAAGCAAATGCTGATCCAATAATATTTGCAAAATATTTAAAAAGTAAGGGAATAAAAGTTAATATCATATCATTGTTTAATAAAAATTATTTTAGTTCAAATAAAAGCTTAGAGAAATATAAAAAAAATATTAAAGAAAATTATAATATTGATGTTATACCAATTTATTATTCAAGAAAAAAAATATCAAAAAAATTTATAAATAAATTTTATAATTTATTTAATTCTGGGCAAGTACTAGACGAAAATGTTGAAGAAATACAAAAAAAAATTAGTCTAAATCTTATTAAGTCTAAATCGAAAGCAGTTATTAATTTTTTTGATATTCCAATACTTCTAGCTGGCGAAAGAATAACACAAAAAAAAATTAAAATTATCAACTACATAGGAGTTTATAAAACAAAATTAGAAATTTTAAGAAGAAATATTTATAAAAAAAATATTAAACAATGGTGGAGAATACCACTTACATATATATACGAAAGAAAATCAAAACTTTTTTATACTAATCAATTTGTATACTCCGATCTAAATTTTTGTCCCGCTCTTGATACATATGAAGAATTAGATAGGAAATATAATATAAAAAACCTAAAGCTAACAAAGCCACTATCACAGGTGAGAAATACAAAAAAATGCAAATCAAAAAATCCTAAATTAGTAAAAATTTTTATGGTTGGAAATCTAAGGTCTTCGTTTATGGAAGAGGCTTTAGATAATATATATAGGAATAAGACTATATACGAAAATTTATCCAATAAATATAAATTTATAATTGATGTAGTCGGTAAATTTAAACCAAGGAATAATTTTTTTTTAAAAAAAAATAAATGGATTAAATTTCATGGTTGGAGGGAAAATGTTGATTATTTTTATCAAAATTGTGATATTTTACTTGTTCCAAACAAATATCAACTTGCTCCAAGAACTAAAATATTAGAGGCAATGAGTGCGGGGAAATGCGTGGTAACCTATTCAAGTAACTTATACTCACATAAAGAATTTATAAATTTTAAAAATATTGTTTATGGAAAAAATTCCAATGAATTTTTTTACAATTTAGAATATGTAATTAAGAATCATAAGGATAGAAACAAAATAGGAATTAATGCTAGAAAAATTTATAATCAACAATATAATCCGATAAAAATTATGGATTATAATTACAAACTTATTAGAAATATTTTATGAAAAAAATTTGGGTCACAGGTCATAATGGAATGGTGGGCTCAGCAATAACAAGGCTTCTAAGAAAAAAAAATGTTAAGGTTTTAACTGTAGAGAAAAACAAACTAGATTTGACAAACCAAAGAAAAGTTTTTTCATGGATAAAAAAAAATAAACCAGACGGCATTATTAATGCGGCAGGTAAAGTTGGTGGAATTCTTCACAACTCGCTATACCCAGCAGAATTCATATATATAAACATGATTATTGCCGCAAATATTGTTCATGGAAGTTACTTATACAAAGTAAAAAGACTTATTAATTTAGGATCTGCATGCGTTTATCCAAAAATAACAAAGCAACCAATAAAAGAAGATTATTTGTTAACTGGTCCACTTGAAAAAACTAACGAAGCATATGCAATAGCAAAAATAAGTGCTATTAAACTTTGCAAATTTTATAATGAACAATATGGTTGTAATTTTACCTCATTACAGCCTACAAACTTATTTGGAATAAATGATAATTTTGACCTTAAATCAAGTCACGTCGTTCCTGCATTATTGAGACGATTTCATGAAGCAAAAATTAAAAATCAAAAAATTATTAAGATATGGGGCTCTGGAAAGGCAAAGAGGGAATTTATGTATGTTGATGATTTGGCAGATGCTATTTATTTTGTTTATAAAAGAAAAATAAAAAATAAGGAGATTATAAATGTCGGATCAAATGTGGAGTATTCGATAAAACAATTGGCTTATTTAATAAAGAATTTAGTTGGATTTAAAGGTAAAATTGTATTTGACAAGAGTAAGCCAGATGGAACTCCGAGAAGAATTGTCGACAATAATTATCTAAGATCTCTAGGTTGGAAATCAAAATATAATTTTGAGGATAGCATAAAAAAAACATATAATCACTTATTAGATAATTATAAATCAATAAGTAAATAAATATATGATTATAGTACGAACACCCTACAGGGTCTCATTTTTTGGAGGAGGAACAGATTTTCCTTCATATTACAATAAATTTGGAGGATCTGTTGTTGGAATGGCAATTAACAAGTATTGTTATATTAGCCTTAGAGAACTTCCAAATTTTTTTGAGCATAAATATAGATTTGTATGGTCAAAGATTGAGAATGTAAAAAATTTTAATGAAATAACTCATCCATCAATTGGTAAACTTTTAAATTATTATAAAATTAAAAATGGGCTAGAAATACATTATGATGGTGACCTTCCAGCAAGATCTGGAATTGGATCAAGCTCCTCATTTACGACTGGAGTTATTAAAGCTATACATGAATATAAAAAGATAAAAATTAACAAATATAGTTTAGCGAAAAAAACAATAAATTTTGAACAAAATATAATTAAAGAAAATGTAGGTAGCCAAGATCAAATTTTTGCATCTTATGGAGGTTTTAATCAAATAAATTTTAATAAAGATAATTTTAAAGTAAATAAATTAAACATTGAAACAAATACTATTAAACAAATAGAAAGAAATATGATTTTAGTTTTTACAGGAAAATATAGAAATTCTGGAGATATTGAGAAAGTAAAAATTAACAATATGGATAAAACAATTAATCATTATCACAATATTAAATCTTTAGTTTATGAATTTAAAAAAATTTTAAAAAAAGAGAAAAATTTAGATCAAATTGGTTATTTGTTAAATGAGTATTGGAATATAAAAAAGAGTTTAACCAATAAAGTTAATAATGATGAGATTAATAAAATTTACAATACATCTATAGAAAATGGTGCTTTGGGTGGAAAAATATGTGGATCTGGAGGTGGGGGATTTTTATTAATGTATGCAAATCCAAAAGTTCAAAAAAGGTTGAAATATATTTTTAGAAAGCTAACTTGCTTAAATTTTAAAATTGATGATGACGGTTGCAAAACAATATTCAAAGCCTAATGAAAAATAAATATTTTCACTCTCTGATGGAAAATAATATTACTAAAAATGATTTGAATGTAGTTATTTCTTTTTTAAAGAAAAATCCAATTTTGACACAAAGTAAAAAAGTAGAATTGTTTGAAAAAAAATGGTCTAAATGGATCGGAGTAAAATATTCAGTATTTGTAAACTCAGGTTCGTCAGCAAATTTTATCACTTTAGCGGCAGTAAAAAACAAAATAGGTAAAGGCAATATCGTTGTACCACCTTTAACATGGCCTTCGGATATTATGTCAGTAATTAATAACAACCTTGAACCAAATTTTGCTGACATAAATTTAAAAACTCTATCTTTGGATGCAGATGAAGTTATTAGAGCAACTAATAAAAATACAAAAGCAGTTTTTATGACTCATGCTCAGGGATTTAATGGTTTAAACAAAAAACTATTAAATTTTTTAAAAAAAAAAAAAATTATATTAATTGAAGATGTATGTGAATCCCATGGAGCAACACATAAAAATAAAAAGCTTGGAAGTTTTGGTTTGGTATCTAATTTTTCATTTTACTACGCCCATCATTTAAGTACAATTGAAGGTGGTATGATATGTACAAACGATAAAAATATATATGATTTTTGTATAAGATTTAGGGGACATGGAATGCTTAGAGAAAGTAAATTTAAAGATGTTTTAAAAAAGTCAAAAAATTATAAGGATCTAAATGAAAAATTTATTTTTTTAAATCCTGGTTTTAATTTTAGAAATAATGAAATTGGTGCCACAATAGGAATAAATCAATTAAAAAGACTTGATAGAAACATCCAACTTAGAAATAATAATTTTAAATTTTTTCTTAAAAATCTTAATGAAAATATATTTTTTAAAAATTATGATTTAAACGGTATTTCAAATTATGCTTTTCCAATTATACTTAAGAATAGGAGTTTAATATATCGTAATAAATTTGAAGAATATTTAGATAAAAATAAAATTGAATTTAGAAGAGGTAATGCTGGGGGTGGAAATCAATTACGACAGCCCTATTTAAAAAACTTAATAAAAAAGTCAAAACTAAATAAAAATTTTCCAAATGTAGAGATTGTTCATTTTTATGGATATTATATTGGCAATTATCCTTCACTAAAAAAATCAAAAATAAAAAAAATTGTAAATATACTAAATTCATTTAAATGAAAGCCGCTGTAGTAATTCATAGTATTCCTAATTTAGTATCAGAGGGAGCAGCAAAAGAACCAATATTATTTATTAAAGAAATGGAAAGAAAAAAAATTTCTTTAAAAATTATAATTATATTTGACAATCAGAATTTTTCTGCAAAACAAAACCCAAAAAAATTTCTTAAGTTTTTTAAAAAACATAAAATCGAAATTTTTTATCCTGAAATTAAAAATTTTTTTAAAACATTTCTAAATTTTCTTGGAAGAATTTTCTTTAATTCACCTGATAAGTACTATGTAGAAAAGAAATTAAAAAAAAAAATTGAGGCGTCAATTAAAGCATATAATCCAGATTTTATCCTAAATATGTACAACTATCCTTGTTCATCAAATTATAATATTAAAAATATACCAAGATACAACTACCTTACAATACCTGTTCATATGGTGGAGGAAATTAGATTTAAAAATTTTTTTAGAGATTTTAGTTTATTTGATACATTGAGAATCATAAATAGTTTTATTTATAAAATTAGAGTAAAAAAGATTTACAAAAAAATTTATAACAATTGCAGAATAGGTTTTTTAGCTGCACCGGATACAAAAAATTTTTATAAAAAGTTTGAAATAAAAAAAATTGTTGTTCCTAAAAATATTACAATAAATGAAAATCAAAAATATTTTCCATTCATTAATAAAAAAAAAACACTTTTATTAGTAGGTAATCTTAAGGCAACCTTTACACGTGAAGGATTATATGAACTTACAGATAATCTAATTGAAGAACTTATTGAATTAAGAAAAGAAATTAAATTTAAAATCAGGATAATAGGTCACTTTAAACCAACAAATAAAATGAGAAAAAAACTCAATTATCCTTGGATAAAATTTACGGGATGGGTTAAGGATATTAATAATGAATATAAAAATGCTAATGCGATATTAGTAACAAATACTTCTCCTTTAGGTACCAGAATGAGAATATTGAATGGAATGGCAGCTGGACTACCAATAGTAACTTATAAAAATAATGTTTTATTTAATAAAGAATTTATAAATAGAAAAAATATTCTAATTGCAAAAAATAAACTTGAATTTTTAAAACATATCAAAACCACTCTGATTGATAAAGAACTTTGTAAAAAAATCTCATATAACGCTCATAGAGTTATAAAAGAAAAATACGATCCGTATGTAATAACAAGAAATATTCTTAATGAAATTCTATATGATTATAAAAATTTATAATTAATTATATATTATATTTAATTTAAGTTGTTTTTATATTAAAATATTTGCTAAGTTTTTGTGACTTTAACAAATTCGCTTTACATGTGAATCAAACTTGTTAATAAAATATATATTAACTTTGTGTAATAAAATGTCTAATGATACTGATATAATATTTATAACACCTAATAATTCTGCAGGCATATACCAAGAACTTTCAAATGAGTACTCTGCTATTGAAACACCTACCTGGTCACTACTTCTCGCACAATCATGCAGATCAATAGGTTATAAAGTTTCTATCCTTGATACTTTAGCTGCTAATATTAGCGATGAAGAAGCAGAAAAATCCATTAAAAATTTAAAACCAAGAATTATATGTTTTGTTGTTTACGGTCAAAATGTGAATTCTGGTACCACAAATATGTCTGGAGCCATTAGGCTAAGTAATCATTTTAAAAATAAAAATGTAAAAACACCTATAGTATTTGTGGGCTCACATGTGCAGGCTTTGCCATCACAAACGATAGAAAAAGAACAGTCTATAGATATAGTGTGTGTAAATGAAGGTGTTTATGCTTTAAGAAATCTTTTAAAATTAAAAAATTTTGATTTCGATAATTTGAAAAAAATCAAAGGTATTTATTTTAGATATAAAAACAAAGTAATAAAAAATCCACCTGAGATTGTCGTTCCTAATGATAGGATGGATATTGATCTACCTGGATATGCTTGGGATTTGCTTCCATACAAAAATGAGAGATTCGATTTATATAGATCTCCTCTTTGGCATGCAGAGTACAAAAATGATTACAGAAGTCCGTATGCTTCAATACAAACATCCCTTGGTTGTCAGTTCGCATGTAATTTTTGTATGATAAATATTATAAATAGAAATGACAATGATGATATTGGAGTTTCTGGAAATTATAGCAAGATGAGACATTGGTCTCCTGAATTTATAATAAAAGAATTTGATAAGCTGATACAATATGGAGTAAGGACAATAAAGATAACAGACGAAATGTTTCTTTTAAATCCAAAATACTATAAACCATTATGTGAACTTCTAAAAAAAAGAAACAGTGATAATTCATTAAGAATTTGGGCATATTCTAGAATTGATACGATTAAGAGACCTGAGATTTTAAAACTTGTAAGAGAGGCAGGTATAAAATGGTTAGCATTAGGAATCGAAAGTGCAGAAAAAGAGGTAAGATTAGAGGTATCAAAAGGTAAATTTGAAGATGTAGATGTTAAAACTGTAGTTTCTAAATTACATGAAGCTGATATAAACGTTTTAGCAAATTATATTTTTGGCTTACCCGCAGATGACATGGAAAGTATGAAAAAAACATTGGATTTAAGCTTAGATCTTTGTACTTTAGGTTGGAACGGGTATGCTGCTATGGCTTTACCTGGCAGTGAATTATATAAAATTGCTATAGAAAAAGGCCACAAATTACCTGAAGACTATCAAGGCTACTCATTTCATTCATATGATACTATTCCACTTCCAACAGAAAAGCTTACATCTAAACAAATTTTATCATTTAGAGATAATGCATTTCATAAATACTTTACAAATAAAAATTTTTTGAAAAAGATTGAAAATAAGTTTGGAATTGAGGCAAAAAATAACATTCTTAAAATGACAAAAGTCAAGTTGAAAAGAAAAATTTTAGAAAATTACTAATAATTAGTACTTTTCAGAATATTCTATGAAAAGTGTTGATTTTTTCAATTTGTATGTTTTTTTGTACTCGCTAAAAATTTTATTTTTATTATTGAGTTCAATTACTCGAGTAAATTTAAGCATAGATTTTAATTCTTTAGTGTAATTTTGAGTGTGTTGCATACCCGCGTCAACTGGGTTTTTTGATCCAACTAATACCCTTATAATCACAAACGGGTTAAATTCCCCTGAACTTATATAATTAAGCTTATCTAAGTGATTTACTGTTTGATTTAAACTAAGAATAAAAAAATCAAATCTAGGATAACAAGTAATTGGAATATAACCATTTAAAGACAAACCAATTGCGATGCCCATTTGTGTATCTTCAAAAACAGGTAGTTCAATTTTTTGATTTTTATTTATATCTTTCAAAGTTCCATATAATAAATTTCCTGGAACAGCCACAGATTGGCCTAGAAAAATTGTATTTTTCTTCTTACCTAAAAATCTCATAGATTTGATAATTTCAGATTTGTAAGTCATCAAAAGCTTACCCATTTTCCAGTACCGTGATGTGGGTAACCTAATTTGAATCTATAGTAAAACACATCTGGAGGAATCTTAAATTTTTTTGTGTTCCAAACTTTTTTTGTGTCAGTATAAACACTTTTGCCATTGTCCTCGATAACAAATTCTATTGGTAATTCAAAATTTCGAGAATATTGATATACTTCATAAAAAACTCCCATATTAAATGTCATGTCACCTATGAAAATCCATACTTTATTTTTCTGTTTTCTCATTTTTATCGATAAAGCGATTCCTAAGGCAATAGGGAGTGTCCCACCTGCAATTGATGAGCTTATAAATTTATTATCTTTCGATGATACATACATGCTCTTTCCAGAAACAATTTGATTGAACAATTTTTTTTCAGAAATACCATGACATAATGCATGTCCATGATTTCTCCATGATGATAAAACCCAATCTTCTT
>CACMZL010000007.1 GCA_902618205.1 uncultured Pelagibacteraceae bacterium | reverse complement strand
ATTATTTCTTGAAGAATTCCGCATACCTTTTTATTCATTATTTTTAAATCATTTGGTAGTTTAATTTTGATTTTATATGGAACAATATTTTTCAAAATATTTTTTATTATACTAAGATTTAAAAATGTAATTTTTTTTAAATTTAAACTTTTGCTAATAGGAAAAAAAATTGAAATAAAAAGATTTCCTCTTCTAGAAATCCATTTTTTTCCCCTTTGTCCTTTTCCATTAGTCTGGATATCGCTAGTAACTATACCTTGTTTTATGTTTTGTTTGATTAATCTTATTGCTGTATCATTAGTGCTTTTGACACCCTTATAAGAATATAATTTGAGTTTCATTAATTAATGTTTATTTGTGAAATTATATCTACTATTCCACTTGGATATATAAAGTAAGCAAGAATGAAAAAGGTTGATGCTACTAGTGTTAATTTTAAACCTAAATTATGTTTCGACTCAAATTTTTCTCTTTCTGGATCGAAATATATAATTTTGATTATTCTTAGATAATAAAAAGCAGCGATTACTGTTGCTAGCAGTCCAACTATTGCTAAAAAATACATTTTTTCATTTATTACAGCCACAAAAATATAGAATTTTGCAAAAAAACCAGCTAGTGGTGGTATTCCCGCTAAAGAGAATAGCACAACAAGCAATGATAATGACAATAATGGATGATTTTTTGAAAGACCCGATAAATCATCTATGTTCTCATAATATTCATCGTTTCGCTTAAGCATAAACAAACAACTAAAAAAAGCTAAATTCATGACAAGATAAATTGTTATATATGTAATAGAGCTCTGCACACCTTGCGTTGTACCTGTAGATAAACCTGCAAGAGCGTATCCCATATGACTAATTGAGCTGTAGGCTATTAGTCTTTTTAAATTTTTTTGACCAATTGCTGCTACTGCTCCGAATACCATTGATGCAATAGACAAAAATATAATTATCATTTGCCACTGATTACCTAATTCATAAAAAGGAATGTATAGAAATCTAATAAATACCGTAAATGCAGCAATTTTTGGAAGTAATGCGAAAAAGACTGTTACAGATGTTGGTGAACCTTGATAAACATCAGGTGCCCACATATGGAAAGGAACAGCAGAAATTTTAAATGCTAATCCAACTAAAATAAAAACTATTCCAAAAGTTAATCCGTATTCTATTTCTTTTGTATTAACCATAATTTGATTAAAATTAGTCGTTTCTGAAAAACCATAAATAAGTGAACACCCATATAATAAAAGTCCAGATGAAAGAGCACTTAAGACAAAATATTTTAATCCAGATTCTGTTGATAGTAAATTATCTCTATTAAATGATGCTAACACATATAATGCTAATGATTGCAATTCTAATCCCATGTAAAAAACAATAAGATCATTTGAACTAATCATCACCATCATGCCTAAGATTGAGCATAAAATAAGAATTGGATATTCAATTTTGCTAATTTTACTAATCTGAATGTATTTTGATGATGACAGCATTACAAAAATCCCAGATAAAATTAAAAGAATTTTCATAAATCTAGCTAAACTATCTATATTGTAACTATTATTGAATAATGATGATTGAATCTGCGCGTCTAAATTAATTATTAATGCTAAAGCGGCAACTAAACTTACTGTTGTTAAATTATAAACTAGTTGAGAACTATTTTTCTTAAATACCCCAAATATTAATAAAAACATAATCATTATTGATATAAATAACTCTGGAATTATAAGTTGTAGATTTTCCATTAATCGCCTAATGCTAATTTATTAATCTTGTCTAAATCATTCATATCTATCATGTTTGCAACTGATACCTCTATAGAGTTAATCAAAGGTTCTGGATAAAAACCGAAAAATATAATTGGTAATACTAAAAGCCATAATGTAACAATTTCAAATCTTTTTAAATCAACCATTTTTTTTACATCTTCATTAATTAATTTTCCAAAGATTATTCTCTTATATAACCAAAGCATATATGCCGCCCCCAAGATCACTCCTAGACTTGCAATCGTTGCTACAAGTATATTCTTTTTAAATGCACCCATTAAAACTAAAAATTCACCAATAAAACCACTTGTTCCAGGTAATCCAAGAGCTCCTAAAGTAAAAACCATAAAAACTATTGCGTACTTTGGCATTATAGAAACTAAGCCTCCATATCTATTTATAAGTCTTGTATGAAGTCTATCGTAAACAACTCCAACACATAAAAATAGTGCTGCAGATACCAAACCATGACTTATCATTTGGAAAATACTTCCTTCTATTCCTTGCTGTGTCATTGTGAAAATGCCTAGTGTTACAAATCCCATATGAGCTACGGACGAATAAGCTATTAGTTTTTTCATATCTTCCTGCATTAAGGCTACTAGTGATGTATAAATAATCGCTATCAAACTAAGTGTGTAAACTAAAGGAACAAAATATAATGAAGCATCTGGAAACAAACCTAGAGAAAACCTTATAAATCCATATCCAGCCATTTTTAAAAGTATTGCAGCTAGTAAAACTGAACCAGCAGTTGGTGCCTCTACATGAGCATCTGGTAACCATGTATGCACTGGCCACATTGGTGTTTTAACAGCAAAGGAACTAAAAAATGCTAGCCATAATAAATTTTGGTACTTAGCGTCGATACCCAATTCATATAACTTAATGACATCAGTTGTACCAGTTATCCAATATATTGATATAATAGCAACCAGCATTAAAACTGAACCTAGCAAAGTATATAAAAAGAATTTAAATGCTGAATAAACTCTTCTTTCTCCACCCCATATACCAATAATTAAAAACATTGGAATAAGACCAGCCTCAAAAAATAAATAAAATACAACTAAGTCCAACGAGCAAAAGACACCAATCATAAATGTTTCAAGTATCAAGATTGCTATTAAAAAATCTTTTAATCTGTTTTTAATAGTTGCATTTACAGTTATTACACAAATTGGAGTAATGAATGTTGTAAGTAAAATAAATAAAATTGATATCCCGTCTACTCCAACTTTGTAATTAACAAATCCTGAAATCCATTCTCTTTCTTCAACAAACTGGAAATCAACTATAGATTTATCAAAAATAATCCATAAATATAAAGACAAGAAAAAATTGGCTAAAGTTATAAAAAGGGCAACATATTTGCTACTTTGATATTGAGAATTAGACGATCTAACAAAAAAAATAAATAAAGCTCCTATTGTCGGAAGTAAAATTAATGATGATAGAATTGGAAAATTCATATTATTTTACAATTAATAAAGTTAATAGAATTGAAAAACCTAGAAGCATTATAAAGGCATACTGATAAATATATCCTGATTGAAATTTTACTGCTTTAAATGAAAAAAATTTTACTAAATTTGAAATTCCATCTGGTCCAAATTTATCGATTATTAATCCATCAATTTTTTTCCAAAGAAATATTCCAAAACTTTTTGAAGGTTTAATAAAAATTTGATCATATAATTCGTCAAAATACCATTTTTTTTGGAGAAAAATGTAAACTGGCATGTTAATGGAAACTATTTCATTTACAATTTTAGTATTTTTAACAAATAGATAATATGACAATGGAATTGTTAGTACTACCAACGTAGGAGTTAAAAACAAAAACCAAGTTGGAGGATGTTCTTTTCCTAATGGTTCTACAAATTTTATAGACTCTCCCCAAAAGTTGTACATTGTATCATGACCTATAAATAATTCTTTAAATAAAAATCCTGAAAAAACAGCACCGACTGCTAATAACATCAAAGGTAACATCATGCTTAATGGAGATTCGTGCATTGTATCAATACTAAGATCTTTATTTTTGTAATCTCCATGAAAAGTTTTAAATATTAATCTCCATGAGTATATAGAAGTCATTACAGCAGTTAATACACCTATGCCAGCAGCATAAATCCCAAATTTTGTTTCACTTATATAAGCAAATTCAATTATTGCATCTTTAGAATAAAAACCTGATAAGAAAGGAAATCCTGTTAAAGCTAAAGTACCAACAACCATTAATGCATAAGTGTAGGGTAATTTTTTAAATACTCCCCCCATCTTTGTAACATCTTGTTCATCTTTAAATGAATGAATTACTGATCCAGATCCTAAGAAAAGTAGAGCTTTAAAAAAAGCATGTGTAAATAAATGAAACATTGCAACATTATATGCACCTACACCTGCTGCAAAAAACATGTATCCTAATTGACTACATGTAGAATAAGCGATAATTTTTTTTATATCTGTTTGCACTAAAGCTACTGTAGCTGCAAAAAAAGCTGTGGTCATTCCAACTACTGTGATTACTGACAAAGCTAATTCTGAATACTCATAAATTGGAGAACATCTAACTACTAAAAAAACTCCTGCTGTTACCATTGTGGCTGCATGAATTAATGCGGATACTGGTGTTGGACCTTCCATAGCATCTGGCAACCAAGTATGAAGCAAAAATTGTGCAGATTTTCCCATTGCTCCAATAAAAAGCAATAAACAAATTAAATCTATTGTATTAAATTCAAAAGATAGAAAATTTATTTTTTGATCTATTATTTCAGGTATCTTAGGAAAAACTTCATCATAATTTACTGTGCCAAAAATATAAAATATTAAAAAAATTCCCAATGCAAAACCAAAGTCTCCAACTCTATTTACGATAAAAGCCTTAATAGCAGCAGCATTAGCAGTTTCTTTTTTATACCAAAAACCAATTAAAAAGTACGAGCAAAGGCCAACTCCTTCCCATCCGAAAAATAATTGCAAAAAATTATCTGATGTCACCAATGTTAACATGGCGAATGTAAATAATGATAGATAGGACATAAATCTTGGTTTATGTGGGTCGTGAGACATGTAACCAACAGAATAAATATGAACTAAGGATGAAACTAGAGTAACTACAACTAACATTACTGCAGAAAGAGCATCAACTTTAATTGACCAATTTACATTTAAAGATCCTGAATTTATCCAAGTTGCAATAATTGCATTATGCTCATATCCTGATGAAACAACTTTAAAAAATATGAACAATGATAATAATGCCGAAATAGAAACCAAAATACATGTGATTAATTGAGATAATTTATCACCAATAGTTTTACCAAAGAAACCTGATATGATTGAACCTATTAAAGGTAAAAATAATATTAAATATTCCATTTAACCTTTCAATCTGTCGATTTCTTCAACTCTTATTGTTCCTGAGTTTCTGTAATAAACCACAATTATTGCAAGTCCTATTGCAGCCTCAGCTGCAGCCACTGTTAATATGAATAGTGTAAAAACCTGACCACTCAGATCGTTAATAAAAATAGAAAAAGATACTAAATTTATATTTACAGCTAAAAGTATTAATTCAATACTCATCAATATAACGATAATATTTTTTCTATTTAGAAAAATACCTACAATACCGATTGTGAATATAATAGCAGCGAGAGTTAAATAATGTCCAAGACCAATACTAAGCATCTATTTTAACTCCTTTATTATTTTCAACATCAACTAATTCAATACCATCTTTTCTATCTCTTGATATTTGTTTCAAATAACTTTGTCTTTTTACTCCAGATCTTTGTCTGAAGGTCAATACAATTGCTCCAATCATAGCTACCAATAAAACCATTCCAGATAATTGAAACAAATGAATATAATCAGTATATATAACGCTTCCTAAAGATTGGGTATTTGTTAAGTCAGTATTTATTTCAATCGCAATTGAATCTAATAACTCCGGTTTATATTTCCATCCACCTATAACAATAATTAATTCAAAAAATATAATAATACTTACTAATAGACCAACTGGAATATGGGAACTTCTTCCACTAGAATTAAACCATTCATTTTTTTGTTGAGCAACATTTAACATCATTACCACAAATAAAAATAATACTGCCACTGCTCCAACGTACACAATAAGCATTATCATTCCTAAAAATTCGGCACCAATCATGATGAATAGGCAAGAAATACTAATAAAGTCCAATATTAAAAAAAAAACTGAATTAACTGTGTTTTTTGAAACAGTTACCATTATTGCAGAGACAATTGCAATCAGTGAAAATATATAAAAGACTATTGCGTGAGCAATCATTGATTATCTGTGGGAGCTATCAGCATTAATATTTGCTGCTAAAATATTCTCCCATCTATCTCCATTCTCTAACAACTTTTCTTTGTTATAATAAAGTTCTTCTCTTGTTTCTGTAGCAAATTCGAAATTTGGACCTTGCACAATCGCGTCTACTGGACAGGATTGTTCGCACAAACCACAATAAATACATTTTAACATATCAATATCATAACGAGTAGTTTTTCTACTTCCATCTTCTCTCTCGCTAGACTCTATTGTTATAGCCTGAGCAGGACATACAGCTTCACATAGTTTACAAGCAATACATCTCTCCTCACCATTTGGATATCTTCTTAGTGCATGTTCTCCTCTAGCTCTTGGACTAATTGAACCTTTTTCAAACGGATAATTAATTGTTTTTTTTGGTTTAAATATTTCTTTTATTGCCATGATTAATCCTGTTAAAAAATCAATCATAAAAACTGTTTTGAAAAATCTTATTAAGCTCATATTAATTCCCCGGTAATAAATCAAAATACATTAAAAAACTTGCAGTTAATACTACATAAATTAGTGAAAATGGTAGAAAAATTTTCCAACCAAGTTTCATTAATTGATCATATCTGTATCTAGGTACTATTGCTTTAATCAGAGCAAATAAGATAAATAAAAATAGTATTTTTAAGATTAACCATATAGGTGCTGGAATAACATTAAAAGGAAATAAATCTATCGGAGATAACCAGCCACCAAGAAATAAAATGGATCCCATTGCACACATAAGTAAAATGTTAGCATACTCCCCTAACCAAAACATTGCATACATCATACCAGAGTATTCTGTCTGGTAACCTGCAACTAATTCCGCTTCAGCTTCAGGCAAATCAAAAGGTGGCCTGTTAGTTTCTGCTAAGGCTGAAATAAAAAATATTATAAACATTGGGAATAAAGGTATTACAAACCATAAATCTTTTTGTGCTAAAACGATGTCACTTAGGTTTAATGAACCTACACAAAGTAATACATTTATAATTATAACACCTATAGAAACTTCATATGAAACCATTTGAGCAGCTGATCTAATTGCTCCTAGAAAAGGATACTTAGAATTAGATGCCCATCCACCCATAATTATTCCATAAACACCTAAAGATGAAACTGCAAAAAGATATAAAATACCGACATTGATATCTGCTAGTACAAATGTTTCACTAAAAGGAATTACCGCCCAAGCAATTAAAGCCAAAGTCATTGTAACTATTGGGGCTAATATAAATATAACTTTATTTGAGCTTGCCGGAATTATTATTTCTTTAAAAATATATTTTAATGCGTCAGCTAATGTTTGAAATAATCCAAATGGACCAACAACGTTAGGGCCTCTTCTTTTTTGAACAAATGCCCATACTCTTCTATCTAACCAGACAATCATTGCAACAGATACTAAAACTGGGATCAATAGAAACAGAATTCTATAAATTTGATCAAAAAATATAAATAGTTCAGCCATTAATTATCGGTTCCAGTTTTTGGTAAACTCATTCTAATATTTTTACACTCTGACATTGTTTTTGACGCTCTTGCTATTACGTTAGAGTGATAATAATCAATCTCTTCAGTAATAATTTTTTCTGATTTAAAATTATATTCAGGCACCTCAAAATCAGTTTCATTTTTATTATTAAGATTTAAATAATTTATTAATGAATCGATAAGTTGATTTTTATCTTTGTATAAATTTTTTCTCTTAATGAATGAAGACAATTCATTTATTATTTGCCAGTCCTCTTTAGCTTCACCTGGTGGATATGATGCCTTGTAAGCTTTTTGTAATTTTCCTTCTAGGTTTGTAAAATAACCATCTTGTTCTGTGTAAGTAGCACCAGGTAAAATTACATCAGCAATACTTGCACCTTTATCACCGTGACTACCTATATATATTATAAATTCATTTTTTTTCTCAAAATTTAAATTGTCTTGGCCAAATAAAATTAAAATTTCAAAGTTATTGTTTTCTAATTTATTAAATATTTCGTAGCTAGAATTTTTTGACAATACATTTAAGTCATATGAGCCTACTGTGGATGAATTTTTTGATAATATATTTAATGCATTCCAATCATCAGAAATTTTATTATTTTCTAATAGATATTTTTTGAACTCTTCAAAAATATAAGGTGCCGACTTAAGTTTAAGAACTGATTGTCCAAAAATAATACTTGGATATTTTTTTTTTTTTATTTTTTCTGAAATTTCATGTTTATTATCAATAATATCTTTTATAGTGTCTGTATAATTCGATATAACTTGGTAAGGATAAGTTAAATCACCAACATCACCTAAAGATATAATTTCTGTCTTATTTTTTAAATAATTTTTTCTAATTCGAGAGTTTAATATTGTTGCTTCAAATCTTGGATTTGTACCTATTAGAATTATTAAATCGCTTTTTTCTATTCCTTCAATAGAACTGTTAAATAGATAATTACTTCTTACATTTGTATTAATATATAATTTTTCATATCTAGATTCCAAATTTTCAGATTTAATCGTTTTTTCAAAAAAATCTTTTGCTGCATAAGTAGTTTCCATATTTGTCATATCACCTATAAATCCAGCAATTTTCTCAGACTTTGTTATTGAAATTCTCTCAGATACAACTTTAAAAGCTTCATCCCAACTTGATGGCTTTAATTTACTATTAATCTTTACATAAGGTGTATCTAATCTTTGATTTTTTAATCCATCACATGCATATCTGGTTTTATCTGATATCCATTCCTCATTTATTTCTTCATTAATTCTTGGCAGAACTCTCTTAACTTCCCATCCGTATGTATCAACTCTTATATTTGATCCAACGGCATCCATCACATCAATTGTCTCGGTTTTTTTAAGTTCCCATGGTCTAGCTTCGAAGACATAAGGCTTTGATGTAAGTGCACCGACGGGACATAAATCGATAACATTAGCTGAGAGTTCAGACTCCATTGCCTTTTCTAAGTAAGTAGTAATTTGCATATTCTCACCTCTACCAATTGCTCCAAGTTCAGGAACTCCAGCTACTTCGGTTGCAAATCTAATGCATCTTGTACAATGAATGCATCTTGTCATTTGAGTTTTAATTAGTGGACCCATATATTTTTCGGGTACATATCTTTTGTTTTCTTTAAATCTTGATTTATCAATTCCGTAATACATAGATTGATCTTGTAAATCACATTCCCCACCTTGATCACATACTGGACAATCAAGTGGATGGTTTGCTAGTAAAAATTCCATTACACCTTTTCTTGCTTTTTTCACTTTTTCAGTATTAGTTTTAAGCACCATCCCCTCTGCTGCAGGCATAGCGCAAGATGCTATTGGCTTAGGAGATTTTTCCATTTCAACTAAACACATTCTACAATTTCCAGCTATAGATAATTTTTCGTGATAACAGAACCTTGGTATCTCTGCACCAGCTTGTTCGCATGCTTGTAGAACAGTTGTGCCTTCTTCTACCTCTACATCAATGTCATTTACCTTAAGTTTAAGCATTTTCTTTTTCTAATAAATGTTGGTCAACTAAATATGGTATATCTTTTTGCTTTTTCACAATTGGATCAAACTTATTTCTCTCAATTATTTCATCTTTAAAATTTCTGATTAATCCCTGAACAGGCCATGAAGATCCTTCTCCAAAAGCACAAATAGTATGACCTTCAATTTGTTTTGTAACATCTAATAACATATCTACTTCATCTCTTGTTGCTTCACCTTTCGCCATTCTTTCTAACATTCTCCACATCCAACCAGAACCTTCTCTACATGGTGTACATTGACCACAGCTCTCGTGTTTATAAAATCTTGCAATTCTAGCCATACACTTAATAATGTCTTGATCTTTATTTATAACCACTATACCAGCTGTTCCTAAACCAGTTTTATTCTCGACACATGCATCAAAGTCCATTTTAATTGTTTCACATGTTTCTTTTGGAAGTAATGGCATTGATGAACCACCAGGTATAACTGCTTTTAGATTTTCCCATCCACCTATCACTCCACCTGCATGCTTTTCAATTAATTCTTTTAATGGAATTCCCATTTCTTCTTCTACGTTGCAGGGATTATTTACATTTCCAGAAATACAATATATTTTGGAACCAGTGTTTTTTGGTCTACCGAGTGATGAAAACCATTTTCCACCTCTTCTAAGTATAGTTGGTACCACTGAAATTGTTTCAACATTGTTTATTATTGTAGGGCAACCATAAAGACCTATTAAAGCTGGAAATGGAGGTTTCAATCTTGGTTGACCTTTTTTTCCTTCAATACTCTCAAGTAAAGCAGTTTCCTCGCCACAGATATAAGCTCCAGCACCATAATGAATATATATATCTAATTCCCAATCGGTCCCTGCAGAATTTTTTCCTAAGAGACCATCCTTGTAAGCTTCATCAATAGCTGTCTGAAGCTTTTGTCCTTCATTAAAATATTCTCCTCTTATATAAATATAGCACTTGTGTGCATTAACTGCGTAAGATGCAATTAAGCAACCTTCTATTAATTTATGAGGTTCAAATCTTAGAATATCTCTATCTTTACATGTGCCAGGTTCAGACTCATCAGCATTAATTACTAAATAATGCGGTCTTGATCCAACTTCTTTTGGAGCAAAAGACCATTTCAATCCTGTAGGGAACCCGGCACCACCTCTTCCTCTAAGTTCTGATGCTTTAATTTCATTAATTATCCATTCTCTTCCTTTGCCACAAATTTCTTTTGTATCTTTCCAGTCTCCCCTCTGTTTTGCAGATGTTAAATCAGCACCAAAATCATTGTATAAATTTTGAAAAATTCTATCTTTATCTTCAAGCATTTTTATTACCTATTAATGTTTTTCTAGTATTTTCTGGTTCAGAACTTAATCTGCCTCTATAAGATCCTGGTTTGGGGACCTCATCATTACTTATTTTATCAATTATTTGCTCAAGTTTTGTTGGATCTAAATCTTCATAATAATCCTCATTTAATTGAAGCATTGGCGCATTCACACAGGCACCTAAACATTCTACTTCTAACCAAGAAGTTTTTCCATCTTCTGATAAACGATTTTCTTCTTCAGAAATTTTTCGTTTACAAACATCTACTAAATTATATGCGCCCCTTAACATACATGGAGTTGTAGTACATACTTGAAAGAAATACTTACCAACTGGAGTTAAATTATACATGCTATAAAATGTAGCCACTTCATATACTTTTATGTATGGCATATCTAAATACTTTGCTATGTATTTCATTGCACTTAAAGGTATCCAATTATCATTTTGTTTTTGTGCTAAGTACAATAAAGCCATAACCGCACTTTGTTGTTTTCCAGAAGGATAATTTTTAATAATACTTTCAGCAGTTTCGTTGTTTTTTTTATTAAACTCAAATTTTTCAGGTTGTACTTTTGATATTTTTTTAACAGCCATTATCTATCTACCTCCCCAAAAACAATATCCATTGAACCTAAAACTGCAGGAACATCAGCTAACATATGACCTTTAATTAAGTAATCCATCGCTTGTAAATGAGAAAATCCTGGAGCTCTAATTTTGCATTTGTAAGGTTTGCTTGAACCATCAGAAATTAAATAAACACCAAATTCTCCTTTAGGAGCCTCTACAGCTGTATAAATTTCATCTTTATCAACTCTGTAACCTTCAGTATATAACTTAAAATGATGGATCAATGCTTCCATAGATTGTTTTATTTCTTTTTTTGGTGGTGGACTGATTTTTCCATCATCAGTTTTAATTGGTCCTACAGGTAAATTTGCTAAGCATTGATTTATTATATTTACACTTTCTTTCATTTCTTCAATTCTGCATAGGTATCTGTCATAACAATCACCATTTTTTCCTACTGGAATTTTGAATTCGAATTGTTCATAACAATCGTAAGGCTGGGATTTTCTTAAATCCCATGGAACGCCAGATCCTCTTAACATAACACCAGAAAAAGAATAATCGAGAGCATCTTGTTTTGATACCACTCCTATATCAACGTTTCTTTGCTTAAATATTCGGTTATCAGTTAAAAGTAATTCTAAATCATTTATTATTTTTGGAAATCTTTCACAAAATTCTCCGATTTCTTTATCTAATCCTTTTGGTAGATCTTGATGTACTCCCCCAGCTCTAAAATAATTAGCATGTAATCTAGAACCAGAAACTTTTTCATAAAAACCCATTAATATTTCTCTCTCTTCAAATCCCCATAAAGTTGGTGTTAATGCGCCAACATCCATTGCTTGTGTTGTGACATTTAAAATATGACTAAGTATTCTTCCAATCTCACAAAACATTACTCTTATGTATTGCGCTCTTATCGGAACTTCTATTTTTAAAATTTTTTCAATTGCTAAAGCAAAAGCGTGCTCCTGGTTCATTGGTGCAACATAATCTAGTCGATCAAAATACGGAACCGCTTGGGTATAAGTTTTATTTTCAATTAATTTTTCTGTCCCCCTATGCAATAAACCAATGTGTGGATCTGCTTTTTCAACGATTTCACCATCTAGCTGTAATATTAATCGCAAAACTCCATGAGCTGCTGGATGTTGAGGTCCAAAATTTAGATTCAAAGTTTTAGTTTCTTTTGCCATTATTCTTTAGTTTGTTCTTTTATATACTTGGTTCCTTCCCAAGGACTTTCATAATCAAAGTTTCTATAATTTTGCTCTAGTTTTACTGGTTCATAAATAACTTTTTTAGTTTCATGACTGTATCTAACTTCATTATGACCTGTTAAGGGAAAATCTTTCCTTAATGGATGTCCTTCAAAACCATAATCTGTAAGTATTCTTCTCAAGTCCGGGTGATCTTTAAAATCAATTCCATACATGTCAAATACTTCCCTTTCCATCCAATTTGCTGCAGGAAATATAGATGTTATTGAACCAACAATTTCTTTTTCCTTTACATTTATCTCTATAATAATTCTTTGATTAAATTCATGACTTAATAATAGATAAACTAATTTAAATCTAATTTCATTTTCAGGAAAATCTACAGCTGTAATGTCTATTAATTGTCTAAATTTAGTTTTTGAATTTGTTTTTAAGAATAAAATAACTTCTGTTAAGTCCGCTTCATCAATTTTTAAGTAAATTTGATTATGTTTGATTAATGAACCTTTTATTTTGGTATTTAGTTCTGAATTCAAAATTTTTTCTAAATCCTGGATGTTTTGCATTTCTTATCTTTCCAGAGAACCTTTGTTTCTGATCTTCTTTTGAAGTTGCATTATCCCATACAAAAGTGCTTCAGCAGAAGGAGGGCAACCAGGAACATAAACATCAACTGGTACAATACGATCACATCCTCTTACTACAGAATAAGAGTAATGATAATATCCTCCACCATTAGCGCAACTGCCCATAGAAATTACATATCTTGGTTCTGGCATTTGGTCATAAACTTTTCTAAGTGCTGGCGCCATTTTATTCGTAAGAGTACCAGCTACAATCATTACATCTGATTGTCTAGGTGAAGCTCTAGGGGCAGCACCAAATCTCTCCAAATCGTATCTTGGCATAGAAGTTTGCATCATCTCAACTGCACAACATGCAAGTCCAAAAGTCATCCAGTGTAGTGATCCAGTTCTAGCCCAGTTAACAAGATTATCTAGTGATGTTGTTATAAAGCCATTATCACTAAAATCTTGTGCTAATTGCTTAAATTCTTCTGGAATATTTTTTTTTCTCTCTTCTAAATTCATTTTATTCCCAATCTAATGCTCCTTTTTTCCATTCATAAATGAAACCAATAGTAAGAATTAATAAAAAAATCATCATTGATATAAACCCAAATATTCCGATTTTTCCTAGAGATATTGCCCATGGAAATAGAAATGCTATTTCTAAATCAAATATAATAAATAATATTGCTACAAGATAAAATCTAACATCAAATTCCATTCTGGAATCATTGAATGGTTCGAAACCGCACTCATATGCTGATAATTTTTCTGGATCAGGGTTTTTTGGAGATGCTAAATAATTGACCGCTACAAATGCTACACTTAATACAAGTGCAACTAGCAAAAATACAATTATTGGCAAATAATCTTTTAAAAATTCTGCAAGCATGATGAGTCTATATAGCACCTTTTAGATCAACTAAAAGAGCAGATAGGTCACATTTTAAGGCTCTATTTTATTCATTTATTTGATGGCGGGAGTGAAGGGACTCGAACCCTCGACCTATCGCGTGACAGGCGATCGCTCTAACCAACTGAGCTACACCCCCGTGTTTTGGTGGGCAGTAAAGGACTCGAACCTTTGACCCCCTCGGTGTAAACGAGATGCTCTACCAACTGAGCTAACCGCCCAAAACATGGTACTATTACATCAACGTTTTAATAATGTAAATTGTTTATTACTGAATACTAGCTTGAGATTTATCGTCTTTTTTAGTCTCTGTTAACTTATCTACTTCTGTCCATTCAGTTGGCTTTAACTCTTTAGTAAGAGCAATTTTAATTACTTCATCTGCTGTTTCCACTGGGACAATTTCAATATCATCTTTTACTTTTTTTGGAACATCAACTAAATCTTTCTCATTTTCTTTAGGTATTAAAACTTTTTTTACACCAGCTCTGTGAGCAGCTAATAATTTTTCTTTTAAACCTCCAATAGGTAATACTTGACCTGTGATTGTTACCTCTCCAGTCATAGCAATTTCTTTCTTAACTGGAACTTTAGTAATTGAAGATACTATTGATGTAACCATTGCTATACCTGCTGATGGACCATCTTTTGGTGTAGCACCTTCAGGTACATGTATATGAAAATCTTTTTTCTCAAAAAGTGGTGGTGTTACCCCGAATTCTAAACATTTTGATCTAACATAAGATTTGGCAGCTTTAACGGACTCTTGCATTACATCACCTAACTTACCAGTTATTTGCATTCTGCCCTTACCTGGCATATTAACAGTTTCAACCTTTAATATTTCCCCGCCAAACTCTGTCCAAGCTAAACCTATAACTATTCCAACTTTATCCTTTGCTTCTAGTTCACCAAATTTAAATTTCTTAATTCCAAGAAAATCAGGTATATTTTTTTCATTAACCTCAACACTTTTTTCCTCGTTATTAACTACTTTTTTTACAACTTTTCTTGTTACTTTAGATATTTCTCTTTCTAAATTTCTAACACCACTTTCTCTTGTATAACTTCTTATAATTTCTTTAATTGTTTCATCTGCTAACTTCATTTCACCTTCTTTAACACCGTTGTCTTTGATTTGTTTAGGAAGTAAATATTTGTTAGCAATATTAATCTTCTCATCCTCTGTATATCCGGGAATTCTTATAACTTCCATTCTATCTAAAAGAGGTGGAAGAATATTGAGTGTGTTTGCTGTTGTTACAAACATTACATCTGATAAATCATAATCAACTTCAAGGTAATGATCATTAAATGTTGTATTCTGCTCAGGATCCAAAGCCTCTAATAAAGCGGATGATGGATCGCCTCTATAATCGTTTCCAACTTTATCTATCTCGTCTAATAAAAATAAAGGATTTTTAGTACCTGCCTTTTTCATCATCTGAATAATTTTTCCAGGAAGAGAACCAATATAAGTTCTTCTGTGACCTCTTACTTCTGCTTCATCTCTTACACCACCCAAAGACATTCTTACAAATTGTCTGTTAGTTGCTTTTGCTATTGATTTACCTAAAGAAGTTTTTCCAACACCTGGTGGACCCACTAAACATAGTATAGGGCCTTTTATTTTATCCATTCTTTTTTGCACAGCTAAAAATTCTATAATTCTCTCTTTAACTTTTTCTAATCCAAAATGATCTTCTTCTAAAATTTTCAAAGCTTTGTTTAAATCTATGTCGACTTTATCTTTTTTAAACCAAGGTAAATCTATCATCCAATCTAAGTAGTTTCTTACAACAGTTGCCTCGGCAGACATTGGACTCATATTTTTTAATTTTTTTAATTCGGACATGCATTTCTTCTCAACTTCTTTTGGCATCTTTGCCTTTAAAATTGATTTTTTTAAGCTTGCAGTCTCATCCTTGCCATCTTCAATTTCACCTAATTCTTTTTGAATAGCTTTTAACTGTTCATTTAAATAATACTCTCTTTGAGTTTTCTCCATTTGAGTTTTAACTCTCCCTCTAATTCTCTTCTCTACACCTATGATACTTGCCTCATTTTCCATTATTTTAATGACGCTACTTAATCTCTTCTTAACATCTAAAGTTTCAAAAATTTGTTGTTTCTCTGAAATGCTAGCATTGATATGAGAAATTATATTATCAGCTATTTTAGATGGATCTTTTAATTGCTTTATATTGTTAATTGTTTCTGAAGATATTTTCTTATTTACACTAGTTAATTTTTCTAATCTTTTTATAGCTGTTAAGCTTAAAGGAAGTAGATCATCTTCTTTTGATATAATATCCTTTTGATACTCAAATGAACATTTAATAAATTTTTCATCATCTTTAAAATCTACTATTTTTACTCTTTTGGTACCTTCTACTAATACTTTAACTGTTCCATCTGGAAGCTTAAGTAGCTGTAATATGTTACTTTCACATCCATAGGTGAAAACGTCATTTTTCTTTGGGTCATCAACTTCAGAATTTTTTTGTGTGACAAGAACAATTTTTTTATCACCTTTCATTACTTCATTTAATGCAGTGATGGACTTATCTCTTCCAACAAATAAAGGAATAACCATACTTGGGAAAACAACTATGTCTCTTAATGGCAATAACGGTAATGTTACTTTTATATCCATCATGGAAATATGGATATTATATTTTATAATGCAATAGGAAATTATGGTTTATTAACGGGAAATTATGCTGCTGAAGTCTTATCAGTTTTAGTTTTGTTCTTCGAATGAACAATAACAGGTGCTGATACACCTTTCGCCGCACCAGAATCAATTATTACTTCTTCAATGTTATCTTGACTTGGTAGATCAAACATTGTTTTTAATAATATGTTCTCTAGAATCGATCTAAGCCCTCTTGCTCCAGTTTTTTTAGATATAGCCTTGTTGGCAATGTCTTTAACAGATTGATCTTTAAAAGTAAGTTTGACTCCCTCTAATTTAAATAGTTCTTGGTATTGTTTAACTAGAGAATTTTTTGGCTCAAGTAAAATTTTAACTAAAGATTTCTCATCAAGATCATCAAGGGTTGCAGTTATAGGTAATCTTCCTATGAATTCTGGTATCAGTCCATATTTTAATAAGTCTTCTGGCTCAAGATTTTTCATCCACTCGCCTACTTTTTTATCTTCTAAACTTTTAACCTCTGCGCCAAAACCAATAGATGAACCTTTATCTCTTTGTGAAATTATTTTATCTAATCCAGCGAACGCACCACCACATATAAATAGAATGTTAGTTGTATCTACTTGTAAAAATTCTTGTTGTGGATGTTTTCTTCCACCTTGAGGAGGTACACTAGCAACTGTCCCTTCCATTATTTTTAATAATGCTTGTTGAACTCCTTCACCTGAAACATCTCTTGTAATTGATGGGTTTTCTGATTTTCTGCTAATTTTATCCACCTCATCTATGTAAACAATTCCTCTTTGTGCTTTTTCAACATTATAATCCGCTGCTTGTAATAATTTTAATATAATGTTTTCTACATCTTCACCAACATAACCAGCTTCAGTTAATGTAGTTGCATCTGCCATTGTAAAAGGAACATCTAAAATTCTTGCTAAAGTTTGTGCTAATAATGTTTTTCCACATCCTGTTGGTCCAACTAACAAGATATTTGATTTTGAAAGTTCAACATTTTTACTAGTTTTATTTTCATAATTTAATCTTTTGTAATGATTGTGAACTGCAACAGATAATACTTTTTTTGCATGGTCTTGACCGATTACATAATCATCTAGAACTGCACAAATCTCTTTTGGTGATGGTAATCCATCTTGATGTTTTACAAAAGTATCTTTGCTCTCTTCTTTGATAATATCCATGCATAACTCAACGCACTCATCACAAATAAAAACTGTTGGTCCAGCAATTAATTTTCTAACTTCATGTTGGCTCTTTCCACAGAAAGAACAGTAAAGAATATTTTTATTATTGTTGCTCATAGTTTTTTATAACGAATCAATTTGAATACTTTATTACAAAGATTACTTCTTAATCAAGTATAGGTTGTGAATAAACTATATATTGTTGTTTAGTCTCTTTTTTCTACTACTTTATCGATCAAACCAAAATCTTTTGCGTTATCTGGAGTCATGAAATTGTCTCTCTCCAAAGCTTCTTTAATTTGATCAACTGACTTACCTGTGTGTTTCGAATAAATTTCATTCAATCTTTTCTTCAAAGACATCACCTCATTAGCATGAATTTCTATATCAGTTGCTTGACCTTGAAAACCTGCAGATGGTTGATGAACCATTATTCTTGAATTTGGTAAAGATAATCTTTTTCCTTTAGATCCTGCAGCTAACAAAAATGAACCCATGCTTGCAGCTTGACCAATGCACAATGTGCTAACTTCAGGTTTGATATATTGCATCGTATCATAAATTCCTAAACCTGCTGTGACCAAGCCACCTGGACTATTTATGTATAAAGAAATTTCTTTTTTTGGATCTTCAGACTCTAAAAATAATAATTGGGCAGTAACCAATGATGCAACTGCATCATTAATTGGTCCAACGACGAAAACAATTCTCTCTTTTAATAATCTTGAATAAATATCATAAGCTCTTTCACCACGGCTTGATTGCTCAACTACCATTGGGATTAAAGTACTTAGATGTTCTGGAATTTTTGTTGTCATAAGTGATTCGATTTACTTATACAACTTGTGATTACTTTTTGCTAACTTTTTTTGTTGATTTAGTTTTTTTAGCTACTTTTTTTGGAGCTTTAGATGGTTTGGCTGTTTTCTTTTCTTTTTTATCTTCTGACTTAACTTCTTTTTTCTCTTTAACTTTATCAACAGCACCTTCAGATAATTTTGCT
The DNA here is from genome assembly GCA_902618205.1 of uncultured Pelagibacteraceae bacterium. Classification (GTDB taxonomy): domain Bacteria; phylum Pseudomonadota; class Alphaproteobacteria; order Pelagibacterales; family Pelagibacteraceae; genus Pelagibacter. The sequence goes on along the minus strand of CACMZL010000007.1, from coordinate 191 downwards.
AATTTCTCTTGCTCTTTTAAATTTTTTTCGTTTTCTTCTTTTAATATTTTTTCAGCTTCTTCTTTGCTAATTTCTTTTTTGTTTACTTTTGCAATTTTTTTAAGTTCACCAATTATCTTTTCTTCATAGATAGAACCTCTTAAACTCTCTATCGCTCCTGGATTTTTCTCATAATATTCTTTAACCATTTT
>CACMZL010000006.1:75000-84085 GCA_902618205.1 uncultured Pelagibacteraceae bacterium | reverse complement strand
AGATATTAAAAATGAGTTTGTAATAAAAGGTATAAATTTAGAGGGACTGAGAAAAATTGGAGATCCAATTCAACTAGCAAGACATTATTATCTGAATGGAATTGACGAAATTATATTAATAGATGCAGTTGCTAGTCTTTATGGAAGAAATAATCTTTTTGAAATTGTAAAAAAAACTACAGAAAATATTTTTATACCAATTACTTTAGGAGGTGGCATCAAAAGCTTAAAAGATATTGATAGTGCCCTTAATTCAGGTGCAGACAAAATTGCAATAAATTCTGCAGGAGTAGAGAGACCCTCCTTTATAAAAGAAGCAGTAGATAACTTTGGTGCTAGTACCATAACTATATATATCGAAGCAAAAAAAAAGCAAAATGGTTTTGGGATAGTTGGCAATACCTCATTTAACATAAAAGGACCCATTGTAGAAACACCTGAGGACGCGATTAAAACATTTGCGGATAGCAAAATAAATTATTTAATTTTAAATAACTTTTTAATAGAAAAAGATGACAAAACAAAATAAATTTACTTTAATAGATAGATATTTATATATTGGAGATAAATACTTTAAAGGTTGCAAATTGGTCTTTAAAAAACAAATAAATTAGTGAATGTCAATAATTTTAAATATAAAAAATAAAATATTAAAAATAATTTATAGGTTAAAAGCTAATGTATCTAAAATTTCACAAAATATAAGATTTAAACTATACTTGAAATATACAGATTATTCAAAAATACAAATTAATCCATTTGAACAAACTTACAATCCAATTACACCAACCGGTAACCTTAGTTTGCTTGTAAATTATGTAATCTGGCAAAATGACTTGAAAATTAAAAAAAAAATTTTTTTGAATAATAATAATGTAAAAAATAGTAATTTGTTTTCTAATGGATATCAAATAATACAAAACAATAATTTTGGGAATTTTAATAACAAAGATAATGTAAAGAAAGTAGTGAATTTATTTAATAAACAAGTAGACAGTGAAACAAATACACAAGAAATTTTAAAACAAGATATTTATTTTATTTATAATCCAACTATTTTCTTTGAAAGCTTAACAGAATTGTATGAAATTAAAGAGATCAATGAACTAGTCAAGAATTACCTTGGTGATGAGGCTTGCTTACATAATAGTGAATTAATGAAATTATCTAAAACTACTGATAGCACTCAAGGCTCTGGGTTATTTCATCATGATACTATAGGTCATCGATTAAAAGTTTATTTTAATTTTAATTCAGTTGAAACGCTCTCTGATAGACCTACTCATTACGCAAAAAGTTCACATATTAATTTTTGGCCAGAGCATAATGCTAAGACAAGTAGATTTGACGAAAATTATGTGAATAATGAGTTTATAGTTGAAAAACTATATTCAAAATTTAATGAAATAGTAATTTTTGATACAAATGGGTTGCATAAAGGGTATTACGAAAAAGACAATAATGACAGATATTCTTTAGTTCTTGAATATGGGACAATAAAAAAATTTAATGACTTTAAAAAATTAGGAAATTTTCCATATGGTATTAAAAAACAAAAAATTTCTAAAAAAATAAATCTTTCTAAAACATTGATAAATAAAAATTATCTAGTTGATGACGGAGATTATTATACTTATGGAGAGCACTGGTGGAAAGAAAGTCAACCATTGTTTTATTATGGGTAAAAGAATAAACGGCAAGCAACTAAGAATGGCTAGAGTTTCTCTCAAATGGAGAGTAGATGATCTAGCAAAAAAATCCGGATTAAATTGGGCAAGAATTCAAACTTTTGAAAGATCCGATGATTTTTTAGAAAATAACGATAAAAGTCAAAAATTAATTGAAATTTTCAATAAGCATAAAATTGAATTTGTAGATGAAACTGATAAACATGAACCCACAATTCAAATTATCAAATGACAGAAAATAATAAAATAAATTATAATGCATTATTGATAAAAAATCCTACAGTTGTGAATTTAGAAATAACAGAAATTTGTAATGTAAAGTGTAAGCACTGTTATAATCCTTGGCGTGATGAAAGTATGGGTATAAATTTTTTTTCAAAAATAAAATTAACAAAAGTAATTAAAAATCTTAAAAATCATAAAATATTTCATGTAATATTGAGCGGTGGGGAACCATTTTCAAACTTTGAGGTTTTAACTGAAGCTCTTAAACAATTAAATGAATCAAATATAAGTTTTAGTTGCAACACAAACTTAATATTAGCTGATGATAAAAAAATAAAAAAACTTGCATCACTTGGACTTGATCATTGTCTAACTAGTATTCCGTCTATTAATGAAAAAGAAAATGATGAAATAATGCAATCAAAAAATTCTTTAAAGAAAATTATTGATGGAATTAAATGCTGTATTAGAAATGGTGTAAGAGTTAGTGCAAATATGGTTGTTACAAAAGATAACAAACATAGAGTCTTTGAAACTGGTAAATTAATGGCAGAATTAGGTTGTAGTAAATTTTTTGTTACGAGAGCTGTTCCTCCAGTTTATTCAGAGATTTCAAAAAATAATGAAAAAAAAGAAAATACACTTGTATTATCTAAAGAAGAAGTCAAAAAAAGTTTAGATGATGCTTTAAAAGTTAAAGAAAAATATGGAATTTCAATAGGAAGTTTAATTAGTTACCCACTTTGTTTTTTAGGGGATTTACAAAAGTATAGAGATTTTGTTGGAAGAGGTTGTCCATCGCAGAGAGGCCACGTAATTAATATTAACGCAAATGGAGATATACATACATGTGTTCATGAAGAAGAAACTTATGGGAATATTTTTAAAACTCCTCTCAATGAAATTTATAATGATAAAATGAAAAAATGGAGAGATGGATCTTTGCATTACAAAGAATGTAAAGGATGTGACTATCTGAATATATGTAACTCAGGCTGTCAGATGACTGCAAATGCCGTAAATGGAAAACTGGCTTCTAAAGATCCGTTGTTTGTTGGTAAAGATGGAATCACGAATGATATAAACCTAGTTTTAGACAAAAAAATATATGATTACATAGAAAATGGTGGGACTTTTTATGTGCCAGAAAGAGTAAGATTTAGGGACGATGAAACAATTTATGTTGCAAATCCAAGGTGGGGAAATATGGTAGGATTACCTCATGACTTAGGACTACAATTAGAAAAATTTAAAAAAAGTAAAATATATTTTTCTGCAAATGAGATAAAAATCAATAAAAATAAAAATGATTGGATTGCCAACTTATTCTCTAAAGATATTATTGAATCTAAAATAGACTTGAAAATAAAAAAAACAATTACAGGATTAAGCGCTGATTTACTCTATCTTCCAAAATTAAATAAGAATATAAATGCGGAAGAAGCTACAACTTGAGGCAAAATCTTTTGATCAAATAGTCAATCAAAGGATTAAAAAAAAATTTGCACCTTTTGTACACCTCAAGTTAAAAAATAACTTTCTATATAACAATCCTTGGAGATTTCCGGAATCTCAAAAAATTTCGATTAAATCTAAAACTGATTTTGTTTTAGATAATTGCAAAAAAAATTCTAAGTGCTTGGAAATAGGCTGTGGTTTAGGAACAATGTCACTCGAATTAGCAAGAAATAACCACGAAGTTACGGGAATAGATATTTCATCAGACTCAATAAAACATGCAGAAAGTTTTGCAAAAAAATATTTAAATAAAAAAAATCGAAAAAAAATTGAATATAAAAATATAAGTTTTGGAAAATATAAAACAGCAAAAAAATTTGATAGGATAATTTTTTTTAAATCTCTTCATCATTTAATCAATACCAAAAAAGTCTTAAAGAAATGTTTTAATCTTTTAAATAAAAACGGGAAAATTATAGTTGTTGAACCAATGAGAAAAAATTTTAAGATAGAGAATGCTCTAATAATTTATCTAATTAGACGTTATTTACCTACATGGAAAAATAATAAAAAAAATTATAATACTAAAAATTTCTCAAAAGACATAAGGAATATATATAATGAATATCATTATATTGACTCAATTAATCATACAAAATCTCAATCACCTTATGATAACTCATTAAATGATCCAAAAAAATTAATTAAACTTATAAAGAAATTATTTAAAATTCAAAAAATTTATTATACTGACTCTATTCAAGATAAAATTTTAGGCGGTTTAAGGGGTAAAAATTATATTAAAAATATTCATTTTATAAACAGTCTCGATAAATTTTTGATAGATAATAAAATTCTAAACGGAACATCGATTCATTTAGTCGCGAAAAAAAATGAGATTAATAGCTAGGTTAGATATTAAAAATAATTATGTAATTAAAGGAATAAACTACGAAGGTTTAAGAAAAATTGGAAATCCTAACGAGATTTCAAAACAATACTACAATGATGGAGCAGATGAAATAATTTTAATAGATAGTGTTGCAAGTTTGTACGATAGATCGAATATTTTCAAAATTGTAAATGCCGCTTCAAAAGATATTTTTATACCCATAACGGTAGGTGGTGGATTAAGGAATTTAAATGATATAAAAAAGGCTTTAGATAATGGAGCAGATAAAGTTGCAATAAATTCAAGCGTGGTTAAAAGACCAGAATTTATGTTAGAAGCTGTTAAAGAGTATGGAGCATCAACTATACTCAGTTCTATAGAAGTTAAGAAAATTAATAAAAAATTTTTAGTTTATTTTAATAATGGAAAAGAAAATTCTAATATTGATTTGCTTTACTGGTTGGAATTAGTTCAAAAGTATGGATGTGGTGAAATTTTACTTTCGTCGATAGATAATGATGGAACTGAAAAAGGATGTAACTATGAATTATTAAATGCTGTTAGAAAATATATTAGTGTTCCAATTATATACTCAGGTGGATGTAAAGATCTAAATGATATAAAAAAATTTAAAAAATTTCATTCAAATGATGCTTTAGCAATAGGATCTATAATTCACTATAAAAAAACAAATTTTAAAACAATAAAACAAAAAATATAATGATAAAAAAAATTTGTATTCTCAATTATGGATTGGGAAATATATTAAGTTTAAAAAATGCATTAAATTATTTAGGTTATAGGGTTATTTTTTTTGATAGAAAAAATCAAAATTTTGATCTACTCTTAATTCCGGGAGTTGGTTCTTTTCATAAAGCTTCATTAATATTTAAAAAACAAAATCTCTTCAAACTAATAACAAAGATCAGCAAAGATAAAAAAATCCTTGGAATATGCCTAGGTATGCAATTATTAATGACAAAAGGATATGAAATCAAAACTTCAAAAGGAATAAATTTAATAAAGGGAGAAGTAAAACAGATTAAAAAAAAAAATAACATAAAACTACCAATTGTAGGCTATAAAAAAGTGAAATTTGATAAAAAGATTAAATATTTAAAAAAATTTAATAACAAAAAATTCTATTTTAATCATTCATATCATGTTTTAACAAAAAATAAATTTGATAATTTTTGTTATTCAAAAGAAAGAGGAAATAAAATAATTGCTGGCATTAGAAAAAAAAATATCTTTGGTATACAATTTCATCCAGAAAAGAGTGGTAAAATTGGATTAAATTTTCTAAAAGAAATTATTGAAAACATATAAAATAAAATGAATAGTAAATTTTATAAATTACCAAAAAATATAGAATTTTGTAAATTATGTGTTATTTCAAACCAAAGACCATCTTCTGTTGTAGAATTTAAACACACAATTAACCAAAAAAAACCAACTATTCAGTTTGAACATGGGGTTTGCTCAGCTTGCAATTATAAAAAAATAAAAAAAAATATAGATTGGAATATAAGGGAGCAAATGCTTAAAAAACTTTTGGATAAGCACAGAAAAAATAATGGTTCTTATGATGTTATTATTCCAGGAAGCGGTGGAAAGGATAGTGGATATGTTTCACATATACTTAAATATAAGTATGGAATGAATCCTTTAACTGTTACTTGGTCACCCCATCTATACACAGATATAGGTAAAATTAATTTCTACAATTGGATAAATCACGGTGGTTTGGACAATGTTCTTTTCACACCAAATGGCTCATTACAAAGATATCTTACTAAAGAGGCTTTCAAAAATCTTCTTCATCCATTTCAACCATTTATAATTGGTCAAAGAATGATCGGCCCTAAGTTTGCTATTAAATATAATGTCAAATTGATTATGTATGGTGAAACAGCAGGAGAATATGGTGGAAACCAAAATGAAAATAAAATACCAGTTATGAACGAAAAATATTACACAAGCCAAAGTTACAATAAATTATATTTTGGAGGAAAAAGTATTAATCAAATTCTAAAAAAAACAAATTATAAACTTTCAGATTTTAATCCTTATCTACCAATAGAAAAAAAAGAAATTAAAAACAAAAGGTTTGAAGTTCATCACATGAACTTTTATAAAAATTGGGATCCACAAGAAAATTTTTATTACGCTTCAAAAAATCTTAATTTTTTACCTAATCAAGAACGAACGACTGGCACTTATTCCAAGTACTCTAGTATAGATGATAAAATAGATGATTTTCATTATTACACAACTTACATAAAATTTGGATTAGGAAGAGCGACATATGATGCATGCCAAGAAATAAGAGCTGAAAAAATAACAAGAGAGGAGGGTGTAAGGTTAGTTAAATTATATGATAGTGAATTTCCAAAAAGATATTTTAACGATTTTCTAGATTATATCGGCATCGATAAAGATAATTTTTTTAATATAATTAACAAGTTTAGATCCAAGCACCTTTGGAAAAAAATAAAAAAAAATAAATATCGTTTAAGAAAAACAATTTATTGAAATGTCGGATAAATCATTAGATTATTTATTTAAAAAATATGGATCAGATAATTCTTATCTTGGGTATACTGAATATTTAGAGCCATATTGTAAAAAATTGAAATTTCAAAATTTTGATCTTCTTGAGATAGGAATTGGAGGTCATAATGTAAGTCTACCAAAAGTAGGTTTAAATGCTTGGGAAGAATACTTTGAAAAAGCAAAAATTTATGGGATAGACCTCAATGATAAAAGCAATTATGAAAATAAAAGAATAAAGACTATAAAAGGTTCGCAATCAAGCAATCAAGTTTTAAATAAAATAAAAAAATTAACAAATAATTTAAAAATAGTTTTTGATGATGGTTCGCATATTCCTGACCATCAGATATTTACTTTTATGAAATTATTTCCCCATATGAAAGAAGGAGGATTTTATGCAATTGCAGATATTGAGTATTCTTATTCCAATACTTATGCAAGTATAAATATAAAGAATAAAAAGAATGTATTAAATTTTTTTAAAAACCTGATCCACTTTGTAAATTCTGATATAATTTTTGATAATTACTTAAAAGATAAAAAAATTTTTGATACAATTAAAAGTATTCAGTTTCATCATGGATTAATAATTATTGAAAAAGGCAAATACAAACCCAAACAAACTAAATATCTAAAATTATTACGTTTCAACAAAAAACAACATGATTTAAGTCAAAAAAAGAAAAATAAAGGAAATATAAAATTTAAAAAATTGTCACCAAAAAATTATATTTACTTCCAAAACACTCACGATAGTACAAAGAATCATAATTTATTTATTCCAGAGGAAACAAGTTTTATTGAAAGCGAAAAAAACAAAAGCTTGGAGGTGAAATTTATATTTAAAAAAAAAATTAAAGTAAAATTTTATAAGATATATCCTTCAATATTTACACCCTTAAGAGCACCATCGAAATGGACATTTAAAATTTTTGACAAAAAAAGATTAATAGAAAAAGGACAAATAAAATTAAATAAATTTTTAGATGAAAAAAAATTTTATAAATTTAAAACATCAAGATACATCGATGAAATAGTATTCAACTTTACGGATAATTTTACATCCTTAGTTGAAAAAAAAGAGAGCAGTTTTGAAAAATTAAAAAGAATTATAAAAAGGAACCTTAAAAAAAATTTAAATATAAAAAAAAATAAATCAAATAAAATAATAAGAATAAATAAAATTTATTTTTTTGATGAAAACAAAAAGAACATTCTAGAAAAAGAAATATCTACTAACTTTATAAAAAATTTAAAAATTAAAATTAAAAATTTAACTATTTAAAAACAATATATCCGCAAAAATTGAACCATCTAAAAAAGACTTCATATCTTTTGAATCCACTTTTCTTAAATAATTCTAGGTTTTGTGAATTAGTATTCAATTTCATTGAAGATCTTAAGGATTTTGCTTTATTCCAAATTTGAGTTTTTGAAAAAAAATTTAATTTAAAATCATGATAAATCTGATTAAATATATTTTCAGATATTGATAAATCAGAGTGAATTTTGTCTACAATTAATAAGGCACCACCACTATTTAGTGATTTTTGTATTTTTTTTAGTAAGGCTAATTTTTTTTGGTTTTTTAAAAAAGGAAGTAATAAAACACACAAACACAAATCATGTTTATTAAAAGTTTTGATTTTGTTTATATCTTTCTTCAAAAATTTGTAATTATGCTTAAGTAATTTTAACTTTTTTTTGGAAATTTCGAGCATCTGTTTGCTTGAATCAATACATAAAAAATTTAATTTTTTAATTTTTTCATTTTTTTTGCTTATTTCATAAGATGTATTAGAAGTTGAACAACCAATATCATATATAGTGCTATTTTCAGTCAAAAACCATTCAGAAATATTTGCTATGTATTTTTGAATAGCGTTATAATGAGGTATTGATGAAACGACATGTTGATCAAAATTTTTAGCAACCTCGTTATTAAATCTCCATGTTTCTCCTTGAGCGAAGGAAATATTATTTCCAAAACTATTTTTTTCTTTTTTCATAAAATATTTTTCCTAAACTTATAATAATTTAACGTATAGTAAAAAATAAAAAATAATTAAAAACATTGAATAAAATCATAAATTTTTTTGGTTTAAACCTAAAATTATAGTAATGACTTCCATCTAGAAAAGTAACTGACGTAAAAATAATATTTGCTTTGTGTATTGGTATTTCTTTCAGTCATGAAGTAATGAGTTGAATCAATATAATTGAAATTTAAGAGATATTTAAATTATTAAAAGTAATATTTCTATAA
>CACMZL010000006.1:0-72500 GCA_902618205.1 uncultured Pelagibacteraceae bacterium | reverse complement strand
CCGCTTTACTCAAGAAACTTGTTAAACATTACTTATACGGGACTATCACCCTCTCTGGTTAGTTTTTCCAAACTATTCAAATTTTTTTAACAAATCTACTGGCCTATTCCGTTTTCGCTCGCCACTACTAACGGAATCTCGTTTGATTTCTTTTCCTCCGGTTACTTAGATGTTTCAGTTCTCCGGGTTATCTCTTTAAACCTATGTATTCAGTTTAAAGTAACACATAAAGTGTTGGGTTTCCCCATTCGGAAATTTACGGATCAAAGCTTGCATACAGCTCCCCGTAACTTATCGCAGTATACCACGTCCTTCATCGGCTTTCAGTGCCAAGGCATCCGCCACACGCCCTTAAACGCTTAATTTATGCACAGAAAAAAATTCTGTGTTGAATTAAATTTTTATTTAATATTCATCATTTCGAATATTAATTGATTGTTCTCAATTACGAACAATCGGATATAGATATTGATAATAAAAAAATTTTTTACGAAATAGAATAACTAGTGTTCAATGGTGGAGGATAGCGGGATCGAACCGCTGACCTCCTGAATGCAAATCAGGCGCTCTCCCAGCTGAGCTAATCCCCCAGAATTTATTGGTGGGCCGAGAAAGACTCGAACTTTCGACCCCACCCTTATCAAGGGTGTGCTCTAACCAACTGAGCTACCGGCCCTTATCGCAGAAGAGTGAAACACAAATTTTAAGAAGAGAAATGAGGACGGTCAACATTATCCTGTTATATTTTTTAGATTAAGAAATAATTCTTAATCATCCTTAGAAAGGAGGTAATCCAGCCGCAGGTTCCCCTACGGCTACCTTGTTACGACTTCACCCCAGTCGCTGACTATACCGTGGTCAAGGGTTTAAAACCTTGCCTTAAGGTAGAACCAACTCCCATGGTGTGACGGGCGGTGTGTACAAGACCCGGGAACGTATTCACCGCGGCGCGCTGATCCGCGATTACTAGTAATTCCAGCTTCATGTACTCGAGTTGCAGAGTACAATCCGAACTGAGGCATCTTTTTAGGATTTGCTTGACGTCGCCATCTTGCTTCCTATTGTAAATGCCATTGTAGCACGTGTGTAGCCCAACACGTAAGGGCCATGAGGACTTGACGTCATCCCCACCTTCCTCCAGCTTATCACTGGCAGTTCTTTCAGAGTGCCCAACTTAATGATGGCAACTAAAAGTGAGGGTTGCGCTCGTTGCGGGACTTAACCCAACATCTCACGACACGAGCTGACGACAGCCATGCAGCACCTGTGTTTCGTCCGGCCGAACCGAAAACTTTAATCTCTTAAAGTCGCGACGAACATGTCAAGTGTTGGTAAGGTTCTGCGCGTATCTTCGAATTAAACCACATGCTCCACTACTTGTGCGGGTCCCCGTCAATTCATTTGAGTTTTAACCTTGCGGTCGTACTCCCCAGGCGGTGTGTTTAATGCTTTCGCTGCGACACTGAAAATAAATTTCCAACGTCTAACACACATCGTTTACGGCATGGACTACGAGGGTATCTAATCCTCTTCGCTACCCATGCTTTCGTTCCTCAGTGTCAGTAATGATCCAGAAAGCTGCCTTCGCAATTGGTATTCTTTCTAATATCTACGAATTTCACCTCTACACTAGAAATTCTGCTTTCCTCTATCATACTCTAGCTAAAAAGTTTTGATGGCAGTTCCAGAGTTAAGCTCTGGGATTTCACCACCAACTTTTTTAACCACCTACGAACTCTTTAAGCCCAGTAATTCCGAACTACGCTAGGTCCCTTCGTATTACCGCGGCTGCTGGCACGAAGTTAGCCGGACCTTCTTATTCGGGTACAGTCATTTTCTTCCCCGACGAAAGAGCTTTACAACCCAAAGGCCTTCTTCACTCACGCGGCATCGCTGCATCAGAGTTTCCTCCATTGTGCAATATTCCCTACTGCTGCCTCCCGTAGGAGTTTGGGCCGTGTCTCAGTCCCAATGTGGCTGATCATCCTCTCAGATCAGCTATTGATCAAAGTCTTGGTAGGCCATTACCCCACCAACAAACTAATCAAATGCAGGCTCATCCTTCGGCGCATAAAGCTTTCTCCGTAAAGACTTATGAGGTATTAGCACAAGTTTCCTCGTGTTATTCCTCACCAAAGGGAAGATACCTACATGTTACTCACCCGTCTGCCACTAAGTATTGCTACTTCGTTCGACTTGCATGTATAAGGCGTGCCGCCAGCGTACGTTCTGAGCCATGATCAAACTCTCAAGTTTAAAAACGGCGCACACTAGCTTCTATATAAATACTAAGAATAATATTTATATAATGTTGAAGTGTGTACGACAAATTTTGGTAACCTTAACCGTCCACACTTCTCTTCTTAAAATATTAACTAATAAAATAACTAATTGGGTATCCCCAATAAATAAACATAATTATATGTTGAGTGGAACGCTTATATTAAATAATATTAAGAAATCAAGTTATTAGATTAATAAAAAACATGTTAAAAACCCACAAAAATCAACTGTTTTTTTAAAGAAAAGCATAATGAAAGTATTTGATTACAAAAAATTAAAGGAATACTCAATTTTTATCTGGTTGATAATTATTACAATTATTACAATACTTTCGTCAGCTATATTCAGGCAAAATACTGCAGATCAAAATATAAAGCTCAAAGAGACTTTAGATAATATTTATTTAAAAAAAACTTTAGTAGAAATAACTAACAATCTACAACCTAGATATTCAACAATAAATTATACATCTAAATCAGGGGATACATATCAGAGTATAATTGATAGTCTTGATATAAGCAAAAAAGAGAAGCAAATAATATTAAATTCTATTCTTAGTAATAAATCACTTAAAATATTAAATATTAATCAAAAATTTTTTTTTAAATTTGATAATTTATTAAATCAAAAGATTATAGAATTTAAAATTGAAACTGACAAAAAAAATGAAATTGTTTTTTTTAGGACAGAAAATAGCGAAAAATTACAATCAAAAAAAATAAAGAAAAATTACACAAAAAAACTAGTATACAAGGAAACTGTAATAACAGATAGTTTGTATAATAGTGCAATTAATTTAGGTATAAATGCAAATGTAATTATTGAGTTTGCAAGACTTTATGGTTTTCAAGTAGATTTTCAGAGAGACATCTGGAAAGAAGATAGTTTTCAAATAATTTATGAGGAATTTATAAATGAAAATAATGAAATTGTTGATACTGGTGAGATAATATTTGCCAATCTCAATTTGCAGAACACGGATCTACAACTGTATAGATTTGAATATAAAAAAAATAAAATAGATTTTTTTGATGAAAACGGAAAAAGTATTAAAAAAACTTTAATGAAGACACCAATAAATGGTGCTAGACTATCTTCATCGTATGGCAAAAGAAAACATCCAATACTTGGTTATACAAAAATGCATACCGGAACAGATTTTGCAGCGCCAACTGGAACTCCCATAATGGCTTCAGGTGATGGAAAGGTAACTAAAGCAGGTTGGTGTGGTGGTGGTGGAAACTGTGTAAAAATTAAACATAATACCACATACCAAACAGTTTACGCACATATGTCAAAATTTGGAAGAGGTATAAAAAAAGGTGTAAGAGTCAGACAAGGACAGATCATAGGATATGTGGGATCAACTGGAATGTCAACAGGGCCGCATCTTCATTATGAAGTTATTGAAAATGGAAAGAAGGTAAATTCACAGAAACTTAAATTACCATCTGGGAAAGTTCTAAAAGGGGAAGAAAGAAAAAGATTCGAAGTTTCTAAAATTAAAATTGATGTTTTAAAATCTGATTTAATAACAAAAACTAACTAATCTGATTTAGAAATCTCACTAATATTATATTTTTCAGTTTCATCTTTGCCTGAGCTGATATTTTCAACATTTTTTTCAAAATTTTGCTCTATAACATTTGAGGCTTCTGATGTTTTATTGTTTTCCTGGAAACTTAGTACTCTAATAAAATGATCAGCATGTTGTAAATAATTTTCAGAAAGTATTTTATCTCCTGAAGATAACGCTTCTCTAGCTAGATTATTATATTTTTCAATAAGCTTTGCAGCATTTTGGTTATTTCTTACGTGATTTCTATGTCTAAATTCTGTTTTTGAATTAAAATCATTTTGTATTTTAAGGCCATTAATTGATCTTTTTCTGTAGCTTCTATCTCCATTAGACTTAAACCTGTTTTTTCTATTATTATTTCGATAATTGTTCATTAGAGTTTTGTGGATATAATTACCCTAGGCTTTAAGTAGATATCCTTGCATATTTTGTTTATATAAAATCCGTTTCTTAATAATAAATCTTTAGATTTATTTACTTGTTTTTCGCCGATCTCAAAAATTAGCTTTCCCCTTTTTTTTAACAATATTTTACTTTTCAAAATCAATTTTCTTATTAAATTAAGACCATCTACACCAGCTTCAAGTGCTAAGTGAGGCTCATATGACTTAACATTACTATCTAATCTGTTTAATTCAAATTTATTAATGTAAGGTGGATTAGATAATACAAAATCATATTTATTATAAATATGTTTGTCAATATCGATATTAATGAAATTAATTTTATTCTGTATTTGATGTATTTTTGCATTATATTTTGCAACATTTAGGGCTTTTTGACTAATATCTATAGCTGTGCCTGCGCAATTTGACCTTTCTTTTAAAATTGAAATAATTATGCATCCAGAGCCTGTGCCAACATCTAAAAGATATTTCGAGGTCTCCAAGCCTATTTCTTCAAGTAATTCTTCAATTATAATCTCAGTTTCTGGCCTTGGTATTAAAACATCTTTATTTACAAAAAATGTGTGTTTCCAAAACTCTTTTTTTTTCAAAATATAGGCAATTGGTTCATTATTTTTTCTCCTTAATAGGCTCTTTTTGAATTTATCAAATTTTTTTTTTTTTATTTTGTAGTTCAAATTTATTAATAATTTTTCTCTCGAAAAATTTAATACATCGGCTAATAAAAGTTCGGAGTCGAGATTGAATGTTTCAATGTTATTTTTTTTTAAAAATTTAGAACCCAAATTTAATGCTTTTAAAGTATTCATTAAACGATTTTATTCAACTCTTCCTCTTGAGCTTGTAAGCTCAAGTTTTCAACAAATTCGTCAAAAATTTCACCTTCCATAAATTCTTCTAATTTGTGCAGAGTAAGATTTATTCTATGATCTGTAACTCTCCCTTGTGGAAAATTATAAGTTCTTATTCTTTCGGATCTGTCACCACTTCCTATTTTGCTCTTTCTATCTTTTGATCTTTCTTGATCAATCTTTTGTCTTTCAAAGTCATAAATCCTTGATCTTAAAATCTTAAGGCCTTTTTCTTTATTTCTTATTTGTGATTTCTCGTCTTGTTGACTCACAACTATACCTGTAGGCAAATGAGTAATCCTAACAGCAGAATCTGTAGTATTTACACTTTGACCGCCTGGACCACTGCTTCTAAATACATCTATCCTTAAATCTTTATCTTCCAATTTAATATCTAATTCTTCTGCCTCAGGTAGAACTGCTACAGTTGCTGCGGAGGTATGAATTCTCCCTTGAGTCTCCGTGTCTGGCACTCTTTGAACTCTGTGCACACCACTCTCATACTTCAAAGATGAGTAAATATTTTTCCCTTTTATTAAAGAAATTACCTCTTTTAGACCACCAGCATCACTTTTCGATATTGATATAATTTCTAGACTCCACTTTTTCTTTTGACTTACCTTTTCATACATTTTGAAAAGATCAGATGCAAATAAACTCGCTTCTAGACCACCAGTTCCAGCTCTAATTTCTATAATTGCATTTTTACTATCTGCATTATCTTTTGGAAGTAAAAACAATTTAATTTTTTTTTCATTTAATTGAAAATTTTTTTTTAAACTTTCAAGTTCAGTGCTTGCGAATTCCTTCATGTCATCATCCGAATTTTTATCACTTATTATATTGTTTAAATCCTTATTTTCTTTCGAATAATTTAAATATTCTTTTGCGTGAGGTATTATTTCACTTAGATCAGAATACTCTTTGGAAATTTCTGCAAAATTGTTCTTATTTACCTCGCCTGACGAAAGTTCTTTTTCAAGTTCTAAATGTCTATCAATTAAATTTTTTACTTTTTCCTGTGGGAGCATAAATTACTTGTTATAGAGTTGAAGCTTTTTCCTCTACCAAGGTAACAATTTTATTAATCATATCTTTTGTCATTACTTTTTCTGTTTCTACACCATTTAAATACAACATATGATTATTCTTTCCACCACCAGTTATACCTATTTCTGTTTGTTTTGCTTCTCCAGGTCCATTAACTACGCAACCAATAATCGAAAGGGTTATCGGCTTCTTAATATGGGATAATCTTTTTTCTAATTGTTTTACAGTTTCAATAACTTGAAAGGCTTGTCTTGCACAAGACGGACATGAAATTATCTTCACACCTCTATTTCTTAAATTTAAAGATTTCAAAATTTCATTACCAACTTTAATTTCTTCAATTGGATCGTCCGAAAGCGATACTCTTACAGTATCTCCAATACCATCTAATAATAAACTACCAAATCCAATAGATGTTTTTATACTGCCAGGTAAATAACTTCCTGCCTCTGTAATACCAAGGTGAAGGGGATAATCTGTTTTCTCAGATAATAATTTATAAGCCGCTATAGACAAAAAAACATCTGAGGACTTAACGCTAATTTTAAAATTAAAAAAATCCATGTCCTCAATTATTCTTATATTTCTTAAAGCACTATCTACCAATGCTTCAGGACATGGTTCTCTATATCTTTCAAGAATATCTTTCTCGAGTGATCCCGCATTAACACCAATTCTAATTGAGCAATTATTATTTTTTGCTGCAGCGATAATTTCTGCGATTTTTTTTTCATCTCCGATATTTCCAGGGTTTATACGAAGACAATCTGCGCCGTTCTCTGCTGCTTCAATTGCTCTCTTATAATGGAAATGAATATCTGCGACTATAGGAACATCTACGTGTTTAATTATGGTTTTTAAAGATTCTGTAGATCTACTGTCAGGACATGAAACTCTAACGATATCTGCACCAGCTTCTGTTACTTTATTTATTTGTTCTATTGTAGATTTATGATCGCTAGTTAATGTATTAGTCATTGTCTGAACTGTAATTGGATTATCACCTCCAACTTTAATTTTACCAACATTTATTTCTTTGGTTTTCTTTCTATTAATTTTTCTAAAAGGTCTAATTTCAGATGTCATTTGTCTAATTTAAATTCTTTATGCAAACATTTTACAGCTTTAGAAGCATTTTTGCTTTTTATTAAAACTGATATTTTAATTTCTGAAGTCGAAATAACTTGTATATTTATATTTTTTCTTGCAAGTGCCTGAAACATTCTAAATGTCACGCCTGGAGTGGTAATCATTCCTACACCTATTATTGATACTTTTGATACATTTTTATCAAATATTAATTTTTTAAAAACAATATTTTCATTTTTGTATATAATTTTTTTTGTTTTATTTAAATCATTTGACTTAATTGTAAATGTAAGATCCGTTTGCTTGCCATCGGCAGATATATTTTGAACTACCATATCTACATTTATCGAATTTTGTGAAAGTGGTTTAAATATTGAAGCTGCTATGCCTGGTCTATCCTTAACTCCTAATAAAGTTACTTTTGCATCATTATCTGTGGAAGAAATTCCTGTGATAATTTTATTATTAATAATATTTTTTCTTTTAGTTATTAATGTGCCTGATTTGTTTACAAATGAAGATTTTACTTCAATATTTATCCTATTTAATCTTGCATCTTGTATTGAATCTGGTTGCATTACTTTTGATCCTAATGAAGCCATTTCCAACATTTCTTCATAAGATATATTTTTAATTTTTTTTACCGAATTTAGTTTATTTGGATCGGTTGTATATACCCCTTCAACATCTGTATAAATAATACATCGATCAGCTTTAAAAAACTTTGCAACCATTATTGCGCTTGAATCAGAGCCGCCCCTGCCTATAGTTGTAATATTTAAATATTTATCCACACCTTGAAATCCAGCAATAATAGGAATTCCTCCAGATTTTAAAAATTTTAAGATTTTACTTTTATTTATATATTTAATTCTTGAATATTTGTGTTTTCCCTCTGTTATAATTGGTATTTGCCAAGCCATCCAAGATCTAGAATTTAAACCAATTGCCGCTAAATGACCTGCTAACAATGAACATGAAATCTGCTCGCCAGCAGAAACTAGAGTATCATATTCATTATCAGGAAAATTTTCACTGATTTTTTTTGACATATTGATCAACTTATTAGTAGTACCACTCATCGCAGATGACAAAACAATTACCCTATATTTTTTTGAGTAAGATTTAATTATTTTTGATACTTTTTTAATTCTTTGAATTGAACCAACCGAAGTACCGCCAAATTTTAATACAATAATTTTCATTGGTAGTTTTATTTACAAGCTTAATAATATTGATAAAATACATCTAATTTATAATGTCAATAAAGAATGAGCAATAATACTATAAACAGGGAAGAAGTCGAAAAATTTAACAAAATTGCTGAAGAATGGTGGAATCCTAATGGAAAATTTAAACCACTTCACAAATTTAATCCAATTAGAATTGAGTATATTAAAAATAATATTATTAAAGATTTTAACATTTCATCAAATGATAAACCACTAAAAGGAATTAGTATTCTTGATATTGGATGCGGAGGGGGTTTGCTATCTGAGCCTTTAGCAAGACTTGGAGCAGAGGTTGTGGGTATCGATGCCTCAAAAAAAAATATTGATATTGCAAAACATCACTTAAAAAAAAGCAATTTGAAAATTGATTATCATGATAAGTCTCCAGAGAATTTTAATTATGAAAAAAAATTTGATGTGATTCTTAACATGGAAATAGTTGAACACGTTGAAAATATTTCTAAATTTATAAATCAAAGTACAAAATTTTTAAAAAATAATGGTTTAATGTTTATTGCTACTTTAAACCAAACGTTAAAATCTTATTTATTTGCAATAATTGGAGCTGAATATATTTTAAGATGGCTTCCAATCGGGACTCATGATTGGAATAAATTTGTAAAACCTGAAAATTTAGAAAATATCTGCAAAAAAAATTCACTTGTATTAAAAAGAATAGACGGAGTTAAATTTAATCCACTTTTAGATAAGTGGAAACTTTCAAATGATAAATCAGTAAATTACATCACAAAATACAAAAAAGGTTAATTTTCCTTATCTTCAATCCATGGAATAGTTGATGTCTCTATACCTTCTTCTTTTAATTCCTTAACTTCTTCAATTGATGCTTTCCCAAAAATATTTTTTTTATTTTTATTATAATGAATAGATCTTGCCTCATAAGCAAAATTTTCACCAACATATTCAAAGTTTTCTTTTATAAATTTTTGATACTCTCTTAATTTTTTTTTAACATTTTTATTATTTTTATAGGCTTTATCTTGTTTGAAGTTAGAATTGGCTAAATTTGGTTTCATCAAAGACTTTTCAATTTTTTGGGAATTACACTGCTGACAATTAAGAAGCTTTAGTTTTTTTAACTTATCGAATTCCTTCGAACTAGCAAACCAGCTCTCAAACTCAAGCTTGCAACTTTTACAGTTTAATAGATATTTTATCATTAAATTTAATTAATTATGATTTATAAGATTTCAATATCTAAGATCTATAATCTGAGTTAATTTCAATATATTCTTTAGATAGATCCATTGTATATGCTGTAAATTTTTTGTTTCCAATAGATAGATCTATTGTTATCTCTATATTTTCATTTTTCATGTAATCGCTTAGAATATTTTCATTATAGTTTTTATCCAACTTACCATGCTTAAGGATAATATTGGATCCCATTAATATTGATAATTTTTCATTTTTAACTTTTGCACCACTTTTTCCGATTGCCATTGCGATTCTTCCCCAATTAGGATCTTCTCCGAAAATTGCTGTTTTAACTAATGGTGAGTTTGCTATTGAGAAACAGATATTTTTTGCATCTTTTTCTGTTTTGCTATTAAGACATTTTATCGTAACAAATTTTGTTGCTCCCTCTCCATCACTCGCAACTCTTTTTGCCAAGTTTAGCATGACCTGGTGAACATTATTAATGAATTCTTTTAATTTTGGATCTTTAAAACTTTTTATTTCTTTGTTATTGGCTTTGCCTGTTGAAAATATTGAGACCATGTCATTTGTGCTAGTGTCACCATCACATGATATAGCATTAAATGTAGTCTTAATATTTAAATTAAGTATCTGCTTCAAAATTGATGATGAAATGTTGGCATCAGTAAAAATAAATCCTAAAGTTGTTGCCATGTTTGGAAATATCATTCCTGATCCTTTTGCAACGCCATATATTTTTACGTTGGAACCACCTATTTTACATTCTGCCATTGATAATTTTGGTTTAGTATCTGTAGTCATAATTCCAAGAGCTGCTTTAATCCAAACTAGTTTATTTTGATTGTATTTTATTTTATCAACTAAATTTTCAATATTATTTAAAATTACATTTTCAGGAAATTTTTCCCCAATAGTTCCTGTACAAGCGAATAATATTTGGTTTGGTTTAATTTCTCTTGGTTTTTCCTCATCTGCCGACTGTTTTGACACTAATAATTTTGACAATTTTAAGGATATTTTTTTAAGAGAATTATAGCCGTCATTTCCCGTCAAGGCATTTGCGTTTCTTGTATTGATTAAAATACCAAAAATTTTTTTTTCTTTTATTTTTTTATTCCATTTTATATTTTCAGAGACTAAGCTAGATTGTGTGTATGCATTTGCATAACTTGCACCCTCTCTAAAATAAAATAAAACTAAGTCATCTCTTTTTTTTTCATAAAGGCCACAGCTAATTGTTGAGATAGACACTCCATCAATATGCTCAAGATCTTGAAAATGACCTATTTTAGAGTCCTTGTATTTCTTATCAAAAAAGTTGTTTATACCAAAATCCATGCTATTTAATTTTTTAAATAAATAACTATATAATTTATAACTATTAAAACATCAAAAATATGCTTAATCCTTTAAATATTATTAATAAATTTATAAAAAGTGGCAATCAAAAAGAAATAGATAGAATTAAGAAAATTGTAAAAGAAATTAACTTTCTAGAGAGTGACGTTAGCAAATTTGAAGATAAAAAATTTCCTTTAAGAACAAATGAATTTATTTCCAGATTAAAAGATGGAGAAAAATTAAACAATATATTGCCTGAAGCATTTGCGTTAGTAAGAGAGGCATCAAAAAGAATTAATAATGAAAGGCATTTTGATGTTCAACTAATCGGTGGTATTGCATTACATGAAAATAAGATTGCAGAGATGAAAACAGGTGAGGGTAAAACACTCACTATTGTTCTTGCAGCATACCTTAACGCTTTGGAAAAAAGAGGCGTTCATATAGTTACAGTAAATGATTACTTGGCAAAAAGAGATAGTGTAAATATGGGAAAAATATACAATTTTTTAGGTTTAAGTTGTGGGTATATAAACTCAGACCAGTCAGATGAAGAACGAAAAGAAAATTACAACAGGGATATAACTTATGCAACTAACAGTGAGCTAGGTTTTGATTTTTTAAGAGACAACATGAAATATTCAAAAAATGAAATGGTCTTGAGAGAACATAATTTTGCAATAGTTGACGAGATTGACTCTTGTTTAATTGATGAGGCAAGAACTCCTTTGGTTATTTCTGGAGCAGCAGAGGATAAAACTATGCAATATATTGCTGTTGATAAATTAATCAAAAATTTGAAGAAAAAAGACTTTGACCTAGATGAAAAAGAAAAAAATATACTGTTAACAAATGAAGGAATAGATAATGTTGAAAAAATATTTTCTGATGCTGGTATTCTGAAAAATAATAACTTTTATGATCCTGAAAATTTACATTTGGTTCATCATGTAAACCAAGCATTAAGAGCAAATTATTTATTTGAGAATGGAAGAGATTATATAGTTAAAGATAACGAAATAATTATAATTGACGAACAAACAGGTAGGCAATTGCCAGGTAGAAGATTTGGTGATGGACTTCATCAAAGCTTAGAAGCTAAAGAAAAAATAGAAGTTAAAGCTGAAAATCAAACTCTTGCGTCAATAACCTATCAAAATTTTTTTAAGTTGTATGATAAGTTGGCAGGTTGCACAGGAACAGCACAAACAGAGTCTGCAGAATTTTTTGAAATCTATAACTTACCAGTCTTACAAATACCAACAAACAAAGATATGATAAGAAATGATCTAAATGATCAAATTTTTAGAACAAACTTAGAAAAAGACAACGCTATCATACAAAAAATAAAAGATTGTAATAATATTGGACAACCACTTTTAGTTTTTACATCTAGCATAAATAAATCAGAGCATTACTCACATTTGTTAAAAAAAGAAAATATAAAACATATTGTTTTAAATGCTAAAAATCATGAGAAAGAAGCAGAAATTATTGCTAACGCTGGCAAAATAAATTCTGTGATCATTACAACAAGTATATCAGGTAGGGGTGTTGATATTAAATTGGGCGGACAAGATGAATCTGAAAAGGAGAATGTAAAAAAAAGAGGAGGCTTATTTGTAATTGGAACAGAAAGAATGGAAAGCAGAAGAGTAGATAATCAAGCAAGAGGACGATCTGGAAGACAGGGAGATGAAGGTAGTTCAATATTTTTTGTAAGTTTAGAAGATGATTTGATGAGATTGTTTGGTTCAGAAACGATGAATTCAATGCTAGAAAAACTTGGACTTAAAGACGGTGAGAGTATTGACCATCCTTGGATAAATAAAGCAATTGAAAGAGCGCAACAAAAAGTTGAAGCAAGAAACTTTGATATAAGGAAAACGCTTATCAAATTTGATAATGTTCTTAATGACCAAAGACATGTAATTTTTGAACAACGAAAAAATGTAATAAATGACAAAGAAAAGGAGAATTATTCAGATATTTTTCTTGAAGAGGTCTTAGAAAATTTAAAAAGGCAAAAAATAGTATACGAAAAATCTCCAAATTCTAAAGAATTTCCAAATGCTTTAAAGCAGACTTTAGGTAAATCAATAACTAATGATGAATTAGATGAAATTTTAAATTCAGATCTAAAAACAATGGAAAAAAAAATAAAAGATAAATTTATAAGTAATAGAGATGAAAGAAATAATTTATTAGGCGTTGAACAAGGAAAAGAAATTGAAAAAAGAATATTGGTACAAATTATAGATCAAAACTGGAAATCACATATTCAATACCTAGAGCAATTAAGACAAGTAATTGGTTTAAGATCTTATGGACAAAGAGATCCTCTAGTGGAGTACAAAAAGGAAGCTTTTCTATTATTTGAAAATTTACTTGGAAAATTAAAAACTGATCTTGTAACAATGCTTCTAAATTTAAGAATAATAGAAAAAGATGATAGTCAGACTAAAACAAGTGATAATATTAAGAATGATCCAAAATGCCTACTTGTAAAAAATAAAGAAGGAAAAATATCTAGAAATGAAAGATGTGAAGCTACTGGAAAAAAATTTAAAAATTGTTGCGGTGCCTTATAAATTAAAAAATCACTGTTAATAAAATTAATAATAGAAGAATTGATGTAGTTGAAATAAATAATTTTTTATTAGTTTTAATTTTTAAAATCAAATTTTGAAAGAGATTATTTTTAATAGTAAGTTTATCTTGATTCGTTGCATTAGTGGTGAAGCCTTTATTCCTTCCAATATCTAAAAACTTATTCTTTCTTTGATTTAATATTTCTTCCTCATTTAACGTAAGAAATTTACTTAAGTTTCTATCAATAGCATTTCGTACATTATCTAAAATAAGATCTTTATCTCGATGCGCACCACCCAAAGGTTCGGGTATTATCTCATCTATAATTTCTAGTTTTAAAAGATCTTTCGCTGAAAGTTTCATTGCTTTCGCTGCTTCTAAAGTTTTTGTTGGATCTCGCCAAAGTATGGTTGCACATCCCTCTGGAGATATTACTGAATATATTGCATTCTCTAACATCAATACTTTACTTGAAGAAGCTAATGCAATAGCACCACCAGAGCCTCCTTCGCCTATAATTATAGATAAAGTTGGAACAGTCAGTTGCATAGAACATTCAATAGACTTTGCAATTGCTTCCGCTTGTCCTCTTTCTTCAGCACCAACTCCAGGGTATGCACCTGGAGTATCAACAAAATTAATAATTGGTATTTTGAATTTATTAGCTAAATTCATTAATCTTATTGTTTTTCTGTAACCTTCTGGTCTCATCATTCCAAAATTTCTCTCAATCCTTGTATCTAAATTTTCGCCCTTTTCCTGTCCTATTACTAAAACTGACTTAGAATTAAATTTACCAAAACCACATATTACAGACTTATCCTCTCCATAAAATCTATCCCCAGAAAGTGAAATAAATTCATCAAATAAATTATCAATAAAAAATTTTGATTTAGGTCTATCCTCGTGTCTTGCAACCAATGTTGTCTGCCATGCATCTAGATTTGAATATACATCGTTAAGTTTTTTATCTATTTCATTTTGTAAATCTGTTATTTTAGTTGTATCAACTTCTGAAATGCCGTCTTGATTATAAGGATCTTTTAATTTATCTAATTCTGTTTCTAAGTTTTTTATATCTGTCTCAAAATTTAAATAATTTTTCATTACTTTATTATATATAATTTTTTGGCGATAAAATGATGAAATTACAAAAATTATATTCTTTTCGGATGAAAAATAACATTTTTTTAAATAAAGTAATGACATAATTTATTGATTGTCATATACAACGGTTTCTAAATTTAAAATTTATGGGTGATTCATTTATTAAAATAAATACTTTATCTGTTTCTAAGAATTTGGTTGATTTTGTAAAAAATGAACTTCTTACAGGATTAGATGTTAACGAAAAAGATTTCTGGGATGGATTTGATAAAAGTATTAATGAACTTGCGCCAATCAATAAAAAGTTATTAGAAGTTCGTGAAACTCTTCAATCTGAAATTGATTTATGGTTAAAAAAAAACAGAAATGGAGAATTTAATCATCAAGAGTATAAGAATTTTTTAAAAGAAATTGGATATTTAAAAGAAGAAGGGAATGATTTCAAAATAGATACCAAAAAGCTTGATCGTGAAATTTCAAGCATTGCAGGTCCTCAACTTGTAGTTCCTATAATGAACTCTAGATATACATTAAATGCTGCTAATGCTAGGTGGGTGAGTCTTTACGATAGTTTATATGGAACAGATTTAATTGAGTCAGAAGAAACCGGAAGTCAAAAGTATGATCCTCTAAGAGGACAAGAGGTAATAAGATATGCACGTGATTTTCTAAATGACCACTTCTCTATCAATGAAATTCATTGGAAAGATATAAATGGATTTAAAATAAAGGGAAGTGACTTGAAAATTTTAAAAGATGATAAAGAGTTTGAGCTAATAGATAAAAATAAATTTATTGGATACAGAGGAGAGCCTAATAATCCAACAACAATAATTTTAGAAAATAATAATTTAAAAATTGAGATAATAATTAACCCAAAAGCATTTAGTGCTGTTCAAGATGCTGCGGGAATAAGTGACATAATTATAGAATCTGCAATATCTACAATATGTGATAACGAAGATAGTGTTGCAGCAGTAGATTCAGAAGATAAAATATTATGTTACAGAAATTGGTTGGGTTTGATGAAAGGAACTCTAAAATCTGTCTTCGAAAAGGATGGAAAAACTTTAGAAAGAAAACTAAATCCAGATAGAAGTTATATTTCAAAAGATAATAAAAAAGAAAAATTACATGGTAGAAGCTTACTTTTAATTAGGAATGTTGGTCATCTAATGACTAATTCAGCAATTATTTTAGAAGATGGTTCTGAGGTCCCAGAAGGTATCATGGATGCATTTATTACAACTGCTGCAGCAATTCATGATTTAAAAAGAAAAGGTAACTCAAGAACTGGATCTATATACATTGTAAAACCGAAAATGCATGGACCTGAAGAGACTGCTTTTACAGATAAAATATTCACAAGAGTTGAAGAAGTATTAAAACTTGAAAAGAATACAATTAAATGCGGTATTATGGATGAAGAGAGAAGAACATCTGTAAACTTAAAAGAATGTATCAGAACATTAAAAAGCAGGGTTTTTTTCATTAATACAGGTTTTTTAGACAGAACCGGAGATGAAATGCATACATCAATGGAAGCAGGTCCAATGATAAAAAAAGGTGACATGAAAAAATCAAAGTGGATAGCTGCTTATGAAAATAACAATGTTGTTGTTGGTTTAAAATGTGGATTTTCAGGTGTTGCACAAATAGGTAAAGGTATGTGGGCTATGCCAGATAAAATGAAAGACATGATAGATCAAAAAATATCACATCTTGAAGCCGGTGCGAATTGTGCATGGGTACCATCTCCCACAGCAGCTTCTTTACATGCAATGCATTACCATAAGTTAAATATTTTTGAAAAGCACAAAAAATTAAATGAAAATAAAATTAATTACATTGACAATTTATTAACTATACCAATTGCAGATAGACCAAATTGGAGCAAAGAAGAAATAAATAATGAGTTATGTAACTCAGCTCAAACAATATTAGGATATGTTGTTAGATGGGTAGATCAAGGGATAGGATGCTCTAAAGTTCCAGACATAAATAATGTTGGATTAATGGAGGATAGAGCAACACTAAGAATATCATCACAACATATAGCAAACTGGTTGCATCATGGTATTTGCTCAAATAGACAAGTTTTAGAAATTCTAAAAAAAATGGCAAAGATTGTTGATAAACAAAATCAAGGTGATCCAGAATATCAAAATATGTCACCTAATTTCGACAAGTCAATATCTTTTAAGGCAGCATGTGAATTGATTTTTCATGGTAAGTCACAACCTTCGGGCTATACTGAACCTCTATTGCATTTAAATAGGTTAATTAAAAAAAGCTAATTTTAAATTTATAAATCTCTTCTATTTTTAAAGGCAGATATAAGCGTTCCGTCATCTGAAGTTTCTATTTCTCCTCCAACAGGCAAACCTTGAGCTAATTTTGAAATTTTTACATTTGTATTTTTTAAACTATCCTGAATGTAAAAAGCAGTGGTTTGCCCTTCAACGGTAGCGCTTGTTGCTAAAATCACTTCATCAATATTATCATTTTTTATTCTTTCAATTAAAGAATTAATTAGCAAATTTTCTCTATTATTGGTGTTATCGGTATCAGAAATCGTGCCACCTAAAATATGATAATAACCTTGAAAAATAGATGAACTTTCTATTGCCCATTGATCTGAAATGTTCTCGACTACACAAATTTTATCATATTTTTTTTCTACTAAACTACAGTTATTATATTCGCAATTAATTGTATTAGGTTTTAATGTTCCACATATTTTACAACGTTCAATATTTTTTATTACCTGACTTAAATTATTTGCCAAAGGCCTTAATATTTCTTGGCGATTATTGATCATTTTTAAAATTATTCTTTTTGCAGACTTTGGTCCAAGACCTGGTAATTTAGATATTAGTTTTATTAAATTATCTATTTCAGGAAGATTTTGCATTTAATTATAAAGGCCATTTAAATCCAGGCACACCTAATCCACCAGTCGCTTTAGATATTTCTTCGGAAGTTTTTGATTTTAATTTATTTTTAGCATCATTATGTGCGGCAGTGATTAAATCCTGAATTATCTCTTTATCTTCTTTTAGTACTTTATCGCTTAATAAAATTTTAGTCATCTCTCCATCTCCGTTAAGCGTAATTTTAACCACATCTCCTCCAGAAACACCAATAACTTCAATTTTTTTGAGATTCTCCTGACCTTCTTTCATTTTTTTTTCTATCTCTTTTGCTTTTTCAAGAATTTTATTAAAATCAGTCATCTTTTTTTTCAATATTAATTAATTCAATATCAGGAAATATATTCAACAAGTTTTTATATTCGTTTGAGCTTTCATAATCTTTAAAATTCTTTTTTTTAAGACTATTTTTTTTCTCTTTTTCACTCATCTGTCCTTTTTCTTTTGAAAAAGAGATTAGCCAACGGTTTTTAGTCCAATCATACAATTTTTCAGATAAATCTTTTACAAAATTCTTATTTAGTTTATCATTAAAAGATATTTCGATATTCATATTTGAAAAAGATACTAAGTTTACATTATTTTCTAATTCATATTTTAGTTTCATTTCTTTTTTTTCTAAGCACATATTAATTAAATCTTCTAAATTTTTGATCTCTTGAGTATTTTTTTTTTCAATTTTATCCTCTTCTTGTTTAATATTTTTAATTTGGTTAATTGCATCTTTGTTTATAGTATTTTTCACATCTATATTTTTTATTTGTGTTTTGTAGAGTTCATTTTGCTGATTATTTTGTATTACTTTTTTTTTTTTCAAATAGGTTAACTGTACAAGAAACATCTCAACTAATAAATTTGGATTAGCAACTATATTTATTTCTTTTAAAGTTTTTAAAGTAAATTCCCAAAATAATAATAAGGCATTAGAGTCTATTTCTTTTGATAAAGATGTTATTTTTTTGTAATCACTATCATTTAATGAAAAATTATTTCCTACATTTTCAATGTACGATATATTCTTAACAAAATATAATACCTCTAAGAAATCATTTAAAAATAGGTTGGGTTCAATACCTGAATTATACAATTTTCTATAATGATCTATTATTTTTTCCTCATCACCTAAAAAAATTATTTCTAATAATTCTATATATGAACTTTTATTGACATAGCCAAAAATCTTTTGAGCGTCTTCAAATGTCAGGGAATTATCGTTGTTAGAAATTGTTGCTCTATCTAGTAAAGATAATGCATCCCTAACAGACCCCTCCGATAATTTGGCTATTAATTTGATTGCATTATCCTCAACATTCTTTTTTTCTTTTATTGTTATATTTTTTAAAAAAACAAACAGTTCTTCAGACTTAACTCTTGACAAATCATACCTTTGACACCTGGATATAACAGTAATTGGAATTTTTTTTACTTCAGTGGTTGCAAAAATAAATTTTAAATACTCTGGGGGCTCTTCCAAAGTTTTAAGTAATGCATTAAATGC
Source organism: uncultured Pelagibacteraceae bacterium (assembly GCA_902618205.1). Classification (GTDB taxonomy): domain Bacteria; phylum Pseudomonadota; class Alphaproteobacteria; order Pelagibacterales; family Pelagibacteraceae; genus Pelagibacter. The sequence continues at coordinate 53,356 of CACMZL010000006.1, read as the reverse complement.
TTGTTTGCTTAACATGTGCACTTCATCGATAATAAAAATTTTAAATTTTGCTACAGATGGTGGATATCTAGAAAATTCTATAAGCTCTCTAACATCATCTACTCCTGTTTTACTTGCTGCATCAATTTCAAGAACATCAATATGATTTGAATTTGCTATAGGGTCGCAATGACTGCATTTCTTTTCACACATCCCTTCAAGTGTGTGCTCGCAGTTTAAAGCTTTAGCTACAATTCTTGCAAATGTGGTCTTTCCAATTCCCCTAATGCCAGTAAACAAAAAAGCATTAGCTGAACTATTATTTATAATAGAATTATAAATTGTCGTTGCAATTTCTTCATGCCCTATTAAATCTTTAAATATTTGGGGTCGATATTTCAATGCGAGAACTTGAGATTTTATTGTCATAATAGGAGACCAACCAACCTGGAAAAAACTCATTACCCTTGCTCTTTTTCAAGTCTGGGGGAGTTCATGGTAATCCCACCTGGAAGGCCTCCAAATGTATTATAACAATAATTTTTTCTAATCTACAATAAAGTTAATTATTTTTTTTCCCTAAATTCATGTGCTTTGTAAACACCTAGGACGTGCATATCTTCACAGTGGAAAGCAAGCTCTTCTAGTGAATTTTTTATTTTTTTATCATCCAAATGTCCATCAATATCACATAGGAAAAAGAATGACGAAAATGAATTTTTTTCTGGGAAACTTTGAAGCTTCGTCATATTCACTCCATTAATAGCAAAACCGGACAAAGCAGAATACAAAGCTGCCGGCCTCTCTCTAAGTTTAAATAACAATGATGTAATAAAATTATTTTTATCAATTTCTGGCTGAATTATATCTTTACCCATTATCAGAAATCTTGTGTAGTTATCATCAACATCCTGAATATTTTCTTGTAAAATTTCTAAATCATAAATTTTAGCACTTAATTTTGATGCAATTGCAGCTTTTGTTTTATCTTTTTCTTCTGAAATATATTTTGCAGAACCTGCAGTATCAGCTCTAACATTGGCTAAAAATTTATTTTTTTTTATAAATTCTGAAGCTTGACTTAACGCTTGAGCATGGGAATAAACATTTTTAATGTCTTTTAATTTTGATCCTTTTATGCCAATTAAATTATGATTAATTGGGAAAAAAAATTCTTCATAAATATTTAACCTATGTTTAAAAATTAAATATTCTACTCCAATGTTTCCTGTAGTTTTATTGGACTCTGGTATGATTGCTCTAATATTGCTATCTTTATGTGCTTTTTCAAAACATTCATCGAAAGTTTTGCAAGGAATAGTCTCTACATTTGGAAACATATGTTTTGCACAACTTTCACTATAACTTCCAGCAATTCCTTGGTAAACAATTTTCATATTGTTATTTATTCAATAAATTTATGTATTCTTCTAGATCTTTTTTAGTATCAATTCCAGAGGAAAAATAATTTGCCAATAGCACTTCGATTTTCATATTATTATCAATTGCTCTTAGTTGTTCCAGTCTTTCTTTGATTTCATTTTTACTTTTTTTTAAATTAACAAACTTTTTTAAAGCTGAATACTTAAATAAGTATATCCCAAAATGCTGGTATATATTGTCATAGCTGACTTCTTTAATCACTCGATGAAAATTCAAAGCTTCTGATGTTGAGTTATCAGATATTTTATTTTTTGTAATAACTTTTACAATATTTTCATTGTCATAATCTTCATTTTTCTCAATATTGTATGCTAGTGTTGAAATATTTGAGCTTTTTTCCTTTGATAGCTTATTTAAATTTTTAATATCTAAAGGATTGATCATCGGTTCATCACCTTGGATATTCATAATAAAATCTATATCTTTTAAGTTTAATTTTTGAGAGGCTTCAAATACTCTATCCGTCCCAGTTGTGTGATTTATATCTGTCATTATAAATTTACCTCCATTTTTACTTACTTCTGAGGCAATTTCCTCATCGCATGTTGCAACATAAACCTTTCCAATTTGGCTTTTTACAGCTTTTTCGTATACATGCATGATTAGTGTTTTATTATTAATTTTTATTAATGGCTTTTGAGGAAGTCTTGTTGCTGCTAATCGTGAAGGAATTATTATAATCGTATTGCTCATTTATTCGTTTTTATGCGTCTTTGAGACGCAAATTTATAAATTAAATTTCGTATAAATTTGTTTAACATGTTATACGACCTTAATAAAAATAAATAATGGATTCATTTGAGATAAACAAAATTATTGCAGCTGTGCTTCTTATTGCACTACTTGTAATTGGAATTGGGAAAATTTCAGATATCGCCTTTCATGTAGATAAACCAGAGAAATCAGCGTACAAAGTGGATATTCAGGAAAGCACCCAAGTTTCAAGTTCATCAGCAAAAAAAATTGAGGAAAAAGTTGATATTTCTGCATTACTTGCATTAGGAGATGTTTCTCATGGAGAGAAAGTTTTCAAAAAATGTTCAGCTTGTCATTTAGTAAATAAAGGTGGGGAAAATAAAATTGGACCTGCATTGTATGGTGTAATAGGAAGAAAAGTTGCATCAAAACAAGATTATAAATATTCAAAAGCTATGGCAGCTTACGATAAAAATTGGACATTTGAAGAAATGAACGGATACCTAAAAAAACCGCAAAGTTACATTAAAGGAACCAAAATGGCATTTGCAGGATTAAGAAAAGAGAAAGACAGGGCCTCGGTGATTTTATATCTTAATCAAAATTCAGATAATCCACTACCACTACCTTAATATCCCGAAACAATATAGTAATATACTCTTTTGCACATGAACTCTATTCATAGCTTGTTGCCAAACATGAGAATTATTTCCTAAAAAAACATCGTCTTCGACTTCATTTCCTCTTGGTAAACAATGCAAAAAAATACAATTATTTTTTGCGTAACTCATTAATTTTTTAGTTATTTTAAATTTTTTAAAATTTTCTATCTTTTTTTTCTTATCAACTTTGTCGTTCAAAGAAATTACTTTATCTGAAAAAATTACATCTGCTCCCTTAGCAGCTTTTTTTGGATCATTGTATATGTAGATTTTTTTATTATTATTTTTAACCCAATCTTTAACTTTTTTTTTTGGTTCAAATTTTTTTGGACAACCAATATTTAATTTAAATGAAAATTTTACCGAGGCAGCTATTAAACTATCTAAAACATTATTTGAATCTCCAATCCAACAAATTTTTAGTTTTGAAATAGGTTTTTTTTTTATTTCTTCAACTGTAAAGACATCTGATAATACTTGCGTAGGGTGAGATGAGGGACTTAAGCCATTGATTATTGGAATAGTTAAATATTTTTTAAAATTTTCAACCTTTTTATCACTGTCGGTTCTTAACATAAAGCCATCACCGTAAGTAGATAAAATTTTTGCTGTATCAGCTATACTTTCTCCACCCTGTCCTAAGTGTAACTCATTAGACCTTAGTGTTAGAGTGCCTCCTCCAAGCTGTTTAATTGCCAAATAAAAGCTTATTCTAGTTCTAGAACTAGCTTTTTCAAACATTTGAACTAACATTTTGCCCTTTAAAGGAGAATCTTTATCTATCTCTAGAGTATTAAGATTTTTTCTTAAACTTTTTCTTTTTTTTGCATCTATTAAGATCTTTCTAAGATCTTTGCTTGGTAAATCTTTTAGATTGATAAAATGTTTCATTTTAATTTAATTGTCTACAAACTTTCTTAATAATCTTCAAAGCTAAATCAATTTCACTTTTTTTAACATTTAACGGTGGAAGTATTCTTATAACATTTTCAGCAGCTCTTATTGTAAGTAACTTATTATCCATTAATTTTTTTATAAATTTTGTTTGATCCTGATGTAATTGTATACCAATTAATAAACCTATTCCTCTTACTTCTTTAATAATACTTGGATATTTTTTTTTTAAAATATTCAGATTAAATAAAAAATATTTTGACATTTTATTTACATTATTAAGTAGTGTTTTGTTTATTTGATCTAAAACAGCATTTCCCACTGCCATTGCTAATGGATTTCCTCCAAAAGTAGATCCATGAGTTCCTGGTATCATTGCTCTTGCAACTTTCTTTGTCATTAAAACTGCGCCTATTGGAAATCCTCCACCAATTCCTTTTGCTATTGGAACAATATCAGGCTTAACACCAGCATATTCAAAAGCGAAAAATTTGCCTGATCTTCCAATTCCACATTGAACTTCGTCAAGAATTAAAAGTATTCCTTTTTTATCACAAAGTTCTCTGATAGCTTTTATACACCAACTAGGTATTACTTTTATTCCACCTTCACCCATTACAGTTTCGATCATAATGGCTGCTGTATTTTTATTTATTAATTTTTTTAATTGTTTATGATTTCCAAATTCAAAATGTTTAAAACCTGGAACTTTAGGTCCAAAACCTTGGATCATTTTTTTTGATCCACTTGCATGTATTGCAGCAATCGTTCTCCCATGAAATGAATTTTTTATACAAATTATATTTATTTTATTTTCCTTACCAATTGAATAAAAATATCTTCTAGCGACTTTGATTGCCGCCTCGGTAGCTTCTGCACCACTATTCTGAAAAATTATTGAATCAGCAAAAGTTTTTTTAACCAATCTCTGAGCTAATTTTTCACCTTCTGGTATAAGAAACGCATTAGACACATGCCAAAGTTTTTTAGATTGTTTATTAATTGCAGATATAAGTTTTTTATTAGCATGCCCTAAGCTATTCACTGCAATTCCTTGAACAAAATCTAGATATTTTTTACCATTTTTAGATAATAAAAAACTTCCTTTTCCTTTGACAAAGGATAATTTTTTTCTTTTATAGTTGGGTGCAAGTGCGCTCATATTTACTTATAATTTTTTTTACTTTATTTGACACATTAATTTGCAACCTCAAGTTATAAATTTTATTCATTTGTTGAAAAAATATAAAAAAAACTTGTTTAAACAGTCAAATATGCAAGATGATGTTATTATAAATTTTTTTAACACTAAATGTAGTAAATACAATGAGTTGGACTGATGAAAAAGTTGGAAAACTAAGAGAACTTTGGGGCAAAGGAAAAACTGCTAGTCAAATTGCCGAGATAATTGGAGGAGTCTCAAGAAACGCAGTAATTGGTAAAGCTCATAGATTAAATTTATCCTCAAAGTTAAAAACAAGATCATCATTTCAAAACACAAAAAATAATTTGAAGGCTGATGAAAACAACGTCAAATTTAAAGGCAAAAGAGGAAAATTTAAGTCACTTCTTTTAAATAATGATTTTGAACCTGCAAAAAATTTAAATTTGGAGCAATTAACTGAGGATACTTGTAAGTATATGGAGGGAAATCCAGAAGAAAAAAACGCAAGTTTTTGTGGTAGAAAAAATGTTGAAAAATTTTCTTATTGTCCTTTACATTTAATGATTGTTTTCCAACCAAAAGGAAAAAAAGAAGATATTGTAGACAAAGATGAAGATATGCCAAAATTTATCCAAAAAAAAATTAAATCTGCTTAATCTAATAATTTTTTCTTAGCTTTTTCATACTCTTCATCTGTTAAAATTCCATCTTTTTTTAATTTATTTAAATTAATTATTTCATCAGAGATATTATAATTATTGATTTTTTCTGCTTCTGTTTGATCTTCATCTATATAATCTGAAGAACCTTTTTGATTTATGTTTCTTCTCGCCTCTATTCCCATTCCTATTGGTTTAGCTGAAATAATTATAACTGCTAATAATAACGCAATACAAATTCCTATAACTAAATAAGTCATTTGGTATCAACCATGCTATTATCTTTGTTAAATTGACCACCTGATCTCCAATTAAAACTGTATTTATCAATTTCTGTTTTAAAATATCTTTTGGCTTGATACCCTAAATCATAATTTGTTTTATAAATACCAGATTTAATATTATCATATTTTAATAGTTTCAATTGGTCTTCGGTCAAAAGTGGTTTTGGTAACAGTTGTAATATTTTTGCAGATAGAGATGCTATTGAATTAGGCAAAGGTATTAAAAGTCTTTTTTTGTCCATAGAAGTTAATAATTGTTTAATAATTTCTTTGAAAGAAATTTCCTCAGGACCTACACACTCTAAAACTAAATTATTATTATCTTTTTCAACCATTTTCAAAATAATATCTACAAAGTCTGATACATGAATAGGGCTAAACTTAGTATTGCCATTATAATATAATGGCATTATAGGCAATCTACTCAATAATGTCATAAAATTTGTTGTAAATTTATCATCAACTGAATAAACAATAGAAGGTTTTAATATTGTGGAATTTTTAAAATTGCTTAAAACTTTTTTTTCACCATCTAATTTGCTTTTTGCATATTTGCTTTCTAACGCATTTTCTATTCCCAAAGCAGATACATGTAAAAACTTTTCTATTTTATTTTTATTTGCAACTTTAGATAACATATCTGGAAAGTCTCTGTGAATAATATTGAAATAATTTTTTTTTTTTTCGTACAAAATTCCAATTAGATTTATACATATGGAACAATTCTTAATTAAAGAATCTATTTTATCGAGATTAAAATTATTTAATTCTACTAATTCAAGATATCCAGGATTTGCTTGCGTTTTTAATATATATCCTGCTCTATGAATATTCCTGGTTACAGCCGTAATTTTGTAGTTATTTTTTGATAACTTTCTTATCAAATTTCTACCTATTTGACCTGTAGCACCGAAAAGTAGAATTTCTTTCTGTTTCATATATATATTTATCAAATGAATTTAGATATTAAATTACACAAGCAGGATTTGCCAGATCAATTCTCCATAAGTGACAATATTGCTGTAGATTGTGAATTTATGGGCCTTAACGTTGAAAGAGATAGCCTTTGCCTAGTACAAATCTCTACAGGCAACAATGATGCTCATATAGTTCAATTAAATAGAGAACTTTATAATGCACCAAATTTAAAAAAAATTTTAGAGAATAAAAATATTAACAAAATATTTCATTATGCCAGAGCTGATTTACTATTCATAAAAAAATATCTTGGAGTGAATGTGACAAATATAAATTGTACAAAAATTATGAGTAAACTTGCAAGAAGCTATAGTGACAAACATGGGTTAAAAGATTTGGTTAAAGAATTCACGGGAAATGAAATTAGTAAAAATCTTCAGTCATCAGATTTTGGCGGTGATTTAACAGAAAAACAGTTACAGTATTGTGCTCGAGATGTGATCTATCTACATAAAATATATGAAAATTTAAAAAATATATTAATTAGAGAAAAAAGAATTGATTTATATAATAATGCAATCAAATTTATAAATAGTAGAGTTGAGTTAGATTTGGCTTCATTTACAAATGATATTTGGTCTCATTAAATGCAAAAATTAAAAACAAAAGAAATTGCAAAAAACGTAATTCAATTCGAAATTAATGCATTAAAAAATTTAAAAAGAAGCATAAATAAATCTTTCATTGAAATAGTTAAAACTATTTTGAATTGTAAAAATGGTAAAATTATAATATCTGGAGTCGGAAAAAGTGGTATCATAGCCAGAAAATGGGCGGCAACACTATCATCAACTGGTACTTCATCCTTTTTTCTAGATGCATCTAATGCCAGTCACGGTGATATGGGTCAAATATCGTCTAATGATGTAGTAATTTTAATTAGTAACAGCGGTCAGAGTAATGAGTTAAACAATATAATACAATATGTAACCAGAAATAAAAATATAAAACTTATAGGAATAACATCTAGAAAAGACTCTTTACTATACAAATACTCTAATGTTAAATTTTTAGTACCCAAAATTAAGGAAGCGGGTTTAGAAAATATAGTACCTACGTCATCTACAACAGCGCAACTTGCATTGGGAGATGCCATTTCTATTGCTTGTATGAATAATAAAAATTTTACAAAGTTTGATTTTAAAAAAATTCATCCAAGTGGATCGTTATCTTTAAAGTTAAAAACTGTAGGCGACTTGATGTCAACAGGGAAAAAAATTCCAAATGTAAATGAAAATGCGAGTATGGAAAGAGCTATAAGGGAAATAAACGACAAAAAGCTAGGTGTACTATTAATAAAAAAAAACAGTAATACCGTAGGAATTCTTACAGATGGTGATTTAAAAAGAATTGCTCAAAAATATAAAAAATTTGAAAATTTAGACTTAAAAAAAATAATGAAAAAGAAACCATTAAGTATCGATAAAGATACATTAGCTGCAAAAGCATTATCCATAATGAACTCAAAAAAAATAACCTCTCTTTGTGTTCACGAAAATAAGAGAAATAATAAGACGATTGGAATTATTCATATGCATGATATTTTAAGATCTAATATTAATTAATGTCAATAAAGTCCGTATTACAACTTATTTTATTTTCTTTAATAATAATAATAATAGGGGGAGTATATTTTATATATTTTTATTCAAATGAAGATTTAAATCGTATAAGCATAAATGAAAAATCAGAAACAATTTATAATGAAGTTTCAAAATTACAAAATGATCAAGTAATTCTTGGGGATAAAGAAATGCAAAACTTGGATAATACATCAAAAACAAATACTAATAACATTGACACCAATACTAAAGTTAAATTAAACGATAAAAATAAAAATAATGTAATATTAAATTCTGATGATTACATAAATCAAAATAAAAATTTGACCAAACAAATTGAATATATTGCTTCAAATAAAAGAGGAGATACCTTTAAAATTTTTGCAAAAAATGGTCAGACAAATTTAAAGAATAGTAATGTTTTAGAATTAAATACTGTAAATGGAACAATTTTCTCTTCTGAAAAAAATGAAATTTATATAATTTCCGATAATGCAAAATATAATTATGAAAACTATAATTCCTCTTTTTTTAACAACGTGAAAATAAATTTTGATGATAAAATAATTTTATGCGATAATCTCGACTTTAGTTTTAATGACAACATCGCTGTTGGTTACGGCAATGTAACAGTAAAAAACGAAAATTCTATAATGAATGCAGATAGTATTTCCTTAAATATAAAAACAAAAGATATTGTGATAAATTCTGAAAATAAAGTAAATATTAGAGTTGAATAATGGGTCTTATAAAAAAATTTAGAATTAAGAGTTTTAAAGGTGAGGAACCTATTATTGAACTAAGAAATATATCTGTTTTTTTCAATAAAAGAGAAATAATCAACAATTTAAATTTTAAAATTAATAAACAAGAAATTCTTGGTATGTTAGGGCCCAATGGAGTTGGAAAATCAACTATATTTAATTTAATTACAGGTTTAAAAGATCCTAATTACGGTGAAATAATTATAAATGGAATTGATTGCACTAATCTTCCAATCAATGAAAGATTTACAAAATTTAAACTTGGATTGGTTCCTCAATATGGAGGAATAATTCATGATTTGTCATTAATTGATAATCTTAAACTTGTTTCAGAGATACATATTGCCGAAAAAGAGGCAAGAAAACAAAAAATAGAAAAACTTATTGGCCAATTCGAATTCGAACCACTTTTAAATATTCAATCAAAACATTTGTCTGGAGGTCAAAAAAAAAAACTGGTTATAGCTATGGCCCTTATGAATGATCCAAAAATTTTATTATTAGATGAACCTTTTGCTGCACTTGATATTCTAACAATAAAAATGCTTCAAGAAGTTATACTTAACCTGCAATCAACCGAAGAGATAACAGTTGTGGTATGTGATCATCAGGCCAGAGATCTTTTAAATTGTGTTGATAGAGCAATTATTTTATCCAATGGTAAAATTATTGCATCAGGAAGTCCTCATGAAGTTATTTCTAATAAATTAGCTAAAAGTCAGTATTTTGGTGATGAGTTCAACATAAATTAGTAGTTAATGACAAATCACATAGTTATTAAAAAAAAAATAACTCCTTTTAAAAAAAAAATTGGAGTTAGTGGAGATAAAAGTATTTCAATTAGAAGTGTCCTGTTAGCATCTCAAGCAATAGGAAAATCAAAGCTATACAATCTATTAGAGTCTGAAGATGTTTTTAATGCTTTAAAAACAATAAAAAGTCTTGGTATTAAATATAAAAAATTTAGTTCACATTATGAAATAACAGGTTATGGACTAAATGGTTATAAATTAAAAAAAAACCTAGTAATTGATGCGGGAAATTCTGGAACTCTTGCAAGATTAATCTTGGGATTATTAATTAATGTAAACAAAAGTGTAAAAATTGTAGGTGATAAAAGTTTGTCCAAAAGAGACTTTTCTAGGGTTACTGAGCCTTTAAGTTTATTTGGCGCAAATATAAATTCTTCGAATAGAAAATTACCTGTTAAAATTATTGGGTCTGAATTTTTAAGACCTATAAATTATTTTGAAAAACTAGGAAGTGCACAATGCAAAAGTGCTGTGATGTTGGCTGCTTTAAAAACTCATGGCTTAACAAAAATTAAAGCAAAAAAATCAAGAGATCATACAGAAATGTTTTTTAAACATTTAAATATACCAATAAAAATTTCTAAAAATAAAAAATTTGATTTTATTGAAATAAAAGGAATATCAAATTTCAAAAGTTTTGATTATATAATACCAGGTGATATTAGTTCCTGTGCTTTTTTTATTGTATTAACTTTATTGTCAAAAAAGTCTTACTTAGTTATCAAAAATGTCAATATCAATAAAACAAGGACTGGGATAATAACTATTTTAAATAAAATGAAGGCAAATATAAATTTTAAGAATAAAAAAAATTACAAAGGTGAATTAATAGCAGATATTCATGTGAAGAGTAAAAGTAAACTACTAAGCATTAAATGCCCTGAAAAATTAAATAGTTCGGCAATTGATGAATTTTTAATAATTTTCATTGCTGCTGCTAAAGCAAAAGGAATATCTCATTTTAAGAATTTGTCTGAATTAAATAAAAAAGAAAGCCCAAGATTAGATATAGCTATTAAAATATTAAACAAACTTGGAATAAAAGTTAAGAGAAATAATTATGATATTAAAATATATGGTAACCCAGATCTAAAATTAGAGGGAAAATATGTAATTAAAAATTTTATGAAGGATCATAGAGTATTGATGATGTCTTGTATTGCTAGTTTAACATTAGGTGGAGAGTGGAAAATTTATGATACAGACTCAGCCAAAACCTCATTTCCGAATTTTTTTAAAATTTTAAAACAACTTGGTGCAAAAATTAATTGAAAAAAAGAAAGAATATAATAACAGTTGCAATAGACTCTCCTGCTGCCGCAGGAGCTGGAACTCAAGCAAAAATGATATCAAAAGCTTATAATTTAATATACTTGGATACTGGAAAAATTTATAGATATGTTGGAAATTTAAAACTTATATATGGGACTAATTTTAATTACCAATTAGTAAAAAAAAAAATAAATAAAATTAATATAAAAGATTTAAATAATAAAAAATTACTAGCTGATAAAATTGCGTTATCTGCCTCTATAATCGCTAAAGATAATAAAATTAGAAATTTAGTAAAAAAGTTCCAACTAAATATTGCTTACAATCCACCCATAAAGTTTGCAGGTTCTGTTCTTGATGGACGAGATATAACATCTGTCATAATGAAAGATGCAATGTTCAAATTTTTTATAACTGCAGATTTAAAAACTAGAGCCAAAAGACGTTATTTAGAGTATAAAAAATTAAAAAATAAAATTAGCTTTAAAGAAGTTCTTAAAAACCTTGAAAAAAGGGACTATTTAGATAAAAATCGTAAAAATAGTCCATTAAGACGAACTAAAGATTCAATCTTGATTAATACTTCCAAATTAAGTAAGAAAGCGAGCTTTTATAAAATAAAAGCAATTATGGATAAAAAAATTCGCAATTAATGGAAATTTATAAAGATTTAAACTCACCTGATAGCAAAAAATTTGAAGAATTGCTAAATTCACAACTTTCAAAAAATAAAATAGAGGAAGGAAAAATAATCGAGGGAAAGATTACAAAAATTACGGAAAAATTTGTTTTTATCTTTATACCTGGATTAAAAAGTGAGCCGATTGTTGATATAAATGAGTTAAAACTAATAGGCTTGAAAGACAAAATAGATGTAGGTCAAGAAATTCCAGTTTTGTTAGAAAAAATTGAAGATAAGAATGGAGAGGTCATAGTCTCGGCAATTAAAGCTCAAAAAATTAAGGGTTGGTTTAAATTAGAAAAGGCATATGAGGAAAACCAATCGATATTAGGAAAAATCACATCAAAATGCAAAGGTGGAGTTATTGTTGAGCACATAGAAACTGGATCTCTTATGTTTTGCCCAGGTTCACAGATTAGTGATAAACCTTTAAAAAATATTGATCACTTAATAGGAGTGGAACAGAAATTTGCAATTATAAAATTGGATAAATTGAGAGGAAATGCATGTGTTTCAAGAAGACAAATTGTTTCTTCTAGTAAAAGAGAAGATAAAGCAAAAATAGTAAGTATGTTTAAAGTTGGAGACATAATTAAAGATGCAGTAGTAAAAGGTTACTCATCATTTGGATGTTTTTTTGAGGTAAATACACCTGACGGAACCATAGACACACTATGTCATTTGCAAGAGATCAGTTATAGCAGAGTAAATCATCCTGATGAAATTTTCAATATCGGCGAGAAACATGATCTAAAAGTAATTTCGGTAGACTTACAAAAACTACAGGTCGGTTGTTCAATTAAACAATTATCTCCCGATCCATTTGAGCATATTTCAAACTATGAAATTGGAAAAAAATATAAAGTTCAAATTGATAAGATTACAGATTATGGATGTTTTTGTAGTTTAGAACCAGGTCTGAGTACTTTGTTGCATAATAGTGAAATGAGTTGGACTAAGAGAAACGTAGTACCGAAAAAATTATTTAATGAAGGTGATACTATTGAATGTGTTATTACTGAAATAGATAAAGATAAGAGAAGAATAGCGATTTCACATAAACTTGCAATTGAAAATCCATATCAATCATTTTTGGATAAACATCCAGAAGGTAGCGAAGTAAATGGAATTATATCAAATGCAAATGAGTATGCTTTGTATATCAAGATAGACAACTTTGAGATCGATGGATTTTTACACGCCAATGATTTGAGTTATACAAATAAACCTGAAGAGGAGTTAAAAAAATATAAAAAAGGTGAAAAATTAAAGGTTAAGGTGTTAGAAATAAAGAAAGAAGAACAAAAAGTTAGAGTTGGCTTGAAGCAGCTGAGTGCAGATCCGTTTGATTGGTTTAAAGACAAAAAATTAAATGATGTCGTCACAGTTCAAGTAGTTTCATCTGATAATAAGGGATTAATAGTAAAACCTGAAAAATGTGAGCTAGAATTTTTAATAAAAAAATCAAATATTGCTGTAAGTTCGTCAGATGCTAGACCTTCAAGGTTTGTTGGGGGTGAGAGAATTGATGCTGCAATATCAGAGTTAAATTTAGAGAAAAGAAAAGCAAGTTTAAGTATAAAATTGCTTGAAGAATTACAAAATAAAGAAGCTGTTACAAAATTTTCAAGTCCGCTAAGTGGGAAAAATTTACCATTTTCATCACTTTCAGAAAAACTTGACGATAAAAAAAAAAAGGATAATGAGTAAATAATTGTCTGCAGCTAAATCAGAAATAATAAAAAAGTTAAACAAAAACTATCCAAATTTTTTTAAAAAAGATCTTACAAAATTAGTAAATATATTTTTAGTTGAGGTAAAAAAATCTTTAAAAAGAAAAAATAGAGTCGAATTACGAGATATTTTCACAATGGAAACTAGGCATCAAAAAGCTAGATATGCAAGGAATCCTAAAACTAATGAAAAGATATTCATTAAAGATAAATATAATATATCTTTTAAACCATCAAAATTATGGTTAAAGAAAATAAATGAAGAAAAATAAAGTTTTTGTAGCTTGCGACACCACAGATATAAAAAAAATCAAAAGAATTTTAAAGGAAACACAAAATAAAAATGTAATTTTTGGTTATAAATTTGGTTTAGAGTTTTTAAATTCTAAAAATGGAAGAAAATTTATTAATTCACTCAAAAATAGAATAACATTCGGTGATTACAAGTTTTCAGATATTCCAAATACATGCTCATCTGCGATAAGAGCTATAAGTGACTTAAATTTTAATTATCTTACTATCCATATTAGTGCTGGTCTGAATGCCTTAAAAGCTGCAAAAAAAGTTTCTGGAAAAGCAAAATTAATTGGCGTTACAATATTGACCTCATTGGACTATAAAGCATTAAAAGAAATTGGATTTAACAAGAGTGTAAAAAGATTAGTGACTCATCAAGCAAAATTAGCAAATAAAGCAAAACTGGATGCTATTGTATGTAGTGCTCAAGAAGTTCAAATAGTGAAGAAAGTATTCAAGAATGAAATCATAACTCCAGGAATAAGATTAAACACAAGCTCAGATGATCAAAAAAGGACACTTACTCCAAAACAAGCTTATAAAAATGGTGCTGATTGGTTAGTGATAGGTAGAGATATTACAAAAGGTAACATTAAAAATAATATTCAAAAATTAATTAATCATTTAGATAAATGATTAAAGGTTTAAAAATTTGTGGGATCTCTGACCCTAAAACATTAAACTATATCTTGGACCATCCTAATCCACCGAATTTTATTGGCTTTATAACAAATTATAGAAAAAGTAAAAGATTTGTTGAATATGAAAAACTAAAAGAACTCCTTAACGTCAATAAAAAAAATATAAAATTTATTTCTGTCCTTGTTAATCCAACTTACGAAATTTTAGAAAAAATAAAGAATTTAAATTTTGATTACTATCAACTCTATGATGTAGATCCTAAAAGAACAAAAGAAATTAAAATAAAATATGGTATAAAAATAATAACTGCACTTACAGTTTCCAGAGAAGATGACGTAATTAAATATAAAAATTATCTAGATATATCAGATATAATTTTATTTGATTCAAAAGGATATCATAAATCTGAAAGTTTTGATCATAACTTGTTAGATATTGTGCCAAATGAATTAAATAAAATGATTGCAGGTAATATACAAATAGACGATATTTCTAAATTTAATAATAAAAATTTCATTATAGATCTGAGTGGATCACTAGAAGATACTAATGGAAAAAAGGATATAAATAAAATCGATAAATTGTTAAATTTGTTTGCAAATATATGAAAATTAAAAAAAAAATTCCACTAATAGATCAGGTAAACAAACTTGGTTTTTGGGGGGGGAAGTTTGGAGGGAACTACGTTCCTGAGACATTAAAAAAGCCGATAGAAGATCTAGAAGTTCTATTTAATAAATTAAAAAATGACAAAAGATTCATAGCTGAAAGAGATAAATATTTTAAAAATTGGATTGGTACCCCTACTCGTTTTATAAAATTAGAAAATCTAACGAATCATGTAGGTGGGGCTCAAATTTGGTCTAAAGTTGTATCAGATGCAAATGGCGGAGCACACAAAATATACAATGCTACTGTACATTGTCTGCTTGCTAAACGATCTGGTAAAAAATTTATTATTGGCGACACTGGCGCTGGTTATGCGGGTAAAATGTTGAGTATGGCAGCTAAAAAATTTGGCTTAAAATGCAAAATTTTCATGGGTGCAAAAGATATTGCAAGACAACAGCCCAATGTAAAGGCTATGAAAAAAAATGGAGCTGAAGTAATACCTGTATATTCAGGAAGTCAAACACTTGTTGATGCTGTTTCTGAATGTATGAGATTCTGGGTTGCGAATTGTGATACTACAGCAATGTGTGTTGGAAGCACAGTAGGACCTGCTGTCTTTGTTCGTATTTGTGGATGGAGTACTAGTCAAATTTCAAGAGAACTCAAAGTACAATTAATTGATGAGTTCGGATCAGTACCAAGAAAACTAAAACTTTATAATTGTGTTGGTGGTGGAAGTTCAAGTTTTGGTTTTTGGAACGAATTTATGGATTATGATAAAAAACAGTGTGAATTTATTGGTGTGGAAGCTGGTGGACCAGCAAAAAGTAAAAAACATGCAGCACCTTTAACTTACGGTTCAAAAATCGGAATTCTTCATGGTGCAGCTCAATATGTTAATCAAGACTCGGATGGACAGATAGAAGAAACTGAATCAATTTCTGCTGGACTTGATTACCCTGGAATTTCTCCACTACACTGTTTTTTAAAAGATACAAAAAGAGCAAGATATACTGCGGCAAGTGATGAAGATGCTTTAATTGCTTATAAAACTGTTACTAAGTTTGAAAAATTAAGACCTTCTCTAGAACCAAGTCATGCCTTTTCAATTGCAATAAAAGAAGCAAAAAAATTATCCAAAGATACTATAGTAGTAGTTAATAGTTGTGGTGATTCATATAAAGATAGAGAAATTTTAAAAAAAAGATTGGGAAAAAAATATGCTTAATCCAATTAGTCTTGCTTTTAAAAAAGCAAAACAAGAAAATAGAGCTGCTCTAATAACTTATACTGTTGCAGGAGATAGCTCAAAAAAACAATCATTAGATATATTAAAATCAATTTCAAAAGATGCTGATATTTTAGAATTAGGTGTTCCGCACAACACACCAGTAGCAGACGGTAGTCAAATCCAGACAAGTGCATACAGAGCAATTAAAAATGGAATTAAAATGAATGATATTTTTAAAATCGTAAAAGAATTTAAAAAATTAAATAAAGATAAACCAATTATACTCATGGGTTATTTTAATATGATTTTTCAATATGGGGAAAGCAAATTTTTAAATAAATGTAATTCCTCAGGAGTAAATGGATTAATAGTTGTAGATTTGCCCTGGCCGGAAAATATAGATTTTGCTAGAAAATGTAAAAAAAAATCTATTTATTTTATTCAGCTTTTATCACCAACAACAACTATACAAAGACTTAAAAAAATTATCAGAGACTCTCATCCTATGAATTATTTTATTTCCATGTTGAGTACAACAGGTGGTAAACTAAAAGTATCACCGAAAGATATAATAAAAAATTATAACAAAATAAAAAAAATCGATCCAAAAAAAGAGATTGTTATCGGTTTTGGAATCACAGGAAAAACAATTGGTAAACTCAAATCTGCAGATGGATTGGTTGTTGGAAGTGCTATTTGTAAGGAAATTAGTAAGAGTTTAAAGCATAGACAAAATCCTGTCACAAATGTAAGTAAGCTAGTAAAAAAATTAAAAAGTAAAATTCTATGAACTGGATTACAAAAGCTTTAAGTTTTGGTGAAAAAATTAAAAGAGTTTTAAAAAAAAGACCATCAAAAGAGGATGTAGCAAACTCAGACTGGACTAGTTGTTGCAAGGGCCCGATATTAAAAAAAGATCTTGAGGAAAATTTATGGGTTTGCAACTCGTGCGGAAAACATCATAGAATTAATTGTCGACAAAGATTTGATATTATTTTTGGAAGAGATGCTTACGAAATACTTGATACACCAATTCCTGCAGAAGATCCTCTTGGATGGGTAGATACCAAGTCTTATAAAGATAGATTAAGATCTGCGCGAAAGAAAACTAATCAAAATTCAGCTGTGATGATTGCTAAAGGAAGAATAAATGGTATCGAAGTGACAGCTGGAGCAATAAATTTTGAGTTCATTGGTGGTTCTGTTGGAGCTGCAGAGGGTGAAGCAATTATTTATGGGGTTCAACACGCTATTGATAATCAAACACCATTTGTTTTCTTTCCTTGTGGGGGTGGACAAAGAATGTTTGAGTCTCCTATTGCACTCGCAAATATGACAAGAACTACGCTTGCTATTAATGAACTCAAAAAAAACAATCTTCCTTATTTAGTTTGTTTTACTGATCCAACCGCTGGTGGTATTACGGCATCATTTGCAATGTTAGGAGATATTCATTTTGCTGAACCAGGTTGTTTGATAGCCTTTGCAGGAAAAAGAGTTATACAAGCAACTGTTAAGGAAGAGCTTAGTTCTGACTTTCAAACATCTGAATTTGTAGAAAAGCATGGATTTGTAGACAGAATCGTTGAACGAAAAGATTTAAAAACAGAGATAAGCTTACTATTATCAATATTGTTAAAAAAAGATAACGCGGTAAATGAAAAGCAAATAAATGAAACTTCAGACAATATTGAACCGCTTGCAAAAGCTGCATCCTAAAGAAATTGATCTCAGTCTAGATAGAGTTAAGAACCTTTGTAGTAAATTAGGTAATCCACAGAAAAAATTAAAATTTATATCAGTCGTTGGCACAAACGGTAAGTATTCAACTATACAAGCTGTAAGGTCAATTTTAAAGAATGCTAATATAAATTGTAATATATATACAAGCCCACATATTCAAAGAATTAATGAGAGATTTATATTTAACGACGTTGAAATATCTGACGATGAATTGTCTAATTTATTAATAAAAGTTGAAAATGTTAATAATGGAGAACAAATAACTTATTTTGAAATACTAACTGCAGCATATCTTTATCATGCTAGTAAGTTTAAAGACAAAATAAATATTTTAGAAAGTGGTTTATTCCACAGATTTGATGCAACAAATATTATTGATACGAATTTATCCAGTATTGTTACTTCAATAGGTTTAGATCATTTAGATTGGTTGCCGAAAAATGAGAAGAATATTGAAAAAATTGTTTATGAAAAAACTTCATCATTACTAACATCAGACATAGTTGTAGGTAAACAAAGCTCAGATGAAACCTTAAATTTAATAAAAAAAACAATTAATAATAATCAATCAAAAAAAATTGTTTATAAAGATCAATTTAATTATTCATTAAATGAGAATGGTTTTATTTATTATGAAGACGAATATGGTGGTTTAAAATTACCAAAACCAAATCTTTTAGGTAATTTTCAAATTGATAATTGTGCAACTGCTATTGCTACAGTAAGAAATTTACAACTTGGAGTAAAAGATGAAAATATTAAAGAAGGTATTACTAAGATAAAAAGTATTGCAAGACTACAAGAAATTAAATCTGGAAAGTTTAAAAATATTTGTAAGAATAATAGATTATATTTAGATGGATCACATAATCCTTTAGGTGCAAAAGCTCTTAATGAATATTTAAACACTCTTGATTGTAAAAAGCATTTAATTCTTGGAATGATGTCTAATAAAGATCACGAAGAATATATAAGCCATTTTCATAATATATCCTCTATTACAACAATCGATATTCCAAACCAGCCAAATGCTATCAAAGGTAAAGAACTTAAGAAAAAATTAAATAAATATCCTAATGTTAGTTACAAAAAATCTATTGAAGAGGCTTTGAATTCTCTTAATTCAGAGAAAGATGATTTGATAATGATAACTGGATCTTTGTATCTTGCTGGTGAGCTACTTAATTTGAATTAAATATTTTCTTTTATAAAAGCAACAATATCACTCTTTGGTGTAGCTCCAACTTTAGTTGCTTTTAATTCGCCTCCTTTAAATAAAAGCATAGTAGGAATTCCTCGAACACCATACTTAGTAGGCATGTTAGGCTCTGAGTCTATGTCATGTTTTGCAATGACAATATCATTTGCCATCTCCTCTGAAATTTCCTCCAAAATTGGTCCAACCATTTTACAAGGTCCACACCATTCGGCCCAAAAGTCTACTAAAACAGGTTTCTCATTTTTTAAAACTTGTTCCTCAAATTTTTCATCTGTAACTTTTAATGTTGCCATAAGCTTTATATATAAATAAAAATTTTTTTATCAATAGTTAAAAGAGAAATGTTAAAATTATCCACATTAAACATTTTCATACTTTTTCTGTATTGACATTGCATATTCATTAAACTCGTCTAGTAGCGATAGCTTTTCGTTATCATTCTCATTAGTATATTTTTCTCTAAGAGTATCAATTTCTGTGTAGAGCGTTGGAATTGTCCACCATTTTTCTTTCTTTTCACTCAAAATCCGCTTTGCAATTTCTCGTTTTATTGATTTAAGCATACTCTCGGGTAAAACTTCAGGTGCCTCTTGATATATGATTTTTTTTCCAAAACCTACTAAACGATCATCATCAAATTTATCTAATAATTTAAGTTTATCTTTCCATGATGCTGCATGCCAAGCAGGAAATAAGGCAGTATCTTTGTTTGATGTAAATTTAGTATAAATACTTTCCTCAGCATATATATCTTCTTGTGTTTTAGACTGTTCTTTTTCTTCAGCTACTTCTCTTAATGCATGAAGTATATTTTGAGAAAATTTCTCATTATTTTTAACAATATTTGCTCTTTTTTTAATTAATGACTTATCCATGGCTCTATAAGGTTCTGCTTTCATGCCATATTTTGCATCAACAATAATTGGGGCCTTATTTGATCTAATAGTTCTTAAGAACTTAGGGGACTTTTTCATTTCAACTTTTAGCTCATTAATTGATAAATTTAATAAAGGCTCAATATCAATCCTCAAGTCAAATGCATAATACCAACCAGCATATATTGGATGCATACAATATTTTTGATGAAGTGGTGCAACTAAATGAAGTCTAGATTTGCCGTAATAATACTCATTTAAGGTAATAATTTCCCCTTTCTTAATTATAGTTTCAGTGTCAGATTTATTGGCAGTTTTGAAAAAAGATTCCCAAGTCTCTGGTTGTTTTTTTTTGACAATGTTTAAAACTTTAGCTGTCATTATACTGTCACTTAAAGCACTATGAGCATCGGTCGAGTCTATACCTTGCATTCTAGCTAATGATTCTAATTTAAATACTGCATTGTTTTTTTCATTAACTTCTACTTCTAAAATTGCAGGATCTATTGCATAAGCTGCACGAGCAATATTAATACCATCATGTCTTTTGTTCGGAGCAGAATTTGTTAAATAAGGATATCTAATGCCTTTAAAAAACTCTTTTCTTATCATTTCATCATCAAATCCAATATTAGACCAACCAAGAAATACTGCGGGACTCCACTTTTTAAATATTTTTTCAACTTCTGCTAACATTTGATAATGAGAAAGATTAGTTTGAGTTAATTGCTTTATTGATGTCTTATTGACAATAAGCGCCATGGCCTGAAAGATTTCTCCTTCAGGTAAGCTGCATCTTAAATTAAATCTGTCTTTCTCTTTAAAATTCTCATCAACTAAAACTCCGCCAATTTCAATGATGCTCCCGAAGTCAGTGCTTGCGCTCGATGATTCTATGTCCCAAATTGCTAAATTCATAATTTTATCCTCAAATTAGCTAATATTTTATGGGTTTTTGGAAAGTTTTTTAAAGACTTAACCATTAGCATATAAACGATTAGCTCAGGTATTAATAGCTCTTTTATGGATTGGTTAGTTAAAGTCAAGATATATTATTCAATTCGTAAAACTTTTTAACCCTTCCTAAAAATAAATTTTGATACATTTCTAATTCAGCTCCCTCAATTTTAAATTCTTGGAATAAAATATCTTTAGTACATAATAATATTATACCCGCTTTCATCTTAGTTCCATGGACAGTATCATGTGCTAATGTATATGCTCCTAATTGCAAAAAATAATCTTGAATGTAATCTACTTTTTTCGGTTTATTAGACTGTTTAAAATCTACAATGACATCTTTACCTTCGTATACTGCTATCATGTCAGCTGTTCCAGCATATTGATCTGGATAATATAAAGTTTCTTCCATTCCATATACTTCGTTAAGTCTTCCAGTAATTCCTTTTTGAATTATTTCTTTAGCCATGTTTTTATATTGTTCATTACTCTCAAAAAAACTCTCATTAATTCTTCCTCTTAAATAGTCCTCAATATAAGAGTGCATAGAAGTACCCCTCGATGACGCCTCTGTTTTAATTCTATTTGCTTCCTTAACACCTACTCTCTCTTTCCAATTTGCAAGAGCTGCCTTCTCTTCTTCAGACTTTGTAGTACTTAGAATAGTAGTAACACTTGGTAGTTTGTTCTCTCCTAATAAATATTTTCTGTATCCATCTTCAATTGACCTTGAAGACTTGGGATAATTAAATTTATTATTCCATTTCATTAAATTTTTTGTAATAGAATTAATTTAATTTTTTGCTTGTCTTGGAATATCCTCGAATTTCTCGACATTTTCTGTTTCAATAGCTTTTTCAATTTGCTCGGGATCTTTTATATTTTCTAATGTTCTTTTAATAGATCTTGCATCTGTTCCAAATTTATCAACAACTGTCATTGCCTCTTCTAACTTTTTTCTGAGATTAACAATTCCATCAAAGTGTTTTGTAAATCTAGTACTTATTGTTTTTAAATGATCATATATTTCTGTTGCGTGTTTTTGAACTTTTAATGTTTGAAAACCCATGTGTAATGATTGTAGATACCCAGATAAATTATTTGGTCCCATAACAGTTACTTTATATTTTTTCATTAACTCTTGGCTCAATAATTCTTTAGTATTTGGATCTTGATAATTAGCTAACTCTAAAAACAAACTCTCTGTTGGCGCATACACAATTGCAAAATCAGTGGTTTTAGGTGGGACAATATATTTTTCATTTATACTCTTGGCTTTTTCTTTAAAAGCTTTTGCAAGTTTAGTTCTTGCATCCGCAATAGCTTTTTTATCGTCTTCTTGATGAGCATCTTGAATAGCTTTAAATCTCTCAACAGGAAAATGGCTATCAACCGGAACCAATACACCCTCTTGAAGTTTTATAGCAAATTCAACATTTTCGCTAGTTTCCTCCTTCATTTTTACATTTGAAAGGTACTGTGAAGAAGGTAGTAAATCCTTAATAAGTGAGCCCAGGCTAAACTCAGCTAAAGTTCCATACTTTTTCACTCCAGCTAAAATTTTATTAATGCCTTTCTGACTTTCGTTTAAATTTTCAACTTGGGAATTAAAAGCTGCAACTTTCTCATCAACTTTTGTCAGAGCTGCTGTCATATCTTTCGTAACACCAGTTGAAAGATTGTTAAAAGATGAAGACATCGAACTTAAAGATGTATTTATAGTAGTATTTAAACTATCTTTTAATTTAATTATTTCGGCATTTAGATTAGCTATCTCATCAGCTTTGTTTTCATCCTCTTTTTTTATATTTGATTTAATGTTTAAATAAAGGATAAATAAAGTCGCTATTAATATTGAAGCTAAAATAATTATTAAAATTATATCCATGATTCGTATGTTACACTTACTTAAGAATATTTAAAGTTTATTTAAAATACTTTTAAAAGTTTTACTTCTTTATTTTTTTTTGAGGTCATTAAACAAGCTTGAGATTTAAGAATTATTCCATCTTTTAATATCCTTAATTTATTGGCTTTTAAAGTTGCTCCCGTTGAAGTAATATCAGTTATAATTTCTGATGATCCAGTAAATGGATATATCTCTGTTGCGCCAAGGCTCTTCACCAATTTAAATTGTGTAACTCCTCTTGAGAACATGAATTCTCTAGTTAGATTAGGGTATTTTGTAGCTATACGTAATCTATTTCTTTTTTTATCTTTAAATTCAAAAGCTATTTCTTCAAGGTCAGGCATTGTCTGTACATCTATCCAATCATCTGGGATTGCAACTACTAATGTAGCTTCTCCAAAATTGTACTTTTTTTTTACAATCACCTTTTTTTGAATGTTAATTTCGCTTTCCATTAATAAATCATATCCGGAAAAGCCAATATCTAATGACCCATCTGCAAGACGTTCTATTATTTCTCTAGCATGCAGATAATTAATAACTATATTTTTCTTTCCTTTAATAAAACCAAACAAATCTCTCTCACCTCTTT
This sequence comes from uncultured Pelagibacteraceae bacterium, assembly GCA_902618205.1. Taxonomy (GTDB): domain Bacteria; phylum Pseudomonadota; class Alphaproteobacteria; order Pelagibacterales; family Pelagibacteraceae; genus Pelagibacter. The sequence goes on along the minus strand of CACMZL010000006.1, from coordinate 29,691 downwards.
CAGAAAGAATTTTTAACTTTTTTTTCTTAAAAATATCTAAAACACCTAATCGTAATCGTCCTTTACTTGGTATGCCAATCTTAATTATATTTTTACTCATATTTATATTTAACCAACTCCTCTTGAAATATATCATTCATTTTAAATCTTTATCTAGTAATTTTCTATAATCATTTTTTTTTCCTAAATTAAAAAATCTAATTTTTTCTTTAGAATTTTTCTTAGTTAAAGCCTCAAAAAATCCATTACTCTTCTCAAGACTTTGTAAATTTTCAAAGTTACAATTTGAAATTACTTTTTTAGCTTTCTCTCTGTCAAATTTTTTTGTGTTATTTGTAATTTTGTTAATAAATTCAATTATTTTTTTAAAAGTAGAAAAAGTTTCGTTAGTTAAATCCTCATATCTGATAATTATTGTCCTAAAAGATTTATTTTCTACCCAAGACCGGACATGAAAACTCCAAGAAAATAAAGGGACAAAAGCTTTAAATTTTTCATTTTCTCTATCCACTAAAGCTTTTTTTTCACTGATCATAAATTTTAATGAATCTTCTAAGCTCAATTGGTAATGATTTGATAAAGAAGTTATTAAGTTTCTTGGATCTCTTAATATATAAATTGCTCCAAGAGTATTTTTGCTATCTGTAAAAGGATTTTCATTGATTTTACAATTAGCAGCATGTGTTTTAAAAATTCTTATTTTTTTATCTTTGTTGATATCAATTTGTTTCTCTATCCAATATTTAGAAAAATCCTCTGGCTCTACAATACTATTTTTAACGTACTCAAAATATTTTGGTGAAGGAAATTGATCAATATTGTTTAACATGCCAAAATTGAAACTCCCATTAGGTGAAAAATAATAACTTGCCAATAAAGATCTCAACCAAGTATTTCCACTTTTGGGATATGAGGCTAACCAAATTATCATATTTTTTTTAAGTTAATTGCTGCTCCAACAGCTGGGATATTTTTTTTAAAACCAAGATCTTTAATTAAAGAGTCATATCTTCCACCTCTAATATTCAACTTCTCAGACTTTGATTTAATATCAATCTTAAAAACCAAGCCAGTGTAATATTCGAGATGTCTTCCAAAAGAAGAATTAAATCTAACGTTTAATTTATTAATTTTATTTTTAGTTATTGGGAAATAATCATCCTGAATCCTAAGATTAATTTTATTTTTTTTAAAAAATAAATTTAACTTTTTAGATGCTTGATTAATAGGACACTCAATTTTTAAGTATTCTTTTAAAATTTTTACTACATTACTTCCTTTTTTTGTTCTTCTTGGATCTTTAATTTTTGAGTCAAATCTTAATAAAATTTCCTCTATTGATCTTCCTGCAACATCTTTTTTTAGGTTTCCATTAATCATTCTAGTATATTTCCTTTTATCTACCTCAACAATTGTTGGATCAATATCAGAGTTGGTCTCCAATCTTTTTAGTAAATCATTAAAATATTTTTCTCTCCAAAAATGACGTTTTAATCTTAATTTCCATCTTGCGGGACAATCCAATTTATCCAACAAAAGTCTAAAAATTTCTATGTTGCCTATTACTAAATTTCCACTTTTATATTTAATTTTTGATATTGTTTTTAGTGAAGTTTCTATTATTTTTTTATCATCTTTTTTTTCAGTAAATGATCCCAATATTTCAAAACCAATTTGATTTCTAATAACAGAGTCTTTTTTATTTAATCCTTTTCTAAATGCTTGACCACTATAAAAAATTTTTTCACTACTTTTCTTATTTTGGTTTAAATATCTAACACAAGATGCAATTGTTAAATCAGGTCTCAAACAAAGTTCATTTCCTAATTGATCATTAAAGGAAAAGATAAATCTTCTAAAATTTTCTCCTGATCTTTCCAATATTAAATTCGTGTCAATTACTGTATCAAGATCAATATATTTATATCCATTTGACTTAATTACTTTTAAAATATTTTCAGATAAGTTTCTTGATTTCATCAATCAGTTTCTCCTTATCAAATGTGATTTGATTATTTTCAGATTTTTTCCATTCTTCTCTAGACAAATTTTTTGATGTTTCTTCTAAATTTGGAGCTAATTTTTTTATAGTAATTTTATTGTTTTTAAATTCATCGTCCCCACAAAGAATTACAGCTGGCGCACTTCTTTTATCAGCATATTTTAGTTGAGATTTCAAACCTGAGTCTCCTAGATAAACTTCAGATCTTATATTTTGATTTCTAAGTTGTGATAACAACTTATAATAATTAGAGAGATATTTTTCATCTAAAACACATATTATTATTGGTGAATTATTTTTTACCTCGATTTTATTTAATTGAACTAATGCGTATAGCAAGCGATCAAGGCCTATGGAAACACCTGTTGCAGATAAGTTTACTTTTTTAAATCTTGAAACTAAAGAATTATATCTTCCACCTCCACCAATTGAGCCAAATTCCACCTCTTGGTTTTTTTGATTTTTGACTTTAAATGTTAAATTTGCCTCAAATATTGGGCCATCATAATATTCAAGTCCTCTAATAACTTCAGGGGAAAAAATTATTTGATCAAAATTAGATGAATAATTTAATCCATCTAGTACTCTATTTAATTCATCAGCACCATCTTCAACTAATTTGTTTGGTATAGCTGACTTAATTTCATCTAAAGATTTCATATTTATAAAACTGACTATTTCTTCAGCCTGGTTATCAGAGAGGTTTGCTCCAATAGTTTTATCACCAGATTTGTCTTCACGTCCTGTTGTAAGCAATTGTTTAACACCATCAGTTCCAACTCTATCAAGTTTATCAATAGCTCTCAAAACAGTAAGTTGTTGTTTGCTTTCTGAAATTTTTAAGTTTTCAATAAGTCCTTGAATTAATTTTCTATTACTTAGCTTGATTTGATATTGATCTTTTTCTAAGCCACAGAAATATAATGTTTCGGCTAAAAGATTGCACATCTCAGCATCTGCTAAAGGATTATTAGATCCAATAATATCACAATCGGCTTGTGTAAACTCTCTAAATCTACCAGGACCAGGTTTCTCATTTCGCCATACATTTCCGATTTGATATCTCTTAAAAGGATTTGGGATATTTAAATAATTTTGAGATACGTATCTTGCTAATGGCGCAGTTAAATCATAACGTAATGATATCCAGCTATTATTTTCCTCTTGAAAACCAAATACACCAGAGCTTGGCCTATCTTCATCTGGTAAAAATTTTCCTATATTTTCTGATATTTCAAAACTTGGGGTTTCTAGCTTAGAAAAACCAAATTTTAAAAAATTTTCCTCAATCTTAGCAATTAAATTTTCTTTTAACGCTAATTCTTTTCCGTATCTATCAACAAAACCCGAAGGGGTATTTGCAGACAATTTTTTTTCTTTATTCATTTTTTGGTACACGGGGACAGATTCGAACTGTCGACCTTCGGTTCCACAAACCGCTGCTCTAACCAACTGAGCTACCCGTGCTCCTTCTACTGTTTTATACTAAATGTGGATAAAATTAAATTTATAAATAATTAAATAGCTAGCTTGCAGCCAGCATGAGAATGATGTCTGTGAGTTTCTCTGTTATTAATAACGAATTTATTCATTGCTGTGTAATTAGCATTTTTTTTTTTAAATGCAAGCAAGAAAAGGTTTTGCACAGGAATAGCTATGTTTTTTAACATATCCTATTCCTATACAAATATTTTTGATGAATTAAATTTTATTAACCTAATTTTTTCAAATTTACAGCGCTTGGACCTTTTTCGCCATCTTGAATTTCGAATTCTATAGCATCGTTTTCATTCAAGAATCTTAGCCCAGCTTCTCTAACTGCGCTCGCATGAACGAAACAATCTTTTTCTCCGTCTTCTCTTTCAATAAAACCGTAGCCCTTCTTACCATTGAACCACTTCACTTTGCCTTTTAATGTACTCATACTTTAGTTACTCTTTCTTTGTTATTATATAATTAGCTATAAATAGCTGATGGATAGGTATTAGATTTTAATTTTGAATGCAAGCATAATGATGGATATTAATACCACATGGGAGTGGTGGCTTCGGCGGGACTCGAACCAGCGACACAAGCCTTTTCAGGGCTCTGCTCTACCAACTGAGCTACGAAGCCATATTAAGATCTAAAAATTATACGACCCTTTGATAAATCGTATGGAGATACTTCCAATTTCACTCTATCTCCTTGTAAAACACGAATACGATTTTTTCTAAGTTTTCCTGCCGTGTGAGCCGTAACATTATGACCATTGTCTAGTTTAACTCTAAACATAGCATTAGGTAGAAGATCTGTTACCACACCTTCAAACTCCAAAGTATCCTGTTTACTCAAATTATTATCTCCTCATTCTAGATTTAATACTTTGAGCATGATTATCTAGTTCTTCATACTCAGCGAGATGTGTAGCGGATTCTCCTAATTTCTCAATACCTTTTTTTGTAAGAGTTATATGGCTAATTTTTTTATAAAATTCACTAAGATTTAGTCCAGATGAAAATTTTGCAGATCCTAAAGTTGGTAATACATGGTTAGAACCAACATTATAATCTGAGACAGCCATTGGAGAATACTTTCCAATCATAATACTTCCTGCATTATGAATTTGATTTAAATACTTTTTAAAATTAAACACATTAATTTCTAAGTGCTCTGGAGCAACTTCATTAATTACTTCTATTATTTGCTTATCACTTTGGGCCAACACAATTAATCCATTATTTTTTAAGCTTTTTAAAACAACTCGTTTCCTTTGAACTTTTTTGATACTTTCTTTTATTTCTACATTAAATTTATTTGCTAATTTTTTGTCTTTCGTAATTAAAATACACTGAGAATTTACATCATGTTCTGCTTGTCCAATCATAGATGTTATAACTTGATTTAGATCAGTTTTACCATCTGCTAAAACACAAATCTCACTAGGTCCAGCGACCATTCCTTCTGTTCCAACATCACCAAAGACTTCACGTTTGCTTCTTGCAACATAAATATTTCCAGGCCCTACAATTTTATTCACTTTTTGAATGTATGCTAAACTTGCTATAGCTTGGGCACCACCCATTGAGTAAATTTCCTTAATTCCAACTTTTTTAGCTGCATAAAGAACAGCAGGATTTAGTTTTCCATTAAGTTTTGGATTGGCCAAAACAATTCTTTTTACACCAGAAATTTTTGCAGGCACTGCATTCATTAATAATGTGGATGGTAAATTAGCTGGTACATAAATACCTACGGACTGTAGTGGCACATGCTTATATTCAAGTTTATTTTTAAAATTGTCTACATACTTAATATTTTTTGGTTTTTGTAGTGAATGAAACTTAAAAATTCTGTTATAGGCTAAATCGATACTTTTTTTAATCTTAGGTTCTAATGTTTTAATTGCTTTGTTTACTTTATCTTTTGAAGGAACTATCTCTATATTTTTACTAAATTTTTTCTCATACTTTAAAAGTGCTTTTCTTCCATTAATTTTGATGTCTTTTAAAATTTTTGGAACTATCGAAGTGTCTACTGCTTTTCCTGATCTCCTTTTATCCAAAAAAGATACTAATTCTCTTTTATAATTTTTTTTCTTACAATTAATTACTTTTATCATTATCAATTTTTTGGTCTTCTAAAGTTACATCAATAACTTCTGTGGACAGTGTTATAATTCCATTTTTTGAAAATAACAGAACTATTTCAAAATTTTCTTTTTTTTTAAAAATATCAATTGCAAGTAATTCTAAAGTTAAATCTACATTGGATTGGTTAATGTTTTTAGACTTGGAAGTTTCAATAAATTCAAATTTTATAACACTATTAATAGGTTTGCTACTATCTGTTTCCTTATCTATTCTTAAAACAGAAAGTAAAAAAATTTTTGTAGATGGTAAATATTTAATATCAGAAATTTTTACTTTAGACTCTGCACATATTGCTGATATAATTTGTAAGTCGTCTGGAGATTGAGCGATTACCTTCTTTAAAAAATTATTCACTAAGATATTCTTTTTATTTTTACACCAATTTTTTTCAATTTATTTTCAATTTTTTCATAACCTCTGTCTAAATGATACACTCTATTAATAATAGATGTTCCTCTCGAAATAAAAGCTGCCAAAACTAAAGCGACTGATGCCCTTAAATCACTAGACATTAACTCGGCTCCCTCTAAATTATTAGTTCCTTCAATAATTGCCTTGTTTCCTTTAGTATTTATTTTTGCACCCAATCTTTTTAATTCTGGAACATGCATAAATCTGTTTTCGAATATATTTTCTTCAATTGTACTTTTTCCATTAGCTCTGGTTAATAATACCATCATTTGAGCTTGCAAATCGGTGGGAAAGTTTGGGTATTCTCCAGTTTTTAAAAAATTCAAACTTCTAATTTTTTTTGGTCCCTTAATTTGAATTGTATTTTTCGTGGTCTTTATCTTTGCACCAATTTTCTTAAGTAAATTTATCTCTGTGTTTATAATTTTTGGCTCAAAGTTTTTAATTTTTAAATTTCCACTATTCAAACATGCAGCAACACAAAAAGTACCTGCTTCAATCCTATCATTCATGATTGAGTAAGTTATACTTTTTAATTTTTTGACACCCTCTATTTTCAAAGTTCTTTTACCGATCCATTTGATTTTAGCACCAGCTGTTTTTAAAAAATTTGTCAGATCTTTGATTTCAGGCTCTATAGCGCAGTTCTTTATTGTTGTCCTTCCTTTTGCAAGACAAGCAGCAAGAACTAAATTTTCGGTAGCTCCAACGGATATTTTTGGAAATCTTATTTCAGAGCCAACTAATCCTTCTTGAGCTTTTGCATTAACATATCCTTTTTCAATTTTTATTTTAACACCTAACTTTGATATAGCCTTTAAATGTATATCTATTGGTCTTACTCCTATACTGCAACCACCTGGGCTACTTACTTTTGCTTTTTTATTTTTTGCCAATAAAGGACCAAGAACTAAAATTCCTGCTCTCATTGTTTTAACTAGAGAATAAGGTGCAAAAAAATTATTTTTTTTTCCTTTTGAGATTGTCGCGATTTTTTTATTATTTTTAAAGCTAATTTTTCTTCCTAACGATTTCAGCAAATTAAGCATTGTATCAATATCTTTAACTCTTGGAAGATTTTTAATTGTTACATTTTTATCAAAGAGTAAACTCGCAGCAAGTATTGGTAGAGCAGCGTTTTTACTTCCAGAAATTGATACCTCTCCTCTGATCTTAGAGGGACCATTAATTTTAAATTTATCCATTTTAAATTTTGGGAAGCGTTACCCCTTTTTGACCCATATATTTTCCATTTCTGTCGGCATATGAAACATCAGGTTTCTCATTCCCTTTTAAAAATATAAATTGAGCCACACCTTCATTTGCATATATTTTGGCTGGTAATGGGGTAGTGTTAGAAAATTCAAGAGTCACATGGCCTTCCCATCCTGGTTCCAAAGGTGTTACATTAACAATTATTCCACATCTAGCATAAGTAGATTTACCTAAACAAATAACTAAGACATCGCTAGGAATTTTAAAATATTCGATAGTTCTTGCTAAAACAAAAGAATTTGGTGGAATAATACATTCATCAGTCTCTTTTGTTACAAAATTTGTTGGTTTAAAATTTTTAGGGTCTACAATTTCAGAGTTAACATTAGTAAATATTTTAAACTCATTAGATACTCTCGCATCGTACCCGTATGAAGAAACACCAAATGAAATTTTCCCTTCCCTTATTTGTTTATCTTCAAATGGTGAAATCATTGCTTGTTCTTTCGCCATTTTGATTATCCACTTATCTGATTGCACTGACATTTATTTATTTTTTTTATTTTTTTTTTGAAAAATTTTTCTTTTTCTTAAGTTTTTACGCAAAGCTTCTTCGAGTTTAGCTTTTTTATCCTTCTTCCTGTCCATCTTGATTATTTTTTGTCTGGATTGGTGAGGTGATCCAAAGTAATTACTTGATCGATTGGTATTGTTTTATCCTCTGGACTTTTGGGGTCACCTTGTTTGGCTATTTTCTTTGCTCTTTTTTCAGCAAGCTTTTTTTCTCTTTTAGCCTGCTTCTCCATAGCCTTAGCTCCTCTTGTAGATTTATAATCGTAGTGAATTCCCATATCATTTACCTAATTTAGATATACCTGATTTTCGTAAAAAATTAAGGCATTTATTTGAAAAAAACAATTTTATACACTAATTATAATTAAAAAATGCCCTCATAGTTAAATGGTATAACACATCCATGGTAAGGATGAGTTTCCAGTTCAATTCTGGGTGAGGGCACCAGTTATTTGTAGAATTTTTTTCTGATTATAAATCCAACTAAAACCAGAATTATCATACCAATTATTGGTAAATAAATATCTGAAGTTAAAATTATATCAAACATGCTTGGAGGTACTTGATTGTTTTCAATTACTTTATTTAGTCCTGCGCCAAGTGAAGCTCCAACGAATAACTGAGGTGTCATTCCAATAACAGATCCAAAAAAGAAATTTTTAATCTTAACATTAAATAATGTCGGCAAAATGTTTGATATAAAAAAAGGTATACCACCAACAAATCTATATATCAGAAAAAAAGTAAATTCATTTTTTTTAAATTTTTCAGTAAGGTTAGAAAACTTTGGTGAAAATTTTTTTTTTATTAAATCTTTAAAAAAATAATTTGCGCAAATATATAAAAGCGTTGCGCCAATAGATAAAGCAAATACAATAAGAATTGTCCCTATCCATTTTCCAAATACAAATCCTCCAACTAAAAAAACTGGTGCACCAAATCCTAACAGCATTACCCAAATAATCACTCCAATAAAAAATAATATGCTAGCAATTAAAAAATTAGAATTTTTGATATCATATAGTTTGTCTCTATTATTTTTTATAAGTTCAAAACTTGAAAAGTCGTCAAATGAAAAATAGCTAAAAAAAAGCAACAAAAAGCCAGTAACTATTGAAAGATATATAATACCAAGAATAATTTTTAATTTATTTTCATTTTCCATTTTGACTTAATTTATTAAAAATCGCTGTACTTATATACATTAAATTGTATAACTACCGAAATTTAACAAAAAAGAAGCCTTAATATGAAACGAACATATCAACCTAGTAAAAAAGTGAGAAAAAGAAGGCATGGTTTTAGGTCTAAAATGAAAACTAAAGGTGGAAGAAAACTAATTAGAAGAAGAAGAAGCAAGGGTAGAAAAAAACTCACTGTTTAATGCAGGTTAAATTAAAAAGTTTATCTAAAAATGAAGATTTTAAATTTATTTTAAATGGTAAAAAAATTTCAAATAAATATTCAACAATTTTTTACAGGAGATTAGAAAGTAAAAGTAATAAATATTTTAATATAAGTTTTATTACAAAAAAAAAGATTGGTACAGCTGTTATAAGAAATAAAATTAAAAGAAGATTAAGAAATATGATGAATGAGGCTTTAAAAAAAATAAAAATTAATCTTAACTATAGTTATTTATTAATTGCTAGAAAATCTGTCTTAGAAGATGAATACAAATTTATTAAAATAAAACTTTTTAGTGAGTTAAAAAAAATTAGATAGTTATGATTAAAAAAGGATTTATATATATAATTAAATTTTATAAATTTTTCATTTCACCGGTTCTGGGTAATAATTGTAGGTATCTTCCAACCTGTTCAGAGTATTTTATTGATAGTTTAAATGAATATGGTGTTTTAAAAGGTTGTTACAAAGGCATTAAAAGAATTTTATCTTGTCATCCTATAAAATTTTTAGGAGGAGGACATGGGTATGATCCGGTAAAGAAAAAGAATATTAAATAATGGACACGAGAAACGTAATAGCAGCAATTTCATTAAGTGCAGCAGTAATAATTCTCTATGGACTATTTTTTGCTCCGCCAAGTCCTGATCCAAAGCAGGTAATTAATAATGATCAAGATAAGAACAATCTTAAACTTAATGAGGCACCAAAAATAGATCAAAATATTGAGAATAATAAAATTTCTAGATCCGAGGCAATTAACAAAGTTGAAAGGATTCTTTTTGAAAATGAAAATATTAAAGGTTCAATTTCTCTAGAGGGATCATTAATCGATGACTTGATTTTTAAGAAATACACTGAAACTTTAGACTCTGATGAAAGTGTTGTTTTACTTCATCCTAAAGAATCTGAAAATGGTTATTATATAGAAACAGGTTGGGCTATAAATAATAAAGATATCGAAGTTCCTAATTCAAATACAAAATGGGAAGTAGTTGGCAATAAATTGCTGACACCGAACAATCCAATTAAATTAGTGTGGAATAATGAACAGAATATAAGTTTTGAGAAGGAAATAAGTATAGATGATAAATTTTTATTTACTGTTAACCAAAAAATTACGAATAATACTCAAAATACTTATAACTTTTATCCATATGGACAAATTATTAGAAACCTAGCTCCTGATGTAACTGATTTTTATATATTACATGAAGGCTTATTAGGTGTTTTTGATGATAATCTTGTTGAAGAAGATTACGATGACATTAAAGACAAGAAGTACTCTGTAAATGCTAATAAAGGATGGATGGGTATTACAGATAAATATTGGATAACAAGTTTAATACCAGAAAGTAATAAAAGTTTTAGATCAGATTTCGATTATAAAAATAAATTTAAAGCTAACTTCATAGAGACTTCTGCAACAGAAGTTAGAGCTAATGAAAGTAAAACTAATCAGGTAAAAGTGATTATTGCAGCAAAAGAAGTGGATGTTGTTGATGGTTATGCTGAAAAACTAAATATTAATAAATTTGATTTAGCAATTGATTGGGGTTTCCTATATTTTTTAACAAAACCAATATTCCTAATATCAGATTATTTTTTTAAATTAACTGGCAACTATGGAATTGCAATTATACTAATTACCGCTTGTATAAGAATATTATTTTTTCCCCTCGCTAACTACTCATTTAGATCAATGGCAAAAATGAAAGTTCTTCAGCCCGAAATGGTTAGACTTAAAGAACTACATAAGGAAGATAAAATGAAGTTACAGCAAGAAATGATGGCTCTTTACAAAAGAGAGAAAGTGAATCCTGTAAGTGGATGTTTGCCTATTTTAATTCAAATACCATTCTTTTTTGCAATTTATAAAATGCTATTTGTTACAATTGAAATGAGACATCAGCCTTTTTTTGGTTGGATACATGATCTAAGTGAAAGAGATCCAACAAGTTTATTTAATCTATTTGGTTTGTTACCATATGATGTGCCGTCATTTTTAATTATCGGAGCTTGGCCGGTAGCAATGGGTGTAACAATGTGGATGCAACAAAAACTTAATCCAACGCCACCAGATCCAATTCAGCAAAAAATATTTATGTTTTTTCCTGTATTCTTAACAGTGATACTAGCACCTTTTCCATCAGGATTAGTTATATATTGGACAATTAATAACGTGCTTACAATGGCACAACAATATGTAATTATGAAGAGAACTTCAGTTAAAACCGTTTAATTGATGGAATTAGATAAGATTATTCCAGCAGATGGGCCGAATATTAATGAGGTTGAAAAATATATAAATAAATACCAGTCTGAGGTTATAGTAATTAAATGTGGTGGATCTGTTTTATTAGATAAAAAACTATTTAATCAGTTCATAGAAGATATTTCAGTAATAAACAAAATTGGTTTATCAGCAATAGTAGTTCATGGTGGAGGTAAAAATATTAAAAAAAAATTAGATGAAAATAATATTGAAACAAGATTTATCAAAGGACTTAGGGTTTCAGACGATAAAACAATAAGATATATAGAAGAGGCTTTACTAGAACTTAATTTAGAGATTTTAAATGAATTAAAATCTAAAAACACTAATGTTTGTTCAATATCACCTAAAGAAAATAATGTAATTAATATTATTCCAGAAAGTGAAGAATTGGGATATGTCGGGAAACCGAAAAAAATTAATAAAGAGAAAATATTAAATTTTATTAATAATAAACAAATTCCAATTGTTGTCCCTTTAGGATTGGGTGATGACGGTAGAATTTATAATATTAATGCAGATGTTGCTGCAGGTTCAATCGCAAAAGAGATCGATGCAAGACGTCTTCTTTTGATGACAGATGTTGAAGGAGTTCTTGATCAAAATCAAAAACTTATATCTGAAATTAATCTCAATAAAGCCAATGAAATGTTAAAAAATAATATTATTTCTGGAGGCATGATACCAAAAATAAATACTTGTTTAGATGCAATATCTAATGGTGTTAGAGGTGTTGTTATTGTAGATGGGAGAAAACCACATTCAATACTATTTGAGTTATTTTCTGATAAGGGTGCAGGAACATTAATAAGAAAATGAATAATCTAAAGAATATAAAGAATATTTTGTTCGACTGTGATGGTGTTTTATATAGTGATCTAGAAGCAGTTTTTGGCCAAGTTAGTAAGAGGATGACAAAATATATTTCCAATAAACTTAAGCTAGATCTTGTAAAAGCTAAAGAATTACAAAGAGATTATTTTCACAAATATAACACAAGCCTAAATGGATTGATGATACATCATGATATACCGCCGGAAGAATTCTTGGAGTATGTTCATGATATCGATCTTTCATTTATGGAAAAAGATCTTGTTTTAAGAAATGAGCTTGAAAATATAAATTTAAATAAATTCGTATTCACAAACGGAAGTAGAGCGCACGTAAAAAATATAGTGAAAACTCTTGGTATTGAAGACCAATTTAAAGATATATTTGATATCGTGGACGCAAAATATCACCCTAAGCCTGAAGCGAAAGCTTTTGATCTTATGGTTGATAAATTTAAGATTAATCCAAAAGAAACTCTTTATATTGAGGATATAGCTAAAAATTTATCAATAGGTAAAGAGCGGGGTACTATAACAGCTTGGCTTATTAATAACGAATACTGGGGTAAAAAAGAGTCTGATAAAAATTACATCGACTATAAAATCGAAAATCTCTCTTTATTTTTAAAAGAAATAAGGTTATTAAAAAGTTCTTAATTTTATGAGCATAGAAAATATAATCAATGATGCTTGGGAAAATAGAGACCAAGTAAGTCCAAATTCAGATGAGAGTTTAAAAAATACAGTTAATCAAATTATTGATGACTTAGATAGTGGTAAAGTCAGAGTAGCTGAAAAAATTAATGGTGAGTGGGTAACACATCAGCACATAAAAAAAGCAATTATGTTAAGTTTTAGAATGTATCCAATGGAAAATTTAAATGGCCCCTACAGTAGCTGGTATGATAAAGCGCATCTATTAAAAGGTAAAACTGCAGGGTGGTCTAGAGAAGACCATGAAAAAGCAGGATTTAGGATGGTTCCTAATTCTCCTGTTAGAAGAGGATCTTTTATAGGTAAAAATGCAGTCTTAATGCCATGCTATGTAAATATCGGAGCATGGATCGACTCCGGAACCATGATGGACACGTTTAGTCGAGCAGGAAGTTGTTGTCAAATTGGAAAAAATTGTCATATCTCTGCTGGCTCAGGGATTGGAGGAGTATTGGAACCTGCCCAAGCATTACCAACAATTATTGAAGATAATGTTTTTGTTGGCGCAATGTCGGAGGTTGTTGAAGGTGTTATAGTTGGAGAAGGCTCAGTATTAAGTATGGGGATGCTGATAACGCAAAGTACTAAAATAGTAAACCGGGCGACTGGTGAAATCACTTATGGCAAAATCCCTCCATACTCGGTTGTTGTACCAGGATCTCTTCCTGATAAAAATAATCCATCTGCACCCTCGTTAAGCTGTGCAGTAATTATTAAACAAGTTGATGAAAAAACTAGATCTAAGACATCTGTTAACGATCTTTTAAGAGAATAGATTAATGAAAACTTATAATGAACTGACTTTAGCTCAAGAGCTAATAAAATTTCAAACAATTAAAACACAAGATAAAGGTATTATGAATTTCCTTTCAAGGAAACTCTCATCAATAGGATTTAAATGTCATATAATAAAATCAAAAGGCACAGGTGCTAAACCTGCATTAAATTTGTATGCAAAATTTGGTAAATCAAAACCTAACATTAATTATTTGGGTCACACAGATGTTGTTGCTAACCTCAATAATTGGGAGTTTCCGCCGTTTAAAGCAGTAGTAAAAAAAGGATATTTATATGGAAGAGGATCCCAGGACATGAAGGGTAGTGTGGCATGTTGGATAAGCGCTGTAAGTAATTTTATTAAAAATAAAAAATTTAAAGGTTCTATATCAATAATAATTACGGCTGATGAAGAAACTACAGGTCATGGATGTCCAGCCGTTATGAAATATTTAAAGAAAAAAAGAGAGAAAATTGATTTTTCGGTAGTAGGCGAACCATCATCAAATAAATCAGTTGGGGATGAAATTAGAATTGGAAGAAGAGGTTCTATGAATGCAACAGTAATAGTATATGGAAAAAGTGGACACTCTGCATTTTATGGGACATATATAAATCCATGTACTGCTCTTGCTAAAATAATATCTAAACTAAAAAGTGTTACGCTGGACAAAGGAACAAAGTATATGCCACCATCAAATTTGGAATTTACAAAAATGAATGTGGATAATATATCTGAAAATGTAGTCCCACAATCTGCAAGTGCTAAATTTAATGTTAGGTTTAATTCAACTTATAAATCAACATCTTTGAAAAAAAAACTTAGTAAAATTATTAATGCAGTTGCAAAAAAAGAAAATTGCAAAACCAAAATAGATTATAAAGTAAGTGGAGAAGCATTTTACACAGAACCAAATAAAGAAATTTATATGGTAAAAAAAGTTGTAAAAAAAGTTACAGGGAACAATGCAAAATTAAATTGTAGAGGTGGCACAAGTGACAGCAGATTTTTAGGTTCAATACCGCGTCTTGAGCTTGGGTTAAGAAATAATACTATTCATATGGTTAATGAAAGAACATCGATCTCAGATTTAAAAAAGTTAACTAAGATTTATAAGAACATTTTACATAATTATTTCGCTTGAAAACTGCAATTATAACATCTGAATCTTCAGAAAAACATATAACAGGCGATGGTCATCCAGAGCAACCGAAAAGAGTAGTTTCAATAATTGATACTTTAAAAAAAAATAAAGAACTGCTTTGGGATAAACCAGATGTTGTTCCTAATGATATTCTTAATATGACACATTCTGAAGATTATATTAATAATTTAAAAGACTCATTTCCTAAAAGTGGATTAAATTTTTTAGATGGTGATACTGTTGTATCGCCTGGAAGTAAGGATGCAGTGTTTCAAGCTGCAGGATCAGCTATAAGTGCAATAGATGGAATTGAGAATAAAAAATATAAAAATGCATTTTGTGTGGTACGACCACCAGGACACCATGCTGAAAAAAACAAATCAATGGGCTTTTGCTGTATTTCTAATGCAGGTGTTGCAGTTAATTATTTAATAAAAAAATATAATTATAAAAGAATTGCATGTGTAGATTTTGATGTTCATTGGGGAAATGGAAATTATGATGTAATGTATGACAACAAAAATTCACTTTATATATCAACACATCAATATCCATTTTATCCAGGTGGTGGCTCAGAAAAAGACAAGGGAAAGTATAATAATTCTCTTAATATACCTCTTCCTGCAGGCACAAATTCTGAAGAATATTTTAATGCTTATGATAGAGTTTTAGATAAGTTAATTGAATATAAGCCTGATTACTTAATCTTTTCTGCTGGCTTTGATGCACACAAGAACGATCCACTAGCTCAATTTGAACTTTCATCCAAAGATTTTTATGAAATAACAAGAAGAACGCTAAAAGCCACCAATAAATTTACTAATGGAAAAGTGGTATCTTTACTAGAAGGTGGATACGACCTGAAAGCACTTGCTGAAAGCGCTAATTATCATGTAAATGCATTAATCGAGACAGAAAATAAATAATCATGAAACTATATAAACAAAAATCATCAAATATTGATAACAGGGGACTGTTTGCATCTAAAAATATAAAAAAAGGAACTAAGATTATTTACTACACAGGTAAAATAATTACAAAAAAACAGACTGAAAATAATCCAAAATTCGATAATGATAAAGCGATTTATCTTTTTAACTTAAATAATAGATATGATTTAGACGGTGATTTTGCTTACAATACTGCTAGACTTATTAATCACTCTTGTGATCCAAACTGCGAAGTTGAAGGCAAAGGTTTAAAATTATGGATTAGTTCCATTAAAGATATAAATAAAAATGAGGAACTAACTTATGATTATGGGTTTAGTTTTGATGAAAACTATAAGGATTTTCCTTGTAAGTGTGGCTCCAAAAATTGTTGTGGTTATATAGTTAGAGAAGGATCAAGATGGAGAATAAAAAAGAAAAAAAAGAAATCTAATAAATAATTTTCTCAAGATATAAGCCATGTGCAGGAGCAATAGGAGCACAATTTTTTCTAGATTTTGATTTAAAGATACTGGTAAATTTTTTTAAGTTCCATTTATTTTCACCAAGGTATTTGAGTGAACCAACCATGGATCTAACTTGACTCTTAAGAAAAGATTTTGATACAAATTGAATTTTTATAATATTTTTAACTTTGGTTATTTTTACCTTCTTCATGGTTCTTACCGGACTTTTTGCAGCACAATTAGATGCTCTAAAAGTTGAAAAATCATGTGTTCCAATTAACTTTTTGGCTCCTTTTTTCATCAAATTAACATTAATTTTTTTTTTAACGTGCCACTCTCTATTAAAATTAATAACAGAAGGAGAAACATCATTTCTTATTAAATAGGTATACCGTCTTTCTTTCGCAGAATATCTTGAATGAAAAAATTTATTTTTTCTTTTTATTTTCAATATAGATATTTTTTTTTTATTTAAAAAAAAGTTTAGTGAATTTATTAATTTATCTTTTCGAATAATTTTGCCTGTAGTATCAAAGTGTGCTGATTGCTCTTTAGCATGAACTCCTGAGTCTGTTCGTCCAGACCCGTAAATTTTTATTTTTTCTTTAAGTAATTTAGATAAGACAATCTCAATATTTTCCTGGATTGACTTACCTTTTTTTTGAATTTGCCAACCATTGTATAAAGTGCCTTCGTATTCTATTAAAATCTGATATCTATTCACTTTTTATTATTGTTCCTTTTCTAACCTTATTCCCTAATAAAAATTCTTTAATTAATTGAGGATTCTTACCCTCTTTTTGCATCTCAATAATATTTATTGAATTTCTACCACATGCTATTGTCATTTGTTCGTCGATTACTTCACCGATTGTTGCTGACTGATTGTTAATTTTGGCTTTTAATATTTTGTATCTTTTGTTGTTAAGCTCAAACCATGCACCAGGTTTTGGGTATAATCCATTTATTTGAGCAATTATTTTACTAGCACTATTATTCCAATCTATCTTTCCCTCTATTTTTTGAATTTTATTTGCGTATGTGGCTTTTGCATGATCTTGCTCTTTAAATATTGCCTCTCCTTCTAAAACATTTTGCATATTTTCTAAAATTTTTTCTGTGCTTAAATAAGATAATTTTTCAGATAAATTTTCTGCATTATCTTGGTCAAGAATATCTATTGAATATTTATTACATACTGGTCCAGAATCTAATTTTTCATCAATTTTCATAAATGATATACCAGTTTTTTTTTCATTGTTTAAAATCGATCTTTGGATTGGTGCCGCTCCTCTCCATTTTGGTAATAATGAAGCATGAATATTCAAAAAACCTTTTTTACTCAAATCAAGAATTTTTTTTGGAATTAACTGTCCGTATGCAACAACAATTACAAGATCTAAATTTAATTCTTTAAGATATTCAAATTCTTCATCAATTTTTTTTGGAGCTTTTATTTCTAGATTAAGTTCTTCTGCACATTTATGAATTGGTGATTTCGTAAACTTTTGACCTCTATTTGATTTACTTGGAGGTTGAGTAAATACACAGTTAATTTTATATTTTTGATTAATTTTTTTTAGAATGGGCACAGCAAACTGCGGTGTACCCATGAATACAATATTTGACATTTAAACAACAACTCTATTAGAAGTTTTTTGTTTAGACAATTTTTTTATTATTAAATCTTTTTTGATTTTAGATAAATAATCAATTATTAGTTTTCCATCTAAGTGATTTATTTCATGTTGTAAACATGTTGAGAGTAGTCCAGCACATTTCATTTCTTTCTTATAACCATTTTCATCTATATATGATACGGTACAAATTTCTGGTCTCTCTATCTCAATAAAAGTATTGGGTATTGATAAACAACCTTCCTCATATGTAGACATTTTTTCACTTAAAGTTTTTATTTGTGGATTAATAAAGCATAAAGGTTTTTTTTCATTTTCATTTTTTGAGACATCTAAAACAACTACTCTTTTAAGGATTCCAACTTGAACAGCTGCTAAACCTATACCATTGTGGTGGTACATGGTTTCAAATAAATCTTTTATGAGTTTTTTTTCATTTACATCAACTTTATTTAAAGGCTCAGATTTTTTTCTAAGAATATCATCAGGTACTGTGATTAGATCTTTTACTGACATAGTTTATTTATTGTTTAGACTTTTAAAGGCAAGACTTCTATTAGAATTTCGTTCCTTAAATCTACATTTTTTAGCTCATTCATAGTTGAAACTAATAAATTCACAGTATTTATATCTAAATCTTCAAGTTTACTTTCACCAACAATATCTACTATTTTAATTAATAATAAGCCTAACTCTCCATTCGATAGCATTTGTTTTATATCAGAGGAAAATTGATAGTTGTATTCATAAAGGTTTGAGTATTTCTTATCTATTTTTACACCATCTGATTTAAGAGATTCAATAAGAATCATATCTTTTGTAGAAAAAACATATTTTTTGTTTCTTTTAATTTTTTTTAAAATATCGTTTGTTTCCTTTTCAGCTTTAGGCAAACTAGTTTTATTTAAAAAATAATTTAATAATTTTGACTGGTGTATTTTTTTATTATTAAATTTTATCTTTTTCTCTTTTTTTAACTTATTGTCGGTATGATTTTCATAAAAAGTAGTATAATTTGATGGAACATCGTCTTTTTTTATTTTTTTTAATATTACTTTGATTTCATTATCAAACGCATTATCTAATTTTTTTTTTTGGAAAGATTTATATAGTTCAGACGTCATACTTAATCTTTGCTCGACATCAACAGATAAAAGTAATCTTTGATATAATAAAGCTCTGCCCTCATAATCTGGAAGTAGCTTATAAGCATCTTTGGCATTTAATAGTTGTGTTATGTTAAATTGAAATTTTTTATATGTGTCTAGTAGTTCTCTTTCATCAAATACATTTTCATGTGTTGCTCTTTCTAATAATCTTAAATCCTCTGGATTTTCAATATCAAAGGAATTAGCATTTTTAAGTATATTTGATGACGACAAATAACTCCAGATATATCTAGGTGAGTCCATTTTTGGCTCATAATTAAAATCATTATTTGTTTTATGAGACAAGTGAAAATATAAAATATTTTCATCTGAAATTATTTCATCTTTACTTGCGTAACCCATTAATATATTAAATTTATTTTCGAAAAAAGTGTCAATCTCATCCAACTCTTTTGACAAATCAAAAAGTAGTTGAGCTTGTTCTTTTTTGTTTTCTAGAATTAAACAATAAATTTTAAAATTATTTAAATATTTATCAGTAATAGCACCACTAATATTAAATATTTCACATGCTTTTTTTACTTCAGAGTTTGAAAGAAAATATTCTGAATAAAATTTAATCAATTTATTTTTATTCGAAACTTCAGAATTATTGATTAAAAATTCTTTAATTAATTCAAAATCTTTTTTGTTTATTAAATGATTAAATTTAAACTCTAAAAATTCCTCTTCAGTAATATTATTTGTTGGAATATATGAATTTGTTAATAAAGCTATGTCTAATATTTTTTTTGAAAATTCAGATAAGTTTCTATTTAAATTTTTATTTAATATGCTTTTAATTAACTCACCATCACTGTTCGACCACATGTCAATTTTTAAGCCATTCTGTGCAGGATCATATAATCCAGCTAATTTTATAGTGGATGACTCGATTTCTTTATTTATCATTATCTCGGAACTAGATTGAATTGATAATGTTGTATTAGTATTTAGATTACTACTTACGTTTATATTTGAGGTTGAATTCTCTTTTTTAATAATGTCTTTTTTTTCAATTTTCCAAATATCGATTGGTTCATTTGCAAAAGAATAATTATAAAAAAATAAAATTAAGGTTATTTTGAAAATTATTTTACTTAATTGTTTTAAAATTTTCATTAGGCAAAATCACTTCAATTTTTTTGTTGGGGGATGGGAAATCAATCTGACTCAAAACAACAATAGATAAAATCAATATAAAAAAAATAATTCCAGCTTTAATTGCAAATTTCATATTATGTTATATTCCTTTGTAGTATAATGTTTTAAAAGCATATAATTTTGTAAAATCAAAATAAGACATATTTGTGTTTTTTCAACTTAGAAATATATGGAATCAAATAAAAATCTAGTTTTAGTAGGTATGATGGGCTCGGGAAAGACATTAATAGGAAAATTGATTTCTAAACAAACCAAGCTTAAATTTATTGATATAGATAATAAAATTGAAGAAAAAGAAAAAATGAAAATTGCAGAAATTTTCAAAAAAAAGGGAGAAAAATACTTCCGTGAATGTGAAGAAGAAATAACATTATCATGTTTAAAAGGTAAGAAACAAATTTTATCACTTGGTGGAGGTGCATATATTAATACTAATATTAGGAAAGAATGTAAGAAAAGTTCTTTTAGTTTTTGGTTGAATTGGAAAAAAGATATAATAATTAAAAGAATAAATGGTAGCAAAAAAAGACCTCTGGCTATGACATTAAGTGAAACAGATCTAGAGAGACTAATAAATGAAAGGGCTAAAATATATAGTTTGGCAGACTTCACAATTAATTGTGATCAGCTAAATAAAGATGAAATAGCAAATAAAATTATAAAAAAATATGAAACAAAAAATAATAAAGGTTAAAACTAAAAGTAAAAATTACGAAGTTCATATTGGTACCAATCTAATTCCAAAACTTAAAAATATTTTAAAAAAAAATAAAGTATTATTTTCAAAATGTTTGATTGTAATTGACAGTAAGATACCGAAAAAATTTATAACATTACTCTTAAGAAATTTAAAAAATCAAAAAATTTATACTTTAAATTTTAATGCAAATGAAAAAAATAAAAATTACTTAAGTATTGACAAAATACATAATGTTTTATTTAAAAATAATTTTTATAGAGAGGATTGTATAATTTCATTTGGTGGAGGAATTACAGGAGATGTAGTTGGATATGCGGCAAGCACATATAAAAGAGGAATAAAATTTATTAACATACCTTCCACTTTATTAGCTCAAGTCGACTCTTCTATAGGCGGAAAAACAGGTATTAACAATAAATTTGGAAAAAATCTTGTAGGAAGTTTTTATCAGCCAGATTTAGTAATTTCAGATATTAATTTACTACATACCCTCCCCAAAAGAGAAATTATATGTGGATATGCTGAAATATTAAAAAGTAGTTTAATTGATAGCAAAAAAAATTTTGTTTTTTTAGATAAAAATTTTAATAATATTTTAAACCTAAAAGGAAATTTTATAATTAACGCAATTTTAAATAGCTGTTTATTAAAAAAAAAAATTATTGAGAAGGATGAAAAAGAAAAAAATTTAAGAAAATCTTTGAATCTTGGCCATACTTTTGCTCACGCATATGAGGCTACTCTTGGTTACTCAAAAAAATTAAATCATGGAGAAGCCGTTATATTTGGTTTAATGAATGCTGTAAATTTTAGTAAAGAAAAAAAAATTATTTCAGATCCAAACTCAGATTTAATAAATAATCATATTAAAAAAATAGAAATTAAAAATAAATATAAAGATCTTTTTAATAAAAGGAAAATTACATCAATTCTAAATTTTATGAAAAGTGATAAAAAAAATAAATCAGATAGCATAAACTTAATTTTAATAAGGAATTTTGGTAAATTAAACCTAAATTATCAGGCCAAATCTGCTGAATTGAATAAGTTTTTATTAAAAGAATTAAATAAAGCTTACTTGTAAAGAATGAATATCAGTTTTCAGTTCTTCGCTTAAAATTTTGTAAATTACTTTATTAGACTGAATTCTATTCATTTTTTTTAATATGTCAGAATTTATTTCTAATTTAATATGAAATCTGCCTTTCTGATGTGAATTATGTTTTAAATGCTTATAAGTGTTGTCAATTATCTTTACGTCTTTTATGAAAGCGTCTTTCAAAAGTTTATTTTCAATTTTTTTTGAAAGTTGATTAATATCCATTAAACTTGATATTATATAATATGAAAAATATTTGTGAATGGAATAATTGTAACGAAGAGGGACTTTACAAAGCTCCAAAAGAAAAGGATAACAGCAAAGAATATAGGCTTCTCTGTCTTGAGCATGTAAGAGAGTTTAATAAAAGCTGGAATTATTTTTCAGGTATGAGCGACGAACAAGTAATCAACTTTTTAAAATCTGACATGACATGGCATAAGCCAACACAGAGTTTTAGTTCTTCAGATAATTTTTTCAAAATATTGTGGAATAATACATTAAAAGATGAAAATGGAAAATTTAAAGATTTTAGTAACTTGAATCATATGAATAAGTTTAAGTTTAATAGTAATGATCTTAAAGCCTTTGAAATTTTGGGTGTTGGAGTTGGTTTAAAATGGGCCAAAATACAGGAAAAATTCAAAAGACTTGTGAAAAAATTTCACCCTGATATGAATGCTGGCAATAAAAAATTTGAAGATAAGCTTAAAGTGATAACTTTAGCTTATACCCAATTAAAAAATACTTATAAGGACAAAATTGACAACAAATATTGAACAGACTCCAGACATTAAATTATCGATTAAACAAACATTCGGTATTGATTCTGATATGGAAGTGGACGCATTTTCAAAAAAAACCGATTATGTGCCAGATATAGATAAAACTTATAAATTTGATAAAGACACTACTTTAGCAATCCTCTCTGGATTTTCATTTAATAAGAGAGTTCTTGTACAAGGTTATCATGGAACAGGTAAATCCACACATATAGAACAAATTGCAGCTAGATTAAACTGGCCATGTATTAGAATTAACTTAGATAGCCATGTTAGTAGAATAGATTTAATTGGTAAAGACTCAATTGTAATCAAAGATGGAAAACAAGTTACAGAATTTAAGGAAGGAATTCTTCCATGGTCGATACAAAATCCAGTAGCTTTAGTATTTGATGAATATGATGCTGGTAGGCCAGATGTGATGTTTGTAATTCAAAGAGTTTTGGAAGCTGAGGGAAATTTTACTTTATTAGATAAGAATAAGGTTATTAAACAAAATAAATATTTTAGATTATTTGCAACTTCAAATACTGTTGGTTTGGGAGATACAACCGGACTTTATCATGGTACACAACAAATAAACCAGGGACAAATGGATAGATGGAACATCGTTACAACATTGAATTATTTAGCTTTGGAAAAAGAAATGGAAATTATTTTAGGAAAAAACAAGTCTCTAGATAATAATAGAGGTAAAGAGAGAGTTGCAAACATGATAAAAGTTGCAACATTAACAAGAAAAGGCTTTATGGCTGGAGATATTTCAACTGTTATGAGTCCCAGGACAGTACTGCATTGGGCAGAAAATTCTGAAATATTTAAAGACGTGGGCTATGCATTCAGAGTAACTTTTTTAAATAAATGTGATGATGTAGAAAAGAATACAATCGCAGAATACTATCAAAGATGTTTTGGTGAAGAATTGCCAGAATCAATGATAAATATTCAGGTTTAATGAACAAAGATGATCTTATAAAAGAGCAATTTAAACAAGCTTTAAACTCAACGATTAAAGCGATTTCAGGTGAAACATATCCATTAAAAGACAAAAAAAATTTAAAAGAATTTAATATTTCTAAATTTGATAATTTAAAAGATAAAGAAAACTTTATTAAATTAAGAGCCGAGGCAGATTCGGAGGCATTAAAAAGAAAATTTTCTGATAATTCTACTCTGGAACAAAATATTCCAAAAACACCTACTTGTCATACGCTTTATAAAATTTCTGAGAAAATAAGATATGAACTTTTAGGATCACAAATGATGAAAGGAATTTCTAAAAATTTAATGAGCAAATATAAAAATAAGATAAGTACTGCAAAATCTGAAAACGTAAAAAAGAAAGAAGAGTCTAATGTTTCTGAAGCTTTTGAATATTACATGCTTAATAAACTAATGAATGTAAGTTTATCAGAAAGTGCTGAAAAAATTTTATCATATTGGAAAGATGAATTTGAAAAATCTTTAGATAAACACATAAACTTTTTAAAAGAAAATGCAGAGAATCAGGACATATACAATTCTAAAATATCGGAAATTCTTCAGAACATGGAAATCTTCGAGTCTGAAGAAGAAAATAAAAAAGAAGAGCAGAAAGAAGATGAGCGGGATAGTAATAATTCAAAAGACGATCAAAAAACAGATAGTGGAGACTCTCAGGAAAGAGAAGAGGAAGATAGTATAAATCAAGGTGTTGATAGCTCTGATGAAATGAACGAGTTTAGACTTGATGAACAACTAGGAAATGATGATGCTGAGAATAATGAAATAGAAAATATTGTTCAGAAAAAAAATTTAGGAATAAGTAATAAAGAATATAAAATATATACTTCAGAATTTGATGAAACAGCAAAAGCAGAAGCATTAGAAAACTCAGAGGAAATTTCTAAATTAAGAAAAAATTTAGATCAACAGTTAACTAGTTTCCAAGACATAATTACGAAACTCGCAAATAAATTGCAAAGACAGTTACTTGCAAAACAAAATAGATCTTGGGAATTTGATCTTGAAGAAGGTTTATTAGATAGTTCAAAATTACCGAGAATAATAATTGATCCATATAATTCTCTTTCTTTTAAAAAAGAGAAAGATTTAGAGTTTAAAGATACAGTTGTGACTTTACTCATAGATAATTCTGGATCAATGAGAGGAAGACCAATTACTATTGCCGCTCTTTGTGCCGATATATTATCTAGAACACTTGAAAGATGTTCAGTCAAAGTAGAAATTCTTGGTTTCACAACAAAGAATTGGAAGGGTGGTAAGAGTAGAGAAAAGTGGAATAAACTTGGAAAATTGAAAAATCCAGGACGTTTAAATGATTTAAGACACATAATTTATAAATCTGCTGACACTCACTGGAGACAATCAAAAAAAAATTTAGGCTTAATGCTAAAAGAGGGTTTGCTTAAAGAAAATATTGATGGAGAAGCTATTACATGGGCTTTCAACAGACTTAAGAAAAGAAAAGAAGAAAGGAAAATTCTTATGGTTATTTCGGATGGAGCTCCAGTTGATGACTCAACATTATCGGTTAACTCGGGTGATTTTTTAGAAAAACATCTAAAGCAAACCGTAAAATCAATAGAAAACAAAAGCGATATAGAAATTCTTGCAATAGGTATAGGTCACGATGTTTCGAGGTATTACAAAAAAGCTATAAAAATTGCTGATGTTCAAGAGTTAGGTGATGTAATGATTGGTCAGCTTAGTGGTTTGTTTGAAAATAATAAAAAATTACACTAATTTTTTTAAATTTTTATTTTCCCACTCTATTTTTACTTCGGCTCCACCTCTAGTTTCTGAATTTCTAATTGTTATTTTGGCAGAATTTTTTTCTAACAGAGTTTTGCCTATAAAAATCCCTAAGCCTAACCCAGTTTTTTTATTATCTTTAGGTTTAAGTGTCTTAATATAAGGCTCTCCAATCTTATTAATTATATCTTTTGGTATACCAGGACCATCATCCTCTATTGTTATTTCAGTCTTTTGACTGTCGCTTTTGATTGCAATATATATATTTTCATTTGAAAATTTGTTAGCATTTCCAATGAAATTCCTTAAACCATAAACAATTTCAACAGATTTTAATATTTCAAATGAGTTGGAATCTTGTTCCGTATCAATATTGAAATTCTTATTTGAAATTTCCTTAAATGAGTTAACTATCTCACTAATATAATCGTAAAGCGTTTTGTTTTTGTCAATAAAATCATCTTCTATCGTAGGATTTAATGTTAGTTTTTTTAAAATATCATTACACCTATTAACTTGACTAATTAATAGTTCGAGATCTTTTTTTACATCATCATTGTCTTTAAATTGATCAAAAAGATCATGAGAAATAATTTTAATAGTAGACAAAGGAGTGCCAAATGAATGGGCTGCAGCAGCAGCTTGTCCCCCAAGTGAAACAAGTTCATGTTCTTTTGAAATCACTTCTTGGATTTTATCTAAGGCATCTTTCCTAAGGTTTGTTTCTTGACCAAAAATAAATGCAAAATAGTTCAAGAAAAATAATGCAATTATCAATGCTAAAGGAATTGCATAATAATAATACAAGCTAATACTATATTCATCTAATGGTTTAGGTAGTTCATAATGATAAAAAGTTAAAATTATAATAGATGCTAAAGTAATTAAAATTAAAGCAATATTTGTTTTAATATTTAAATTGGATGCAGCAAATACGCTCGGTATCAAAAGAAATATTGAAAAAGGATTTAAAATACCTCCAGATAAGTAAAGTAAAGCACTCAATTGAAGGATATCTAAAGATAAAAAATTAAAAGAAGTTACATTTGAAAGTATTGGTTTTTTATAAAAAAATATTAAATAGAAGTTACTTAAAACTCCAATAAAAATTATTAGATTAGATAATATAAAGTCGAATTCAAAACCAAAAATAAACTTTACTGTGTTTATAGTTATAAACTGACCTAAAATTCCAATCCATCTTAAATTTATATAAGTAGACTTATTCAATGATGCTGCTCTGACAGATTGTTTTAAATCCATCTAAATATCTAAGTTTGAAACATTTATTGCATTTTCAACAATAAAATCTTTTCTTGAAGAAACATCATTACCCATTAAGGTTTGTATCAAATCTTGATCTCTTTTAATATTCTTTGAATATTGCACCTGTAACAAATTTCTTGTTTCGGGATTTAAAGTTGTATTCCATAATTCATCAGGGTTCATTTCACCAAGTCCTTTAAATCTTTGAATGTTTAGTTTTGACTTTTCAACTTGGAGAATATAATTAAATTCTTTAGAATTCTTTTTATATTTTTTAATATCCTTTGAGTTTTTTATTAAATAATTTTCAAGCTCATTTTCATCTTTGATATATATGCTTTTAGTTCCTTTATTAATTTTAAATAAAGGAGGCTGAGCAAGGTAAACATGTCCAAACTCAATTAATTTATCGAATGGTTTATTATTAAAAAATGTTAATAATAATGCTCGTATATGTGAACCATCAACATCGGCATCTGTCATAATTATTATTTTTCCATATCTTAAATCTTTGAGATCTATGTCCTCGTTTTTTGGATCAAGACCGAGTGCGTTTATCAATGTAACTATTTCATTTGATGAAATCATCTTTGATAAGCTTTTAGTTCTTAAATCATTGGTATTTCCATTCTTTTTTGATCCATTAAGATCTGTAAAAGTATTTAATATTTTTCCTCGTAGCGGCAAAACTGCTTGATTTTCACGGTTTCTGCCTTGTTTGGCTGAACCACCGGCAGAGTCACCCTCTACAATAAATAGTTCGGTACCATCTTGTTTTGAGTTTTGACAATCAGCTAATTTTCCAGGTAATCCGGTTAATTCTAAGGCTCCTTTTCTTCTTACATTTTCTCTTGCTTTTCTTGCTACATCTCTGGCTACGGCAGCTTGGATAATTTTAGTTAGGATAATTTTTGAAATTGATGGATTTTGATCAAACCAAATAGACAGCTTCTCATTAATGATAGTTTCAACAATATTTCTCACTTCTGATGAAACTAATTTATCTTTTGTTTGAGATGAAAATTTAGGGTCAGGAATTTTGATAGAAAGAACTGAGGTTAATCCTTCTTTAACGTCATCTCCTGATAAAGAAACTTTATTTTTTTTTAATAAGTTTTGTTCATTTGCATATTTATTTACTACCCTTGTTAATGCACTTCGAAATCCAAGGAGATGTGTTCCTCCATCTTTTTGATAAATGTTATTAGTATATGGTAATACATCTTCGCTATACCCTGCGTTCCATTTAAGGGAACATTGAACATCAATATTATTTTTTATACCCTCTATGTATATCGGCTTTTTAAAAAGATCATTTTCATTTTTGTTTTTTAAACTGTCTTTTTTTTCATCAATGAATTGTACAAATTCAGTAATACCTCCATCAAATTTAAACTCTAATGTTTTTGGTTTTTTTTGCCTTAAATCACTTAAAACTATTTTTATGCCTTTATTTAAAAAGGCTAATTCTCTCATTCTTTTTTCTAATATAGAAAAACTAAATTTAATGGATGAAAATATATCTTTCGACGGAACAAAATTAATTTCGGTTCCACTACTTTTTGATTTACCAACTTGTTTTAAGGAAGTTTTAGCGTCTCCATTTTTAAATTCTATATAATATTTTTTATTGTCTCTATTAATTGTAAGTTTTAATCTCTCTGAAAGAGCATTAACAACTGATACTCCCACTCCGTGTAGTCCTCCAGAAACTTTGTAGGAATTATGATCAAATTTACCACCAGCATGAAGTTGAGTCATTATAACCTCGGCAGCTGATTTTTTTTCTCCCTTATGAATATCAACAGGAATTCCTCTACCATCATCAATCACTGTTACAGAGTTATCATCGTTTATACTTATTTCAATTTTTTTACAATAACCCGCCAGAGCTTCGTCAATTGAATTATCTACAACCTCGTAAACCATATGATGTAATCCGGTCCCATCATCAGTGTCACCTATATACATACCTGGTCTTTTTCTTACAGCTTCTAAACCTTTTAGGACTTTTATGGAATCAGCTTGGTAATTGTTTGAATTAATTTTTGTCATTAATTTTTTAATATGGGAGAATTTTTTATAACATTTTTACAAAAAATTTAAAAATGGCAGATGTATAAAAGCTTAAATTAGTGTTGAATATCAACGTTTTTTTGATGTTTTTTAGATTTTTTTTCTATTTCTGTAAATCTCTTTAAAAACATCATTTTTCTAACAAAAATATGGCGGAGAGAATGGGATTCGAACCCATGATAGAGTTTCCCCTATACACGCTTTCCAAGCGTGCGCCTTCAACCACTCGGCCATCTCTCCTAAACCTTTTTTGAAGGAAATTCTTCTAAAAATAATTTTGAATCAATGTCTAAATAATTTTTAATTATTTCTTTCTTATCCCAAATTTCATCAAACATAAGAGTTAATATTTTGTCGTTGTTGTAAAAATTTTTCTTTTGTCTTTTAATACATTTTGAAAAAAAATACTTTTCTAATTTCCCAGTAAAAAGAAAGCTTAAAGGACAGCCCAGTTTCATCATTTGCTCATTAAATATATTTCTTCGTTTTAAACTATTAAATATTTTTTCATCGCTTCCAGAGATATATATAATTTTTGTTTTTTTATAATCAACCTCTGGAGGTCGAATTAAATGTTTTAATCCATCACTATCATTTTCACAATTTATATTAGAAAATAGTTTTAAATATTTTATAAGTGTAGTTGTGGCTACTCCTCCAGTAGAAATTACTAGAACTGAGGGGAGAT
>CACMZL010000005.1 GCA_902618205.1 uncultured Pelagibacteraceae bacterium | reverse complement strand
GGAGAAAGATTGACGGGACCATATAAAAATGAAATGATTCCAGGTGGGATAATTTTGTATGTTAGCTTTTATTTTATCTTTTATAACTATTTAAAATTTTTATTTTCAAATAAATATACTTTAAAAGTTTTAAGTTTTTTTATTCTTTTTATTTTTGTGATTTCAGTTCTTATTACAGGCGAAAGAATGAATTTTTTATCTGTGTTGTTATTATTATTAGCTTCCTTAATTATTATAAATAAAAAATTACATATAATATTTTCATTATTTGTCATATCTGCAAGTATTTTTGTAATTTTCAATGATGAATATTTAACTGACAGATATAAAAATTTTGCAAATATTTTAAATCCAACTTTAAGTGAACAATCATTCAATACTGACGAAATTAAAAAATTTAAAGAAGAAACTATAAATAATGAAAATGGGATAAAATCAAAATATGATGTAAACTTTTTTGATACTACTTGGGGATCTCATTACTTAACAGCATTTGAAATGATAAAGAAAAAACCTTTCTTTGGTAATGGAATAAAATCTTTTAGAGATCTATGTGGTAATCAAAACATAAATAGTGTTACTAAAGATAAAAGGTGTTCTACTCATCCTCATAATATACATCTTGAAATAATTTCAGAAACAGGGCTAATAGGTTATTTAATTTATATAATATTTGTTTTATTATTATTAATTAATAGTTATAAAATAATTATAAGTAAAAAATATCAGGACAAAAGTTATCTCTATCTAATTTTTATATCATCACTATTAATTTTTATAATAATGATATTCCCATTCAAGAGTACAGGCAGATTTTTTTCTTCGTTTTTTGGATATTTATTTTGGTTTAATTTATCAGTTCTAAATGCATCTATATTCACTTTAAAAAAACAATATTTGAAAAATCTGTGAAAAAAAAACTTTCTATAATTATTCCTTGTTTTAATGAAAGAAAAACAATTTATAAAATTGTCAATAAAATTTTAAAATTAAAGAAATTAAATAAAGAAATAATTGTAGTTGATGATTCCTCAAAAGATGGCAGTAAAGCAATAATTAAAAACCTTGAAAAAAAAAAATTAATAAAAGCAATTTATCATAGAAAAAATTTAGGCAAAGGTGCATGCGTGATATCTGCAAAGAAAAAAATAAAGGGTGACTTTGTTGTTATTCAAGATGCAGATTTAGAGTATTATCCGTCAGATTTGATAAAAATATTTAAAAAATTGAATAATTCAAAATATAGAGTTGTTTATGGATCTAGGATACTTAAAAAAAAATATTTTGAAAATTTAAAAAACTTTAGTCACTGGATAAGAATTATTGGAAATATTTTCCTTACAAGTTTTTCAAATATTTTAAACAATCAAAAATTATCAGATGCTCATACTTGCTACAAAGCTTTTGATGCAAAAACATTTAAGAATATTAAATTAAATGAAAAAAATTTCAATTTCTGTCCAGAAATAACAACAAAAATTTCTAATCTTGGTATTAAAATTGCCGAAGTACCTATAAGATATAAGGGAAGAGATTACAAAGAAGGAAAAAAAATTAAATTTACTGATGCATTTAAAGCAATTTATTGTATTTTAAAATATAAATTGTTTTAATTCTGTGAAATTTTTTTCTAAATTAAAATATTATACAGTAAGATTAATTGAAAAATTTCCAATTTTTCAAATATTTATTTATAATTTTGTTTCAAATTTTCATTTTTTGTTCCCACACGAAAAAGATTATTACGGATTAAAAAAATTAATAAACTTAAATAATAAAAAAGATTTTATTGATGTTGGAGGAAATATTGGTTTATCAGCAATAGGTTTCAGGCAACTTGGATTTAAAAATAGAATATTGATTTTCGAGCCCGATGAAGATTATTGTATAAAAAAACTTCATGCGCTAAATAAAAAGCTGCTCAATTTAAAAATATTTAACTATGCATTATCAAGCAAAAATGAAAAAAAATATTTTTATCAGTGTTATTTTTTTGGTATGAAAATGCATTTTTTATCCTCTTTTGATAAAAAATACTTATTAAATATTATTGATCAAGTTTATAATAATTTTAAACCTTTTTTTAAAATTAAAAAAAAAAAACTAAATATAAAAAAATTTGATCATTTGAATTTTAAAATCGACCCAATTTTTATCAAGATAGACGTAGAAGGTTTTGATCATAATGTTGTTAAGGGAATGTTAAAATCCATTAAAAAATTTAGACCAATTATTCTTGTAGAATTGAACAAAGAAAACTTTAATATAATTTATAAAATGTTAAAAAAATATTATTTTCCTTATCAATTTATTTTTGAAAATAATTCATTTAAAAGAATTACAAAAAAAAAAATAAATTATTTTGGTAAAAACTTTAAAAGAAATTTTAGTTTTTCTTTGCCAAGAAATATTTATTTTATTCCAAAAAAAAACTAATTCTTTAAATTCTCTATGTAAATGAGATCACGATTAAGATCTTTAATTATGAATTTATTTTTAGGCCTAATTGTATTTATAAATGACCAAGCATAGGGAAAAAAGTGTAAATGACCATTAAAAGTATGATTATAGGGTCTTTCACGAGGAACAACAATAATTAGTCTTTTTTTGCAAATTTTTTTTAAATTTTGGTAAGCTAAATTTATATCAAGGACATGTTCTAAGACATGAGAACAAATAACTGTATCAAATTTTTTCTTTATTTTATTTATGTTTTCAATTTTTGTTCTATATAATTTAATATTATTTTCTGTTAAATTTTTTTTTAGTTTATTACTAAAAGCTATTTCAGATCCATAAAGAGTACTTTTCTTATAATTCTGTCTAATAATTCTTAGCAAAAATCCATCACCACAACCCACATCAATTATATGTCCTTTAATTAAATTTTTTAAAATTTCCTTGATGCATATTTCTGATAAATCAGAATTGTTATGCATTCTAGGCATTTTCTTATAATAATTTACGTATTTCTTTTCTGATAAATTTATTGCATTTATTTTAAGTTTTTCATGCGTTTTGTCTTTTCTATAAAGATACTTAATTACAAATTTAAATAATAAAGAGTCTCTTATTAGCGGGGGGACTATTTCCTCTAAAACAAATCTAATTTTATTTGTGTTTTCTCTTTTCATTTATTTAATTAAATATTAATGTTTAATTTAATGGAGAAGATTTTATTAATTCCTATTTTAATATCAATATTTTATTTTTCTTTCAGTGGTTTAGGTAATTTATTCTTAAGATACTCATCAAAAAAATCTTTAATCAATGTTGATCTTTACCCTTTAATCGCAATGCCTATAATTTTTTCACTAATAACATACTTTCATTTACTTTATAAATTGAACCCATTATTAAATTTATTAATCATATTAATTGGGTTAATTGGATATATCTTTAACTTCAAAAAAATAGAAAATATTAAAATTTTTTCAATTTTATTATTCATTTTAACAATTCAATTTTTAGGTCACAAAGTAAATGAAGATTTTGGTTATTATCATTTACCCTATATAATTAATTTTATTTCTGATAAAATGATTTTAGGACTTGCACATCTTTCGATGGTTCAAGGATATAATTCAGCTTGGCTTAACTTAAATTCATTATTTTTTTTACCTTATTTTTTTGATAAATCTGTTCACTTTTTAAATTCTATTGTTATTTTTTCTGCGTCAATTTTTTATTTAAAATTTTTATTAAATAAGAAAAATTACTTAGATTATCCATTAAGTACTTTTTATGCAGTTTTTATATTATTTTTTTTTATCGTAAAAAATTCAAGACTGAATTCTTTTGGTGTTGATGTACCTGGTCATATTTTTGCTACCTTAGTTTTATTTCTTTTTTTTAATTTTTGTGAAAATGGCAATTATTATTTTAGAAAAATGTACTTTAATTTGATTTTAATTTTTTCTATTTTTTCTATATTAATCAAATTATCATATGTTCCATTAATTTTAATACCATTAATTTGTTTAATAATCGAAAAAAAAATTTTAGATAAGAAAATCATTTTGCTATCTTTTTTATTAGGGATTCCTTGGGTAATTCAGCAGATTGGTTATACAAGCTGTATAATTTTTCCAGTTGAAATAACATGTTTTAAAAGTTTACCTTGGTATTCAAAGAATTTTATTAACGATGCAGCATTTTCATTAGAGTATATTAATAAAAGTTATTGGGTTTACGAAGGCACCTTAAATGAAGAAGAATATATCAAGGATTTTAATTGGGTAGGCACTTGGTTTTTAAGGAATTTTATTGAAATATCAGAAAATTTATTAACTTTCTTAATTCCATTAATTTTTTTTTATTTTTTATCTAATAAACAAAATAAATATTATAAATTAAATAAAACAACATGGTATGTTTTAATACCAATCTCAATTGGTTTTTTAATATGGTTTTTAAAAGCTCCAGTTGTTCGCTATGGTATTTTTTACTTAAATAGTTTTTTATTTTTTATTATTATTTTTATTTTAAAAAAAAATTTATTAAATTTGAATAAAAAATTCATTGTTATAACATTAATTTTTGGATTAACTTTTAATTTAGTAAAAAATATTAATAGAATTATTAATTTAAATAACTATGTAGAATTCCCATTTCCAAAAATTGAAAAAATAGTCTATGAAACTAAAACTCAAGATAATATAAAATTTAATACACCAATTGTTCAAGAAAGCAATCAAAGCTCGGTCTGTTGGAATGTACCTATTTATTGTAGACCTGGAAAATTTGACAATTTAATTATTTATAAAAAAAAAGGCTATATTATTTTTGTTGATAGGATTAATTTAAATAATAATTAAAGCAAATATTTAATTAATAAGATTTTTTTCTGTACAAACTATATTAAACTTATAAATAGAATTATTAATCATTAAAATGATCTCTAAAAAATAAATTTAAAATTTAAATTAATGTTACCAACATATATTGTAAATAAATGAGAATTTTTATAACAGGAATAGCTGGTTTTTTAGGATCGCATCTTGCGCATCATTATATTAAAAAGGGATATGAAGTGATTGGGAATGATACACTTACTGGAGGATATAGGGATAATATACCTAAAAATGCAAAATTTTATGAAGTTCCATGTGAAGATAATGAAAAACTAAAAAAATTATTTAAAGGAGTGGATGTTGTTATTCATACGGCAGCATATGCTCATGAGGGATTGTCATTATTTTCTCCACACATTATAACCTCCAATATAATTGGTGGTTCTGTTTCGGTATTCAGTGCAGCCATTTCTGAAAGAGTAAAAAGGATAGTGCATTGTTCTTCTATGGCTAGGTATGGAGAAATAAAACCACCGTTCAAAGAGACGGATGAACCTAAACCCGTTGATCCTTATGGTATTGCAAAGCTTGCTTCGGAAAAAATATTGATAAACTTGTGTGAAGTTCATGATGTTGAATATAATATTGCAATTCCACATAATATTATTGGTCCAAATCAAAAGTATGATGATCCATTTAGAAATGTAGCATCAATAATGATAAATTTAATTTTGCAGAATAGAAATCCAATAATCTATGGAGACGGGAATCAAAAAAGATCTTTCTCAGATGTAAGAGATTGCATTAACTGCATAGACAGTATGGTAACGCATGAAGATATAAAAAGTCAGATAATTAATATTGGACCTGGCGAGGAAAACTATATTACAATTAATAGACTGTTTGAAATTATTAGTAATAAATTACAATTTAATAAGAAACCAGAGTTTTATCCCGATCGAGCTAATGAAGTTAAATATCCACTGTGCTCTTCAAAAAAAGCAGAAAAACTTTTAGGTTATAAAACAAAATATTCTGTCGAGCAGAGTATAGATACAATTATTCAATACATTAAAGAAAGAGGAACAAGAAAATTTCTTTATAATTATGATTTAGAAATAATTAACGACAAAACTCCTGAAACATGGAAAAATAGATTATTTTAATTTTAGTAATTAATTAATAAATGACAGAAGAATGTATAATTTTAGCAGGAGGACTTGGAACAAGACTGGGCCGAATTACAAAAAAAATACCCAAACCTCTAATAGAAGTTAATAATAAACCGTTTATACTTTACATTATTGAAAATTTATACAGACAAGGTATTAGAAAGTTTTATATTTTAACATGGTACAAAAACCAATTTTTTCTGAAAAAAATTCCAAAGAAATTTAAAAATTCAAAGATATTTATTATTAAAGAAAAAAATAAACTTGGAACCGCAGGATGTATTGTAAATATATTAGATAAATTAGGAAAAAGTTTTTTTGTTGTAAATGGAGATACCTTTTTTGACATCAACATTAGAGATTTAGAAAAAAAAACAAATGATAACACTTCAAAAATAGGTATAGGTTTAAAGTATTCCCTGACTCACAAAGATTATAAAAGTTATCAAATAAAAAATAATCTTGTTACAGGATATAACAAAAATAATAAAAAAAATAAGTTAGTTTGTGGTGGTATATATTATTTTAAAAAAAATGTGTTTGATAGGTTAAAAAAAAGAAATTTAGATATAGACCATGACATAGTAAGCCAATATACAAAAAAAAATAGAAAAATAACTGCAGTAATTTACAATAAAGATTTTATAGATATAGGGACGTATTATTTTTTAAAAAAAGCAAAAAAGTTTATTGAAAAAAAAAATTATAGACCAGCTGCTTTTTTAGACAGAGATGGGGTGATAAATCATGATTATGAATATGTTCATATGCAAAAAAATTTTGTATGGAAAAAAAATATTTTTAAAGCTATTAAATTATTAAATGACTCTGGTTTCAGAGTGTTTATAATCACAAATCAAGCTGGCATAGCAAATGGGTTTTATTCAGAAAAAAAATTTAAAATATTAAATTCATGGATGCTCAAACAATTTATGAAACATGGATCATTTATTGATCAAGTTTATTATTGTCCTTATCATCCAATTGCAAAAATTAAAAAATATAGAAAGAAAACAAATATGCGCAAACCTGGAAATGGAATGATAATAAGAGCTTTTAATGATTGGAAAATTAAAAGAAAAGGTTCATTTTTAATAGGAGATACTTCTGCGGATATTGAAGCAGGTAAAAAATCAAATTTAAAAAGCTATTTTGTAAAAAGCAATATTTATAGTCAAATTGCAAGGATTATATCACAAAATACAGTTTAGGTATTTATATTCTTTAAATTTCTTGTTCTTTACATGTTAAAATTATTTTTGTATAAAGCCATGCCTGGTGATTATTGCGAAAGGGTAATACCCGATCCCATTCCGAACTCGGAAGTCAAGCCTTTCTGCGCCGATGGTACTTTGTCTTAAGACATGGAAGAGTAGGACGTTGCCAGGCTATTATTCGGTTTACTATTATGAAAATTGCTAGTTCTTTAAAGTCGTTAAAAAAAAGAGATTTAAATTCAAAACTTGTAAGACGTAGAGGCAGAGTTTACATAATAAATAAAAAAAATCCTAAATTTAAAGCAAGACAAAAGTAATTTAATGGACAATGAAAGTCATAAAAACACTTGGAACAACTTCACCAAATTTGTCCTTTGGGGTTCAATTGCTGTTGTATTAGTACTTGTTTTAATGGCAGTTTTCTTATTATAAATTTTAAAATGATAATTGGATCGATACCGGAAGATATAAATATTGATAAAAGAGTTGCTATAACACCTGAAATTTTAAAAAAATATAAATCGTTAGGTTTGGAAGTTTATTTAACAAAAAACTACGCTACCCATTTAGGAATACTTGATAAAGAATATGAAGAAGAGGGAGCAACTTTATTTGAAAATGAAGACGATGTTTTGTCAAAATCTGATGCGATATTACAAATGAGTATATTAAATGATGCAAATTTAAAAAAACTTAGTTCAAACCAAATCTTAATTGGTGTTTTAAATCCCTACGTAAACGAAAAAAAATTAAAAAATCTTAAGGAACAAAATATTAACTGTTTTTCTTTAGAATTATTGCCAAGAATTACCAGAGCTCAGTCAATGGATATATTGTCTTCGCAAGCAAATTTAGCAGGATATAAAGCTGTCGTTGACTCATTTGCAGCTTTTCAAAAAGCTATACCAATGATGATGACTGCTGCAGGCACCATATCAGCAGCAAAGGTTTTGGTAGTAGGTGCAGGTGTTGCAGGTTTGCAAGCAATCGCTACTGCAAAAAGGATGGGAGCAATAGTTTTTGCAACAGATGTAAGAATGGCATCTAAAGAACAAGTAGAGAGTTTAGGAGGAAAATTTTTAATTGTTGATGGAGCAGAGAACTTAGAGACAGAAGGAGGATATGCAAAAGAAGCATCAGTGGAATTTAAGAAAAAACAGGAAGAATTACTGAAGGAAACTCTGAAAAAGATTGATATAGTTATCTGCACTGCTTTAATACCTGGAAAAAAAGCTCCCCTTATAATTAAAAAAGACATGATTGATGTAATGCAAAATGGATCAGTTATTTATGATTTGGCAGCTATTCAAGGTGGTAACTCCGAATTAACAAAGGTGAATGAAATAATCGAAAGCAATGGTGTTAGAATAATGGGAGATGCTAATATTCTAAATAAATTACCTGTTTCATCATCAAATCTTTATGCTAAAAATATCTTTAATTTTATAAGCAATCTATTTAGTAAAGAAGAAAAAAAATTTAAAATTAATTTAGATGATGAAATAATTGAAAAAACAATGGTAAAGTAATGGAAATAGATCCTTTTATATTTAGATTAAGTATATTTATTTTATCAATATTTGTTGGTTACTATGTTGTGTGGAGTGTTACTCCATCATTACACACACCATTAATGTCAGTAACTAATGCAATTTCCTCAGTAATTATAGTTGGAGCAATTATTGCTGCTTTAGCTGGATCTACAGAAAGTGTTTTTGAAACCTCAAGTATTTTTGGTTTTATGGCCATCATTCTTGCAGCAGTAAACATATTTGGTGGATTCCTTGTTACCCAAAGAATGCTCCAAATGTACAAAAAGAAAAAGAAATAAATATGTCAGCGAATTTGTCAGCATCATTTTATCTAATATCGGGTATTTTGTTTATATTAGCACTAAGAGGTCTTTCATCTCCTGAAACTTCTAGACAAGGAAATTACTTTGGAATAGCTGGTATGGCAATTTCCATAATTGTTACTTTTTTATCAATAGGAAATTTTGGACCTGGTTTTATTTATGTATTAATCTTTTTATTGGTTGGAGGATCAATTGGTGCATTTATAGCATTTAGAATACCGATGACCGCAATGCCAGAACTTGTTGCTGGCTTTCATAGTCTTGTGGGACTTGCTGCAGTTTTTGTAGCTATATCTGCTTTTTTGAAACCAGACGCATTTAATTTAGGTTATGTAGGTAATATAAAGCTTGCAAGTTTAATTGAAATGTCCCTCGGTGCTGCTATTGGAGCAATTACATTTTCGGGTTCTGTAATTGCATTTCTAAAGTTGAAAGGAATAATGTCTGGAGCCCCAATAACTTTCAAAGGCCAGCACATACTTAATTTAATACTAGGATTAATTATTTTATTTTTGATTTACTATTTATGTTCCTCACAATCATCAAATATATTTTGGTCTTTAATAATAATATCTTTTTTTGTTGGAGTATTATTAATAATTCCCATTGGAGGAGCAGATATGCCAGTAGTCATTTCAATGTTGAACTCATATTCAGGTTGGGCAGCTGCTGGAATTGGATTTACACTAGAAAATACTGCATTGATAATTACTGGAGCATTGGTTGGTTCGTCTGGTGCAATTCTTTCATATATAATGTGTAAGGGGATGAATAGATCCTTCTTTAATGTCATACTTGGAGGATGGGGAGCAACTGAGCAGGCAACAGGAGATGAAAGAAAAGAACAAAAACCTGTTAAAAATGGAAATGCAGATGATGCTGCTTTTTTAATGAAGAACGCTTCTTCAGTTATTATTGTACCTGGTTATGGTATGGCTGTTGCTCAGGCGCAACATGCATTAAGGGAGATGGTAGATGCTTTAAAAAAAAATGGAGTCAAAGTATCTTATGCAATTCATCCTGTAGCAGGTAGAATGCCAGGACATATGAATGTACTTCTTGCTGAAGCTAACGTTCCATACGATGAGGTTTTTGAACTTGAAGAAATTAACAATGATTTTGCAAATTGTGATGTAGCATATGTAATTGGAGCAAACGATGTTACAAACCCTGTAGCAAAATCTGATCCTCAAAGTCCAATTTATGGAATGCCGGTTTTAGACGTTGAAAAAAGTAAATCAGTTCTATTTGTAAAAAGAAGCCTCTCTCCGGGATATGCTGGAATAGATAATGACCTTTTTTATCGTGACAATACTTTGATGTTGTTTGCTGATGCAAAAAAAATGACTGAAGAAATAGTAAAAAACCTTTAATTTTATATTATTTTTTTATTCTAAAAATACTTTTAATTATAAGATTAAATGAAATTAAATTATCGAAAAGAAATAGATTTCTTAAGAGCGCTTGCTGTTACTTTTGTTATAATTTTTCATTTCTATCCTAGTTTTCTACCAAACGGATATCTAGGAGTAGATATGTTTTTTGTAATATCTGGTTTTTTAATTTCATATCAAATTTTCATAAGTGTAAAAGACAGAAAATTTTCTTTAAAGGAATTTTATATAAGAAGATTAAAACGTATATTGCCAGCTTCTATATTCGTTCTAGTAGCTGTATTTATAATTTCGAAAGTTTTATTAATTAATAACGATTTTTTAAAATTTTACCAAAGTTTAATTTATTCACTTTTCTTTTCATCTAACTTTTTCTTTTGGTTTGATGGAGGATACTTTGGACCAAATGATGAATTAAAACCTTTATTACATTATTGGTCACTTGCAATTGAAGAACAGTTTTATTTAATTTTTCCACTTGCATTTTTATTTTTTTTAAAATTTTTTAAAAAAAATAGAAACTTAATTTCTTTGATATTAATAATTATATGCATAAGCTTATTTTTAAATATTACATTAATTTATTTGGGTGGTGCTATACCTGCTTTTTTTTTAATGCCAACAAGAATATGGAATCTATGCTTCGGGGTATTAGCTATGCTTTTGTTTATTAATAATAATAAAACTCACTCAGAATTTGAAATTATATTTTATGTTTCTTTAATTTTTCTCTCATTATTTATTGAGGTTGAGTTTATTCCAAAAAATTTATTAATTGTATTTTCATGTTTTATGATATTAAAAAAAAAATTTCCTAAAAAATTTATTTTAAAAAATATTATTGAAAACAAATTGATTGCTTACATTGGCTTAATTTCATTTTCATTATATTTATGGCATTGGCCATTGCTTGTATTTTTAAAATATTATTTTGTAGAAGATTTAACTCATTCATTAAAAATTTTTTTAATTTTTACAGTTTTTTTTTTATCTACTTTTACTTATCATTTTGTAGAAAAAAATTTTAGGTTTAAGTTTAATACAAAAAGTTTTACTGTTTTTATATCTATAACTTATTTATTTTTCATTACTTATGGTTTAATTTTAGAAAATAAAAAAAATATTAAATACAAACCTTATTCTGCTGAATTTATTTCATCTGCATCATTAACAAATTATAGATGTGATTTATCTGACAATATAATTTATAATGGTTTAAGAGCATGCTATATTAATAAAATCGAAAATAAAGATTATGAATTTGCTTTATTGGGCAATTCTCATGCTCAAATGTATGTTCCTTCATTTATTCCTAAATTAAGATCTCATAACAAGGAAGGTATTTTATTACCAATGAATTGGTGTTTGCCAACTTTAACTATTAATCTCGATGAAAACTGTATGAAATTAGCAAAAGATTATTACAAAAATTACATCAATGATAAAAAAATTAAAAAAATTATTATCGCAACTTCATGGTGGCACGAAACTTTGTTTGACGGAAAAAAATATATTGATGATGTTTATCACTACAAATTAACTAATTCTTTGTTAGATTTAATTGCTGAGATTCGAAAAAATGGGAAAGAGGTATATTTAATTGGACCAATCCAAGTACCTTTATATGAATTGCCACAAGAATTATCCAGATTGATAAAATTTAAACATATCAATGAGGATGAACTCAAACAAAGATTAAAAGTTGATAGGTCTAAATTTGATAAAAATTATAATAATGTTATTCAGATACTTGAAAAAAAATTAGGTTCAAATTTTATTGAATTAAGTGAATTACAGTGCGATGAAAAATTTTGTTATTATGGTGATGAAAAAGGTGTTTACTTTGCAGATGGTAGTCATTTAAGCAAGTATGGAATTAATAAATTTCAAAATAAGTTACAACTTATATTCGAATAATTAAACCTATATAGTAGAATATATCAAATGATAAAAATATATTGTGATAATGCAGATCTTAAATTAATTAAAAAATTTAACACCAAAAATTTGGTTAAAAGTTTCACAACAAACCCAAGTTTGGCGAGAAGCGCGGGAGCAAAAGACATCAATAAATACATCGAAAAATTTTAAAAATGTTTAAATACTTTTGGCTAGTACAAGAGAGGCATATAATTATCTTAAAAATAAAAATTTTGATTGTCATATAATTACAATTCCACTAAAAATTATAGAAAAGATTGAAAAATTTGAAAAAAGTAATAGAAATCTTACAATCGATACAGTCAAAGGCTTTCTTTCTGACAGTAGAAAATCTAAGTTTAAAATTTAAGTTATTTATATTTGGTTGCGGGGGACGGATTTGAACCGCCGACCTCAAGGTTATGAGCCTTGCGAGCTACCAGGCTGCTCCACCCCGCGATAATTAAATTCTATTTTTAAGCTTGTTAAGTTTTTTTACTCTTTTAATGTTTTCTTGAAGTATTCTTTTTTTCTTCTCAGAGGGTTTCTCATAATTATTTTTTAGTTTAATAATTTTAAAAAAACCATCCTTCTGAAGTTTTCTTTTCAAAACCCTCAGTGCTTGTTCAACATTATTATCTTTAACTTCTATTTTAATAACAACCTCCAAAAAATGTGATTAACTAACATTTTAAATAATATTTGTCTATATCTTTCAAATTCCACTTTTATTCACTAAATTTGATTTTTCTTTTTCTTTTTTTTCTTTCAATATTCTTCTTTCT
Organism: uncultured Pelagibacteraceae bacterium; assembly: GCA_902618205.1. Classification (GTDB taxonomy): domain Bacteria; phylum Pseudomonadota; class Alphaproteobacteria; order Pelagibacterales; family Pelagibacteraceae; genus Pelagibacter. The sequence goes on along the minus strand of CACMZL010000005.1, from coordinate 125,331 downwards.
GCTTTCTCAATTGCATTTAATAAATCCTTTTGTGAAAATAATCCCATTGCAACTGGATCTTTAGGACTTAAACTATTAAAATTCCAGTAGCTTTTACTTCTTATTGATGTAACTGAATTTTTTGTAATACCAACTAATTTTGCAATTTGTGAATCTTTTAATATTGAGTGGTTTTTTAATAGCCATAAAGCAGAGTCTGGTTTATCTTGGCGTTTTGATAAAGGAATATATTTTTTTATTTTAGTCTCTGTACTTTTTACTTCAACATCTGTATCAATTATATTTAAAGGTCTATTTATATCTTCAGACGAAAGTTTAATTTCTTCATCTGATAATTGACCTGATATGATAGGATTATATCCAACAATACCTTTTGCTACTTCACCGTCTGCTATACCTTGTATTTCTACCTCGTGAAGTTTACAAAAATCTGCAATCTGTTTAAATGTCAGGGAAGTATTTTCTACAAGCCATACTGCAGTTGCCATCGGCATTAAGGGTGCTTTTGACATTATTTTTTGTTTTCGGACCTAAAGTTTTGAAATTTCTTATTGAATTTACTTATTCTTCCTTTATCCAATATTTTTTGTTTTCCTCCTGTCCATGCTGCATGAGATTTTGGATCTATTTCAAGTTTTAAAACCTCATTTTCAGATCCCCATGTTGATCTTGTCTCAAATTGAGTACCATCTGTCATTTCAACTTTGATAGTGTGATATTTAGGATGAATATTTTTTTTCATGGGCAGCCTTATAGCAAAAAATATTTTAAAAACAATTAAAAGTTATCAACTTTTTTTACCAATTTTTCATAAATACTAGGATTCCCTGCTCTAATATCTATTTTATTAATTTTAAAATTATTAACATTGTTTACTTTACCACCTGCCTCCTCAATTATAATTTTTCCAGCAGCGATATCCCATAAATTTATGTCATTGTGAAAATATCCATCAAATCTTCCACAACCTACATAAGCCAAATCTAAAGCTGCACATCCAGTATTTCTTAAATTTAACTTAGGATGTAAAAATTTTATACCATCATTATTTGTTGCAAATAAGCAATCGTCCAAGTTTATTTTGTTTGATACTCTAATTCTGCTATTATTAAAGTAAGCTCCATTGTTTTTCTCAGCATAAAAAATTTCATTTTTAATTGGATCAAAAATTAAGCCTATTAAAATTTCATTATCTTTTTGTAATGCTACTGATATTGCAAAATGCGGTACTCCATGTAAAAAATTTGTTGTACCATCAATTGGATCTATAATCCAAAAAGTTTCTTTATCTTTGTTGAGAATTTTTCCAGTTTCTTCTGTTATAAAAGAATAATTTCTTTTAGTTTTATTAAGTTCATTTATTAATATTTTTTCAACTCTTTTGTCGGTCTTTGTTACAAAATCTTTTGGTCCCTTTTTTGATACTTGTAGATTTTCAATTTCTCCAAAGTCTCTAATAATAGTTTTAGATGCTTTTTCACAAGCCTTAATCATTAAATTTAAGTTTGGAGATATTACATTCATTTTATAATTTTTTAATATACTCTAAAGTTCTTGTATCTATAATTATCGAATCTTCGTTTTCTATAAATGGAGGAACCTGTATATTTAATCCATTCTCTAGTTTTGCAGGTTTATAAGATGAGGAAACAGTTTGACCTTTTAAAGCTGCGTCTGTTGATATGATTTTACAGGTAATTTGATTTGGTAGATTTATATTTAAAGGGCTATCATTATAAAAATTTATAGTAACTTCTAAATCTTCTTTTAGCATCATTCCTTTTTCACCAATAATATTTCTGTTAATATTTATCTGTTCAAAAGTTTCAGGATTCATAAAATGAAAGTTACTTTCATCACTATACATGTAGTTAAACTTTATCTCTTCAATTGAAGCTTTTTCAACAGTTTCACTTGATCTAAACCTTTCATTTAGCTTGGTGCTTTTATTCAAACTTTTCATTTCAACTTGCGCAAATGCACCACCTTTGCCTGGTTTAACATGGTTTGTTTTCAAAACTTCCCATAGATCGTCTTTATACTCCAATATCATTCCAACTCTTATTTCTGTTGCATTAATTTTCATCTTAAATTTATAACTGCTTGCTGAGGTTTAAACTTTTTATTTTTCCAAACGTAACTTGAGATAGCTAAAAAATCTGCTTTATTCAATAATAGATTTCTATAATTTTTTTCATTTATTCCTCCGATTGCAACCACTGGTAAATTTATCGCTTTTTTAATTTTTTTAAGAGTTTTAATACTCGCTTTATGCACAATTTTTTTTGTTTTCGTTTTATAAAATGCTCCTAATGCAACATATGTAGCGCCAGAAATTTCAGCTTTTTTCGCTAGTCTATAGGAATTATGACATGTAATACCTATAATTTTATTTTTTAAAATTTTTTTTGCTTCTATTAAATTTACATCATCTTGACCTAAATGGCATCCATCCGCATCGATTTTTAAAGCAAGATCTGGATCATCATTTATAATAAATTTAACCTTATTTATTTTACAAATTTTTAATATTTTTTTTGCAATTATCATTTTTTTTTCTATTTTTTCATTTTTAAGTCTTAATTGAAAAAAAGAAACTTTTTTTGATTTTAAAACCAAGTTTAGAGTTTTAAAAAAGGAATTTTTAATTTTATTAGGCGATATAAGATAAATAAATTTTCTATTTTTTATTTTCAAGATTTTTTGACCATTTCCCTTGTGCAGCTAAAGTACACATTTTTGCCCTATGATCAAATATTTCTTGAGTACCAATTATATTATTTATGTCTTTAGACCAAAACTTTAACGCACTTTGTTGTAGTGCTCTTCCGTAGGAATATGTCATAATAAAACCTGTGTTATTTTTTTTATTAATTTCATTTAAATTGGCTGTTGCTTCAATTTCGTTTTGACCACCTGATAGAAATGCTATGCCTGGGACTTCTGATGGAACATTTTTTTTTAAGCATTCTAAAGTTAATTCAGCAATTTCTTCATTTGAAATTTGTTCTGAACAATCTGCTCCTGGCAAAATCATATTAGGTTTTAAAATTGTACCAGTTAAATCTACTTTATTTAAATCTAATTCTTCATAACATTTTTTAATTACCTTGGATGTTTTATTCATACAATCTTTTGCGGTGTGATTACCATCCATCAAAACTTCTGGTTCAATAATTGGTACCATCCCCGCTTCTTGAACTAGCGCGGCATACCTAGCTAATGCATGACTATTTGCATTAATTGATAAATGGCTAGGATAATCTTCTGAAATCAAAAAAACTCCTCTCCATTTTGTAAATCTTGCTCCAAGTTCATAATAATCATTAAGTCTTTCTCTTAAACCATCCAAACCTTCAGTAATTTTTTCTTCTTTAGATCCTGCCAATATCTTGGTTCCTGTATCAACTTTAATCCCTGCTAACGAACCACTTGAGTTTATTAGTTCAGGTATAGTTTTTCCATTAGATGTTTTTTGTCTTATTGTTTCATCATATAGTATTACTCCACCAATACATTTACTCATTGATGAAGATGAAAAAAGAGTTTGTCTAAAAAGTAGTCTATTATTTTCATCGGAATGTACTTTTACTGAATCTAATCTTTTTGTCATTGTGGCCGTACTTTCATCAGCTGCAAGTATACCTTTGCCATTTGATAATATTTGAAGAGCAATTTTGTTTAATTCAGTCATTTAATTTAATGCTTTTATACCAGGGAGAACTTTGCCTTCAAGATATTCTAAAAATGCTCCACCTGCAGTTGAAACAAAATTAAATTTATTTTTTATATTTAGTGAATTAATTAGTGCAACTGTATCGCCTCCACCAACAACAGAAAATATTTTGTTCCCTCTGTTTACTATATATTTTGCAATTTCTGAACTTCCTAGTGAAAAATTCTCATTTTCAAAGTAACCTAACGGACCGTTCCATAATATTGTCGAGGAATCGTCAATAATTCTTTTTATTTCAACTAATGTTTTTGATCCTACATCAAGTATCATGTCATCATTTTCGATATCTTTAAAATCTTTTTCAAAAGATTTATCGTTCAATTTTTTTCCAATTTTAACATCTTTTGGAAAATATATTTTACATTTATTTTTTTTAGCATATGAAAAAATTTCTTGAATTATGTAATCAATATTTTTTTCATATACAGAGTTACCAATATTTAAACCTTTGTATTTCAATATATTGTTCGCCATAGCACCAACTATTATAATACTATTAAATTTTGGTATTAAATTTTTTATTATATTTATTTTCGAAGATATTTTAGATCCACCAATTATACATGTTATAGGCTTTTTTATTTCAGAAGTTATCTTGTTGAGAGCATTTAACTCTGCATTAATTTGAATTCCACTGTACGATGGAATATACTTTGTTATTTTTGAAACAGAAGCATGATCTCTATGTGAACACGAAAATGCATCATTAACATATATTTCACCTAAGCTTGCTAATTTCTTTGAAAATTTATCATCGTTGGCTTCTTCTTCAGGATAAAATCTAATATTTTCAAGTAGCACCAACTCATCATTTGAATTCTTAAAAATGTCTTCTTTATTTAAATTAAAAATGTTTTCTTTAAGTAATGATACTTCTTTTTTAATTTTACCTTTAATATATAACGATACCAATTCTAGAGAAAGTTCCTTAACTACTTTACCTTTTGGTCTTCCAACATGAGAAATTATTATAATCTTTGCTTTTTTTTTTAATAGAAATTCTAGTGTAGGCATGATCTTATCAATCCGGTTAGAGTCTGTTATTTTTCCATTTTTTATTGGAACATTTAAATCAAGTCTAAGAATTACACTTTTATTTTCAATATTTTCTATATTTTCAATAGATTTCATTATTTGATCTTACTTACATACTCAGCAATATCACACATTCTATTCGAGAAACCCCATTCATTATCATACCAAGCTGAAATTTTACCCATTTTATTACCAACTACATTTGTAAGTGAAGAGTCTATGATTGCAGATGCGCTATTGTGATTAAAATCAACTGAGACTAGCTTCTCATCTGTAACATTTAGAATATTTTTAAGTTTCGTTTTAGAAGCTGAAAATAAAGAATTATTTAATTTTTTTAAGGTAATATTTTTTTTTACATTGAATATAAATTCTATTAATGAAACATTTGGTGTTGGCACTCTCATTGCTATCCCCTCTAACTTGCCTTTCAATGAGGGTATAATCTCACCAATAGCTTTTGATGCACCAGTAGATGTGGGTACAATTGATTGACTTGCAGATCTCGCTCTTCTTGGATCTTTGTGAGAATTATCTAATATTCTTTGATCACTTGTAAAAGCATGTATGGTTGTCATAAAACCATTAAGAATTATAAAATTTTTATTAATTACGTCTACAACAGGAGCTAAGCAATTTGTTGTGCAAGAAGCTGCTGAAATAATTTTATCATTCTTGTTGATCTTCTTATGATTTACGCCAAAAACTATAGTTTTATCTGCCATTTTACATGGGGCCGATACAATAACTTTTTTTACCCCATTTTCTATATGTGGTAGTAATTGATCTTTAGAATTAAACTTACCTGTGCACTCAAAAACATAATCTACACCATATTTTTTCCACTTTATGTCATTAATCATAGAGTGTTGCGTGTAGGATATTTTTTCTTTATTTATTTTTATGTAATTTCCTCCAGATTTTACTAGAGAACTAAAATTACCATGAATTGAATCATATTTTAATAAATTTGCACAAATTTCAGAGCTCGATCTATTATTAATATGTTTGATAATTATTTTACCTTTGTAATTTTCATAAATTGACCTCACAATCATTCTGCCAATTCTCCCCATACCGTTAATGCCTACTTTTATTGTCATTTTTTTAAATAAAATTTAATTTTTTTACTAATTTTTTCACTACTTAAACCAAAATGATCATAGACTTTTTTATAAGGAGCGCTTTTACCAAAGTCTTCTATTGAAAAAGACAAGCCCTTTTCAATATATTTTTCCCAAGACATTTTTGATCCTGCCTCAATTGAAAAAGTGTTTTTGCTCTCTTTTAAGATTTTATCTTTATAGCTCTTGTTTTGTTTGTCAAAAATTTCTTGGCAAGGCATTGATATTACTTTTGAATAAATTTTTTGTTTGGCCAATTTATGACTAGTCTCAATTGCAAGATTAACCTCTGATCCTGAGGCTAAAATAGTTAAATTTATATTTTTTCCAGTCCTTATAACTTCGTAAGCTCCCTTAGAGCATTGATTTTTTTTGCTAAAAATCTTTCTTATTGGTTTTAAGTTTTGTCTAGTTAAAGCTAATATGCTAGGTGTTTTGTTGCTGTTTAAAGCAATATCCCAACATTCAATTGTTTCAGTTTGATCTGCTGGCCTTAAAACATTTAAGTTTGGAATAGATCTTAAAGCAGCAAGTTGCTCTACTGGTTGATGCGTAGGTCCATCTTCTCCAAGTCCTATTGAGTCATGTGTCATTATATAAATTACCTTCTGTTTCATTATAGCAGACAGTCTTATTGAAGGTTTACAATAGTCTGAAAATATTAAAAAAGTACCTCCATAAGGAATGAAATTACTATGAAGAGCTAATCCATTCATTATCCCACTCATTGCGTGCTCCCTAACACCATAGTGAATATAATTACCACCAAAGTTACTTGAATTAATAATTTTATGTAACGTAGTTTTTGTATTGTTTGATCCCGCTAAATCAGCAGAGCCACCAATTAAAGTATTTCTCTCTTTTAATATAGCTGATAAAAACTCTTCCGAGGATTTTCTTGTAGCTATAGTCTTAAAATTTTTTATTGCATCTTTTTTTTGTTTTATAATTGAACTCGAGAATTTATTTTTTATAATATTTTTAAATTTTTGTTTGTGTTTGCTAAAAGTTTTATTCCATATTTTTTCTTTTTTGAAACCTTTTTCTCCAATTTTTCTCCATTCAGTTAAAATTCTTTGAGGTATTTTAAATGGTTTATAATCCCAATCTAATTTTTTTCTAACTAACTTAATTTCATCTATTCCAAGAGGACTTCCATGAGAAGAGGCCTTGCCACCTTTATTTGGAGATCCAAATCCTATTTTTGTTTTGCACGAAATCACAGTCGGTTTTTTTGATGTTTGTGCTTTTTTTAACGCATTATAAATTTCTCTGTAATTATGCCCATTGATCAAAATATAATTCCATCCATAGCTTTTAAATCTGTTTTTATAGTCATCTGAGACTGCTAAACTAGTAGGACCATCTATTGAAATAGAATTATTATCAAAAAGCATTATAAGATTATTAAGTCTAAGGTGACCAGCTAGACTCATTGCTTCATGACTTATTCCTTCCATAAGGCAACCATCACCAGCCAAGACATAGGTTTTGTGATTAATTAAATTACTTCCTAATTTTTTCTTTAAAATTTCTTCTGCAATTGCAAAACCCACAGAATTTGCAATTCCTTGACCTAAAGGACCAGTTGTTGTTTCAATACCTGAGTTTGGATGATACTCTGGGTGTCCTGCACAAATTGAATTTAGTTGTCTAAATTTCTTGATGTCGTTAAGTGATACACTTTTATATCCAGTTAAGTACAAAAGCGAGTAAAGCAACATTGACCCGTGTCCAGCTGATAAAATAAATCTATCTCTATTAAGCCAGTTTGGATTTTTTGCATTAAATTTTAGAAAATATTTAAATAAAATTGTTGCAACGTCAGCCATACCCATTGGCATACCTGGGTGACCAGAATTAGCGTTTTGAACCGCATCCATTGATAAAAAACGAATAGCATTTGATAAATTTTTTTCTGTATTTTTCAAAAAGTATCCTATCTAGACTTAGGTGATTCAATTTATTAATATAGATATATATATGAAAAACATTGATGAAAAAGAAAAAAAATTAAAAGATACTTTAAAAAAATTAGGAGAGATAAACATTCAACATAATGAAGAATTAGATAAAGTTGCAATTTTAAAAGATCAAAAAAATCAATTAGAAATTGAAAAAAAACAGATAACCACATCTCTCCAAAGCTTAGAAGAAGAAAACTTAAAACTTAGAAGTCAAATAAATGAATTAAAAAAGGATTACGAAACTTCAAAAAGAAAAGAAAATCAATTTAATGAAAAAATTGATGAATTAAATCAAGAAACAGATAATTTATTGGAAGAAATAGACAAATGGCAAATGTAAATATAAAATTTAATGGTAAAGAATATTTATTATCTTGTGAAGATGGACAAGAGGAACATTTGGAAGAATTATCTTTGAGTTTAAATAAAAAATTTAATGATCTAAAATTTGATCTTGGAAATATTGGAGAGAATAAATTATTACTAATATCTTCTATAAAAGTAATGGATGAGTATTTTGAAACCAAAAAAAAAGTAGATGTACAAAAAAAAGAGCTTCAAGAATTAAAAGAAAAGTTTAAAGAATTAAAATCTTTAGTTTATAAGTACAAAGATTACAAAGAAAATGAAATTAAAAATTTAAGCTCAACACAAGAAGAACTTGAGAATGATATTGAAAATTACAAAATAAGTTATGAAAATTTAATAGACAAAGTAACTTTAGAAATAGAAGACTTTGTCAAAAAAAATAGCACAAATACTTCTATTTCATAAAATATAAGTGTCAAAATTTAAATTAAGAAAAAAAAATATTAACTTAAGAAAAAAAAAATATTTTGAAATCGAAATAGGTAATAATATTATAAATAGTTTTCATAATAAAATTAATCTATCAAAAAATAAAATTATTGGAGGTTATTTTCCAATAAATTTTGAATTTGATTGTTTGCAAATACTAAAAAAATTTTATTCTAACGGTTATAGTATTTCGTTGCCAATTATAAAAAGAAATCATCAAATGGATTTTTATAAATGGAGTCCAAATGATCCTTTAACAATAAGTTCATTAGGAATTCCCCAGCCAATAAAATTGAAAAAAGTATACCCAGATATAATATTTGTACCAATAGTTGCTTTTGATAAATTCAGGAACAGAATTGGCTATGGTGGTGGATTTTATGATAGATATTTAGAAAAAATTTCTCAAATAAAAAAATGTACAACAATTGGACTGGCTTTTTCACATCAAAAAGTTAATAAAATTAATATTGAAAATTTTGATAGAAAATTAGATTTAATTTTGACAGAAAAATTAATGTAAAAATGAAGATTTTATTTTTAGGTGATATAGTTGGAGACGCAGGTTTTAAATCAGTAAAAAAAAACTTGCCAAATATAGTCTCAAAAAAAGGTATAGATTTTGTTTGTGTTAATGGTGAAAATGCAGCCAGTGAAGGTGTGGGTCTAACTGAAAATATTGCTAATGAACTTTTTAATGTAGGTGTAGATGTAATTACAACAGGCAATCATGTTTGGGATCAAAAAGAAATTTATGAATATATAAAAACTGAAAAAAAATTATTAAGACCAATAAATATGAGTGGAAATTTACCTGGTAAAGGTTTTTCCATATTCAATTCAAAAAAAAATCTAAAAGTTGGTGTGCTAAATCTTATGGGTAACGTTTTTATGAAAAAGTGTGATGATGTTTTTAAAATTGCTACTGAATTTATTGCAGAAAAAAAAAAATCAAAAGATTATGATTTTTTAATAGTGGATTTTCATGGAGAAATAACAAGTGAAAAAATGGCTATAGGTAATCTATTTGATGGATACGCAACTTTAGTTGTAGGTACGCATACGCACGTGCCAACAAATGATGCAAGAGTCCTAAAAAATGGAACTAGCTATATCACTGATGCTGGAATGTGTGGCGACTATGACTCGGTAATTGGTATGAATGCACAAAATTCAATTAACAGATTTCTAAAAAAAGAAGCTGTAAAACATTTTCCTGCCAATGGAGAAGCATCTCTAAGTGGGGTAGTTGTAGACTGCGATGCAAGAAATGGACTAGCAAGAAATATAGAAAGTTTCATTTTTGGTGGGAGTTTAAATAACGTAAATTAATTATGGCTGGACACTCACATTGGGCGGGTATTAAACATAAAAAAGGCAAAGCTGACAAACAGAGATCAAAAATTTTTTCTAAACTCTCTAGAGAAATCACTGTAGCTGCAAAACTAGGAGATAAGAATCCCGATATGAATTCGAGATTAAGATCAGCAATACAAGCAGCCAGATCAGCTAACATGCCAAAAGAAAATATTGAGAGAGCAATTGAAAAGTCTTCTAACAATGATCAATCAAATTTTGAAAATATTAGGTATGAAGGTTTTGGACCTAGCAAATCTGCTGTAATAGTTGAAGCATTGACTGATAATAAAAATAGAACTGCTTCTAATATAAGAACAATATTTTCGAAAAATAACGGTTCTTTAGGAACCCAGGGTTCTGCATCACATAATTTTCAAAGATTGGGTGTAATTAAAATAGATAAAAATGAAATTGAACAAGATAAAATTTTTGAATTGGCAATCGAGTCGGGTGCAAATGATTGTATATCTCGAGATGAATTTCATGAAGTGCATACGGATATCGATGAAATATATGAAGTAAAAAAAAAATTTGAAAAAGTTATTGCAAATTTTCTCTCTACCGAAATCGAGTGGCTACCCATAAATAAGGTATCTCTTAAAGGTGAAGAAAATCAAAATATGGTAAAATTTTTAGAAACTCTTGACGATGAGGATGATGTACAAAATGTTTATACAAATGTTAACTTTGAAGATTAAATGATTATTGTTGGAATTGATCCAGGAATAGCAGGTGCTATCTGTTTTTTTTCTAGTGGGAATGTTATTGATGTAATCGATATGCCTACAATGGCTGAAGGAAAAAAAAATAAAAAACAAGTTAATGGTAGGCAAATTTATAATGAAATAATGCTAATAAAAAATAAATTTAAGAATGAAAAAATGAGTGTAATAGTCGAACAAGTTTCTGCTATGCCAGGACAAGGTGTAACAAGCATGTTTAATTTTGGACAATCATTTGGAGTAATTAAAGGCATATGTTCTGCAATGGAGCTTCCAATTTTTTATGTTAGACCAGCAAAATGGAAAAAACATTTTAATTTGATTAATTCTGAAAAAGATGCCAGTCGAACTAAAGTAATAGATATGTTTCCTAGAATTTCTAATAAGTTATCAAGAAAAAAAGATAATAATAAAGCAGATGCTATTTTAATTGCTCAGTATTTTGAAAACACAAGGGAAAACAACGATAACTAGACCATTAGAGTTTTTTGAAGACAAATTAATGACATATTTTAATGGGAAACGATTGAATGGAAGCAGATATTGCAACGCAAAGTTTAGGTTTAGCAAGTAACACAGATTTTTCTTTAATTAGTTTATTTTTACGTGCGGACATTATTGTCAAGTCAGTAATCATAATATTAATTGTGAGTTCTATTTATTCATGGGCAATAATATTTGAAAAAATAAGAATGTTTAGAAAAATTAATAAAAGCGCAGAAGAATTTGAAGAGAAATTCTGGAAATCAAAGTCTGCTGAAACATTTTATAACAGTCTGCCTTCAAATATTGAGGATCCTATGGCAAAATTATTTAAAAGTTCTATGCAAACAGTTATGAAAACTAGATCAAAATCAAATTTATCTGAGAGACTATCTAGTGTTTTAGAAGTAAATATTGAAAAACAAATGGTAGTAGTTGAAAAGTATAATAGTTTTTTGGCAACTGTTGGATCGACAGCTCCATTTATAGGATTGTTTGGAACTGTTTGGGGAATTATGAATTCATTTCAATCGATTGCAATTTCAAGAAACACTAGCCTTGCAATAGTTGCACCAGGTATTGCTGAAGCCTTATTTGCAACTGCACTTGGATTATTGGCAGCAATTCCTGCTGTAATTGCGTATAATAAATTTAATTCAGACTCTAGAAAATACTCACAAAAATTAGAAAATTTTTCAAAAAGATTCTTATCAATTATTTAAATGGGATTTAAGCTCAAAAGTTCAAAAAACGATCCAATGAGTGAAATTAATGTAACACCATTTGTTGATGTAATGTTGGTTTTGCTAATTATATTCATGGTCACTGCACCATTGCTTACGGTTGGAGTCCAGGTAGATCTACCAGAAACTTCTGCTGATACACTTCCTGAGGAAAATGAACCATTAACTTTAACAATTAATTCTAAAGGTGAAATTTTTATTCAGGAAACAAAAGTTGAGTTTAACAATTTGATTGTAAAAATATTGGCAGTGTCAAATAATAGAACTGATACAAGAATTTATGTTAGGGGAGACAAAGCTATTAACTATGGAAGGGTTCTCGAAATTATGGGAATGCTTTCAGGGTCGGGATTTACAAAAGTTGCTTTAATATCTGAACCGAATAAAGAGAGATAGAGATTATGTATCGAGGTCTTTTAATCTCATCTGGATTTCATGTCGCAATTGTTATGGTAAGTATTTTGGCTTTACCATTTGTTGCAAAAAAACCTCTGGATATTCCACCTCTTATCTCTGTTGAGCTTATTCAAATAGCTGAAAAGACAAATATTCCTTTCGCGCCAAAAGCATCAAAAATAATTGAGAAGGCAAAAAAAGAAAATGAAAAGCTTTTGTCTGAACAGGCTCCTCCTAAAAAAGTAAAAAAAGATGAAAAAAAAGAAGTTCAGACAGATAAAAAAAAAAATGAAATTTCTAAGGTTGCATCAAAAAAAACACCAACCAGTGAAAATAAAATAGAAAAGTTAAAAAAAGAAAAATTAAATGCTGTACCTATGCCAGATGAAGATAAACAAAAAATTCAACCTAAAGAAGAAAAAAAGCAGAAACCTTCAAAAGAAATCAATGACGAAAACATCAAAAAAATAGTTCAAACTAAAAAACCTATTTTAGATGAAAAAAAAGTTAAACAAGTTTCTGAATTTGAAAAAAAAGAAAAATTAGATTTAAATGAAATTGCAGCTTTAATTGATAAAAAAAAGGAAAATTTAGCAGAAACAAAAAAAGAAGTTGATAAGATTTCTCAATCAACTGATGAGACTATGGATTATTCAAAATTAACCCTAAGCGAAGAGGACGCATTAAAGGCCCAAATATTTACATGCTGGAGTGTTCCTATAGGTTTGCCATTTAGTGAAGATTTATTAGTTAGAGTTAAACTCCAATTAAAGCCAGATGGAACAATTGAAAAACTTGAAATGTTAGATCATGTAAAAATGAACACACCTGGTAAAGAAAAATTTAGAACACTAGCAGATAGTGTAAGACGAGCTATTCAGTTGTGTAATCCATTAAAAGTTCCCACAAGTGGTTATGAAAGATGGAAAAATATGATTTTAAATTTTGACGCTCGTGATATGCTCGGAGGATAATGATTAGAATAATTAATTTATTTTTTATTATATTTTTTTTATTGTCATCTAAGGCTTATTCATTAATAGAGATTGATATAACAAGGGGTAATTTAGACCCTTTACCAATTGCAGTTTCTCCATTGTTTCAAGATGATAATTCAAAAAGAAATTCAATTAATGAACTTAAAATTGAAAATGTTGGATCTGAGATTTCATTAGTTGTGGAAAATAATTTAAAAATTTCAGGTTTATTTAATCCTCTTAGTAAAGAAGCATTTTTACAAAAGCCAGATATTGCTCATTTAAAACCAAGATTTGAGGATTGGGCATTGATTAAAGCTCAAGCTTTAATTACTGGCAAAGTAACAATTGAGGACAAAAAATTAAAAGTTGAATTTAGACTATGGGATATTTTAGCTGGAAGAGAAATGATGGCTTTAGCATTTACAACAGTCCCAGGTAATTGGAGGAGAGTTGGACATATAATTTCTGATAAAGTTTATGAAAGATTAACCGGAGAAAAAGGATATTTTGATACCAGAATTATTTATGTATCTGAAGAAGGACCTAAGACTGCAAGAGTTAAGAAGTTAGCTATTATGGATCAAGATGGTTTTAACACAAAATATTTAACACTAGGAAATGAATTAGTTTTAACTCCTCGATTTAATCCGACAAGTCAAATGGTGACTTACCTATCTTATTTTAAAAATCTACCAAGGGTATATTTATTAGATATTGAAACTGGTACCCAAGAAGTAGTTGGTGATTTTCCGGGAATGACATTTGCTCCACGATTTTCACCAGATGGAAAAAAAATTATTATGAGTTTTGCAAAAGATGGAAACTCAGATATTTATACAATGGATTTGGAAAATAGAATTGTAGAAAGAATAACTAATCATCCATCAATTGATACATCGCCTTCTTACTCACCTGATAATCGATTTATAACATTTAATTCTGATAGAAGCGGATTTCAACAAATCTATGTAATGAAATCTGATGGTTCAAATGTAAAAAGAATTTCATTTGGCAAAGGATTGTATGGCACGCCTGTATGGTCTCCAAGAGGTGATTTAATTGCGTTTACAAAACTACATAAAGGAAAATTTTATATCGGTGTTATGCGAACCGATGGTTCTGGGGAAAGATTATTGACTGAAAATTACTATCAAGAAGCTCCTTCTTGGTCTCCAAATGGAAGAGTGTTAATTTTTTATAGAGAGACCAAATCTAACGATAAAGGTGAGGGATTTAGTGCCAAGTTATGGTCTATAGATCTTACAGGTTATAATGAAAGGCAAGTTCAAACAGAGACGGATGCCTCCGACCCATCTTGGTCGTCTTTATTAAGTAATTAGGGCTTTTTTATTAATTTTTAATATAAATTAAGTTGATTTTTATGCTTGAAACATTTAATTAGTTGTGAAAAAGTTCTAATTAATTATTAAGGAGCATTAATGAATTTTAGCAAATCATTTAGAAATACTTTTCTAGTTATATTATTAAGTTTAATCGTATCGGCTTGTGCTACGAAAAAAACCACGACGACAGTTGAAGGTCAAATGCAAGGTGATGTCTACACAGGAACTGATACAGTTAAATATTTAGCTGACGGTGTTCCGGACAGAGTATTTTTTGCGACAAACGAATCTATTTTAACAACTAAATCAAGAGACACATTAAGAAAACAAGCAAATTGGTTAAGAGAAAATTCTAGCATCAATGTTGTAGTCGAAGGTCATGCCGATGAAAGAGGAACAAGAGAATATAACTTGGCATTAGGCGAAAGAAGAGCAAATGCTGCCAAAGATTATCTGATCACTTATGGAATATCCGCTGATAGAATTTCAGTAATAAGTTATGGAAAAGAAAGACCAGTTGACTCAGGTTCAAATCCACTTTCTTGGTCTAAGAATAGAAGATCTGTAACTGTAAAAGCTAATTAAAGCTATTTTAAATATTTAAAGACCCTGAAATTATTATAAATAATTTAAGGGTCTTTTTTTTGCCATCATTATAATTAAAGAATAATTTAATGTTTAAAAAGTTTATTAATATTTTTATTTATATAATTTCTATTTTTTTTATTACATTTAGTGCAGGTTCTGAGGAATTGAATATGAGAGAAATCTTAGAAATTATTCAAAAAGATCTTAGAACATTGGAAAGAGCAGTTTATTCAGAGTCATTTCAGAAAAAAACTGGAGCAGAAACCTCTTTGTCAAATAAAGAAACGGAAGATGTCTTGACAAGACATTTGTTAAAATTATCTGAAATAGAAAAACAATTTCAAAATTTGACTAACAAATTTGAGGAAATTAATTTTAAAGTAGACAAATTATCGTCTAGACTGTCCAAAACACAAGCTGATAACCAATTAAGATTTCAAGATTTAGAAAACAATTCTAGCCTTGTTAAAAAAAATGAAATTAATGAACAAAATTTATTAACAAATGAAAATTCAGAGACAAATCTAGCCAGCAAAAAAATTATGCCAGGCACATCTCAACCTCAAGATTTAGGAACAATATCTTATAAAGATATGACAGACACAAGTGAGACACAAGCAATTAAATCTGTTGAGACAACTAAAACTGTTTTAACAGAAAATTTTATTAATGAGGAAAAAATTTTACCTGACGCATCTCCATTAGAACAATATGAATTTGCAACAAGTTTTTTAAAAGTTGGAGATTATAATATGGCAGAAAGAGCGTTTAGAGAATTTGTGGACACAAATCCAGATAATGACCTTTCTGGAAATGCACAATATTGGTATGCAGAGACTTTTAGAATAAGACAGCTTTATACAGATGCAGCATCTGCTTATTTAGAAGGTTATCAAAAATATCCAAAGAGTGAAAAAGCACCTATTAACCTTTTGAAGCTTGGTGTATCTTTAGTTCAAATAGGAGAGAAAGATCAGGGTTGCTTGATGATAGCTGGTGTTAAAAAACAGTATCCAAATGCTACTCAATCAGTTCTTCAAAAAGCTAAATATGAAGAGAAAAAGTTTGAGTGTAACAAAGAAAACTCTTAATTTTTACCTAACAAAATTAAAGGATCCCCAGGTAAGAAAATTATATAACCTATTTTCAAATAATCTCGCATCTATGGATTTGACCAATAAAAAGATTATGGTTGGAGTATCTGGTGGTGCTGACAGCTTAGCTGTTTTATTTTTCTCTCAGTGCTATGCTTTAAAACATCATATTAAATTGTACCCTGTAATAATAGATCATAAACTAAGAAAAGAATCTACAATCGAAGCTAAAAACTTGAAGTATAAACTTAAACAAAACTTTAAAATTAATTGTAAAATTCTCTCAAAAAAAATTGTTAAAATTAATAAGAATATACAGTCTTTTGCAAGAGACTTAAGATATGATTTATTTTTTGAAGAGTGCAATAAACAAAAAATAGACTATCTTATATTAGGCCATCATAAAGATGATCTAATTGAAAATTTTTTTATAAGATTTCTGAGAGGTTCTGGTTTAAAAGGACTTGTTTCTTTTGAAAAAAAAGTGATAATTTATAATGGAATTAATGTTATTAGACCATTTCTATCTATTTCAAAAAAAGATCTACTTAAAATAAATAAAAAAACTTTTGGATTTTTTATAGATGATCCCACAAATAATGATGATAAATTTTTAAGGAGTAGAATTAGAAAACTTCTAATAAATTTAGATAAAGAAGGTCTAAGTTTTAATAAATTCTATTTAACTTTAAAAAATTTGTCAAAAAGTGATCAAGTAATCGAATTTTATGTTGATAAAAATATTTTAGAAAACTCAAAGTATTTTGAGAAAGATAAAAAAATAATATTAAATCAATCATTTTTTAATAACCCTGAGGAAATTATTTTGAGAAGTATTATGCAAGTAATTAAACGCATTAGTTGGAAAAAAAACTATCCAAGAGGCAAAAAAGTGAATAGTCTTATAGATTCTATAAAGTTTTCAAACAAAAACGTAAAATTGACACTTTCTGGATGTATTATTCAAAAAATTCAAGATTCGGTGATTATTTACCCAGAAAAACGATAATTTTTTTGTTAAATGATCAAATTGACACTTGTTAATTTACTAATAATTCTTAATTTAATGCTCTATGAATTTTAAAAACTTAGCTATGTGGGGAATAATCGTTATTTTAACGATTGGTCTTTATAATATGTTTAAAAACCCACAAGGTTCGATTTCTCAAAAAAATAAAATTATTTTCTCAGAATTCTTAACTGAAGTCGATAATGGAAGAGTAGTTAAAGTAGAGATACAAGGAAAAAATATAAAAGGTGTATTATCAAATGGAAAACAATTTACCACTTATGCACCTGAGGATCCTAACTTAATCCAGAAACTAAGTGATAAAGGTGTTAGCATCTCCGCTAGTCCATTAGAGGAAAAAATGCCTTCATTATTAGGAATACTTCTTTCATGGTTCCCGATGCTTTTATTGATTGCCGTATGGATTTTCTTCATGAGACAAATGCAAGGAGGAAAAGGTGGAGCCATGGGCTTTGGAAGATCGAAAGCAAAAATGATGAATGAAGTAAAAGGAAAAGTTACTTTTAATGACGTTGCTGGCGTTGAGGAAGCCAAAGAGGAAGTAGAAGAGGTAGTTGAATTTTTAAAAGATCCAAGAAAGTTTAGCAGATTAGGTGGTAAGATACCAAGAGGTTGTTTACTAGTAGGTCCCCCAGGAACTGGTAAGACCTTATTGGCAAGAGCGATTGCTGGTGAAGCTGGAGTTCCTTTTTTCACTATATCTGGATCAGATTTCGTTGAAATGTTTGTTGGTGTTGGAGCTTCGAGAGTTAGAGATATGTTTGAGCAAGGTAAAAAACATTCTCCGTGTATAATATTCATTGATGAGATTGATGCAGTAGGAAGAAGCAGAGGAGCAGGTCTTGGTGGAGGAAATGATGAAAGAGAACAAACGCTTAATCAGTTATTAGTTGAGATGGATGGTTTTGATACTAATGAAGGCGTAATTATTATTGCTGCAACTAATAGACCAGATGTATTAGATCCAGCTCTTTTAAGACCAGGAAGATTTGACAGACAGGTTGTTGTCTCTAATCCAGATCTAATCGGTAGAGAGAAAATTTTAAAAGTACACGCAAAGAAAATATCAATGGCACCCGATGTAAATCTAAGAACAGTAGCTAGAGGAACACCTGGATTTTCTGGAGCAGATTTAGCAAATCTTGTAAACGAGGCAGCATTGCTAGCTGCAAGAAAAAACAAAAGAATTGTGACGTATCAAGAATTTGAAGAAGCTAAAGATAAAGTAATGATGGGATCTGAAAGAAGATCTATGGTGATGTCAGAGGAAGAGAAAAAATTAACTGCTTACCATGAAGCTGGACATGCAATTGTAACAATAAATGAAAAAGCCGCTTATCCTATACATAAAGCAACAATAATACCAAGAGGAAGAGCCCTAGGAATGGTTATGCAATTACCTGAAAGGGATGAAGTTTCTCAAACAAGAGAACAACTTCAAGCACAAATGGCCATAGCAATGGGCGGAAGAGTTGCGGAAGAAATAATTTTTGGAGATGACAAAGTAACTACTGGAGCAGCAAGCGATATTGAACAGGCAACTAAAAGAGCACGAGCCATGGTTATGAGAGCTGGATTAAGTAAGGAAATGGGACCAGTTGCTTATGGTGAAAACGAAGAAGAAGTATTTTTAGGAAGGTCTGTTGCAAGACAGCAAAATATGTCTGAGGAAACAGCTAGAAAAGTTGATAGCGAAATTAGAAAATTTGTTGATATGGGTTACGAGAGAGCAAGAAAAGTATTGACTGAAAAAATTGATGATCTGCATAAACTAGCAAAAGCCTTACTTACTTATGAAACTTTAACAGGTGCCGAAATTGAAGATTTAATAAATAAAAATATATATCCTAAGAATAAAGAAGATCTCAAAGTCGAAGATGATGATCAAAGCTCAGCACTTGGTTCAATGGGCCTAAAACCAAAGATAGTGCACTAAGCGTTAATGAATAAATATTACACTAGAGCGTGTAATTTTTATTACGGAACAACATCAAAAACATACATAAAAAAAAAAAAATCTATTCCTCTTAATGGTTACAATCATATTTCTTTTGATAAATTAGAAATCATTGACAGAAAAAAAAACAAAATAATCAATATTAAAGATATTAGCAAACTTTCAACTAAATTAAAAAAAAAAGTTTATAGAGATTTAAAAAATATAAAAAAAAAGAAAATTTTTAAACAAGTAAATTTATCGGATATCCCTATTTTGATGGGCATTGTTAATTTAACTCCAGACAGTTTCTCAGATGGTGGCAAATATAATAAAAAAAATTTAGCGTTAAAACATGTGAATAACTTATTATCAAATGGCGCAAAGATAATAGACGTTGGTGGAGAGTCTACAAGACCAGGTGCACAAGATATTAATCCTAGAAAAGAATGGGATAGAATAAAGTTTATCTTAAAAATTTTAAAAAATAAAAAAAGTTTTGTTTCATTAGATACTAGAAAAAGTTTTGTGATGAAGAATGCCTCTAAAATAAAAGTAGATCTTATAAATGATGTTTCTGGACTAAGTTATGATCCTGAGACTATAAATTATTTAAAAAAAACAAAAAAACCTTTTGTCATTCATCACATGAAAGGAACACCAAAAAATATGCAATTAAAACCATCTTACAATAATGTATTACTTGATATTTATGATTTCTTTGAAAATAAATTAAAATATTTAAGAAACGAAGGTATCAAGCATAATAATATTATATTAGATCCAGGTATCGGATTTGGAAAAAATTTGAAACATAATATTACTCTTTTAAAGAATATTTCTATTTTTCATTCACTAGGCCTTCCTGTAATGTTGGGTTTGTCTAGAAAAAGATTTATTAAGGATATTTCAAGAGAAAATGATACTAAAGAAAGGA
This sequence comes from uncultured Pelagibacteraceae bacterium, assembly GCA_902618205.1. Classification (GTDB taxonomy): domain Bacteria; phylum Pseudomonadota; class Alphaproteobacteria; order Pelagibacterales; family Pelagibacteraceae; genus Pelagibacter. The sequence goes on along the minus strand of CACMZL010000005.1, from coordinate 105,060 downwards.
TTGGTGGAACTGTATCTTCATGTATTCAAGCATACCTTCAAGGAGTTCAAATTCTAAGGGTTCATGATATTAAAGAAATTAATCAAGCATTTAAAGTATTCAAAGAATTACAAAACTAAAAATGATTAAAAAATATTTTGGAACAGACGGAATTAGAGGAAAAGTTAATGGATCTAAAATAAATGGAGAAATGTTTTTCAAATTTGGCTTAGCAGCGGGAACATACTTTAAAAATATAAAAAAAAGTAAACAAATGGCAATTATTGCAAAAGACACTAGATTATCAGGTTATACACTTGAACCAGCTTTAGTGTCTGGATTGGCGTCAGCAGGAATGCATATTTATACTTTGGGACCCCTTCCAACAAATGGTTTAGCGATGCTAACAAAAAAAATGAGAGCTAATATGGGTATAATGATTACTGCATCTCATAATCCATATCACGACAATGGATTAAAGTTATTTGGACCTGATGGACTTAAATTATCTGATAGAATTGAGAAGAAAATTGAAAAACTAATTGATTCAAAGATTACTAAAAATCTATCAAAACCAATAGAATTGGGGAGAGTTAAAAGATTAGAGGATGCTAACGATAGTTATATTAAAATATTAAAACAAAATTTCCCATCCTCATTAAGTTTAAAAGGTATTAAAATTGCTTTAGATTGTGCCAACGGAGCTGGCTACAAAGCTGGTCCAGCTTTATTTAAATCATTAGGTGCTAAAGTATATGACACAGGCACATCTCCCAATGGTTTAAATATAAATCTCAAATCCGGATCTACTTACCCAAGTAAAATTTGTCAAATGACAAAAAAAAATAAAGCTCATATAGGTATTTCATTGGATGGAGATGCTGACAGAATAATTGTCTGTGATGAAAAAGGAAAGATTATTGATGGAGATAAAATTCTTGCGATGTTAGGTGAGAGATGGAAAAGAAAAAAAATTTTAAAAGGAGGTGTCATTGGTACATTAATGTCAAATTATGGTTTAGAAAATTTTTTTAAAAACAATGGAATTAAATTTTTAAGATCAAATGTGGGAGATAGATATGTAAAAGAAAAAATGAAAAAAAATAAATTTAATTTAGGAGGAGAACAATCAGGCCACATAATACTTGGAAAGTTTGCAACAACTGGTGACGGATTATTAGTGGCTTTAGAAATACTTTTTTCTTTAAGAAAAAGGAAAAAAGCAAGTGAACTTTTCAATAAATTTAAGCCCACTCCCCAAATATTAGAGAATGTAGAAGTTAGAGATAAATCAATAATTAATACTCCAAAATGTAAAAGAGCAATTATTCAAGCAAAAAAAATTATAAATAATAAAGGTAGAATTCTGGTGAGGAAATCTGGAACAGAACCTAAAATAAGAATTATGATCGAGTCTGAAGACTCAAGATTAAATAAATTCTGTGTTAATATAATAAAAAAATCTATACAATAAATTGAAAATTAAATCTAAAATACTAATAATTGCAGGATCAGACTCCTCTGGTGGAGCTGGCATTCAAGCAGATATTAAATCAGTTACCTCCCTTGGCTCTTATGCTATGACAGCAATTACAGCAGTAACAGCACAAAATACAACAGGTGTTAAGTCTATAATACCCATACCTAGTAAAGAAATTTCTAATCAAATCGAATTTACCTCAAAAGATATCAGGCCAGATTCAGTAAAGATAGGAATGCTGCATTCTACTCAAGTTATAAACTCAGTATTGAAATCAATAAAGAAATCGAATTTAAAAAAAATAATATTAGATCCTGTTATGGTAGCCAAAGGCGGAGCTAAGCTTATTGATAACAAAGCTATTTTAGTTATGAAAAAAAAACTTATAAAAAAAGTTGATTTAATAACGCCAAATATTCCTGAAGCAGAAATACTAACTAAAATAAAAATTAAATCTATATTGGATATGAAAAATGCTGCTAAAATATTATTAGATTTAGGTGCTAAGAATGTTTTAATTAAAGGTGGTCATTTAAGTTCTAAAAACTTAAAAGATATCTTCGTAAATAAAAAAGAAACTGCAATATTTATAAATAAAAAAATTAAAACAAAAAATACTCATGGAACTGGATGTACATTATCAAGTGCAATTGCAACGTATTATGGATGTGGAAAAAGTCTAAAGAAATCTTGTGAGTTGGGTATTAGATATGTAAATAATGCCATTAGGACAAGACCAAACTTTGGAAAAGGAAATGGACCAATTAACCATTTAAATAGTTTTACTATAGATAAGAAATTTAGATGAATAATGTAGTCGTAGTTGGATCGCAGTGGGGAGATGAAGGAAAAGGTAAAATAGTTGATTGGTTATCCAGCGAAGCAGATGTTGTTATAAGATTTCAAGGAGGACATAATGCTGGTCATACGTTAGTCATAGATGGTGTTACTTATAAACTAAGATTGTTACCTTCTGGGATTGTTAGAAAAAATAAAATTTCAATTATAGGAAATGGAGTTGTTGTAGATCCTTTGGCGCTTTTAGATGAAATTGAAGAAGCGAAATCTAAAGGTGTAGAAATCAATGAAAATAATCTGATTTTATCTGAGGCTGCTACATTAATTTTACCATTCCATAGAGAGATGGATGAAATAAGGGAAGACGCTGCTGGTAAATCAAAAATTGGAACTACCAGAAGAGGAATTGGGCCAGCTTATGAAGATAAAGTTGGACGAAGATCTATAAGAGTAATGGACCTTGCTTCCAAAAAAAATCTAGAAAATAGATTAGCTGTGGTTTTAGAACATCATAATGCTATCCGAAAGGGATTGGGTAAGCCAATATATGAAAAAGACAAACTAGTTGAGGACTTATTAAAAATAGCCCCAAATATACTAAAATATTCAGCTCCTGTTTGGAGAAAGATAGATCAATTTAAATCAGAAAATAAAAAAATATTATTTGAAGGAGCTCAAGGAATATTACTTGATGTGGATCATGGGACATATCCATATGTAACTTCTTCCAATACAGTAGCAGCTTCAGCAGCAACAGGATCTGGATGCGGTCCAAATTCAATAAACTATGTGTTAGGAATTACAAAAGCATATACAACAAGGGTAGGTGAAGGACCTTTCCCAACAGAATTAACAGGTGATATTGGTAATCATTTGGGTGAGAAGGGACATGAATTTGGAACTGTAACTAGTAGAAAAAGAAGATGTGGTTGGTTTGATGGAGTTTTAGTAAGACAAACTATAAAGATTTCAGGCATTAATGGTATAGCATTAACAAAATTAGATGTATTAGATGAACTTGATGAAATAAATCTTTGCGTAGCTTATGAGTTAAATGAAAAAAAAATAGATTATTTTCCTGCAGCTGTTGAAGATCAATTAAATGTCAAACCAGTTTACAAAACATTTAAAGGTTGGAAATCTAAAACCCAAGGTATTAAAAAATTTGATGATTTACCTAATAATGCAAAGATTTATGTAAAAGCCATTGAGGAGTTCATTGAGACAAAAATATCAAGTATTTCAACAAGTCCAGAGAGGGAAGATACTATTCTTTTAATAGATCCATTTAATTAATATTAGAATTAATTTAATTAACTATAAAATCCATCATATATTATTAGTATGAATAATAAATATTTTCATATATTTGTTTTTTTTATAATTATTTTAGTCAATCCTAAGCATGTATACGCTGTTGATTTATCATCAACCACCCCTGCAGATAATGCAACACAGATTGCTGTAGATACTTCTATTACACTTGTATGGGCAGGCAGTGTAACTACAAATAACGGAAATGTAATTTTAAAAAAAACTTCTGACGATAGTACAGTAGAATCATTTGCATCAAATTCAATGTTCTTAATTTTGGATATGTCTGGAAATGCTTCAGTAATAATAACTCCTTCATCAAATTTAGAGGAAGATACCGAGTACTATGTTTTAATAGATAGTTCTGCATTCAATGGATTTGACGGTATTGCAAGTAAAACAACTTTAAATTTTAAGACAGTTGACAATAATAATCCTACTTTAATATCTACTTCTCCATCTGATGATACATCTAAAGTTAGTATATCATCAAATATAGTCCTTACATTTAATGAAGCTGTAGATGCCGAAAGTGGAAATATTGATATAATAAATACATCAACAGGCGAAGCAATAGAGATTGATGTAACAGGATCTTTATTATCTGGAAGCGGAACAACTGAAATTACTATTAATCCATCATCTGACTTAGAAAATGACACATCCTATCACATAAAAATAGACTCAACAGCATTTGATGATGCAGTTGGAAACTCTTACGCTGGTATTTCAAACACAACAACTTTAAATTTTACTACTGCAAAAGGACAAATTTTTAACGATACTGTAAAAACTTTAGTAAAAAATCAAACAACAGCTTCAATTCAATCAATGACACAGTCATTAAATAGAGTAAATAGCCGATTAAATTTTATAAGGCCAATTCAAAATAGCAACACTTCAAAAAATAAAATAGCATTAAATTTTAACGACCCGTATGCAAACAAATTAGTTGATGCTTTAACCGCCAACTTAATAAAATACGAAAAAAAACAGAGAAAATTTGCTTTTTGGAGTGAAGGCAATCTTTCTTTTGGTAGAATAAACAACAAAGGTAAAGACTTAGGTCAAGATCTTAGCACCAAAGGTTTTACATTAGGATTTGATAAAAAAATTACAGATCTAAAAACTATAGGTTTAGCATTGAATCAATCTGAGCAAGAAACTCAAATTGGAAGTAATGATGCACATATGGATGCAACAGCAAAATCTTTATTAATCTATGGAAGCAACCAATTTTTTGAAAATCGATATTTTGAGGCTGCCATTGGATTTGGAGAAACAGAAATCGATATCAATAGAAAAGTATCTGGGGGAAATAATAAAGGCCTCAGAGATGGAAAACAATTATTTGGAAGCTTCACTTACTTGTATGAACCATTAGAACAAAAAAAAAGTAAAAACTTAAATTACTATTCTAGAATAGATTTGGGTTATACGATATTAGATGATTACATTGAAAGTGGTGATGGTGATTCAATTAATTACAATGATCAAAATATAAAAAGTTCGTCATTATCTTTTGGATTTAATTTTTCAAATATTTTAGAGATAGATCAAGGATTTATCACTCCTTTAATACAGTTTGAAATTGGTAAAAATAAAACAATAAATTCATTGTCAGAAGCTTATTATGTGAATGATTCTTCAACTATTTATGCTAATGCAATATCTGATCAAAATACATCACATGCAAAACTAACACTTGGAATAGGGGCTGCGTTAGAAGATGGTTTAAATATAAGTTTCATGGTCGATCATTATAGAAATGATAAAGAAGCATTTAATACCAGTTTAACTGCAAATATTAGAAAAGAATTTTAATAAGCTTAATTAGCTGGTAATAAATTTTTTGATTTAGCAGAGTTCAGCATATGTTTTTGAAGTTTTTCAAAAGCTTTATTTTCAATTTGTCTTATTCTTTCTCTGCTTATTTTGAATTTCTTGCTTAAGTCCTCCAAAGTTATCGGATTATCAGTCAATCTTCTAGAGTAAAGAATTTCTTTTTCTCTTTCATTTAAAATTTTAATAGAATCCTGAAGAAGATCTTTTCGTTGTTCCATTTCTTCATTTTGTGCAAATTTAAGTTCTTGATCCATATCATTATCCACAACCCAATCTTGCCACTCATCACCGTCTTCTCCAATTGGTGCATTTAATGACTGCTCTTTACCTGATAGCCTTCTATTCATAGATACTACCTCTTGTTCACTAACATCTAATCTGTTTGCTATGTCTTTTACGTGTTCATCACGTAAGTCACCCTCTGTTCTAGGTGCAATTTGATTTTTTAATTTCTTTAAATTGAAAAAAAGTTTTTTCTGAGCTGTTGTAGTTCCAATTTTTACTAAGCTCCATGATCTTAGAATATATTCTTGAATAGAAGCTTTAATCCACCACATTGCATAAGTTGCAAGTCTAAAACCTTTTTCTGGTTCAAATTTTTTAACAGCTTGCATTAAACCGACGTTACCTTCTGAAATCATTTCATTTAGAGGCAAACCATAGCCTTTGTAACCCATCGCTATTTTAGCAACTAATCTTAAATGACTTGTAACAAGTTTTTCAGCTGATTTAACATTTCCTGTAGTTTGCCAATTTTTAGCAAGCATATATTCTTCTTCTGCATCTAGCATAGGAAACTTTTTTATCTGAGCTAGATAAGCTGCTAAGCCACCTTCATTCGAAAGCGTAGGCAAGTTGTACGAATTATTACTCATTGGAAGTAGTTATGTAATAGAGAAATTTTTTTTTACAATCGTTTTATTTACTTAATTTTCTTAGTTTTTTTAGGATATCACTTAACTCCTTTGGGATATTTGATGAAAATTCTAGTCTTTCATCTGTCCTAGGATGGTCAAAACCTAACTTTTTTGCATGTAAAAATTGTCTATCTAGATTTAAAATTTTATCATTAAGGTCTTCATCAATATTTTTAAATTTCTTAAATTTCTTTTTATATTTTTTATCACCAAGAATATTATTACCTTTGTATGACATATGAACTCTTATTTGATGAGTTCTCCCAGTTTCTAATTTACATTGTATAAAGCTAAAAGTTGGAACATTATCATTCTCAAAAAGCTCTAAAGTTTCATAATGAGTAATCGCCTTTTTACCTTTGCTTGATGATACTTCCATCATCTGTCTATTTTTTGAACTTCTAGTTATTAAGTTTTCAATTTTTCCTTTTTGAGGTCTTAATTTTCCCCATATTAAAGTTTGATAAACTCTAGTTATAGAATGTTCAGAGAATTGAATTGATAATTTTTCATGGGTTAAATTATTTTTTGCAATTACAATTAATCCTGATGTATCCTTATCAATTCTATGTACTATACCAGGTCTAAGTTCATCTCCAATATCAGATAAATTTTTACCATTATAATTCATTAAAGCGTTAACTATTGTATTATCGTAATTACCAGGGCCAGGGTGCATTGAAATTCCAGAAGGTTTGTCAATTACAATTAAGTCTTCATCTTCATAAATTATGTTTAATTTAAAATTGTAAGGTTTTAAGCTTTGTTTCTTAGGTTCAATAATTTCAAGATCAATTTTGTCATTTAATTTTGTTTTAATTGAAGGGTCTTTTATAATTTTCTCGTTAATTTTTAATTTACTATCTAGAATTAAATTTTTTACTCTAGTTCTGCTTAACCTTTTATCATGATTTGCTAATATCGTATCTACTCTCTTGTTATTATCATCTTCTTTAATAATAAAATTGATGAAATTTTTCATAAATTAATATATTAAATTATTATGCGTTCGTAGCTCAACTGGATAGAGCGCCAGATTTCGGCTCTGGAGGTTCAGGGTTCGACTCCTTGCGGGCGCACCACTATTCACCCATATTAATAAGCGTCCCTTTATTTTTTGCGACATTGAATGAATAATAGAATAATACAATTGATAATACAAAGTAAACCCCATTCCACAAGAATGCATAATAGATATTTTGAATATCTACAGTTTGATTAATCAAAATATTTCTTGTCTCTTCAAAAATATATACCAATGGTAATAAGTAAGCTATTTTCTGAAACACCTCTGGCAATATTTCAATTGGATAATAAATGCATCCAAATGGAGCTAATAAAAACATTGTAGACCATGCTATATTTTCAAAAGAGGGCCCATATCTTAATAGACCAGCAGATACCAGGATGCCAAGTGTTATTCCAAATAAATATAGGCTCAAAAATAAAAAGAATAAAAATATTCCTAAATCTAAAATAGAAATACCGAACAATGGAGAAGTTAAAAGTACTGCTGGTATTAAACCTATTAGAGCTCTTATTAAAGCTGTAGCAACAAGTGAAGTTAATATTTCACCAATTTTCATTGGCGCAATAAATAAATTTGTAAAGTTTCTACTCCAAATTTCTTCAAGAAACAGCATATTAAACCCAATACTTGTTCTGAAAAGAAAATCATAAAGGATTGCGCATGTTAATATAACCCCTACAGCATTATTATAATATGTTGTATGTGTAGCAAAAAAATTTGAGATGAATCCCCACAATGTAATTTGAATAGTCGGCCAATAAACAAGATCCAAAACCCTTGGGAAAGATCTGGTAATTAAATAAAAATGTCTTAAAAATAGACCATACATTCTAGTTAAGCTCATTTTTACTCCTAGATAATTTTAAAAAAACTTCTTCAAGGTTTTTTCTGCCATGTTTATTGATTAATTCTTCAGGATTTCCTTTATCGATTATTATTCCATCTTTCATCATTAGAATTGACTTACAAAGTCTAGTGACTTCATTCATATTATGAGAGGCAAGAAGTATAGATATTTTTTTTTCTTTTTTATAATCTTCCAAAAAAGATCTAACAAAATCACCTACTTCTGGATCTAATGATGCGGTTGGTTCATCCAATAGTAATACTTTCGGCTCGTTAATTAATGCTTTTGCCAAACTAACTCTATTTTTTTGTCCAGATGATAATTCACCTGTAATGTTATTAAGCAATCCTCCCAATCTTAATTTTTCTGATAAAAATTCGATCCTATCATTAATATTATTTATTTTATATAATTTTCCATAAACGGTTAGATTTTGTTTAACCGTAAGTTTTTTCGGTAATTCAATATATGGAGATATGAAGTTTATTTGTTCTAAGATTTCAATTCTATTTCCCTCCAATTTTTGTCCATTTATAAAAATTTCTCCACTAGTTGGTTTTAAAAGTCCCAACAACATGCCAATAGTAGTTGTTTTGCCTGAACCATTTGGACCTAATAGGCCTAAAATTTCGTTTTCTTTTATGCTAAAGCTTATACCTTTGACAGCTTCATTCTTTCCATAGTTTTTTTTTATATTTTTAACTTCTACTAAATTTTTCATTTTTTTGATGCTCTAAGAAGTCTATCGTTAATTACTAATCCAAAGTTTCGGTTCGGAATTGTTTGTACAGCTATTTTTTTGTAACCTAACTTCTTAATTCTTCTTAATGTTTTATATAAATTTTTAACACTCTCCATTAGATTATTTGTCTTACTTAAGTAAAAATAATTCTTATTATTTTCTCTTTTCTTCTTAATTAGAATAAAAGCCTCGTCTTTTTTTATTTTAACTGCGTTTAATCTAATGGGTATACCTGGTGAATAATGAATTCTTCCTCTCCCTGGAGAATTTATATTGCTTTTATTGTGTAATTTAGTTTTTAAATTTGTTTTTAATTTTTTACTTAATATAGAAATATCTAAACCACCCAATCTTAAAATTTGGGGTTTTTTTACTAAACTTATTATCGTAGATTCAATACCAACTTTTGACCTTCCACCTTCTAAAATGAATTTAATTTTTTCTCCAAATTCATCATATACATCATCTTTTGTCACTGGACTTATACCTTCAGAGATATTTGCGCTTGGTGCTGCTAAAGGATATTTTAAAGATTTTAATAATATTCTAGCAGTTTGGTGACTTGGGAATCTTACGCCTAGTGTTTTTTTGTTATTTGTAACGTTTTTTGAAATTTTACTTTCTTTTTTTAGTTTTAATATAAATGTGATTGGTCCAGGGCTTAATGACTTATAGAGTTTATTAAACAAATTATTCGTCTCACAATCTTTTTCCAAATCTTTAACACTATAATAATGAACTATTAAGGGGTTATCAGCAGGTCTTCCTTTTAATTTAAATATTCTTTTGGTAGCTTTATCAGAATAGGCATTAGCTGCTAATCCATATACAGTTTCTGTAGGTATGCCAATACATTCGTTATTATTTAAATATTTTATCGCTTTTTTAATATTTGTATCATTAATTTTCATATAATATTACAAAATATTATATGAATGAAAAAATTTTGCCAGATGATATTGAATTAAAATCTTTGACTGAACTCACAGAAATAGCAGATCGTTTGATTCAAAAATTAGAAAATAAAAAAAATTTGGAAGAATCCATTGATGATTATCAATATTTAATAAAGTTAAACAATATAATAGAGAAAAAATTTCAAAAGGATTCAAAAAATATATCTGAAAGTACCAAGCTAAAAATAGAAGAATTAACCTCAAAAAAAAATGAAAAAAAAATTAGTTAAAACTGTTAATGAAGTAAATAAATTTTTAAAAAATTACTTAGCGAAACAAAAAAAAACAGATCTAATTATACCTATTAAATATGGTTTATTTCCTGGAGGAAAAAAAATAAGATCTAAGCTTATATTTGATATTGGAAAAATTTTTAATGTAGAAAAAAAATATCTTTTATATTTGTGTTCAGCTGTTGAATGTATACACGCTTATTCACTAATACATGACGATTTACCTTGTATGGATGATGATGATATTAGAAGAGGCAAACTAACTACACATAAAAAATTTGGAGAATCAACGGCAGTTTTAGCTGGAAACTCCCTTTTGACATTGGCTTTTGAAATTTTATCTGATCCAAAGTTCAATATAAATAACAATAAAAAAATATCCCTAATAAATCTAATATCTCAATCATCGGGACACCAAGGAATAGCTGGAGGTCAATTTTTGGATTTAAATTATGAAAGAAAAAAAGTTTCTAAACAAAAAGTTATAGATATGGAGATTAAAAAGACCGGAAAACTATTTTCATTCAGCTGTTTGTCTCCAGTTATTTTGACAAATAAAAAAGATCAAATAAAAAAATTCTCAGTTATTGGTGAAAAAATTGGTTTACTTTTTCAAATTGCAGATGATTTAATTGATTATAGAGGTACATCAAAAACTGCAGGAAAAAAAACAAATAAAGATTCAAAAAGGGGAAAAGCAACATTAATAAGTTTACTAGGATATAAAAATGCTATTAAATATGCTTCAGAAATAAAAAAAGAAATATTTAATAGTTTAATTAGCTACGGAAATAATGCTAGTGATTTAAAAGAGACAATTGAATTTATATTAAGTAGAAATAAATAAATGCAAAATTATAAATATTTAAATAATATTAATTTTCCTTCAGATATAAAAAAACTGAATAATGAAGAATTAAAAGTTCTATCAGAAGAAGTAAGAAGCGAAATGATTGATGCTGTTTCAAAAACAGGTGGTCATCTAGGCGCAGGCTTAGGTGTTGTGGAATTAACAGTAGCACTTCACTATGTTTTTGACACCCCAAGGGACAAATTGATATGGGATGTTGGTCATCAATCATACCCTCATAAAATTTTAACAGGAAGAAAAGATAAAATACGAACTTTACGACAAGGAAATGGATTATCTGGCTTTACAAAGCGATCAGAAAGTGAATTTGACCCCTTTGGTGCAGCTCACAGTTCTACTTCTATTTCTGCTGGACTTGGCATCGCAACAGCGAATAAACTATCAAATAAATCAGATCAGGTTATAGCAGTTATTGGTGACGGTGCCATGAGTGCAGGAATGGCATATGAAGCTATGAATAATGCCGGGGACTCAAAAACAAAAATGATCGTAATTTTGAATGACAATGATATGTCAATTGCAAAACCAGTTGGCGCAATGAAATCTTATCTTGCTAAAATTTTTTCAGGTAAGATTTATTTTAGTTTCAGAGAAACAGTTAAAATGATTATTTCATCATTTTCAAAAAGATTTAGCAAAAAGGCTGGAAAGGCTGAAGATTTTTTGAGATCAGCTGTTACAGGTGGTACATTATTTAATTCATTAGGTTTTTATTATGTTGGTCCAATTGATGGTCATGATTTAGATGTGCTATTGCCAATTTTAAAAAATGCAAAAGAAAGCAATCATAATGGTCCAATACTAATTCATATAAAAACTCAAAAAGGGAAAGGATATAGTTTTGCTGAAAAATCTGATGATAAGTATCATGGAGTTACAAAATTTGACGTTCAAACTGGAGTTCAACAAAAATCAACAACTAAGACTCCTGCTTTTACAAAGGTATTTGCAAATACATTAATAGAGCATGCAAAGAAAGATAGTAAAATTGTAGGTATAACTGCTGCTATGCCATCTGGGACAGGAATGGACGCATTTAGTAAAGTATTCCCTGACAGAACTTTTGATGTTGGAATTGCTGAACAACATGCTGTTACTTTTGCTGCAGGTTTAGCAACAGAGGGTTATAAGCCTTATGCAGCAATTTATTCAACATTTTTACAAAGAGCTTATGATCAGGTAGTTCATGACGTTGCAATTCAAAGTTTACCAGTAAGATTTGCAATTGATAGAGCTGGTTTAGTTGGCGCCGATGGAGCCACTCATGCAGGTGCGTTTGATATTACATATTTATCAACTTTACCTAATTTTATTGTTATGGCAGCAAGTGATGAAGCAGAATTGGTAAGAATGGTCAATACGTCAGTAGATATTAATAATCAACCATGTGCATTTAGATATCCTAGAGGAAATGGAGCAGGTTTAGAATTACCTGATATCAACGAAAAAATAGATATTGGAAAAGGTAGAGTTATAAGAGAAGGTAAGAAAGTTGCCTTAGTAAGTTTTGGTAACAGATTAAAAGAATGTTTATTGGCTGAAGAAGGTTTAAAAAAAATGGGAATTAATCCAACAATTATAGATGCTAGATTTGCAAAACCTCTGGATGAAAATCTTATGTGGCAAGTTGCAACAAATCATGAAGTGCTAATTACTTTGGAAGAAGGATCTATAGGAGGTTTTGGAGCTCATGTAAATCATTTCTTAAATGAAAAGAATTTATTAGATAATAATATAAAATTTAGATCAATGATTTTGCCTGATAAATTTTTAGACCAAGATAAACCAGAAGAAATGTATAAAGAAGCTGGTCTAGATGCTAAATCTATTGAAGCGAAGGTTTTAGAAACTCTAAATTCTAAAGTTTTAATTAAAAAAACTAATTAATTTCCACATTGAGCTTTATTCATTAAGTAGTGATCAAGAATTACACAATGCATCATTGCTTCGCCAATAGGCACTGCTCTAATACCTACACATGGATCATGTCTCCCTGTGACTGAAATTGAAGTATTTTTTCCAAATTTATTAATTGTTTTTCTTTGAGAAAGAATTGATGAAGTTGGTTTTACTGCAAAAGAAACTATTATTTCTTGACCACTAGAAATACCTCCAAGAATTCCTCCAGCATTATTCGATTTAAATTTTGTTTTCTTTCCTGCTTGGGACATTTCATCAGAATTTTGTTCACCAGAAAGTTGAGCAGAGTTCATTCCTGATCCTATATTTACCCCTTTTACTGCGTTAATACTCATCATTGCTGATGCTAAATCCATATCTAATTTTGAATAAATTGGAGCTCCTAATCCGACAGGTACACCTCTTGCTCTTACTTCAATAATTGCCCCACATGATGAGCCAGCTTTTCTTATCCCAAGTAAATATTTTTCCCATAATTTTAAAACTGTTTTATCTGGACAAAATAAATGGTTTTTTGTGATGAAACTGTCATTCCATTTTTCTGTGTCACATCCTAGTATTCCTAATTGTGTTACGGCTCCAATTACACTGTACTTTTTCCCAATAATATTTTGCAAAACTTGTTTTGCTATTGCCCCTGCTGCCACTCTTGATGCAGTCTCTCTTGCTGACTGTCTGCCTCCACCTCTATAATCTCTAATTCCATACTTTTTAAAATATGTATAATCAGCATGACCAGGTCTAAATTTATCTTTAATATTTTTATAATCCCTAGAACGCATATCTTTATTGAAGATAATCATTGAGATAGGTGTACCAGTTGTTTTGCCCTCAAATGTTCCTGATAAAATTTCTACTTTATCATCCTCTTTTCTTTGGGTTGTAAATTTTGACTGACCAGGCTTTCTTTTATTTAATTCTAACTGAATGTCTCTGATATTAAGCTTAATATTTGGAGGACAACCATCAACAACACATCCTATTGCTGGACCGTGAGACTCACCCCAAGTAGTAAATCGAAAAAATTTTCCAAATGTATTAAAAGACATTATATTATTATATAAATTATTTTGGTTAAATTATGAACGAAAAAAATTCTTTAGGGTTAGATAAATGCTTTCTAGATCTCGATAATCCAATATTATTATTCACTGAATGGTATAAAGAAGCAAAGAAAACAGAAATAAATGATCCAAATGCATTAGCACTAGGCACTATTAACGAAAAAGGTTATCCGAATGTAAGAATGGTATTGCTCAAAGATTATGGAGAGGATGGATTTGTTTTTTACACTAACTTTAATAGTAATAAGGGAAACTCTATAAAGCAGAATCCAAACATTTCGATGTGCTTTCATTGGAAAAGTTTACTCAGACAAATTCGAATAGTTGGTACTGCTGAAAAAGTTTCTGATGAAGAAGCTGATAATTATTATAAATCCAGAAGTTACGGAAGTAGAATTGGTGCATGGGCATCAAATCAGAGTTCAATTTTAAAAGATAGAGAAGAGCTAAACCAATCTATAAAAAAATTTAAAGATCTCTATAAAGACGAAAATAATGTTCCAAGACCTGATCATTGGTCAGGATGGAGGTTAAAACACCACGAAATTGAATTTTGGTTAGATGGTGAAAATAGAATTCACGAAAGATTAAAATATATTAAAGAAAATAATGATTGGAAAAAAATTCTCTTATCACCTTAAAATTTTCTATTAATACTAAATGAAGTTAAATTTTTGAGTATAGTTTTTTCTTCACAATCTTGAAATATACTTAATGAATTTGATGCTAAACTTATATAGTGCTCCGCTTTTTTGTAACACTCATTAATTATATTATATTTTTTTACCAATGTAAGCACATAGTCAAATTGCTCTTTAGATCTGATATTTTGTTCAAATATTTTTTTTAAAACTAATTTTTCATCTGAAGATAATTTTTGATGTAATAGAATAATCGGGAGAGTGACCTTGCCCTCAAAGAAATCTTTCCCTATCTCTTTACCAAACATTTTTAATTCTGAGTTATAGTCAAGTGTGTCATCTGCAATCTGAAATGTTAATCCAAGGTTCTTTCCATAGAATTCTAGTGCATCTTTAAATTTATTGTCTTTATCAGTAATTATCGACCCAACTTTTGAAGATGCAGAAAATAAAGCTGCAGTTTTAGAAGAAATTATATTCAAATATGTATCTTCTAACATTTCAGAGTCACCTTTATGTTGTAATTGCAAAACTTCTCCTTGAGCAATAGTTGATGATGTAGAAGATAAAAGTTTTAATACTTCAATACTTCCATCCTCAACCATCATTTCAAAACATCTACTTAATAAATAGTCCCCAACAAGAATTGATGACTGATTTCCCCAAATTTTATTTGTAGTTTTTTTTCCTCTTCTTAAATCTGCGCTGTCAATTACATCATCATGCATAAGAGTTGCTGCGTGTATGAGTTCAACACATGCAGCTAGGTTCACATCTCTACTACCTTTTGTATATCCACACAATTTAGCACACTCCAAAGTAAGCAATGCTCTTAATCTTTTACCTCCACTAGTCATATGGTAAGCTGTCATTTCTTTAACAAGCTCAACTTTACTATCTAATTTATAAGAAATTTTGTCTTCAACTAAACTTAGTTTTTCATCAACAGAATTTACTAAATCTGTATACGCATTAGTTATTTGCTTTTTTAATTGAACTACTGAACCCATAAATTCAAAATATTACATTAAGTTTATTAATATACTTATCAATTGACGCACCTAATTCTTCAACTATAAGTAGCTTTATAAATAAGTGAAATTTTTATAATCATTTGTATGTTTTCATTTTTTAAAAAAAAAAAAATTGTTAGTCATTTAAGACTTACCGGTGTCATAGGAAATGTTGGAAAGTTTAAACAAGGAATAGAATATTCCTCTCAAGAAGAAATGATAAAAAAAGCTTTTTCAGTTAAAAAAGCAGAGGCTGTTGCAATTTCAATTAATTCACCAGGTGGTTCACCCGTTCAATCACATCTAATATATAAATTTATTAGAGAACAGTCTAAGAAAAACAAAAAAAAAGTTATAGTTTTTGCTGAAGATGTTGCTGCATCTGGAGGCTATCTAATTGCATGCGCAGGTGATGAGATTTATGCTAATGCAAGTTCTATAATCGGATCAATAGGAGTAATTTATTCTTCTTTTGGTTTTAAAGATTTAATTCAAAAAATAGGTGTTCAAAGAAGAGTTTACACAGCTGGAAAAAATAAAAGTACTTTAGACCCTTTTTTAGACGAGAAAGAAGAGGACATTCAAAGATTAAAAAATATTCAACTGGAACTTCACCAAGAATTTATTAATGTTGTAGAGGAAAGTAGATCAACAAAATTAAACAAAACTGATGTTGAACTTTTTTCTGGAGAATTTTGGTCTGGCAAAACATCTTTAAAACTTGGTTTGATAGATGGAATAGGGAATGCAGAACAGATATTGAGAGAAAAATTTGGTGAAGATGTTGAAATTAAAAAATTTGAAAAGTCTAAAGGATGGCTTGCCAAAAAACTTTCGTCTTCTGAAGACCATGCGGATAAATTGATAAGTGTTTTAGAAGAAAGATCTATTTGGCAAAAATATGGTTTATAAAAAAAAAACAAAAAATTCAAAATCATTTATTTCTTTTCAGGATACAATTTTAAATCTTCAAAAGTACTGGTCAAAAAAAGGTTGCGTTATTTTACAACCTTATGATTTAGAAGTTGGAGCAGGAACATTTCACCCAGCAACAACTCTAAGATCATTAGGTTCTAAACCATGGAAAACAGCTTACGTTCAACCATCAAGAAGACCAACAGATGGAAGGTATGGAGAAAATCCTAATCGTTTGCAACACTATTATCAATTTCAAGTTTTAATAAAACCTTCACCAAAAGATATTAAAAAAATGTATCTTAATAGCCTTTCATCAGTAGGTATTAAATACGAAGAGCACGATATCAGATTTGTAGAGGATGATTGGGAAAGTCCAACCTTAGGTGCTGCTGGTCTTGGATGGGAAGTATGGTGTGATGGTATGGAAGTTACTCAATTTACTTATTTTCAACAAATGGCAGGTATGGAATGCAATCCAATATCTGTTGAAATTACTTATGGTTTAGAGAGATTATGTATGTTTATTCAAGGTAAAAAAAATGTTTTTGATTTAATTTGGAATGATGAGGGAGTTTTATACAAAGATGTTTTTCATCAAGCTGAAAAAGAATTTTCAGCCTATAATTTTGAGTATGCAAACACAGATAAATTATTTAAAATTTTTGATATGCTCGAAGAAGAAGCAAAATCATTAATTGAAAAGAAAATTTCTCTTCCAGCATATGATCAATGTTTAAAATCAAGTCATGTGTTCAATATTTTAGATGCTAGAGGAGTTATAAGTGTTGCTCAAAGAGCAGAATATATTGCAAGGATCAGAGATCTGACAAAAGAAATTGGAAAAATCTGGGTAGAAACACAAAATTAAAATGTCTGAATTTTTTCTTGAATTATTTAGTGAAGAAATACCTTCCAGATTACAAATCAATGCTAGAAATGAATTAACACAAATTTTTAAAAAATTTTTTGATGATAATGAAATTATAGTTAAAGGTAAAATTAATACTTATTCAACTCCAAATAGGCTCATTGTTAATATAAATAAGATTTCTAAAGATGTAATAAAAAAAGCAGAGGAAATTAGAGGTCCTAATATAAATGCTCCAGAAAAGGCTTTAGAAGGATTTTTAAAATCCAATAAAATAAGTAAAGAAAAAGTTTCCAAAAAAAGCACTGAAAAAGGCATATTCTACTTCTACAATAAACCATCGGAAAAAATAAAAACATACGATCTATTAAAAGAAAGTATTGCAAGTTTACTTTTGAAAATTTCATGGAAAAAATCAATGAAATGGGGCAATCATGATTTATATTGGGGAAGACCGTTGAAATCAATATTAGCTTTATACGATAAAAAAATAATTGAATTTAAATTAAACCATTTACATAGTTCAAATAAAACTTTTACGGATAAAGATCTAGAAGATGAAGTAAAATGTTTTAATGATTTTAAATCTTATATAAAATTTTTTAAACAAAAAGGAGTAACAATTGATCAAGATAAAAGGAAAGAATTTATAATTAAAGAAATAAACAAAGCAACTAATCAAAAAAAAATTCATATAAACGCGAATGAAAAACTTTTAGACGAAATAATAAATATTGTTGAAAAACCAAAAATTTTAGTATGTGAGTTTAATAAGAAATTTTTAGAAATTCCCCAAGAAATACTTATTATTACAATGCAGCATCACCAAAAATATTTTCCTACATTTGATAGCAAAAACAAAATAACAAATAATTTTATAGTTGTAGCAGATTGCAAGGACAAAAAGGGATTAGTTAAATTAGGAAATCAAAATGTTGTAGATGCAAGGTTGGCAGATGCAGAATTTTTTTGGAATAGAAATAAGTCTCAAAATTTAGTTAAACAGGTGTCTAGATTGAAGCAAATTAATTATTTTAAAGGGTTGGGAAGTTATTTTGATAAAACACAAAGAGTAAGAAAACTTAGCGGAATAATATCAGATGAACTTTTAATAAGTAAAGAAAAGATAGAAATTGCCTCCTCAATTTGCAAAGTAGATTTAATGTCTGATTTAGTTGGAGAGTTTCCCGAATTACAAGGAGTGATGGGTGGATATTTCGCAAGAGAGCAAGGTTTTGACGAAGAAATAAGTTTAGCTGTTTCAGAGCATTACTTACCAAGTGGCATTGATAGTAAAGTTCCAAAAAAACCATACAGCATAGCATTATCGTTAAGTGACAAAATAGACTCTTTAGTTGGATTTTTTGGAATTAATCTCAAACCAACTAGTTCAAAAGATCCTTATGCCTTAAGAAGAATGGCAATTAGTTTATTAAGGTTAATAATTGAAAATCAAAAAAAAATAAAATTAAGAGATCTAATAAATTATTCAATAAATTTATACAAAGAACAAAATTACTCTTTTGACTCAAAATTGATAAATGATGAATTGGGAGATTTTATTTTAGATAGATTAAAAAATTATTTAAAAGAAAAAAATATTAGGTCGGATATTATTGAATGTTCCACTAATTCTTATGGAATAGATGATTTACTAAAAATTTTTAATAAATCATTAAATTTGAATAAAAATATAAAAAAAGATTTTGGTCTTGATGTTATTGCAATTTATAAAAGATCTGCAAACATTTTAAATAGCGAGAGTAAATCAAAACTAGAAATTATAGGTTCTGCCGATCCTGGTCTCTTTAAAAATGATTATGAAAAAAATCTTTATAAAAAAATACATTCTATAAGAAAGTATTTTTCAAGCATAGGTAGAGACGAGGATTATGATGAAAGTCTTAAAACACTCTCAAGTGCCAAAATAGAGGTTAATGAGTTTTTTGATAATGTAATAGTTAATGATCAAGAAGAATTAATTAAAAAAAACAGACTAGAACTTTTAAAAATGTTGTGTAAAAGCTTCGATAATTATTTTAACTTTTCAAAAATAGAAGCATAAATGCCAAAATTAGTTTTTAATTTTAAATCTAAAGACACAATAAAAATAAAAAACCCAAAAAATATTTTAGGAGGCAAAGGTGCAAATTTATCAGAAATGGGAAGGATGGGTTTACCTGTCCCACCTGGATTTACAATTTCTACTGAAGTTTGTGATTTATTTTATAAAAATAAAAAGAAATTAAAGCCCAAAATCATAAATGAAATAAATAGAGAGTTAAAAAATGTTGAAAAGGACTCTGGTAAAAAATTTGGAGATTTGAAAAACCCTTTGTTGTTATCTGTAAGATCTGGTGCAAGGGTTTCCATGCCAGGAATGATGGATACAATTTTAAATCTTGGACTAAATGATAAAACTGTGATTGCTTTAGCAAATAAAACATCAAATATGAGATTTGTAAAAGATAGTTATAGAAGATTTATACAAATGTATGCAAATGTCGTTATGGGTGTTGAAAGTTATAATTTTGAAGAATTAATTGAAAATTACAAACTTACGAAAGGTGTTTTGCTAGATACTGATTTGGATGAAGATGACTGGGATGGATTGATTAAAGACTTTAAAAATATTGTAAAAGAAAAAACCAAAAAAGATTTTCCTCAAAATATTAATGAACAATTACTGGGTGCAATTAGTGCAGTCTTTTTGTCATGGGAGAGTAACAGAGCAAAGGTTTATAGAAAATTAAATCATATCCCATCTGAATGGGGAACTGCAGTAAATGTACAAGCCATGGTTTTTGGTAATATGGGTGATGATTGTGCGACAGGTGTTGTATTTACACGTAATCCATCCAATGGAATGAATGAAATCTACGGCGAATATTTAATAAATGCTCAAGGAGAAGATGTTGTAGCTGGAACAAGAACCCCCCAACATATTACTAAGAAAGCTAGACAAGATGCAAAAGAAACACCTCTTTCCATGGAAGAATCTATGCCTAAAGTTTACAAAAATCTAAAAAATATTCTTATTAAATTAGAGAAACATTATAAAGATATGCAGGATGTAGAGTTCACAGTCGAAAATAGTAAGTTGTGGATGTTGCAAACAAGATCTGGAAAAAGAACTGCAAAATCATCAGTAAAAATTGCTGTTGACATGGAAAGAGAAAAACTCATCACAAAAAAAGAGGCAGTACTTAGAGTACAGCCAAATTCATTAGATACTCTGCTTCATCCAACGTTAGATGAAACAGCAAATCTAGAAGTAATAGCCAAAGGCCTTCCAGCTTCGCCAGGAGCAGCTAGTGGAAAAGTTGTATTTACTTCTGATGAAGCTGAAAGATTAAATGGAATGATGCAAAATACAATCCTAGTAAGAGTAGAAACATCACCTGAAGATATTAATGGAATGCATGCAGCTAGAGGAATTCTTACCGCAAGAGGAGGAATGACTAGTCATGCTGCAGTAGTTGCAAGAGGTATGGGTAGACCTTGTGTATCCGGCTCAAGCGAAATAGAAATAGATTACCAAAATAAAATTTTTAAAACGAAAAATAATGAAATTAAAGAAGGCGATTTAATTACTATTGATGGATCAACTGGTAGAATTATAAAAGGAGAGGTTAAAACTGTTAAACCCGAAATTTCAGGAGATTTTTCTAAACTCATGAGTTGGGCTGATAAATTTAGAAAACTAAAAATTAGAACTAATTCTGAAACACCTCTAGATAGTAAAACTGCTAGAGAATTTGGGGCTGAAGGAATAGGTCTTTGTAGAACAGAACATATGTTTTTTGATGAAGAGAGAATTTTATCTGTAAGAGAGATGATATTATCAAAATCAAAAGAAGATAGGGCTATTGCTTTAAAGAAACTACTTCCTTTTCAAAAAAAGGATTTTATTGATATCTTTAAAATCATGAATGGCCTACCTGTTACAGTTAGATTATTAGATCCACCGCTACACGAATTTTTACCAAAAAATCAAAAAGAAATTAGCGATGTTGCAAATGCTTTAAGCATCAAAAGTTCTGAATTAGAGGGAAGAATAACAGAACTTCATGAACAAAATCCAATGCTTGGCCATAGAGGTTGTAGATTAGGTATATCATTCCCAGAAATATATGAGATGCAGTGTACTGCAATTTTTCATGCGCTAGTTGAATGTAAAAAACTAAAGATAAAATCGATTACTCCTGAGATCATGATACCTTTAGTGTCAACTGAAGCAGAAATTAAAATAATGAAAGATTTAGTAATTAGAGTTGCAAAAGAAGTTGAAAACAAAACCAAAACTAAACTAAATTTTTTAGTGGGTACAATGATTGAACTCCCAAGAGCAGCAATTAAAGCAGATGATATATCTAGACATGCAGAATTCTTTAGTTTTGGAACAAATGATTTAACACAAACAACTTTTGGAATTAGCAGAGATGATAGTGGTAAGTTTTTAAATGATTATATTGATAATAAAATTTTCGAGATTGACCCATTTGTTTCTATAGACGACGGAGTTGGAGATTTAATAAAAATGGCAACAAAAAAAGGTAGAAAAATTAACAAAAAAATCAAACTTGGTATATGTGGTGAACATGGAGGTGATCCTAAAAGTATCGACTTTTGTGCACGTGCTGGCTTAGATTATGTATCCTGCTCTCCTTATAGAGTTCCCGTTGCAAGACTTGCTGCAGCGCAAGCTCAATTAAAAAAATAAAATTTAAATTCTATATTTCCAATTTTAAGTCTAATGCATTCATTGAGTGAGTTAATGATCCTACAGAAATTCTATCTACACCAGTAGAGGAAACATTTTTAACATTATTTATGTTAATTCCCCCTGATGCTTCCGTCTCATAAAATTTTCTAGACATTTTGACTGCTTTTTTTAAATTTTTTGAATTCATATTATCTAATAAAATTCTATCAAATTTCAGACCCAATATTCTCTTTAACTGAGATAAATTATCAACCTCTACTGTAATTTTTTTTCTACCCTTATTTTTGATGGCTCTTTGAATTAAATTTTCAAAATTTTTTTCAGAACTTATATGGTTATCTTTTATTAAGTATTCATCACTTAAGTTAAATCTGTGGTTTGTCCCACCACCTAATTTGACAGCATATTTTTGGATTACTCTAAGATTCGGAATCGTTTTTCTTGTACAGCATATTTTAGTTTTTTTTCCTACCTTTTTTACAAACATATTTGTTTTAGTTGCTATTCCAGAAATATGAGAAACAAAGTTTAATGCTACTCTTTCGCCAGTTAAAATAGTTTTTAGGTCACCATCAATAGTTGCAACTACCTCACCTTTTTTAATTCGAGATCCATCTTTTTTTTTATTTTTAAATTTTATTTTTTTATCGATTAATTTAAAAGTTTCTTTCGCAAATTCTATACCACCCAAAATACCTTTCTGGTTACTTATCATTTTAACTTTCTTTTTAATATTTTTA
Organism: uncultured Pelagibacteraceae bacterium; assembly: GCA_902618205.1. Classification (GTDB taxonomy): domain Bacteria; phylum Pseudomonadota; class Alphaproteobacteria; order Pelagibacterales; family Pelagibacteraceae; genus Pelagibacter. The sequence goes on along the minus strand of CACMZL010000005.1, from coordinate 82,158 downwards.
TTGATTAATTCTGAAGTAATATCGCCTGATGGATATAAGTCCTCATTCAAAGCTAATTTACATAAAGATTTTATAAAATTTTTACTTAATTGAATTTTAGACACAGATTTTATCTGCCTATTTCTGCCATTCTCTCTACAGATTTTCTTGCTTTTTGAATTGTCTCATCGTCCATAATTAATTCGTTAGTTTCATTTTCTAAACAATCTAATATTTTAGGTAAAGTAATTCTTTTCATATGAGGGCAAAGATTACATGGTCTAATAAATTCAACATTTGGATTATCAATTTGGACATTGTCACTCATCGAGCATTCTGTGACCATCATAACTTTTTCTGGTTGATTATCTCTCACATATTTAATCATTCCGCTTGTAGAACCTGCAAAATCAGATGCTTGTATTACATCAGGAGGACATTCAGGATGTGCTATTATTTTTATGCCTGGATTAGCTTTTCTAATATCATTAATTTCTTGATCATTGAATTGTTCATGCACTTCACAAGTTCCCTTCCAAGAAATAATTTCTATATCAGTTTGTGATGCCACATATTTAGCTAAAAAATCGTCAGGTAAAAATATTACTTTTTTTACTCCTAATGACTCTACAATTTTTACTGCATTTGCAGATGTACAGCAAACATCAGTTTCTGCTTTAACATCAGCAGATGTATTTACATACGAGACTACTGGAACACCAGGATATTGTTTTTTTAGATTTCTAACATCATCACCCGTTATAGATGAAGATAACGAGCAGCCTGCTTTCATATCTGGTAGTAACACTTTTTTTTCAGGACTCATTAGTTTTGCAGTTTCAGCCATAAAATGAACACCACACATTACAATTATATCTGCTTTTGTTTTTGCAGCCTCTACTGCTAACGCTAAAGAGTCTGCAGAAAAATCTGAAATGCCGTGATAAATTTCTGGTGTTTGATAATTGTGTGCAAGAATTACTGCATTCTTCTCTTTTTTTAATTTATTAATTTTATAAATATATGGTGCATGTGTAGCCCATTCTATTTCCGGAATTTTTTTTGATACTTTATTGTAAATTGAGTTTGTTGCTTTTTTTATTTCACTAGTAAATTCCATAAAAAAAACTTATCAACTTGAAATAGAATTGTCATTCATTTAATCTGCCGCATAACATGCGGTCATGCTGAAACTGGTAGACAGGCACGGTTGAGGGCCGTGTGGGCCTAGCCCATGAGAGTTCGAGTCTCTCTGACCGCACCAAAAACAAATATTTATTAAGGGGCGTTCTGTTGCCAGGTGCCCCAAACCCCGTAACTTAATTAATAAATTAATTAAGCTGCAAGTGCGTAACTTTCGTTAGCATTTATAAATTAGCCCTTCACGGCGGAACAATACCGAACGAAAGAATAACTTTTAGTCATCCGTCGATCCTAATTCACCCCCATAAGTTGAAAATGGTGGAGGTGGTGGGTACTGCCCCCACGTCCGTAATGGTTATTACGAAATTCGTTTATCGTCATAGTTGGAAAACCAACATTAATAATATAAAACCAAATTCAATAGATTCAATAAATTATTCATGAAGTTAACCGACGAACAAAAAAAAGAAATAAAAGAACAGCAATCTCAGCAAAATTTAACAAAAAGAGTAACAGCTACAGAACTTGAAAAAATTCTGTACGATGCAATTCCAATATTAGACCATGGTTTTATAAGAGTTGTAGACTATATGGGCGATGATAGCTCCGTAGTTCAATCAGCTAGAGTTTCTTATGGAAAAGGTACTAAAAAAGTTTCAACAGATGCTGGTTTAATAAAATATTTGATGAGACATTGGCACAGCACTCCTTTTGAAATGTGTGAAATAAAATATCATGTAAAGCTACCTATATTTATAGCAAGACAATGGATTAGACATAGAACAGCAAATGTAAATGAATATTCTGCAAGATACTCAATTTTAGATAAAGAATTTTATCTACCAGAGCCACAACATCTTGCTGCTCAATCTCAGAGCAATAGACAAGGTAGAGGTGATATTTTAGATGGAGATAAAGCAAAAAAAGTTTTGAATTTATTAAAAGGAGATGCTGAACAAACTTATAATAATTATGAAACTATGCTTAATGAAAGATATGATGGATCAACTATAGATGAAAATACCGTAGGTTTAGCAAGAGAGCTCGCTAGAATGAATTTAACATTAAATACTTACACACAATGGTATTGGAAAACGGATTTATTAAATCTGATGAATTTTTTAAGGCTTAGAGCAGATCATCATGCTCAGTACGAGATAAGAGCTTATGCAGATGCTATGCTTGATACTGTTAAAAAATGGGTACCAATAACTTATGAAGCTTTTATGGATTATAGGGTTGGTGGAACAGAAGTTTCTGCAAAAGGAAAAATTATTATTCAAAAGCTTATAAAAGGTGAAAATGTTTCTATCAATGACACAAGTTTATCGAAAAGAGAATGGAACGAACTTATGGAAGCTTTTGATCTTAAAGATAAATTGATTTAATTTTTTCGGCAAACTTAAAATATATTTTGGATATCTCATGGTCTGGTTTACTTTCAACAATAGGTGAACCCAAATCTCCTTGCTTTCCTACTTCAGGGTCAATTGGTATTTCTCCCATAAAATCTTTTTTAAATTCTTCAGCAGTCTTTTTTACTCCACCTTCACCAAAAATTGCGTATTTTTTTCCATCATCTCCAATGAAATGACTCATATTATCTATAAGCCCTAATATTTTTACTTTAAGTTTATCAAACATCCTAATTCCACGTTTGACATCCTGTAAAGCTATTTCTTGTGGTGTAGATATAATTATTACTCCATCCATGTTTATTTCTTGAGCAAAAGTCAATTGTGTATCACCAGTTCCTGGAGGCATATCAACAATTAAAAAATCTAAATTTTTCCACAAAACTTTTTGTGTAAAAGTTTTTATCGCAGAAATTACCATTGGACCCCGCCAAATCATTGGTGTTTGCTCATCTGTTAAAAATCCTATAGACATACATTGAATTCCATATTTTACAATTGGCTTTAAATTTTGCCCATCACTTTCAGGCTTTTCATTTATTGAGAATAATTTTGGTAATGATGGTCCATATATATCTGCGTCAAGCAAACCAACATTTAAATCCATTTTTTTTAATGCTAATGCAAGATTCGAGGCAAATGTTGACTTTCCTACTCCTCCTTTTGCACTTGATATTGCAATTGTAAACTTTGTTCCAATAATTGGGTTCCGTCTGAAGGTTTTTGGCTCAGTTTTTGCCTTTGTTGTGTCACTTAAACCTACTTTTTTTTCGTCCATAATTTACCATTATCTTGTTTTTACTAATAAAGACACTATATAGAGTGTCTTATTATGAGTGATTTTAGAAATCAAAGCCCATGGGGAACACCTCCAGGAGGAGGTGGTAGTGGAAATGGTGGATTTAGAAAAGGTCCTACTCCCCCAAATATTGATGAAGTTATAAGTAAATTACAATCAATAATAAATAAATTTTTAGGTGGCGGTAAAGGTGGTGCAAAACCAATAATAATTGGTCTTATAATTCTTTTAATTGTTTGGACTTTAAGTGGTCTTTATAGGGTTTTACCTGATGAACAAGGAGTAGTATTAAGATTTGGAAAATTTGTCAAAACTACACAGCCAGGATTGAATTACCATCTTCCTTTTCCAATAGAAAATGTATTAACCCCTAAAGTCACAAAAGTTAATCGAATGGATATTGGATTTAGGTCAGAGAGAGACAGTGGATTTTCTTCAGGCGGAGTGGCAGACGTTCCAGAAGAAAGTTTAATGCTGACGGGAGATGAAAATATAGTTAACATAGATTTTTCAGTATTTTGGGTAATCAAAGATGCTGGTAATTTTTTATTTAAAATTCAAGATCCAGAAGGAACAGTTAAAGCAGCTGCAGAAACAGCAATGAGAGAAGTAATTGCAAGATCTGATATTCAACCAATTTTGACCGAAGGTAGATCTCTCATAGAAGCTGATACTCAAGAAATTATTCAAAAAATTTTAGATGAATACACAAGTGGAATTCAAATTACACAAGTTCAAACTCAAAAAGCAGATCCACCAGACCAAGTTATTGATGCATTCAGAGATGTTCAAGCTGCAAGAGCAGATATGGAAAGATCTAAAAACGAAGCAGAAGCATATGCTAATGATGTAATCCCAAGAGCAAGAGGAGAAGCAGCAAAAATTCTACAAGCAGCAGAAGCTTATAAAAAAGAGGTTGTTGCTAAGGCAGAAGGAGAAGCAAGTAGATTTTTATCAATATATAATGAGTATGCAAAAGCCAAAAAAGTAACTCAAGAAAGAATGTATCTTGAGACAATGGAAGAAGTGTTAGCTGATATTAATAAAATAATAATCGATAAAAATTCAGGTGAAGGTGTAGTGCCATACTTGCCTTTACAAGAATTAAAGACAGGAACTAATTAAAATGAAAGCGGGAAAATTTTTATTACCAATAATTATACTGATTGCTGCAACAATATACTTTTCTGTTTTTATTGTAAAAGAAGTTAACCAAGCTATTGTTCTTCAATTTGGAGATCCTAAAAGAATTATTTCCAAACCTGGAATTAATTTTAAAATTCCATTCATACAAAACGTTGTATTTTTAGATAAAAGAATTTTAAATCTTGATACACCACCTGAGGAAGTGATTGCATCAGATCAAAAAAGACTTATCGTCGATGCCTTTGCGAGATTTCAAATAATTGATCCTCTTAAATTTTATATATCTGTTGGAAATGAAAGAGTTGCAAGATCAAGATTAGCTACTATTATAAATTCTAGAATAAGAAACGTGCTTGGTCAGCAAGAACTACAAACACTTTTATCAGAAGATAGAACAAAACAAATGTCATTAATTCAAGAAGGTGTAAATAATGAAGCAGAAAATTTTGGTATTAGTATTGTTGATGTAAGGATAAAAAGAGCAGATCTTCCTCAAGCAAACAGTGATGCAATTTTTAGAAGGATGCAAACTGAAAGAGAAAGAGAAGCAAAAGAATTTAGAGCAAAAGGTGCAGAAATGGCAGTAACAATTACTTCAACTGCTGATAAAGAAGTAACAGTTATACTTGCAGATGCACAGAAAAAATCTGAGATTATGAAAGGAGAAGGCGACGGTTTAAAGAATAAAATTTTTGCTAATGCCTTCGGACAAGACCCTGAATTCTTTGCATTTTATAGAGCCATGCAGGCATACCAAAAAGCTTTAATTGGCGGTGAAACTTCAATGATACTTTCACCAGATAGTGAATTTTTTAAATTTTTCGGAAATATTGATCAAAAAGTAGAGTAATTTTAATGAGAGAATTGATCATTGCATTTGGTCTATTTCTTTTTATTGAAGGTATTCTTTACGCCATATTTCCATCAAAAATGAAAAATATGATTATGAAATTAAAAGAAGCCACTGATAATCAATTAAGAACTGGTGGATTAATATTTGCAGTGATTGGTTTTTTTATTATTTGGTACTTAAAAAGATGAAATTCATAAAGATTTTTTTACTAATATTATTTTCAATTAATATTCAAAATACAACTAATGCAGCAAATATGCCTGCATCTTTTGCAGATCTAGCTGAAAAATTAATGCCGTCAGTCGTAAATATCTCTACTACGACAACAATAACTACAAGGTCAAATCCATTTCCATTTGAATTTCCTCCAGGTTCTCCTTTTGAAGACATGTTCAAAGATTATGGAACTCCTCAAAAGCGACAGACAAGTGCGCTTGGATCTGGCTTTATAATAGATGAAAAAGGAATTGTTATTACAAATAATCACGTGATACAGGGCGCAGAAGATGTTTTTGTTAGAGTTAATGGCGAAAAAAATATAAAGGCAAAAGTAATTGGAGCTGATCCTGGTATGGATTTGGCAGTTCTTCAAATAGAGTCAGATCAGAAATTTACCCCAGTTAAATTTGGAGACTCTGATACTGCAAGAATAGGTGATTGGGTTATTGCAATTGGAAATCCATTTGGCTTAGGTGGTACAGTAACTGCAGGAATAATCTCTGCAAGAAACAGAAGTATAGGTCTTTCTAGATATGAAGACTATATTCAAACTGATGCATCTATAAACCAAGGTAATTCAGGAGGTCCATTGTTTAACATGGATGGTGATGTAGTTGGAATTAATACTGCAATATTAGGTCAATCGGGCTCAATTGGAATTGGTTTTGCAATTCCTTCTAATAGTGCACAAAAAGTAATTAATCAATTAATAGAATTTGGTGAAACCAAAAGAGGATGGCTAGGTGTAAGAATCCAAACTGTAACAAAAGACATTGCAGATGTTGAAAAATTAGACGAACCAAGAGGAGCACTTGTTGCTAGTGTAGCTGAAAATAGTCCATCAGATAAAGGAGGAATTAAAGCTGGAGACATAATTTTAGAATTTGATGGTAGAAAAATTAATGAAATGAGTGAACTTCCCAGAATAGTTGCAGAAACTGAAGTTGGAAAAAAAGTAAAACTCAAAGTTTGGAGAAATAAACGAGAAATAACAAAAGAAATTATACTTGGAAGGCTAGAAACATCTGAAGACTTTAAATCCCAAGGTTTAGTAACAGAAAAACCTAAAGAGGATACAATTGATGGGTTAAAAATAAAAGTAAGATTACTGACTAAAGATGATATTAAAGAAAGAAATTTACCAAAAAATACTACAGGATTAGTTATTACAGAAATCGATAAAGATAGCCCTGTTAACTATCTTCAAGTAAATAATATTATTGTTGAAGCACAAAAGAAAAAGATCAACACCATTGGTGATTTAGATAACATTGTAAAACTAGCTCTAAAAAGTAATGATAAAAGTTTACTTATTGCAATTTACAATAATAATAACCAAAGACGATATATTGGTGTTAAACTAAATTAATGGACTTAAAGTCCAAAATAATTCTTATTTCAGGACCTACAGCATCTGGAAAATCAAAATTTGCTATTCAGCTTGCAAAAAAAATAAATGGAGAAGTCATAAATGCAGATAGTATGCAAATATTTAAGGAATTAAATATTCTGACAGCAAGACCACAGCCAAATGATTTAAAAAATATAAAACATCATTTATATGGATTTAAAAGTGTAAAGGAAAATTATTCTACGGGAAATTGGCTTAAGGATGCCAAAAAAAAAATTAATAATATTAAGAAAAAGAACAAAATTCCAATTCTTGTCGGAGGCACTGGTTTGTATTTTAAAGCTCTTATCGATGGTATAGTTAAGATCCCAGATATTCCATTTACTATTCGAAATAGAATAAGAAAAAAACAATCAAAAATAGGACAAATTAAATTTTACTCTGAGCTTATTAAACTTGACCCACTTTGCAAAAAAAAAATTAACAAAAATGATACACAAAGATCAATAAGAGCCTATGAAGTAAAAAAGTTTACGAATAAATCATTGTTTGATTGGTATAATGAAACATATTCCGATTTTACTCAAGACAGTTTCATAAAGTTACATATTGATTATCCCAGAGATAAGTTACTTGAGAGAATTTCATTAAGAACAAATGAAATGTTGAGAGATGGGGCAATAAAAGAGGCTAAGAGGTTTTATAAATTACAAATTAACAAAGATTTATCATCAAATAAAGTTATTGGTCTAAGTGAGATTAAAGAATACCTAGACAAAAGAATAAATATTAATGAACTGAAAGAAAAAATATCAATAAAAACAAGGCAATATGCCAAGAGACAGTCTACTTGGGCAAGAGGACAAATGTCTGATTGGAAAAAATTAAAATTTAATAGACTTAAATCATTTTTAAAAAAATTTCATAAATTAGCATAGATTGCTTGACCTATTAGCACAACTTCAGCTAGATTGTCTGAATGTCAAAATTATACTCTGGAGCTGAAATCGTATTTAAATGTATGGAGGATCAAAATGTAGATCATATTTTTGGTTATCCAGGCGGTGCAGTGCTTCCAATTTATGACGAATTACAAAATTTTCAATCTATCAAACATGTTTTAGTTAGACATGAACAAGGTGCAGGTCATGCTGCAGAAGGATATGCAAGATCATCAGGTAAACCAGGTGTTATTTTAGTAACATCAGGACCAGGTGCAACAAATGTAGTTACAGCTTTGACTGATGCGTATATGGATTCTATTCCACTAGTTTGTATCTCAGGACAAGTTCCAACTCACTTAATTGGTACAGATGCATTTCAAGAATGCGATACTACTGGAATAACTAGACCTTGCACAAAACATAATTGGTTAGTCAAAGATATAAATGATTTAGCTAGCACAATACATAAAGCATTTGAGGTAGCTACAACGGGCAGACCCGGACCAGTTTTAGTTGATATACCAAAAGATATTCAATTTCAAAAAGTAAAATATAAGAAACCCAAAAAAGAAAAAAAACTAAATGGAAAGTCTCACAATCATTTTAATCAAAACAGCATTGATGAATTAATTGAATTAATGAGTAAATCTTCAAAACCTATCTTTTATACTGGCGGTGGAGTGATTAATTCTGGACCCAAGGCAAGTGAACTTTTAAGAGAACTTGTTTATGCAACAGGCTTTCCTATTACATCAACTTTACAAGGATTAGGATCCTTCCCAGGCGATGATAATCAATTTTTAGGAATGTTAGGTATGCATGGAACTTACGAAGCAAATAATGCAATGCACGACTGTGATTTAATGATTAATATTGGTGCACGTTTTGATGACAGGATAACAGGAAAAATAGATGAATTTTCTCCAAAATCAAAAAAAGTTCATATTGATATAGATCCATCGTCTATTAATAAAAATGTTAAAGTTGATTTAGCTATTGTAGGAGATGTAAAAACTGTTCTTTCATCTACTTTAAAAATTTTAAAACAAAAAAAATCGAAATTTTTAAAATCAAATAAACAAAAAACTTCTAAATGGTGGGAAAAAATTCAAAAATGGAGGTCGGTTAGATCTTTGGATTATATCGAAAGTGAAGAGACAATAAAACCTCAGTATGCGATTGAAAGATTATATGAATTGACTAAAGACAAAGATTCCTACATTACAACTGAGGTAGGACAGCATCAGATGTGGGCCGCACAACATTATAAATTTAATAAACCAAATCGTTGGATGACATCTGGTGGTTTAGGTACTATGGGATATGGTTTACCAGCAGCAGTGGGAGTACAAGTTGCTCATCCAAAAAAATTAGTTATTGATATTGCAGGAGAAGCTTCAGTATTAATGACAATACAAGAGATGTCTACAGCTGTACAATACAACCTTCCGATTAAAATATTTATATTGAATAATCAATACATGGGAATGGTTAGACAATGGCAAGAACTTTTGCATGATAAAAACTACTCTGAAAGTTATACTGCTGCTCTACCAGATTTTGTTAAATTAGCAGAAGCATATAACTGCGTTGGTATAAGAGCAAAAACTCCAGAAGAGTTAGACGATAAAATTATTGAAATGTTGAATATAGATAGACCTGTAATTTTTGATTGTATGGTTGATAAAGTAGAAAATTGTTTTCCAATGATACCATCAGGAAAGCCTCATAATCAGATGATTTTAGGGCCCAAAGATCAAGAAAGTAAGAAGATTACTGGCAAAGGTAAGTCCTTAGTTTAATGCCTAATTCAAAATCAGCGTATAGTTTTTCAAATAAAAAAGAAAAATTTGATACACATATAATAGTCGTTTGGGTGGATAATGAAGCTGGTGTATTGGCTAGAGTAGTTGGTCTATTTTCTGGCAGAGGTTATAATATTGAATCTTTAGCAGTTGCCCAAGTTGATGAAAAATTAAAAATATCAAGAATAACAATTGTAACCACAGGTACACCGCAAGTTGTTAACCAAATTAAGCTTCAATTAAGAAAACTTGTGCCTGTTCATAAAGTTGCAGATTTTAAAAGAGAAGATAAAGCAGTCATTTTTAAGGAGATGGCGTTATTTAAAATTGTTGGTTCAAATAATAAATTAGAAGGTGCACTGAAAGCTTGTAAAAAATATAATCCTATATTATTAGACAAAACAAAAAAATCGAATGTTATTCAAATAACAGCTTTAAGACGAGAAATAGACAAAATGTCAAAGGATTTAAAAAAATTCGGATTAGTGAGTGTTTCAAGAACAGGAGCCGTAGCTATGACAAGAGGTGCAGAAATATTTAAATAATTAATTAGGAGAAGAAAAATGAAAATGTTTTATGAAAAAGATACTGATGCAAATTTAATAAAGGATAAAAAAATTGCAATTTTTGGATATGGTAGCCAAGGACACGCTCACGCTTTAAACCTAAAAGATAGTGGAGTAAAAGAAGTTGTTGTAGCTCTTCGAGAAGGATCTTCAAGTATTGCAAAAGCAGAATCTAAAGGTTTAAAAGTTATGAGCCTTTCGGATGCTGCTGAATGGGCTGATGTTGTGATGATTTTAACTCCAGACGAATTACAAGCAACTATTTATAAAAATCACATTGAGCAACGCGTAAAAGAAGGGACATCTATAGCTTTTGCCCATGGGTTAAATGTTCATTATGATTTAATAAAAGCAAGAAAAGATTTAGATGTATTTATGGTAGCACCAAAAGGACCAGGTCACCTTGTTAGAAGTGAATTTGAAAAGGGTGGTGGAGTTCCATGTTTATTTGCTGTTCATCAAAACGGATCAGGAAAAGCTAGAGACTTAGCAATGTCATATGCTTCAGCAATCGGTGGTGGAAGATCAGGTATAATTGAGACAACATTTAAAGATGAAGTAGAAACGGATTTATTTGGCGAGCAAACAGTTTTATGTGGAGGTCTTGTTGAATTAATCAAAAATGGATATGAAACTTTAGTTGAAGCAGGATACGAACCAGAAATGGCTTACTTTGAAACAGTTCATGAAGTAAAACTTATTGTGGATTTAATTTACGAGGGTGGAATAGCAAATATGAATTATTCAATATCTAATACAGCTGAATATGGTGAATACGAGTCAGGACCAAGAATTATAAACAAAGAAGAAACAAAAAAAAGAATGAAAGAAGTTTTGGCAGATATTCAGTCAGGCAAATTTACCAAACAATGGATGGATGAATGTAAGAATGGTCAGAAAAACTTCTTAGCGACAAGAGCAAAACTAGCAGAACATCCAGTTGAAAAAGTTGGTGCTACTCTGAGAGAAATGATGCCTTGGATTGCGAAGAAGAAGCTTGTCGATAGTGATAAGAAATAATTTCATGTTAAAATTGGGTTAAATTAACCAATTTATTTTGCAATCTGAGCGAGAGCATGTATTATGCTCGAGCTAAAAATTTACGATGTCAGATAAAGAAAAATTATACATATTTGATACGACTATGCGAGATGGTGAGCAATCGCCAGGCGCATCTATGAGTGTCGAGGAGAAAATTCAGATATCTAGAGTTTTTGATGAAATGGGAATAGATATTGTCGAAGCTGGTTTTCCAATAGCATCACCAGGAGATTTTGAGGCAGTTTCTGAAATAAGTAAAATAATGAAAAACTCAATTCCATGTGGTCTTTCTAGAGCACTAAAAAAAGATATTGATGCATGCCATGAGTCGTTGAAACATGCTCCAAGATTTAGAATTCATACTTTTATTTCTACAAGTCCTTTACATATGAAACACAAACTTGAAATGACAAATGATCAGGTTCTAGATGCAATAAAAGAAAGTGTAACATATGCAAGAAACTTTACTGATGATGTTGAATGGTCTTGTGAGGATGGAACAAGAACAGATATGGATTTTATGTGTAAAACTGTTGAACTTGCAATTAAATGTGGGGCTAAAACAATTAATATTCCAGATACTGTTGGCTATTCTATTCCTGAAGAATTTGCAAAAACAATTAAACACTTAAAGAATAATGTTCCAAATATAGATAAAGCAATATTATCTGCACACTGTCACAATGATCTTGGCTTAGCAGTGGCAAATGCATTGGCTGGAGTTTCAGAGGGTGTAAGACAAATAGAATGTACAATTAATGGAATAGGTGAGAGAGCAGGTAACGCTGCTTTAGAGGAAGTAGTTATGGCAATTAAAACAAGAAATGATTTGATGCCATATAATACTGGAATTAAAACAGAATTAATAAGCAAAGCTTCAAAAATTGTTTCAAATGCAACCGGTTTCCCAGTTCAATTTAATAAAGCAATAGTTGGAAAAAACGCTTTTGCACATGAGTCGGGAATTCATCAGGATGGAATGCTAAAAAATAGAGAAACTTATGAAATTATGACTCCAGAGAGCGTAGGTGTTAAAAAAACCTCGCTTGTTATGGGAAAACATTCAGGACGACATGCTTTTAAAGATAAATTATCCGACTTAGGTTATTCAGATCTTACAGACGATATTATCCAAGCTGCATTTGGAAAATTTAAAGTTTTAGCTGATAAAAAAAAGCATATATACGACGAGGATATAGTTGCGCTGGTTGATGATAGTTTAATTGTAGATAATAAAATAAATGCAATTAATTTGAAATCTTTAAAAGTTTTTGCTGGCACAGGAGAACCACAAAAAGCCGAAATGACATTAGATGTATATGGCGATATTAAAAATACTACAGAAACAGGGGATGGACCGGTTGATGCAATATTTAAATGTATAAAAAAATTATTTCCTCACGATGTAAAATTATCTCTTTATCAAGTACACGCAGTAACAGAAGGCACAGATGCTCAAGCAACTGTTAGCGTAAAAATTGAGGAAAACGATAGGACTACAGTGGGTCAATCAGCTGACACAGATACTTTAGTTGCATCAGCAAACGCATATTTAAATGCATTGAATAAAATGCTTATAAAACGTGAGAAAAAAGCACCATCTCAAAATATTAAACATCAAAAAGTGAAAGGAATATAATTAAATGTCAATGTTTGCCAATTTAAGAAAGTTTTGGAGCCAGGATATGGCAATTGATCTTGGAACAGCTAATACTCTAGTCGTTTTAAAAAGCAAAGGTGTAGTTTTAAACGAACCATCTGTTGTTGCAGTTGTAGATAACAAAGGAAAAAAATCTGTTTTAGCAGTAGGCGATGAAGCTAAAACAATGTTAGGAAGAACACCAGGTAATATTCAAGCAATAAGACCTTTAAGAGATGGTGTGATTGCAGACTTTATAGTGACAGAAGAAATGATAAAACATTTTATAAAGAAAGTTCATAAAAAAACTTTGGCAAATCCTAGAATTTTAATTTGTGTACCAACCGGCTCAACACCAGTTGAAAGAAAAGCTATTCAAGACAGTGCTTTGGCAGCAGGTGCGAGAAGAGTTCAATTAATTGAAGAACCTATAGCAGCAGCAATCGGAGCAGGCCTACCTATTCAAGAAGCAACTGGATCTATGGTTGTAGATATAGGTGGTGGAACAACAGAAATTGCTGTTATGTCATTGGGTGGAGTTGTTTACTCAGAGTCTTTAAGAGTTGCAGGAGATGCAATGGATAACGCATTAAAAGATTATATGAGAGAAGAATATAATTTAATGATTGGAGATAGCACAGCTGAAAAGATTAAAAAAGATATTGGAACAGCAATTCCGACAAATAATAATACTTATGCAGTTAAAGGTAGAGATTTAAGATCAGGAACTCCTAAAGAGGTCAATATCTCAGAACAAGATACTTCAGAAGCTTTAAACCCGATACTAAAAGAGATTGTATCTGGAATAAAAAAAGCACTAGAAAATACACCCCCAGAGTTATCAGCTGATTTGGTTGATATGGGTTTAACAATGACAGGAGGAGGATCACTTTTAAAGAATATTGATAAAAGATTCTCTAAAGAAACTGGATTACCGGTAAATATTGCTGACGATCCATTGTCATGTGTTGCAATAGGAACAGGAAAGGCGTTAGACGATCAAGAAATATTTTCTACTGTGTTATCTGAGTATTAAATATTATGTCAACAGAATCGAGTAGAGACGATTTTATTATTGCTATTCGTTCAGCATTTTTAAAAAAAGGAAATAGACAAAAGTTTTCCTTATTTACTTTATTAATCATATCTATTTTAGTTTTATCATTAGAGTATTTTAAAACTGGTCCAGTTAATCAATTTAGGTCTATTACAAAAGACATAATATTTAGAGGTTCATATGTAGTATCGAGCCCATTCAAATATGTAAAAGATAAATATTACCTCTTCCAAGATCATATGAGTATGTACGAAGAATTTTCAGTTTTAAGAGACAAGGACCTTAATCTTGACTCACTTAGAAAAGAAGTTGATTTTTACAAATCAGAAAATGCTCTTCTAAAAAAATTGATAGAGGAAAGAGATCTTTTTTCTAAAGAATATATGTTAACTAAGATTTTATTAGATAAACAAAGTCCTTATTTAAAGTCCTTAATAATTAACAAAGGTCAAAAAAATGGAGTTAAATTAGGATCAGCTGTTAAAGATCGATTATATTACATTGGAAAGGTAGTAAATGTTAACTTTTTAAGCTCAAGAGTATTACTGGCTAATGATCTTAATAGCAAAATCCCTATTATTATTGAGCCAAGTGGTATCAATGCAATACTCTCAGGAAATGGAAATGATGAATATGCAGAACTAGAATACCTACCGAAAGATAATGAGATAAAAGAGAATGAAATTGTGTATACCTCAGGCTCAGATGGTACAATTCCAGCATCAATTCCAGTTGGAAAAATAATATTTCAAGATAATAAAAAGTATGTGAAGTTTTTTAGTAACTTAAATCAACTTAATTATGTACAGGTAAATAAGTAAATGGCCAGAGGAGACATAAAATTTTATCAATTTTTACTAAATGGTTTTCCAATTATTTTATTATTTTTCTTTGCTCTAACAGGTTACTCATTCTCATTTAACATATTTAAAATAAATATATCTTTCAATTTTGTTCACTTAATTGTTTTTTATTGGGTATTGAGAAAACCTGAGATGCTAGGTTATGGGCTTATTTTTTTCGCAGGAGTAATTAACGACGTTGTACAAAACCTACCAATAGGTGTTTCATCAATAAATTATCTTTTACTATGTGTTATTGCGTCTTTTTTTAGGACAAGGACTTTAGTTCCTAATTTAATTTACGATTGGATATTATTTTTTATAGCAATATTAATTGTAAGCTCAATTCATTTTACAGTATTAGCAATTTTCTTTGACAAAAATATTAGTTATGGGACTTTAATGTCAACAGCCTTTTTTTCATTTTTAATTTATCCAGCAGTGGCAAAAATATTTAATCAAATTTATTTACTAGGTTTAAAACAAGAACATGCTGAATAGAGGAAGAAACATAGAAAAAGGTAGAGTTATAACAAGGAGGATGTTTATATTAGCTGCAGCAAAAATATTACTCTTTGCTGGTATTTCATCAAGATTATATAATTTACAAATTTCTGATAGAGAAAAATATGAAATTTTATCTGATAAAAATAGAATACGTGAATGGAAAACTCCTCCTCAGAGAGGAATAATTGTAGATAACTTTAATAAAGTACTAGCAAGTAACGATAGAGTTTTTCAGCTTCACTTAATATTAGATGAAATTAATGATTTTGATGTAACAATATTTAAAATTAAAAATATAATCGGATTAGATCAGTTTGAAATTAAAAAATTATATAAAAAGAAGGAAAGATTAAAACCTTGGGATACATTGGTAGTTTCGGACAATTTAACTTGGGAACAATTCTCAAAAATTAATTTATATTTGCATGAATTAGAAGGTGCAAAACCCGTATTATCAACATCTAGGTTTTATCCTTATGCAAATGATTTAGTACATATAGTTGGTTATGTTGGTGATGCTAGTCCAAAAGATCTTGAAAAAACTGAGATAAAAGAAAATTTTGTTCCAGGTTTAAAAGTAGGAAAATATGGAATAGAAAATTCACAAGAAAAAATGTTAATAGGTAACTACGGCATAAAAAGATATGAAGTTAATGCATCTGGAAAAAGAATAAGCCAAATAGACTACATCAAAGAAAGGCAGGGCAATAAAGTTAACTTAACAATAGATATAGAAATTCAAAAATATGCCCAAGAGCTGCTTAAGGGAAAAGCAGGCTCAATATGTGCAATGGACATATTTACTGGAGAAGTAGTTGCAATGGCATCATCACCAACATATGATCCAAACAAATTTACACACGGAATTAATCAGAAAGATTGGCAAGAAATTAGAAATAATCCCTTAAAACCTTTGATAAATAAGTCTATTGCCGGACTTTACTCACCAGGATCAACTTTCAAGCCATTAGTTGCTTTAGCAGCTTTAGAATATGGCATTTTAGATCCTAATAAAACAATAAAATGCAAAGGTCATAAACATCCATATGAATTATACGGTGTAAAATATCATTGTTGGAAAAAAGAAGGTCATGGGTACATGAAGTTAAGAAATGCAATCAAACAATCGTGCGATATATACTTTTATGAAATGGCAAGACTACTTGGTGTTGATAAATTATCAATAATTGCAAAAAGATATGGACTTGGAAATAATATACTTGGTGACATTTTTAACGATGAAAAAAAAGGACTGGTTCCTGATACAAAATGGAAAAGACGAGCATTGGAGCAAAGTTGGTACTTAGGAGAAACTGTAATCAATGGTATAGGACAAGGTTATATTCAAACTACACCCCTTCAGCTTTGCCTGATGACCGCGCAAATTGCAAATGGAGGATATAAAATAAAACCACATATCATAAAAGATTATTCTATAAATTATAAAGATATAATAAATAAAATTAAATTGGATCGATCAAATTTTCCTTTGCATGAAAGAAATTACTTAGATGACATAAATGTTGAATATTATCAGAGGATGTATCACAAAAAGTCCAACATTAATTTTGTATTAGATGCAATGTTTGGTTCTACAAATGAACAATATGGAACTTCATACAAATCTCGCTATGACGATCCTCAGTATCAATTCGCAGGCAAAACTGGGACGTCACAAGTAAGAAGAATTACTGATCTTGATAGAGAATTAGATTTAGATACTGAACAAATTGAATACAAAAAAAGAGACCACGCATTATATGTTGCTTTTGCGCCATACAAGGATCCAAGATATGCAATTAGTGTAATTATTGAACACGGAGGTTCTGGAAGTAAAGCAGCCGCTCCACTTGCAAGTAAATTGATCAAAAGAATTATTGATAGACATAAATTAAGAGAACAATTTAATAATGGAAATACTAGTTTAGCATAATGTTAAGAGAAAGAATACAAGCCAGCAATTATAGTTTTTTAGATAAACTAAAATCGATAGATTATTTATTAATCTTATTAATTATTGCTATAGGATCAACTAGTGTATTTGCAATTTATTCTACAGAAGGGGGTAAATTTTCTTTTTATACAAAAAATCATATAATTAGATTATCTATATTTTTTAGTTTATTTTTAGTTTTATCTTTTGTCAGAGTTTCAACCTGGTATAAAAATGCTTACTTATTTTATACTGTCGGATTAATTTTGTTAATAACTGTTTTATTTTTTGGAATTTCAGCCTCAGGAGCAACGAGATGGATAAACTTATACTTTTTAAATTTACAGCCTTCAGAATTAATGAAGATTGCAGTAATAATATGTTTTGCTAGATATTATCATAGAATTCAAAGCTCAGATATTCAAAGCTATAAATTTTTAATTCAACCGATTATTCTTTTAATCATTCCATGTTATCTTGTTATCCAACAACCTGATTTAGGAACTTCTATTTTAATCGCAGGCAGTGGTATTGCCATAATTTGGTTGGCAGGTCTTAATATTAAATATTTTGTTTATTCAGGATTGTTATTATTAGTATCTTTGCCTTTTGCTATATCCATTTTAAAACCCTATCAAAAGTCAAGAATTTTAACTTTCTTCAATCCAGATAGAGACCCTTTGGGGGCTGGATATCAAATAATTCAATCAAAAATAGCTATTGGATCTGGTGGTTTTTTTGGAAAAGGGTATTTAAAAGGGACACAAAGCTATCTAGAGTTTTTACCTGAAAAACACACAGATTTTATATTTACGCTATTTTCTGAAGAATTTGGATTTATTGGATCAATTACACTTTTATTTTTATACATATTATTAATCTATAGAATTATTAACGTTGGATTGGTATCCAGAAGTTTCTTTGCAAAATTATACTGTTTTGGTTTTGCTACAGCAATTTTCTTATATGTATTTGTTAACATTGCAATGGTTTTAGGAATGCTCCCAATTGTTGGCGCACCATTACCCATAATGTCTTATGGTGGATCATCTTTATTATCTATTATGTTGGGATTGAGCATTGTTATGAGTTGTAAAATATATAATCAGGAACAAATATCAGTTTATTAGCTATTTTCCATCTATAGCAACAATCGTTAAATCATCTTTTTGTATGTGTCCTGCACTAAGAATATCATCAATCATTGTTTTAAGTCTATCGTTGATCGCAGTTGATTGATATTTTTTAATATAATTTTCAAAACCTTCTGATCCTAACATTTCCCCATTTGGATTTTTTATCTCGGTAATTCCATCTGTAAAAATATACATTGAGCTATTTTCGAAAGGTATAGTGTGCTCAGGATATTTTGTTTTAGGCATAATGCCTAGTGGAGGGCCTGCTTCTGAGAAATTACTAAAAGTTCCATCAGCAGACAAAATCAAAGGTGGCTCATGACCTGCACTTGATAACAATAGTTCTTTTTTATTTGAATCGTATATTCCAATTAACATAGTAACAAACATACCTCTAGATATAGTTTCACATATCTCATTGTTTAACTGGAATAGTAAGTCAGAAGCAGAAAAATTGGTTTTACTTAAGCACCTATACAAACTGGATGCTTTAGACATTAGGAGCGATGACTTTATTCCTTTCCCGGATACATCAGCAACTCCAAATCCATATTTACCATTTCCTAAATCGGAAAAATTATAAAAATCTCCAGAAACAACTTTTGCTGGTATATTTATTCCTGAAATAGGAAAGTCTTTTTCTTTATTCTTAGATAATAAAGATCTTTGAATTTCTCCAACGATTTCTACTTCTTTTTGTATTTTATTTTTTTCGACCATTTCTTTTGCCATCTTTGCATTTCTAATTGCTAAAGCGGCTGGCGCCGAAAGTGTTTCTAAAAGTTTTCTGTCATCCTCTATAAATAATTTATCTTCAGTTTTTTTATTTAAACAATGAATGACTCCGATACATTCATTTGCTGCAATCAAAGGTGAGCATAAAACTGAATATGTTGTAAAATTTGTTTTATTATCTAAATCAAAATAAAATTCGGCTATCTCTCTAACATCTTTTCTTACATTTCCTACACGAATACATTTTCTTTGCTGCACAGCTTTACCCATAACTCCATCTTTTAAATCTAGCTCATACTCATCTAAATAATCTTGATGAAGTGAAGCAATACATTCAAACTTTTTCTTTTGTTCATTTATTAAAAAAATGTTTGCAGCTTCCGCATTTAGTCTTGCAATAATTACCCGCAGTGCATTCATTAGAGTGTCGTTTAAATCGAGAGACAAAGCAAAATCTTGATTCATTTTTGTGACAAGCTCTAAGTCGACGTTAACTTGTTCAGCCTCTTTTTTTGGTTCGATCGGTTTTTTTGATTTAAATAGAAACATTTATTTAACTAGTATTTTAAGCAATTTTTGGTAAATTTTTCAACAATGGAGATTATAATTAATACACCTAATTTATACATTCACCTACAGGATGCAGTTCTAATGGTACAGTATGTAATAGATGGATTAATTCACATTACATCAAACATTAAATTATAATCATATTCTGTGGATCTAATATTTGTAATTATTCTTGGAGGTCTATGGGGGAGTTTTGCAAATGTTTGTATTTATAGACTTCCTATAAATAAGGGAGTTGTATCAGGGAGATCATTTTGTCCAAATTGTAAAGAATTAATTACTTGGAAAGATAATATTCCTATAATTTCATTTCTATTTTTAAATGGCAAATGTAGAAAATGTAAAAAAAAAATTTCATCTCAATATTTAATAATTGAGTTAATAACAATTTTTTATTTTTTAGTTATTTATTACTTATTTGGAATCAGTATAGCAACCTTACTATTTTTAATCTTAGGATTGTCTTTTATTATAATCTTTTTCATAGATTTAAAGCATTATATAATTCCTAATGTATTAACTTTTTCTTTGATGATTATCGGTTTTATAAAATCTTTTGACCCAAATTTAAATCCAATTTTTCCAAATTTTATTAATTCTTTAATTGGAGGAATTTTTGGTTATTTAATTATTTGGTCTATAATTTATTTTTACAAACAAGTTAGAAATAAAGAGGGAATGGGTTTAGGTGATGCTAAACTTTTATCAGCAATTGGATTCTGGTTTGGATGGATCTCAATACCTTTTGTAATATTTTTATCATCTATAATAGCTTTATTATTTGTGATCCCTAGTCTAATGAAAAAATCAAAAAAACTTTCGTCTCAGATCCCATTTGGCCCTTACATCATTATTGGCACATTGATATATTTAATTTTTAAAAGTAATATTCAATCTATAATTTTTTATTAATCAAAAAAATTTAAATGTTTGAAAATATAATATCAAATACTTCTAAAACTATAGTTGGCAATATAGATAAAATCAAATTAACTCTAGCTGCAATCATCTCTGAGGGAAGTATTTTAATTGAAGACTATCCAGGTTCAGGAAAGACTACATTCGCTAAAGCAATAACATCAAGCTTAGGACTCAACTTTAAAAGAATCCAATTTACATCTGATTTATTACCAAGTGATATTCTTGGATTTAACATTTTATCAGATGATAAGTTAAAATTTCAGAAAGGTCCTATTTTTACAAATATTGTTTTGGCAGATGAACTAAATAGGGGAAGCCCAAAAGCTCAAAGTGCATTCCTAGAAGCAATGGAAGAAAAAAACGTTACAATAGATGGAGAGAGCTACAACTTACCAGAACCATTTTTTGTCATTGCAACTCAAAATCCTATGGATACTTCTGGAACTAGTTCTCTACCAGACTCACAATTGGATCGTTTCATGATTTCTTATTCACTGTCAGACTTAGATCAAAAAGAAAAAATTTTAATGTTAAAAAAAAATATCTCTTTTTCAAATTCTGTAAGTGAGACAATTAATTGGTCTCAAATTAATGATAAAAAAAATGAAATAACTGTAAAAGACGAGATTTATCAATATGTCGTTGAAATAGAACAAACAATAAAAGCTTTAGGGCAAAATATATATATTTCAGCAAGGTGCATGAAGCAAATAATCGACTTAGCTAAAGGCTGGGCAATTGTTAACGGAAATGAGTATGTTTCTCATCAAGACATAAAAGATACAATGCCTTATATTTTAAGGCATAGAATTAAGTTTTTAAATCAAGAGGATAAATTTAGTTATGTTAATAAAGAAATCCTTGAAAAAATTAATATTGGATAATGGAAATCCAATCCAGACCTTTTAGCTTTAATTTCAATAGTTTCCTTGATTTTAAAAAAAATGCGAAAATTTATATTTATCCCAACCTTAATGGTTTAGGCTTAGGTTTATTTATCTTTTTTTGTTTTTTAATTTCAGTTTTTTATGAAAATAATTCGGGACTATTAATTTCTATAGTAATTTTCTTTGTTTTTTTTATATCAATATTTATTTCACATCAAAATATAAGTAAGCTAGATTTTATATGCAAAGACGAGTATTTAGTTGAAGCAGAAACTGTAAATTCGATTAGTTTTCAAATCTTAAATTCATCAAAAGAAAAAAAAATTAATATTGATATAGAATATAATAAAAAAAATGTTGGTAATTATAATTTTAATGACAGGCTTAATTTTTTTAAAATAGAGTATAAAAGTAAACTTAGAGGCAAATCATATTTTAATCCAATAACACTTAAATCGATTTATCCCTTTGGAGTGATGCGAACTAAACTTATTTTTAATCCAAAGAGTGAAATAATTATTTATCCAAAAAAAGTTCTTCCAAGCGACGAATTATTAAAAGAATTTAAAATAATTAATATCATAAATGCAGATGAATTTGATGGCATTGATGAATTTAAAAATGGAGATAGTTTTTCTAAAATTGCATGGAAAAAATCAATAATTAACGACAAAAGATATGTAAAAACTTTCAGTGATACTGAAAAATTGTCAAATCTAATTTTAGATTTAGATAAATATCCGCATATTGAATTTGAAAAATTACTAAATTACTCATCTTATATAGTTAATTATTGTTATGAAAAAAAATTGAATTTGAAAATCAAACATAAAAAAAACGAGTTATACCTAAATGATAATAATCAATCTTTAAATCGAATATTAAAATATTTTGCCAATGCTAAAAATTAAGAATTACAATTTATCAGTATTTACTTTTCTGCTTTTGCTTCTGTGTACTTTTTCACTATCAGCAGATTTAACATTAAATAATAAATTATTTTGGTTTATTGTGTTTATTTTCAATATTCTATTTTTTCAAATCAATATTAAATTAAAAAGTTTAATCTTAGGTATTATTGCAATAGGCGCGATTTATATTCAGCTTATTTTTAATCAGTATGTGTTTTCAGAGGAATTTTTCCTAAACTGTTTAGCAATATTATTGATCATGAAGTTTTCAGAATTAAAAAATAAAGATAACAAACTTTCATTCAGCTTGATTTGTTTAATAATATCGGTTTCAAGCCTTATTAAAGGCCAAGATATACTAAGCACTTTGTTAAGTTTTACTATCGTAATACTGGTCATAATAAATATGTATCTTATTCAGCAAAAGGAATTGTTAGATTTTAATATAAAAAATGTATTTAAATATTTGGGTTTTGGATTAAGTATTTTCCCATTTATTATTATATTTTACTTAGTTTTCCCACGTGCAGAAATAAATTTTAGAATTTTTAATCCAGCATCAAGCTCTTTAGGTATTCCGGATAGCATTAATCTTGGATCTTTCAGTGAGTTCTCAAATTCAGATGAGGATGTTTTTACCCTAATAAATAACAATTTTAAAAAGGATGAGCTCTATTTTAGAGTAAAAATTTTTGATTACATGGAAGAAGACAAATCTTGGAGACCGTCTTCAAGTTACTACTTATTTGATAAATACAAATCATCTTTTAAAGTTAAAGATGGTAGAGATCTAAATCAAACGTATCAGTTAATTTTAGAACCTTTTAAAAAGAAATGGATTCCAAGTTTAAAAAATTCAAAATTAATTTCTAATAATATTGAGATATTAGAAGATTATTTTAATCAAATTTATTTTAGTAGAGATTTAATTGATCGAAAAAAACAAATTAGTTTTAAAAGATATAAAACTAATTATTATTTAGGAACGGATCTAAAAGACTATTATACAAAAACTCCATCTAATATTTCAAATAGACTTAAAACATGGGTTTTAAATAACAATACTTCAACACCGACAGAATTTTTAAACAAATTATACAATAATTTTTCTAATGGATCTTACTATTATAATTTAAGTCCTCAAAATTTTTCTGGAAATAATTATGAAAACTTTTTCTTTAATCTAAAAGAAGGGTATTGCGAATATTATGCTGGAACATTTGTTCTTCTTGCAAGACTTGCAAATATACCAAGTAGAATTGTAACAGGTTATTATGGAGGTGAATTAAATGATGTAGGTGATTTTTACAAATTCAAGCAAAAAGATACGCATGCATGGGCAGAAGTCTGGCTAGATGATAAAGGCTGGGTAAGAATAGATCCAACCAGAGCAATTCCTGACAGTAATGTCAGGAACACACTTAATAATATTTTCTCAAATAAACAATTTGCATCTAACAGTTTGTTTTCATCTAATTTTTTTAAAAAAATGAGTTATTACTTTAATTATGCTGATTTTGTATGGACTCAGCATTTATTATCATATGATGATAATGAAAGAAAAAACTTTATTAAAGAATTATTAAATTTTAACTTTTCTAAAATATATATTTGGATATTTATACCTTTATTTTTATTTTTAATATTTAAATTATTATTCAATTTAAATAGTAAAAATATAATGAGATTTTATTTATATTTAATTTTAATTGGAAAAAGAAAAAAATTTAAAATATTAAAATCTGATACAATTCAACAGATTTATTTAAAGTTACCAGAGATACAAAAAAATAAATATTATAAATTTTTTAAATCATTTGAGATTAATAAGTACTCAAGCACAAATTTTAGTATTATTAAATCTTTAAAATCAATTTTTTATTAAAAGGTTTCTCTCTGTTTTGAGTTTATTGTTTTCTTTAATTAATTGAATAATCATTTCCTTCATTATTCTATTCTCCTCAACTGCTCTACCAGTTATCTCAGCCAATCTCTCATTTTCCTTGGCTAATTGTAATTGATCAAACAATTTTTCTAGTTCAGGATCAATTGGTAGTCCCTCTATTTTCTTGTTTATATTGTTTTGAATTTTCTTAGTTAAAGAAATATTTACAGTGCTATCTTTAAGTCCATTTTGTTCATTAAATTCAAGATTAAAGTTTAGGCCAAAATTTTCAGTATTTTTGCTGATATTTAAACCAGCTTTTACTGCTAAATCATCATCCATATAATGGGTCATGTCTTTTCTTTCACCATCTGCAACAATGTCAATTTTTTCACTTAAAGTTTTATTTATAGATAAGCCTGAATAAGGTTTAAGAACAAACCCATTTTCAAAAGATTTTGAATACTCAACATTAAAACCTGTGGATAATACTTGATCTACTGCATCATCAACAGAAAGATCTCCATCTGTAAAAGATGTTAAGTAAGTTGGAAGTCTTCTTAAACCATATTTACCATCTACTTCAATATTTAAACTTTGGCTTTCATCGATTTTAATTCCTCTTGAAGCTTTATAATTAACAGCAGCAAACTGGCCAAAATCTTCTTTTAAAATTGTCTGTTTTGTTTCAGTTTCAAGATCTAAATATTTATTTTGTGTTAATCCCACTATTGAAACTACAGAAAATATAAATTTCTCATATCCGCTTTCTTTTTTTATGCCAATAGCTAAGTTTTCACTATCTAAAGTTTCGCCATTATTAAATTTTGCTTGCTGACTTGAATAACTTAGGAAGGGTGTAAAGTTATCATTTTCAATTTCAAAGTCTCCTGTAACACCTGTAGTTTGATTTTTATAAATATTGTCTCTTTTTTTTACAGAATAATATCCACTAGATTTTTTTTCTTCTAAAACCGAATTAAAAATATCATTTAAATTAGATAAAAATATTTCCGATCTATATTTTTTATTATGGCTATCAATATCTAAATCTTCACCATAAACATATAAGAAACCATTAGTTTCCGAATTATCAGCATCTTGATCACTGTTGCTATCTAATATTTCATAAGTATCATTTCCACAAAGATTATTTGTGACAACCATATTTGTTTTATTATGAATTTCTATTTTTTGATCTTTTGAAATACTACAATCTAATGTCATTGTAGTAATGGTACTATTTAATTCAATTTCACCAACATAAGTGCCTTCACCTTTAGTAACTATTTCTAATCCTGTGTTATTTGAGTTTGCCATGACAATAGAATTGTCACCTCCTGAAATAGTTCCCGAATTATTAATTGTTAAACCATTAAAGTTTTTATTAGCGTGATAATCTCCAATTTTAATTCCATCTGCATCACCACTATCCGCACTAATAGTTCCAAAATTGTTTAGAACAACATTTTCACCAGCCGCTACAGATGTTGAGTCGTTTCCAAATCCAATTCCAAAGTGATTTTGATCATGCTCGCCTGTTGAAGTAATCGTACCATGATTATTTATAGTAAGGTTCTTTGTTCTACCAGCTCCAATAGCACTTGTTGATGATGTTATTGTTCCGGTGTTGTCGATAGTTGTTCCACCCGTGTTTCTAGCTATTTGTATTGCTGCTCCAAACGCTGATTCAATAGTGCCACTATTAGTAATAGTGTGAGCAGCATCACTATCTCCTTGTCTATCAATAAGAACCGTGCCTGTATTAGTACCTGTGTTTGATGAGCTAATCGTTCCTGAATTTGTAAATGTAACTCCAGAGCACTCTCTACAATAAATAGTATTTCTATCTGAAGTTATTGTACCACGATTATCTATTGTAATATTTGATCCATATTCAGTTAGTATACCATATCTACCTGCACTCTCGATTGTTCCTCCCTCATAATTTATAATTTCACTATCTGTAAGATATTTTGCGATAATTGGGTTATTACCTGATGTAGATTTAATTGTTCCTCCATCATAGTTATAAATTTTAACACCTCGACTTCGTGGGTTTCCTCCTCCTCCAGTGCCTAACAAAATTGTTCCTTGTGTTGCACTAATCATACCGTGATTATGCAATATTAGCCCAACTTCAGTAGAGCCCGAAGATGATAAACTAGATTGACAATTTTCATTATTTCCAGCCTTATCACACCAACCAACATTTTTACCCTCGATTGCATTTCCTGCTTCAGCGCTAATAGTGGCACCTGCATTGTTTGTGATTGTTATATTTTCTGCGTAATCTATATAAATCCCTTCATTATTGTCTGAGTTGATAGTTCCATTATTAGTTATTGTTGTATTTAAAGATGATTGAGCATGAATTGCTTTTTGTTTATTAGTTCCATCTTCTGTTTCAATTGTTCCGTCATTTGTAATCTGAACTCCAGTTTCATCCTCTAGATCAACAGCTTTATGATTATTGTAAGTAATTGAACCAGAAGAAGTAACATTTAAAATATCATCATCTGCACAGGCCAATTGATTAGTTGATGCACTAGCAATGGTTGTTAAACATGGACCGGCATTGCTTATTGATGTAAATAAAAAAAAGAAGACAATACTAAGTAAAATCTTTTTCATAAAAGATAAAAATTATTAATAGTTATGTCTCCAAGAACTTCTATATATTCCTGTTTGACCTTGTCCTGCTTGAAGAGTTACTAAGTCTTTTTTGTTACCTGTAGATTGTCCAGCAATGTTTGCAAATAATTTATCGGCAAATACTACAATTTTAGATAAAACACCTTGTCCAACATAAGCACATTTATTTGATTTACCCATTGTTTGATTTAATTGAGATGAAGTGTTTGTTCCACATTCATCATCAACACCGCAAATATATGCGTTACCCAAGCTACATTTGTTTACAGATTTTGTTGGTTCGTAAACAGGAAAATAAGCAGTTCCCTTATATACTGTTGGCTCTGCTGTTATTTTTGCATAATCTTTAAGAACAATGTACCAACCTTTATCTGCATTTTGAGGACATTTAGCACCGGATGTATCATTTGTTGTATCTTTACACTTTGTGATGTCATCAGCTTTTGTTGGTTTAGCGATATCTCTATAGAAAGGATAGTCTTTATCTTTAATTCCTAAAAGATAATTTGATACTCCAGATGTTGTATCATTAATCCTTTCATAGTCTCCTGTTCCTGCAAACAACCATAATTCATTTGTTGTACCACCTATTGTAGCATCCATGGAATGATACATGTATCTTCCGTTAGTTTTAGTTGAACCAGCGGTAAATAAAGTCGTACTATCAAAAATTTTAACTGCATTCCCATTACCATCATCTGATAAGTTTGATAAATTAAATTTAGTCATTTTACCTTCTAGGTCACTTAAATATAATAAACCTCCAGTAAATGTAATTCCAGTCGCAGTATCTGGTGTAATTAAAACAGGAGATCCTGGTGTTGAATTAACGATATCACTTGATGCTAAATCTTCTATTTCAATTACTTTGTAAAGACTTCCAGGATTAGTATCATCTTCTAAATTGATTATTGTTAAGTTTGAACCAACACCTTCAAATTGTGTTCCATATCCTCCACCCATTGCTGCAACATAAACATCATCTTCTATGTTTGTATCACCAGCACCGTTGTTTGGAATTCTAAATATTCTTGGATCAGACCATGTCTCTCCGA
Source organism: uncultured Pelagibacteraceae bacterium (assembly GCA_902618205.1). Taxonomy (GTDB): domain Bacteria; phylum Pseudomonadota; class Alphaproteobacteria; order Pelagibacterales; family Pelagibacteraceae; genus Pelagibacter. The sequence continues at coordinate 54,164 of CACMZL010000005.1, read as the reverse complement.
GTAGACTATAATCGTACATATCATGAGGAGCTTGAACTCCGGTAGCTTTTGCTCCAGACTTAATTGTAATACCTACTTCTGAAGAGTCTATATCTGGATGAGCTGAATACTTTATATTCTGTGCAAAATTAATTACTGTGTCACCTGCTGAATCAGTTGTAACTGTAAAGTTAGTATAATTACTACCATCTTTGATTATTGTAATATCATTTTTAGATATTCCTTGGACTGGAAAAGTCCAACTTCGACCTTGATAACAGTAATTATTAGTATTGCTTGCACATTTTTTCTTACTTGCATCTACACCTGACCCGTTAAAATCATCATTATAATTATCTGCAACTGTTATAGACTCTCCCATAGCAGCCAGAGAATAAGATCTAGAAATATAATCAAATGTTGAGACATTTTGATTATGATCCATTTTGTAGATTCTGTTATTAATAATATCATTATATATAGAGTACAGATGCAGAGGCTTTAGAGGTTTGGTTACATCAAGTACACTAAATCCAGGACCACCTCTTCCGTATGGAACAAATAAAATAGTGTGCCATTTCTTTGCGGTATCGAGTGGGCTTTTAAAATACATGTCATGCACAACAATTGATCCATCAACACCAAATATTGCATTAGTTCCACCTGCTCCTGCAATATTTAAACTTTTATTCATAACATTTGGTAAGTTTGGAGCCAATAATGGTGGCACAAATCCCCATTCTTCTTTACCAGTTTTAGCGTCAAATGCATGGAGTATTCCACTGTTGGATCCAGCATATATAATTTCTTTTCTATTAAATTGTGAAGCTGCCCAAGCATCATAACCTTTTAATTTTCTGTAGTATGCTTCTTGGTTGGTTGAAACAAATGCAGTTTCTGCAGATGGTGCTCCAACTACAACTAGTTGAGAGTGATATATGTCTCCCAAAGGATTTTTTCTTGTTTCTGTTAAATTACAATCTCCATCGTAATCAAAGTAATCTTTTCCTCTAATGAAATTTATTAAACCTTTGAGATCATCAGTGGTTCCATCAATTACTCCAGGTGAATTAGCACATCTTCTGTTGTTAGTAGATCCATCAGCATTATTACTATCTCTATGATAATCCAAAATATCATTTGCATAAATTGCAATTAAATTTCCAACTGCTGTTGCGTTAGAGTCTCTAAAATTATTGTAATCTGCTTTATAATCTGTAGTTGGAATTACACTCCATAATTTTCTTTTATCTGGAGCTGGCATTTGATCAACCGCCGACCAATTCCCTTTATCTTTTGTATCAAGCGAGCCATCTGGGTTTATTTTTGTTCTAGTAATAGTTCCAGCCCATTCTTTGTTTTGTCTATAATCAAATTGTGCTTGGTACATAGATCCACCTTGTTCAATTGTGGCTGTAATTGCAGGTGCTGTAAATGAAAGTTTTGATGCAATGATTTGTGAAATCGCAGCTTTTAATTGGACTTTTAAAGACTCTGCAGTTGTAGCAACAATAGCTTTATTTGTGCCACCAGCATTTGCCAATTGATTAAAATTTCTAAGTCCACTATTACTTATTCCTGTTCCAAAAGCTACAGTGAAAGTTTTAATTTTATGCTGTTGATATAAATTTCTAGCTTTTGACAATGCCCTGCTATGATTGTACCAATCTCCATCTCCAATCACTAATACATAGCTATTCTGACAAGGGGAATTTTTATCAACAGGAGTGTAAGTATTATGTAAATAATATTGTTGTGCGATCTTCATAAATGCATCAGCATCAGTCCCACCTCCAGGATTTACAGAATTAATCATTTTAGCAATTGCAGCTGCTCCGCCTTTATATATTGGAACTTTCAAGCAATTATAATTGTTACATGGAGAAGCATTTCCAGTTCCTGTCTTTATATTTCCTCCACTCCACCGAGAAAAACCAGCAGTACCATGTGCCCAATAAGCAAAACCATAATCAACACCAGATGTTAAAGAAGCATCTGTTACCAACGATTTTATAGCAGCATGTGCTGCCTGCATCCTAGTTGTTGGAGCTCCTCCAAAATTTTGTATCCAAGTTCCATTTGAGTCAAAGACTTGAACTGAACCTTTGTTTAAGTCCGCCGCTAGTAATCTATTATTTCCATCATCCCATCCCAATCCCCAAGGGTAGTAAAAATAGGTTGCAGATGCAGAGCTATTTGCTCTACTTCTACTACCAAATCTAGTTGTTGAACTTATAGATGTAAGATTACTATTCATCGTCAATTTTTCCATTCGGCTGTTGTTCCATGAAAGTGTCCACAATTCTTGGTTATTATTTGGATTGAATTGAAGACCAGTATAATATCCAGAATTATAACGCATACTTGATATTCCACTTGTATTAGGACATCTATGATTATTTGAACTTAATTGAAACGTATATAAATAATTGTTTCTCGCGTAGACTATTTTATTACCAGAAATTGCAGCACCAAATGCATATGCCATATTGATGTTTGTGCTACAATTATAAATCGTTCCACTCGAAAGATTTATTGTTTTATATCCCCAAGAACCACCTACATATAAATAACCCGTACTTTTATCTATTGTCATATTGTATGGATAAATACCAAGGGAGTATTTCTTCAAACACCTACCATCACTTGCTCTTATTGCTACAATTGCTCTTTCATAATATGCAGTTGTGTAATAGACGTCGTTATAAGTTTCTCCACTATAAGAGTAAGATGTTCTGCAATTTGAATTACCTTCGTATCTTCTATTCCCTTTTCCAGAAACACCTCTATTTCCAAATCCTGTATCTAGAGTTTTAGAACCATATAGAAATTTTTTAACACCATCTCTATTATATTGTGATACTAGAACATCGCCATTGCTATCAGCATCAGCATCATAAGGGTAACGCATACTTGCGGTACCACCACTCATCCTCCATCCCATACTTCCAGATTTATCCAACATTATTAAAACATTGGCAGGTACATCACCAATTCCAGATCCTGGTGGAAGTGCTTTTGCAAAAGCTTGATTTGATAATGCAAATAAAATTAAAATAATTGAATAGACTATATTTTTCAATTTCATTGACTATCCTTCATTACTTGCATTTCCATAGCTTCCATATATTTCATTAATTTTTCATCTAATTTAGGAGTTGAGATATATATTTGTTCATCAATAACTCCTTGGTCATTAGGTATGCGTTGATAAACTATAAATTTATTTGGCTTTTCGACAATTTCATAACCAGTAAATGATTTAGGGTTTTGTGAAGTATCGAATTGACCAAAATTTTTCTTCATATAATTCATCAAGGTAAGTTTTTCAGAAACAGAGTTTGTTTCATCATTTAAAGCAATTAAATTAATAGCAATTAATTCATCGTTTAAGAATTTATATTCTATAGCAATATCTTTTAAGTTTTGTTCTGGACAGATGTCTTCAGCTAATATTCCGTAAAAATCTAAATTTCCATATTCCCCAGGCAATGGTGCGCCAACAATTTCCTTTGCTTCAAAATCTGCTCTTTTAATCCCAAGTTCAGCTTTAAAGTTACATGCAGAATATGAATAAGTAATAGATAAAATTAAAATTAATATTGTTTTAGTTATTAATTTCATAAATTAATTATACCCTACTTTTAAAAATAATTTCTCTCTTAGAACCATTTTAGACATATTTATTTTGGAAGTACAACAACGCTTTCAAGCGCAACTACCATTGGATCTTTCTCTTTTTTAATACCACATCCATACACTCTATACGCCATACCGTCATTTCCTGTGTTATTTGCACCTTTTTTAACACTAGAACCTGATCCTCTATAAGGAGCTGATCCAATTCTAGTTACAAAAAATTGATAATAATATTTTAATAATTTTTGAGCCTCTTCTTTTTCAACTGTTCCACCTTTTGAAGAAAAACTATCTCTTACTATTACTCCAAAGTTCCAACTTTCTGCTGTAACAACTTTAAGATTATCTTTATCTATCTCTGAAAATGAGTTGTAACAAATAGTGCTTGGACTTAAATAATCATCTCTTCCAACGGACCTTGAGTTATAATTTTTTTGTGTCATATTTCCTGTGTACTTAGATGTTTGATTTGCTGGCAAATTTCTTTTTGCAGTATCTCTTTTATGACTAGAAGTATTCCAAGGTCCAAGGAATTGATTAAGAATATAACGCTCACCTTCTATTAAAGCCGTTTCAGCAACATAAAAAGTTTGTTGATAGTCTTCACTTCTATTATTACTTTGATGATCACCAGCTGAAATAACTATCAATGCTCCACCCATCAAAGACATAACAAGCATTAATACTAACGATAAAACTAATGCAAAACCTTTTTCATCTTTTCTCATTATTGCATACCTAAATTTCTAGCATGAGCTGTTACAACAATACTTTCTCTTAAATATCTATCTGTCTTTTTTTTTTTTCTAGTTGGATCATTTAATGTTTCTTGAAATCTTTCTTTAATATTTCTAAAGAAGTTCTTTGTTGATCTAACAGTTAAGGCGATATCTATTGTTTTAATTTTATATAATTTACTTTTTGTTGCATTCGTTGGTGTTGGAGGAGGATTTATTATTTTTCCTTCCTCATCTATAGGTATGAATACTAAGTCTTCAATATAATCTGCGATGAGTTGTTTTTTATATGTTGCATCAACTCCGTCTGTTTCAGGATTTTTCCAGTTATTAGCAGTCTTGTCCCAAATAACTTTAGTTTTATAAATTGCAAAAGCATCTATTGGGGGTTTTTTACCACCAGGTAAAGGTTTAGCATTTTTATTAGGCAATTTTGATTTTTCGCAATGATATGTAATTTTATATCTTTGATAAACATATTTTGGAGTTTTGTTTTTATTATAATCAACATCGCCATACACAATATCAATTTTATCACAGTCATTATTAAAATTTGATGACTTTGTGATAATTATTGGAGCATGTTGATTATTTGTTTTAACATTGTCACCATAATATTTGTAACCTGCATTTCTTATATCCCTCATCATCATTCCAATAACATCTCTTCCTTGACTTGATATTTTTGCTCTATCAGTTACCTGTGAGTAAGAATTATTTACAACGTTGTACGAAGTAAACATTGCTGCCATCATTACCACAGAAATTACAATACCAATTAAAATTTCAATTAAGGTAACACCAGCAATTTTACTTAATTTTTTTCTCATTATTTAATTTGGAAATATAAATATTTTTTCTTTGGCTTTGCATTTCCAGATGCATCAACACGCCCAGTACTTACATTAACTTCCATTCTACCAAGTACCCACTGATCATAAATACCTGTACCGGTATAGTTTTTATTATTATTATAAGTGCAGCTGTTGCCTGCTGCTGCATTGTTGCAGATATCATAAACTTTCAGTGCTTTTTTATTCTGAGTCCCTTTACATTTTAGTCTTCTCTTTGAAAATCTATTATCCCATTTGTATTTTTTAGCATCTAAAGTGTTTGTGAAAGTTTTAGAGGATGATGATCCTGTGCTACAACTCGCAGAATTCCAGGATGCTTTACCTTTTTTTTCTTCAGACACTAAATAATCAACAAAAGATACTTTGCTTGTGGGAGAAGTTGAGTTTTTTTCTGAAATAAGGTCTTCTGCAACCATTGATATAAGCAAATTTGACTTTGTTCTTTCTCCTGATACGTCAATAGATCGTACGGAATATTGAACCATCTGAAAAATAGCTACAAATCCAATACCAATTATAACTGTTGATACTAGAGCCTCTATTAGAGTTATTCCTTTCTGATTTTTAAAAAAATTACATCCTAGTCCAGCCATTACGACTCCATCTAAATTTATTTACATTACCAAATCTTGTCCATTCAACCAAGTAGGCAGGTTTTTCTAATCCTTTAGAAATACTAATAGGGCACTTTCCACCATTTTTTTTTGCGTTATCAAATGTACACAATATAATATATTGATCAGTAGCATTTGAAGGTTCATCCAAAGTAACTCTTAATTGGTTTTTGATTTTACCCAAGGTTTTGTAATGTGTTCCATTTTGAGAAAAACATATTGAGCTTTCCCTGTCTATGTGAATAGCAACATCATACGTTTTATTTTCTACTTCTGAAGTCCAAAATGAACTTGAGGTGTAACAATCAATTGGGTTGCCACTATTTAATCTATTAGTGTAAGCACTTCTTGATAATCCTCTGGTTATAATTTGTGTTGAGCCACTATTAGGTTTGATGTAAACTTGCACAAAAGGAAGGGAGCCTCTTTGTGATTGTGTGTTAATTGAATTAATCATGTTAACAACTTTTTCAGTGGAAGCTCTTAACACTCTATCTTTGTTATAGTCCATAAAATTTGGAATACCAACTGCGGATACTATTGCTACAATTGAAATAACAACCAGCAACTCGAGTAATGTAAAACCTTTAATGTTCTGATCTTGCAGCACCTGGATCTATTTTCCCTGCTTTAGCTAATTCTTCTAAAGATTTTTCCATTGTTATCATTCCATCTCTAACCGCAGTTTGCATGATACTTGGAATTTGATGAATTTTAGCTTCTCTGATTAAGTTTTGTATTGGTGCAGTACATTTCATTATTTCAAATGCACCAACCCTTCCAGCACCGTCTCTAGTTTTTAACAATCTTTGTGTGACAACCATTTTTAAAGAAGTTGAAATTTGAGCTCTTATTTGTTCTTGTTGTTCAGGTGGAAACACATCAATAATTCTATTTATTGTACTTGGTGCACCACTTGTATGAAGAGTTCCAAATACTAAGTGACCTGTTTCAGCAGCAGTTAGTGCAAGACTAATAGTTTCCAAGTCTCTCATTTCTCCAACTAAAATTACATCTGGATCTTCTCTAAGAGCTGCCTTTAAAGCTGCAGCAAATGTTTCAGTTTGTTTTCCAACTTCTCTATGAGATACAATACTTTTATTATCTTGGTGAATAAACTCAACAGGATCTTCAACAGTAATAATGTTAGCCGTTCTTGTTTTATTTATTTCATTAACAATTGCTGCAAGAGTAGTTGATTTACCTGAACCTGTTGGACCTGTCACCAAAACCAAGCCTTTATGAAAATCCACAATATCATATAGAGATTGTGGTAAATTAAATTGATCCATATCAGGAATTTTACTTTCTACTCTTCTACAAACACATGCTGGTCCTTTTATTGTTTTATAAAAGTTTGCTCTAAATCTTAATCCACTTAATGTTACTGAGGTATCTAACTCATGAGTTTTATCAAATTTATTCAATTCGTGTTCATTACAGTTCATTGATAACAAATCTTTTAAATCTTGAGCAGTAACCATTACTTCTTGAACTTTAATAATCTCACCTGTCTGTCTGTAAGCAAGAGGCGCACCAGCTCTAATGTGAAAATCGGAAATCTTCTTGTTATTTTTTGCCAGTTCTTCTAATTTTTCAAACATTCAATATTGATACTATAAATATTAGTAATTTTTAGTAATTTATTTCAAAAAAACTCATTATGTACTACTCGGGCTTTTTATTCTAGTAAAAGTTGAGTATATAGATAAAATTCAAATTATAAAATTATGAAAAATCCTTTTGCAAATCTATTTAAGAAAAAAAATAAAGATGGCTCAACAGATAAACCTGTACCAAAGCCAGATGGGGGAAAAAAGAAAGAGGGTTTTTTTAGTAAATTACTAAAAAATAGATTAGGAAAATCTTCAATAAAAGGTGAAGAAATTTTAGGTGTTGAATTGACATCTAACGAAATTAGGCTTGCTCAAGTATCAAGTAATAAAGCAAACCAATGGGTTTTAGATAAATTTTATGTTCATAAATTCGAAGGAGTTCCTGAGGGTGGAACTGTTTTAGAAAATCAGGATAAAATTGCTGAAGAACTAAAATTAGCTTTATTAAAATCAAAAGTTTCAACAACAAACGCTGCAATAGCAATTCCAGTCACAAGTGCGATTATTAGAGTTGTAACGGCGCCTCTGATGACAGAAGAAGAATTAAAAAAAGCGATTGATACAGACTCACTTTGGGAAAATTTAGTTCAACTAACAGATAACTTAGCAGACTATTCGATATTCCATCAGGTCATAAATAAAGATGAAAAAGCTAACACGATGGATATTTTGTTTGTTGCCTCAAAACTTTCAGACATTAATAGCTATACAGCAATCATTAAAAAGGGTGGACTAAATGCTGTAATTATTGATGTTAAATGTTTCGCTTTAAAATCTGCAGTAGACCAAATAAATCAAATAGCTGGTTCAATTGAAGACTCAAATTTAACAGCAGTTTTAGAATTTGGATTAGATGAGAACTATGTAATGATACTTTATGAAAATAATCCAATCATCACTGATATTTTTATAAGAGCTCAAGACAGAAAAACCTTATCTGAAAGTAACAATCAAGAAGAAATGGATGCTTTGGTTAGAAGATATATGACTCAGGTTAAACAAGCTGTTCAAGATTTTGAAACAAAATATGAAAAAAGAATTAGAAATTTAAAAGTTACATCTAATTTATCAAATGTAGAAGATTATTTAGCTAGTTTTAGAAAAAATATGGTTAATACTGGTTATAATCTTTTTAATCCATTTGACGGAATTAAGATACCTGCTCAAATAGAAAATGAAACTAAATTAAGTAACCCTTCATATTTTTCAACAGTCATGGGTTTAGCATTTAGAAAGCTAGATGTATTTGGTTATTATAAATTTGTAACTGCTGTAAAAAATATAAATTTACTTCCCAATCGAGAAAATATGATTGCGCAGAAAAAAGCAAAAGCATTTTCTAATTTTGCATTTAAAGGAATAGCAGGAATTGTTGTAGTTATATACGTTGTTCTATTTGGATTTTCATTTTGGCAAATTACTGACTTAAATAAAAAAATTGCAGGATATGAGGAAGTGATTCAAACACATGAATTAAGAACATTAGAAAGAAATAAATATCTTAAAGAGAAAAAATTAATGGATAAATCTCTAGAATTAAGCAATTCGATTAAATCAAATAAAACAATAAGTTTTAGAGTATTAGCTCAAATAGCATCAGCGGTGCCTAAAAGGGTTAAGTTTGATTCTATTGAATATAACGGTTCAGATCTAGTTATAATTGAAGGATCAGCATTTAGTGATCAAGATATATTAAAGTTAATAAGCAATTTAAATAATAAAAAATTAATTTCACAAGCATCCCTTGCAAGCATGACATTGCCAAATGAACAGCAGGGCTCACAAACAATGAAGGGTTTTAAAATTGCTTGTATATTGGAGAACGTATAATGGATTTAAAAAATATGACAATGGATGATCTAAAGCAGAAATTTTCTACTATAGATAAAAAAACTCTCATAAAATTTGGAATAGGATTTGGAGCAATTATTATCTTCTTAATTATTTACTATGCAATACTAAATCCAATGGTTAAGGAGAGAAAAGCAAAATACCAAGACAAAATTCAAAAAGAGCAAGAAATTGTTGATTTTGAGAACAATATTATATCTTTAAAAAAAACTATAAAAAAAATGAAACCGAAGTTTGAAGAAACGTCTACTTTGTTTCATTCTAAAGCTGAAGTTGAAGATCTTTACCAAAGTTTAAGTAAACACGCGGCAGTCAATGGTTTAGTTATTTCAAAAATAGAAAAGAAAGAACCAAAACCGGTTTTAAAAGTTGGAGTGACAGATCAATCAGCTGATAATCTTCAAAAAGAAATGGTCTCTTATTATAAAATACCTGTAGACTATGAAATTAAAGGCAATTTCTTGGGTTATATAAAGTTCAAAAGAGCAGTATCTAAGCAAAAGAAAATGTTAAATTTTGACAAAGAGACGATAAGTGTAGTACAAAATGATTCAACCGGAGCGATAGTTGCAACTGGAGAATTGACAATAGTAGGAATGCCAGATGAGTTTTTTTAAAATATTAATTTTTTTATCTTTAATCTTAATACCTACAATTTCTTTTTCTGATAGCCATGATCAAAAGAAAGAAGTTTTAGAACAGGTAAAAGAAATTGCTAAAGAAATGGAAGATGATGAAGAGGTTCCTCTTAATGATCCTTTTGCAGGAAATGAGGGAACAAGCTCGATGTCTGGAAATATACCTGAAGATGAACAGGAAAATGAGCTAAGTCTATATAATTTTAAATTAGCAGGGCTTATATCGGGAAAAGATTATAGCTATATATCAATCGTTAATTCTGGTGGAGAAGTTTTGACTTTATCTCTTGGACAGTATTTAGGAAAAATTCAATTAGTTGATTTAAGATTAAATGAAGCAATATTTAAAAAAGAAGATGGAAAGTTTATGATTATAGATTTTAACAGTCAAGTTAGAGAGGCGGATGATTATTAAAAAATATTATAATACTTTACTTATTATACTATTTGCATTTATATTAAGTGCTTGTGGCCCAAACTCACAATTTGGGAAAAAATATAATAAGCCTTTTAAACACAACACTCCATTAATTAAAGATCAAAACATAGTGGAGTCTGGGAAATCTGAAGTTGCTAAAACTTTAGAGATGGGTCCTAAGCCATTAGAAGGAGATTCTAGAAAATTAGGCAAAAGAAAGAAAATATCATCCGAAGCTCAGAGAAATTATTTAATTATTTCTGATGATTATCCATTATTAAAACAAAGAGTAACACTAAAATTTAAAAACCTGGATTACAAAGAAACTATGAAATTAATGGGTAAAATTGGTGAGATTAATATTTTAGTTGGTGATGAAGTTGCAGGAGCAATTTCAGCAGAATTAATCGATGTTCCTTGGGATAAAGCTTTTCAGGCTTTATTAGATATGAAAAATTTTGCATCAGATGTTGATGTAGCAAGTAACTTAATCAGAATTCATTCACCCGAAACATTAACTGCACAAGAAACTTATAAGTCTGAAAGAGCCCAAGCAGTTAAAAAGAAAGTAGAATTAGAAGATAGTGTTGAACCAATTTATTCTGAAATATTTAGGCTTTATTACATAACTCCTGCTCAAGCTAAACAAACAATCGAAGAATTGTTTACACAATCTTCTGGTGATAGCTCATATACTCCAATACAAATAACAGAGGAAGTCACTACAAGATCAATAATAGTAAGAGGAAAAGAAAAAGATTTAGACGTAGTTGATAAAGTTGTTAAAGAAATAGATATTAGAACTAAACAAGTATTGATAGAAGCTTTTATTGTTGAAGCTAATTCAGATTTTGAAAGAGCACTAGGTTCTAGACTTGGAGGATATTATAACAGATCTGGTAATATATCTGGAGGTACCGCAAGCACAAGTAGTGGTAGTGCATTTGGAACTGATTTAGATACAGCTGCAGGTCTAGGAGCTGCAACTGATAGTCTTGCTAATTTTCCAGTTACTGGTGCAACAAGTGGAATAGGAATATTAAGAAGAACGGGTTCAGGTGTTCTTAAAGCTGAAATTACTGCTCTAGAAAGTATGGGTATGGGAAAAACTATCTCAAATCCAAAAGTATTTACTTTAGATAATCAGTTAGCAACTGTTACACAAGGTGAAGAAATTCCTTATCAAACAACATCTGATGGAACAACCTCTACTTCATTTAAAGAAGCTGCATTAAAGTTAGAAGTTACACCAAGCATCATAGGTGATGGAAATGTTCTTTTAACTATAAAAGTAAATAATGATACACCAAATAGATCAGCAGGAGGAGATGAGCCTCCAATCAATAAAATGGAAATTGTAACTAAATTACTAGTAGCTGATGGTGATATTGTTGTAATTGGTGGTATTAAGAAAAATGTAGTATCTCAAAGTAAAAATCAAACACCAGGCATTGGAAATATGCCTGTAATTGGTAACCTCTTTAAAGGTAAAGCAAATTCTGATAACCTAGATGAATTATTGGTATTTATAGCGCCAAGAATATTATAATGATTAACATAAGTAGAGAATCCGAGATTAATTTGATTAATATCTTGATAGACCAAGATATTATTTCTGGAAAAGATTTAGCTGAAATTAAAAAAGTTTCTAGTGATGGAAATAAATCACAATTAGATGCAGTATTTGAATTAAATCTAACAGATGAACAAAAAATTTTAGATTTATTAGTTCATGATCAATCACTAGATGTTGTTGATTTATCAACAATACAAGTAACCGATGAGCTAAAAGCTGTACTTCCTTCTAATTATATAAATATGAATTTTATAGCACCATTTAAAATTGATGGAAAAGTTTTGCATATTGCAATTTCAGATATTTCAAAATTAAGTTTGATGAGAAACTTAAGAACTATTACAAAAATGGATATAGAGCTTCATGCAGCAAAAGTTTCGGATATTTCAAATTTTGTAGATAAACTTTTAGCAGATGGTGAAAAAACCATCTCAGACATTAGACAAACTCAGGCAGAAAAAACTAAAACATTTGATTATGATGTAGATGAACAAGCTGAAGTTTTAGAAAACCAACCTGAAGAAGATATAGAAGCAATCGAAAACGAGTCTGAAGTTATTAAATTTAGTACAGCTGTTGTTGCTGATGCGATTAAATCAGGTGTATCTGATATACATATTGAGCCATATAGATTTAGTTCAAGAGTAAGATACAGATTAGATGGTATTCTTACAGAGCAAGAGCATTTCAAAAAATTTTTACACTCTAATTACGGTGCTGTTGTTACAAGATTTAAAATTATGGGAAAATTGGATATTGCAGAAAGAAGGCTTCCACAAGATGGAGCTATACCATTTAAAATTGATGGAAAAGTAGTGGACTTACGTTTATCTATTTTGCCTACTGCAACGAATGAAAGAATTGTAATGAGAGTTCTTAATAAAGATGCAGGAGATATAAGTTTAGAGCAATTAAATTTTGAAGAAACAGATCTTAAAAATTTAAGAAAAGCAATTCACGGTACACAAGGATTAGTATTGGTTACAGGACCAACAGGTTCCGGAAAGACAACAACATTGTACAGTATTCTTAAAGAAGTATCTAAGCCTCATCTAAATATTTTAACAGCTGAAGATCCAGTTGAGTATGAACTTGATGGTGTTGGACAAGTTCAAATTAAAGATGATATTGGTTTTAACTTTGCAACCGCATTAAGATCTTTTTTAAGACAAGATCCAGAAATAATTCTAGTTGGAGAGATGCGGGATAAAGAAACAGTTGATATAGGATTAAAAGCAGCGCTTACAGGACACTTAGTTTTCAGTACACTTCACACAAATGATGCCCCAAGTACTATTACAAGGTTACAAAATATGGGTACTCCAGATTATTTAATTAGTGCGGCTGTGAGTTTGGTGTTAGCACAAAGACTAGCGCGAAAAACTTGCACAGAATGTAGAGAGCCAGACAATGACATTACTCCAAAAGCATTAGCTGATTTAGGTTTTACAGTTGAGCAAGCTTCAAGAGCAAAAGTACAAAAAGGAAAAGGCTGTCCAAAATGTAAAGATACTGGTTACAAAGGTCGAATGGGAATTTATGAAATTTTAAATGTTACAAAACCAATAAAAGAAGCAATATTAAGAAAAGCTACAACACCAGAGTTAAAAGAAATTGCATCTAATGAAGGCTTTAGAACAATGCAAGATATGGGAAGAGAACTTATATTAACTGGAGACTTAAATTTCAGAGAATTTGATAGAGTTCTTTCTATGGATTAATAAATGTCCTCAGAAACATTTACATATAAAGGTATTTCAGCAGGAAAATATATTGAGGGCGAAATAGAGGCCCTAAATCAGGAAGAAGCATCATATAAGCTAAAAGAACAAAAGATAATAATAACCAATTTAGTTAAAGCAAAAAAGAAAAAAGCAGCTAAAGAAAAAGGCAAAAAAAGCAGTTTTTCATTTGGAAAGAAAAAAGTTACGCCTCAAGATGTAATGATTTTCTCAAAACAGTTTGCTACCATGGTTAAAGCAGGTCTTCCAATTTTAAATGTACTTTCAATGCTACGTGATCAAATTGAGCATCCAACAATGAAAGAAATTATTGAGGATATTAGAAAAAGTTTAGAAGGAGGTATCACACTTTCAAAATGCTTTGAAAAATACCCTAAGGTTTTTGACAATATTTATATAAACTTAATAAAAGCAGGTGAGGCTAGTGGTAAATTGGATGTTTTCTTACTCAAATTAGTAGATTCACTAGAAAAAAGAGAAAAAGTTAAAAAGAAAATTAAAAGTGCATTAACGTACCCTGTTGTCATGTTTACAGTTGCAATAACTGTTATGGTATTCATGTTAATTAAAGTTGTTCCAATATTTGCTGAAATGTATGAAGGTATGGGAGTACCTTTACCAACGCCTACAGCAGTCATTATGAATGCCAGTAATTTTATGAGAGGAGCAGGTGGTTTAACTTTATTTTTAGTTTTAGCTATAGGATTTGCTATCTTTAAATACACAACAACTAAAATACCTGCAGTAAGATATAAATGGCATTATAGAGTTTTAAAAATGCCAGTATTTGGAGATATGATTTTAAAATCTTTAATTGCAAGAGTATCTCTTATTATGGGTAACCTCAGTTCCGCAGGTGTAAATTTGCTTGAAAGTATAGAAATTGCAAAACAAGTAAGTAACAATGATGTTGTCACTCAAGCTTTAGAAAATGTTAAAAAAGGTGTTTTCTCAGGAGATACTTTAACAAAACTATTTTTAAAAGAACCAGTTTTTCCCGCAACATTTAGCCAGCTAATTTCTGTTGGAGAGCAGACGGGAAATTTGGATGAAATGTTTACATCGGTATCAGCTTATTATGAAGAAGAGTTTGATACAGCTGTTGATAATATGTCGAGTTTAATTGAGCCGATTATGATTGTATTTATGGGCACAATGATCGGCGGTTTAATGATAGCTATGTATTCACCAATCTTTAATGTTGGTGCAATTATTGGAAGTTAATAATCTATTTTTTTTGATAAAATTAAATGATTGATCCAAGGCTTTTCGCCCTCTTTAAATACTACTGCATCCATTATTTGTTGAATAAAAAAAGTTCCAAGACCACCTGGTTTAATGTCATCTATTTTTCTGTGCCTAATTTTATCTTTTTCAACTGGTCTTCCTTTATCAAAAAATCCAATTTCTAAATTTCCATTTGCTAAAGAAATTTTAATCTCCATTTTATCTTCTGTATCTTCACCTTGGTAAGCATGTTTAACAATATTCTGGGCTGCTTCTGCTATTGCTAGCACTAATTCATCTTTTAAATCTTGTTCAATATTTACTTTTTCAAAAACTTCTCTTGAAAAACTTCTTACATCTTTAAGACTAGATGAACTTACAACAAAATCTCTTTGTTCTGATATTTGAGCAAGATTATTCATTATTTATCCCAAGTTTAAAATTTGCTCTAGTTTTGCCATCATAATAACTTTTAAAACCGACTTGCTGATATCTTTCAAAATGACTTTTGTTCCAAGTTCAGTTGCTTTTTGATGACTTTCAATTAATACAGATATGCCAGATGAGTCCATGTACTGAACTTCTTTTAAATTTAGATGAACTTCTTTTTTCGCCTCAATAAGAGGCATTATTACTTCTTTTGCTTTTTCTGTTACATCCATATCAATTTCACCATCTAGGTGAACAATTGATATTCCGCCTTCTTCTGTGACTTTGTATGACATAAATATTAATATTTATTAAATTTCCCTGTGAAATCAACAAAAATGACCCATTTTGAATATATTATGTATGTAGATATTGACTTTCAAAAGATATAATTATTATGTATATACATATTTTTTATTTAAAATAGGATCAAAAATTATGAAAAAAAATAATAAAGGTTTTACACTTATAGAATTATTAGTTGTTGTAGCCATCATCGGTATTTTAGCTGCCGTTGGAGTTGTTGCTTACTCTGGTTACACAAAGGGCGCAAAAAAATCAGCAGTTAAATCAAACCAAGCAGCAGTGCTTAAATATGTGGCTGCTGAGCTTAAAAAATGCGAAATTGGGGAGACTGAAGTGATGGTCAAAGGCACAAAAAAATTGACTTGTGCTAATAGAAAAACATCAGGAAATGTTACGACGGCTACAAAAGATGCTTTAGGATCAGAATTTAAAAATCCTTATTCGACATCAAATTCTGCAATCAAAACAACCAAATTAACTTCTTGTGGTTCAGGTGATGAGGGTTATACAAGTGTCACAGATAATGGTACCACAGTAGAAGTTATATCTTGCGAAGTCAGTGGAGCCTCATTATTAGAGGGCGCTGTTACCATAGAATAAAGTAAAAAAATTCTTATGACAACCAGGAGCTCAGGTTTTACCTTAATTGAGCTTTTGGTTGTTGTTGCAATTCTTGGAATAATCTCAGCAATAGGAATAGTAAGCTATAACGGCTACGTTTCGTCAGCAAAAAGGAAATCTGCAGAAAATATAATTTTACAAATTTCGCTTGCGCAAAGTGAATTCTACTCCGATGAGGATGAATATTTTACTCCTGGATGCGGACCTAATAATTCAACATCGACTACTTTAGAAACAAAACTACTTGGTGGGTCCGACGTTATTACCCCTGAGATTGGTTATGAATTTTGTTCTCAAGGATCTGCAGAAAATTATACAATTATTGCTCAAGAAACCGGAGCTAAATCACCATGCAAAATTGAATATACTGATAAGTCAGTTTGGACACGAACAAATTGTTAATAATGAATTTTGAGATTAGTAAATATATAGAAAAAGTTAAATTTGTTTTTTCTGGAGATCTCTCAAAAAATTTTAAGATCTATGCAACTATTAGTTTAGCATGGATAATTTTTATTGGGTACTTGACCTGGTGGAACGGATTAAGAAGTCCGATGTTAGACAAAAGCTTTAGATGGGATGAGTGGTTCTGGTTTGGGATTGTTCCTGCTCTATCTCCTTACTTATTTTATTTTATCTGGAAAAAAAAAGAGTAACTAACCTATTTTGAACATCTATTTTCTATTATGCGCTTTAAATTAATTATAACTTGGAGATGTTAAAATGGAGAACGTAGATTTGGAGTCAGTAAAATCATTTGTAGATACTCTTTGGGTTATAGATTGCGCCATACTTGTTTTTATAATGCAAGCAGGTTTCATGTGCATGGAAACAGGTTTATCAAGACATAAAAATAGCATTAACGTTGCTCTTAAAAATGCTGCTGACTTTGGTCTCGCGGTCGTAATTTTTTGGCTATTTGGCTTTGGTTTAATGTTTGGAAAAAGTTTTAATGGATATTTTGGCACTGACTTGTTCTTTTTTAAAACTGATCAAGCTGAATACATGACATATTTTGTATTCCAAGCAATGTTTGTTGCAACTGCAGCCACGATTGTTTCAGGCGCCGTTGCCGAGAGAATGAAATTTAATGGTTACTTAATTATAACTATAATAGCTACGGGAATTATATATCCAATTGTTGGCCATTGGGCATGGTCATCAAGTTATTTAAATAATATTGATGCTACAAGACAATTACTCGCAGTCACTGGGCAAGTTAAAACAACAGGATGGCTAACAGATATCGGATTTGTTGATTTTGCAGGAAGTACAATTGTCCATTCTGTTGGAGGTTGGATTGCATTATCTGCAGTTTTAATTTTAGGTCCAAGAATTGGAAAATATTCAGATGCTAATAAAGGAAAGTTCACAGGCTCAAGTTTTCCACTTGCAGTTTTGGGAACTTTAATATTATGGTTTGGTTGGTTTGGTTTCAACGGTGGAAGTAATGGAGCAATGGATGAAGCAGTTCCACTAATCTTAATAAATACATTTCTAGCTGCTTCTTTTGGATTGCTAACAGGTCTTGGAATTTCATTTGCATTATTTAAAAAACCAGATCCTTACTATGTAATTATTGGACCACTCGCAGGTTTAGTTGCAATTACAGCAGGATGTAATTCTATGACATCAGTGACTTCAATATTTGTCGGAATTATAGGAGCAGTAGTCGCAATATTTGTAAATGAATTTTTAAACAAACTTGAAATAGATGATGTTGTAGGTGCTGTGCCTGTTCATTTGGCAGCAGGAGTTTGGGGAACTATAGCAGTTGGATTATTTAGCGATATAGAAATACTCGGAACAGGATTAACTAGACTAGAGCAAATAAAAGTACAGTTTATTGGAATTGTTTCGATTGGTGTATTCTCATTTTTTGGATCATATATTTTATTGAAAATTTTAAATTATATTTATCCGTTAAGGGTAAGTCCGTTACATGAAGAGCTAGGTCTGAATATTGCAGAACACAATGCAACTTCTGTAGAACATGATTTAATAACAATTTTAGAAAAACAATCTGAGTCAGGAGATTTAACAATTAGAGGACCCCAAGATCCATTTACTGCAGGTGGTGTAATTGGACTTTATTATAATAGATTAATGAGCAAATTAGAAACTAGTGAAGCTGAAAAGAGAGTGTGGAGAGATAGAATATCAAATGAAGTAAAACTTGCAGTAAAAGTTCAAGAAAACTTTTTACCAAAGAGAAATTTAGAAAATTATCCTGTGCACGGAATTAATATTGCTGCTAGAGAAGTTTCTGGAGATTTCTTCAGCTTTTATCCTCACAATGATAGTGTTTACTTTATTATTGCAGACGTTGCGGGTAAAGGAATTCATGCCGGAATGGTAATGGCAAAAGCATCAACTTTATTTGAGATTATGTCTAGAGATCAAGTAGATCCAGATGAAATGATGTTTCATATGAATAATGATCTATTTTTAACTAAAACTGGAGGCATGTTTGTTACTAGTATATTGGGAGAATATAACATGAGGACTGATGAATTAAGATGGGTAAATGGAGGTCATCAGCCTGCTATTATTAGATCATCATCAGGAAATTATGAACAATTTGAGAGTAATTCGCCACCCATGGGCGTAATACTTCAAAAGGATAAATCAGTCTATAAAACTCACAAAGTTAAACTAGAAAATGATAGATTTTATGCTTTTACTGATGGACTATCCGAAAGCTTAAATAGCGAAGGTGAAGAAATAGGAATAGATGGTTCATTAAAGATTATAGAACAAAATTTTAATACAGATTCTAGCAAACAATTGTCAGATATATCAAACACAGTAATTAATACTGCTGGGGATAACAAGCTTAGTGATGACTTAACCTTAATTTCTATAGGTAAGTAAGAATTTAAGTAAAATAAACCCGCGATCAAATATCATATATATTAAGTAATTCTTAGAAAATATATTTCCAAAGTGGATAAAAAATATTTAAAAATTGGAATTATTGGTGCTGGTATACAAGGTGTTTGTAATGCTTTGTTTCTTCAAAAAAAAGGTTTTCAAGTAACACTTTTTGATAGAGAGGAGCCAGGAAGTGCAGCATCATATGGAAATGCAGGTCATTTTTCTCCTTATGCATCTGTTCCTTTAAACAGACCCGATGTAATTACAGATGTTCCTTCTATGTTAATTAGCTCAAGAGGACCTCTTGCTTTAAAATGGAACTATGTTCCAAAGATGATCCCTTGGTTTGCAAGATTTATTTTAAATTGCAGAGAAGAAAAAATGATGCATACAGCTAAAAATATGCACCAAATTTTAGATCAATCATTACCGGCTTTTGACGAATTATTTGATGAAATTAATCTTGATGGGTTAGTTGAAAATAATGGAATTCTTTATGTTTGGACTGATCAAAATATGAAGAGTAGAGAACTAGAAATTAGAATTAGAGATCAGCTTGGAGTAAAACAACAATTAGTAAATAAAAAAGAGATTCATGATTTAGAGCCAAACTTAAAACCATTTTATCATGGTGGTGTTTTTTATGATTACGCAAGGCATGCAAGAAATCCAAGAAAAATATTAATAAAATTATTTGAAAATTTTGTAAATAAAGGTGGAAAGTTCTTAAAATTAAATATTCAAGATATAGATTTTGATGAAGAAAAACCAGTATTGAGAACAGAAACACAAAGATTTATTTTTGATAGACTTGTTGTTGCATGTGGAGCATTCTCGAAAAGATTAACTGATAAATTACATGAAGATATTCCTTTAGATACTGAAAGAGGTTATCATGTTCACTTTAAAGATTACGACCATTTAATTTCAAGACCAATTGTTTATGCAAACAGAGGTTTTGGAATGACACCGATGGAACAAGGGTTAAGAGTTGTTGGAACTGTCGAATTTGGTGGGCTGGAGAACTCTCCATCAAAATCAAGAATAAAAAACTTAATATTAAATGCAAAGGACATGTTGGATGGATTGCCTGAACATAAAGATGAGTGGCTTGGTTTTAGACCTACACTGCCAGATTTTCTACCAGTTCTTGGTCCTTCAAAAAACTATAAAAATGTTTTCTATTCATTCGGTCATCATCATTTAGGTTGGACACTTGGTGCAATATCAGGAAAAATTATATCTAAGATGATTTCAGGTGAGAATACTAACTTAGATTTACAGCCATACAGTTCAATAAGGTTTAGTTAAAAGTAATCTTTTATAGTACTCTATTTAATGCTTGAAAATAAAAGTAATATCATAATTGCATCTATTTTGCTTTTTTTAGCAGCTTTGTTTTGGTCCGGAAATTTTATTGTTGGAAAAATAGCAGGTTTAAATGAAATACCTCCGATATCTTTAAACATATTAAGATGGTCATTGGCGTTTCTAATTTTATTACCTTTTACTTATAAAGAGATGATTGAAAAAAAGGAATTAATTTTTAAAAATATTTATCTATTATGTTTTTTAGGAATAACAGCAGTCAGTATTTTTAATTCAGCACTTTTTTATTCTTTGAAAACTACACAAGTGATCACAGGTGTACTTATGATCTCGACTGTTCCAGTTATGATAATTTTATTTTCTATAATATTAAAAATAGAAAAAACAAATACCTTTCAAATTTTAGGAGTTATATTTTCTTTGTTAGGTGTAATATTTATAATTTCGAAAGCTGATTTTGAAGTCTTTAAAAATTTAGCCTTTGAAAAAGGAGATTTATTTGCATTATTTGCAATGATATCCTGGTCACTTTATTCAGCACTTTTAAAAAAAAAAAATTATGGATTATCTCCAATAACTTTACTTCAAGTTGTTATTGGGCTCGGAGTAATATTTCTAATTCCAATGTATGCAATAGATTATATTTACATTGGTAATCGAATTATAATTAATACAAATTTCATTCTTGTCTTATCATATGTTGTTTTGTTACCTGGAATAATTTCTTTTTTTTTCTGGATAAAAGGTGTTGCTTTAATAGGTGCTAATAGGGCAGGTATCTATTTACATTTAATGCCAATTCTTGCAGCAATACTAGCAATGATAATATTTGATGAAGTATTGCTATTTTATCATTATATCGGTGGAATATTTATTATTTCAGGGATATTACTTTCAAACAAAAAAAATGCTTAAAGTAGCTATACTCGACGATTATCAAAATATTGCAAAAGATTTTATTGATCTTAAAAAATTATCTTCAAAATATGAATTTCAAGTATTCAATGAGCCATTTGATAATGAAGATGAAGCAATCGAAAAATTAAAAGAATTTGAAGTTCTTTTTATAATGAGAGAAAGAACAAGAATAACAAAAAAACTTATAGAGAGTTTAAAAAAATTAAAATTAATTGTTACTAGTGGCATGAGAAATAAATCAATAGATTTAGAAACTGCTAAAAAAAATAAAGTTTTAGTGACTGGAACTGAAATTAATAATAATCCAACACCAGAGTTAACTTGGGCATTAATTTTAGGACTTGCTAGAAATTTTAAAACAGAGATAGATAATATGTATCAAGGTTACTGGCAGTCAACAATTGGAGTAGAGCTTAAAGGTAAAATATTAGGTTTACTTGGATTGGGTAGGGTAGGATCTCAAGTTGCTAAAATTGGTAAAGCTTTTGGTATGCAAATTATGGCTTGGAGTGAAAATTTAAATTTAGATAAATGCAAAGAGCTTGATGTTTTACCGTGTAGCAAGGATGATTTAATTCAAAATTCTGATTTTTTATCTATTCATGTTCAAGGAGGAGATAGATATAGAAATTCCATTACTATTAAAGAATTTGAGAAAATGAAAAAAACCTCCTATTTAATAAATACTTCAAGAGGCGAAATAGTTAATGAAGATGATCTTATTATAGCATTATCAACAAACATTATAGCTGGAGCGGGTTTGGATGTTTATGAAAAAGAACCACTGCCTGAAAGCCACAAGCTTAGATTTGTGCAGAATGCTCTTTTGCTTCCTCATATTGGTTACGTAACAGCCGAAAATTATGCAACTTTTTACAGCCAAATGATTGAAAACCTTGATAGTTTTTCATCGGGTAAACCAAAAAGAGTTATAGAATAATCAAAATCTTAGACAATTTTATCAGATAAAATTTTATTTTTTTTGTGTATAATTATTCTGATGAGCAAAGAATTCAAAGCTAATCAAAACCGAAAAATAGATAATCAAGAATTAAATGATTGGTTAGATTCTCTAGATGCAGTAGTTGAAAATCATGGCAGGGAAGGAGCTAAACTAATTTTAGAAAAACTTGAGAAAAGAGCAAAAGATTTAAGAGTATTATATTCACCAGTTCCATATTCACCATACAGAAATACAATATCTCAATATGATCAAGGAATTTATCCTGGAGATTTAGAAATCGAAGAAAAAATTACAGCAATTTTAAGATGGAACGCTTTAACTATGGTTATGAAAGCAAATAAAAATTATGGTGGGCTTGGAGGACATATAGCAAGTTATGCATCTTTTGCTGAGGTATTTGAAACGGGATTTAATCATTTTTTTAAAGGTGGTGATGAAGCAGATTTAATTTTTTATCAATCACAGTGTACAACCGGGATATATGCAAGATCTTTTTTAGAGGGAAGGTTAACTAAAAATCATTTGGAACATTATAGACAAGAATTAAATGAGCAAGGACTGTCTTCATATTGCCATCCATACTTAATGAGAGATTACTGGACATTTACCACATCATCCATGGGAATAGGTTTAGTTAATGCAATTTACCAGGCTCGTTTCATTAAATATTTAGAAAATAGAAACTTATTAAAAACTAATAAAAGAGTATGGGGTTTATTTGGAGATGGTGAAATGGATGAACCCGAAAGTTTGGCTGGATTGTCTATCGCCTCAAGAGAAAAATTAGATAATTTAACTTTTATTATAAATTGTAATCTCCAAAGATTAGATGGACCTGTAAGAGGTAATGGACAAATAATTCAAGAACTGGAGACAATCTTTAAAGCTAATGGATGGAATGTAATTAAAGTTCTATGGGGATCTGAATGGGATAAAATTTTTCAACAAGATAAAGATCATTTGTTGTTAAAGCGTTTTGCTAAAACCGTAGATGGAAAATATCAAACATTAGGTGCAAGAGATGGAGAATATAATCTTAAAAACTTTTTTGCAGAGGATCCAGAAGTTTTAAAATTGGTTTCTTCACTCAGTAAAGATGAAATTGACAAACTTAAAAGGGGAGGTCATGATTTTAAAAAACTTTATGCTGCCTTTAATGCTTCTGTTAAAACTAAAGGTAAACCTACAGTTATTTTAGCTAAAACAAAAAAAGGGTATGGAATGGGTAAAGCTGGCGAGTCAAAAATGACTAACCACCAGCAAAAAGAATTAAATCTTGATGCATTAAAAGAGTTTAGAGATCGTTTTCAATTAGATATTCCAGATAATAAATTAGAAAATATGGAGTTTTATAAACCAGATGAAAATTCTGAGGAAATAAAATATTTAAAAAAAAGAAGGGAAGCTTTAGGAGGATCTTTACCCAAAAGAAGCTTTAAAGAAGTTGAATTAGTTACTCCAAAAATCGAAAAACATTCAAACTTTTTATTCGAAGAAAGTGACAGGGAATATTCAACAACGACTGGACTGGTAAGGTCTTTAGGAAACATAATGAGAGACAAAGAGTTTGGAAAAAGAGTCGTTCCAATAGTTGCTGATGAAGCTAGGACTTTTGGAATGGCTAATTTATTTTCACAAATTGGAATATATTCACCAGAAGGTCAGTTATATGAACCCGAAGATGCGACCTCAATTTTAAAGTATCAAGAGTCTAAAACAGGACAATTATTAGAGGAAGGAATTAACGAAGCCGGTGCTATTTCTTCATGGCTAGCAGCAGCAACCTCTTACAGTAATCATAATTTTCCAATGATGCCTTTTTATATTTTTTATTCTATGTTTGGATTTCAAAGAATTGGAGATTTAATTTGGGCTGCAGCTGATCAAATGCCAAGAGGATTTTTAATAGGTGCTACAGCTGGGAGAACTACTTTAGCTGGAGAGGGATTGCAACACCAAGATGGACAAAGTCATATAATCGCCTCGACATTTCCTAATTTAAAATCTTACGATCCTTGTTTTGCAAGTGAGCTAGCTGTTATATTTGATGAAGGAATGAAAAGAATGATGACAGAATGTAAAGATGAATTTTATTATATTACTGTAAATAACGAAAAATATTCACATCCTAAAATTGATTTAAAAAATAAAGATGGAATAATAAAAGGTGGCTACCTTTTCAAAGATCAATCAAATGAAAAAATAAACATAAATTTATTAGGATCTGGACCAATTTTTAGAGAATGTATTGAAGCTTCTAAAATACTTAAAGATGAATATGGAATTGGTTCAAGATTATACAGCATAACAAGTTATTCAGAGTTAGAAAAAAATGCTAAATCAGTTTTAAGACAAAACACATTGTCTCCTGCAAATAAAAAACAAAATTATTTGCAGCAGCTAATTTCTAATGACGACCCTATAATTGCTACTTCAGATTATGTAAGAGCATACTCACAATTAATCTCTAGCCACATTAATAATAAGTTTTTAGCAATGGGGACAGATGGTTTTGGAAGAAGTGATACTCGAAAAAATCTAAGAGACTTTTTTGAGGTAGATAGCAAACATATAGTCGTCAGTTCTTTGTATACACTTTATGAAGATAAGAAAGTCCCATTACAAACATTAGAAAAAGCGATTAGTAAATATAATCTCAACAATAATAAAAATAATCCTTGGGAAATATAGTCCCTACCAATTTTTATGGAATTACCTGTCGTCAATCATAAAGATTATGAAGCTCAATTAAATGATGACAATAAATTTCCTATAAAAAAATTTGGAGAATTAGCTAAAGCGTTAATTAAAAATAAAATAGTTAAAAATTTCTATATTCCAGAGCCATGCTCAGTAGAAACTTTAAAAGAGGCACATACAGAGGACTATATAAATAAAATAAAAAATAAAACTTTAGATAAAAACGAGATTAGAAAAATTGGTTTTCCTTTAGTTGACAGCGTAGTTAGAAGGTCTTTTGTAGCAACTGGAGGCACAGTGCTTGCTACAAAGCTAGCTTTAAACTACGGCATAGCGTGTAATACTGCAGGAGGTAGTCATCATGCAACATCTAATGAAGGGGCTGGATTTTGTGTTTTTAATGATGTTGCGGTAGCAGCCAAATATTTAACCTCAAGAGGATTAGCAAATAAAATTTTAATTATTGATTTAGATGTTCACCAGGGTAATGGCAATTCTGAAATATTTAAAAATGATAATCAAGTTTTTACATTCAGCATGCATTCGAAAGTTAATTATCCGGCAAAAAAATCAGTAAGTGATCTTGATATTGAATTAGAAGAAAATTTAGAAGATAGAGAATATATTGATATTTTAAAAAATAACCTAAAATATTTAAACGAAATAGAGTTTGATTTTGTTTTTTATATCGCTGGAGTTGATATTCACTATAATGACAGGTTGGGTAAACTAAAAATTTCTGATAACGGTATATTTGAAAGAGATGAATTAGTTATTGAAAATTTTTTCTCAAATAAAATCCCTATATGTGGAGTATTAGGAGGTGGATATAACGAAGATTTTAAAAAACTAGTAGAATTACATTCTAGTTTACACAAAACATGTGCTAAATTTTTATAATGAAAAAAAATACAAATTTAACTCCTGAACAAGAAAATATTTTATTCAATGAAGCAACCGAACCCCCTGGTTCAAGTGAATTAAATAATGAAAAAAGAGAGGGTACATATCATTGCGCTAACTGTGATACCGAATTATTTAAATCATCAACAAAATATGAAAGTGCATCAGGATGGCCATCTTTTTATAAATCTCTTCCAGATGTTTTTGAAACTAAAACTGATCACTATATTGGTTATGCTAGGACTGAGTACCATTGCAAAAAATGTGGAGGACATCATGGACATATATTTGATGATGGTCCACAACCAACAGGAAAAAGATACTGCAATAACGGAGTATGCTTAGTTTTTAAGCCAGATATTTAATTGTAATTAAAATAAAAA
Source organism: uncultured Pelagibacteraceae bacterium (assembly GCA_902618205.1). Lineage (GTDB taxonomy): Bacteria > Pseudomonadota > Alphaproteobacteria > Pelagibacterales > Pelagibacteraceae > Pelagibacter. Next base: position 27,843 of record CACMZL010000005.1, on the reverse strand, counting down.
TAAATTAAACCTTTAAACATGTATTTATTAAATAAGTTAATTTTTATAACTTGCTTGTCTCTATTCACGACTTTTGCATACGCAGATACAAGTAATGATATAATAAATAAACTTTCAGACAAAGTTTCATCATTTGTTGAGAATACTTTAGGAGGAGACACTGAATTCTCTTTAGAATTTCCTGAAGATGATGATGTTGAATTAGAAATATTAAAATTTAAAGAATTAGATAGTTCAGAAAATCAAAATTCATTTTCACAATTGAGTTTGCATACTCAGGAAGTAAATGATGATACTAGATTTATCTTGAACCTTGGTTATGGCCAAAGATATATATCTTCAGATAAATCAATGATCACTGGAATAAATGCGTTCGTTGACTATGACACAGAAGGTCATGCAAGAACAAGTTTGGGAGTTGAGGCAAAAGCTCCAATTTTAGAATTAACAGGAAATTACTATCTCGGGCTGTCTGGTGCAGAGACGATAGATGGGATGAAAGAAAAAGTATTAGATGGTTATGAACTAAATTTATCATCTCAGTTGCCATTTATGCCTTGGACAAGAATTAATGTCCAAAATTACGATTTTGAAAAAGATAAAGCATCTGAAAATACTGGTGGAAATCTAGTTTCCTTAGAAATGAATTTATCACCAAGTATACAATTTGAAGCTTCCAGAAATTTCATTGATACAACAGGAGTAGATGACGAGAATTCTTTCAAAATTATGTATTATAATCCTCCAAGAAATAAAACATCGCTTCAGGATGGGTTTTTATCAGCGAGTGCTTTTGAAAAGGGTGATGTTGAAACTAAAATGAAAGATAAAGTAAAAAGAAGAAATGCAATGACCATTGAAGTGCAGGGGTCAGTTGTACTAACTTGCACAGGAGGCGGTTGTAAATAAAAAATTATTTATGAGAAATTTAATCAAATCTATATTTATTTTTTACGTTTTGCTATACTCAGCTAATTCATTAGCAGCAACAGGAGCCGCAACAGAATATAGAGTAACAATGACAAAACTTGAACTGTGCGAAACTGGAAGTACTACGGCAAACTGTTTAAACCCCCTAACTATATCACCATCAGGAACATCTGGTGCTGTAGATATTGCATCAGTCAGTGCAGGAGCAACAGCTGGATCTTATGGTAATATAGCAAAAGCAAAAATAGGAACTTTATACACTTTTATACAAATTACTATGAGCAGACAATTTTCTATAACTGGAACAGCAGGAAGTTGCGCAACCAAAGCTGGAGAAAGTGGGAGCAAAACTGCCGATGCAAAAGGGCAGACTGGAGGTACACCTGGATCATCAACTTTATATGTTCCCGATAGCAATGCTTATGATGATCATATGAATGGAGCAGTGGATTCACTTGGTGCAACTGTTTCAAATGATGGAGTAGTAGGAAGTAGTGACGAGTATTTTCAATACAGAAAAATTATATCAGGAGGTGGATTAAAAGTTAAAGCAGGAGACTTTCCAACAGTAAAAGTAGCATTTGATGTATCAAATGCAGTTGGTGAAGCTACTGGTGGTGCAGCAGCGTGTACCGCTAATGTTATGTATGCAAATGAACCTGGAATGACAATATCATTCGTTGATTAAAAATTATTCTAAAGAACTTAAAAGTTTTCCAGTTTTCTCTAATTCTCTTAATTCCTGATAGCCTCCAACGTGATAGTCATCAAAAAATATTTGAGGAATAGTTCTTCGTCCATTCGCTCTCTTAGTCATTTCGTCTCTTAGGCCTTCTTTTGTTGAAATATCTATCTCGTTATAATTAAGATTATTTCTAGATAATAATCTTTTTGCTGCATCACAAAAGTTACACATTGGACCAGAGTAAACAGTTATATTTTTCATTATGTAATATATAAGTGATGTTTCATAAATTACTATAGTAAGTAATCATTTTTGTTTATTTTTGACTTAATCTGTTTTCTTGAATATTCAAATTTTTTTCTATGTTTTATACTTTGTGAGCTTGCCCTTTTTCTCCACAGTCTAAATGATGAGGGTTTTAATGATCTCCTCATAATCTTAATTACTTCACCTTCAGTCTTTCCAGTTTTTTTTTCGATTTCTTCAAAAGTAATCCGGTCAGCCCACGCTGCCCATATGACCCAATCTGGACTATCAAGAGATGGCTCTGGATTTTTTACTCTGGTTGTGGGTCTGTGACTTTTTTTCATCAAAATTCAACAAATTGCATAAATTATTTTAATGCAAATATTTAAGCCTATGATATTATCAGTTTTAGATAGTCCTATCTAGCCATCTTTAGCTCCCGGTTTTTTAGGGCTATCCTAAAAATGCTTCCCTTAGATTTTATCCTTTTTTTACAGATCATCATTTTTATGTTTATAACTCCTGGCACACCTAGAATTGTAATTATTTCTTATTCTATGAACTACGGTGTTCAAAAATGTGTTTGGACTGCATTAGGAGATGTAACTGCAAATATTATTCAGGCAACTTTAGTAATTTTTGTTATTGGTTCTTTTTTGTCTGACAATCCAACAATATTAAATACTTTAAAGTGGTTAGGCATCGCTTATTTAACATATCTTGCATATGATATTTATAAATCGAGACCTAAAGATATAAATACAAAAGATATTTCAGATAAAAGTTTTTTTTCATTTTATAAAGATGGTCTTTTAGTTGCAGGAACAAGCCCGAAAGCCTGGATGTTTTTTCCGTTCATATTTCCACAATTTATTGATTTTAATTCTAATTACATTGTTCAATTTATAATTTTAATTACAACTTATGTTGTATTAGATTTTCTATCTTTAGTTGGTTATGCTATCTTAGCTAACAAGTTAATTATTTGGATTAAGGCAAATCCAAAAATTATAAATACAATTTCAGCTTGTGTAATTATTTTTATTGCAATAATTATCGCATTTACCCAACAATATTAAGTTATATTGCGCTACTACTCACACTTGCAATTAAATAATTTTTGTTATTAATTTAATCTTTATTAATTAATTAATTAAAGGGGAATAAATGAAAATAAAAAACATTTTAATTACATTTGTTTCTGCAATAGCATTATTATTTTCAACTTCAGTTGTATCATTTGCAAAAGTTGTTGGAGATAAGATTATTTTAGGTGCTGCAATCTCTTTAACTGGTAAGTATTCATCTAATGGTGTTCATACTCAAAACGGCTATAACATGGCTGTTGATAGAATTAACAGCATGGGTGGAGTAAAAGTTGGGGGAAAAACTTATAAGTTTGACATTATTTATTACGATGATGAGTCAAACCCTAAGAGAGCAGCTCAGCTTGCAGAAAGATTAATTTCACAAGATAAAGTAGAGTTCATGCTTGGGCCATACAGTTCAGGTTTGACAAAAGCGATCGCACCAGTAACAGAAAAATACGGTGTTCCAATGGTTGAGGCTAACGGTGCTTCTAGATCTTTGTTTACAAAAGGTTACAAATATCTATTTGCGGTATTAGCACCAGCAAACTTATATCTTGATGTAGCAATAAGAACAGCTGTTGAGTTAAATGGTGGTAAAGGTGTAAGAATTGCACAAGCTTTTGAGCAAGATGCATTCTCACAAGACGTAAGATTAGGTATTTTAGATGCTGCTAAAGAAACTGGATCTGAAATTATAATCGACGACAAACTTCCAAAAGAGCTTAATGATATGGCTGCTACACTAGTTAAAGTGAAACAAATGAAGCCAGATGTATTGGTTGTTTCAGGTCATACAAAAGGAGCTTTAACAGCAATAAGACAAATTTCAGAAATGAAAGTTGATGTTCCGATGTTGGCAATGACACACTGTGATGCTGCAAAATTATCAAAGCAACATGGTAAAAATTCTCAATATGCATTATGCGCTTCTCAATGGCATAAAACATTAACTTACAAAGATGACTTCTTTAAAGATGGTATGACATATGCGGCAGATTTTGAAAAAGAATTTGGCTATGATCCACCATATCAATCTGCAGAGTCTTCAGCTGCACTGTTAGTATTTAAAGATGCTTTTGAAAGAGCTAATACTTTTGATCAGAAAAAAGTAAGAGATGCTCTTGCTGCAACTAACATGCAAACATTCTATGGAAATATTAAATTTGCACCTGGTGGTCAAAATGTTGACAAACCAATGGTACTTTTCCAAGTAATGTGTGATGATGCTGGTAAGTGTGAAAATAAAGTTGTTGCTCCATTAAAATGGGCTTCAGCTGAGTTAATACATCCAGTACCAAAGTGGTCTGAAAGATAAAAAAAAATAATAAAGCCCCCTAGAAATAGGGGGCTTTTTTTTATAGAAATCAAAATTAAATTATGGATTTTTTAGTCTTCCAATATCCAATGATAACCATTCAAGCATGTCTTGATGGACTTTTACTTGGAATATTATTTGCATTAATTGCTTATGGAATGGCACTCCAATGGGGTGTTATGAATATAATTAACATTGCACAGGGAGACCTTGTTATATTGGGTGGTTACATTGCATACTTTATGTATTTATATGGAATTCATCCAGCTTGGGGAGTAATTGTCTCTCCTATAATTATGTATTTTGTTGGTATTGCAATTTATAAATTAGTTATAAATAAAGTTGTAGATAGAGATCTCTTTATTTCAATATTAGCAACATTTGGAATTAGTATTCTTTTCATGCAGTTAATGAACTTTGCATTTGGTGCAGATGTTGTATTGGCTAACTCAGGATATGGAACAACTATGTTATTTGATAATAATGTTGTTCTGCCAAACTCTAAAATATTTTCTGCTTTTATAAGTATTGTCTTTGCAATTTGTTTAGTAGTTTATATGAAAAGATCAAAATTAGGTCGTGCAATTAGAGCAACAGCTCAAAATGCAAGAGCCGCAAAGATTTTAGGTGTTGATACTGAAAAAGTTTATGCAGCAACCTTTGGAATAAATGCAGCATTATGTGGTGTGGCAGGAGCTTTAATTTCAATAACTTTTACAATTCATCCTTATATGGGATTACCATACACTATAAGATCATTTATGATTGTAATTGTTGCAGGATTAGGAAATTTACCTGGAGTAGCTATGTCAGGTATGGGATTAGGAATATTTGAAGAATTTGCAGATTACATTCTTGGCACAGAATTTAGAATTGGTTCAGTATTTTTATTATTAGTTTTAATTTTAGTTTACAGAAGATTTAAACTTTCAAGAAAGAGAGAGTATTTAAAATGAGAAAAGCTAAAATTAAGGATGATGATGGCAAATTGATAGAAGTGGATATTGTAAAATTTAAAAAACATTTAGATCAATATCATTCAACAGGATCTAGTCTTCATGAAGAAAATGAACATTATTTTACAGTTGATAAAGATTTTAGAGATAAAATAGAGATTTTATATGAACAAAAATAGTTGGATTTTATACATAGGAATTTTGGTATTTGGTTTAGTTGCACCATTTATTTTTCCAGCATTTAAAGTTCAATTATCAATTCTATGTGTATTGATTGTTCTAGCAACTACTTGGAATATCCAAGGTGGTGAAATGGGCTACAATACATTTGGAAATATTCTTTTTTATGGTTTGGGAATGTATCTTTGTGCATCCGTTCAAGTTGGTATGTTCTTTCCATTAGCTGAGTGGACTGAAAGCGGTGGTGAAAAAACTTTCGTTCACACACCTTCGCAATTCTTTCAAGGCATGGCAGCTGGCCTGGTAGTTGCCGCTGTTGTTCCTACAATAGTTGCAGGATTAATTGGTTATGCAATTTTGGGATTGAGAGGTCATTACTTTGCTATTTGTACTTTAGGTTTAGGAGTTGCAGCTGGAGAAATTTCCGGTGGTATTGAAATTATTGGAGCTGGACAGGGTTTTACCACTCCTCCTTTTCCAAATATAGGAGGTCTTGAGGCAAGAGGTGAATTTTTTTATTTTTTAAGTTTTGGAGCACTTGTATTAACTTTTATTGCTGTAAGAGCAATTTACACAACAAGGTTTAGATTAATTCTTAATGCAATCAGAGATAATGAGGACAAAGCTGAAGCAATGGGAATAGAGACTATGAAATACAAAATAACTGGATGGATGATCTCAGCTTTCTTTTGTGGTCTTGCAGGCGGAATAATGGGAGGTCTAGTTGGTTATATCGACTCTACTGATGTTGCATTCGATGGAAGAGAAATGGGAGTATTTATGGTTTTGATGGCAATCCTCGGAGGTAAAGGAACTTTATGGGGACCAATTATTGGTGCAACTTTATTTCATTTTTTTAAAGAAGGCTTTTGGACATTCTTCCTAGGTTGGCAATATGTTGCATTAGGAGTTTTAATCGTAGTTATAGTAATTTATTTCCCAGAGGGATTAATGGGATGGTTAAGAGAAAAATATCCTGAGAGATTTGGTGAAGTTGTAGATGAGGCTGATCGAAAAGCACAGGTAGAGTTAAAATGAGTATTTTAGAAGTCAATAATGTAAGTAAATCATTTGGTGGTGTTAAAGCTAATGTTGATATCTCGATGTCAGTTGAAAAAGGAAAGATAGTAGGACTTATAGGACCTAATGGATCTGGTAAAACTACTTTATTTAACTCAATAGTCGGGACTTATCCAATAGATAATGGTTCAATTAAGTTTAATGGAAAAGAGGTATCAGAATTACCTGTCCCAGTAATTGCAAAACTGGGATTATTGAGAACATTTCAACAAACTAGAATTTATGGAAAATTAAATTGTGTAGATAACATGCTCATCAGTCACAAAGGCAGTGATGAAAGTCTATTTAAAATCTTCTCTAAAATTCCAAAAGAACTCACAGAAAAGGCAGAAAATTTACTTAATTTTGTTGGTTTATATCAAAAAAGAAAACTTAGAGCAGGAGACTTATCTTTTGGTCAGCAAAAGTTATTAGAACTCGCAATGGCACTGATGAATGAACCAGAAATGTTGTTATTAGATGAACCCACAGCAGGTATAAATCCCACATTAATTAATGGAATTATAGATAGATTAATTAAAGTTAATCAAGATTTTGGGATAACTTTGCTTGTTATTGAACACAATATGAGAGTAATTATGCAATTAGCTGAAGACATATTTTGCCTTGCTCATGGCAAAATGCTTGCAAATGGAACTCCAGAAGAGATTAAAAATGACAAAAGAGTAGTAGATGCATATTTGGGGGCTCAATAATGTCTAATCAATATGAAGTTTTAGGAAAAGCACCTGGTGCAGAAGATTTAAAAAACTTATCTTCTGAAGATATTCATTTAACAATAAAAAATTTGAATGCTGGATATGGTAAAATGGAGATTTTACATAATTTTGATTTATTTGTAAGCAAAGCACAATCATTATGTTTAATTGGCCCTAATGGAGCAGGCAAATCAACAATACTTCATTCTATATATGGATTTACGAATATTTTTTCCGGTAAAATAGAAATTGATGGAAAAGAAATAACAAATTTAACTCCAGCTGAAAAATTAAAGTCAGTTGGTATAGCTTATATTCTGCAAGATAATTCAGTTTTTCCAGATATGACTGTTGAGGAAAATTTGTTAATGGGTGGTTTTATCAAAGATAAAACAGAAGAATCATATCAAGAAGCAGAAAAGATTTTAGATAAATATGAAAGATTAAGGAATAGAAGAAATCAACCGGCAAAAGTATTATCAGGTGGAGAAAGAAGATTATTAGAAATATCTAGAGCTTTAGTAATGAAACCTTCTGTTCTATTAGTTGATGAGCCTTCTATTGGATTGGAGCCAAGATATATTGATATGGTATTTGAAATTTTGGGAGACTTACAAAAAAATGAAAAGAAAACAATTATTCTAGTTGAGCAAAATGCCAAAAAAGGTTTAGAGTTTTCTGATATTGGATATGTATTAGTATCTGGCCAAACGGCAATAGCCGGAAGAGGTGATGATTTACTTAAAAATGATGATGTTGGACGTCTATTCCTAGGCGGATGATTAATTCAAAATATTTTTTTAAAGGAATTCTTTGTGCAAAAGAATTCGATAGTCCTGCAATTGCTCTTGGTTTAAGCTTTTTAGCAATTGGTGCTTTATTAAAAAATTTAGGTTTTACAATTCAAGAAAGTATTTTTTCTACCTTTTTAACTTATGCATTACCTGGCTCGCTTGTGATGGCAGAATCGATTTTGATTGGCGTTTCGTTACTAAATTTATTTTTTGCAGTTTGGTTAGTTAATGCAAGATTGTATCCGATGACTGTATCTTTAATGCCATTGTTAAAGCACCAAAGTCAACCAAGATGGAAGTATTATCTTTCATGTCATTTTGTTGCAGTATCTTCGTGGTTAATTCTTAAAAATAATTATAAAGATATTGAAAAAAAATATAGAGTCGATTTTTGGATAGGAATTGGAACTGCAACTTGGTTGATAGCAATTTTTTCAACTATCTTAGGTTATTACTCTGCTGATTTCTTAAATAGAGAAATGATGATTGGATTAGCTATAATTAATCCAATTTATTTTACTTGCACAATGATAGGAGTGATGAAGTCTATACAATTAAATGTTTCAATAATTTTAGGAGCTATCTTAGGACCTTTATTTTATTTTATCAGTCCTGATTGGTGTGTTTTGATTGGCGGGTTTGTAGCTGGAACTGTTGCTTTCGTAATTGGAGAGAAAAATGTCAGCTAATATTGTTTTAATAATAGTTATTACATCTTTAGCTACTTATATCTCTAGGTTTTTAGGAGCTTTTACATCTGAAATAATAGATGAAAATACTAAAATTTATAGGTGGTTTAATTATTTAGCTTATTCGACATTGGCTGCTTTAATTTCTAGGATGATAATATTTCCAGCTGGTGCACTTTCTGACAGTAATTATTTGTCTAGATTTATTGTTGTACTTTTTGCAATAATAATTTTTAAATTAACTAGAAATAATTTAGTTTACCCAACTTTATTCTCTGCTATCATAATGTTTTTATTAAGTAACTTTACGATATAAATGAAAAAAATTATTCTACTATTGTTATTGATTTTAATTCCAGGTATTTCACAAGCAGCATGTGATGATCCTTTAACTGATGGTGTTGATTATACCAATTGTAGATTTTCAGATGGACAAGATTTGCAAGGTAGCTATTTGCCTAACTCAAATTTATCATTTGCAAGTTTTATACAAGTTAATTTTGATAAAAGTATTATGATGAATTCAAATTTATCATTTGGAACTTTTCCAGAGTCAACATTTGTTAGAGCCAACTTATATGAGTCAACTCTCGTTGGTGGAAATTTTGAAAAAGCTAATTTTACCGGAGCCAATATGACAAGAGTTGATTTTATGGGCTCAACATTAATTGAAGCAAATTTTCAAAATGCAAATCTAATGGAAGCTAATTTTACCTCATCAAATATGACCAATGCTAATTTTGATGGAGCAAATTTAATTGGAGCAACATGGACTAATGGTGAAACATGTGGACCAAATTCAATTGGAGTTTGTAACAAATAATTATAATGGATAGCTTAGACACTATTCAAGGGTTTGATATTTCATTTAGTGATTATTCCAAAAGAATAATCAATATTAAAATTGAAGATGAAATTATAGATAAACTAATATTTCCTTTTAAAAAATTTGATATTACAGCTCTTGAATATAAACCTTTTACTAGATTTACACTTGCAAAATCTTTAGATGATTCAACAGGTGGAAAGCTAGGAAAATTTATAAATTCTATATTGAGAGATAGAGACACAGGTTGTTTCATAATAGGACCTAAAAATAAATCCAAAAAAATTGATAACAATTTTCTGATTAAACTATCAACAGCTGTAACACACTTACTAGGTAATCCAAATTTTGATTCAATGGCTGGAAAATATTATGCGAGATTTCATGTTAAACATGAGGACAATAGCGACTCATATCTTAGAAAAGCATATACTAATATGGATCTTCATACTGATGGAACTTACGTTAAAGAAAAAACTGATTGGTTATTAATGTTAAAAATGGAAGAAGAAAATGTTCAAGGAGGTGAAACTGCAATGTTACACCTTGATGATTGGGAACATTTAGATAGCTTAACTAATGATAAAGTTGGAAAACAAAACTTTATATGGGGTTCTCCAAAAAGTAAAAATGTTGATTACAAGGTGGAACATCCTGTTTTTTCAGAAGACGAAAATGGGAAACCACAAATTTCTTATATAGATCAATTTCCTGAGCCTAAAAATATGGAACAAGGGCTATTTCTACAAAAATTATCAGACTCATTAGAGGGAAGTCAAAAAAAGATTGTAATGCCTTTGCCAGTTGGCTTTTCAGTAGTTGCAAATAACTATTTCTGGCTTCATGGTAGAAAACCATTTGTAGAAAATAAAAAATTATCAAGAGAATTACTAAGAATTAGAGGTTCTTTTTTTACTAATTAATTAATTTTAGTGATAATAATCACTTAGTTTATCATGAAAATCGGATTTATTGGTACAGGACATATCTCAAAATCAGTAATCAATGGAATACTGGGATCAAAATTAAAAATTAATAAAATAATTGTTTCAAAGAGAAATTCAAAAATTTCAAGTGAACTTAAAAGAAAAAGTAAAAAGATAAAAATATCTACTGATAATCAGGATATTATAAATCAATCAAATTGGGTTTTTTTAGCAGTTACACCAACGATTGGAAAAATTATTCTTCCAAAACTAAAATTTAAAAAAGGTCAAACGATAATAAGTTTTATATCAACTATTAAAATGACTGAATTAAAAAAATATATTAAAGTTAAAACTAAGATTATTAGAGCAATTCCTTTACCTCCAATTTCTCTTAGAAAAGGACCGGTACCAATTTTTCCACCAGATAAACAAGTTAGAAATTTTTTTAATAATCTTGGCACATCTGTTGAAATTAAAAATGAAAACCTATCACTAAATTTTTGGTCAACTTCATCAATGATGGCACCATTTTATGAATTACTACAAACTCTGAGTGAATGGTTAGTAAAAAAGGGAATTAATAGAAGCGACTCTCAAAAGTATATCACATCGTTATTTATTGCTTTATCTGAAGATGCAAAAATTAATTCAAATAAAGATTTAAAAGTCCTTGTTAAAAATTCACAAACCCCAAAAGGTTTAAATGAACAAGCTGTTAAAGAATTAAGAAAACTTGGATTTTATAAATCTCTCAACAAAACTGCAAATAGCGTCTTGAATAGATTAAAAAAAAGTAAGTAAAATGTCTGACAATATCTTACAGGTAAATAATCTTACAAAATTATTTGGAGGACTAGCAGCAGTATCAAATTGCTCATTAAATATTAGATCGGGTTCAATCACTGGAATAATTGGCCCAAACGGTTCAGGGAAAACAACATTATTTAATTTAATAGCTGGAAATTTAAAATCTAATGATGGAGAGGTAATATTTAATGATGAAAATATTACTGATGTACCATCACATGAGTTGTTTGGCAGAGGATTATTAAGAACCTTTCAGATTGCACATGAATTTTCAAACTTAACAGTTTTAGAAAACTTAATGATGGTGCCATCAAATCAAAGCGGAGAAAATTTATTAAATGCACTTATTAAACCAGGACTAGTTAAAAAAGAGGAAAAAGTTATTAGAGAAAAAGCCTATGAGGTTGTAGATTTTCTTAATTTAACACATTTAGCCAATGAAAGGGCAGGAAATCTTTCTGGAGGTCAAAAAAAATTATTAGAATTAGGAAGAACTATGATGGTTGATGCAAAATTGGTTTTACTTGATGAAGTGGGAGCGGGAGTTAATCGAACACTTTTAAAAGATCTAGGAACAGCAATATTAAAATTGAATAAAGAAAAAAATTACACTTTTTGTATGATAGAGCATGATATGGATTTTATAAGCAGAATGTGTGATCCAGTAATAGTAATGGCAGATGGTTCAGTTTTATTCGAAGGAACATCTGAAGAAGTGAAAAAAAACGAAAAAGTAATTGAAAGTTATTTAGGAAAGTCAAACTTAACAAAAAAAGAAAATTAATGGCATACTTTGAAGGAGCTAAAATGACTGCAGGTTATGGGGATGGCCCTGATATTATTAGTTCATGTTCCATAACTGCCAATAGGGGAGAGATAGTAGCTATTCTAGGTCCCAATGGTGCTGGCAAATCAACAGCAATGAAAGCGATGCTCGGATTATTAAAATTAAAATCAGGCACTGTAACTTTGAATGGTGAAGATATTTCAAAAATTAATCCTCAAGATCGAGTAAAAAAGGGTATTTCATTTGTTCCACAAACAAGAAATGTATTTGCAGAATTGACTGTAAGAGAAAATTTAGAGATTGGTGGCTTTTTGACAGAAGGGAGTTTAGAAAACAAAATTGAGAGTATTTATAGTTTATTTCCAATCTTAAGTGAAAAAAAATCTCAAATCGTTGGTCAATTATCTGGTGGTCAAAGACAGCAAGTTGCTCTTGGAAGAGCTTTAATGAGTGATCCATCAGTTCTTATGTTAGATGAGCCCACAGCTGGAGTTTCTCCAATTGTAATGGATGAATTGTTTGAACATATTATAAAAGTTAAAAAAACAAATGTTGCCGTTATTATGGTTGAGCAAAATGCAAAGCAAGCATTAAGTATTTCAGATCGAGGCTATGTATTAGTAACTGGACAAAATAAATTTGAGGGATCTGGTAATGATTTACTTGAGGATCCCGAAGTTCGTAGATCATTTTTGGGAGCATAATGGATTTTTTGAACGCAATAATTATACTTTTTAATTATACATTAATACCAGCGCTAGCTTATGGCTCACAATTAGCATTAGGTGCAATTTTTGTTACTTTAATTTATGCAGTCTTAAGATTCGCTAATTTTGCAACCGGAGACATGATGTCTTTCGGGACAATGTTTGCAGTTATTCTAACATATTATTTTCAGTCCTTAGGTTTTGGATTAGGTGTTTTACCAACAGCACTTTTGACAATTCCTTTCGCCGTACTAATGATGATTTTATATATGTTAATCATAGACAAATTCGTTTTCAGTTATTACAGGATAAAAAAAAGTCCTCCAGTTCAGTTTGCAATGGTTAGTGTAGGGGTAATGTTTGTTACTCAAGCCTTAATTAGAATAATCATTGGACCATCTGATAGAAGATTTTTAGATGGTGAAAAATTTATAATTAAAGCAACAGAATTTAAAGAAATGACTGGTCTTGCAGAAGGTATAACTTTAAAATCAACACAAGCAATAACAATAATCGTAACTTTAATTGTTGTTTCAATAATGTTTTGGTTTTTAAATAGAACTAAAACTGGAACAAGTATGAGAGCTTATTCAGACAATGAAGATTTAGCATTATTGTCTGGTATAGATCCTAAGAGAGTTGTTTTGATAACATGGGTCATCGCAGGAATTTTGGCTACTATTGGTGGAGTATTATACGGTTTAGATAAAAGTTATAGACCTTTTGTTTATTTTAATAATATGCTTCCAATATTCGCTGCAGCAATTGTAGGAGGAATCGGAAACCCATATGGGGCATTTTTTGGCGGATATGTAATTGCATTTGCTGAAATTTTACTTACATACTCTTATAAAAAATTCGTTGCATATTTGTTACCTTCAAGCTTGGAACCAAACTCTCTTATGCAGCTTCTTTCTACAGACTATAAATTTGTAGTATCATTTTCAATATTGGTAATTGTTTTATTAATAAGACCGTCTGGTATTTTCAAAGGGAAAACTATATGAGAAATTATGAAAACGTAATTTATGCATATATAATAATGTTATTATTAATCATTTGTGTTGGTCTCTTCCAATCTTGGTCAATTGCCCTTACAATCTTAAATTATTGTTTGATCTCAGCAGTAATGACAATAGGAGCAAATATTCAGTGGGGATACGCTGGTTTAATTAACTTTGGTATAATGGGTTATACCGCCTTAGGTGGGTTAGCGGTAGTACTTGTCTCCGTCGATCCTGTTAAAAAAGCATGGCAGGTTGGTGGATTAAATATTTTAGGTAGTATTTGGATAATTGTAGCAATTGTATTTATAACTAGATTTATTTTAAAAAGGTTTGGGAAATCATTAATAAGAAATTATTCCATAGCTTTTCTAATTATAGCTGGAGTTATTTTAATTAGAGTTACTGCAACGCCAGGAATAGAGGCTATAGAGTCTGTAGATCCCGCTGTGTCAGGATTTTTGGGAGGAATGGGGTTGCCTGTGTTAATGTCATGGATTATAGGAGCTTTTCTTGCAGGTGCACTTGCGTTTATTGTTGGAAAAATTGCTTTAGGATTAAGAGCGGACTATCTTGCTATTGCAACACTTCTTATTGCAGAGATAATTGTATCAATTATTAAACATGAAGAATGGTTGGCTAGAGGTGTAAAAAATGTTATCGGTCTAAAAAGACCAGCTCCATACGAAGTTGAATTACAAAAAACTCAATGGTTCAGGGATTTTATTGAAAAAATCTACTCAAATAAACTAGAGTTAATAAATACTATTGCTCAGAAAAAAATTATTCTAAATCAACTAATTATTGATGCATCCTCAATTTTTGTAAAACTATGTTTCACTAGTTTGTTTTTATCTGTAGTTATTATCTTACTAATTGTTACTCAAAAAGCCTTATATTCTCCATGGGGGAGAAAAATGAGAGCTATTAGAGATAACGAAGAGGCAGCAAGCGCAATGGGAAAGAATATAGTTAAAGAGCACTTATTTATATTTATCTTAGGTTCAGCAATAGTAGGTTTGGCAGGTGCAATGATGGTCACAAATGATGGTCTTTTTACTCCAGGAAGCTACAGACCAATGCGTTATACTTTTGTAATATGGGTAATGGTTATTGTTGGTGGAACAGGTAATAACTTTGGCGCTATTCTTGGTGGATTTGTCGTCTGGTTTTTGTGGGTGGAAGCAGCACCAATATCTTTATTTTTAATTGATTTGTTTACCGCTCATCTTCCAGAGACTAACATGATAAGATCACATCTAGTTGAAAGTGCTCCATATTTTAGATTTTTACTAATAGGAATAGGATTACTTTTGATCATGAGATATAGGCCTCAAGGAATAATACCAGAAAAAATAATCAAACAATAAAATGTATTATATTCTTCTAGGTATAGTAATAGGATTAATTTTTTATTTATCCGACAAATATCTTTTTTAAAACCCCAGCAATTTAGTCGAACTGGGGTTTTAAGATTTTAGTTATCTTTGAGCTTTATTTTGAAATTTTCCGCCTTTTATTTCTTTCTCTAAAAAAGATCCAAAAGCTTCACCAACATCAGTTAGCTCAACTGCGGTAGCACCTTCATAATTTATTTCTTTACCCTCAGCAAGCAAATCTAAAGCCTTTTTTAATTCTCCCGGAAAAATTTTAACTCCAGGTGAATTTGCTACGCTCATTATGTTGCTTTGGATTACAGATCTATCTGCTGAACCTCCTGCTTGCATTGCTAATGTCATAAGCGCTGCAGCATCATATGATTCACCTGTATATGGTCCTGAAGAGTCAATTCCTGCTGCTTTAGCAACTTCTCCAAACAATCCAGCTCCCTTACCCATTGATCCAGGTAATGAACCAAATGATTTGTTTAGACTATCTCCAAATCTATCAGTTAGCGAGTCACCAATCATTCCATCTGATAAAACAAATATATCAAAAGCACCGGAGTCTAATGATCCTTGTATAATCATTCCACCACCTTGATCAAGGTAACCTAATACTGCAACTGCATCACCACCAGCAGCTGCTAGTGTTGCTACCTCTGCACCATAATCTGCTTTACCTTCTTCATGTGAAGTAACCACAGTTACATTAATTCCATGAGCTTTGACGGCACCTTCATATACATCGGCTAAACCTTTACCATAATCATTATTAGTATAAGTTATTGCAATACTTTTAACTCCTCTGTCTTTAGTAATGTCTGCAAGTACTTGTCCTCCTCTGGCATCAGATGGTGCAGTTCTAAAAAAGAAACCATTATCAGCAAGGTCTGTTAATCCTGGTGATGTTGCAGAAGGCGATATCATTACTACTCCATTTGGAACTGCAACATTTTTAGCTATTGCTCCGGTTACTCCTGAACAGTCTGCTCCCATAATTGCATTTACTCCACCTGAAACAAGCCCTTCTGCTGCTGTAACTGCAGCAGCTGAATCAACGCATGTCGAGTCTGCTCTTTGTGTTGTGATAGTTGACCCGTTTAACAGGGACCCTGAATCAGAAGCTTCTTTAAAAGCAAGTTCTGCTGAAGCAGCCATTGCAGGTGTTAAAGATTCAATCGGTCCAGTAAATCCTAAGATTATTCCAATCTTTATATCTTGTTTTTCTCCAACTTTAGTTTGCTGTTGCGCAAAATAAAAAATCGCAGCAATCACAATGATTGCTCCAATAATTATAATTCCTAAGTTATTTTTCTTTGTTTCTGCCATATTATCCTCTAATTGTTAACAATTTATATAATCAAAATTAAATCCTATTAAATTATTATTTCAATGAGAAAATTATCTCAATTTTCGAACAAATACTTATAATTTTAACAATTATCTGTTTGGAGTGTCTGTCGCAATCATTTGACCTCTCACTTTTTCCCTAAAGTAAATATACACTCCTGCAGAAATAATAATAGCTGCTCCAAGAAACGTTCTTGGCTCAGGTATTGTTTTAAATAATATGTATCCTGCAATCATCGCAAAAATTATATAAGAGTATTCAAACAAAGATACAATTGACGGTGAAGCAATACTATAAGCTGAAAAGACACAAAAGAAAGATATAGAAGCAACCACTCCCATTACAAAAACATAAGGCCATGATGCCGAAGGGTTAGTAAACCATTCTCTCACGATAAACTGTAAAGTAGGATCAGAAAAATTATTAAATTTTCCATCTCCACTAACTAAATAAATAATTAAACTTACAATAACCGCAAAAATATAAAGCAAAGTCATTTGAGTATAAATATTATCTTTATCAGAAGTATATTTTGTAATTGTCATCGAGCAAGCATAACAAAGTGCACATCCGACGGGTGCTAATTTGAAAAAATTAAATTCCTCAAGTGTTGGATTAAGAACAATTAATACTCCTATAAAACCTACAACAATTGCACTCCATCTTCTAATTCCAATTTGTTCTTTTAAAAAAAATTTAGCAAACATAGACATAAAGAAAGGACATGAGAAAAACAAAGCACTAACCATCGCTAAAGACATAAAGGTTAAAGAAATATAAAAAAAAGCAAATCCAAAAAAAAAACAAACAACCCTAACTAAAGTTAAAAAAGGATAATGTGTTTTAAGAGTAATTTTTTTTTTTGTTATTAAAAAAAAAGATATAAGAATAGTCGCTTGTATTAAAGTTCTTCCCAAATATAACTCAAATAATGCAATATCTTCAAAAATGAACTTTATTAATGAGTCTTGAATGGAAAAAAAGGCCATTCCAGTCATAATAAAAAAAATACCCCTTGTATTATTGTTTGTTTGCATATCGCACCTATATCAAAAAAACTTTAACCTTCATAATTAATAAGATACTCTTAAAGAAATGAGTGATTTTGAACCAATTTATGGTGGATGTATTTGTGGGAGTGTAAAGTATTCAATAAATAGTAAACCTCTTTTTACTCAGGTCTGCCATTGTTTAGATTGTAAAAAATTAACTGGATCATCTTATGTAATGAATACTAGCATTTTTGAAGATTCTTTAAAAATTAGTGGTGAACTTTTAAAAGCTGAATTGATTGCAGGTAGTGGGAAAAAATGTACTCATTACTTTTGTAAAAAATGTGGGGTTTATATTTATGCCGATTATGAATTTGCAATTAGAAGATTAACAGTTAGAACAAAGACTCTTTTGAAACCGAAAGACTTTCCACCCCAAGCACATATATTTGTAAAAGATAAGGATCCATGGATAGATATTGCAGACAAAAATATTTGCTATGATGAAATGTATGATCCAAAAATTGCTTGGCCTAAAGAAAGTTTAGATAGATATAAAGAATATCTCGAGACTAATTAAGGATAAAATCAGCTGCTCTTTCACCTATCATTAAAGTTGGTGCATTTAAATTACCACTTGTAATCTCCGGCATAACAGAAGCATCTGCAACTCTTAAATTTTCCAAACCATGAACTTTCAATTTTTCGTCAACCACTGCCATTTTGTCCACACCCATTTTTAATGTACAGGATGGATGATAAGCCGTTTCGGCTTTTGATCTAATATACTCTGTAATTTGTTCATCATCAGCTGCACTTTCACCTGGTCCTATTTCTTTTCCAGCGTATGGTTTCATTGAATCTTGACTTAAAATTTTCCTAGCTACACGAACACACTTAATTGTTTCTTTTAAATCATATTCATCTTCTAAATAATTAAATTGAATTTTAGGGTAATCATATGGATTTGAACTATTTAATTTAATATGTCCTCTACTTTTAGGTTGATTCAAACTTGCGTGTAATTGATAACCATGTCTGTCAGGATCAACTAATCCATGATCGATTACAAATGCTGGAAAAAAATGAAATTGAATATTTGGATAGCTTTTGTCTTCTGAAGATTTGCAGAAACCACCTGCTTCTAAAAATGAAGTAGAACATGGACCACTTTTTGAAAGAAACCATTGAATACCAATTTTAAGCATATTTATTTTATTAACATAAGAATAAAGTGTATCTTTAGTCTTACATTCTTGCTGAATGTAGGTTTCTAAATGATCTTGTAAATTTTGACCCACTCCCTCTAAAGAGTGTACAACATTAATTCCTTTATCTTTTAAATCTTTTTCAGGTCCTACACCTGATAACATTAATAGTTGTGGTGAATTGATTGAACCGCCACTCAAAACAATTTCTTTGGTAGCATAAACCTTTTTAACTTTATTTTTAATATTTACCTCTATTCCAACTGCTTTTTTTCCTTCAAAAATAATTCTTTCAGCAAAAGAATTGGTAAAAACTTTTAAATTTTTTCTTTTTTTTGCGGGCTCTAGATAATATTTAGAAGCGCTAGCTCTTTGTCCTTTATGAATTGTAATATCATACATTCCAAATCCCTCTTGATCTTCTCCGTTCATGTCATCATTTTTTTTATATCCTGCTTCGACAGAGGCATTAATAAAAGCCCTAAACAATGGATTTTTGTTTTTGGATTGATTTACTGGTAAAATTCCTTTCCCACCTCTGAATTTATTCTCTCCTTCAGACCATGTCTCAATTTTTTTAAAAAATGGTAAAACATTTTCATAAGACCATGATTTTAGACCAAATGAAGCCCATCTTTCATAATCATTTTTGTTTCCTCGAACGTAAACCATCCCATTATGTGCAGAACAACCACCTATCATTTTTCCTCTTGGGCAAAATAATCTCCTATTATTTAAATTAGGTTCTGGTTCCGAATAATATTTATAATTATATTTTGGATCATGCATTGCATACAAAATTGCCAAAGGCATATTAACCTTCCAAATATCACTAGATCTACCCGCTTCAAATAAAGCAACTTTAAATTTACCATTTTCGCTTAGTCTATTTGCAAGAACACAGCCTGCTGTGCCAGCACCGATTATTATATAATCAAAATTCATTTTAATTTTAATTTTAATAATTCTTTGTATTGATTAATATTTTTCATTTTAATACCAACTTTTTTTGATCCTTCATCAAATTTTCTGAGAAGTATGGAACTTTTGAAATAATCTTTGTTTTCAAAATCTTCACACTCTTTATCATTTAAAACTCCCCCTTGAAGTTTTAGACTAATCTTCGATGCTTTAGACAATTTGTTATAATACCTTTTGTCTCTTGCCAAATATCGCTTCGCTAAAACATGATATTTAATTGGGTTTACAACTTTATTGCTAAAATATTTTTTTAGAAATTTGTATCCAATTACCTCATGTTCACCATCTTTATTATTTTCTACTAATTTATCTGGATCATCGATAACAAAATGTCCATAATCATGAAGTAAACAAGAACATATTAGATCATCGTCACATTTTGCCTTTTCCGCAAGCATTGCAGATTGAATCATGTGATCTGCTATTGTTATATTTTCACCTATATATAAAGATTTATTATTTTCAAAATTATAAATAATTTCTTCTACAATTTGCATTTATTTTTTTAATTTACCTGCAAGTACAAGATTATCAGTTTTAAAATTATTTTTATTATCATTAATAAAATCATCCATAATTTTTATTTTATCTTCTTCAAATTCTGTAACTTTTCGTTTATCTAGATCAATATAAAGAGAGAGACTTTCTGTTGTTGCAGCAAGTTTTTTTGTTTTTTTTTCAATCATTTCACATTTTAAATGTAATCTTTTTTTATCATGATCAAAAAAAGTGCAATAAACATCTACTTCTTCATTCTCTTTAACTTCGTTGTTATAAGTTGTTCTTGTTTCAACCACCATAGTGCTTCTTTTATTAATTTGTGCTTTAGCTCCACCCATTTCAAATTTATTAAGCATCGTCTCCCAAGCTTCATCAAAAATTAAAACATAATAAGCCATGTTCATATGCTCATTATAATCTGTCCAATCTTTAATTATTTTTCTCGAAGCCAAATGAAATGACATTTTATCAGCTTTTATTTATTTTATTTGCTACTAACAATTTTCTTTGCATCTCTCGTAAAACTGGTCTTTCTATTAATTTACCATCAATTACAACTAAACCTGTATTAGCTTTTTTAAATTGATCCATAATTCTTTTAGCTTTACTTATTTCTTCTTCTGATGGAGTAAAAATTTCATTTAAAATACTTATTTGTTTTGGATGAATAGATCCTTTTCCAGTAAAACCTAAGTTTTTAACAAACTGCGCTTCTTTTTTCATCCCTTCCATATTTTCAAGATTTAAATACGGAACATCAATAACATCAACTCCTTTACTTGCACCAGCATGAACTAATCTTGATCTTGCATAAACTAAATTCTCTAATTTGTTTTCCACTCTCAATTCTGCTGCCATATCCTCGCCTCCGAAATATAGAGCAACTATTCTATCGCTAGAATGTGCAATATCATAAATACTTTCAAGAGCTTGATTAGTTTCCATTATAACATGAAGATCAGTATCTAAACCACAATCAGTAAGCATGTCATCAATAAATGTAATTTCGTCAGGCGTTTTAACTTTAGGTAACATGATAGCTTTAACTTTTAGTTTATTTGAAGCAATAGCTTCTAAGTCTAGAAGTCCATGTTTGGTTCTTTGACAATTTAATCTAACAACTAATTCAACATCATTTTTTACTTCTAGTGACTTTAATGCATCAATAGTATTTTTTCTTGCTTCATCCTTATCTTTCATGGCTATTCCATCTTCTAATTCAATACAAACCATATCAGCACCTGAAGCTAAGGCTTTTGGAAACATTTCTGGTTGAAGACCTGGGGTAAATATAAAACTACGTCTTACTCTTAGTTTATTTAAGTCCATTTAATTTTATTTCCTATAATTATTAATGATATGATATTATATTTTTCTATAAATAAAAATGAACAATAAAGTCTTCATCTCATGCGCAGTTACAGGATCTGGTGATACAGCAAGCAAACATCCTGATTTGCCCAAAACTCCAGAACAAATTGCAAAAGCAGCAATAGAGTCTGCGAAAGCTGGTGCTGCTATTGCTCATATTCATGTTAGAGAGGAAGATGGAACTCCAAGTAGAAGACTCGAGCTTTATAAAGAAGTAGTTGATAGAGTAAGATCATCTGAAACTGATGTAATTCTTAATCTTACAACAGGAATGGGTGGTGATTTGGATATAGGCCAAGGCAAGAACCCTTTAGAATTTGGTCCGATGACAGACATGGCAAATGTAATGGAGAGAATTGCGAATGCCGAACAATTTCTTCCAGAAATATGTACACTTGATTGTGGTACATTAAATTTTGGAGACAGTTCTGTTATTACAGTTAATACACCTAACGATTTAAGAAAAGCAGCAAAAAAGCTTAAGGAAATAAAAGTTAAACCTGAAATAGAAGCTTTTGATTTGGGAAATATGTGGTTTGGAGCTCAATTATATAAAGAGGGATTGTTAAGTGATCCACCTCTTTTTCAAATGTGTTTAGGAATTCCGTGGGGAGCGCCCGCGACACCTTTAGCTATGCAAGCAATGAAAGATATAATGCCCAAAGAAGGTATATGGTCAGGTTTTGCAATATCTAAAAATGAAATGCCATATGTTGCTCAAACTGTAGTAATGGGAGGTAACCCAAGAGTTGGATTAGAGGATAATTTATATTTATCCAAAGGTAAATTGGCAACAAATCCTCAATTAGTTGAGAAAGCTATGAGAATAGTTACAGATCTTGGTGTAGAAATTATGTCACCTTCAGAAACAAGAGAAAAATTAAAACTTGTAAAACACAAGTAATGTCAAAAATTAAAACTGTGGGAATTGTTGGAACTGGTGTCATAGGGACTGGATGGATAATAAGAAATTTAGCACACAATAAAATCGTTCATGCATATGATCAAAATAAAAATCTTAAAAGTTATGTTTTAAAAGAGATAAGAAGAACTTCAAAAAGTATAAAAAAACTTTTTGGAAAAAAGATTTTAATTAAAAATTTAAAATTTTTTAATTCTCTTGAAAAAGCTCTTGTAAATGTAGATTTTGTTCAAGAAAGTGTATTAGAAAATTATAAAGTTAAAACGGATTTGATAAAAAAAATCTCAAAATATGTTAAATCAAATGTAATTATTTCCTCAAGCTCTTCAGGACTTTTACCCTCTAAAATTTTTTCTAAGAGTAAAAATCCACAAAGAGGTATAATTGGACATCCATTTAACCCAGCATATTTATTGCCAGCAGTTGAAATAGTTCCTGGAAAAAAAACCACAAAAAAGTTTCTTTTAGATGCAAATAAATATTACAAATCAATCTCAATGAAGCCAATTATGCTTAAAAAAGAATTACCAGGCTATCTATCAGATAGACTCCAAGAAGCATTGTGGAGAGAAGGTTTGCATATAATTAACGAAAATTATGCAACCACTCAAGAATTAGATCGTGCAATAGAAGATGGACCAGGTCTTAGGTACTCAATAATGGGCACCTTTTTAACATTTCATCTTGCAGGAGGTAATGAAGGAATGAAACATATGTTAAAACAATTTGGTCCAGCTTTAAAATTACCTTGGACAAAATTAAAAGCTCCAAAATTAACAAATAAATTATCTGATAAACTTATATCAGGCACAAAAAAACAAGCCAAAGGTAAATCAATTAATATGCTTTCAAATATTAGGGATCAATATTTAGTTGATGTCTTAAAAATTAGAAAAAAATATGAGAATAAAATTAGAAATTGATGAAAGAAAAAATTTTTATAAATAAAACTGGCGGATGTATCTGTGGAGATATAACTTTTAACGTTAAGCTTGATGAAGTTCCTTTAGTTTTCAATTGTCATTGCATTGATTGTAGAAAAAAAATAGGGGGAATGATGACAATAATACTGCTTAGAGACGGAGCAATAGATATAGATAAATCGAAATTGAAAATTTATGAACACGAAGGTGGCAGTGGTAATAAAATAAAAAAACATTTTTGTGGAAAGTGCGCAGCACCAATTTTGACTTATGTTGAAAAGTACAAGAAATACTATTTATATGCAGGTTTACTGGATGATATCAGTTTTTTAAAAAAAGCAGAAAATATACATTTTAAAGAGTCTCATTTCCCATTTATGGAAATAAATGAAAAAAATATTAAAGTTTAGTTGTTAGTGCATTCTCAAAGTATTGCCATCTACGGCAATTACTTGCCCAGATATTCTTGGAGCATCATTAGAAATTATAAAGCTACAAATTTTTCCAATGTCTTCTTCGTATACCCAAGTATTCATTGATGTCATTGAAACAAATTCCTTTTCTATTAATTTTTTTGAAACATTTAAAAATTTAGATTTATCTCTTATGACTCTTCCCATTCTATCCCCTTTAATTGTTCCTGGACAAATAGCATTTACTCTAATTTTAAATTTTCCAAGTTCCATTGCCAATGTTTTGGTTATTCCAACAACTGCCCACTTACTTGCACAGTAAGGAGATCTTAATGGAAATCCAAATATACCTGCGGTTGATGATAAATTTATTATTGCTCCGCCTTTATTTTTTTTAAGCATTGGAATTGAATACTTTGAAAAATAAAAATGGCTTATAACATTCACCTTTAAAGTATTTTCCCAATCTTTACTTTTTAATTTTTCGAGTGTTCCAGTTGGTCCTGCAATTCCAACATTATTAATTAGAGCATCAATTTTTTTTGTTTTTTTTAATACTTTGGTAAAAAAATTCTTTACCTGGTTCTCGTCTGAGGCATCACATTGAAAAACAAATAATTTTTTATTATTGAGTTTATGCTTTTTGCATTTGTTAAGAAAAGTGGAATTGATATCACAAAGATATACTGTTGCACCTTTCTCTAAAAATATTTTTGCCGAACTCCAGCCTATCCCTGAACCTCCAGCAGATATAACTATTCTTTTGTTTTTTAAATCTATACTCATAATTTTAAGATTTACTCAAAGAGTGTTGTAGCTCTTTATTAGTGATATATCCTTTAACATTTCCTTGTTTATCAACTACCTCGCAATTGGCATTATTACAAACAACTTGTGGCAAAAACTCCTCAATAAACTGGTCTTCATGTATTTTAATAAGATTATTTTTTTCTTCATTAGTTGTTTCATTTATTGATTTCATTATAATTTTAGCTTTAATCACTTTTGCTCTATTTACATCTTTAACAAAAGCTTCAACATAATCATCAGCTGGATTCATAATAATATCTACAGGGGTTCCAACTTGAACAAGCTTGCCTGCATTAAGAATTCCAATGTGATCACCAAGCTTTAATGACTCATCTAAGTCATGAGTAATAAATACAATAGTTTTTTTTAGTTCCGATTGAAGAGCTAGTAACTGTTTTTGCATATCACTTCTAATTAAAGGATCTAAAGCTGAAAAAGCTTCATCCATTAACATTATATCTGTATCAGTTGCCAATGCTCTTGCTAGTCCAACTCTTTGTTGCATACCTCCAGATAACTGATTTGGAAATTGATTTTCAAAACCTGTTAATCCAACAGATTCAATTTTTTCCATAGATACACTGTTTCTTTTTTCAAGTTCTATACCTTGCATTTCAAGTCCATACCCAACATTTTGCAATACTGTTTTGTGAGGAAACAATCCGAACCTTTGAAAAACCATACTCATTTTATGTCGTCTAAAATCAATTAATTCTTCCTTTTTAAGGCTCATTACATTAGTTCCTTCAATTAGGATTTCACCATCAGTTGGATCTATTAATCTATTTAAATGTCTTATGAGAGTTGATTTACCTGAACCCGATAAACCCATACAAACAAATGTTTCACCCTCATTAATTTTTAGAGTTACATTGTCTAATCCAACTGTATGACCTGTTTTTTCTAAAATTTCTTCTTTACTTGAACCATCTTTAACCATCTGCAACACACTAGATGGTTTTGGACCAAATATTTTAAATACATTATTTATTTCAATTTTAGACATTCGAACAAACTTAGTTGTTATCTTAACAAATAACTTAACGCTAATAAATCTCTCAAAAAATATTAAGTCAACTATTAATTGAATTGAAATGTGAATTATTTTATATAATCATTATTTATGCACTCAATTACAAAAATCTCAAAAAATGGGACTTATCTCCAAGTAATTTGGGATGACGGGAAAGAAAGTAAATTTAATTATATGTGGCTGAGAGATAATTGTCCAACAGCACATGATAAAGATTCTAGGCATCGAATGTTTAATATTTTAGATGTGTCAGAAAATATAAACCCAAAAAATATAATCTTAATAGTGATGGTAAATTAGAAATAGAGTGGAGTGAGGGAAATCACGTAAGCCATTATGATATTAATTGGCTTAGGGAAAATTGCTACACAATAAAAAATAACGAAGAATACAAATCACCTTATCAATTATGGGATGGCAGTTTAGAAAAAAATATTGATAGTATATATATAGATCACAATGAAATTATATCTTCTGAAGAGGGATTAGTTAAATGGTTAGAGCTTCTTCACTATAAAGGAATAGCAATAGTTTATAATGCTCCAGTAGAAAAAAATTCAGCGTTCCCTGTTTTAAATAGAATTAGTCACACAAGAGAGACATTTTTTAAAACACCTTTTGAAGTTATAAATATACCAAAACCTAATAACTCAGCTTATACAGCTCATGCACTTCAAAATCATATGGATTTACCATGGTTTGAAAATCCTCCTGGGTATCAATTTTTACATTGTTTAGTTAATTCAGCAAAAGGTGGTGACTCATCAGCAGTAGACGCATTCGCTGTTGCAGAATATTTAAAGAATAACGACAGTGATACGTTTGATACACTTACAAAGATTCCTTTAAAGTTTAGAGACAAAGATTACACGCAAGAAGCTCATAGAAGCTTTTATGGCACAGCAATAAGTTTAACAAAAGATGGTGATTATAATGATGTTAGATTTAGCACTGCAACCATGGACGCTTTAGATTGTCATCCAGATCAAATGGATAAAGTCTATAAATCTCATCATAAATTTGGAAAACTTTTACACGATGACAAATTTCAAATAAAATTTAGACTAAGACCTGGAGATATATATACATTCAATAATAGAAGAGTACTTCACGGAAGAACAGAATTTGATCCTAATTCTGGACACAGACATCTACAAGGTTATTACATGGATAGAGATGAAATTGTGGGTAGATTAAATTATCTTAAGAAATAAAAAAAAGGGCTTTGAAAATATCAAAGCCCTTTTATCTAATTTATTTTAAAGTTATTATGGAAGCCAACTTTTCCATTTATCTGGATTATTGTCTAACCACTCATTAACAACTTCTTTTACATCTCTTTTCTTAATATCAACTTCAACTAACATTTTAGCTTGGTCAATATTTTGTAAAGACATTTTTTCAAAGAACTTCTTAGCATCAGCATGTTCTGCACTTGCAAAAGTAGCTGGGTTTCCGTAGTTCATCGTGTAATCTTTAGCCCAACCAGTTGCTGGCCATCCTTTTGTTCCACAATCTTTCCAGTTTCCTGCCTCAGTAAAAGTATCTGGATCACAAACCTTATGTTCAGGTAGTTGCACTCCAACCATATCAAACTCTCCAAAGAACCAATGTGGAGACCATAGATAAAGAAGGAATGGTTCTTTTCGCATGTAAGCAGCTTTTGCTTCTGCGATAGCAGCAGCTTCTGTTCCAAGTTCATCAGCTTGGAAGTCTATTCCTAAAAGATCAAGTCTTTTTTGGTCATGACAGTTCCAACCTGCAACTGGACATCCAATTAGTCTACCTCTCTTACCACTTTCAATAGTTGCAAATTTTGCTTTGTGTTTATTTAAGTCTCGCCAAGTTTTAATACCAAGTTCCTCTGCAGCATATCTAGGTATCCAATAATCAGATAAACCAATTATTCCAGACGTCCCTAAAAGATCTACACTTCCATCACCATTGTATGTTCCAACGACTTTACCTTCGTATATTAAGTCCTCTTTTAACATTACAGAGTCAGCCTCAGCATAACTTGGCCAACTTTCACAAGCGAAGTCTAACTCACCTGCAGCGATTGCTTCCCATAATCCAGTTCCAGATGGGAATACTGTTTGTTTAATTTTGTATCCCATTTCTCTTTCAAGTATTGCAACTGCAACTTCACATGTAATTATCCCACCAGTCCAATCTGCTATAGCTGCATGAAGTCTTTTGGCAGCATTAGCATGACCGAAAGATCCAATTAGC
>CACMZL010000004.1 GCA_902618205.1 uncultured Pelagibacteraceae bacterium | reverse complement strand
TTATTTCAGGGAAGCTTAATTTACTTAAAATAAAACAAATATTGAAAAAACACGGTCACATTATGTGTCAAAAATTTTTAAATAAAATTAAGTTTGGAGATAAAAGAGTTTTTATTATAAATGGTAAAGTTTGCGGAGCTATATCTAGAGTTCCAAAATCAGGATCAATATTAAGCAATATGAGCAAAGGTGCAAAACCTAAAATCGCATTTTTAAGTAATAAAGAGCTAAAAGTTTCAAATATAATTGCAAAAAAAATTAAAAAAGATGGAATTTACTTTGCGGGAATAGACTTTATTGATGGAAAGTTAAATGGAGATATAAATGTAACATCACCAACGGGTATAAAAACATACTTTGATTTATCTCAGATAAACTTGGCTAAAACTTTTTGGAAAGGTTTATAGTTGAAAAATTTGTCAAATCAGCAAAAAGGTTCTTCCCTTGCATTTATAGCTGTAATGTTTATCACACCAGATTCACTATTTATTAGATTATCTTCTATAGATACTTGGGGATTATTATTTTATAGAGGTGCGATACCATTTGTAACTGTATTAATTGGACTTCTTATATTTTATAAAAAAAACTTTATTAAAGCATTTTTGAATGTTGGTTATGCTGGTATTTTTTATATTATAAGTTTTTCGATTTGTAACATCACATTTATAATTTCAATCCAAAATACAAATGTAGCAAATACATTAATAATGATTGCAATGGCACCCATGCTTTCGGCAATCCTTGGTGCAATATTTTTAAAAGAGGTTCCCGATAAGAAGACTTGGATAGCTATAGCTATTACTTTAGTAGCTGTAATATATATATTCTACGACTCTCTAGAGATGGGTAACTTATTTGGTGATCTTATGGGTATAACAACAGCTTTTGGACTCGCCACCAACGCAGTAATAATCCGGTCGGCAAAAGATAGAGATTTGTTGCCTTCAGCTGTTGTTGGTAAGCTTACAGTAGCTCTATTTGCTCTCTTTTTCGTTGAAAGTTATGAGTTAGTTGAAAAAGACCTGATTTATATACCTTTAATGTGTATTTTGTGTGTAGCAATACCGTTCGTTTTGGTGACGATAGCTCCAAGATTTATACCTGCCGAGGAAGTGAATCTGTTTTTTCTTCTTGAGACCATTTTGGGACCCATTTGGGTTTGGTTAGTCATCAAAGAGCAGCCTAGTCTAGAGACAATAGTTGGTGGACTTGTAATTATATTCACTATAGCTGTTCACTCTTATCTAAAATTAAAATCTTCTTCTAAGTAAATTATTTTTCTTTTTGTCACAAATTTGTCTTGATTTAAAATTAGATCGCCCATAAACACCGCTAATTTTATGAACAAAATTATAAAAAACTCTTGGGCTCTCTTTATGGGTATGGCATTTATAATGCTAGCTCATGGTTTTCAAGGTACTCTTTTAGGTGTCAGAGCAGTTAAAGAAAATTTTGGTCTATCATCGACAGGTTTTTTATTTTCTGGATATTTTGTTGGATATTTTATTGGAGCAAAAATTATACAATCATTAATTCATAGAGTTGGACATATTAGAGTATTCGCAGCTTTTGCTTCTGTCACTTCAATTGTGGTCTTATTACACTCTATTTTTGTAAATCCTATTTCGTGGTTTGTGCTTAGAATGATTTCTGGATTTAGCATGGTTTGTCTTTATACAATTGCTGAAAGCTGGTTAAACGATAGATCTACAAATAAGAATAGGGGTAGTGTTTTATCAATCTACATGATTGTTATGTATGCCTCTATGGCGATTGGAATGTTTTTCATAAACTTTAGTAAACCAGAAAACTTTCAACCTTTTATACTGATATCTTTATTTATGTCATTGTCTCTTGTTCCAATATTATTAACGAAAAGAAAGGCTCCAAACTTTAAAAAAATATCAGGTATGAAGCTAAAGGAAGTTTATAAGTCATCACCATTTGGTGTTGTAAGTTCTTTTTTAATTGGAATATCACATTCAGCTGTTTTCTCATTGATTGCAGTTTATGCTACATCGATGAATTTTAGTATTTTAGAAGTATCAATAGTAACCTTTTTATTTGCTATATCTGGAGCTATATCTCAATGGCCAATAGGAAAATTATCAGATGTTTTAGATAGAAGAATTGTAATTATTTATACAACATTTGGAGCAGCTTTATTTTGTTTTTTGGCAATTATTTCCTCGGGTCAAATGTATATGCCTGAAGGTTTAGCTACATCGAAAATATTTTTTTATATCTGTATAATGTGTTTTTCTTTTTGTAGTCTACCAATGTTTGCATTAATTTTTGCACACACAAATGATTTTATACCAAAAGAAAAATTTGTAGCAGCAGGAGCAGGATTACAATTTGTTTTTGGTCTTGGTGCAATTTGCGGTCCTTTTATGTGCTCATTATTTATGGAATTTTTAGGAGAAAATGGATTTTTTATTTTCTTAATTATATTTCATTCATTTATTGGTTTATTTGGAATATATAGAATGCAAATTAGAGAATCTGGAGATAACCCAGATTCACAATTTGCACCTATGCCTCAAACGATTACTCCAGCCGGTATAGAACTTAATCCTTCAACTGAACCTATAGATGAACCAAATAATTTGAACGAATTTAAGAAAATTTAGTGTAAGTTCAAAATTATGAAAACAGCATTAATATTCGGCTCAACTGGATTAATTGGTGGAATATTACTTAAACTGTTAGCTAATGATCAAAAATATAAAAAAATTAAGGTTTTTGTAAGATTTTCTACTTCAAAAATTGATCCTAAAATAGAAGTTGTTGAAACAGATTTTACAAAATTAGAAAATATTAAGTCAGAAATAAAAGGCGATGATTGTTTTTTTTGTATTGGGACTACAAGAAAAAAAACACCTAACAAACAAGATTATATAAACACCGAGTATAATTTACCTGTAACAATTGGGAAAATTTGTAGCGATAATAATGTACAAAATTTTACTTATATTTCTTCATTGGGTGCCAGTTCAAAAAAATCAAATTTGTATTTAAAAAATAAAGGTATGGCTGAAGAAGAATTAAGAAAACTAAACTTTAAAAAATTTATTGTAATTAGACCATCATTTTTAATTGGAAAAAGAATAGAGGAAAGATTGGGAGAAAAAATAGGTATTTTCGCCATGAAATGTATATCGCCAATTTTAGTTGGAGATTTAAAAAAATATAAATCGATAAATGCAGAAATAGTTGCCAAATCCATGATAAATATTTCAAACAGTGAAATACAAAGTGGAGTATTTGAACCACCACAATTATTACGAATTGGAAGAGAATAAATTTTTTATAAATCAATAAAATATTAAAAAAAATTATTTTATGTGCTATAATACATTTAAAGGAGGTATCTATGGCTAAATTTTTTTTAATGGGAAATTTTACTGAGAAAGCATTCGCAGGCTTTTTAAAAGATCCTGGATCAGATAGATCAGAGGTTGCTAGAAAGTGTTCTGAAAGTGTTGGCGCTGAAATGAAATCTTACACATATTTAAGAGGACCCTATGACTTTATAGTTGAAACTCATGGTACATTTGAGCAAATGGCAGCTATAAAAATGGCTACTGAAGGAAGTGGTGCACTTAAAAATATCGCTATTTGTGAAGAAACACCACTGAATGAAATTGCAAATCATGCAACAAAAGTATCAAGTGGCTATAAAGTGCCTGGACAATAATCTTACTGGTAGCTTCATTAATTATGGAGCTACCAATTTAAAATCGAAGCTGTCAAAATATCTCATTCAAATAAAGTAATATTGATCTATTAAGAAAGTTATGAACAAAAGAAAATTTATAAAATTATCTATATTTGGATCATTATTATACAGTATTTTTCCATACAAAATTTCATTAGCTGAAACCAAAAAAATAATTAATCAAAATTTAACAGAAGCCCAAAAAAAAATAATGTTTGAGGAAGCAACCGAACGACCATTCTCAAGCCCTCTTAATTACGAGAAAAGAGAAGGTTTTTATCACTGTGCAAATTGTGGAGCTAAACTATTTAAGTCTAGCTCGAAATTTGATAGTGGAACTGGTTGGCCATCATTTACAGAGGCGCTTCCTGGAGCTTTTAAAACTAAGGTTGATTACAGCTTTGGCATGAAAAGAATTGAATACCATTGTGCAAAATGTGGTGCTCATCACGGACATGTCTTTGAAGACGGTCCTGGATCGACAGGAAAGAGATATTGTAATAACGGCTTGTGTTTAATATTTAAGCCATCATCATAAAACGGAGGAATAATGAAGATATTGAGTATATTGAAAGGGGTTGAATTAGTTATAGCAGATTTAGAGGTAAATTTGGGAGAACAGGTGAGAAGTGCACCTACGTTATGTGCAAGATACAATGGTAAGATTATACCATTAAACACTGCTCAAGATGGTCGACCTATTCTTATGAGAGAAGAAAACGCTTTAGAAAACTAATTTTGTATTTAATTGCGTCAACTTAATTAAGTTTATTTACAAGAAAATATTATAAAAAATAACTATGACATTTAAATTACCAAAACTAGATTATTCTAATGAGGCTTTGTCTCCAATAATGTCACAAGAAACATTAGAATTACATCATGGAAAACATCATCAAACCTACATAACAAATCTTAACAATTTTATAAAAGATACGGACATGGCTGAAATGTCATTGGAAGATATAATTGTTAAAAGCTCAAAAGATAACTCAAAAGCTGGAATATTTAATAATGCAAGCCAGCATTGGAACCATAATCTTTTTTGGAAATGCATGAAACCAAAAGGTGGTGGAAATATTCCGTCAAAACTTGAGAAAAAAATTGTTGAAGATTTTGGAAGTGTCGAAAAATTTAAAGATCAATTTAAACAAGCAGGTATAACTCAGTTTGGATCAGGTTGGTGTTGGTTATCTTTAAATAATGATAAATTAGTTGTTACAAAAACAGCTAATGCTGCTAATCCTTTAATTGATAACTTAAAACCAATACTTGGTTGTGATGTATGGGAACATTCTTATTACATTGATTATAGAAATAGAAGACCTGAATATTTAGATAAATTTGTTGATAATCTTATAGATTGGGAATTTGTTGAATCTCTATTAATCTAGTTAATTCTAAAACTTTTTGAGATAAATCAAATAGACTCACGTTTCAGAATCTATTGTTTTGAATCGTAAAAAAACTTTTAGGAATCGTAGTTTTAGGTTAGTTTATTTCTAATTCAAAGAATTAATATGAATGAAAAAAATCTAACTGTAGAAGAAACTTTTGCCCTAGCTGTTCAAAATCATAGAAAAAATAATCTTCAAGTTGCTAAAAAACTTTACAAAAAAATATTAAATATAAATCCTAACGACCCTCAATCAAATTTTCTTTTAGGTACTTTGTCAGCACAAACAAAGCAATTTGATATTGCAAAAAAATTACTTAATAGATCAATTGAAATTAATCCAAATTATGCAGATGCGTACCATAATCTTGGAAATGTAATGAAGGAATCAGGAGAATATCAAAAAGCAATAAGTAGTTATGAAAAAGCAATACAAATCCGACCCAATTATTCAGAATCGCATAATAATCTTGGAGTAGTATTACAAGAATTAGGAGAATATCAAAAAGCAATAAGTAGTTATGAAAAAGCAATTCAAATTAACCCAAATTATGCAGATGCTCACAATAATCTTGGAATAGTATTAAAAAAATTAGGAGAATATCAAAAAGCAGTAAGTAGTTATGAAAAAGCAATTCAAATCCGACCCAATTATTCAGAAGCACATAATAATCTTGGTAATGTACTGAAAGAATCAGGAGAATATCAAAAAGCAATAAGTAGTTATGAAAAAGCAATACAAATCCGACCCAATTATTCAAAAGCGCATAATAATCTTGGAGTAGTATTACAAGAATTAGGAGAATATCAAAAAGCAAAAAGTTTTTATCAAATTGCAGTAAAAAATGAACCTGAAAATTTGGCTCATCTTTACAATTTAAGCAGTTTAGATGAAGAAATTTTACACCCAAATTTAAAAAATAAAATATATGAAATTATAGAAAAAAATAACTCCACAAAAAAGAATATTGCCTACGGAAATTTTTTACTGTCAAGGTACGAACTAAAGGCTAAGAAATATAAAAATGAATTTGATCATTTATTAAAGGGACATCAATATTATTTTGAGTCGGAAAACAAAAAATTTGAAAAAGGGGTTGAATATTTTTTCAATTTATTTTCTAAAAGAAAGGAGCTAATTACTTTAAATCGACACAATAAAAATGATAAAACGGATAATCGTTTAATAAAACCAATTTTTATAATTGGAGTTCCAAGATGCGGATCAACATTAATAGAAAAAATAATTGCATCAGGTAGCCAATATATTCCTATTGGAGAAGAGACAGGTATTATACATACTGTTGTAAAAAATCTAATAAATCAAAATCAATCATTAAATTTAGATATAGATCAATTTCAAACAAAAATAGTTGAAATATGCAAACAAAAAGGACTAGTTCATAAAGAGAGTAATTATATGTTTACTGATAAAAGCTTAGAAAATTTCTTTTATATAGACATAATAAAGGAAATTTTCCCTCAGGCAAAAATCATTAATTGTAGAAGAAATGCCATATCCTCTATCATGTCTACTTTAAAAAATAACTTATTCACTTTGCCGTGGGCACATAATTTGGAACATATTTTTAAATACTATGATATTTATTATCAAATGATTAAAAATTTTGAAAAAACTCATTCAAATTTTATTTATGATTTACAATATGAAAAATTTGTTAGCGATCCGGAAAATGAGGCAAAAAAATTAATGAAATTCTGTGATTTGCCTTGGGATATAAAATGTTTGGAATTTTATAAAAGAAGAGATTTAATCTCTAAAACAGCAAGCAATACTCAATTTAGAAAAACTATTTATAATAACTCGATAAACAAATATTTACCATATAAACAATTTTTATCTAAATACGTAAATAAATATTCTTGGTTTAATTGACAAAAATACCTGTAAGGTCTGAAAACTTTAAGTTAGGTTTAAGAATTTTGAACACATGTTAAAAAATTTAAAAATCCAATTTTATTACTAATTTTGTATTATGAAAAAACTTTTAGGGATAGTAGTTGTAGGATTTTATAGGATACTAGACACAGAACTAGATCTTTTTGGGATAAAACCAGGTTTAGAGTAGTATGAACAAAGAAAACGCAAGTAAACTCTGGAAAATTATTCAGGAAGCTGGCGATTATTTAGATGGTCAACTTCCCGATCATCCTAATCATCCAAAAGGAAGAAATCCATATGCTCATGTAGCAATATGTGTAAAAAACAAATTTAATTCTACTTATAAAAATATTCCTGATGACAAATTTGATGAAGTAATAAACTATATTAAATTTTTAAAAGAAAATCCTAGTTAATTAGATATAGTTTTTAAAAACTCGTCTACTTCACTACTTTTAGTATTCCAAGCTGTAACAAGTCTAACTGTCTTGCCGCCTAATTCCTCATTGCTCATCATATATTCTTCTGTATTTAAATGCTCAACCATCTTTTTTGGGAGTTTAACAAATACTTCATTTGCTTCTGTTGGATATTCAAGTTTAACTTGATTACTAGAAACTAAACCATCACTTAATTTTTTTGCCATTAAATTTGCGTGTCTTGCGTTTTTTAACCAAACATCATTTGAAATATATCCATCTAATTGTGCAGAAACAAAACGCATTTTAGATAGCAGATGACCAGATCTTTTTAACAAAAAAGGTAAATTGCCAACTAATTCTTTATTAAATATAATAATCGCTTCAGCTGCTATACATCCGTTCTTCGTCGCTCCAAAAGATAATATGTCAATTCCTGATTTCCATGTCATTTCTGCAGGAGTAACATCTAGTGAAACAAGTGCATTAGCGAACCTAGCACCATCCATATGTACTTTTAATTTTTTTTTATGTGCGATTTCAGAAATATTTCTAATTTGATCTAAAGTATAAACTTCACCAGTTTCTGTTGCTTGAGTTATGCTAACAATAGATGGTTGAGTGTGATGCACAATTCCAAACCCTCCAATATTATCATTTAGCTCATCAACTGTTATTTTGCCGTCTTTACCGTTCAATGGAACAAGTTTTGCTCCACCTGTGTAAAATTCAGGGGCTCCACACTCATCAACATTTATATGAGAAAATTTATGGCAATAAATATTTCCAAATGATGGAGATATAGAAGAAAGCGCTAAAGCATTTGATGCGGTTCCTGATGCTGTGGGGTAAACAATCACATCCTTTTCAAAAATTTTAGAAAATTTTTCTTGTAACACACCTGAAATTTCATCGTTACCATACGGTGGGGCAATACCATCATTTGCTTTGATAATTGCATCCAAAACTTCTGGACAAGCTCCTGTCACATTATCTGAAGCAAATTTTACTCTTTTGCGTTTTGTATTAATTTTTGCGTTCATTTTATTGTTTTGGAAAATAATCTTTTAAAGTACCTTCTCTATAAACATCGGCTGTACAACAATGAAGGCCTCCACCAAAAGCATATGCATCTCTCAACTCTACAGGGATAACTTCCATACCTAATTTATCTAACTGTTCAGCTTGATATTTTTCACTTTTTTCAACGCATACAGTTTTAGGGTCAAGAACTAAAACATTCATTGATAGCCATACTGAAGAGTAACAAAGTGGTGGTGGGGTATTATGAGCAGGTTGTGCAGCATCAATAATTTCCCATCCATTATCTTCAAATAATTTTCTTTGTTCTTTTGGAAGTCTTCGTTGTGGGTTATTAATAATTAACCCCTCTTTAATTGGGGTAAAGGTTGCATCAATATGAATTGGATAAGGATCGCCTGGAAAATTTACAGCATGAACTCTATGATCCTTAAAATGTCTTTTTATCCAATCAATTCCTTTTAAGTTAGTTGTAAATCCGTGTTGTACAACTAAATCCTTTCCAAATCTTAAAATATCTGCGGCATCAAATAATGGCTCTTCCTCAGTTGTGACAAAGTATTTATTTTCTGTCCATTCAAGTCTTTTTGTTACACCAATTTTATCTGATAAATAGTCTTTTCTATAGTCTGCATCTGTTAATCTAGGCTTTGGTGCTGACTCATGTCTCATATTTGGATCTTTATTATAATAGTCTTTTAATAATGGTCTGTAACATAGGTACTCAAACCATCTGCACCTGTAGCTCATTGTAGCTTCTAATATTTCATTTCCCACAGTTAATAAAACATCTCTAGGAGGCATGCATCCAAACATAGTTTCGGCTTTCCAGTCAGGAGTTGATGTTGGTTGATTAAAATCTAAAGGTGTTGGTCTATCAACTTTTATGCCCTTTTTTTCAAGTAAATTTGAAAAGTTATCTAATAGTTCATTAGCTTTATCAACAGAGTCCTTAGTTCTTGGACCATAAGTTCCTCGCATATCAGAGTCTTCTGGAACTTTAGCATCTAAAGCAGGTTCGGGCGCTGGAATACAAGTACCATCTGCTCTTCCAACAATTACATGTTTTAATGGATCCCATTCATTCCAACTGTTAACAATCTTATTATTTTGAACCATGTAAAATTAATTTAATCCAATAAATCTTCTATTAGATTGCATTATCATACTATAATAAAATATAGCTAAAAAAATAAAGAAGCCCCCAATAATTGTGTTAGTTGAAGGAATTTCATTTATTCCAAGCCATGGAAGCCAAACCCAAAATATTCCTCCTATTACTTCTGTCAAAGACAATAAAGTCAAATCAGCTGCTGGAATATATTTTGATCCAATTGAGTAAAGAATTAAGCCCATGCACACAAGTGTTCCATGAGTAGCAAATAACGCTTCATTTTTATTTGAAGATAAGAAATTTGCATCGTTATTTAAAAGCATAACTGTTGAAAATAAAAAACAAAATAAGCCTGCTATAGCAACTGTTGTAAACTTGGGAGTTTGTTTTCTCCATCTCAGACTTACTGAAAAAATTGAAAAACCTAGTGCAGATACTAATCCAAATATTAGACCCATTAAAGAATTTTCTTCAGTATTACCGTAGCCCATTACTATTATACCAAATGCAGCAACTAAAATTGATATCCATACTGTAATTGATATTTTTTCTTTCAAAAAAAGAAAACCAAGTAACGCGGTTATAAAAGGCATAGCAGCCAAACATAATAGAGTTACTGCTGCTGTCGTATTAGTAATTGACCAAATAAAAGTTATCATTGCTGTTCCTAAACCAACACCGCCTATAACTCCAGATATCCCAATTTTTAAATAATTTTTATAAAAAGAAATTCCTTCTTCCAAGAATAAGTAAACATTGAGCAATAAAAAAATAACAATACCTCTAGCAAACAAGTATTGCCAAGGGACAGTTTCGGGTTGATCTATATGTCTTACAACATATGGTCCAAATGACCAAAGTATGCCTGCAAATAAAACAATTGGAATAGCTACTTTAGGATTTTTTAAATCAGGCATAAATTAATTTATTTTTTATAAATTTTAAGTGATATTATTAAATAAATATGGATTTAGATATAATAAAAATTGCATCTGACACGACTAATAATAAGATATTGAAAGATTACACCCATAGATCTAAATACAAAAATAAAACTTGTGGTGATATAATTGAAATGAGAGTTAATATTAAGAAAGATATAATACAAGATGTTGGGTATCAGACAAAGTCTTGTGTATACTGTCAGGCTTCTGCAAGCTTAATATCTCATAAACTTATCAAAAATAATAAAAATAAAGTTAATTATTTATTAAAAAATCTTATCGATTATTTTGAAAAAGAAATTAAACCTTTGCCAAAAAATCTAAATAAATTTAATAAATTGTTTAATAAAAAAAATATATCTAGAAAAAACTGTGTATTAATGCCATTAATTGCACTTAAGAAACTCAACATTGATGAATAATTTGGATATTAAAAAACCTCTTATCGCAGCAATATTTTCTACTTTGACAATCGGAGTTTTGTCATTGCTTACTTATAAAACACCTTATGGATTATTTTTGATTGCTTCCTTTGGTTCTACAATGGTTTTACTTTATGGGTATCCAGAAAGTCCTTTTGCAAAACCTAAAAATATATTTTTTGGTCATTTTTTAACTGCACTTGTTGGTGTGATATTTGTGAATTTCGTTCCACTTCCGATATATATTATTATACCTGTCGCTGTTGGAATAGGTGTCGGATTAATGATCATTCTTAATGTAACCCACCCTCCTGCAGGAGGGAATCCTATAATTGTGATCATGGGATCTGTATCTTTTGAATATTTAATATCCCCAGTTATAAGTGGATCAATTATTGTGATAGTTTTCGGCATAATCTTGAATAAATTTATTGCTAAAAGGAATTACCCAAAATAAACACAATTTGTTTGCTAGTCCTATTTAACTTGTGCTAGTCTTTTCAAATAATAATTAATAATTCAGCTTTAAGAAGCTAGTAATAGGAGTAAAAATGAAAGTACTTTGTGTATTGTATGATGATCCAAAAGGAGGAATGCCTAAATCTTATCCTCTGTCGGATTTACCAAAATTAGAGAAATATCCAGATGGAATGACATTACCATCGCCTAAAGGAAGAGATTTTACACCAGGTCAATTGCTTGGTTGTGTTTCAGGTGAACTTGGTTTGAGAAAATTTTTAGAGAGTAATGGACATGAGTTGGTTGTTACTAACAGTAAAGATGGAGATGGATGTGAAGCGGATAAACATATTGTTGATGCTGACATTGTTATTTCACAACCGTTTTTCCCTTATTATTTAACTAAAGAGAGAATCGCTAAAGCTAAAAACCTTAAGATGGCAATTACAGCAGGAATAGGTTCTGATCACGTTGATTTGCAAGCAGCAATGGATAATAAAATTGATGTTGTTGAAGTAACTTTCTGTAATTCTAGATCAGTCGCTGAACACATAGTAATGATGATTGTTTCAATGGTTAGAGATTATCACAATCAACACAGAATAGTTAATGAAGGCGGATGGAATATTGCAGATGCTGTTCAGAGAAGTTATGACGTTGAAGGAATGCATATAGGAACCGTTGCCGCTGGTAGAATCGGATTAGATGCACTTAGAAAAATGAAACCATTTGATGTTCATTTGCACTATTTTGATAGACATAAATTACCTGATAATGTTGAAAAAGAACTAAACCTAACTTTTCATGAATCAGTAGAGTCTATGGTAAAAGTTTGCGATGTTGTTACAATTAATTGCCCACTTCATCCTGAAACTGAAAATTTGTTTGATGATGAAATGATAAGTAAAATGAAAAAAGGAGCATACATAGTTAACACTGCAAGAGGTAAAATTTGTAATCGAGATGCAATAGCTAAAGCCCTAAAAAGTGGACAGCTAAGTGGCTACGCAGGTGATGTATGGTTTCCACAGCCTGCTCCAAACGACCATGTATGGAGAACAATGCCAAATCATGGAATGACACCTCACACTTCTGGTACATCTTTATCTGCTCAAACAAGATATGCAGATGGTGTTAGAGAAATATTGGAATGTTTCTTTGAAGGTAAAGAAATTAGAAATCAATATTTGATCGTAAAAGATGGCCAATTAGCAGGAATGGGGGCACATTCTTACAGTAAAGGGTCTGCAACTAGTGGATCAGAAGAAGCTGCTAAATATCAAAAAAAATAAAATAGATTTATTAGAGGTATGCTACTTAAATAAGTAGCTACCTTTAATACCATAGATTTAAACCCTCATTATTATATATTTTAGATATGAGGTTATTTTGCTACTTTTTACTATTATTTCTTGTCTCGACATCATTCTCTCATTCAAAAGATAAAGCGTA
Source organism: uncultured Pelagibacteraceae bacterium (assembly GCA_902618205.1). Lineage (GTDB taxonomy): Bacteria > Pseudomonadota > Alphaproteobacteria > Pelagibacterales > Pelagibacteraceae > Pelagibacter. The sequence continues at coordinate 144,240 of CACMZL010000004.1, read as the reverse complement.
TTTTGCAGGAGGTTGCTTCTGGTGCATGGAAGAATCTTTTGAAATGTTGGAAGGTGTAGAAGAAGTTATATCAGGTTACTCAGGAGGGATCACTGCAAATCCAACATATAGAGAAGTCACTTATGGAGATACCGGTCATTTTGAGGTTGTTGAAATAATTTATGACAAAGAGAAAATATCCTATAAAGAACTCTTAAAAAATTTCTGGCTTAATATCGATCCATTTGATGCTTATGGCCAGTTTTGCGATAAAGGATACAGCTACAGATCTGTAGCATTTTATGAAAACGATTATCAGAAAGATTTAATTGAGAAAGATATAAAAAGATTAGAAAAGAAATTTAAAAAGAAGGTAGTCACATATGTTAAAGAATTTGAGATTTTTTACAAAGCAGAGGATAAACATCAAGATTACTATCAGGTATATTTAGAAAATTATTTAAAATATAAGAAAGCATGCAAAAGAGAGAGAATACTTGATATTATTTGGGGATCATAATTAATGCCTGTAACAAGCAAATTCGTAGCTTTAAAAAACTATATTCCTACAGGTTTACCAAAAGAAACTGACTTTGAAATAAAAACAAAAGAAATATCCTTAGATACTAAGAATAATATATTGGTTTTAAATTTATGGATTTCAGTTGATCCTTACATGAGAGCAAGAATGACTGAAAGAAAGAACTATAAACCACCTTTTAATATTGGTGAAGAGATGGAAGGTTATGCGTTAGGTATAGTTAAAGAGTCTAAAGACAAAAATTTTAAAGAAGGAGATATTGTTTTTAGTAATTTCGGAATGAGAGATTACTTTGTTTGTAATTCCAATGATCTAAAAAAAATTGAGCCAATGAATATTCCTCTACAAACATATCTGGGTCCGCTTGGAATGACAGGTCATACAGCTTATATAGGACTTTTTAAACATGGTGAATTAAAACCAGGTCAAACAATTCTTGTTTCTTCGGCTGGAGGAAGTGTTGGATCTACTGTTTGTCAAATCGCAAAAAATATGGGTTGTAAAGTAATTGCAAGTACAGGCTCAGATGAAAAAGTTAAATGGTTAAAAGATGATTTAAAAATTGATCATGCTTTTAACTATAAAAAAATAGAAAATCTTGTATTGCATCTTAAAGAAATTTGTCCTGAAGGATTTGATTTATATTTTGATAATGTGGGTGGTGATTTCTTAGAGTCAGCTATTTATAAAATGAAGAACTTTGGAAGAATTGTAATTTGTGGAAGGATATCCCAAATGAATGCAACTAATCCTGGCTCTGGTTTAAAAAATATGGCTCATGTTCTTGTAAAAAGACTAACTATTAAAGGTTTTATAATTTTTGATCATGAAAATGATCGAGAACAGTTTGAAACCGATATGGCTAAATGGCTATTAGAAGATAAAATTAAATTTAAAGAAACTGTTTACGAGGGTATAGAAAATACGCCAAAATCATTCATTGATTTATTAGAAGGTAAAAACATAGGAAAAATGCTTGTAAAAATTTAATTAGAATTTTTATGAAATTTTTAAAGAAGTTTTATAGACCCTTTTTATTAACCTATATTTTTTTGAGTATAGCTATCAGTTTTTATCCATCATTTGATTTTTACTCACTAAAAGGTCAAATTCTTATAATTGCTGTATCTTTTTTTAATGGGATGATGGGAGTTTACGTAAAAAAATTATAAGACGTAGGGCTCGGGTCTTGCAGAGCTATTTAATACTCTTTCGACTGCGAAAACACTAATATCTATAGTTTGATAACTGCCTGTGGTTATTAATTCAGTTAGAGCTCTACCAATTCCTGGTGCTTGCATTAAACCTCTGCCGGTAAATCCTGAGGCCATGTAAACATTTTCATATTTTGGATGTTTTCCAACTACAGCATTATTATCTAATTTGTTACAATCATAATATCCAGCCCATCCACCTGTTAACTTTAGTTCTTCAAATGCTGGTATTCTTTTTGCAAGAGCAGGCCAAACTAATTCTTCAAAATCATTCCATGAAGGTTCGAGATCTTCTGCATCAAAAACTGAAATTGGAGAGCCTGCTAAATATTCTTTTCCTTCTGGTCGCCAATATACTCCTGTTGTTAGATCTCCGGATAATGGCATCTCTGGAATATGTTTAGGACATTTAACTCTAAAGACTGTATGTTTTTGAGGTACTACAGGAATATCTTCAAGTAGTTCCTTAGTCCAACACCCAGCTGCGGAAATAATAGTCTTTGCATTAATTTCAGATAGGCTCTTAACCTCTCCCTTAATAAATTCTGCCCCAAGATCAATTGCTTTATGCTTTAAAGCGCTATGAAATAAAAATGGATCAATCCATCCCTCGCTCTTGTTATCAGTAAATGTTGCAGTTTCAATTCCTTCCTCATTAATGTAAGGAAAATAGTTTTTCAATTCAGAACCTTTAATATTTTTTGTACCCGCTTCACATTCTTTATGATTTTCTAAAGCTCTGTATTGCTCTTCTGCATGATCTGGTCCAAACATTAGAAGGTATCCATTGGGCACCATGCTAGCTGTTGGATTTGGATTTTTTTCAGTTTTCAATAATTCCGGTATTTGAAATATAAATTCCCTTGCAAATTTTCCTAAAAGAATATTTTCTTTTTGAAAAAACTGTCGTCTAAATCCACCAAGTGATAATGGGAATGATGCAGTTTTATAAGTTGGATCCCTTTCAATGACTTTTACTTTTCTGCCTTCTTTGGACATAAAGTATGCAGTTGCAGCTCCAATTATACCACCTCCTACTATTACAACATCATCCATATTAGTTTATCAAAAAAATGTTAATATTTAAAATCAATGCAAAACAACACCATAACAAATATGGAATCATTAAATACATGCTTATTTGGCTTATATTCTTATATTTAAATACCAATAAAACAATAAATATAATTAACACAACAAGATTTAAAATTGCTAAAGAAATATTATGGAAACCAAAGAAAACAACACTCCAAGTTGTATTAAAAAAAAGATGAATGAAATATAAAAATACAATATTTAAATTTTTTGTGTTTTTATGCCACGCATTCCATATGGCTATTGTCATAAATAAATAAAGTAATGTCCATACTGGCCCAAATATCCAATCTGGTGGATTGTATTGAGGTTTAGATAAATTTGAATACCAAGGTTCTTTAAAATTTATAGTAACCAAACCTCCAATAAATGAAGCTGAAAAAGTAGTAATTGCAAAGAGAATAAAAGATAAAATTTTATTTTTTAGCATTTAAGTACTATACAGCAGTTAAATATGAATAAAAAAGTAATTTGGATCACCGGCGGAAGTACAGGAATTGGCAAAGCACTTGCATTAAAATTTGCTAATAATGGATGGACAGTTGCTATTTCTGCAAGAAGAGAAAATTTATTAAAAGAAATTGAAGATAAGCATCAAAATATTAAATCTTTTCCACTTGATGTAAATGATAAGGAAAAAAGTAAGTCTGTTTTTGAAAATATAAAAAAGGAACTTGGTGACATTGAAATTTGTTTTTTTTCTACGGGTACTTGGGATCCAAAAAAAGAAAAAGAAATCGATGTAGAGCAAATTGAAAATGTATTTAAAGTAAATTTTTTTGGAACATTAAATTGTATAAAAGCAGTTGAAACTCATTTTCGAGAAAGGGGAAAAGGTATTATTACCATTGTATCTTCAATTGCAGGATACAAAGGCTTACCTAACTCAAGTGGCTATGGACCATCCAAAGCTGCTTTAAGTAATCTTGCTGAAAGTTTACATTTTGATTTTGGAAGATATGGCGTGAGGGTTTGTTTAGTTTCTCCAGGTTTTATCAAAACACCAATGACCGACAAGAATGATTTTAAGATGCCGTTTCTAAAAACTCCAGAATTCTCAGCAGACAAAATTTATGATGGACTTATTAATGGTTCTAATTTTGAAATACATTATCCAAAGGAATTAACTTTGATACTTAAATTTTTAAAAATAATTCCTGATCGACTATATTTTTATTTAATACGGAAATTAACTAAATTGCAAAAAAAATAAAATTAATCTTTAACAAACATTACAGTCAACTCAGCAACTTTAATTCCAAATTTTGTCATTTTAGCTCTGTTGATAGCTACTCTTTCGTCTTGCATAAATATCCAATCATCAAAAGTAATTTTGATATTTTTTCCTTTCACTGGAACTAACAAAACATACTCAAATTTAAATGCTGGGCCATACGAATACCCCCTAGCCTTTCCAACTACATCGCCTGCAGTTCCCTCATAATTATGTTCATCAATTTTATCTATTATCCATTGCCTATTTTGTATTTCACCGTCATTCCAAATAAATTTTTCATCTAATATAAGTTGTTTGCCATCCCACTTACCGTCCAAGTCTGCTGAAAATTGTCTTGTAACTTTACCTGATCTGTTTTGGAGTATGCCCCAAGCTTTGACGTTTCCGCTTAAATATTCCTCAATTATTAATCTTGGTTTTTGATCTTTAAAATCTTCTGGTTTCATAGATTGATTATTTATACAGCTTGTAATTAATCCTGTAAAAATTATCAATAAAAATACTTTAAAAAATTTTTTGTTAATCATATTAAATTTTATTTTGCATGGAAAATTGAATTAAATCTATATTCTTTGATTTAAACCCTGCTTCACAATATGACAAATAAAAATGCCACATACGTTTAAATTTATTATCAAATCCATGTTTTGAAATCTCTTCCCATTTTTTTAGGAATTCATCTCTCCATATTTTTAAGGTACTGGAATAGTGAAATCCATATGACTCATATTTTTTAATTTCTAAACCGTTGCTACTAGATAAATCATATAATTTTTTTTTTGATGGCAAAAAACCTCCAGGAAATATGTATTTTTGTATAAAGTCTTCTTTGGTTTTATATCTGTCAAATAAACTATCATCGATTGTTATCGATTGTATCGCGGCCCTTCCGTTCTCTGATAAATTTTTTTTAATACTTTTAAAATAGTTTACTAAATAATTTTGCCCAACCGCTTCTATCATTTCTATAGATGCGATAGAGTCATATTTGTCTTTTACATCTCTATAATCTTTCAAAAATATATTCACTTTTTCATTCAATCCATTTTCAAATATTCTTTTTTTTGAAAATTCAAATTGCTCTTTAGAAATTGTTATACAATCTAATTTTACATCATAATTTTTACCAACATATTCAGCAAAGCCACCCCAACCACAACCAATTTCTAAAATTTTATTTCCTACATTTGGCTTTATTAATTCTGTAAGCTTTTTATATTTATTTAATTGAGCAGAAAATAAATCATCTTTTTGTTTTTCAAAAATTGCACTTGAATAAGTGAGTGAAGGATCTAACCATAATGAAAAGAAATCATTTCCTAAATCATAATGTTTTGAAATATTTTTCTTACTCCTACTCTTGTTATTTTTTATGAAAATACTCTTTAGTTTATTAATCATTGATAAATCAAAAATACCTGAAAATTTATAAACAAGTTTTATATTTTTAGCTGTTATTTCTATTAGATTAGTTAGATTATCTGTTTCAAATTCATTTCGCATGTAAGCTTCCGCAAGTCCTACACTTCCTGATTTAATTATTTGAAGTGTTAAACCAGGTTTGTTAATTTTAACCTTAGCTCTTAATAATTCACTCTCATTACCAAACTTATATATTTTGCTGTCATGATTTTGAATTTCAAGAAATCCATGCTTTATTAGTTTGAGAGAATTAAATACGATTTTATCTGACAAAAGATTAAAATTCATTTTTTTTCAAACGTAATATTATTTTTTATTTTTATATTTTTTTTAACTAACTTAACTCCCTTTAACCATAATTTTAATGCTTCAAAATGAATTGCGGCAATTACTTTAAAGGTCATTAAAGGGTGAGAAATATAAGATATAAGCATATTTTTATTGTTAATTTCTTTTGCAACTCCATCTTGTGAAGCATATAACAATTTTCCCTCCATATCACTTTGATCAATTATTACGGATAACATTTTTTCAGGTTTGAGGATTCTAAAATTGTATTTACTTTTCATTTCAATAAATGGTGAAACGAAAAACTTCTTCTCACAGCTATTTGTAATTATTTTTTCGTCGTTGACTTTAAATATATAAGTATGTTGCTCACCAAATGTATTTTTAACTTCATACAATATAGCTATAATTTTTGAATGATTATCATAAACGAAAAAAATACTTAATGGATTAAATACGTAACCAAATATTCTAGGATAACAAAGTAATTTTACCTTTATATTTTCAAATTGAATATTGTTTGATTTTAAATTTTCTATTACCCAAGCTTTTAAATCACTACCATCTCTAGGTCCGTGATCTTTGTCATAAAAACTTAAAATATTAAAACTATTGTTAGAAAAAATTTTAATTTTTTTTTGTATCAAATTAATTTCATCAAGATCTAAAAAGAGTGAGAAAACTTTGTATTTAAAAAAGTGATATTTTGGCTTAAATCTTTTATGAATTACTTTACCTTCGTAAATATTGGAATTTTTAATCATTTAGGTTTTCAATCATATTAATGGATGATTTTATTCCATCTTCATGAAAACCGTAACCAAAATAACTTCCACAAAACAATACATTTCTTTTATTTTGTATTTCTTTTAATAACTTTTGATTATTCAAAGCATTTTGATCAAAATAAGGGTGGGTAAAAGTAACTTTTTGTAGGATTTTTTTTTGATCTATTTCAAAAAACGGATTTAGGGTTAAGAAAATATTTTTTTCTGTTTTCAGATTTTGTAATAAGTTCAACCAATAAGTTAATGATGTCTTACTAATATCTGATTTATCAACTGAGGAATTCCATGAAGACCAAACTTTTTTATTATTTGGCATACATACATCATCAGTATGTATTACTGCTAAATTTGATTTGTATTTGAAATTTGATAGTATTTTTTTTTCATCCTGAGTCGGCTCACTCAAAATTTTCAATGCATCATCTGCATGAGTAGCAATGACAACTTTATCATAGTCAAAAAATTCGTTGCTAGCACCGTAATATACTTGAACACCAATTTTATTTCTTTTTATCGAACTAATTTTATAATTTTTAAAATATTCTCCGCTTATTTGAGTTAATACTTTCTCTACATAAGTTCTGCTTCTTTTGGTAACTGTGTACCATTGTGGTCTATTTTTTAATTTAAAAAGTCCATGATTTTGAAAAAATTTTAAGAAAAATTTAATTGGCATTTGATTTGCTTCTACTGGTGGCATAGACCAGATAGCAGAAACCATTGGGATTAGATGAAAATTAATAAAATTTTTTGACCATTTATTTTTTTCAAGAAATTCACCAAGAGTAATCTCTTCATTTAAACTTTTAATTTGATCACATTTTTTATAGAAATTTATAATATCAAAAAACATTTTTAAAAATTTTAAATTAAAAAGATTAGCTTTGTTTGCAAAAATTCCGTTTAAACCTCTGCCACAATATTCATAATTTGTATCTTTTACAGAAACAGAAAATGACATATCGCTTTTTTCAATTTCAATTTTTAATTCGTTAAAAAAATTTATTAGATTTGGATAAGTTTCATGATTAAAAACAATAAAGCCAATATCTACAGGAACTTTTTTACCATTAATTAAAGTATCTAAGGTATATGAATGACCACCAAAATGATCTTCACTTTCAAATAAATCAACATGGTGTTTTTTGGAAAGCTTTTGTGCTGCTGATAAACCAGAGATTCCTGATCCAATTACTGCAATTCGCATTAAGGCTATGCTGCGTCTTCTTTAAACTCATCCATGCTTGGACATGTACAGAATATATTTTTATCTCCATAAACATTGTCTACCCGCGCAACTGGAGGCCAAAATTTATTTTGTTTTAGAAAACTTGCAGGATATGCTGCTTCTTGTCTTGAATATTTATGTTCCCATACATCTGATGATAATTCAGTATCAGTGTGAGGAGCATTTTTAATTGGATTATCAATTTTATCAAATTCACCTGATTTAATTTTTTCAATTTCTTGTTTAATCTTAATTAAAGTGTCACAAAATCTGTCTATTTCTGATAACCCTTCACTTTCGGTTGGCTCTATCATCATAGTGCCAGCAACAGGCCATGACATAGTTGGTGCGTGAAATCCAAAATCTATCATTCTTTTAGCAATATCTTCTTCAGTTACCCCTGTTTCAGATTTAATATTTCTAATATCAATTATGCACTCATGTGCAACGTTGCCATTTGCACCTTTGTACAAAATCGGAAAGTGATCTTTTAGTCTGTGAGCAATATAATTTGCGTTTAAAATTGCAACTTGAGTAGCAAGCTTTAATCCTGCTGATCCCATCATTTTAATATACATCCAAGAGATTGATAGAATACTTGAGCTACCCCAAGGAGCTGCTGATACTGCTCCAATTCCACTTGTTGGTCCGCAATCTTTTATTACTGGATGATTAGGCAGATAAACTTGTAAATGTTTTTTACAAGCAATAGGTCCCATTCCAGGTCCACCACCACCGTGAGGAATACAAAATGTTTTATGCAGATTAATATGACAAACATCTGGACCAAAATTTCCAGGCTTTGCAACTCCAACAAGGGCATTTAAATTTGCTCCATCCATATAGACCTGTCCACCATGTTTATGAACTAACTCACAAATATCAGTTATTTTTTCCTCAAATACCCCATGGGTAGACGGGTAAGTTACCATTAAAGCTGCAAGACTTTCTGAATGTTGCTCTACTTTTTTCTTTAAATCATCGAAATCTACATTTCCCTCTTTATCACAATTAACAACAACCACTTTCATTCCAACCATTTGTGCACTTGCTGGATTTGTACCATGTGCCGAACTTGGGATTAAACATATATTACGATGAGCTTCATCTCTATCTAAGTGGTACTTTCTTATAACCATTAGACCTGCATATTCTCCTTGGGCGCCTGCATTAGGTTGTAGAGAAACACCGGAAAAACCTGTTATAGATCTCAACCAATTTTTTAAATCAGTAAACAAATCTCTAAAACCTTCCATTTGTTCAACTGGAACAAAAGGATGAGGTTCTGCAAATTCTTTCCAAGAAATCGGGATCATTTCAGCAGCAGCATTTAATTTCATTGTGCACGAACCAAGTGCTATCATAGTTCTATTCAGTGCTATATCCTTATCCTCTAGCTTTTTAAGATATCTAAGCATTTCAGTTTCTGAATGATATAAGTTAAAAATTGGATGCTCTAAATATTTTGAAGTTCTTAATAAATTTTTAGGTAAATTAGGTAATTTAACTGAAGGATCCTCTTTTTTTATTGATTCTGCAGCATTAAAAATTTTTAATAATTGATTTACTCTATAAACGTTTTTTCTCTCATCGAAAGAGACAGCAAGCTTTTCAGAATTTACTTTTCGTATATTTACTTTCTGATTTAGAGCATTTTTATAAATTTGATCAGTCTTTTCTTTGGTAATAATTGTAACAGTATCAAAAAAATAATCAGAATAAATTTCATAACCTGACTGTTTTATTTTATCAGCAAAACTTTTTGCTAATTGAGAAACTCTTTCAGAAATATTTTTAATTCCTTCTGGACCATGATAAATAGCATATGCTGCTGAAACAATTGCTAATAAAGCTTGTGCAGTACAAATATTGCTTGTCGCCTTGTCTCTTCTGATGTGTTGCTCTCTAGTTTGTAAAGATAATCTGTATGCCTTGTTACCATGTCTATCAACCGACACACCAACAATTCTACCAGGCATCGATCTTTTATACTCGTCTTTAGTTGCAAAAAATGCTGCATGTGGACCTCCATACCCCATTGGTATTCCAAATCGCTGAGAGCTCCCAACAGCTATATCAGCACCAAGTTCTCTCGGTGTTTTTAATTTTGCTAATGCTAATAAATCACAAGCTAATACAGCCTTACCGTTTTTTTTATGAATTTTGCTAATTGCTTCACTAGGATCTTTAATATCTCCTAAAGTTCCAGGATATTGTAAAATTCCACAAACTAAATCCTCTTTTAATTGATCTAAAACTTCATCTTCTTTTCCAACTAAAACTTTTAAACCCATTGGTTCAGCTCTAGTTTGAATTACATTTATTGTTTGAGGATGGCAATCCTCAGATACAAAAACTAAATTACTATCTTTTTTATTTAATCTATGACTAAGACCCATGGCTTCTGCTGCTGCTGTACCTTCGTCCAATAAAGAGGCATTAGCGATGTCCATTCCAGTAAAATCAACAATCATTTGTTGAAAGTTTAACAACATCTCAAGTCTTCCTTGAGCTACTTCAGGCTGATAAGGTGTATATGATGTATACCAACCTGGATTTTCTAAAATATTTCTTAAAATTACATATGGCGTATAAGTTCCATAATAACCCATTCCAATAAAGTTTGAGTAAACATGATTTTTTTTTGAAATTGCTCTTAATTTTCTTAACGCCTCGTATTCTGAATTAGACTCTCCGATATTAAGCTCACCTTTAAACATTATTTTTTCTGGAACAGTGTTATTCATTAAATCATCTATTGATTGATAATTTAATTCTTTTAACATTTTTGATTGGTCTTCTTTAGAAGGTCCAATGTGTCTTTTTATAAAATCTTTTTCTGAATTTGGTAACATTATGCTGATGTCTCCTTTGCAAATTTTTCATATTCTTCTTTACTCATAAGACTATCCATTTCAGATTTGTCTTTTATTTTAAGTTTAAAAAACCATGCAGATTCTTCTGGGTCTTCATTTATTTTTGATGGATCATCAACTATCATTTGATTTGTATCTATAACTTCTCCACTAATAGGAGTGTAAACATCACTAGCAGCTTTCGTTGATTCAACCACTCCAGCAGTTCCATCTTTATCAACATTTGAACCTTTCTCTGGGAGTTCAGCAAATACTATATCGCCAAGCATTTCTGTTGCATGCTTGGTTATTCCAATTGTAGCTTCTTCTCCATCTAGTTTAATCCACTCATGTTCTTTTGAATATTTAACTTCAGACATTAATTTCCCCTTTTACATAATTTTTTTTATAAAACGGTAAGTTACAAATATTTGCAGGAATTTTTTTTCCTCTAACTTCAAGAAATATTTTTGTATTTACAGTTGAATAACTATTATCGACATATCCCATTGCTATTGGATGTTCAACGCTTGGTCCAAATGTGCCACTTGTTACTTTCCCAATTTCTTGATTTTTATCATTGTAAATTTTGGTATTTCCTCTAGCAATTACTTTGCTGTCTGGTTTTATGCCAACTCTCAACTTTTTTACTCCGCTTTGAAATTGGTTTTTTAAAACTTCTGATCCTACAAATTCAGTCTCAATTCTGCTCTTAGGTATTGCCCATTTTAGGTTGGCTTCGATAGGACTTGTATCGTTGTCTAAATCATTTCCATACAAGCACAGTCCAGCTTCCATTCTTAACGTATCTCTTGCTCCTAAACCAATCAATTTAGATCCATTTTCTATCAAACTTTCTACAAACGTTTCAGCATCACTATTTTTTATAGAAATTTCAAATCCATCCTCACCAGTATATCCTGATCTAGTTATGTATACTTTTTCATTTTTATAGACATAGTTGTTTCCGTTCATAAATTTTAGACTGTCACAACCAGGTATAACTTTATTTAAAACATTTTTTGCTTCGGGGCCCTGTAATGCAATTAATGACAATGACTCGTCAAGATTTGATTTGTATTGATTATGAAGTTTAGATTTTATTACTTCATAATCATTATACTTGCATGCAGCATTCAAGATAATTAAAAATCCATCAGATGTTTTGGTAATTATCAGATCATCCTGAATTCCTCCTTTGTTATTCATTAAAAATGAATACTTACTTTGGTTAGTTTTCAATTTTTTCAAATCCGCAGGAAAAATCTTCTCAAGATCATTTGTAAGATCATCACCACCCGATAGAAATAATTGACCCATATGAGAAACATCAAAAATACCAGAGTGTGAACGTGTGTATTTATGCTCTTGTATAATTCCATCTTTATATTGGATGGGCATTTGATATCCAGCAAACTCTACAAGCTTTGCGCCGTACTTGATGTGGAGGTTATTTAACGATGTTTTTTTTATACTCATATTAACTCTTTGTGCCCCCTCTGTCTTTTTGCCTGAGAGATTTGCTCCTTCGGCGAGAATAATTCTCTTTCCAGAGTTAATATGTACGGTCCATTTGCCTGAGAGTTTCCGGGGTGGTTGCTCCTTCGGCGCTACAAAAGTAGTCTCTCCCGTATAAATTCTTATAACATAACTAATATAAATTTATAGCTCTAATTTGTTGCACTTTTTTTTTTCATAAGTGAAAGAAATTGTATTAAAACTGCAAATATCACTATTAAACCACCAATTAAAACGCTTGCTGGAGGATTTTCATTTATAAACATCCACGCCCAAAAAGGTCCTAAAACTGCCTCTGATAACATTATGATTCCAACTAAGGCTGAAGGTGTAGATCTTGCACCAATTGTAATAAAAATAAAACCAAAACCAAGTTGGAAAAAACCAGCTAAAAATCCCAAAAAAATGTCATTTAAAGATATAAAGATCGTTTTAGACATAAAATATCCAATGATCAAAGCAATAACGCCTGCAATAAATTGTAATGGAACCATATCTATACTTGGAAATTTTCTAACTATTAAAATTAATGTTGCGAATGATATTGGCATAATAAAAGCAGCAATATTTCCACTCATTTGTCCAACTGTTAATGAGCTTCCAACCATCAAAATTATTCCTGAAATTGCTAAAACTATAGAAGTTAATGTTATTAAGTTTATTTTTTCTTTTAAAAAGATATATCCAAAGATTGCTAAAAATAATGTTTGGGTTTGAATTATAAAATTAGTATTTGCTACAGTAGTATTATACATTGCAAAAACATAACCACTAAAGCCACACGCAAGTATAATTCCTCCAATAAGACCAGGGATTCCAGATTTATAAAATGCTGAAATAAAATTTTGCTTATAACTAATAATTAGAAAGATCAGAACTACAATTATAAAAAAAACTGATCTCCAAAATAGAATCTGCCATAGAGTAGAACCTTCGAAAGATTTGACTATCAACCCTCCAAAACTTAAACTGAAAGCACCAAAGAAAATCAAAAGCGGCCCTGGTAATTTTGTAATTAAATTCATTTAATTTGAGAAATAAGATTATTAGTCTCCATCTGATAAAGTTTATATAATGTTTCAGCATCCTCTAAGCTTACATCTTTAAATTTAATATTAGATCCTGGTGTTAATTGTACCAATCGATCATAGTCAGCAGATATGACAGTTGCAATCTTCGGATATCCACCAATAGTCCCATGATCTGATAACATAATTATTGGATCTCCAGCAGATGTTATTTGAATTACACCTTTTACCAAACCTTCAGATTTTATGTTAGGATCAACGATATTTTCAATTTTTGGACCTTCTAATCTCATACCCATCCTGTCTGAAAGTTTTGTAATTTTAAAACTTTCTTTAAATAATTTATTTTGTGAAGACTCAGAAAAATAATTATAGTTTGTGCCTTTAATGACCCTTATATTTTCAATAGTGCTACCTAAGTAATCGAGTTTTCTTTTGTTAAAAGAATTATTAATATCAATTATTTCAATTTCTAAATCTTTAGAAAATTTATTCCCGTTATTTGGTCCAATTTGAGCTTGTGTATTTATTGAACAGCTTCCCCAATAATAATCAACACCAAAAGTTCCATTAATCGAAAAATATCCATAAACAGACTTGTTGGTTGAACGGATATCGACTTCATCACCATTTTTTAACAAATAACATTGGTAGGAATTACCATCAATAATACCCTCTTTTGTTATAATTTTAAATGATACATTTCCAGAAATACAAAAAAAAATATCTTTTCCAAAATACTTCAAATGTGGGCCTTGATAAGCAAATTCTATTACAGGTGAATTGTAATCATTTTGTAGAAGTGAGTTTAACAATTGAAAATTTCTTTTATCCATCGCTCCGCTAAAAGGAATACCAATATGGTATAAATTATTTCTTCCTAAGTCTTGATATGTGGTGTTGATACCAGCTCTTAAAATTTTAAAGTAGTTTCTATCTTTTGATTTCATTATATTGATCTAAAGTTATTCTATAAAATTTTATTGTATCACCTGGATTAACAAGATTAGGGTTTGATTGATTAGATGTGTCGAAGATATTTTGTGGTGTATTTCCCAAAATATTCCATCCACCAGGTGTTTCAAAAGTGTATATGTTACAAAATTGTTCTGTTATTCCAACTGAACCTTTTGGAACTTTAACTCTTGGTGTTTCTAATCTTTTTAATCTCATTTCCTGGCTAAGATCACCAAGAAAAGGCATGCCAGCCACAAATCCTGTCATATAACAAAAGTAATTTTTGCTAAAAAATTTTTCTAGGATTATTTCTGATTTTAATTTTAGTTTATTTTCAACTCTTTTAATATCTAACGCAAAATTATTATCACAACACACAGGAATTTCGATTAAGTTTTTTTCTAATTTATTATTTTCTTTAATCTCTATATTTTCAATTTTTTTTTTTAAAGTTAAAAAAGAATGTATATTTAAATCATATGAAATTATTAATTTATTATAAGATGGAGTTAAGTTTGTAATACCTTTTAGATTTAATTTTTTTATATGGTAAAAATATTTGATAACATTTGAATTAATTTCTTGATTTACATCACTTCCAAAGTCACAATACAAAGCTGCGTCACCAAGATTTAATATATTTTTTATCATACCATGTTATACTTATGATTTATTAGTATGGAAATTAATATCAATTGTGATTTAGGTGAAAAATCAAAGCATCATTCAGATGAAAATGATCCAAAATTACTAGAAATTGTCAATTCAGCTAATGTTGCTTGTGGTTATCATGCTGGCGATGAAGATAGCATGAACCAAGTTGTAAAAATTTGTAAGAAAAACGGTGTTAGCATAGGTGCACATCCATCATTTAATGATCCAGAAAACTTTGGACGTAAAAGACTAAATTTATCGTCAGATGAAATAAAGAAATTATTAATTGATCAGTATGAAATTTTACAAAATATAGCAGAAAAACATGGTGAGATCGTTACACATATTAAACCACATGGTGCATTAAATAATATGGCTTGCGAAGATATTGAGCTTGCAACAATCATTGCAAAATCAATCTGCAATTTTAATAAAGATTTAATTTATTTAGTGCCTACAGGTTCAAAGATGGAAGAAGCAGCAAAGAAATTTGATATGAGGATAGCATGTGAGATTTTTGCAGACAGAAATTATGAAGATAATGGAAACTTAGTATCTAGAAAAGAGCCTCATGCACTTATTACAGATCCAAATAAAGCAAAAAGTCACGTTTTAAGCATGGTTCAGAACCAAGCCATTAATTGTCACAGCGGAAAGCAAATACCTTGTGAAATAGACTCTGTGTGCATACATGGCGATAACGAAAGTTCTCTAGCTACAGCTATATCTATAAAAAATAATTTAATAGATAATGGCTTAGAACTAAAAACACTAACTAACTTAAGGAAATTTAAATAATGATAAAGAAAATATTTTTTTTAATGTTCTTTTTAATTTTTTTAGCAGGAACATCTTTTGCTGCTGGATCTAGTAGCGATTCTGGATCAACAGAAAGCCATTATGATAAAGCAGTGAAATTGATTAAAGCTGCAAAAAAATTAGAAAAAAAAGGTAAAACAGAGAAAGCAATTAAAAGATACGAAAGAGCAATTAAATTTTTAGTTAAGTCAAATAAGATGAAGCCAAATAAAGCAGACACATTAAATTATCTTGGATTTGCAACTAGAAAAACTGGTGATTTTGAAAATGGTGAGAAATATTATCTTCAAGGTTTAGCTATTGAGCCAAATCACATAGGAATTAACGAATACCTTGGTGAATTATATGTTGCAACCAATAGGATGAATTTAGCAAAAGAAAGATTGAGTGTTCTAGAGGGATGTAATTGTGAAGAGTACAATCAGCTAAAGGGTGTTATAGACGGATCTAAAAAATCAAAATACTAGTTTATATTTTTTATCATTTGCTCAGGCATCCAAAGAGCAATTTCTGGAAATATCACAACCAAGATAACAGCAAAAATCATTAGCAAGAAGAGTGGAAACGCACTTCTTGCTATATAACCCATATCTTTATTAGCCATACCCTGAAGAACAAAAAGATTAAAACCAACCGGAGGCGTGATCTGAGCCATTTCGACAACAATAACTAGAAAAACACCAAACCAAATCATATCAAAACCTGCTTGTCTAATCATTGGTTCAATTATAGCCATTGTTAAAACTACAGCAGAGATACCATCAAGAAACATTCCAAGAATTATATAAAAGATCATTAAAACAAAAATTAAAACATATGGAGAAAGTTCCATTCCTTCAATCCATAGAGCAAGATTTCTTGGCAATCCTGTAAAACCCATTGCAAGAGATAAAAAAGTGGCTCCAGCTAATATAAAAGCTATCATGCAAGAAGTTTTAGTAGCACCCAAGAGAGACTCTTTAAATGTTCTTAAAGACAAACTCTTTTGAAAGTATGATAAAATTAATGCACCTACTACACCCAAAGAAGCTGCTTCGGTTGCCGTTGCTATACCAGTATAAATTGAGCCAATAACTGAAACTATTAATAATATTACAGGTATCAGTTTTCCTGATTTCCTTACCTTTTCCATAAATGAGAAGTCTTGTTTAAAAGTAGGCATGGATTTTTTATTTATTAACGACCAAATCATTACATATGTCATAAAGATCAACGCAATCATTATTCCTGGTACAATTCCTGCAATAAATAGTTTTGCTATCGACTCTTGGACAGTCACACCATAAATAATTAAAATAATTGAAGGTGGAATTAGAAGACCCAGCGTTCCTGAACCAGCTAAACTTCCAAGCAGAATACTTTCTGGATATTTTCTTTTTCTTAGTTCTGGAATAGACATTTTTCCTACTGTGGCTACAGTTGCTGCAGAAGATCCTGAAATAGCTGCAAATAAAGCACATCCAACTACATTAACATGCACTAAGCCACCGGGTAGTTTCTGCATCCATGGGGATAATCCTTCAAATAAATTTTTAGATAACTTAGTCCGAAATAAAATTTCACCCATCCAAACAAATAAAGGAAGTGCAGTTAAAGTCCATGAAGATGAAGCTCCCCAAATTGTTGTTGCCATCGCATCACCAACTGGCCTTGTGGTGAACAGCATCATTCCTATTGATGAAACTCCAACCATGCTTATAGCAACCCAAATTCCCGAGCCTAAAAATATCAAGAGAACACTTATGAAAAATATAGTAAGTAAAATTTCAGTCATTTTTTTTTGTTTGTATTTTCAAAACTAATTGATGAGATACACATATGAAAAATATTAGTGATCCTAAAGCAACACTAGTTTGTGGTATCCAAATTAAAATTTCGTCAGCTCCTTCACTTCTCTCTTGAAATTCATAAGATATTTTTAGCATTTTTAAAAAATAAAAAGCTAGATAACCAGAAAAAATAGTTGCAACTATCAAACTCCATAATTCCAAAAATCTCTTTTTAATCCCAGTAGCTTTTTCTAAAAATAAAGTAATTCTAATGTGACCACCTTCTACAAAAGTATAAGATAAAGCAAAAAAAGATGAGGCAGCCATACAATATCCAGAATATTCAGCTAGGCCTCTTATATAAAAACCAAATATTCTTGATGAAATTCCAATTAAAATAAAAACTGCAACCAAAATAAGAAAGAATGCAGCGATATAGCCTGAGTAACTATAAAGATTATTTAAAAATTTATTGACTTTAGTAAACATATAAAAAGGCCGTTTAATACGGCCTTTTTAATTATAATGATTTAATTATAAGCAGCAAGAACACTGGCACCTCTATCGCCAGCTTTTTTCTTCCATTCTTCTGCCATTGTAGCACCAACTTTTTTGAAATGACTTTCAAGGGCTGCATTTACTTTGCCTACTTTCATTCCAGCATCAGCTAAAGCTTTTTTATCAGCAACATTTCCTTTTTTTGAAAGTGCCCAACCTTTTTTCTCAGCAACTGCTGCCTCTTCCATAATCATTTTTTGTGTAGCTTTATCTAATTTATTCCAAGAACCTCTGTGAGCTACAATCATATTTTTTGGAAACCAAGCTGCAATATCATAAAAATACTTTACTCCATTTTCCCAAATTTTACTGTTCTTACCAGTAGTTGGTGAAGTAATCATACTTTCAACCGCACCAGTTGAGAATGCTTGGCTTATTTCAGCTGCTTCTATTTTTGTAGGAGCCATACCTGTCAACTCGGCCATTCTAATAGTTGCAGAATTATATGCTCTAAATTTTAAACCTTTTAAATCAGCAACACTATTAATTTCCTTTTTACTATAAAGACCTTGCGCAGGCCATGGCACAGCGTATAAAAATACAAGACCTTTTTGATCTAGACCTTTAATTATTGCAGGCTTAGATGCTTGATACAGTTTCATAGCATCATCATAAGATGTCGCAAGAAATGGTTGTGAATCAATCTCTAATAACGGATCCTCTTTACCTAGAGCCGACATAAATCTCTCACCAATTTGAGCTTGTCCAGTTCTAACAGCCCTAAATATCTCTCCACCTTTAAATAGAGATCCACCTGGGTGTGTTACTATTGTTAATTTCCCTCCACTTTTTTCTGAAACATTTTTAGCAAATTCAGCTGCATTAGCAGAATGGAAGTTGCTTGCACCATATGCAAGTGCCATATCCCATTTTTCTGCGGCAAAAGCATTAGCAGTTAAAAGAACAGAAAATAAAACAGAGAGCAAAATTTTGAAAAGTTTCATAAATCCTCCATATTTCTAAAAAACATATCTCATTATGTATTAAAACTTAAATCAATAAATATTTTTGATGTTTTATTGAAAAATAATAAATAATTACTATTATAATAACATCTTGATCGAACAATCACTCATTTTACTGCAAATTATATTTATAGATATTATTCTTGCGGCAGATAATGCAATAATAATAGGATTAATAGCAGCTAATTTTGTCCCAAAAAATAGGAAAAAAATAATATTCTGGGGAGTAGTTGGAGCATTAGTTTTCAAAGTTATATTTGCAATATTTGCAACATATTTATTTAAGTTTTACTTCATTAAAATTCTTGGTGGATTACTTTTAATTTGGATTGTTAATGACTTAAGAAAAGATTTATTTGAAATTCAAAAAATTAAGTCTCCTAAAAAGAAATCTATGGAACCTTCATTTATCAAAAGTATTTACAAAGTGTTATTTGCAGATATTACGATTAGTTTTGATAACGTTATTGGCGTTGTGGGTGCAGCCAAAGGTAATTTTGGTTTTATGATTTTTGGCTTAGTATTATCAGTAGTTCTTACTGGAGCCTTAGCTACTTATTTAGCAAATTATATACAAAAACATTTGTGGATAGCTTATATAGGCTTAGGTTTTATATTATTGGTTGCTATTCAATTAGTAATAGGTGGACTAGTCGATTTAGAAATTTTAAATATTAATGAAAAATATATAAAATATTTTTAATATTACCAAGTTCCGGTATTTTCCATTGATGACCAAGGCTCTTTGGGAGGAAGATTTCCTTCCTGAAGTATTTCAATTGATATTTTATCTGGTGATTTCACAAATGCCATATGGCCATCTCTGGGTGGTCTATTTATTGTATAACCCATATCCATTAGTCTTTGACATATTTCGTATATATTTTTAACTCTATAAGCTAAGTGACCAAAATTTCTAGATCCCTCTCCTAAGTTGTCTCCATCCCAATTATAAGTAAGTTCAATTTCTGCATCACTGTCGTTTGGTGCAGCTAAAAAAATTAATGTATATCTACCTTTTTCATTTTCCATTCTTTTTTTCTCTTTTAAACCCAGTCCATCACAAAAAAATTTTAAAGATTCCTCTATATTAGAAATTCTGATCATTGTGTGTAAATATTTCATAGTAAAATTATAATTTATTTTTATTCTAGTTCAATAGTGCTTGGTGGTTTAGAGGTCACATCATAGACTACTCTATTTATACCTCTAATGTTGTTAACAATTTTATTTGATACCATTTGCATAAATGATTTATTAAATTGAAAATAATCTGCTGTCATTCCATCTTCAGATGTTATTGCTCTTAGCAAGCATAAATATTCATAGGTTCTATTGTCTCCCATTACACCAACTGTTTTAACAGGTAGTAATGCGGCATAAGCCTGCCATATCTTATGATATAGATTGTGTTCTCTTAATGCATTTACAAAATAATTATCTGCTTCTTTTAAAATTTTTATTTTTTCTTTAGTAATTATGCCTGGCATTCTAATGGCTAAACCTGGACCAGGAAAAGGATGTCTAGAAATAATTTCTTTACTTAAATTTAATTCTAAACCTAACATTCTAACTTCGTCTTTAAACAAATACTTCAATGGTTCAACTAATTTTAATTTCATTCTTTTTGGTAAACCACCAACATTATGATGAGACTTAATTTTTGAAGTTTGACTTCCTGTGACAGACTTACTTTCAATTAGATCAGGGTATAGAGTTCCTTGGGCTAAAAATTTTACATTTTTTATTTTTTTTGCGTATTTTTCAAAAAGTTTGATAAATAAATTTCCAATAATTTTTCTTTTTTTTTCTGGATCTATTACATTTTTTAATTTGCTAATGAATAATTGTTCAGCATTTATATAAATTAAATTCAACTTAAATTTTTTTCTAAAAGTATTTACTACTTGTTTTTCTTCATTTTTTCTGAGCAGACCAGTATTAACGAATATACAAGTTAAGTTTTTTCCAATCGCATTACTAATTAATTTTGCTACTACACTACTATCTACTCCACCAGATAATGCACAAATTACTTTAGAATTTCCAACTTGTTCTTTAATTTGCTGCATAAGTTTGGATTTTTGATTTTTCGATGTCCAATTTTTTTTAATTTTACAAATTTTAATTACAAAGTTTTTTAATATTACTTTGCCTTTAACTGTATGGGAAACTTCTGGATGAAACTGTATGCCATATATTTTTTTTTTTATATTTTCTATCATGCATAATTTTGAATTTGAGGATTTTGCTATAACTTTAAAACCTTTAGGTAATTTAATTACCTCATCTCCATGACTCATCCATACATTGGTAGATTTTTTTGAAAAGAAATTTTCAGTCAAAGCGCTTTTTTTTAATTTTGAAACTTTTGCTAACCCGAATTCTCTTGATTTTGCTCGTTTTACTTTACCTCCTAATTCTTTAGAGATTATCTGGTGGCCAAAACAAATACCTAAAATTGGAATATTTGAGCTTAATATACTTTTATTGAATTTAACTTTTTTATTTTGGTAAACATTTAAGGGACCACCTGATAAAATGATGCCTTTCACATTTTTTTCATTTTTGTAGTCTTTAAGTTTGTTGTGACTTATAATTTCACAAAAAACATTTAATTCTCTTACTTTTCTTGCAATTAATTGTGTAAACTGAGACCCAAAATCGATTATTAAAATTTTATCTAGATTATTTTCAAGACGCATCTTTTTTTTCAAACTCTTTTAGGCGTTTGTTAATAGATGCAATTTTATCACAAAGGTTCGAGCATATTTTCTTAAAATCTTCTCTAAGTTCTTCTGCTTTAGAAAAATTAGATCTTTCTAACTCAATATCTATTAATAGATACATTGCCTCTTCGTTGTTTGGCTCGAGTAGTAAGACTGTATTTATATTTTTTTCCAGTTCTATTTTGTTTTCTTCATTTTTAAATATTTTTGCTAAATATAGATATGACTTTGAGTCTTTGGGATTGTATACAATATTTCTTTGAAATAAAAATTTTGAATCTTCATATTTTTCATTTTCATAAAGATTTTTTGCTTCATCAAAAAAATTAACTTTCTCCGCGTTAACATTAAAAATTAAAGTAAAAAGTAAAATTATTGCTAAGGTAATTTTTTTTATCATCTTTTTATTTCGTCTATGTTATGTACCATACTTTCATAAAAACCTGCTTTAGTAATTTTGACAAATTTTGGTTTTTTTCTAAGATCTTTAATTCTTTTTGCACCCAAATATCCCATTGATGATTTTAAACCCCCTACTAGTTGGTAGATTATTTTTTCAACTGTGCCTTTGTATTTAATAAAACCTTCAACACCTTCTGCTACATATTTTGAAGTATCTTTTTGTTTTGATTGAAAATATCTATCTGCTGATCCTTTATTCATTGCTCCAATAGATCCCATGCCCCTAAAACTTTTAAATAATTTACCACCTCTTTTTATAATTCTACCTGGAGCCTGATCTGTTCCTGCAAATAATGATCCAATCATCACCGCATCTGCTCCTGCTGCAAGTGCTTTTGCAATATCCCCAGAAAATTTGATACCTCCATCAGCTATTAATGTTGTTTTACTTTTGCCCATACCTTTTTTTACATCTAAAATTGCACTTAACTGTGGAACTCCAATCCCGGCAACTAATCTTGTAGTGCATATAGATCCTGGTCCAATTCCAACTTTTATAATATCTACTCCTTGCTTAATCAGAAATTTAGCTGCTTCTGCTGTAGCAATATTACCTGCACATAAAGCTGTTTTAGTTGGTTTAATTTTTTTAATTTTTTTTATTATTTCAGCTACTTTTTTTGTGTGGCCATGAGCTGTATCAACAACAATTAAATCGATATTTTCTTTTAAAATCTTTTGAGCTCTTATGTGTTCGTTTAAACTTGCACCAACAGCTGCACCAACTAACATTTTTTTTGCTTTTACTTTTCTTATTTCTTTTATCTGATCATTTATTGATAAATTTCTATGTATAACACCTATTCCACCCTTTTTACCGATTGAAATAGCCATATTAGACTCTGTTACAGTATCCATTGCTGAAGTTAGAAGGGGTATAGAGATATTTAAGTGTTTTGATAATTTAACTTCTGTCTTTACTTCTGAAGGTAAAATTTCAGAATAATTTGGTACTAAAGTTACATCATCGAAAGTGAGCGCTTCTTTGATAGGATCCATGTCCTTATATAAACGATTCTAAAAAAATTGAAAGTATCTATCTTAAATTTTTGCAGATTAAAAAACTTTCTTTAGAGTCTTTTCTACTTGCGGGAGGCTTATAGACATTAAATTTTACAAAATTTTTTTTTGAAAATGCAATTATCTCATTAAATGAAGTTCCCATAAATAATTTTGAGACAAAATAGCCATTTGGCTTCATCATTTTTGTAGCAAAATCCAAAGCTTCTAAAACTAATTCTCCAGTTACCATAGAGTCTAGATTTTTATTTCCCGTAGTATTGACTGCCATATCTGAAATAATTAGGTCAATTTTTCCACCAAAATAATTATTAATTTTATTTTGTTGCTCAGTATCCGTAAAATCTCCTTTTAAAATTTTTACATTCTTTATTTCTTCTATTTCTTTTAAATCTATTGCTAAGTGCTTATTACATTTTAAATTACTTGATATATATTGAGACCAGCTTCCAGGAGCAGCTCCAAGATCTATTACTGATATATTATTTTTTAAAAATTTAAATTTTTCGTTTATTTCTTTTAATTTATAAACAGCTCTTGATCTATATCCTTCAACTTTTGATTGTCTAACATAAATATCTCTTCTCTGCTTATTAATCCAATTTTTTGAGATTTTATTTTTTTTCAATTAGTTTTAAACCTTAAAGATTTTGAGATTTTATTATTATCCAAAGTATTTAATTCTATCTCTAGATTTTTTTCGTTTCTCATATCTTTATCATTTACTTTAATCCCACTAGCCAAATGTATAATTCCAATTTTATGATTTGGTAAAAAAGGTTCCACGAAAATTTTATTCTTATCATCAAACTTTGGAAGTAAGTTGCTGGCCAACCAGTTGCAATTATGAGGAAGAAATTCAACATCTACATTATCAATATATACGCATATATTTATTGCTAGTTGCTCTGAACCAAATATTTGGCCATGACTAAGAGTATTTTTTAAATTTTTTTGCCAAACATTCCAACAATTAGAGTCTTTTTCTAATGAGAAAACACCAATATTAATATGCGGAGCAAATGCTAACTTTCTTGCTTTATTAATATCAATTTTAGATTTAATAGCATGTTTAAAATTTTGAGATTTTATAATGGCTAATTTTCCAAACAACCAATTAACGTTACTTAATATTCTATATCCAGGTGTCATTGTCTGGGTAATACCTAGCTTGCCATTATCACAAGCCTTAAAATATAAGTCTATTGAACTCCAATCTTGAACCCAAGCATCACAATCAATCCACAGATATTTTTTATAGTTAGGAAAATATTTTGGAAGAAAAGCTCTTGATACCTGACTTTTTAGCCATTCTTTACCTTTAACTTTAGATTGTGGAACCTCAATATCCCATTCAGCTTTTTTGATCTCATCTACTTTATTTTTTAGAAGAGCAGTTTGCTCCTCTGTTAAACCCGCATCAAGTATACAAATAGCAACCTTTTCACTGTGATTGAATTGTTTAATAGAATCTATTAATTCATTTAGCAATTCAAAGTAATTAGAATCTGCTAGAGAAATAATTGCATTCTCTTTCATTACAAAATATCTTCGTGATGATCAACGCTATCATCTTTTTCTTTATTTTGTTTTTTCAAAAATAGGTAATGGATTGAGCTCGCTGGAATCATTAGTAAATAAATAATTCCTGAAATTATAATTGTATTAAAGGTATATATTAGCAACAAACCAAAAAATAAAATTATTCCAAATAGAAGAAATATTGAAGTACTTCTTGGAACTACGATTCTTTTTAAAGAATATGTGGGAATTTTACTTATCAAAAGTACAGAAATAATAATGAATAAAGATGGAACAATTATATTTTTATTAATAGTTATAAACTGAACCTCACTTAAACTATAAATCAATGGCATTAAAACTAATACTCCTCCTGCTGGTGATGGAATACCTTCAAAAAAGTTATCTCTCCAAGAAGGCTCACCTCCTGTTGAAACATTAAATCTTGCAAGTCTTAAGGCAACACAAACTACATATATTAAAGATATTAACCAACCAAATCTGCCAATATTATCTAGAGCCCAAAAATACATTATGAATGCTGGTGCAACTCCAAAACTAATTACATCAGTTAATGAGTCTAATTCTTTTCCAACTTTTGATGTGGCTTTAATTAATCTTGCAATTCTTCCATCTAAACCATCAATAATTGCGGCAATTAAAACTGCAATAACGGATAATTCAAATCTTCCATCAAATGCAAATTTAATTGAAGTTAAGCCAATACACACTCCAACCAGTGTCATAATATTTGGCAAAATAACTCTTGAATTTTTATTTGAAACTAGTCTTATATTCTTTTTTGGATTTTCCATTTATCTTTTAGCTATCAATGTTTCTCCAGCAACTGCTCTTTGATTAACTTTTACTAATGGTTCATAGTTTTCAAAATATAAATCTGCTCTACTTCCGAATCTAATCATCCCTATTCTAGATCCTTGATCGACATTTTCTTCAACTGAGGTATCTGTTACTATTCTCCGTGCAACCAGTCCTGCTATTTGGACTACAATTATGTCTTCTCCATGAGAATTTTTAATTTTATAATAATTTCTTTCATTGTCTTCGCTAGCTTTATCAAGAGATGCATTAATAAATTTTCCTGGTTTATATAAAATTTCTTCAATTTTTCCTGAACATGGAGATCTATTCACATGACAGTCAAATACATTCATAAATATACTTACTTTCTTAAATTTTTTATTTTCAAGGCCCAATTCTTTTGGTCCGTTTGTATCTAAAACTTGTAAAACCAATCCGTCAGCAGGACTTATTAAATAGTTCTCATCATTTATTGGAATTCTTTCTGGATCTCTAAAAAAATAATAACACCAAATACTTAAAACCAATCCTATGAAACCTAAAAAACCATGAATGAAATATAGAATGATCGTTGCTACTACGAAAATTACTATAAATTTATAGCCTTCGTTATGAATCTTTGGAAAAATTTTGTCTATCATAATCGTTCAATTGATAATTCTGGATTAATATGTATATAAAAAGTATAAATTCAATTATTAAGATACATCAAAAAATGAGCAAAATTAAGGTAAAAAATCCCATTGTCGAGCTAGACGGCGATGAAATGACAAGAGTAATTTGGGAATTCATCAAAAACAAATTAATTCTACCTTATTTAGATTTAGGCATTGAGTATTACGATCTAGGAATGAAAAGCAGGGATGATACAGATGACAAAATTACCATCGACTGTGCTAATGCAATTAAAAAGAATGGAGTAGGTATCAAATGCGCAACTATTACTCCTGACGAGGCGCGAGTTGAAGAATTTAAATTAAAGAAAATGTGGAGATCACCGAATGGAACAATAAGAAATATTATTGGAGGAACAGTATTTAGAGAGCCAATAATTTGTAAAAATATTCCTAAACTTGTCCCATCTTGGACAGATCCGTTAATTATTGGAAGGCATGCTTTTGGTGATCAGTACAGAGCCATAGATTTTTTAGTTCCAGGAAAAGGTAAATTAGAAGTTAAATGGACATCAGAAGATGGAAGTGATGAAAAGAAATATGAAGTATTTGATTTCCCAGGACCAGGTATTGCTCTTTCAATGTATAATTTAGATAAATCAATAGAGGACTTTGCAAGATCATGTTTCAATTACGGCCTAATAAAAAAATGGCCTGTATATTTATCAACAAAGAATACCATACTAAAAAAATATGATGGTAGATTTAAAGATATATTTCAAAATATTTTTGAAAAAGATTTTAAATCAGAATTTGAAAAAAATAATATAACTTATGAACACAGGTTAATCGACGATATGGTTGCTTGTGCAATGAAGTGGCATGGTAAATATATCTGGGCTTGTAAAAATTATGATGGTGATGTTCAGTCAGACACCGTTGCTCAAGGTTATGGTTCATTAGGTTTAATGACTAGCGTTTTATTGGCACCTGACGGCAGAACAATGGAAGCTGAAGCGGCTCATGGAACTGTAACTCGACATTTTAGAATGCATCAGCAAGGTAAAGAAACATCAACTAATCCAATTGCATCTATATTTGCTTGGACAAGAGGTTTGGCGCACAGAGGAAAGTTAGATAGCAATGATGAGTTAATTAAATTTGCCAAAACACTTGAAGAAGTATGTGTTGAGTCAGTTGAATCAGGATCAATGACCAAAGATTTGGCAATACTTATTGGTCCTTCTACAAAATATTTAACAACTAACCAGTTTTTAGATGTAATTGATGGAAGTTTAAAACAAAAATTAAATTAAGGTTTTTATTTTTTCTAAAGCTTCGTCGATTTTATTTGAGTCTTGGCCTCCGGCCTGTGCAAAATCTTTACGGCCTCCACCGCCCTTTCCACCAATAATTTCAGATCCTAGTTTTGCAAATTTAACTGCATCGTATTTATTTGTTAAATTTTCTGTTACACCTACAGCAAGACCAACTTTCTCATCCTTATTTGCAAATACTACTACTATTCCTTCACCCAGCTCTTTTTTACCTACATCAACGAGTTTTCTTAGGTCTTTTGTAGATAAATCTTGAACTTTTTGTAATCTAACTTGAGTGCCATTTATATTTTCATCTTTAATTATGTTTTTTGTTTTATCAGCTAAAACTGATTGAACATTTAATTGTTCTAGTTGTTTATTCAGATCTTTAATTAATCCTTTCGTATCTTTATTTTCTAGATTTGGTTTTCCACCTAATTTAATTATTTGAGCAGACACTTCTTTAATACTTTCTTCATCCTTTTGTGCAGAAAGGTTTGACATTTTTTCCTTGTTTTTTAAGAATATTTCGAGTTGTTTGTCCCTTAAAGCCTCAACCCTTCTAACTCCAGCAGCTATTGAGGATTGGTTAATAGTTTTAAATTTTCCAATATCACCTGTATTTTTTACATGTGTTCCACCACATAATTCTGTTGAAAAATAAGAGTTATTTTCCGCTCCCATAGAAACTACTCTCACTTCTTCTCCATATTTTTCACCAAAAAAAGCTAAAGCACCTTTTTCAATGGCAGCTTTTGGTGTCATAATTCTTGTAGTTACATCAGTTTTGTTTTTTACGTATTCATTAACTAATTTATCAATAATTATTAATTCATCTTCTGTAATTGGTTTCATATGACTAAAATCAAATCTTAGTCTATCAGGCGCAACTAAAGATCCTTTTTGCATAACGTGTTTTCCCAATGTTCTTCTCAAAGACTCATGTAATAAATGGGTTGCAGAATGATATGCTTTAAGATTGTTACGTCTTTCAATATCTATTTTCATTTCTACAACGTCTTTAATCTTAATCTCTCCAGATTTTAGAATTCCATGATGTATAAACAAATCTCCAAGTTTTTTTTGAGTATCTGTAACCTCAAATACTGAATTACCAGATACTATTGTCCCTTGATCTCCAACTTGTCCTCCAGACTCTCCATAAAAAGGGGTTTGATTAGTAATAATTATCCCTTCCTCACCATTTGAAATATTTTGTGCTTCTTTATTATTTTTAATTATTGATAACACCACTCCTTCTGATTGGTTAAACTCATAGCCAAGAAACTCTGTAGGTCCTATTTTATCTTTTATACCAAACCAAATTTCTTCTTCAGAATCGTCTCCAGAACCTTTCCAATTTTGTTTTGCAAGCTCTTTGCTCTTTTTCATTAACTCATCAAATTTATTTTGATCAACGGTCAAAGATTTATTTTTTAAAATGTCTTCTGTTAAGTCTAACGGGAAACCATAAGTATCATATAATTTAAACGCTACTTCACCTGGTAAAACTTTTTTTATTTTTGAAATTTCATCGTTCAAAATTTTAATCCCTCTATCAAGTAATACTAAAAATTTTTCCTCTTCCATTTTTAATGTCTCTTTAATTAAAGTTTCTGATCTTTCTAATTCAGGATAATTTCCTTTCATTTCATCTTTCAATGTATCAAAGATTTTATTGAAGACTGGTTCCTTAGAACCAAGCAAATGAGAATGTCTCATTCCTCTTCTCATTATTCTTCTAAGAACGTAACCTCTACCTTCATTTGAAGGTAGTACTCCTTCTGCAAGAAGAAATGAGCTAGCTCTTAAGTGATCTGCAATTACTCTAAAACTTGATAAATTATTTTCATCTTGTTTTACTTTTGTAAATTCAGAAATCGAACCAATTAATTTTTTAAAATGATCTGTTTCGTAATTATCATGTGTGCCCTGAAGTAATGCTGCAATTCTTTCTAAACCCATTCCAGTATCTACAGAAGGTTTTGGAAGATTAATTCTTTTATCTTTTGAAACTTGCTCAAATTGCATGAAGACTAAATTCCATATCTCAATATATCTATCGCCATCCTCATCTTTGGTTCCGGGTAAACCACCTTTTAAATGATCTCCATGATCATAAAATATCTCTGAACAAGGTCCGCAAGGGCCCGTTTCGCCCATTGACCAAAAATTATCAGAAGTTGATATCCTAATAATTCTATCGTTGCTAAAACCCGCTATTTTCTTCCAAAAATTGAAGGCTTCATCGTCTTCATGAAATACTGTTACATATAATCTATCTTTATTTAATCCAAAATCTTTAGTAATTAAATTCCAAGCAAGTTCAATTCCCCTTTCCTTGAAGTAATCTCCAAAAGAAAAATTTCCAAGCATTTCAAAAAATGTATGGTGTCTTGGAGTGTAGCCAACGTTTTCAAGATCGTTATGTTTGCCTCCTGCTCTTACGCATTTTTGAGAAGTAGTAGCTCTTTGATAATCCCTTTTTTCTAATCCGGTAAAAACATTTTTAAACTGGACCATGCCTGAATTTGCAAACATTAATGTTGGATCATTATTTGGAACTAAATTGCTAGACTCAACTATCTTGTGATCATTTTTTTTGAAATAATTTAAAAAAGTTGATCTGATCTCGTTTAATGTTTTTGCCATATTTTGTTAAAATACAGCTTTTTCTATTGATGTCTACACCTCTGAAGGGAAAAAAGGCGCCCTTTCGAGCGCCTTTTTAATAACTAAAAGTTATCTGCTAATTTTTTTTAGTAGGAATTTCTTCTTCTTTTTTTTGAGCCTCTACTTTTTCCTCACTTAGTGGATTCCCCTCAATTTTCTTTGAGATCACACCAGCCTTTTCTCTGATTGCCATTTCAATTTCAGCAGCGGCCTTAGGATTTTGTTCAAGGTAAAGTTTAGCATTCTCTCTACCTTGACCAATTTTTTCACCTTTGTAAGCGTACCAAGCTCCAGATTTCTCTACAATATCCGCTTTAGCACCTAGGTCTATTAGTTCCCCTACTTTACTAATTCCTTTTCCATACATTAAGTCAAACTCAACAACTTTAAATGGTGGAGCAACTTTATTTTTCACAACTTTAACTCTTGTTGTGTTACCAACGATATTATCTTTATCTTTGATTGCTCCAATTCTTCTAATGTCCATTCTAACTGACGAGTAGAATTTTAAAGAATTTCCACCCGATGTTGTTTCTGGGCTTCCAAACATAACACCAATTTTCATTCTAATTTGGTTAATGAAAATAACCATTGTATTAGTTCGTGAAATTGAGCCTGTTAATTTTCTCAATGCTTGAGACATCAATCTTGCTTGCAAACCAACATGAGTATCACCCATATCGCCTTCGATTTCAGCTCTTGGCGTTAATGCAGCTACAGAGTCCACAACAAGAACTGACATTGAGCCAGATTTAATTAATGTATCAGTAATTTCTAAAGCCTGCTCACCTGTGTCTGGTTGAGAAATTAGCAACTCTTCAGTATTTACTCCTAATTTCTTAGCATACACTGGATCTAAAGCGTGTTCTGCATCAACGAAACCACAAATTCCGCCTGCCTTTTGAGCTTCTGCAACCACTTGTAATGCTAAAGTAGTTTTTCCTGAAGACTCTGGTCCATAAATTTCAATAATTCTTCCTTTTGGTAATCCACCAATCCCTAAAGCAAGATCTAAGCTTAAAGATCCAGTTGAGATAGACTCAACATCCATAGCTTTTTGCTCACCAAGCTTCATTACTGAGCCTTTTCCGAAGCTATCTGTAATTTGGCTGATTGCTGCGTCTAATGCTTTATTTTTCTCTTTGTTTTCCAATTCTTTATCTTTTGCGGTTTTCACCACTTTTAGGTTATTTTTAGTCATTTTTTGCCTCTTTTTTTGCTTTTTTTAACACTCGAATCATAGATTTAAATGTACACATTTTGTTCTCATTAGCAATATATTTCTCAAAATAGCTTAAAATCGTTAAATTACTTAAGTTTTAGGTATTCGCTATTCAATAAACCAATAGCTTTTAGAACATTGTATTGGGCGATAAGATTATTTCTCTCAGATTCTGCTAGGGAAATTTTTGCAGCCAACAACAAAGTGTTTGATTGAATAACATCTAGCGTTGTCCTTGAACCTCTTTCATATTCTGCAGATATACCTTCATTAGCAATTTTTGCTGCTCTAACTTGAGATCTTACAGAATTTAAAAAACTTTTTGATGCTTCTAGATTTGACCAAGCGCTTCCAACATTCTTTTCAGTATTTTTTACAGCATCTTCAAATAATAAAATTTTTCTAGTTTTTAGATTTGTATTTTTGTTTATTTTAGCACGTTTACTCCCACCTGAATAAAATGGCCAGCTAATTGTTGCTTTAAGTGTATCCTTTTCTCTTTGATCATAAGTTGAACTAAAATCTTCAGCATATGATCTTTCTAAAGATAAAGATGCGTTAGGTTTTAGGTCGCTTTCAGCAATAGCAATATCCATTTCGGACTGATTTAATTCTATTTTAGCGATCATTATATCTGGGTTGTTCTCTCTTGCTAAATTGATTGCTGTACTAAGTTCACTTGGAACTCCTACAATTGCTCTGTTTGTCTTTTTTAATTCATTTGTATTTAAAAGTTTACCAATAATATTTTCGTAATTTAATTTGTTAATCATTAATTCACTTCTTGCCTGAGTTAGTTGAGCGCTCGCTCCAGCTAAAGAAGATTCAGTTTGTGATAAATCTGCAGTTTTTATTTGTCCTCTATCTAATCTAACTTTATCATTTTCAAGTTGTTTAATAAGTAAGTTTAAGTTTTGTCTATTAATAGCAACTTTTTCTCTTGATAAAATTACAGATGTAAAAGCTTCTATAGCACTATAAAGAATATCTTGTTCTTTTTTAAATAATATTGCTTTTGAAAGTTCTAAACCTATCAAATTCTTTTCATAATTAAGGTCTCTTCCAAAATCCAATAAGGTTTGCTCTAATTTTATGGATGTGGTGAATGGATCAGAATCGCTAATTGTTGCATCACCTCCACTCTGATTTGTTAGTTTATTTGTTTCTTCAAGGCTTTTAGATCCACTTAAACTCAAAGAAGGCATATAATCAGCTTTAGAAATATTCAGATCTTCTTCTGATGCTTTTATATTTTCTCTCTCAGCATTCAATTGTTTATTATTGTTATAAGTTTCGTTTAATGCATCATATAATGTGACAGCTAACGATTGAGCTGTTAAGCAAAAAAAACTAACAATTATTATTAATATTTTTTTCATTAGTTATACTTTACAGAATTAATTTGATGATTAGAATTTAATTTAATAACTATAGATGCGTATTTTGGCGCATATTTAAACATATTCAATGTAATTCTCTGGTAAGTTTGCATAAAGTTTAAAACTTCCTTTTTTGTCATAATTTTTTGTTTTGTTTTTTTATTCTTATTTTTTAATTTAAGTTTTTTTTCCTGAATAACTCTCCACTTTTGTAATAAACTAAAATTTTCTGCCCTTAAAAATAATAAACAATCGAGCTTACTATAAAGTTTTTTATATCCTTTTTTTAACTGGTCATTAACGTGTTTTCTCCAGATTAATTTATTATCATAATTTTTTTCCATCTTATTAACACTTTTTTTTAATGTTTTTAAGTTTTCAGGTCTTGCTCCAACACACCAACCTTCGAAAATGATTACATCTGGTCTGCTATTTACTTTGTACCAATTTTTTTTTGTAAATCTGTCATCAATTGCCTTATCGAACTTGGGTAATATAACTGATCTAAATTTTCTAGAGTTTGCTTTTTTAATAAAGCTAGACATATAATTTATATCATGAGTTCCTGGCACACCTCTTGTTAATAATAATGGATGAACTTTCTTTGATAACTTTATTCTATCATTCTTTGTTTTATAAATATCGTCAATTGATATTTTGAAAACTTTTAACTTAAAATATTTTTTTAAAATTATCATTAAGATAGAGCTTATAGTAGTTTTTCCAGTGCCCTGACCTCCTGTTAAACCAACAATATAAGGTTTCTTAAAATTTGTTTTTTTTGCAATCCAAAAACTCATTGGTACAAGATAATCTTTAAGCATTTTGTCTTTGTTTTTAAATTTATCAGAAGATGTTTCTTGTGTTTTAATAAACTTATAACAATCTTTTTTTACTTTATTTAAACAATCCTCAACTAAATTCATTTAATTTTATTTTTGGTCTAGGGGATGATTGTTACCGTCATTAATTGAAACATCTTTATATTCGAAAGGATCAACTCCTTCAACGCATGCAATATTTATCATATGTAATTTTGGATTACTTCTTGGCCTTGTATGTGTAAAAATTCCACAGATAGAGCAAAAATAGTGTTTAGCTGTGTTAGTATAAAATTGATATAAAGTTAACTTGTCTTCTCCTTTAGTAATCTTCATATCATTTTCTCCAATCGGAGACATAACATAGCCCTTTCTTTTACATACAGAACAATTGCATCTTAAAACTTTTTCAAATTTATCTGGAACATTAACCTCCGCTTCAACCGCACCACAATGACATGTTAGTTTTTTCATTTTTTTATCTTTTAAATTTTTTGACAATTCTTTGCATTTAAACTTTTAACTCATATTTTCATAAACTATAACTTGTTAAAGTTATCCACAGTCATACTAAATCTTGTTTCGATGTTCTCGTTTTGATTCACTTTTGATTCACTTACAGACTCAAAATACAACCTAATTGACACTATTGTATAACTCATGTACTAATAAGAACAAAACAAGAACACTTATGAAGCTAACAATACCTTATTATTTACACAAAGCAGGAGCTGGTTTTCCTTCCCCTGCAACTGACTACATAGAAGAAGATATAGATTTAAACGTACATCTAATCAAAAATGTTCCAGCAACTTTCATCATAAGAGTTCAAGGAAAATCAATGGTGGATGTTGGAATAAATGATGGTGATTTATTAGTTGTAGACAAAAGCTTAACTCCAAAAAATTTTTCAACTGTCATAGCAAATGTTCATGATGAACTCGTCGTTAAAACTTTGGTTAAAGAAAAAGATAAACAATTTTTAACGTCAGGATCTAAAGAATTTTCTGATCGAATTTTAATTAATGAAGAACAAGATATTTTTATTTGGGGAGTAGTCACCTATGTCATACATTCAGTACACTAAAAAATTAGCACTAGTTGACTGTAATTCTTTCTATGTCTCTTGCGAAAGATTATTTAATCCAAAAATAAGAAAAAAACCTGTTGTAGTTTTATCTAATAATGATGGTTGTATAGTTTCAAGATCTACTGAAGCAAAAGCTTTGGGAATTAAAATGGGTGAGCCCTACTTTAAAGCAAAAGATATTATTATAAAAAATGATGTACAAGTATTCTCATCAAATTATTCTTTGTATGGAGATTTATCTAGAAGAGTAATGAGAACTTTAAAAAGATTTAACTCTGATATTGAGGTTTATTCAATTGATGAAGCATTTATGGATTTATCAAATTTTTCTGATAATGAAGTAGAGCAAGTTGGAAGAGAAATTAGGGAAACAGTTTTAAAGTGGACTGGTATTCCAACAAGTATAGGAATAGCTAAAACTAAAACTTTAAGCAAAGTTGCAAATCATATAGCTAAGAAAAAACAATCAGGTGTTACAAGTCTAATTGGAATAGAAAATCTTGATCCTATTCTTGAAAAAATTGATATTAACGATGTTTGGGGTGTTGGAAGACAAATGACAAAGTTTTATCAAAAAAACGGAATTTATAATGCTAAACAATTAAAAAATAAATCAAATACCTGGATTAAAAAATCTTCAAATGTTCTAAGTTCAAGAACCGCAATGGAACTTAGAGGTGTGCCTTGTATTGATTTAGAAAAAACTGCATCGAAAAGAAAAAGCTGCGTAGTATCAAGATCATTTGGAAAAAGAATAGAGAGATTTCAGGAACTTGAAGAAGCCGTTGCTAGCTATTGTTTAAATGCATCAGAGAAAATAAGATCTGAAAACCTTGTTGCAAAAGCAGTTATGGTATTTGTTAGAACAAGTCCATTTCAAAAACAATTTGGCTTTTATTCAAACTCCAGAACTGTTGATTTTCCTATAGCAACTAACAATAGTATAGAAATCGTAAAAAATGCTTTATCTGTCTTAAAAGTAATCTTTAGGAAAGGACATCGTTATCAAAAAGCAGGAGTGATGCTAACCGGTTTAACAGACGCTGAAAATAATGAAAACCTATTTTCATCAGCGAAAGACGAGAGAATTAATAGATTAATGAGATCAATTGATAATACAAATTATAGATATGGTAGATCCACACTAAGTCTTGCAAGTGCTGGGGTTAGAAAGTCTTGGAGTATGAAAAGGGATTATAACTCAAAGATAGATACAGCTGATTTTTATAGTTTACCAACAATTAGAGCTTAATTAAAAAGGTCTAGGGTTTCCTGGATAGCCGAGATCTTCACAAGTGCCCTCTTTATCTTTGTCAGCTGGTTTACAGAGAGCAACACCAATTGCACCATGAACTTGAGATTGATTTTTTAGTTGTCCTTTTACTTCGTCACAGCCACTCCATAACTCATCACAGGTATCAGCTTTACCAACGTTAGAATAACGAATAATTGCATCTTTTATTTTTAAACCTTTATCTGTGGCAGCAGTCATATAATTTCTGTACGGTCCAAATTTAAATCTAACACTAGAAGCTCCACCTAATACATCTCCAAAATAACTAGATCTTAACTTTCCATCAATCCATAAATGTAAAAATCCATTTTTTGCCCATTTAGCATTGACTAAAATATTTACCCATTTTCCTTTTAGTGGTTTAAATTTTTTATCAAAATGAACAACATAATTTTCAAAGTTATATTGCTCGCCAACTTCATTTTTAGTGACTCTATAATTAGGACCATTAAATAACCAAATAAATTTATTATTGTTATAGTTGAAACTAGGTCCTACTGCTTTTTCAGGTTTTCCATAAAGCATCTTAAAATCAAATAAAGAAATATTATGTTGCTCAGTATCTATTTCATTAGAAATAAAATAAGCAATCCTATACCATTTTGTTTTGCCTTTTTTTGTAGTTTCTTTGTAAGGCTCCATAATTTGAAACCTTTGAGCAAAACCAGGTTTACCCCATCTGGCCCAATCATTCTTGTCACCTATGTCTGAATAACTTAAATTAAATTCAATTCCTTTTTCAGAGACACCCATATTATCCTCGAATTTATCAAAAAACTTATACAGACCTTCACGATTAGGTACATTTCTTTTAGTAAAAACCATTTTATTGTCTAATTGGGCCTTGAGCACGAAATGTGCAAAATCTCTTTTCTCTTTTTTTTTCATTTTTGTATGTTGTTTTTCTGCATATGAAAAATTTGAAAATAAGAACAAACATACAGATAATATTAGTAAAGTTTTTTTCATAATTTTTTATGTTAATTTATTTTATAGTATCAATACTTCCAATATTATTTAAAGAATTATTTAATTCCTCTAAATTTTCTCTTCTTCCAATCATTACAACTGATAATCCAAACATTATAATTAGAGCTAAGGGGATAGCTGTAACAATACTTATGTAATCAGCCATTAAGATTAAATAAATAGCATAAAATAAAATAGATCGAATAATAACTGTAGATTTAAAAACAGCTATGATTGCTAAAGAATGCTTAATTAAATTTTTAAAACTCATTTTAGAAGGACCAAAATATCTTGTTCCTCTTATAGATGGAGATGAAGATCTATCTTTCTCTAATTTTGCCAATGCTCCTGAAAAGCTGCACCAAGTAGATTTATCGTTTATTAATTTCTCAACAGTTGACTTTGGAAGACATGTATAATTTCCAAATTTTATCGAATGACCAGTAAATACATAAGTGATTATTTTATGTAAATGGTAACAAGTTTTAAAAATGAAATTTTCAGATCTTTTTACTCTTTCTCCAACAATTGGTTTTCCTTCATCATATTTTATGTACTCAAGAAAACTTTTGATTTCTTCAGGTCTATCTTCACCATCAGAGTCCATTGGAATTACATAATCAAATTCTTTATTTTGAAATATATGTTTAAGTCCTGTTGCAATACATCTTCCATGTCCTTGATTGTTTTTAATATTTAAAATTTCAATCGATAATAAATTTTCTGTATTGGAGATAGAGGTTGGTTTTTCCTCAGTTGATGCATCATTGACAATAACAAGAGAAAATTCTGCATCTAAGTCTTTTACAATTGTATTTATTTCTTCAATTAATTTTGAAGCTGATTTCCAGTCATTGTAAACTGGTGTTAAAATAGTAATTTTCATTTATTTAACTTGCAAGCAACCTCAGCAAAGAGGCTACAATTCCATGTCCAGACAGCTCTATTATTACAACAATGAAGACGATGAAAAGTATGTTTTTATTGAATTTCATATCTACGATCCAACACAAATCTTATCAATACACATATATTTATCAAATGAATTCAATTTTTGCTTTGTAACAAAGCCTTTCCAAATAGGCCTTGAATTAATGTGATATGATAAATTTCCAGCTGCCCATTCATCACCAAGCACATATTTAATAGGTTCATCATGTTGTTCGTGCCATGCCATTTGAACTTTTATAGCTATGTCTCTACCAGGATAATCAGTCCTTTTATCAGTCTGAGATATTGAGACATAACCATACAAAATTGGAGATAATAAAAATAAAAATATAAATCCTATTAAAAAAGAATTTAGTTTCTTAATGTTTATTTGAGTTTTCAAAAGGTAAATAAATAAAGTTCCAAAGAATAGGTAAAAAGGAGTCATCCACATAGTTCTAATTTTTGATCCGGTTATTAAAGCTGTCATAAAAACCAGAATAATTGGGACCAAATTAATAAATATTAAAAATAAAAGTTTTTCATCTTTTAAATTAAATTTTTTTGGAATTTTATTTATTAGTAGCCAGACTAGTATTAAAAATGGCACTAAAATACCAAATTGTTTTAATATGAATATCAATGGATATTTAAGATGATTAATCATCTGCCCTTCATCCAAGCCTGCACGAGCAAAACCATATTTAATGGTAATAAAATCATTATTGAATAACCAAATTATATGCGGAATTAAAATTACAAAAAATACTTCTAAAGAAACTAAATATTTAAAATCAAACTTTTTTGATTTTTTAAAAAATAATAAAT
This sequence comes from uncultured Pelagibacteraceae bacterium, assembly GCA_902618205.1. GTDB lineage: Bacteria > Pseudomonadota > Alphaproteobacteria > Pelagibacterales > Pelagibacteraceae > Pelagibacter. The sequence continues at coordinate 105,632 of CACMZL010000004.1, read as the reverse complement.
ATGCAAACAATAAATCTATTGCGACTAATAAATAAATAAAAAGATATTTAGATAAAATTCCAAACGCTGCTGCAGCTCCTAACAAGATACAATCATAAAGCTCAATTTTTTTACTAATATATATTTTCCAAGTGTAATAAACTGTTAAACACCAAAAAGGTAATTGGCAAACATTTACATTAAATTCTGGAGTTGTGAAATTATAGAAGTATATCCCTTCAATAAGAAAAACCGATAACAAACTCAAAGTGCCATCATTAAGAATTTCCTGCGATAATTTAAAAATAATCAAAAAAGATATCACTACAAAAATTTGACTTAAAAAATAATAAGCCCAATCTTGTGGCCCAAATATTTGAAAAAAAACTTCTGGAAAAAACGCACTTAATGGAGGATGTTTGTTAAATCCCCAATCTAAATTACTCCCCCAAGCCAAAGCTTCAATTGTATCCAAAGGTAAATTTGAGTTTGTGATCGTAGGAACAAATGTCCATAGAATTAAGTGAGTCGTTACAAAAATATAAAAAATTTTATTTATATTTCTTTTGTTTAAAGCCATTTTCATCAATCTATATGAATAAACCGTTCTTGACACTCATTTATTCATGAATATATTCACCAACTCAAAACAGCTAGGTATGGTAAGAATTTCAAAAACTTATACTCCAAAAGAAAAAGAGAAATACATGTGTGCTAAACATTTAGCATATTTTAAGATGAAATTAATGGAGTGGAAAAAAGATTTAAAGAGATCTAATAATGAGGCGATTTTTCAGGCGTCAATGGATGATAATAGTGCATCAGCTGACATAGTTGACCAAGCAAGTTCATACACTGAAAAGAATGTAGAGATGAGAGCTATTAATAGACAAATCAAATTAATTTCTAAAATAGATGGTGCATTAAAGAAAATTCAAGATGGAACTTATGGATTTTGTGAAGAAACTGGTGAGCCTATTGGTTTAAAAAGATTAATGGCAAGACCAGTTGCAACTCTTTGTATTGCAGCTCAAGAAAAGCACGAAAAAGAAGAAAAAGTTTACGCTGACGATTAAGGAAAATCTATTTCAGCATCTTTATTTAGTGCTTTAAACCCTTTTACTACAGCTGGGCGTTCAGCAATTTCAACAAACCACCTAGATAGGTTTTCAAAATTATTTAATCCAATATCGTGTCTTTTATGTCTTGCAATCCAAGACCATGTAGCAATATCAGCTATAGAATATTTATCATTTGCTAAAAACTTACTTTCAGCCAATCTAGACTCAAGATCTTCGTAAATCTTTCTGGTGATTTTAAAGTATCTTTCTTCTCCCCACTCACTTTTTCCTTGGTGATAATAATGAAATTGGTGATGTTGGCCTATCATTGGACCCACGATAGCCATTTGAGCCATCAACCACTGATTTATCTCTAGCCTATCTGCTTCAGGATAGAATTTTTTACTTTTCTCGCCTAAATACATAAGTATAACTCCAGACTCGAATACAGTCTTATTATTCTCGTGATCTATAATTACAGGTATTTTATTAAATGGACTTATTTTTTTAAATTCTGGTTTAAATTGATCACCGCTAAGATTAACTTTTGTAAGTTTGTACTTAAAATCAATTTCCTCGAGCATTATGCTAATTTTCCACCCATTGGGAGTATCAGCAGTAAATAATTCTATCATTTTTTAACACCCAATCTATCTTTGATAGTGCTGGATGCAGTTGTAAATTCAAATCTATATTTTTCATCAGGTCTTGCATATTTAAAGCAGCCTCTTGCAGCTAAAGCTCCCTCATGAAAACCTGAAAGTATTAACTTTAATTTACCTGGATAAGTACAGATATCTCCAATTGCAAATATTCCTTTTTTATTTGTTTCAAAATTCTCAGTATTTACTGGAATTGTTTTTTTATCTAAATTTAGACCCCACTCTGCGATTGGTCCTAGTTGCATTATTAAGCCAAAAAAACCTAGTACATAATCAGCTTTTAAAACTTTACTTTCACCTGTTTCACTTTTTATTTCTACACTCTCTAATGAGCCGTTTCCTTTGACATCTTTAATTGAATGTTTAGTAATTAAATCAATAGTTTTATTATCACTTAATTCTTTTATTTTTTGAACACTTGCAGGAGCTCCTCTGAACTCATCTCTTCTGTGAACAAGTGTTACTTTTGATAAATTAGATAATTCAATAGCCCAATCAAGAGCACTATCTCCACCTCCAAAAATAACTACTGATTTATCTTTAAATATAGTTTTGTCTTTTATTGAATATAAAACTGATTTTCCATCATACTTTTCAGCACTTTTAGTTGGAAATTTTCTTGGTTCAAAAGAGCCTACACCTCCTGCTATAACAACGTTTGGTGTTTCAAATTCTTTACCATTTAATGTTTTAACTAACCATTTATTGTTTTCATTTTTTAGTTGTTGAACTCTGTCACTTAAGTGAAAATTAAAATTAAAAGGTTTTATCTGTTCAATTAAATTGTTTGTAAGTTCTTCTCCAGTACACTCCGGAACTGCAGGAATATCATAAATTGGTTTATCAGGATAAAGCTCAATACATTGTCCTCCAATTCTATCGAGGTTATCGACTATTTCACATTTTAAACCAATGATACCTAATTGGTGTGCACAGAATAAACCTGTGGGTCCTGCTCCAATAATGACTACATCTGTTTTAATCATTAAACTTGTTTCTCCGGCATATGAACTGTCAATCCATCTAAATCATCAGAGACGATTAATTGGCAACTTAATCTGCTATTAGATTTGGGTTCAAAGGCTTGATCTAACATATCATCTTCACCCATTTCTTTTTCTGGGAGTTTTTTAAACCATTCATCATCGTTAATATATACATGACAAGTTGCACATGACATTCCACCTCCACAATCTGCATCTATACCTGGAATATCATTTTGTATAGCACCTTCCATTACACTAAGACCGTTTGCAACATCTGCTTCGTGTTCTGTACCATTAAATTCTATATATTTGATTTTTGCCATATTTAATAAATAATTCTTATAAACTAATTTGCGACTGCGGCAAATTTTTGAAATTTAGCATTTTCTATTTTTAGTCCAAAAAAAAAGGCAGGTATGTTTTATCATACCCGCCTCTTTTTAATATTAAAAGCTAATTATCTAGCTCGTGCTCCACCTTGTGAAACTGCTGCTGACCAGATTACTAGACCAAAAGCAATTTTGTTGATGAAGTCTGCTAAGTTATAAATCACGTTCAATGAGTTAGCATCTACTCCACCGACTAGGTAACCAAAAATGTAACCTAATGGGTAAATAGCCCAACCGATTGTTACGATCATTCTCATAGCGCCCCATGCAGTTGCTAATGGCTTGTTTCCAGTTTTAGCTGCAATTTTTCCAGCTTCACCAGAGAATACTTCATATAAGATGTAGATCCATCCAGCCATACCGACTATGAAACCAAGCATAGCATTGATGTAACCTGCTTCTCCTAAGTATCCACCAATTAACATCACAAGCGAACCAATTAATAATCTCCAGAAGATTGCTCCTGGGATTTTCTTAACTGCTGCTAGAATTAAGTAAAACTCGATCATCTGTAATGGTACAGTGATTAACCAATCAATATATCTATATACTGTTGGAGAATCTCCAGTCATTACCCATACATCTCTCATGTACATGTAGTGAATGAATGCAACACCAGTTACAAGACCAGCTACTGTTACTGAAGTTTTCCAGCCTGCTGCAACAGTATTTCTTTCCATGAAGAAGAATACTGTAGCTGCTGCCATACCCATTGCGATTACCCAAAAGGAAATCCCAACGAAGTCGTCAGAAGCTAACATAGCAGTTGCTGCGTTTGCTGCACCAGTAAGACCAAATAGAGCCACCGCTGCTAATGCAAACATTTTAAGTTTTTTCATAAAAAACTCCCTCTCGTTAGTTTTTTTTAGTTTAAATTTAAACTACGGACAAACCACAAAGGTTTCTCCAAAGTTAGAGGCTTAATATCAAATTAAATTAGTTTGTTGAAGACTTTTTGCCGCGTTATAAGTGTTGATTTTACTTACTTTTTAAAATTAAATACAACCTGTTGCATAAATTCAATAGAAAAATGACACCAAATAGCAAATCAAAATGAATAAAAATTACAAAGAAATTTACGACGAATCTCTAAAAAATCCTGAGGAATTTTGGCAGAAAGTTTCTGAAGATGTATTTTGGTTCAAAAAACCTACTAAGATTTTAAAAAAAGACAACCCTCCTTTCTATAAATGGTTTGAAGATGGTGTAACAAATACATGCTATAACGCCTTAGACCTTCACATTGATCAAGGAAGGGGTGATAAAACTGCTTTAATTTATGACAGTCCTATAACAGAAAGTAAAGCAAAGTTCACTTTCAAAAAATTAAAAGAAAAAGTTACAAAATTTGCAGGGGCTTTAGATAAGCAAGGAATTAAAAAAGGAGATCGAGTAATAATTTATATGCCGATGATACCAGAAGCGGTGGTTGCGATGCTTGCATGTGGGAGAATTGGAGCAATTCACTCTGTTGTATTCGGTGGTTTTGCCTCAAATGAATTAGCTAGCAGAATTGATGACAGCAAAGCTAAAATTTTAATTACAGCATCATGTGGATTTGAGCCTGGAAGAACGGTTGAATATAGACCACTTGTAGATGGGGCTTTAAAATTAGCAAAACACCAAGTTGAAAAAGTAATATTATTTCAAAGAAAAGGACACGAGGTAAAATTAAATAAACCATTAGAAATAAGTTGGGATGAAGCACTATCTGGAGCGAATGATAAAGATTGTGTTGAGATGGGTGCCAATGATTATGCTTACATCCTTTATACTTCAGGGACAACTGGTATTCCAAAGGGGATTGTTCGAGATATTGGTGGTCACATAGTTGCTCTTAAATGGACAATGAAAAATATTTATAACATTGATCAAGATGATGTATGGTGGTCAGCAAGTGATATTGGTTGGATAGTAGGACATTCCTATATTGTCTATGCTCCATTATTCAAAGGTTGTGCAACTCTTTTATTTGAGGGCAAACCTGTTGGTACTCCTGATGCTGGAGTATTTTGGAGAATAATATCAGAATATAAAATCAAATCTTTGTTTACAGCTCCAACGGCATTTAGGGCAATAAAGAAAGAAGATCCAGAGGGTAAGTTTTTTTCTAAATATGATTTAAGTTCATTTGAGTCATTATTTTTAGCAGGTGAAAGAGCAGATCCAGATACAATTAAATGGGCTGAAAATTTACTTAAGGTTCCTGTAATTGATCATTGGTGGCAGACTGAAACTAGTTGGGCAATAAGTTCAAATTGTACTGGAATTGAAATGCAAGAAACAAAATATGGATCTGCTTGTAAAGCAGTTCCAGGTTATGATGTAAAAATAATTAAACCTGACCAAACAATAGCAAAACCAAATGAGATGGGGGACATTGTTGTTAAACTTCCATTGCCGCCAGGTACGTTCCCAACTTTATGGAATGCAGATGAAAGATATAAAGAAAATTATATGTCAAATTATAATGGTTACTATCAAACTTATGATGCAGGGCATATTGATGATGATGGATATATTTGGATTATGTCTAGAACAGATGACATAATAAATGTTGCAGGTCATAGACTTTCAACAGGTGCAATTGAAGAGGTTCTATCAGAACATCAATCTGTTGCTGAATGTGCAGTGATAGGAATAAAAGATCAGCTGAAAGGACAATTGCCAATTGGTTTAATTGCTCTAAAAGCAGGAGTTACTAAGGATAATGAGACTATTTCAAAAGAGTGTGTGCAAATGGTTAGAGATAAAGTTGGACCTGTTGCAGCTTTTAAAATAGCAATTGTTGTTAAAAGATTACCAAAAACTAGATCTGGAAAAGTTCTAAGAGGAACAATTAGAAAGATTGCTGATAAAGAAGAATATAAAATGCCTGCAACAATTGATGATCCTGCTATCCTTGATGAGATAAAAGAAGACTTAATAAATAGTAATATTTTAAAATAATGTTCAAGACATATCTTTTTTTAGTAGGAGCAATTATTTGTGAAGTATGTGGAACAATGCTTCTTCCTGTTACTCAAAACTTTACAAAAGTAACACCAACAGTATTTTTGGCTGGATTTTATTTATCTGCTTTTTATTTACTTACTTTTGTAGTTGATAAATTACCAATTGCGATTGTTTATGGAACTTGGAGTGGACTTGGTATTTTTACTATTGCAATATTGGGATATATTTTTTTTAAACAGTCTTTAAGTTGGCAAGCTATATTGGGTATGTTTCTTATTGTAGTTGGTGTAACACTTGTAAACATGTATTCAAGTAAAACTATATGATTTAATCAAAAAGAATTGGTTTACCTGTTGGATCTCCCAAAATTTCATCTTCTTTCATTTTAATATCACCATTTATAATTGTATAAACTGGTGAACCTTTAAATTTATAACCATCAAATGGGCTCCATCCACACTTACTGTGAATATTTTCATTTTTGATTTCAATTGTTCGATTCATATCTATAATTGTAAAGTCGGCATCGTAATCTTTTTTAATATATCCCTTATTTTTAATACCAAATACAGAAACTGGATTTTCACAAAGAAGTTTAATTAGTTGATCTAATGTAAGTTTTTTATCATTCACATGATTTAGCATAACGGGTAATAATGTTTGCACTCCAGGCATACCAGACGGTGACTGGGGATATTCTTTTAATTTATTTTCTTTTAAATGAGGTGCGTGGTCTGAACCAATAGTATCATTATAGTTATTTCGAATAGCGTACCACAATCTATCATAATGAGACTTGTCTCTCAAAGGAGGGTTCATCTGTGCAAAGGTCCCAAGTTTGTCATAACAATCTGGTGCATATATTGTTAGATGTTGTGGAGTAATTTCAAAAGTTATATTTCCTTTATTTTGAGAAAGAAAATCTACTTCTTCTTTTGTTGTAACATGCAATATGTGTGCTTTTTTATTAAGTCTTTTTGCAATCTTAACAATCCTTCTAGTAGATGACATTGCACATTCTTCGTTTCTCCATACAGGATGAGTATGAACGTTACCTTTTTCAATTAATTTTTTTCTTAAGTTAATTATCTCTTCATCTTCAGAATGAACTGCAACTATTTTTGAAGTATTCTGAAAAACTTTCTCAATATCTTCTTCTTTATCAACCAATAAATTTCCAGTTGATGAACCTGCAAAAAGTTTTACGCCACAGCAACCATCTAAACCTTTAAGCTTTGCCAAATCAGATGAATTATCTGGAGTTGCTCCAAAGTAAAATGCATAGTTTGAATACATCCTATTTTTTGCAAGACTTAACTTATTATTAAATTCTTTCATGTTCGCAGTAGGAGGATTTGTATTTGGCATCTCAAAAACACTCGTAATTCCTCCGGCAATAGCTGCTTTACTACCAGTATGTAAGTCCTCTGCATTAGTTGATCCAGGCTCACGGAAATGAACTTGAGTATCCATGCAACCAGGTAGAACTATTAAATTGCTTGCATCAATATTTTCTTTGCTTTGTTCATCACTTAAATCACCAATAGTTGTAATTTTTCCATTTTGAATACCAATGTTAGTTTTATTGAGTTTTCCATCAATATAACACTCACCATTCTTTATTATAAGATCTAACATTTTATGAAATCGTTATTATATTATTCTCAAGAATCTATCAATGATGAAAAAAAATAATGTTTATATCTTGGAGGACAGAGGACTTTTATATGTCTCAGGTGAAGACTGTAAAGAGTTTCTTCAAAATATAGTTACAAATAATATCAACAATGTAGATGAAAAAAACTCATGTTATTCAGCTTTACTTACTCCACAGGGAAAATATTTATATGACTTCAACATATTAAAACATAAGTCTGGATATTTTTTAGATTGTGAGAAAAAAAATATAGATAATTTATTTAAACAATTAAATTTATACAAACTTAGATCAAAGGTAGAAATTTTAAATCTAAGTAATGAATTTGTAATTGCAGTTATTAGTAAAGAAAGATTTTTGGATATGGAAAATTCAAGTTCTATTGCTGGATGTACAATTAAATTTAGAGAGGATAGTATTTTTTTAGATCCTAGAAACATAAAACTTGGAGCAAGAATAGTAACCAATTTAGAAAAATTATATTTATCATTAAAAAAACTTGGGCTTCAAAGTGCGGATAAAAATGAATATTACAAATTAAGTCACGAAATTGGTATTCCACAAAATAATACAGAAAGACTTCAAAATAAACTTTTTGGTATCGAGTGTAACTTTGATGAATTAAATGCGATAGATTTTAAAAAAGGTTGTTACGTGGGTCAAGAGAATACTGCAAGAATTAAGTTAAAAGATAAATTGAGTAAACGTCTTCTTCCAATTGAAGTAGTAGAAGGCAATTTAGAAAATGAAATTATATCAGATGAGAAAGATGAAATAGGAAAGGTATTAATAAATGATAATTATCCTTATGCTATTATCAAAGTTAAGAACGAAAAATTTGATTTTGGCAAAACTTTTAATTGTGGTTCTGCTAAAGTAAAAATCAAGAAACCTGATTGGCTACAAATTACTTAATAAATTTAGATAAATCTGGTTTAAAATAGTTTGGACCTTTCATAACTTTACCCTGATCATTATAAATAGGTTTACCATCATTTCCTAGCTTGCTCATATTTGAATTTTGAACCTCCTCAAAACAAGCATCTAAGTTAATACCAAAAGCATGCCCAGCACCATAAGTGACATATAATATATCTGTTAAAGCATCAGCAGCCTCTAAAAGATCATTGTTATCCAAAGCCTCTCTAAATTCATCTAGCTCCTCTTTAATTAAATTGTATCTTAACTCATTTATTTTGGTAGAGCTAAATGAAGGTGATGATTTTACTTCTTGCCCAAATGTTTCCATAAAATTTTTTACTTTTTGAAAATTTGTCATTTTACTCCTGTAAGATTATTGAAAACTAGTATATAAATTATTTAGTTATTTATTCAAATAAATGAAAACAAGAAAAGAATTTGATAGTATTGGTAGTATAAAAGTACCAAATGAAATGTATTGGGGAGCCTCAACACAGAGATCAAAAAAGTTTTTTAATATTGGTAAAATATTAGTACCTTCTTCGATTATAAGATCGATTGCAATTATTAAGAGAAGTGCAGCAATAGTTCATCAAAAAGATAAATCAATTCCTTCAAAAATTTGTAAAGCTATCATAAAAGCCTCAAATGACGTTATAAATGGTAAAATGGACGAAAATTTTCCTTTAAAAGTTTGGCAAACTGGATCTGGAACTCAAACCAATATGAATGTAAATGAAGTTATTGCAAACAGAGCTATAGAAATTCTTAAAGGCAAAAAAGGATCCAAGAAACCTGTGCATCCTAATGACCACGTCAATAAATCTCAATCTACCAATGATGTATTTCCGACGGCTATGCATATTTCTATAGCAACAGAGACAATTAATAAACTTTTACCAAGTCTAAAATTGTTAGATGACTCACTAAAAAAAAAGAGTAAAGAATTTATGAAGATTGTAAAGATTGGAAGAACACACCTACAAGATGCAACACCATTATCTCTCGGTCAGGAATTTTCGGGTTATCATGCACAAGTGAATAAAAGCATAGAGAGAATTAAATATTGTTTAAAAGATATTTACCTTTTAGCTCAAGGAGGAACTGCTGTTGGAACAGGTATAAATTCAGAAAAAAATTTTGATAAAAAGATTGTAAATGAAATTAAAAAATTTTGTAAAATCAATTTTAAACCTGCTCCAAATAAATTTTCAGAACTTGCTGCGCATGATGCAATAGTAAATTTTTCAGGAGCTTTAAATTCTTGCTCAGTTGCTTTAATGAAAATTTCAAATGATATAAGATTTTTAGGATCAGGTCCAAGAGCAGGATATGGAGAACTTTTATTACCAGAGAATGAGCCAGGATCATCAATAATGCCCGGTAAAGTTAATCCAACTCAATGTGAGGCGGTAACAATGGTATGTGCAAAGGTAATTGGAAATCATACTGGAATAACTGTTGCAGGTAGTCATGGCCATTTTGAATTAAATGTATTCAAGCCTCTGATTGCATACAATATATTACAATCAATCGATATTTTAGCTGATTGTGTTAGGAATTTTAGTTTATATTGCGTGATAGGAATTAAAGCTAACAAAAAGAAAATTAAAGAACATTTAGATAATTCATTAATGCTAGTAACTGCACTAGCACCAAAAATTGGTTATGATAATGCTGCAAAAATTGCAAAAAAAGCTTTAAAAAATAATACAAAATTAAAAGAGGAAGCTATCAGATCAGGTTTGATTAGCGAGAAAGACTATGATCTCTACATTGACCCTTTAAAAATGATTAGTCCAAATTAATCAATAACTTTTCTTATATTAGCTCTCAAATTCTGGACATTTTTAATTAAAAATATTTCTTTCATCTTTTCTTTATTCTCAATGTTATTTATCTTAACATTTGTGATGACATAATCAGTTTCTCCCATACTTTTCTCTAAATCAAAATAAATTTTTTCTATATTTTTTACTTTTTTTGATCCTAACTGGAAAACTTTTGCAAACTCAATATGGTTGTTAATATTTAGTTCATTTTTTGAATGAAATTTTATAATTCCATTATTTTCAACAAAGTCAATTTCTGTTACTAGGTTGCCAATTTTTTTTAAGTTAAAATTTGCTTTTTTTAAATTAATTTTTTTTTCATTAATTTTAAAATCAAGATATCCATCTTTTATTAATTTATTATTTATATTTTCTAATTTGATTTTAAAAACACCATTCAAATTTCCTAAGTAAGTTTGATTATAAATGAATAAATTTGACAAAATATTATCTATTATTTTTTCAATTTTTTTATTTTTAATTGTTAAAGACCCTTCAAAGTAAAAAGGGGCAAGACTAATATTGCTATCAATTAAGTAATTTAATTTTTTATTCTTTGGAGAAATAATATCAATCGCACCATCATTAAATTTAATATTGTATCTAAATTGATCTTGATTGAATTCCATTTCTATCTGGCCATTAAATTTTTTAATGTTTTCAAATTCAAATTTATTTTTGATTTCTATTAATGGGTTATAAAAAATTATATTTTGCAAACCAATTTTCGGATTATCATAACTTCGTTTCCACTCAGATTTAAAGTTTAATCCAAAAATTTTTCCATTAATTAATAAATTTTTGATCCTTGATTTATTATTAATTTTATACAAAATTCTATCAACAGGGGAAATTAAAATTACCTCTTTAATTTTGTTTGTTAAAAATATTTTACAATTACTAAATATTATTGGTTTATTAACTTTTTCATATAAATGTTTTCTTATCTTTTTTAAATCAGCTAATTCAAACTCTAAGTTAGTATTTGAGATTTCAGTAGAAATAAAATTTTTAAAAGATCTTAAATATACATCCCTTAAAGATATATAAATTTTCAAATTTGAAGTATTAATTAAATAATCATTATCTGATAGATTAGTTAAACTAAGTGAGGCATTTTCTACTAATAAGTGTGGTTTTGGAAAAGGTTTATAAGATATATCCCCAGATGAATTAAGATAAATCTTAAAATTTTTATAAAAATTATTTTCTATTTTATCAACTTTATTTTTATAATTTAATAAAACTGGTAATGACAAAATAGAAAGTGAGGAAAAAGTTATTACAATTGCTATTAAAATTAATGAAAATGTTATTTTGTTTTGCTTAATTTTATTCATTAAACTAATAAGACTTATACAATAAAAATTTATGTTAAATTCTAATTATTTGTCAAATTTAAATGAAAAGCAACAAGAAGCGGTGTTACATCTTGATGGCCCCCTTTTAATTGTGGCTGGAGCAGGCTCAGGTAAAACAAAAGTATTAACATCTAGAATTGCACATATAATAAGAAGTCATAAGGCATTTTCTAGCCAAATTCTTGCTGTTACTTTCACAAATAAAGCTGCAAAAGAAATGCAAGTCAGAGTATCAAAACTTCTTAAAACAAATGCAACTGGCTTGCCATGGTTAGGTACCTTTCATTCGATTAGTGCTAAAATATTAAGAAAACATGCTGAGGCAGCTGGTTTAAAATCAAATTTTACCATTATAGATCAAGAAGACCAGGTAAGGCTAATTAAAAATATATGTAAAGCTGAAAACATAGATATAAAAAAAATATCTCCAAAGTATATATTGGCGGTTATAGACAAATGGAAAAATAAAGGACTTTATCCGAAAGATGTAATATTAAAAAAAAAGGAAACCTTAGAAAAAAATTTTTTAAAAATTTATAATATTTATCAACAGAAACTAATCGATTTAAATTCTGCAGACTTCAGTGATTTAATTTTACACACAGTAAAAATATTTGAAAATTATAATGATATATCTTCTCTTTATTCTAAGAAATTTAAATACATTTTAGTAGATGAATATCAAGATACCAATTTTATACAAAGTGAATGGCTGAAACATCTAGCATCTTTTAATAAAAATTTATGTTGTGTTGGAGATGATGATCAATCAATTTATAGTTGGAGAGGTGCTGAAATTAAAAATTTTCTAGAATTTGATAAGACTTATAAAAATACTAAAATAATTAGATTAGAAAAGAATTACAGATCAACGCAAAATATTTTAAATGTAGCATCAAAATTAATTGAGAATAATCAAAATAGAGTTGGTAAAACTTTATACACAAATCAAGAAGAAGGTGAACTCATTACTTTAGATTGTTTTAGAAACGTAAAAGATGAAGCAACTGAAATAAGTACATCAATAGAAAATTTTAAAAAAAAAAATTCATTAAATGAAATTGCAATTTTAGTAAGAGCAATTTTTCAAACTAGAGAGTTTGAAGAAAGATTTTTAAGAGTTGGGATACCTTATAGAATAATTGGTGGAATTAAATTTTATGAAAGAGCAGAAATAAAAGACTGCGTTGCTTATCTAAGATGTATATGTCAACCTATGGATGATTTGTCATTTGAAAGAATAATAAATGTACCAAAAAGATCAATAGGAGATACAACAATAAAAGCTATATCTGAATATGCAAAAAAAAAATATTGCTCATTAGAAATTGCATCAAAAAAATTAATTGAAATTAATAAGATTAAGCCAAAAACCAAAATTGGCTTGAGTTCATTATTAAACCTACTGGAAAAATGGAGGTATCAGTTTAAAAATAAAATTAATCATATTAAACTTTTACAAATAGTTTTAGATGAGTCTGGATATAGTGAAATGTTAAAAAATAAAAAAGATTTGGAGAACGAGAATAGACTAGAAAATATTAAAGAACTTTTAAGCGCAATGAAAGAATTTGATAATTTAGAGAGCTTTTTAGAACATGTTGCTTTAGCTACTTCTTTAGATCAAGACTGGGAGAGTGAAAAAGTAAATTTAATGACACTTCATGCATCTAAAGGACTGGAGTTTAATATTGTTTACCTACCTGGATGGGAAGAGGGATTATTCCCTCATCAAAAAAGTATTGAAGAGAAAGGCGAAAATGGTCTTGAAGAAGAAAGAAGACTTGCGTACGTAGGAATTACTAGAGCAAAAAAAATAGCTAAAATTTCCTTCTCAATGAATAGATTTTATCAGGGCGATTGGATGGATAGTATTGCCTCTAGATTTGTTGATGAACTACCAGATGAATTTGTCAAAAAAAATAATAGTTTTAATGATAACGAAAATGAAGACTTTGAATTTAATCAAGATATTGATTTTGAAAATGAGATTAGAAGTCCAGGATGGCTTAGATATCAAAAGAAATTAAAATGATTAAAAATCTAAAAAAATTTTTTTTAAGTTATAATTTAGATGGGCTCGTTGTTCCAAAAAACGATAAATATTTTACTGAATATTCAAAAATAAATAACTTAGTAAAAGTAACTAATTTTACTGGATCAGCAGGATTTGCTTTGATTTTAAAAAATACAAATTATTTATTTGTTGATGGCAGATATACTCTTCAAGCAAAAAAAGAGTGTGGAAAAAATTTTACTGTTTTAGAAATACCAGATACTTGGCCAAAAGATGTATACAAAATTTCTAACTTAAAAATTGGCTTTGATCCAAAATTATTTACTGAGAATACACTCATAAAATATTTTGCAAATAAAGTAAGATTAGTGCCTATTGAGTACAATTTTAAGAATAAAATAAAAAAAAAAAATAGTAATTTTTATTATTTGAGTGATAAAATTACTGGTGAGTCTCAAATAACAAAAATAACAAAAATAAAAAATTATTTAAAAAAAAACAAAATTAATTATTTGTATGTTAGTTCTAGCGAAAATGTTAACTGGCTATTGAATATTAGAGGCAAAGATCTACCAAATAGTCCTTTAGTAAACTGCAAATTAATTGTAACTGATAATAATAAATTGTTTTTATTTACAGGCCTTAGAAAGACTAAAGATTTCAATAAAAAAATCTTTAAAAATATTGAATTTTGTAATGATGAGAGCTTCTTTAGAGTATTAAGCAAACTAAATAAGAAAAATTTCTGTATTGATCAAAATACTTGCTCAATATTTGATCAAAAAATTATCGAAAGTAGATTTAATGTAGTTTCTAAATATGATCCAATATATGATCTAAAATCATTAAAGAATAAAATCGAATTAAAACATACAATTAAAGCTCATATTGAAGATGGCGTTGCATTAACAAAATTTTTATATTGGATCAAGTTTAATCAAAAAAATTTGACTGAAAAGGTAATTGAGAAAGTATTAGAAAAATTTAGAAAGCAATCAAAAAATTATCTTTACCCTAGTTTTGATACTGTTGCAGGATCGGGGCCGAATGGAGCAATAATCCACTATAAATCAAATAATAAAACAAATAGAAAAATTAAGAAGAACGATATTTTATTAGTTGATTCTGGGGGTCAGTATAATTGGGGCACTACAGATGTTACGCGAACGATATGTTTCGGAAGTGCAACTAATGAAATAAAAAATAATTTTACAAGAGTTTTGAAAGGTCACATAGCAGTAGCAACTTGTGACATAAATAAAAATTTTAATGGATTTTTAATAGACAAATTAGCTAGAAAATTTCTGAATAAAGTTGGTTTAGATTATGCACATGGCACAGGTCATGGAGTAGGTTTTTTTTTAAATGTGCATGAAGGGCCGCAGGCAATTTCAAAATATAACTTTATCACTTTAAAAAAAGGTATGATTTTAAGCAACGAACCAGGATATTATCTAAAAAATCAATATGGTATCAGAATTGAAAATCTAATTTATATTGATGAGCTAAAACAAAATTTAATATTTAAAAATCTTACCATGGCACCCATTGATATAGACTTAATTAACTTTAAAATGTTAACAAAAAAAGAACGAAATTATTTATTTAATTATCATCTTAGTGTTTACTCAAAGCTTTCTAAATATTTGAATAGAGATGAGAAAAAATGGCTAATCGGTTTAATTAAGTAGTTTTTTTAACTGATCTTGTGAAATGATTTTTATACCTAAATTTTTTGCTTCGTCTATTTTTCGTTTAGTTGGTTTATCTCCAATTACCAAATAATTAAGATTTTTGCTTATACTTGTCAAAGTAGTTCCTGAATTTTTCTCTATAATCGATTTTGCCTCAGCTCGACTCATTCCTACTAATTTTCCTGTGAACATAAAAGTTTTATTATTTAAAATTCCACTTTTATTCAGATTAACACTTTCAATATTTAATATATTGTTTAATTCAATAAGTACACTTAGGTTTAATTTGTTCGAAAAAAAACTTTTTAATGAATTTATTTGAGTTTCTCCTATTCCATTTATATTCGAAAATTTATGAAAATTATTTGTTTTAATTATTTGTATAAAATCAGAAATATTAACTACATTTTCACTTATTAATTTTGCATTTTCATTTCCTATGTGTCTAATTCCCAAAGAATAAATAAATCTGTGTAAAGATACATTTTTTGATTTTTCAATTGATCGCTTAAGATTATCAGTAGATAATTTACCCCATCCCTCAAATCTTTCAATTTTAGAGTAATTCAGATTGAATATATCTTGAGGTTTATTAATTAGTTTTAAATCCCAAAATTTTTCTACTACTTTTTTTCCCAAACCATCAATATTTAAAGCTTCTTTAGATATAAAATGCTTTATTTTTTCAATTGCTATTCGTTCACATGTAAATCCATCATTTATACATCTCCTCACAGCATCAAACTTTTTTGTAACTTTATTAAAATCTTTAATTGTCTCAGATCCACATGATGGACATTTTCTTGGGAATAAAAAAGATTTAGTATTTTTTTTTCTTTTAGTCTTATCTACTTCAATTACATGAGGTATTACATCTCCTGCTCTCTCAATTTTTACTGTATCACCTACTCTTATATCTTTTCTTTTTATCTCATCTTCATTATGAAGGGTTGCATTTGAGACTATTACACCCCCAATATTAATTGGTTTTACTTTTGCAACTGGAGTTAATGCGCCTGTACGACCAATCTGAATATCAATATTTAATACTTCGGTGAGGGCACTATCAGCTGAAAATTTATGAGCTATTGCCCACCTAGGGGAATTAGATGTAAATCCCAATCGTTCTTGAAGATTAATATCATTAATTTTATAAACTAAACCATCAACATCATACTCTAAGTCAAATCTTTTATTTTCAAAAAATTTATGAAATTTTATCAATTCTTTTATGCCGATAAAAACTTTATTATCGTTGTTGGTTTTAAAACCCCATTTTTTTAACTCACTTAAAAATTCTGATTGAAATTTAAAATTATTATTTTTCACGTAACCATAAGTATATGCAATAAAGTTTAATGGAATTTTTTTTGTTTCCTCTGGATTTTTTTGTCTTAAAGAACCAGATGCTGCATTTCTTGGATTGGCAAAATTGTCTCTCATATTAAAAAAGTCTTTTTTTTTTATAAATACTTCACCTCTTATTTCAATATCATCTGGAAAATTTGAATTTTTAATTTCTAAAGGAATGTCTTTAATTGTTTTTAGATTTTCAGTTATTACCTCACCTATTTTTCCATCTCCTCTTGATACACCGGCAACTAATTTTTTTTTTCTATAGGTTAAAGATGCTGAAATTCCATCAATTTTAGGTTCTACACTATATTCTAGTTTCAAATTTTTATTTAAATAATTAAATATTTTTTTTTCAAAATTTTTTAAATCATCCTCATTAAATGCGTTCGAAAGTGATAGCATAGATGCTCTGTGTTGATACTTATCAAATGATTTTGAAGGCTTATATCCAACGTTATGACTTGGTGAGCTTCTATTTTTTAAAAATTTATGTTTTTTCTCAAGCTCTATAATTTCATTTTTCAAATCATCAAACTCTGAGTCAGTAATTTTTGGACGACTTTTCTGATAGTAAAGTTTATTATGTTTAATATACTCTTTTAATTTAAAGCGATATATTTTCTTTAAATTTTTTATTTCCATTTAGATTTTTTATTTAAAGAGTTTTTTGAATCTTTTTAAGATACTATTTCTTTTATCTTGTTTTAAATCTTTTTTTGTTTTGTAATTTGTATTTATCAATTTATATGATTGTTCATACCATTTACCTGATTGATAATTATAGCCAAGTAGTGAAGCATATTTTTTTGACTCATCAATTAACCCAACTTTGTAATGTAGTTCTACTAGTCTATGTAGAGCCTCCTCTACATATATAGTAGTATCGTAATCATTTACTACTTTTTTAAATCTATTTATGGCAGGTATCCACTTTTCTCTTTCAATATAATATCTGGCCAAATACATTTCTTTTGATGCCATCATTTGGATTGTAAGTTCAAGTTTATACTTTGAATCGAATGCGTAATCTGTATTTGGATAGTTATTTATAATTAATTCAAAATATTCTCTTGATTTTTGAATTTCATTTAAATCCTTTTTTTCATCAACTATTTGATCATAATGACATAATGCTAATAAATAATATGCGTAATCTTCTTGTGGATGATTTTTATATTTTATTAAAAAACGTTCCAAATCATTAATCGCGTCACCATAATATCCTTGAGAAAAATATCCATATGCTGACATAAGAACAGCCCGGGGAGCCCATATAGATTGGGGATATAATAATTCTACTTCTCCAAACTTTTTTCCTGCAAAAATAACATCTCCTCTCTCAAACTCCGTCATGGCTTGATTATAAACCTCAATCATTTGAGATTCTAAATTAGTCTCTTTAATAGTGGTTATTTTCTCTTCTTTATTTGAACAGGATGTTAGAAAGATAATTAGTAAAATATATGAAAAAAGAAATTTAATCTTCATCTGAATGTTTTATCAGATAAATATAAAATATCTAATCTTTAAGCTATTGATTTGAGATTATGATAATTGGCAAAAGTATGCGGTAATTGTTTGCCCTTAATCTCAATTAAAGAATAATTACTTTTATTGCTAAATATTTCTCTCAAAAGTTTGTTTGTAAGATTGTGTCCACCCTGTGAACATTTTAAAGACCCAATAATTTTATATCCAGATAGAAATAAGTCTCCCATACAATCAAGAATCTTATGATTTACAAATTCTAGATCGTTTCTTAATCCATTTTCATTTAACACTTTATTATCCTTTACAACAATTGCATTATTGAGATTTCCTCCCTTGCCTAAATTAAGTTTTTTTAACTTCTCTATGTCTTCGAACAAACAAAAAGTTCGGGAATTAAGAATATGATTTAAATTATCTTCAAATACATTTACTTTGTTTTTTTGCACTCCGATTAATTTATTTTGATATTTTATTTCAAATTCTATTTCACTTGTTACATTAGATTTTTCTATAGATATAAATTTTTCTTCATCATAAATTTTAACATTTTTATTTATTTTTATAACTTTTATAGGTTGATCACTGATAACAGTGCCAATTGAATTTAATGATTCAACAAATTCTTTTGCAGAACCATCCAATATTGGAACTTCTGCTGAATCTATCTCTATTAATGCATTATCAATTCCCAATGCATAAAAAGCGCCCATAAGATGTTCTATAGTTGAGACACTTACTCCGTTTCCATTCGATATTGTAGTGCACAATCTGGTATCAGTTACGTTGATGTAATTAGCATGAATTAAGTTATTCTCTTTTATGTCTGTTCTCTTAAATAAAATTCCTGTGTTTGGTTTTGCAGGTAATATTTTTATTTTAGCTTTTCTTCCAGTGTGAATTCCTATTCCATCAAATGATATATTTTTAGCTAAAGTTTTTTGATTTAAAATTGACATTCAAATCTTATACAAAATTGAAACTTCTCGAAATACTCAATAAATATTACAAGAAAATACAATTACTTACTAAAAAAATTGAAAAACTTTTCAAAAAAACCCTTTGTTTTTAATAAGTTTTTAGGATTTTTATAATTATTTAGATGATACAAAAGTACATTATTGCAAATATCAACGTCAGATTGATCATAAAAGTTGATTGAATTAAAACCAAATTTATCGTTTATATGAAATGAATTATTATTAAGTAGTTTTGATCCCTCACCTAATAAATATAAATCAAAATTTTTTAGTTTTTGGTTTACTGAATTAATGGTAGTTGGTTTAAAGGATAAATCGATAATTTCCTGAACTCTATACAAAATCACTTTTTTTAGAAGATCTATTGAAATATTTTTTTTTATTATTTCAACAATCGGCAAATTGCTCTCTATCAAGTTTTGATCGTATGAGAATTCAGATCCAGACTTATTAAAAAGTTTTTTTATTTTTTCTGCATCTTCAAATTCTATATTGAAAATTTTGGCAATATCTTTTGTTATACTCAATCCTCCTATAGGTATAACGTTAATACTTGAAATTTTACGATTTTTATAAATTATTAAACTGCTTCTTTCTAATCCAATTTCAAGAAAAGAAATATCTTCGCTATTAAATTTTTTCAAACATATTTCTGATTTTAAATAACTCGTGCAGAAAATACTTTTAATTTCAAGGTTACATTTTGTAAAATTTAAATTTAAATTTTCAATTAATTTCTTTGGAAAGCAAATAAGCTTGAAGTCAACCGATATATTTTTAACACCAATATTCTTTTTTGGAATTTCTAAATATACATTTTTATCCATTATTGCTTTTGTAACAATTAAATGAATTATTTCATGTTTTGGATAATTATAATTTATTAAATGTTTAATTTCTTTTAAAAGGTTTTCATAAATTTTATTTAATTGCATTTCATTATCAAATTTTTCTTTTATTGATATATCTATTGTAATTAATTTTTTAGTATCTGTAGCGATAACGACATCCTCAATATGATTAAAAATTTTTTTTTCTGCTTTTTTTATAATTTTATTAATTTTATTTGAATAATCGATGATATCTCCGTCTTTTTCTTTATAAATATTATCTGAAAATATACTATTTAAATTTTTATCAAAAACAGAAAATCTTATTTTAGAAGATCCAATATCAAAAATATTTATATAATTTTCTTTATCCATTTCTTACTATTATTCTATTTGGTATTCGAAGATCTATAATAGTTTTTATTTTTATTTCATTATTCAAATTAAATTTTTTAAATATTTTAATTGCATCATTTAAATTATTGCTTGGCAACATTAATATAATTTCTTTATCTAAATATAAATCCCATCTTTTATTTTTATGATAATAATATTTTTTAATTTCCTTTAAATTGATATTATTTCTATCAAGATCCGATTGTAATTTTAAAAAATCTTTTATTTTAAATGTACCAAAAATCATTGGCAAAGAATTTTTATGTTCATGATATTCGGCAGAAATAAATTTACCATTCCTTCCTACAAAGTATTTTTTTTCTTCTATAAATGTTTCGGCTAAATATTCTGTTTTTTTAGCTTTAATTATTATTGTAGAAGGATATTTTTTTTTTATTTCAATGTTTTCTAAATAATTTAACTTATTAAATTTATCTTTCAAAATCTCTGAATTTATAGAAAAAATGTTATTATTAAGTAAGAATTTTGCATTTTGCGAAATAATTTTTTTTAAATAAGTTCTATCTATCTGAATATCAATTTTATTGATCAAAAAATTTTTTTTAAAACCATTAACATAATGATTATTTGATATTGTTGATAGAAACAAAAACGATATCAAATAAAAATATATTTTTTTTTTATTTATTAATTGAAGCATCTTCCAAAATTTTTTTTATCAAATTTTTGAAAGTAATGTTATTAAAATTTGCGATTTCTGGTACTAGTGATAGCGAGGTCATTCCAGGTTGAGTATTTGTCTCTAATAAATAAAACTTATTTTTATAAAATCTAAAGTCAGACCGAGTTACACCTCTACAATTTAAAATTTTATGTGCTTTTAGAGCAATTTTTGTGACTTCTTGATATTTATTTTTTGACATTGCCACCGGAATTATGTGTTTTGTTTTAGCTTTGGGGTTATATTTAGCTTCATAATCATAAAATTTTCTAGTTGGCCTAAGTTCAATTGCGCCAAGTATCTTATCGGCCAAAATAGCAACTTGTATTTCTCTTCCAGGTATATATTTTTCTAGTAAAACTTCTCCGTAATCTTTTAGCTTTTTCAAAGTTTTTAAAACATTATTCTTGTTACATATGAATACATTTACACTAGAACCTTCATTAAGAGGTTTCACTACTAAAGGAAAACCAATTTTTTTTTTTAAATTATTAATTAATTTTAATTTATTTATATTGTTTCTGTAGGAGAATTTGAGATACCTAGGTGTTAAAATATTATTTTTAATAAAAATTTTTTTTGATAGATCTTTATCTATTGCTAAAGAGGATGATAAAACACCTGAATGAGTATATTTAACTTTTTCTGATTCTAAAATTGCTTGAATATAACCATCTTCTCCATATCTTCCATGCAATAAATTTAATACTGTATTAGGCTTAAACTTTCTTAATATATCTACAAATTTCCCATTGGGATTTACAACCTTAATTTTATATTTTCTATCTTTTTTTAATTCAGAATAAACACTTTTTGCAGTTTGTATACTAACCTCTTTTTCTTTCGAATATCCACCAGCCAGGATTAAAATTTTTTTCATTATTCTATAATTTTGATTTCTAAATTAATGTTAATCCCAGTTTTATCTTTGACATTTTTTTTTACAAAATTTATTAAAGAAATCATTTCATCAAATGATGCATTATTTTTATTAATAAAAAAATTTGAATGTTTTTTTGATATACTGGCATCTCCAAAATTTATGTTTTCTGGAACAGATTCTTTTATGAGCTCCCAAGCTTTCCTTTTTGTTTGATCGATTGGGTTTTTAAAAGTACTTCCTCCAGTCTTAATTTTTGAAGGTTGAGAATTATTTTTTTTTGTAGACAATTCTTCCATAAATTTTTTTATTTTATTTTTATTTGACAAGTTACCTTTAAAAGTAGCACTTAAAAAAATTAAATTTTCGTATAATTCTATCTTTCTATATTGAAATTTAATTTTATTAGACGGAATAACTTTTATATTTCCATTTGTATCAATGCATTGTAGTGAAATTAATCTGTCTTTAAATTCTGTCCCAAAACATCCAGAATTCATTTGAAGACCTCCTCCAACTGAACCAGGAATACAGTACATAAATTCAAAACCACTTATTCCATTCTCTAATGCAAATTCTGAAAGTTTTTTTTGTGAGCAAGCTGAGCCTGCTATTATTGTGTCTGGTTTTAATTTTGATAATGTACTAAAATTGTTGCTTAGTTTAATTATTACTCCTTCATAAGTATTATCTTTAAATAGTACATTTGAACCCATTCCTAATATGAACATTTTCGCTCTATTATTATATATTTTTAGGAATTCTTTTAATTCTATTAGATTTTTTGGTTTAAAAAAGATTTTTGATTTACCACCTATATTAAACCAATTAAATTTTTTGATATCAGTATTAAAGAACAGATCTGCATTATATTTATTTTTAAAATCTACAATATCTTTTAATTCCATATCAATTAAGATTTCTTACCCAATTTGTTATAGATCCAGCGCCCATAGCAATAAAAATTTTATTTCCAAATGCAATGTTTTTTGTAATTTTTTTTAAATCTATTTCATTTTTAAGCATTATCAGATTAACTTTAGAATTTTTTGCAATTAATTTTGCAAATGAAGTATATGGGAATCCTAATTTTATAGTTTCACTAGCTTTATAAATTGGACAAAGTAAAACTGTGTTTGCATTTTTAAAGCATTTAGAAAATTCAATTTTTAAATTTTTTACTCTTGAAATTCTATGCGGTTGAAAAATACAAACTATTTCTTCTTTATTATATACTTTACTGACACCATCTAACACTGATGTAATTTCAGTTGGATGATGAGCGTAGTCGTCGAAAAATGGCACTTTATTAATTTCAAATAAGAAATTAAATCTTCTCTGGACTCCATTAAAGTTTTTGAGACCTAATTTAATTATTTTATCCGATACACCAATTGAAAAAGCTACTGCTAATGCAGATGTTGCATTTTTTATATTATGCAAACCTAACAAAGGTATTGAAATATTTTTTATAATTTTTGTTTTGCCCGGTATTTTTATTTTAATATTAAATTTTGAATAACTTTTGTTCTGAATAATATTGAAAATATGAAAATTTGATTTCTTATTTAAACCAAATGTATAGTAATTGTTATTTTTAATTTTTGGTAAAATATTTTTTACATTTCTGTCATCTAAACACAGAAAAGCCTTTCCGAAAGAAGGTGTTTTATCAATAAATTCTATGAATTTATTTTTTAAATTTTTCATAGTTCTGTAATAATCCAAGTGTTCATTGTCAATGTTTGTTATTATTGAATAATTAAAAGGTATTTGTAGAAAGCTGCCATCTGACTCATCTGACTCAACTAAACTCCAGTCGCTTTTTCCTAATTTTGCCGAACTTCCTATTGAATTCAAAACACCTCCATTAATTATTGTCGGATCTAATTTTGCGTAGTTCATAATGTTTGACAAAATTGATGTTGTTGTTGTTTTACCGTGTGATCCTGTCACAACAATATTTTTCATTAAAGAAACTATATGACCTAACAACTCTCCTCTTTTATATATCGGTAAGTTTAATTTTTTAGCTTGTTTATATTCGGGATTTGATTTTTTTATAGCTGATGAAACTACTAATACAGTACAATTTTTTATATTTTGCTTATTATGATTTAAATAAATTGGAATTTTTCTTTTTCTTAGTAAATTAAGATTTTTATTATCTGATTTGTCACTTCCTTGTATTTTAAAACCTAAACTATCCATTATTAATGCTAAGCCACTCATGCCAATACCACCAATTCCAACAAAATGAATTAGTTCAGTTTTTCCGATATTAATTTTCATCTATAATTTCTATAATCTTATTGTTTATATTATTCCAAGTATTTTTTTTAGTAATTTCCTCAAGATTTTTAAATTTTTCGTTATAATTTTTATAATCGTTAAATATTTCAAATATCATCTTTGAAAATTTTTTAAATTCGAATTCTTTTTGCTTTATTAACCAACAACAATTTTTTTTATAATAAAATTCTGAATTATAGAATTGGTGGTTATCTCTTGCAGATGGGAGAGGTATAGAAATAAATGGTATGTTTAAGAATGAAAGTTCACTTAATGTGCTTGCGCCTCCTCTGGTAATTGCTAAATCTATACCATTGTAGAGTTCATGACTATCATTGGTAAATTCAATAAATTTGTAGTTTATATTTGATTTGTCATATTTATTTTTTATTGAAGATAAATTATTAATATTTGATATTTGTTGTATAACTTCGAAATTTCGTTTTTTTGAAATTTCGATAATTAATTCAGTAATATTTTCATCAAAAAACGAGGCCCCCTGACTGCCACCGATGATAAGAATTTTTTTTATTTCCTTTTTTAAATTAATTATATTTTTTTCTAAGTTATATAATTCTTTTTTTAAAATGGGTTTGACTATAACTTTTTTAGAATTATATTTTATTGGGAAGTTTCTTAAATTTTCATCGTAACAAATTATTTTTGTTGAAAATTTCAAAGCAAAGCGGTTAGATCTACCTAAAACACTATTAGGCTCAAACAAGAGAACTTTTTTTTGTAATATAAATGCAGCTAAGCAAAATGGAAATGTCATGTACCCACCAGTACTAATTACAATATTTGTCTTATTATTTTTTAAAAATCTAATAGATTGAAAAATGTTTAGAAAATATTTAAAAATATTTATTGGAAGTAAATAAGGTTTTAAAAATAAATTAGGCACATCTATTAATTCATATTTAAATTCTTTAGTGTTTATATATTTACTTCCTCTCAAATCAGATACCATTTTTACAGAAAATTTGTTTTTCAAATGTTCAAACAAAGAGGTAGATGGTACTACGTGGCCACCAGAACCACCTGTTACTATAAGTATATTTTTCATACTAATTTAATTTTCTTTTCGTCAAATTTAATATTATTCCAGTTAAAATTGATGTTCCAACTATTGAAGAACCACCATAACTAATAAATGGCATAGTCATGCCTGTAGTAGGAAGCATTCTTATATTTACACCAATATGAATAAAAGTTTGCAATAGGATTATTGAAATACTTCCAACTAATATAAGTTTAAAATTATTATTTTTTGTAAAATTTATTTTTTTTAAAACTCTATAAGATAATATTAAATAAAGTAATATTATACCTATTAAGATAATTACTCCAAATTCTTCTGCAATTACAGAAATTATATAATCTGTATGTGCTTCTGGTATTCTTGAATTTAAAGTTCCTTCACCTATTCCTTTTCCAAAAAAACTTCCGCTGGATATTGCATCGCTTGCTTTGTCAGCCTGGTAATTATTACCGCTAGAATTATCTAAAAATGACATTAATCTTATTCTTATGTATTCAAACTTTGGCACCAAAAAGACTAAAAATAGAGTTAATGAACCCACAGCTAATAATGAAATTGCGAAAAGTAATAAATTTATTCCTGAAACAAAAATAATGGCAAGCCAAACAGATATTATTAATAATGTTTGTCCTAAGTCTGGTTGAGATAAGAGTAAAATTATAATTGGAACTAAAATGACTGAACTCAAGAGATATTTTATGTAAAGGTTTTTTTTTTCTAATGAAATTATTAGTGAAATAACAATAACAAAAAAAGGTTTTAAAGTTTCAATAGGTTGAAACCTAGGCAATGAGCCAATATCTAACCATCTCTTTGAACCTTTGACCTCCACTCCTATTAAGGGAACTAAGAATAAACTTATAAATGTGATAACAAATAATACTACTGACAACCTAATTAAAATTTTTTGATCTAGTAGAGATAAAAATAAAATTAAAAATATTCCTATTAAAACAAAAATTAAATGTTTTAAAAAAAAATAGTAAGAATTTGTGTTTAATTTATCTGATGCGATTATTGAAGTTGAAACTAAAGAAAAGAACAATCCTAGTGAAAATAATAAGCTTATTATCAAAAAAATTGTTTTATCGATGTTTTTCCACCAATCATAAAATGTATCAAAATATTTATTCATTCAATTGGTAAATATCTTTTAATTAACATATTGAATTGTCTACCTCTTTCTTCAAAATTTGTGTATTGATCAAATGATGCGGCCGATGGGCTAAATAAAACTGTAACCTTTGTTCTTATATTCTTAAGGTTTGGAATTAATTTAAGAGTATTTCTCAGATCTTTTGATAGATTAACTTTAATTTTATTTTTAAATAGTTTGAGGAAAACTTGTCTATCTTTCCCGTAAATATATGCTTCTAAATTTTTAAAATACTTTTTATTTAAATTAAATTTGTCGCCCTTTTTAAATAATCCTCCCAAGATCCATAAGATTTTTTCATTAGACTCTAAAAATGGAACAGTAGAAGATAATGTTGTTGACTTAGAGTCGTTTATTATTTTTAAATATTTTGATTGATGGATCACTTCCTGTCTAAATTTCAAGGGTTTAAATTTATTAATAGTTTTTATTACAGTTTTTAAATTAAGTTTCATATGTTTCGATAGCTCAAATAAAAAATTTAAATTTTGAAAATTTGTTGAATTTTTAAAATTATCATTACTTAATTTATTTTTTAAATATGCATACTTATTTTTACTTACATATATTATTTTGGATTTTATATTTTTAGTTCTTAATATGTCTTTCAATAAATTGGTGTTTGTTATTATTGCTACATCATTTTCGTTTTGTCTTATTACACATTTTAATTTTGATAACACATAATTTTTCATTGTATTATGCCTTTCTAAATGATCTGGGGAAATATTAATGATTATAGAAAACTTTGATTTGAAATATTTACTATAAGCCAGCTGATAAGAAGAAGCCTCAATAACAAAGATAGTATTTTTTGTAACTCTTTTTTCCTCTAAAATAGGATTTCCAATATTTCCAGTTAGCCTAGTATCATAATGGTGTTTCCTCAAAATATCATAAAGTAACTTACTTGTAGTTGACTTTCCGTTTGTGCCAGTAATCGTAATTGTTAAAACTTCAGGGTTAAATTTATAAAAAATATCAAAATCAGTAATAACTTTTTTTTGGTTCTTTTTTAAATAATTTGATAACTGGCATCTATTTATATTAATACCGGGACTTATAACTATATAATCAAAATTATTTTTTAATAATTTTGATTTAGAAATAAAAAATTTTTTATATTTATTTTTAATTTTTTTTTTATCATCATCGAAGATAAAACACCTATTTTTCTTTTTTAAATATTTTAATGATGAAATTCCAGATTTTCCAAAACCATAAATTAAAAAATTTTTACTTAACGTTTCATTTTTTAATTTCATTATCTAAGTTTCAAAGTTGCTAATCCAATCATCGCTAGAATAATAGAAATTATCCAAAATCTAATTACAACCGTTGACTCTGGCCATCCTTTTTTTTCAAAATGATGGTGTATTGGAGCCATTTTAAATATTCTTTTACCTGTTAATTTATAAGAAATAACTTGAACTATTACAGAAACAGCTTCTAAAACAAACAATCCACCTGTTATTGCTAATACAATTTCGTGCTTAGTTATTATACCAACCGCTCCCAGTGAACCACCTAATGATAAAGATCCAGTGTCTCCCATAAAAATTTTTGCCGGTGGTGCATTAAACCATAAAAAACCTAAACAAGCCCCGATTATTGATCCACAAAAAATCGAAGCTTCTCCTACACCCTCTATATATGCGATCTGAAGATAATCAGAAAAAATTATGTTACCAGATACGTAACTAATAAATGCAAAACAAGCGGCAACTAACATAACAGGAACTGTTGCTAATCCGTCTAAACCATCTGTTAAATTAACTGCATTTGAAGCTCCAACTAATATGAACATATAAAAAGGTATAAAAAACCAGCCAAGATTGATTACTAAGTTTTTGAAAAAAGGAAAATATAGATTGTTTATTTGATCAGAATTACTTGTGATATAAAGTATAAATATACCAATCAAAGCTAAAATAATTTGTAGAGAGAACTTTAGTTTAGAGGAAATTCCATTCGAACTTTTTAACTTTATTTTTTTATAATCATCATAAGCTCCCAATAATCCAAAAGAAGCTGCAATAAATATTAAAAACCAATTGTAAGGATTTGATAAGTCACCCCATAGCAATACTCCTGAAAAAACACCTAGTAATATTATTAGTCCTCCCATTGTAGGTGTTCCAATTTTTCTAATTATATGATCGCTAGGTCCATCTTCTCTGATTGGATTATGAATCTGTTTTGAAGAAAAAAAATTAATTAATGGGTTTCCAACTAAAAAAACAACAACCATAGCTGTAAACATAGAAAGACCAGTTCTTACTGTTAAATATTTAAAAACATTCAAAAAACTAAATTGATCTACTAGAATTGAAAAAAGTTCAAACAACATTAAGATTTTGATCCAATTTGTTTGGTTATTTGATTTAGTCCTGTTGAATTTGAGCCCTTTATCATTAAAAAATCACCATTATTTAAATCATTTTTTATCATATTAAGAATTTCACTAGTTGATTTAAGTATTTTTCCTCTTTTTTGTGTTCTAATTTTGTTAAATGTTTCTTTGATATAATTCCCATAAACAAACAACTTTTTGAACTTTGCCTTATTGATATCTTTTGCAGCTTCAATATGGAGTTTTTTTGAAAATTTTCCTAATTCTAACATGTCGCCTAGTAGTATAAATTTTTTATTTGGATTTACTTTTAAATTATTAAATTTCTTAATTGAGAAATTCAGAGATAATGGATTTGAGTTATAACTTTCATCAATTATGTTAACTTTTTTAGAACCAAAAATGAATTTTTTTATATTTCCTCTACCACTTGGTATTTTATAATTAGAAAAAAAGTTACTGTTTATTTCATCAATAATATCTAAACTTTTACAAACTGCTATGGAAGCCAAAATATTATCTAAATAAGGTAATAAGTTATTATTAATTTTAAATTTAAAAATTTTAGAATCTACATCAATATAAATGATATAAGATTTAGCGGATTTTTTTAATTTAGATAATCTAACATTAGAATTTTTATGTTTACTGAACGAAGTAACATTTAAATTATTTTTATTTGCTAAATTTGAAAAAAAATCAAAAAATTTATCATCTTTATTCAATACAATTGTGCCATTTTTTCTTACGTTGAAAATAATCTCTGATTTGGCTTTAGCTATATCCAATAAAGATTTAAAATTTTTGACATGCGCGTAACTAATGTTTGTAATGACTCCTACATCTGGTCTAATTATTTTTGATAAATAGTCTATTTCTCCTTTTTTATCCATTCCGATTTCAAATATTCCGTAAGTCGTATCCTTATTTAAATTTATTAGAGAAATTGGTAAACCAAATTTATTATTGAATGAATTTTTTGAAAATATTGTGGAATAATTTTTTTGAAGACATTGTCCTAACAATTCTTTCAGCGAGGTTTTGCCTGAAGATCCTGTAATTACAACTTGAGATGCTTTAGAAGAAATTCTTATCTTTTGTGAAAATTTAATTAATAAATCTATAGTACTTTTAACATTTACCTTTTTTTTATTATCATTTTTGTTATTTTGAAGTATTGCTAATATTGCTCCATTTTTTAGAGCTTCATCTGCAAAATCATTTCCATTAAGAGATTTCCCCTTAATTCCAATGAAAATTTTACCATTATTCTGTTCTTTCGAATTAGTGCTAATTTTTAAATTTTTTATTCTTTCTAATTTTTTGTTATTTAAAATTTCTTTAAGTATATTTAATTTCCAATCATTCGACAAAAATCTATTTTTTAAAATTATTGATTTTATTATATTGTCTTTGTCAGAAAATTTATTTTTCTTAATATATTCTTGAGTGTTTTCATGTCCTTTTCCTGCAATAATTAAAACCTCATCAGACTTACTATTTAAAATTGCTTTTTTTATAGCTAATTTTCTTGATGGTATTTCAATCATTTTAGATGGTAAAATTGATTTCTTGATACTTGCTCTGATATTTTCTGGATTTTCGTTTCTAGGATTATCGTCTGTAAGATAAATATAATTACATAGTTTGTTAGCAATTTTACCCATTATTGGTCTTTTTTCTTTATCTCTTTCACCGCCACATCCAAATACAATATTAATTTTTCTTAAACCAAATTGTTCCTTGATATTTTCTATACT
The DNA here is from genome assembly GCA_902618205.1 of uncultured Pelagibacteraceae bacterium. Lineage (GTDB taxonomy): Bacteria > Pseudomonadota > Alphaproteobacteria > Pelagibacterales > Pelagibacteraceae > Pelagibacter. The sequence goes on along the minus strand of CACMZL010000004.1, from coordinate 74,903 downwards.
AGTTTTAAGAGCCTCTGGAGTATGAGCATAGTCTAAAATAAAAATTGAATTATCTTTGGTTGTTCCGATTATCTCGAGTCTGCCTTTTGTAGGTTTAATATACTTAAGTTTTTTAACAATATCATCTATTTTTAGATCACTTTTAATAGCTGCTGCAACAGCCATCATCAAATTCTTAATTTGTATTTTTCCAATTAGGCTTGTTTTAAATTGGTATTCCTTATTTTGAAAAGTAAACTTTATATGTTGGCAGTTATTTAAAATTTTAATTGAATTAATTTTTAAATGACTATCTGATGTACCAATGTTTAGTAAATTTAATTTTTTTCTTTTGGCTATTTTTTTAAAGATTTGTGAATATTTTAAATCATTATCAAATATCAAATTTCCTTTTTTCTTTGTCAACTCATTAAATAAAATTAATTTTGAATTAAAATAATTTTTATAATTTTTGTGATAATCTAAATGATCTCTGCTTAAATTAGTGAATATAGATGTGTTAAATTTAATACCATGTAATCTTTTTTGATGCAGTCCATGACTTGAAGCTTCTAAAATTACATTTTCAATTTTTTTATTTTTTAAATTTGTAAGTATTTTATTTATTGTAATAGCATCAGCAGTTGTATTATTAAGTTTTAAACTAAGACCATTCGATTTGATACCTAAAGTTCCAATTGAGGCTACTCTTTTTTTATTAAGTTTTAATATCTGGTGATAAAAATTGACTATAGACGATTTTCCGTTTGTTCCAGTTACGGCAATTATATTATTTGGTTTTTTATTATAAAATTTATTAGCAAAATTTGATAAGGCTAATCTAGGATCTCTTACTTTTATATATAATACATCTTTATTGATTCCAGTTTTAAACTTATTTGATACTATTATTCGAGCTCCTCTTATTATGGCATCATTTATGAAATTATTTCCATTAAATTTACTGCCCTGTATTGCAAAAAATATATAATTTTTTTTTATTTTTTTCGAATTAAATTCAAATCCACTAAAACTTTTATTGTTAAAATCTTTTTTAAGATTTTTAAAAAAGTTTTTTAATATCATTATGAAATTTCTTAATATTTTATGGCTAAAATAGGCCCGATTTTTTCAATTATATTTTTGGCAACCTCAACTGAGGTCCAGCCAGCAGTATTAAAAGGTGTGCCTACTATCTTCCTTTTTTTACCATCATTATATTCATAAATATAAGTTTCACTCAATTTTGGTTCATCTAACAGAACAATTAGAACATATTTTGGAGAAGATATTGGAAAAATTGAAGCAAAAGTATTTATTTTTTTTTTAGAATATTTACCCTTTATAGATTTTTGAGCTGTTCCTGTTTTTCCAGCAATTTCATAACCAGCAATATTTGCTAAATTAGCAGTGCCTTGTTCTGATGTTACAATTTTTCTCAATATATCGTTAATTTTATTGGAATTTTCTTGTGTTATTATTTGTTCACCTTTTTTTAAATTTTTCTCTTTTTTAATTAAAGTTGGTTTTATTTTATATCCACCATTTGCAATTATTGCATAGGCTTTTGCAAGTTGAAGTGGTGTGGTTGTTATACCATGACCATACGCCGATGTAGCTAATTTACATTTTCCCCATTTAAACGGGATTGGATTTCCAACTTCCTCTATATCAAATTGTATTTTATTTAATAAATCTAAATTTTCTAGAAACTCTTTAAAATTTTCTAACCCGACTTTCTGAGCAATTTTGATTGAACCAATATTTCCAGATCTAATTAATATTTCTTCAGCGGTAAGACTAGATGGAATATCCATATCATATTCAGAGATTGACCTTCCCGCACATTTTATTTTTTTTGGTAAATTTTTAAAAAGGGTATCTTCTTGGATAACATTTTGTTGAAGACCAGCAGCCAATGTAAATGTTTTAAAAACTGATCCAAGTTCATATACACCTTTTGTGGATCTGTTGATGAATTTTTTATCAGAAATATCTTCTCTTTCATTTAAATCAAAATCTGGTAAAGAAACCATTGAAAAAATCTCGCCACTGTTAACATTCATTAAAATAGCTGTACTTCCATAACTATTGAAGATTTCTTGAAATTTTATCAATTCCTCTCTTATCAAATATTGTATTTCAGTATCTAAAGAAAGCTTTAATGGCTTGTTTGAAGTCGTTAACTCATAATCAAAAGATTTTTCTATACCGGAAACACCATTATTATCTGTATCAATCTGTCCCAATATATGACTGAAAAGATTACCGTTAGGATAAACACGAGCAATGTTTTCTTCTTCTTTGAACGATTTTTCTCCCAGTAATTTTATTTTTTCAAGCTTTGCTGGGGATATCTTCTTTTTGACATAAAAAAACTTTTTTCCATTGATTTCCTTTTCAAAATTTTTGTCAGGAAATATTAATTTTAAAGAAATTTTTAATTTTTCTTTGTTAATTAGTTGGTTTGGATTTATGCCCAAATTAGTCACACGTACAGTTTTAGCAATAATATTTCCATTTCTATCCATGATAGAAGCTCTATATTTCTCTTTTTCTTTCACAGTTTCAGTTTGGTTTGTTTTCTTAAATCCTAAATAGATAGTTTTAGACGTAAAAATTATTGTAATTATAAAAAATATGAAGAAAATAAATGATATACGTTCAAAAGATATTTTTAGATTTGATTTATTTGCTTCAAATTTAAAATTTTCGTTAATATTATTCATTATTAAATTTAAAAATTTTTAAATCTATAATTTCTTTTTTTTTTAATTCTTTATCAAAATATATTTTGGAATATTCCATTAACTTATTTGGTGATGTAAGATAGTTGTAATCAAATAAAACTAACTCATAAATATCATCGAGAGCTCTGATATCTTCTTGAATTTCAAAAATTTGTTTATCTAGTTTTTTTGTCGAATTTTTTGTAAGAGCAGTTGAAATTATAAGAATAATAATTGGAATAAACATAAGAATTTTTTTATGCATCGAAATTCAAATTTTCTATATCTTGTAAGTAATTAAAATTACTAACAAATTTTTTGAAGTTACATCCATTCTCTAATTTGTATGCAAATCTAAGTTTTGCTGATCTTGAAGGAGGATTAATATTAATCTCACTAGATGATGGAATTATTGGTTTTTTTTTGGTTAAATTAAAATACTTTTTAGTTGAAATACTTTTTGGTAAATACCTAGAAGAATTTTTTACTTCTGAGTATTCTTTAAAAAAAAACTTAACTATTTTATCCTCAATAGAATGAAAAGTAACAACTGCTATTAAACCACCAACTGGCAAAATATTATAGGCTTTTATTAAACCATACATCAGCTCGGTTATTTCTTTATTTACAAAAATTCTGAGAGCTTGAAAAACTTTAGTAGATTTATTTTTTCCACTTTTCTTTTTTTTTATACCTTCAATGATTTCTACTAAATTTTCAGTTTTAATTTTTTTATTTTTTCTTAATTGTACTATTTTTTTTGATATTGGTTTTGCATATTTTTCATCGCCAAAATACTTGAAAATTTTAAAAAGACTTTGTTGGCTCATTTTTAAAATTACATCATCACAAGAAAAATCATTTAATCCCATTCTCATATCAAGTTTGCCTTTGCTATTAAAAGATATACCTCTATTCAGATCAGAAATCTGATTTAACGAATATCCCAGATCAAAAATAATTGCTTTAATATTATCTTCCTTTATTTGATCAATATCTGAAAATTTTTTGTTATGAAATTTAAATCTTTTTTTATACTTTGTGTGGAATTGATTAGCTATACTATTTACAGAATTATCTCTATCTAGTGCTACTATATTATTTAAGTTATTCTCTAATATCTTTTTTGAATAACCGCCTGCACCAAATGTGCAATCGATAAATGTGCCACCATAAAGAGGGGAAATAATACTAACTAATTCGTTTAGTAATACTGGAAAATGTTTTTCCAGATTTATGGTGGCATTCATTTATTTTTTTGAAGACCATTAATTTTTTTGTCTTCTCAAAAATGCTGGAATTTCTAAATCATCTTCTTCCTCAGAGTTTATCTCTTGTGGTGAAGTTAATAACTCCTCGTTAGCATCTGAATTAAATAGCTCGGGGGTATCATCATCACTCAACTCAAAATTCTCTAAACCATTTTTTTCAGATACTTGCTCATCTATATCGCTTTCAAATTCAGAGTTTACTGAGCTTACTACAGGTGCTTCGGTTTGCTCTAAATCCTCACTATTTATAGTGCTTGATGACTCATTTGCATGATTAGTATCTATACTTTTAGAACTCAATTCTTCATTTTTCACTTCTTCCTCTATTTTAAGAGCGTTAGCTCCATTAGTAATTATTGAGTTGTTATTTGTAAATTGGAAAGATTGAGTTGATGCAGAATTTGAAAACTCAGAATAACCTGGATTTCTATTTTGAATTCTATGTACCATGTTAATTACTGATTTAGGCTCGGGTTGTTGTCCATCTAATGCAGTAGCAACAATTGAAACTCTCATTAATCCATCCAAACTATCATCGGTTATAGCTCCTATAATTAATTCTGCTTCTGGATCGACTTCGGCTCTCACTTTATTCACAGCTTCATCTACTTCAAATAATTTTAAATCTTTACCTCCAGTGATATTAACCAAAAGTCCTTTTGCCCCTTTTAAAGAATAATCGTCAATCAATGGATTATTAATTGCTGACTCAGCAGCTTTAACTGCTCTGCCTTCTCCTTCAGCTTGACCTGTGCCCATCATAGCTTTGCCCATTGAACTCATGACGGTTTCAACATCAGCAAAATCTAAGTTAATAAGCCCCGGTCTAACCATTAAATCAGTTATACTTTGAACTCCATGAAGCAAAACATCATTTGATAAAGCAAATGATTCTTCAAAAGTTGTTTGTTCACTAGCAATCTTGAATAAATTTTGATTTGGAACAACTATAATAGTATCAACATGTTTTCGAAGTTCTTCTAAGCCTTGTTGGGCTTTTCTCATTCTTGAGGGGCCCTCATATAAGAAAGGTAGAGTTATAACCCCGACTGTTAAAATATTAAGTTCTTTTGCAGCTCTAGCAATTACATGAGCAGATCCAGTTCCAGTCCCACCACCCATTCCGGCTGTTATGAAAACCATATTTGCACCCTGCAATATATTTACAATTTCATTTAAAGACTCGTCTGCAGCAGCTTGACCTATATCTAGTTTTGCACCTGCTCCAAGCCCTTTAGTTAAATTTAATCCCATTTGTATTTTTGTTTGTGCTTTACTTAATCTTAAATCTTGAGCATCTGTATTGACCGCAATAAACTCAACACCCTGAAGACCGGCCTCAATCATTCCATTGATTGCATTTCCACCAGCTCCTCCTACTCCTAATACTAGAATTCTAGGTTTCAGTTCTTTAATATCTGGTGTTTTAAAGTTTATTGTCATATTTTTCCCCTTTTAGTTATTAAATTGTTTTTCCCATTTAAGACTTGCTCGATTAATATTAGATTTTTTCCTAGCGTTTGCCCTAAATTTTTCGAAAAGTGTTGGTTCCCAAATTTGAAATGTTTTGCCTTGACCAACAAATAACATGCTGTTTTTAATTCTTGCATGTTTTAGTAATTTTGTCGTTATTTGAACTCTGCCCTCACTATCAAATTGTAAATTTATACTTTCAGATAATATGGATGTTGCAAAATAATCTTTCTTTTCTTCAAATGGATTTAATGAGTCTATTGCATTAGATATTTTTTCAATTCGATCTTGTGGCCATGCCTCAATACATAAGTTATTAAATGATGGATAACAAATTACTCCATTGTAGCCTATGTTTGATAAATATGATCTATATGATGCAGGCACTGAAACCCTTCCCTTTTTGTCCAATTTGTTTTCGTAGGTAGATAAAAACATAAACCATATTATCCTAAATTTTGGGTTTTTATGGGATATTATGGGTTTTATTTGTTAGCGTCAATAGCTAATATTATGGAATTCTAGTGTAAAAATTTAATAATTATTTGGATTTATTTTAATGAAATGCCAGATAAACTATAAGCCGGGTTCTGTCTTTTAAACTTATCATTTATCTAGGCTTTAAATCACTTTAAAGCTCAAGCAACTAACCCTGATGACTAACCAAAGACTGCTTTTAGTTATTTCTAACAATGTCATCTCTACTCAGTCTTGCTCCCAGTGGGGTTTTCCATGCGCTAATTGTTACCAACTTAGCCGGTGTGCTCTTACCACACCTTTTCACCCTTGCCTTGATAAGGCGGTTTATTTTCTGTGGCACTATCCCTAGGGTCTCCCCCGCCAGCTGTTAACTGGCACTGTGTCTTTGTAGAGCCCGGACTTTCCTCTCTAAAAATATTAGAGCGATAAGTCATTTATCTGGCAGTGTGAAAATATAAATATTTTTTAAAATATCAATACTTATTAAATCAATTAAATAAGGGTTTTTAATATCTGATAACATTCTTTGTCAAATACACCACTAATTAATTGAGGCCTGAACCTTCTCTGAAAACTTTTAATTATTTTAATTTTTTCAAATTTGTTAGATGAAATCATATAACCAAACCTTAATAATAATTTAAATATATCCTCTTTTTTTTCTATTTCCTGGTTTCTATATTTTCTACAATTGTTTTTTTTTATTTTGTGCCATATAGAAATTTTATTTTTTGCAAGTAATTCCCAGGGAAATTTCTCGCCTGGATCTTTTTTTCTAAGTGGGGAAATATCAGAATGTCCTAATACATTTAACCTACTTATATTGTACTTTTTTTTTAATTTTTTTGATAAATTAATTACAGAAATAATTTGTTTTTTTGTAAAACTTATGTAACCATTTTCATGGCCAGGATTAGATATTTCTATACCTATAGATTTAAAATTTAATAATTTATCTTTTTTCCAAGAAGACAAACCAGCATGCCAAGCAACATATAAATCTGGAACTATTTGAACAACTTGTCCATTTGTTTTTATAAAATAATGACAACTTACTTTAGAATTAAAATTTGTAAGACGCCTTATCGCCCCCTCTTCACTAACCATTCCTGTATAATGAAATATTAAATATTTAATTTTAAATTTATCTCTTTTTTCTAAATCAAAATTAGGTGAGTAATTTAAGGTCATTTTTTCAACATTTTTAGACATAATTTTGAACAATTTAATTTTATAATACTTTATTTTATATTATAAGTATTTAATGAAAAGATCGATTTTCAAAATATTGTTTGTCATCCTTTTTACAATCAGCTCATCTGCAGCGATTGCTGGTGACGATGGAAATCTCGAAATAAAAAAAAATAATGGTCAAACTGAAGTTAAGGATTGCTTTGAAAAGGTGAATAGAGGAATCTTTGCTTTTAACCAAGTTTTAGATAAGATTGTTTTTAGGCCGCTTGCAAAGGGTTACAGGTTATTCCCACAACCAATCAGATCTGGAACGAGTAATGCATTAAATAATTTAAGCAATGTTGTAACAATTCCTAATAATGTTTTACAAGGGCAATTTAAGGATGCAGGAGTTAATTCTGCGAGACTTATTATAAATACAACTTTAGGAATAGCTGGAATTTTTGATGTGGCGTCTTACTACGGATTAGAAAAAAGAGAAAAAGAAGATTATGGTCAAACTCTTGGAGTTTGGGGAGCAAAAGAGGGATGCTATTTTGTGCTACCTGTTTTAGGACCAACGACTGTAAGAGACTCCATTGGATCTATAGTTAATATTATTGGTGGTGATGCATGGTATAATATAACTGTTGCAAATGATACGCACTATTTCTCTGAAGCAGACTATTATGTTTCAAGAATTTTATCTGGAATAGATTTTAGAGCAAAAAATTTAGAATCATTTGATAATTTAGAGAAAAACTCTGTTGACTTATATGCATCAGTTAGAAGTTTATATCTACAAGATCGTTCGAGAAAAATAGGAAATGTAGATAAAACGACAGAAACTTTAAGTGATGATGATTGGGAAGAATTAGACAATCAATAACTTTCGAAAAATGAAATTTGTAAGACTTTTAATTATAATTTATTTTTTTTTAAATTTAAATAATTATTCATTTGCAAAAGATCCAAGCTCATTAATTAACGAAATTGTAGATGAGGCAGCATTGATATTGTCTAGTGAAGACCCTGTTGAGTCAAAAATAATTAAGTTAAATGCTATTGCTGAACGAAGCGTAGATATAAATGGAATAGGAATGTATACGCTTGGAAAATATCGAAAAACAATTAGTGACGAACAGAAAATCAAATATCAAAAATTATTTAAAAGTTACTTTTTAAAAAGCTTTTCAAGTAGATTAGTTGATTATACTAATCCAAGAATAAATGTTGTTTCACAAAAAAAAATTAATGATAAATACACTATTGTTAACAGTATTTTAGAGGCTACTTCAAAAAGACCTCAAGTAAAAATCGATTGGAGAATTTACACAAAAAACCCTGAAAGACCTTTGATAAGAGATTTAATAGTAGAGGGATTAAGTTTAGCAAGAACTCAAAAGGAAGAATTTAACTCAATTATTCAAAATAACGATGGTGATATAAATGCACTATTTAAAACTCTTGAAGAATTTTTAATCAAATAATTTAATAAAACCCTATTTCACCTAAACAAATATCAGACTTAAAATTATCAAAAGCAGCAACTAAACCAACAGATTTTAAATTTTGTCCTAATATGCTTTTGGGTTGATAAAAATTTGATTTTTTGAACTTACTAAATGGTGCTCTAATTTCATCCCAATTTTTTTTTGAAAAAAAGGTATAACTATAATATTGCCATGGAGCTAGAGTTAATCCTGTTCTCAAATGAAGGTTATAATTTTTATCATTACCATAAACATTTATGTATATTCCTTCATAATCTTTAGTATCAATTTCAGGATTTAATTTTGCTCTAATTTGTATAAATCCACCGTTGTTCTTTGTAGATACTTTTCCTGTCATTCTATAACATTTAATTCCATTAATGTTCTCAACTTTAACTTTTCCTGTAGATATTCCTCCCATTACTTGATCTGTAATAAATTTCCATTGTTGAGATTGATTTGTTAAGTTTGGATTATTTAATTTATCTAATATCATTTCGTTTGACAAACTATTGTTTTGATAAATTGTAATTAATATTAAAAATATTATTCTTTTCAAAACAAATTATTTTTTTTTTGCTAATTGTTGAAGAAGATAAATTTCTTTTTCAGTAAGAGTATTCTTTTCTTCTTTAATTTGGTCTTCTAGACTAAATAATATTATTAAAGAAAAAAAAGATACTAGGCCAGTTAATATAATAAAGTAAATTGAGCTTAAATTAACTATGATAAGTATTATAAAAACACTTGTCCAACCTATAAATAATCCTCTTAGAATTGTCCGATGACTTTTTAAATCTGGAATTTTTATAAACTGAATAAATAAAAGAATTAATAAAAGCATAATTCCAGAAATAGACGCTCTTAATAAAACTAAAGTATCTAGTCCTCCACCATATAACTCTCTATGAATTAAATATGCAACAACACCTTTGTAAGCAAAATAAAAAAAAATTACTGATGAAACAAATATTGAAATATAGTATGAAATTTTTGGTTTTATTTTAATTTTCAGTATCATTATTAATGATTATTTAAATTATTAAATATCATGTTTGATAATAAAAACCTCTAATTTTATTTGATTATATGGTGGGCCCGCCAGGACTCGAACCTGGGACCAATACATTATGAGTGTACTGCTCTAACCAACTGAGCTACAGGCCCTTTAAATAAGCTTTTAATTACAATATTTTTTTTATATTAGCAATTGAAGATATGTCTGTAATGGTGGGCCGTGTTGGTTACGCTCCAACTACCCCTGCAATGTCAATGCAGTACTCTACTATTGAGCTAACGGCCCTAACTCTCTAAAAAGCTTTTTAACTGTTTAGATCGACTTGGATGTTTTAACTTTCTTAAAGCCTTTGCCTCTATCTGTCTTATTCTTTCCCTTGTGACTGAAAACTGAAGCCCAACTTCCTCTAGTGTATGATCAGTATTCATTCCGACACCAAATCTCATTCTCAATACTCTTTCTTCCCTAGGAGTAAGAGTTGATAGTATTTTAGTTGTAGCTTCGCTTAAATTAGATTTAATTGCTTGTTCTAATGGTGCTAGTGCTTTTGTATCTTCAATAAAATCACCTAAACTACTATCTTCCTCATCTCCAACTGGTTTTTCTAAAGAAACAGGTTCTTTGGAAATTTTTAAAACTTTTCTAACTTTCTCAAGAGGCATTCTTAATTTTTTGGCTAATTCCTCTGGTGTTGCTTCTCTTCCAAATTCACTAAGTATTAATCTTTGTGTTCTTACGATTTTATTTATTGTTTCTATCATATGAACTGGTATTCTGATTGTTCTTGCCTGATCAGCGATAGATCTTGTTATTGCTTGTCTTATCCACCACGTTGCATATGTTGAGAATTTATAGCCCCTTCTATATTCAAACTTATCAACAGCTTTCATTAGACCAATATTACCTTCTTGAATTAAATCAAGAAATTGGAGACCTCTGTTTGTATATTTTTTTGCAATTGAAATTACTAATCTCAAATTTGCCTCGACCATTTCTTTTTTTGCAATTCGAGATTCCTTCTCACCTTTTTGAACTCTACTTACAAGTTTCTTAAATTCAGTAACAGATATCCCAAGTTTATTACTAATTTCAACTAATCTATCTCTAATATTTTTAAATTCTGTTTTATTCTTTTGAAAAAACTTTTTCCATTGTTCGTTGGTATCTAAAAATTCTTTTAAATTAGGATTTATTTCATTTCCAATATAAAATTTCAGAAATTCTTCTCTTGAAATTTTAAAATTAATTGCAAGTCTCAAAAGATTTCCCTCTAAAGAAACAATTTTTTTATTCTCTGAATAGTGTTTTTGAACTAGATCCTCCAAAACAGAAGGGGAAAGTTGTAAAGATTTAATGTTTTCTAGAATTCCGTCAACAATTTTTTGATAGTTTTTTTCTTTAGATGGTGAAATTTTTTTGGAATTTAAAACACATTCTAATTTTTCTTTTTGATACTTTATAAGTTTATTATATTCCTTGGTTAATATATGCACAGTATGTAAAACTTTTGGCTTAATTTCTGTTTCCATAGCTGCCAATGTTGGATTAAATTCATCATCTTCGATGCTGTTATTTTCATCTGAGCTTTGTTCTTCATCTTTTTTTTTTGTGTTATTATTACTATCCTCATCTTCCATATAATTAGTATCTATATCAATAATTTCTCTAACTAAAATTTCATCTTTTTGAAGTTTATCATTCCATTCGAAAAATTGTTGCGCCGTTATTGGGCTCTGGGACAATGCATTAAGCATTACATCTTTTCCAGCTTCTATTCTTTTTGCAATGGCAATCTCACCCTCTCTAGATAAAAGCTCAACACCTCCCATCTCTCTAAGATACATTCTAATCGGATCGTCACTTTTCTCTAAAGTTTTGCCCTCTTCTTTAGAAGATGCATCCTTTTTTCTCAATATTTTATAATCCGATTTTTTTTCTACTAAAACTATATTTTCGTCTAATATATGAATAAAAGCTTGTGCAAGATTTTCGCTTGATAAGTTTCTTTTTCCTAGAGATTTATTTAGCTCCTCATGAGTTATAAATCCACGGTGGATCCCTCGACCCATTAATCTTGCAAATGATTTTGTTATTATTCTTTCCACAATAAAAAGTTTGAAGGACTTATATAATGTCTATTATAGAAAAATCTATGTGATTTTTTTTGTATTTAGTTGTTTTTTTGCTGTTTTTTCAAAGCTTTTATCTCATTAAAGGTAGTCTCACTCATGTCTTGTGAGAATTTTGATTCTAATTCAGATATTCTCTGCTCTAACTCAAAATTTTTAAGATCTTGAATAATTTCGGTAAAAATTTCTAATATTTTTTCATCATCTTTTAAATTTTTTGAAATTATATGTTTAACTGAGGCATAATTCATAACTCTTTTAACAAGATTACTGTCCACGTTTAATTTTTGTATATCTAGGTTTAATAAATTTTTTGACTGATCTAAAATTTCGTTAAATAATTGCTTATTTTCATTACTAAATAGTTTCACATTATCTATTAAATGAAAATTTTCATGAATTAATTTTGGTTTAAAAAGTAAAATATATAAAAATGAGAATTCTTTAATTTCAAAAGATTTTAATGATTTCGTTTCGTTATAATAGCTTTTAGTTTTTGCAAGAGATTTTGGGGAATTTTTATAATTTTTGCCAAACATTGAATTAATATTTGGTGTTAATTCTGAAACTTTTTCGAGAAAATACTCTAGAGTATATTTTTTAACAAAACTGTCCTTAATATTTGATGCAATTTCTCTAAGTTTTTTTTCAAAAACAGCTTTCGAGCTAGGATTTTCATTTGTCTGGCTCAAGTAATACTCAAAGATAAATTTGTGTATAGGTAGAGAATTTCGATTTGAAATTTTTAAAAAATTTTCTTTACCATATTTATTTACGTAACTATCTGGATCTAAATCATTTTCTAATAGAAGGAATGAAATTTTTTTATCAGGTTTCAATTCATCAATAATATTTTCCGCGGCTCTTAATGCAGCTTTATAACCGCTTTGATCACCATCAAAACAAATAATAATGTGGCTATAGAATTGATTTAAAATTTGAATCTGTTTAGTTGTCAAAGCAGTTCCTAAGTTTGCAACTGTATTTTCTATTCCATTTTTAGATAAACCAATTACATCCATATAGCCTTCGACCAAATAAACATCTTCTGATTTATTTGATAATGTTCTAGCTTTATCAAGATTATATAAGTTTGAACCCTTCTTAAAAAATGGTGTCTCTGGTGAATTTATATATTTAGCCAAATTTTTATTATCATCAATAATTCTTCCTCCAAAACCTATTATGTTTCCTGAAATATCATTTATAGGGAAAATTATCCTATTTCTAAATCTTGATATATATTTTTTTTTTCTCTCATCAAAGTAAAATAAACCTGTTTCATTAATAATATCTTCATTAAATTCTTTATTTAATTTTTGATAATAATCAAAATCTTCTGTTACAAAACCGAGGTTAAAATTTTTAACTTCAACACCTGAAAGTCCTCTTTTCTTTAGATAATTTTTTGCCTTAATTGATTTCTCATTTTTAAATAATTCATTTTTATAAAATTCAGAAAAATTTTTACAAACAGACTTATATAATTTCCATTTATGTTCTCTCTCTTCATCTTGTTTTGAAAATGTATAAGGTTGCATTCCTGCAAGATTTGAAAGCATTTTGACCGCCTCACCAAATCTAAGGTTCTGAGTTTTCATAACAAAATCAAAAATATTTCCATGCTCACTTGTACTGAAACAGTGATAAAATTCTTTTTCATCGTTAACTGTAAATGAGGGAGTTTTCTCTGTTTTAAATGGAGATAAACCAACAAACTCCTTGCCTCTTTTTTTAAGTTTAACAGTTTTAGAAACAACTGTTGAAACTTTTAATCTAGTTTTAATCTCGTCTAAATATTCCTTTGGATATTTCATTAGCTATTAAGTAAATTTTTAATTATCTGTCCTGCCTTAGAAAAATCAATTGTATCAGCATGGCTTTTTTTTAATTCACCCATCACTTTACCCATATCCTTTAATGAAGAGGCCCCAGAGTTTTTTATAATTTCCTCACAAACCTTTTTTGTATCGGCTTCAGATAATTGCTTAGGCAGATACTCTGATAAAATATCAAGTTCCCTTTGTTCAATTTCTAGTAAATCTGATCTATTATTTGTTTTATATATTTCAATTGATTCGGATCTTTGTTTTATCATTTTTTTTAAGAGTTTTTTAATGTCCTCATCATCTGTCTCTTTTTTATTTGGACCAGACCTATTGTTAATATCTAGGTCCTTAACTCCTGATAAAATTAACCTATAAGTTGATATCTTATTTCTATCTTTAGATTTTAAAGCGTTTTTGTAATCATTATCTATTTTATCTCTGAGCGACATACTTGAATGTACTTCATAGACAAATTTGTTCAAAAGAAAAATTGTATTTTTAAAAAATTATTATAGATCTGTTGCGGATAAATACGTTTTATTGTATTAACCTTTAACTCATGAGTTGTAATTGACTTTAAAACGAAAAAACAAAACTTCACATCTCTCAAATTTTAACACAGCTATTTTAGTTCTCGAAAATAAATCAGTCTTTAAGGGAATCGGACTAGGGTACATGGGCGAGGCAACTGGAGAAGTATGCTTTAATACCTCATTAACTGGTTATCAAGAAATCATATCTGATCCATCATATGCAGGACAGATAATAAATTTTACATTTCCACACATTGGAAACGTTGGGGCTAATAAAGAAGACATAGAGTCTGATAAAATATGGACAAGAGGAGTTATTTTTAATTCAGAGATAACAAGTCCTTCTAATTATAGATCTCTGCAAAATTTAGATAAATGGCTTAAAAAAAATAAAATAGTAGGCATAACTGGTCTAGATACTAGAAGTTTAACAAATTTTATAAGAGATAAAGGGGCTCCAAAAGGAACAATATCAAACAATAAAAATGGTAAATTTAATATTAATAAACTAATAAATAAATCAATAAAATGGCCTGGATTGAACGGAATGGATCTTGCTCAAGAGGTCACGACTAATAAAACTTATATTTGGAAAGGATATAAAACTTGGAAAAAAAGTAAGGGCTATGAAAAAAATATTAAGAAAAAATTTAGGGTTGTGGCGATAGATTATGGAATTAAAAAAAATATACTTAGGTATTTTTCTGATTTTGATTGCGAAGTTAAAGTTGTTTCCTGCAAGGAAAATGCAAATAATATACTTAATCTAAAACCTAATGGAATTTTTTTGTCAAACGGTCCTGGGGATCCTGCTGCAACAGGAAAGTATGCAATTAAAGTTGTAAAAAATTTAATAAAAAAAAATATTCCAATATTTGGGATATGTTTGGGTCATCAAATATTAGCTTTAGCTTTAGATGCAAAAACCAAAAAGATGAAATTAGGACATAGGGGTGCAAATCATCCAGTAAAAAATTTAATTACTAATAAAGTAGAAATTACCAGTCAAAATCATGGATTTGAAGTTGTTAAGCAAAGCTTAAAAAAAAATACGGAAATAACACACCTGTCATTATTTGATAATTCCATTGAAGGAATAAGATTAAAAAATAAACCAGTTTTCTCAGTACAATATCATCCTGAAGCCAATCCTGGACCACAAGATAGTAAATATTTATTTAGTAATTTTATTAAAGACATTAAAAAATATGCCAAAAAGAAAAGACATTAAAAAAATTTTAGTTATTGGAGCTGGTCCAATTATTATTGGTCAAGCTTGTGAATTTGATTATTCAGGAACACAGGCATGCAAAGCATTAAAAGATGAAGGTTATAAAGTAATATTAATCAACTCGAATCCTGCAACTATAATGACCGATCCTGGTGTTGCTGATAAAACTTATATCGAACCAATATCTTTGAAAATTCTTGAAGAAGTTATCAAAAAAGAAAGGCCTGATGCTATTTTACCTACAATGGGAGGTCAAACAGCATTAAATCTTGCAATTAACGCAGAGAAAATTGGTTTGCTTAAAAAGTATAAAATTGAACTTATCGGAGCAAACTCTAAAGCAATAGCAAATGCAGAGGACAGAAAAAAATTTAGAAAAAATATGTCTGATATTGGTATCGATTTACCAAAATCAGAGGTTCTAAATAAATTTTCAAATGCGAAAAAATGTTTAAACAAAATAGGATTACCTGCAATTATTAGACCTTCATTTACTTTGGGAGGATTGGGTGGAGGTATTGCAAGAACATCAAAAGATTTTTTTAAAATTGTTAAAGAAGGAATGAACGAGTCTCCTCAAAATCAGGTTTTGGTTGAAGAATGTTTAGATGGTTGGAAAGAATTTGAGATGGAAGTCGTTAGAGATAGAAACGACAATTGTATAATTATCTGTTCAATAGAAAATGTTGATCCAATGGGAACTCACACAGGTGACTCTGTTACAATAGCTCCAGCATTAACATTGACAGATAAAGAGTATCAAGTAATGAGAAATGCATCTATTGCTTGCTTAAGAAAAATAGGTGTTGAGACAGGAGGTTCAAATGTTCAATTCGCTATAAATCCAAAAAATGGAAGAATGGTAATTATTGAAATGAACCCAAGAGTTTCAAGATCATCTGCATTAGCTTCAAAAGCAACCGGCTTTCCAATAGCAAAAGTAGCAGCAAAATTAGCAATCGGTTATACTCTTGATGAACTACAAAATGAAATAACAAAAATAACACCAGCCTCTTTTGAACCAACAATTGATTATGTTGTAACAAAAATTCCAAGGTTTACATTTGAAAAATTTTCAGACACAGAAGCAATCTTAGGAACATCAATGAGATCAGTTGGCGAAGCAATGGCAATAGGAAGAAATTTCAAAGAGTCTTTTCAAAAAGCCTTGGTTTCACTTGAAACTGGTTTGTCAGGATTAGATAATATTTTTAAATATTCTAAAAAAGAAATTCTAAAAAATTTAAAAATCAATATTCCAAATAAATTACTATTAATTGCTGAGGCTTTTAGAAAAAAAATTTCTTTAGATGTTATATATAAATTATCAAAGGTAGATCCTTGGTTTTTAAGTCAAATTAAGGAAATAGTTGATGAAGAAATAATATTAAATTCAAAAGGGTTACCCAAAACTTTCGAGGAATTTAATAGAATAAAATCAATAGGCTTTTCTGACAAAAAGATCTCACAATTAACTGGTCAAAAAGAAACTATCGTCAAATCAAGAAGAAAAGGGTTAAAAGTTATACCTGTTTATAAGAAAGTTGATACCTGTGCTGCTGAATTCAAATCTTTCACACCTTATATGTATTCTACGTATCAAAGAAATTTTTCTATTAAAACTGAATGCGAAGCGGAACCAAGCAATAAAAAGAAAATAATAATTTTAGGTGGAGGACCAAATAGAATTGGTCAAGGTATAGAGTTTGATTATTGCTGTTGTCAGGCTAGCTTTTCTTTAAAAGAAGCAGGTTTTGAAACAATAATGATAAATTGTAACCCGGAAACTGTTTCAACAGATTATGATACAAGTGATAGATTATACTTTGAACCTTTAATAGAAGAGTATGTTGAGAATATAATTTTAAAAGAAAAATCAAAAGGAAATTTAATTGGGATTATTACACAATTTGGAGGCCAAACTCCTATCAAATTAGCTAAATTTTTAGATGAAAATAAATTACCTATTTTAGGAACACAGTATAAATCAATAGACCTTGCAGAAGATAGAGACAGATTTAGAGAGTTGCTTATAAAGCTTAAATTAAAGCAAGCCAAAAGCGGAATAGCCTACAAATTTAATCAGGCTATTAATGTTGCTGAAAAAATTGGATTGCCGGTCGTTGTAAGACCTTCTTATGTTTTGGGTGGAAGAGCTATGGAAATTGTTCATGACAAAAGTCAATTGAAACAATTTATAAATGAGGCCTTCAAAGCATCAGAACAAAATCCAATCTTAATTGATAAATTTATCGACAACGCAATGGAAGTAGATGTAGATGCAATTTCTGATGGAAAAGATGTTTATGTTGCTGGAATAATGCAACATATTGAAGAAGCTGGGATTCATTCTGGAGACTCTGCTTGTTGCTTGCCACCAGTATCAATAAAAGCAAACCTTTTAAGAGAGTTAAAAATACAAACAAGAAAATTGGCTTTGGCTTTAAAAGTCAAAGGATTTTTAAATATTCAATTTGCAATTAAAAATGATGAAATTTTTGTTATTGAAGTTAATCCTAGAGCAAGCAGAACTGTTCCTTTTGTTTCAAAAGCAAATGGTATTCCTCTTGCAAAAATTGCATCAAGAATAATGTCAGGGGAAAAGTTAAGTAAATATAAATTAAAATATAAAACTAATAAAAAATTTGCTGTTAAGGAAGCAGTATTTCCATTCAATAAATTTCCAGATAGTGATTTATTACTTGGCCCTGAAATGAAGTCTACTGGTGAAGTGATGGGTTTTGATGATGATTTTGGAATGGCTGTTGCAAAAAGTCAAATTGCTGCTTCAAATTCATTGCCAACCAAAGGTATGGCATTCTTATCAGTAAAAGACTCTCACAAGCAAGAAATAATAGGTGTTGCACAAAGATTAATAAAACTTGGATTCACACTTTCTGCAACCAAAGGAACTTCAGAGATTTTAAAACAAAATGGATTGAAATGTAAAAAAATTAATAAAGTGAGCAGTGGTAGACCACATATAGTAGATGTTTTAAATTCGAAAAAAATATCTTTGGTAATAAATACTGGAGGTGGAAATTCTGAACACAGGATTAGTGACGCAAGGGCATTAAGAAGAGGAACTCTTGCGAACAAAATTCCTTATTGTACGAATATGTCTACAGCCTATTCATTCTTAGAAGCAATTAAATCCTTAAAAACAACGAAGTTAAGAGTCAAATCTCTACAAGATAATTAGTTTTAATTGACTTTCCAATCTGTCGCAAATGTAACATAATTGACTTGAAGACATCTTCTCTCTTTAACAATTTCTTTTTTTTCCATACCATGCCATGTGTTAGGACCACTTGAAAAAAAATAACCATAATTATCTTTGTAAGGAACAGTTTTTGCTAATTTTAGATTTTCATCATAAAAATCTGTACCTAGATCTTCTTTTTCATTATGTTTGTTTACGAATAATAAACATGACATCAGTTTCTCTTTAATATCGCAATGTGGTTTTAACCAGAATCCTTTTCTATCGCAGATAACTTCAACTCTGACATATGAGCTAGAAAGATCTTTATTTATCATTTCTGAAATTTTTTTGTAAGTTGATGGATTTTGCAGCTCCTTAATAAATTCAACAAGATTAGGGAATTGATTTGAATTTTCTTTTGTCACAAAACATCTAAATTTTAATGCTTTGCCTCCGTCTGATATGCCTTCTCTAAACTTGCCTTCACCTCCATCAATTGCTCTTGTGCCATCATAGTTTAAATTATGTTCTATCGGATTAGCTATATCAGCGTTTACAATTTCATGGACTTGACCGTCGGTTAGTGGTTGATTTAATTCCCAATGTTCAAAAGGAGTTTTGTGATTTGAAGAATTTTTTAATATTGAATTTAAAAATGCCATTATAATTAAATTTTATCTTTAATGATATTTGCTACTCTATTCGTTTCATCTAATTTTTCATAGTTCCAATTTTCTAATTTTTCTCCTAATTCTCTAACAATTTTCATTTCTTGAAATAATTTTCTAAAATTTTTAAATCTTTTATCACTTTTTTTAGGTGGAATAGTGGCAATATAAATTGGTTTACCTGTTAAAGCTGCCTCTGAAATCATAGAGCTTGAATCGCAGGTAATAACCAAATGTTTTGATTGTGAAAGAGCACTTAAATAAGCTTTTTTATCAACACCATCTAATACTAAGTGATCATTTCCAAAATATATTTTTGCATGTTCTATAGTTCCCTTTGGCGTTCTCATAGAAGGGATGACTACTAAATTAAGATTATTTTCTTTAACTAAATAATTTACTTTTGAAAAAATTTCTTGGATATTTCTATCTGAATAATCATAATACTGGGTAGGACCACCAATTATTAAAGAAATTATATTTTTATCCTTCAATTTGCTTGAAATACTAAACAAATATTCTTTGTCTTTTTCAATTTCTTCACTTGTTAAATAATGAATAGCTCCTTTTGTTTTTAATACATTATCTCCATCAAGATTATCGTGCTCTGGCACTACAACTAGATCAAAATTATCAAGTTTTATCTTTGGGTTTTGAATATGAATGTTAAATACTTTTTTCTTTGAATTTTTTTTTAAGAATAAAGATGGAATAATACTTTTTCTTCCACATGAAATTATTAAATCAACATCTTCGCATTCAATTTTTTTAAAAACTGAGTCGGATATTGGAGTGAATTTTGGCGGTATAACTTTCCAGAAACCTTTTGTTTCAACTGTGTGGTGAGAATAATTTATATCTAAAGCTTTAGCCAAACCTTCAACTTGGCTAATCATCCCATGCATACCTTCTGTTAATAATATACCTTTCAATTTAGTCATTAATCATTATATAGCTTTCATATGAGTGAAAATCCAACTAAACACACAAAAGTGTTAATAATTGGGTCAGGTCCCGCTGGATATACAGCAGCAATTTATGCTGCAAGAGCAATGTTAAAACCAATATTAGTTCATGGCATGGAACCTGGTGGCCAATTAACAACAACAACCGATGTTGAAAATTTCCCAGGATTTAAAGATGTTATACAAGGGCCATGGCTTATGGATCAAATGAAAGGTCAGGCAGAAGTAGTTGGGACTGAAATGATTCAAGATCATATTGCATCGGTGGACTTAAAATCTAAGCCGTTTAAAGCTGTTGGAGATAGTGGTCAAATTTATAAGGCAGACTCAATTATTATTTCAACAGGAGCTCAAGCAAGATGGTTAAATATTGATTCAGAACAAAATTTCAGAGGTTTTGGTGTATCTGCATGTGCAACATGTGATGGATTTTTCTTTAAAGACAAAACTGTAGCAGTTGTTGGGGGTGGAAACGCTGCGGTTGAAGAGGCTATGTTTTTAACAAAATTTGCTTCAAAAGTTCAGCTTATACACAGGAGAGATAGTTTGAGAGCAGAAAAATTACTTCAAAAGAAATTAATGGAAAATAAAAAAATTGAAATAATTTGGGACTCTGTTGTTGATGAAGTTATTGGGGATAATGATCCTAAAAATGTAACTGGATTAAAAATTAAAAATGTTAAAACAAATAAAGTAGATGAAATAAAAATTGATGGATTGTTTATAGCTATAGGGCATGATCCAGCAACATCGTTATTTAAAGACCAACTAGAAATGGATAATGAAGGTTATTTAATAACAAAACCAGAATCCACGGAAACAAATATACCAGGAGTTTTTGCCGCTGGTGATGTTAAAGATAAAATATTTAGACAGGCCGTTACAGCAGCAGGTATGGGATGTATGGCAGCATTAGAGGCTGAAAAACATTTATCCGAATAAATGAATGAAACAGTATTGTTAACGGGTATAAGTGGATGGATCGCTAAACACACTGCAATTGAATTATTAAAATCAGGATATAAGGTTTTAGGAACTGTTAGAAACTCCAAACTAATTGATCAAACAAAAAAAACCATAAATGAATATGCATCAATTGATAGATTATCATTTGTCGAATTAGATCTTTTGAAAGACGAAGGTTGGGATGAGGCATTAAAAGGTTGTAAATATGTAATGCACATTGCTTCTCCTTTCCCTTTAAAAACTTCTAGAGATCGTGAAAGTCTTGTTCCAACTGCTAAAGATGGGACCATAAGAGTTTTAAAAGCTGCTGTTAATGCGGGAGTTGAACGTATTATTAAAACTTCTTCAATTGCAACAATGTTTAGAAAGCCTAATAGGACAAATCCATATACATTTGGTGAAAATGATTGGAGTGACGAAAATTGGCATGGTTGTAATGATTACTTTGTTTCAAAAATCAAGGCTGAAAAAGCAGCTTGGGAATTTATGGAGAATAAAGGTTTAAAGAATAAGTTGGTATGTATATGTCCTGGAGGTGTCTTTGGAGACGCTTTAGATGCTAAAGAAAAAACTTCGATAAGTTATGTTAAATTATTTCTAGAAGGTAAATATCCAGGTGCTCCGGATTTTAGTATTTTAGTCTCAGATATGAAAGATGTAGTGAAAGCTCACATCAATTCTTTAACAAGACCAGAAGTTGGTGGAAGACGACTAATAATTGGCTCTGAGGTCAAAAGAATGATAGATTTTTCTAATATTATGGCTGAAGCATTACCTGAATATTCAAAAAAACTTCCAAAAAGAGTGTTGCCAAACTTTTTAGTGAGAATAATTAGTCATCTGGATACGAGTGCAAAAATGATGGTTCCAGATTTAGGGATACAAATGCAAACTGATG
This sequence comes from uncultured Pelagibacteraceae bacterium, assembly GCA_902618205.1. Lineage (GTDB taxonomy): Bacteria > Pseudomonadota > Alphaproteobacteria > Pelagibacterales > Pelagibacteraceae > Pelagibacter. The sequence goes on along the minus strand of CACMZL010000004.1, from coordinate 52,863 downwards.
CTTCGTATGCTGAAGATTTATTGGGATTTAAATTTCAGCCAGCTAGAGGATGTATTGAGGATGCAGCAAAATCAGTAATTAGACTTGGATTAGTATAATATCAATAATTTACAAGCTATTTCAGTATAGAATAAAAAGTTATTTTAAATTATAAAAGAATGTAAATGGAAAACATTGTAAAGCAAATCCAGCTTGTAGCATTAGTAATCATTTTAGTTAGTACAGTTATTGCTTTTGGGCAAGAAATGTACCAGATGATACTCGTGCAAAGAGTTACTTTAGCCGATCTGCTTTTACTTTTTTTATATCTTGAAGTGCTTGCAATGGTTAGAGTATTTTGGGAAAGCCAATCAATTCAAATTACACTGCCGTTATTTATTGCCATAACTGCACTTGCTAGATTTATTATTTTACAAGGAAAATCTCTAAATCCAGAGATATTACTGTATGAAGCTGGTGCGATTGTTTTAATTGCTTTAGCAATTGTAATTTTAAGATTTAGAAATTCTTCTCTAATTGGACTAAATAAAAAAAAATAGGTTTATCCTAAATCCTCACAAAACTTTTTAATTCTAGACATTGCTATTTTAAGTTTTGCCATTGAAGTTGCATATGAAATTCTAAAATATCCATCTAAACCAAATGCTGAGCCCTGAACAGCGGCAACATTTTGTTTTTCTAAAAGCTTTTGGACAAAATCAGTATCTTTTTTAAGTTTAGTTCTTTTATTTAAAAGTTTTTTACAATTCGGAAATACGTAAAATGCACCATTAGGTTTTAAACAGCTAATACCATCAATATTATTTAAACTTTTTACAACAAAGTCTCTTCTTTCTTTAAATGATTTTGCTCTTTTCTTAATAAAGTCTTGTTTTCCATTCAGAGCTTCAACAGCTGCTGCTTGACTAATTGACGAGGGATTCGAGGTAGACTGAGACTGAATTTTTCTAATTGCAGAAATTATTTCTTTCGGTCCAGCCGCATAACCAATCCTCCAACCAGTCATTGCATAAGATTTACTCACTCCATTCATTGTTAATGTTCGAGATTTTAATTTTGAAATTTGAGCAATAGTAAAAAATTTAAAATTATCATATTTAACATGCTCATAAATATCATCGCTCAAAATGTGAACTTTTTTGTTTTTTATTAAAACCTTTGCTAATTTTTGAATTTCTGATTTGCTGTATCCAGATCCAGTTGGATTAGATGGTGAGTTAAGGATTATCCACTTCGTTCTTTTTGTAATTGCAGCTTTTAATTTTGCAGGTGTAATTTTAAATCCATCTTTTTCATCACATTTTACTATTTTTGGTTTTCCTCCTGCTAAGAGAACCATATCTGGATATGATACCCAGAATGGAGCAGGAATAATAACTTCATCTCCTTTATTTAAAGTTGCCATAAAAGTGTTATAGAGAACTTGTTTCCCTCCAGTTCCAACTGTGATTTCATTTAGTTTATAATTTAGTTTATTTTCTCTTTTAAATTTTTTTAAAATTGCTTTTTTTAATGCTGGAGTTCCATCAACTGCTGTATACTTTGTATCTCCGACTCTTATTGCTTTAATAGCTGCATTTTTAACATTGATAGGAGTATCAAAATCTGGTTCCCCTGCCCCAAGTCCAACTACATCTTTTCCTGCAGCTTTTAATTCTCTTGCCTTTTGAGTAACTGCAATAGTTGGGGATGGTTTAATTCTTTTTAAATTATTAGATATTATGCTCATTGAATTATGAAATTATTCAATTACGTTGTTTAATATATGGAGAATACATATCAAGACCTAATTACAGACATTCAGAGTAAAAACCCAAAAATCGGTGGAAAACTCGAAGGTGGAAAAAAATTCAAAATAAAGTCAGATTTTACCCCGGCTGGTGACCAGCCAGATGCAATTAAAAGGCTTGTCCAAGGAGCTAAAAAAAATGAGTTTAATCAAGTATTATTAGGAGTAACTGGATCTGGAAAAACTTTTACAATGGCAAAAGTTATAGAAGCTACAAATAGACCAGCATTAATATTGGCACCAAATAAAACTTTGGCAGCTCAACTTTACGGTGAGATGAAAACTTTTTTTCCAGATAATGCTGTTGAGTATTTTGTATCTTACTATGATTATTACACTCCAGAAGCTTACGTGCCAAGATCAGACACATACATCGAAAAAGAAGCATCAATAAACGAACAGATTGATAGAATGAGACACTCAGCAACGAGATCTCTTCTTGAAAGAGACGATGTTTTAATTGTTGCAAGTGTTTCCTGTATTTATGGTTTGGGATCAGTAGAAGCTTACAGCAAAATGACTTTAACTCTTCAGAAAAACTATGAATATAATAGAGAACAAATAATAAAATCTCTTGTTGCTCTTCAGTATAAGAGAAATGATCAAAATTTTTTTAGAGGAACATTTAGGGCAAGGGGAGAATATTTAGAAATATTTCCATCTCATCTAGAGGATAGAGCATGGAGACTAAGTTTATTTGGTGATAAACTTGAGAAGATTGAGGAATTTGATCCTTTGACAGGAGATCAGGTTAGAGATCTTAGTCTAGTAAAAGTTTATGCTAATTCTCATTATATCACTCCTAAACCAACTGTAGAACAAGCAATTATAAAAATAAGAAAAGAATTAGAGGAAACTTTAAAAAAACACAAAGCTGAAAACAAGTTATTAGAGGCGCAACGATTAGAGGAGAGAACTAAATTTGATTTAGAAATGATTGAGGCAACTGGATCTTGTGCAGGAATTGAAAATTATTCTAGATTTTTATCTGGTAGAAAACCAGGAGAGCCACCACCTACTCTTTTTGAATATTTTCCTGATAACACATTGGTTTTTGTAGATGAGTCTCATGTTACAGTTCCCCAACTTAATGGAATGTTTAAGGGAGATAGATCTCGAAAAAGCACATTGGCTGAGTACGGTTTTAGATTGCCATCTTGCATGGATAACAGACCTTTAAAATTTGAGGAGTGGGATTTGATGAGAACACAAACTGTATTTGTTTCAGCAACTCCTGGACCGTGGGAGTTAGAACAAACTAAAGGCAAGTTTATTGATCAGGTAATAAGACCTACAGGATTAATAGATCCACCAGTTGAGATTAGACCGGCAAAAAATCAAGTAGACGACCTTATGCATGAATGCAAAAAAGTAGTTGAAAATAATTATAGAGTTTTGGTTACAACACTTACAAAAAAAATGGCAGAGGATTTAACTGAGTATCTTCATGAAAATGGGATAAAAGTAAGATACCTTCATTCTGATATAGATACACTTGAGAGAATAGAGATTATGAGAGATCTTAGAATGGGTGTATTTGATGTTCTAGTTGGAATAAATTTATTAAGAGAAGGTTTAGATATTCCAGAATGTGCTTTAGTTGGAATACTAGATGCTGATAAGGAAGGATTTTTGCGATCAGAAACTTCACTAATTCAAACAATAGGAAGAGCCGCAAGAAACGTAGATGGAAAAGTTATTCTTTATGCCGATAAGGAAACAAAAAGTATAAAGAAAGCAATTAAAGAAACTGAGAGAAGAAGAAAGATTCAATTAGAGTACAATAAGAAAAATAAAATCGACGCTAAATCTGTAAAAAAAGAGATAAGTGATATTTTAGAAAGTGTTTACGAGAAAGATTACGTCAAAATAAGCGAAGGTTCCAATATTGGCGGTAACCTTAAAAAACATTTAAAAGGATTAGACAAAAAGATGAAGGAAGCTGCATCTAATCTGGAATTTGAAGAAGCTGCTAAAATTAGAGATGAAATGAGAAAACTTCAAAGTACCGAATTAGAAATTACTTTAAACCCTAAGATTAGACAGTACGATGTTAAAAATAAAATTTATCCCAAAGGTAGATCTACATTAGGTATGCCAGGAACAAGGGTTACAAAAAAAAGAGATAAAAAATGGAAGCACGGAAGATAATAATTACTGGAGCAGCAACTCGAATGGGAGCTGCCATAGCTAAAAAATTATCTGGACCTAATATTGAAATTGTTATCCATTATAACAAATCTAGATCCAAAGCAGAAAATCTTAAAAAAGATTTAACTAAAAGTGGTACAAAAATTTATTTAGCAAAAGCAGATTTAACTAAAGAAAAAGAAATAGAAAGAATGCTTAAATTTTCAAAATCAAAGTTGAAGTATTTTGATTGTTTAATTAATAATGCTTCATTATTTGAGAACGATAAACTTGAAAATTTCACAACAAAAAGTTGGGAAAGCCATTTAAAAGCGAATTTAAAAGCACCAGCTTTATTATCAAAGGGTTTTGCTAAAAATATTAGAGGCAAAAACAATAATATTATTAATATAATTGATCAAAGAGTATTCAAGTTAACTCCATATTTTTTTTCATATACATTAAGTAAATCTGGTCTTTACACTTTAACCAAAACAAGCGCTATGAGTCTTGCCCCAAATATTAGAGTGAATGGAATTGCTCCAGGTCCAACTATTAAAAATAAAAGACAGTCTGACAAGCACTTTATAAAACAATACATGGCAACACCTCTTAAAAAACAGACAGATGTTCAAGAAATCTGCAATGCTGTTGACTTTTTTATTAAAAATAGATCTATTACAGGTCAAGTTTTAGCAATTGATAGTGGCCAAAACTTAAATTGGCAAACGCCAGATATTACGAGAGGAAAAGAATGAAAAAATTAATTCTGCTAATTATTTTTGTACTTTTCACAACTATGGCTTATTCGCATTCTACAAAAAATTTAAGTCTAGATTCAAAAGTAGAATGTAAAAAAAGTAAATCAATGCTTAATTGGGTTTCTAAAAATAAATATTATAAAGGTGGAGAATTAATTAAATATCAGTCTTACACTGGATTTGATCAAAGGACTGTAATTATTGGTGGTCACAAAAAAAATCCGATTGAAATAACAGGATATCTTCAACTTCCAAAAGGAGATTCGAAAGTACCTATTGTTATATGGACACACAGCAGTGGTGGTCCAGGAAATTATATTTGGAATGACTTTACTTATCACGCACACCAAAAACTTTTAGAAGAAGGAATAGGAGTTATGTTCATAGATAATTTCTGTCCTCGGGGGGCAAAAGACACATGGAGAGATCAATCAAAGGTGCCATTAATTAATGGTGCAATCGATGGAATTTTAGCTTTAAAATTACTTAAGTCTCACCCAAGGTCCAACGGAAAATTTGGAACAACTGGACATTCTAGAGGAGGAACTAATAGTCTTATTTTGGCAGATGTGAAATTTACATCTTTATTTTTAGATGGGACCGAAGGTTTTGATGCAATATTACCTGAAGCTGCCGAATGTCACTCGGCTGGTCTTTTTGCAAATCCAGAACTAACAACTAACACAAAATTATTATATGTTCATGGTGGTGCTGATGATTATACTTTAGCGGAACCATGTGTAGAACATATTAAAAGAATTAAAGCCAAACCCAATCAAATAGAAATTGATATCAAAGAAGGATGGTACCATGAATTTCATATGGGCAAAAAACCATTTAAGGTAGGAGGCGCAATGACAACTGGAAAGTGTCCGGATTTTTTCATTGATGATGAAGGTTATCCAACTAATCCCACTTGGGGTGAGTGGATGATAAATAAACATAAACTTTATAAATCTCTAGAAGAATTTTATGATGCAGCTCAAATTGAACCAAGAAAAACATTTAAAAAAGTTTTTAAAATAATGAAGAAAGAAAAATGTTTATCAAAGGGAGTTACAATAGGAGGACAAAATCAAGATGTGTATATGCCTCAATTTATAAATTTTTTTAAAGAGAATTTGTTGTAATGAAAAAAAATAATCTCAAAGTTGTAAAAATAGATAAAAATAAAAGCCTATTTAATTACGAAAAGAAGGTCTTAATAAAAGAATTAGTGTTAGGTTTAAAACTTGGTTATTTTGATTTTGAAAAAGAAAAGCCTCAAAAAGTAAAATTTAATTTAGAGGTGAATTATCAAGATAAGCAGCCATCTAACGATAAAGATATTAAATCGATAGTTAATTACGCTAAAATAGTAAAATTAATAAAAAAACTTGTAAAAAATAAACATTACAATTTTCTTGAAACATTGGCAGAAGATGTTTTTGATGAGCTATTCAAAGATAAAAGAATAGATAAAATTACTCTTCAAATCGAAAAATTAGAAATAATGAAGGATTGTAGCTCAGTTGGGATCCAAATTTCTAAAAAAAGAAGCCATGATCAGCTCTGATATAGGTAAAGAAGTAATTAAAAAAGAATTGCACTTAGTTCCTAAGCTGCCAGGCGTTTATAGGATGCTAAATTCAAAAGGAGAAATTCTTTATGTAGGTAAAGCAAAAAACCTTCCAAACAGACTTAAAAGTTATGTATCAGAGAAAAGTCATATCATTAGGACTGAGAGAATGCTCTCTCAAACAAAAAGACTCGAAATTACTACTACTTCAAATGAAAGTGAGGCTTTACTTTTAGAAGCAAATTTAATTAAAAAGTTTAAACCAAAATTTAATATTTTACTAAGAGATGATAAATCCTTTCCTTTTATTTTTATAGGCGACAAAGATAAATGGCCACAAATCAAAAGGCACAGAGGAAAAAAAGGCAAAGAAGGATTTTATTTTGGACCATTTGCATCAGCTGGATCTGCAAATTGGACTATAAAAATGATCCAAAAAATATTTCATCTCAGAATTTGTGATGATACTGTTTTTAAAAATAGAGAAAGACCCTGCATACTTTATCAAATTAAAAGGTGTTCAGGACCTTGTGTTGGTTACGTGACTGAGAGTGATTATAAACAAACTGTTGATGATGCAATTGAGTTTGTGTCAGGCAAATCTAGAAAAATTCAGAAAAGCTTATCTAATCAAATGGAAAAGGCTAGTGAGGATTTAGACTTTGAAAAAGCAGCAATATTAAGAGATCGAATTAAATCATTAAATATTATCCAATCTTCTCAAAGAATTAATGAAGCAAATTTAGTCGAAGCAGATGTTATTGCGGGATATAAAGAGTCTGGAAAAACTTGTATTCAAGTTTTTTTTTATAGGTCAAAACAAAATTGGGGTAATCAAGCTTTTTTTCCAAAGCATGATCCAGAAGAAAATCTAAGTGATATTATTAACTCTTTTGTCTCTCAATTTTATGAAAATAAAAGTGTGCCATCTTCAATAATTTTATCAAATGAAATTAAAGAAAAAGAATTAATTGAAAAAACACTTACACAAAAAGAAGGTAAACAAATTACAATTACTGTCGCAAAAAAAGGGACAAAACTAAAAGTTATTAATCAAGCAATAAATAATGCAAAAGATAGTTTGAATAGAAAACTTTATGAGAGTCAGAATAATAGAGACCTTTTCGATGCAGTATCAAAAAAATTCAATCTTGAAACTAATATTAATTTAGTCGAGGTTTACGATAATAGCCATATTCAAGGCACAAATAGTGTGGGTGCTTTAATCACTTATGGCGATGAAGGGTTCGTTAAAAAAAGGTATAGAAAATTTAATATTAAAATTCAAAAAAATACTCAAGATGACTATGGGATGATGAAGGAAGTTCTTAACAGAAGATTTAAAAGGGCTGTTCAAGAGAAAGATAACTATCTAACTTTTCCTGATTTAGTCTTAATTGACGGAGGGAAAGGTCAATATTCAGTTGCACGAGAAGCAATGAATGAGCTTGGTCTACATGAAATTCCTATTGTAGCAATAGCAAAGGGTAAAATGAGAAACAGTGGAAACGAAACATTTTTTCATAATGGAAAAGAGTTCAAGTTCGAGAAAAATGATCCAACATTATTCTTTTTACAGCGATTAAGAGATGAGTCACATCGATTTGCTATTAGTGCTCATAGAGCAAAAAGGAAAAGGGGCATAAGTAAATCATTATTAGATCAAATTGATGGTATTGGATCTATCAGAAAAAGGGCCTTATTAAATCATTTTGGTTCAGCTAGAGCAGTGGAATCGGCTAGTTTAGATGAAATAAAATCAGTTGATGGAGTTGAGGAAAAAGTTGCAAAAAAAATATATAACTTCTTTCACGAATGAAATTTAAAATACCTAATTATTTAACAATTGGACGAATAATAATTGTTCCAATATTTGTTTTTACCTTCTACCTTCCAGGATTTTATGGTGACGTTATACCATTTGCTCTTTTTCTAATTGCTTCATTTACAGATTTTTTAGATGGCCTTTTGGCAAGGATGTTTAAAGAAGAGTCTAAACTTGGTGAACTTTTAGATCCTATCGCTGATAAGATTATTGTTGCAACTGCATTAATTTTATTAGTTATGGACCAAACAATAAAAAATTACGAAGTTATTGCAGCTATTATAATTCTTACAAGAGAAATACTAATTTCAGGATTAAGAGAATTTTTAGCGAAAGGAAAAATAAAACTTCCTGTTTCTAATTTAGCAAAACTTAAAACATTCTTGCAGATGTTTTCGATAGCAATACTTTTAACCGGAGAAACTGGAAATAAATTAATTAATTTTCAAGATTATAATGCTCAAACAATTGGCATAATTATTTTATGGCTATCTGCGTTTTTAACACTTTATACTGGATATGATTATCTTAGAAAAGGAATAGACCATGCAATATCTGAAGATAATAAAGATTAGGCGGCCTTTTTTTGTCTAACCAACTGATCAAAGCTTTTTGATAATCCTAATATAACATCACAAATTTTGTATTTATGATCTGCTATGCTTGCAACAGGAGTTATTTCAGCTGCTGTACCAGTTAAGAAACATCCATCAAAATTACCTAGTTCATCTGGAGAAATTTTTCTTTCATGAACTTTAATATTTTTTGATTTGGCTAATTCAATTACAGCTTGTCTTGTAATACCATTTAAAAAGGAATCTGGTATAGGTGTATGTAATTCATGATTTTTATCTTTAAAAAAAATATTTGCACTTGTTCCTTCTGCAACATTACCTTCAAAATCTAACATTAATGATTCAGAATACCCTTGTTGTTCAGCTTCGTGTTTTGAAAGAGTGCAAATCATATATAATCCAGCTGCTTTTGCATCCCATGGAATAGTATTTGGAGCTGGTCTTCGCCATTTAGAAATATTTAATCTTATTCCTTCAGCTTTTAATTTTGGATCAAAATATGCGGGCCATTCCCATGTCGCAATTGCTACATTAATGGAAGTTTTCTGTGCAGACACACCCATCATCTCACTTCCTCTCCACGCAAATGGTCTAACATAACCATTTTGAATATTTTGAACCGCTACAATTTTTTTAGAAGCTTCATTTATTTCATCCTTTGTATAAGGAATATTAATATCTAATCTTTTTGCAGAATAAAATAATCTGTCTGTATGCTCTTCTAGCTTAAATATTTCTCCGTCGTATACTCTTTCACCTTCAAAAACTAAACTTGCATAATGAAGTCCATGACTGATTACATGGCATTTTGCATCTTGCCACTCAACAAGCTCATTATTGTACCAAATTTTTCCTGATCGTTGATCGAAAGGTATCATTATTTAATTTTATAAAAAAATATATTTGTATATATAATATGTCAATATAACTTACCAATATGAAAAAACTTTTATATTTAAAAGATGAGGATCTCAAACAATATATTGAAAAAATATTTCTTGGTTACAGAGAGACAGTCTCAGATGCTAAAAATGTATTAAATAAATACTCCATAGGTGTCGCACATAATAAGGTTATTCACCTAATTTCATTATATGAGGGTATTACGATATCAGACCTTTTAAGAAAGTTGAAAGTTACTAAGCAAAGTTTGAATAGAGTTTTGAAAGATTTAATAAATCTAAAAGCTATAAAATACGAGAAAGATCAAATAGATACCAGAATAAAGCATGTCTACTTAACAGATGAAGGAGAAAAATTATTTAACGAAATTTTCTCAGTTCAAAAGAAAAGAATTTACCAAGCATTTTCCGCATCAAAAGCAAATGAGGTTGTTAGTTTTGACAATGTTTTAAAAAAAATAATCAATGGAAAAATTTAAAGCGCATATTTTAGTTGTAGATGACGATGATGGCATAAGAGAATTAGTTAAAGAATATCTTTCACAAAATAACTATCTCGTAACGAGCTCAAATAGCGCCGAAGATGCTCTTGAAAAAGTTAAAGTTATAAAATTTGATTTAATAGTGCTTGATATAATGATGCCAGGCAAAAGTGGATTAGAATTTACAAAAGAAAATAAAGACAAAATCTCAACCCCAATAATTCTTTTAACAGCAAAAGGTGAAGCTTCAGAGAGAATAGAGGGTTTAGATATTGGGGCAGATGATTACCTTCCAAAACCTTTTGAGCCTAAAGAATTAATACTTAGAATTAATAATATCCTAAATAAAACAAAATATAGAAATACAAAAAGAAAATTTAAATTTGGTAAAATTGAAATAGATCTTAACAAGCAGTTTATTTTGAAAAACGATAAATCAATAAAAATCAATAATACAGAAAAAATAATTTTAGATAAAATGGTTAACTCTCCTGGAAAAATATTTAAAAGAGAGGAAATTGGAAATCTTATAAAAATTGATAAAGAAAGATCAGTTGATGTAATAATCACAAGACTTAGAAAGAAAATTGAAGAAGATCCCAAAAGCCCAAATTATTTACAAACAATAAGAGGTGAAGGTTATGTTTTATGGATTGAGTAAATATATAAAAAATATCTTACCTAAAAGACTTTTTTATAGAGGTCTACTCATAGTTGCTGTTCCAATAGTTGTTATGCAAATTACTATTTCGTTAGTTTTTTTTGATAGTCTATGGATCAAAACTAATTCTGGAATGACAAGAGCATTAGTCTCAGAAGTCAAAACTTTTGTAGACGCTTATGATAACGATGAAACGAACAAAGATTTTATAATAATTTTATTCAAAGAACACTTGGGATTTAATATTAAATATGAAAAAGATAAAATCTTACCAGATAAAATACCAGAAAGATGGTTCAGTCCAGTTGATCGATCACTAAGAAGGGAATTAAAGAAAAAAAATTTAACTTATTGGTTTGATACAACTAACTTTAAAGAGGTTGTTGATTTAAAAATAGGATATTCAAAAGGATATTTTCAATTTTATATTCCAAGGGATAGACTAACTACGAGTTCGGCTAGATTATTTGGTCTTTGGATAACATTGCCAGCATTGTTAATGATAGCTGTAGCAATAATTTTTTTAAAGAATCAAACTAGACCCATAACTAAACTTGCAGAGGCATCTGAAAGATTTGGTCGGGGAGAGGATATAGACGAATTTAGACCTTCTGGAGCACTTGAAATCCGAAAAGCTGGTTTAGAGTTTGACAAAATGAGAAAAAGAATAATTAGACATCTTAATCAAAGATCTGAGATGCTATCCGGTATCAGCCATGATTTAAGAACACCTCTGACAAGGATAAAACTTCAAATAGCGATGATTAAAGATAAAAGTGTTGTAGAAAAACTCTCAAGAGATGTAGATGAAATGGAAAAAATGTTAAATGAATATCTTCAATTCGCAAGATCTGGTGCAAAAGATAAAACTGAAACGTTTGATATCTCTGTTCTTCTTGAAGATATTTGTAAAAAATATGAGAAACCAAATATAAAATATTTTTTAAAAGAGAGGGTTTATTTTGATGGAAGAAAGAATTTAATTAGCAGATGTATTAATAACCTTATAGATAATTCTTTAAAATTTGCTGATAATGTTGAATTGTATCTAAAAAAGGGAAGATCAACTATTAGTATTTCAATTGAGGATGATGGTCCAGGAATACCACAGAAGGAACATCAAAATGTTTTAAAACCATTTTATAAAATTGACAAAAGTAGATCAGAAACAAAGTCTAGTGTTGGTCTTGGCTTAGCTATATCATCAGATGTAGTAAAATCACATGGAGGAGATCTTAAATTTGATAAGTCTAGTTTAGGTGGATTAAAAGTTATTATTTCTTTGCCCGTTTAGTTTTTTTTTTAATTTTTTTTTCAGCAATTTTTTTTTCTAATTTTTCAATTCTTTTATTTATTATATCTATTTCATCTTTGCTTACTAAATTCATTTTAAGAATAATTTCCTCTTTTTTTGATCGTAAAATATTTACGACTTCATCACTAAAATCTTTGTAATTGACCAGTCCTTCTTCCAAAAATTTTGCAAATTTATCGAATACGAATCTTGATTTTGACATAATAATTTCTTATCAAAGTTTAAGTAATATTTATAATATTACAATTAAATGTTTATTAATAATTTTGACCCAGTCGCTTTTGAGATCTTTTCATTAGAAATTAGATGGTATTCCTTGTCTTATATATTTGGCTTAGTATTTGGCTGGTATTTTGCAAAAAACAAACTAATCAAAGATAACACTCAGAGAGAATATTTCGATGATTATATAACTTATTTGATCATAAGTATTATCCTTGGTGGAAGACTCGGATATGTAATTATTTATGACCCAATTTATTTTATTAGTAATCCAGTTGAGATTATAAAAATTTGGCAAGGAGGTATGTCTTTTCACGGTGCGCTAATTGGAATTATTATTGGAACTTATTTTTTCTGCAAAAATAGAAATCAAAATATTTTTATTTATTTAGATGTGGTTGCTGTTTGTTCTCCTGTAGGAATTTTTTTAGGAAGAATATCAAATTTCATAAACTCAGAACTTTATGGCATAGCAACAAATGTACCATGGTCGGTAAAGTTTATAAAAATTGATGATTTAAATCGACATCCTTCACAAATTTATGAGGCAATATTTGAGGGAGTTGTTCTATTTATTATTTTAAGTTTGATGTTTAATAGATTAAGGAACATACCTGGGATTATTTCGGGGTATTTTTTAATTTTATACTCATTTTTTAGATTTGTTATCGAGTTCTTCAGAGAACCTGATCAACAACTAGGTTATTTATTTTTCAACTTGAGTATGGGGCAAATAATAAGTTGTATAGCGCTAACCTGCGGATTAATTATCATCTATTATAAAAATGCTAATAGGACACAATAAAAAAATCTCATTGGATAGATTTATTTACAAATCTTTGTATGACAAAGATAATGGTTATTATATTAAAAAAAATCCTTTTGGAAAAAAAGGTGACTTCATAACATCTCCCAATATTTCTGTTCTTTTTTCAGAAATGATATCTATTTGGTTAATTTCTTTTTGGGAGAATTTAAAAAAGCCAAAAAAAATAAATATTATCGAACTAGGTGCAGGCAACGGTGAAATGATGTCACAAATTATAAAAACTTTAAATAATTTTAGTGAAATTAATTTATCTGCCAATTTCTTAATTTTAGAAAAAAGTCCATTACTAATAAAAATTCAGAAGACTAAAATAGACAAAAAAAAAGTAGGTTGGATTAAGAATTTAAAAGAAATTCCAAAGGCTCCAACTATATTCTTAGCTAATGAGTTTTTTGATGCTTTTCCCATCAAACAGTTTTTAATGAAAAACAATAATTGGTATGAAAAATATGTAGCATACAAAAAAAATAAGTTTGAAGTTTGTGATCAAAAAGTATCGTCAAAAATAATTGAGAAATATTTAGGTAAGGATATAAAAAAAGAAAAGTTTGTTGAATATTCACCTTCAGCAATGAAATTTGTTAACGAAATAGCGAATTTTATTTTTAAAAATAATGGTGGTTTATTAATGATAGACTATGGCTTTACCAGTGGAAAAATGAAAAATACTTTACAAAGTGTTGAGAAGCATAGACAAATTAGTTTTTTAGAAAATCCCTATAATTCAGATATTACTCATTTAATAAATTTTAAAATGTATAAGAAAGAGTTTGCAAATTCTAATTTAAAATCTTTAATAACAACCCAAGGTAATTTTTTAATTAAATTAGGGATATTAAAAAGAGCTGAGATAATAAGTAAAAATTTACAATTTAGTAAGAAAGCTGACATATTTTATAGAATAAAAAGATTAATTGATGCAAAACATATGGGCTCTTTGTTTAAAGTATTATTTGTAAGCAAATCCAAAAATAATTTTAATTTGGGTTTTAAGTGATTAAGTCAAAAATTTTAAGAAATCAAAAATACGTTTCGCATTATTTTTTTAATAGATTAGGCGGTACCTCAAAAGGAATCTACAAAAGTTTAAATTGTGGAAAGGGGTCAAAAGATAAAATTGCTAATATAAATAAAAATTTAAAAGTAGTTTCAAAGAGAATAGGCTGTAATAGTGAAAATCTAGTTTCTCTTAATCAAATTCACAGCAATAAGGTTTATAAAATCAGTAGAATTCCAAAAAAAAAAATGACCGGAGATGCAATGATTACAAATAAACAAAATATAGCGATTAGTATACTCACTGCAGACTGTGCACCAATTCTAATTATAGAAAAAAAGCAAAAATTTGTTGGTGCAATTCATGCTGGATGGAAAGGAGCCTTTAAAGGAATAGTAAAGAACACAATTCAACTTTTAAAAAAAAATGGATGCTCAGAGAAAGATATGATTGCTTGCATTGGGCCATGTATAAAAAAAAACAGCTATGAGGTAAAAAATGATTTTTTTAAATTGTTTAAGGACAAAAATAAAAAAAATGTGAATTTTTTCACATTTAAAAAGAAAAAAATTTTTTTTGATTTAACCAAATATATAAAATCTCAATTTTATGAAAATGGAGTTAAAAAAATAGATATAATAAGAAAAGATACCTTCAGTCTAGAAAATAACTTTTTTAGTTCTAGGAGATCAAAAAAAAATAAGCATAACGATTATGGTAGAAATATTTCTGCAATTATGATTAAATAGGATATCGCGGATGAAAATTCTCACAGGAAACAGCAATAAACATCTTAGTCAAAAAATATCCAAATTTTTGAAAAATAGACTAGTGAATTCAAACATAAGAAAATTTGCAGATGGAGAAATTTATATTGAAATTAACGAAAATATTAGAGGTAATAGTATTTTTTTAATTCAATCCGTTTCATCTCCTGCGAACGACAATTTAATGGAATTGTTATTATCCATAGATGCTTTAAAAAGATCATCGGCCAAAAATATAACTGCTGTGATCCCATATTTTGGATATGCAAGACAAGATAGAAAGGTCGTTCCTAGAACATCTATATCTGCAAAACTTGTATCTAATCTTATTGCGAAAGCAGGTGCAGATAGAGTCGTCACAGTTGATTTGCATTCTGGACAAATTCAAGGATTTTTTGATATTCCAGTAGATAACTTATTTGCAACTCCAATATTTGCGAGACATATAAAAAAGAAATTAAAAAAAAATAATATAATCTGTGTTGCTCCAGATGTCGGTGGTACCGCAAGAGCAAGGGCTTTAGGAAAGTTGTTAAATGTAGATTTAGCCATAGTAGACAAAAGAAGACCTGCTCCTGGAAAATCAGAAGTGATGAATGTAATTGGAAATGTGAAAAATAAAACTTGTATATTAGTTGATGATATAATTGACTCTGGTGGAACAATTGTAAATGCAGCTTCTGAATTAAAAAAAAGAGGAGCTAAAGATGTTCATGTGTATGTAACACATGGTGTATTAAGTGGTAATGCTGTTGAAAAAATTAAGAAATCTTCGATAAAAAATTTAGTTGTAACTGATACAATAGATAATTCAATGAAAGTTAAAAAAGCTAAGAATATTGAGGTATTAACAATCTCTAATTTGGTTGGAGAAGCTATTAAAAGAATATCAAATTCTACCTCGGTATCAGATCTATTTAAATAATTTACTTGTAAAATTTAGTTTCATAAGTTAAAAACCCGACATTTTATGAGTTTATTAACAGCTACAATAAGAGAAACAAAAACTAAGGGTGAAGTAAAATCTCTTAGAATAAAAGGTATGGTTCCAGGAATAATTTATGGAGGAGAGGAGCCAAATCAAAAAATCTCCGTCTCTGTTAAAGAAGTAAAAAATATATTAAATAAAGAAAATATTTTATCAAATATAATTTCAATTAATATTGATGGGAAAGAACAAAAAGTTTTACCAAGAGTAATTGATTTTGATACAGTTACAGATGAGCCTATACATTTAGATTTTTTAAGAATTGTTAAAGGTGCAAAAGTAATTTTAGAAATTCCAGTTAAATTTATAAACCATGAACTATCACCAGGATTAAAAAGAGGTGGAGTTTTGAATATAGTAAGACGAAAAGTTGAATTAAGATGTCCTACAGAAAACATACCAACAGAGTTAGTTGTGGATTTAAATAACTTAGATATTGGAGCAAGTATTAAAATATCTTTTATAAATTTACCTGAAAATGTAACACCTACAATTCAAGGAAGAGACTTTGTAATCGCGACTGTAGCAGCACCAACAGTTGTTAAAGAGCCTGAAAAACCAGCAGAAGCTGAGGGAGAAGGCGGAGAAGGTGCGGAGGCAGCTGCGGATGGAGACGCGAAACCTGAAGAAGGTGCAGAAAAAGCTGCAGATGGTGATAAAGGAAAAGAAGAAGGAAAAGCTCCAGCAGAGAAAAAATAATAATCTGTGAAAATAATAATAAAATAAAATGTTGTTACTCGTAGGTTTGGGCAATCCGACACCAAACAGTCATAATAATAGACATAATATAGGTTTTAAAGTTGTAGATGCTATAAATCAAAAATTTGGTCTTTCAAAGCAAAAGCCAAAATTTAAGGGTTTACTTACAACAGGTAATATTGGGGAAAAGAAAATTTACGCCATCAAACCTCTGACCTTCATGAACAACTCAGGGATATGTATCAGAGAATTGCTTGAATATTTCAAAATAGACGCAGAAGATGTGATTGTTTTTCATGATGATCTAGATGTAGAGTTTGGAAAAATAAAAGCAAAATTTGGTGGATCCAGTGCAGGTCACAATGGAGTTGCTTCAATTGATAAATTTATTGGAAAAGACTATTCAAGAGTAAGGATCGGGATTGGAAAGCCAGAGAATAAAATGTCTGTATCAGATTTTGTTTTAAATGATTTTTCTGATGACGAACAAGAACACTTAGAAAAAATTACTCACAGTATAATAGACTCTATTACTATTTTAATAGATAAAAAATTAGATTTATTCTCAAGCAAAGTTAACAATAACTAAATGGGTTTTAAGTGTGGTATAGTTGGTTTACCAAATGTTGGTAAATCTACATTATTTAATGCACTTACAAATTCAAGTAAAGCTCAAGCAGCAAACTTTCCTTTCTGTACCATAGATCCAAATATAGGCGTAGTTCCTGTGCCAGATTATAGGTTAGATGAATTAGTTAAAATTTCAAATTCAAAAAAAAAAATAAATACTACAATATCTTTTGTTGATATAGCAGGATTAGTAGAGGGAGCTTCTAAAGGTGAAGGATTAGGTAACAAATTCTTATCCCATATAAGAGAAGTAGACGCTGTTATTCATTTAATCAGATGTTTTGACTCAGATGATATTCAGAATGTAAATCCAACAGTTGATCCAATAAGAGATTTAGAAATAATTGAAACAGAAATGTCTTTAGCAGATTTGGAATCTATTCAAAAAAGACTAGATAAGAAAAATAAAAAAAATAATGATGAAAATCAAAACCAAATTTTAGAAAGAGCCCAGAATTTAATTAATGATAACAATGATATAAATAAATTATACGATGAATTTGATAAAAAAGATGTTAGATTGTCAGGGCTATTGTCAATAAAGCCTAAACTGTATGTTTGTAATGTTGATGAAAATAGCATTGATAAAGGCAACGATTATACAAAAAGTTTTATTGAAAAATATGGTTCTAAAAACACTCTAACTATCTCAGCTGAAATAGAAAATCAATTAAATGAACTAGAAAATGAAGAAAGAAAAAACTATATGAAAATGATTAACGTTGATGATACTGGATTAAATTTATTAATCAAAAAAGGATATGACCTTTTATCTTTAGAGACTTTTTTTACTTCAGGAGTTGAGGAGACAAGAGCTTGGACAATTAACAAAAATTGCATGGCACCTCAAGCAGCAGGTATAATTCATACAGATTTTGAAAAAGGTTTTATAAGAGCAGAAACTGTGTCTTATCAAGATTTCGTTGGTAGTGGTGGTTGGTTAAAATCAAGGGAAAATGGCAAAATGAGATTGGAGGGTAAAGATTATATCGTTAAAGATGGGGATGTACTAAACTTTAGGTTCAACACGTGACCATATCTTCTTCATTGTAAAGTAAACCAATACAGTCAATATTATCAAATAAGCTATAACTCTAAATCCTGTTTTATGTCTTTGCTCTAAATGTGGTTCTGCTGACCACATCAGAAAATTTGTAACATCTTTAGACATTTGCTCAGCTGTAGCTTTTGTTCCATCTGTATACTCAATTAAATCATCAGATAAAGGAGCTGGCATTTTAATTTTATTACCATACATATACTTATTGTAATAAACACCATCATCAAGTTCTACACCCTCTGGTGGTTCAGAATATCCTAACAATAAGGAATAAATATAATCTGCTCCGCCTTTTCTTGCCTTAACAAGAACAGACATATCTGGTGGATAAGCGCCACCATTAGCAGCTTTAGCTTCTTGCTCATTAGCATATGGCATCACAAATTTGTCAGATAATTTGGCTGTTCTTACAAACATTTCTCCGGTGCTATCCGGGCCATCTGTTACCTCAAAACTTGCAGCTATTGCTTTGGCCTCTGCTTCAGAAAATTCTGGCCCACCCTTTTCTGCTAAATTTCTATAGGTTAAATATTTCATAGAATGGCAAGATGCACATACTTCTGTATATACTTGATAACCCCTTTGAAGTGATGCCCTATCAAATTTTCCAAAGAGACCTTTGAAAGTCCATTTAGTCTCTAAAAAAGGAGGTGATTTTTCAGCAGAGTTAGATGAATTTAGTACTATAACTGAGAATATTAATACAAAAAAAATATTTTTTAACTTTCTCACTTTATTGTTTTTTCTATTTTTTCATCACTCCTTGCTGCAGCTAAATTTGGCGAGCCTCCTAAAACTGGCTCGGTAATACTCAAAGGCAGCGGGGTAGTTTTTTCTTTCCATCCTAAAACTGGTAGAATAATTAAAAAATGCGCAAAGTAATACGCTGTAGCAACTCTTGCAATTAACAAGTATAATCCTTCAGCTGGCATCGCCCCTACATATCCTAGAATTAAAACATCAGCTACCAAGATCCAGTAGAACTGTCTAAATAATGGTCTGAAAACTGCCGATCTAACTTTTGACGTATCCAACCATGGTAAAGCAGCTAAAATTAAAATAGCTGATAACATAGCAACAACACCCATAAGTTTATCAGGAACAGATCTTAATATCGCATAAAAAGGTAATAAGTACCACTCAGGAACTATATGAGCAGGAGTTACAAGTGGATCCGCCTCGATATAATTATCAGCATGACCTAAAATATTTGGCTGATAGAATACAAACAACGCAAAAACAATACAAAACATTAATAACGCAAAAGCATCTTTAATTACGATGTATGGATGAAACGGAACTGTATCTTTAGAAGGTTTTTTAATGTCAATACCAACTGGATTGTTATTTCCAGGAACATGTAACGCCCATATGTGAAGTACTACAAGCCCTAGTATTAAAAACGGTATCAAGTAATGAAGAGTAAAAAATCTCGTTAAAGTTGGATTGTCAACTGAGTAACCACCCCATAACCAAGTTGTTATACTCTCCCCCACAAGCGGGATTGCACTAAATAAATTGGTTATTACTGTTGCTCCCCAAAAACTCATTTGTCCCCATGGAAGAACATATCCCATAAAAGCAGCTGCCATCATTAGCAGATAAATTATAATTCCAAGTATCCAAATTATTTCTCTAGGAGATTTATATGATCCGTAAAATAAAGATCTAAAAATATGAATATAAACTGCAAGGAAAAACATAGAAGCACCATTTGCGTGAACATATCTTAACAACCATCCATAATTCACATCTCTCATTATATGTTCGACACTGCTGAATGCCATATCTGCATGAGCAATGTAATGCATAGCCAAAACTAATCCTGTAACTATTTGGGTAATTAAGCAAAAAGTTAATATCCCACCAAATGTCCACCAGTAATTTAAATTTTTTGGTGTAGGGTAATCTGTTAAGTGATTTGCCAATGTAAGCAAAGGTAGTCTATCATTAAACCATTTACCAAATTTTGAACTAGGTGTGTATTCGTGATCACTCATATTTATCCAATCTTAATCGTGTTAGTATTTACAAATTCGTATTTAGGTATCTCCATATTAGTTGGAGCTGGTCCTTTTCTAATTCTACCAGATGTATCATAATGAGAACCATGACAAGGACAAAACCAACCATCATAATCACCTTTATCTGTTAATGGTACACATCCAAGATGAGTACAAATTCCAAGCATCACTAACCATTCAGGATTTTTTGCTCTATCTTCGTCTTTTTCAGGATGCTTAAGATCATTAATATCAACTGTTCTCGCTTTTTTAATTTCATCTTCAGTTCTTCTTTTTATAAAAACTGGTTTACCTCTCCAAAGTACTGTTAAAGACTGTCCAGGTTGCATTGAACTCACATCTACTTCTGTGCTTGCTAATGCTTTTACAGAAGCATCTGGGTTCATTTGGTCTACTAATGGCCAAACAGCAGCACCTACTCCAACTGCGCCAGCAGCGGCTGTAGCAGTAAACAAGAAATCTCTTCTGTTGGTCTTTTTTTCGTCTTTTTGGTCTGACATCTTTAATATTTTATATCTTTGGTAATATATGATTTCATATAATAAAAAAGAGATATTTCTATGGTAACAATGACACAGAAACCTTTAAAACACGGTCTAAAAGTAGCTCTATATCAGCCGGATATTCCTCAAAATACAGCTTCAATTATTCGAACTTGTTCTTGCCTAGGGGCTAGTTTAGAAATCATTGAACCTTGTGGGTTTTTATTAAGCGATAAAAGGTTCAAGAGAGTTGTTATGGATTATTTAGATTACAGTGAAATTAAATTTTACAAGAGCCCTAAAGAATTCTTTGATGAAAATAGTAAAAATAGAGTAGTTTTAATGACGACAAAAGCTAGCAAAGTTTATACAAAGTTTAAATTTAAGCGTAATGATATATTGCTCTTTGGCAGAGAAAGTGCTGGTGTTCCAGAAGATGTACATTCTAAGGTTAATGAAAGAATTAAGATTCCAATGCTAAAAAATAAAAGATCATTAAACATTTCAATATCAGTAGCCATAGGAGCTTCAGAATTTATAAGACAGTTAGGTTAAATGGATCAATACATAAAAAAGAAATTAGCAAAAAATTGGTTTAAAACTTTACAAGAAGTACTTTGTAGAGAAATAGCGGAAAAAGAGGGCAAAAAAACCAAATTTAAAATTACTAATTGGAATAGAAGTAAGAATAATGATGAAGGTGGAGGACAATATAGAATTTTAGAGAACGGTAAAATTTTTGATAAAGTTGGAGTAAATTTTTCAGAAGTTTATGGAAAATTTTCAAATGAATTTAAAAATAAAGTTCCAGGGACTAAAACAAGCTCTAAATTTTGGGCATCTGGAATATCTGTTGTTATGCATATGAAAAATCCTCATGTACCTGCAATGCATTTTAACACGAGGTATATAGTTACTTCATTTGGTTGGTTTGGAGGTGGAATGGATGTAACACCTTGTATGAAAGATAAGAAATTAGAAAATTGGTTTCATTCAGAAATAAAAAAATCATGTGATAAACACAACAAAAATTATTATAAAAAATATAAAAAGTGGTGTGATGAATATTTTTATTTACCGCATAGGAAAGAACCAAGAGGTATTGGTGGAATTTTTTTTGATTATAAAAAAAATAATTGGGAAAAAGATTTTTCTTTTGTAAGAGAAGTGGGAATAAGTTTTAAAAACATTTCTAATGAAATAATTGAGAAAAAAAATAAATTAAAATGGACAATTAAAGATAAAGAAATCCAATATAAAAAAAGAGGTAGATATGTTGAATTTAATTTATTACATGATCGGGGGACAAAATTTGGTTTACAAACTGGTGGAAATGTTGAAGCTATACTCATGTCATTACCACCAATAGCTAAATGGTAAATTATGGATAAAGAACCAATTACTACTGAAGGATTAGAAAAATTAAAAAGTGAATTAATTTTTTTAAAAGAAAAAAAGAGACCTGAAATTGTTGCAGCCATTGCTGAAGCAAGATCACATGGAGATTTGAAAGAAAATGCTGAATATCATGCTGCAAAAGAACAGCAATCACATAATGAGGGAAGAATTCAAGAAGTTGAGGATTTAATTGCAAGAGCAAATGTAATTGACATAACCAAGATTAGTAATGATGGAAAAGTGATATTTGGATCTACAGTCTACCTTCAAAATTTAGATACAAATGAAAAAATAAATTACAAAATTGTTGGTAAAGACGAGGCAGATCTAAAACAAAAGCTTCTTTATTTTCAATCACCAATAGGAAAAGGTCTTATAGGTAAAAATAAAGGGGATCTTGTAGAGATAAATACACCAGCAGGGACAAAAAATTTTGAAATTGTAGACGTAAAATACGTTTAATTTGATAAAACTTTTTCCATATCTTTTTTTGATAAATTAAAATTATTTTCAATCCATTTCATTTCTAAATTTTTTAATTTTTGACCCAATTCCCTTCCCTCCTTTAATCCATAATCATTTATTAATAACTGAGCTTTTATTGGAAATTCTGGTTTATCTAATTTTTCAAAATAAGTTTTAAATTCTGAAAGTTTTTTACTTTGTTTAAAATATAACAAATTGAAATCAATTAAATCTATCGCGCTAGATTTACCCTCAAAATAAAATATTTTTTGTAATTCTTTCTTATTATAAATTTCAGTACTATCTTTATTAAGCGAATTATTTTTTAGAAAGTTAATTTTATCTTTTAATTCATTGGGTAAATTATATTTATATACAAAATAGTCAGAATTGTCGGTTTCATCGATTACAAGAAAAGAAATTACGAAATTTAAACTTTTATTTTTCAATATTTTTTCTTGTGGTTTTGATAACTTGCTCAATTTTTTAAAATTTTTTAATTGAGGGAAAATTAATGAAAATAATTCACAAGAGGTTTTATTTTTAAATAACTTTAAAAAGTTATCCAATTTGAGAATTTTTTTTAATTCATTGAATTGTCTTTCTTTTGATATTTTTCCCAAACCCTCAATATTTTTTTTAATGATTTTTATAATATTAATTTCATGATCGATTTTGCTATATTCAGTATAAAATCTTAAATATCTAATAATTCTTAAATAATCTTCTTTGATTCTAGTTTCCGGATCACCTATAAATTTAATTATTCCAATATTTAAATCTTTATGACCAAAATTTGGATCATATAAATTCCCATCTAAATCTGAATATATTGAATTTATTGAAAAATCTCTCCTTAATGAATCTTCCTTCCAATTGGTTGTATATTCTACGACAGCATGCCTTCCATCAGTTTTTACATCTTTTCTTAATGTTGTAATTTCAAAATTTTGATCATCAATCACTGCTGTGATTGTGCCATGTTCAATTCCTGTTTCAAAAAACTTTATTTGGTTTTTATCTAAGCATTGCTTAACCTGATCAGGAGTTAAATTAGTTGCAAGATCGATATCATCTGTTTTTTCATCATTTAAAATTTTTCTTACACAACCACCAACATATCTAATCTCGCTAGTTTCATTGTAGTTATTTATTGCACCAAATATTTTATATACTCCCTTATTTTTTTTTAAATCTTGAAATTTGAGATCTTTATCGCTTGAAATTTTTTTGTTTTGAAAAATTTTTTTAAGTAAAGCTTTCATAAATGGCTGGGGTGCTAGGATTCGAACCTAGGAATGGCGGTACCAAAAACCGCTGCCTTACCACTTGGCTACACCCCAAGATGTTTTTCGTATAACACAAAAAAAAAGCTTTATATAGTTTTAGAGTAAATACACCAATAGTTTTTATATTTATTTTTTAATTTTTTTTGAGCTTTTATTGCCGCATTTTTGGTTAAAAAATAACCAATTATAGTCGAACCCGAACCTGTCATATTTGCAAAGTAAATATTATCTAAATTTTGCAAGTAACTTTTGATCTTTCCTAAAATTGGATATCTATTAAAGGCTGCTCTCTCTAAATCGTTATTCGAAACTTTTAATAAATCCTGTCTTTCAATCTTGTTTGATTTATTGAATAGGCTCTTTGAAAATCCTCTGTGTTTTGCATAAATCATCTTAGTAGAACATCCAAAATTAGGCTTAATTATTAACAAATGAAAATTTAATTTTTTATTAATTTTACTTATATTTTTCCCTTGTAGGATCATTGGACTCTCATAAAGACCCAAAATTACATCTGAACCAACTTTATTTGCAATTTTTATTAAATTATTTTTTGTAATTTTAATTATTCTTTTTTTAAATAAGTAGTTCAAAATGGATGCTGCATTCATTGATCCTCCCCCCATACCAGAAGATTGGGGTATATTTTTTTTTACTTTGATATTGAATTTTTTATTTTGAATATAATTTTGATTATTTAAGATTTTTAGTAGTTTTAAAATTGTATTTGTGTTTGAAATATTTGAGGAAAATTTCCCACTAAAAGATATTCTATTTTTTGAACCTTGTATCTCTTTTATTAAAATCTCGTCAGCCAAATTGATCTTGGATATTAAACTTTCTATTTTATGATAACCATTTGAGTATTTATTTAGAATTTTTAAAGTTAAGTTTACTTTTGCAAATGATTTTATTTTATGAAACTTCATTTAAGAATTATTGTTTAAGCCATTATATAATTTTTCCTTAACTTTAATTTTTAATTCTTCATCTGCTTCATCGCTATTTAAAGCACTTTTCCAAAAATAATTAGCTTGGATTTTTCTATTTAACTGCCAAAGAACATCTCCATAATGATCACTTGCAACAGGATCACTTGGTAACAATTCAACAGCTTTTCTTAAATATTTTTCTGCTTCAATATAATTTCCAGTCAAATAGTAACCCCAACCAACTGAGTCTGTTATGTAAGGGTCATCTTCTTTCCCTTTATAAGCTTGATTTAACATTTTTATTGCTTCTTCAATTTTATATCCTCTTTCTAACCAGCTATAAGCAAGATAGTTAAGTGTATACGGTTCGTCAGGTCTAATTTTAATTGAATTTAGCAAATCCTTATCAGCCAAATCATAATTTTTTAATCTTTCATACGCACCACCTCTGCGGTAAAGAACATCTGCATAAGCCATAGAATTTTTATCCAAATTTTTTAAAGCCAAAGTATAATAATTTATAGCCTCATCATATTTTTTAAAGTTTTTGTAAATATTTGCCAAATCATAAATCATCTTTGTTGATTTATTATTAAATTTTTCAAGATTTTTTAATATATAGTTCAAACTTGCATCATAATTTTCTTCCTCTGCTATAATTCTGGCAATTTTTTTTGTTTTGTACCAAAAGAATATTTCGTCTTTATCATCAAATTTTTCAAAAGTTTTTTTTGCTAGATCATAATTATTATTAGACTGATAGTTTTCAGCTATTAGAGATAAATTAAAATAAAATTTTGGATTTAAATAATTTGAAATATTTAAATATATGTTTGAGTAATCAAATCTATTTTGAGATGAATAAAAATTAGATATCAGAAAAAAGAATTCTGCCAAAATATCATTCTCATTTTGACATGAAAAATGCTGTGTTAATTTTTTATATTTTTTTTCATCTATCCATTTTTTTACTTGAGAAATAAGCAAACTACTTCTTAAAGGATCTATTGTATCAGCAAAATTATCGACTGTTGCAAAGTCATTATTAGACACTTCGTTACTCAAATAAAAAAAAGTATATCTAGAGTAATCACTTTGAGGATCGTTAATTAAATTTAAAAAATAAGGCTCAGTTTTTTTGGAATTCAAATAACAATTTTGAAAAGCTATGTTTATCAAATCTAATTTTCCAAATTGCTCAACAATGTCAGATTTTTTATATATAAAAAGATCAATGTAACTTTTTAAGCTAGAATAAATTATAAATTTGTATGAGTCGTCCTCTTTGAACTTTTCCAATTTTTTTAACTTCAAAGCTGCTTGTTTAAACTTTTTCTTGTTAATGCTATCTAAAATTAATAATAAATTTCCTTCAAAAAAATCTCCTCCTATTGAGGTATTAGAATATTTTACTTGTTTAATTGCTTTTTTAACCTGTCCATCCAAAAGTAAAGAAAATACATATTCTTGCAAAAAACTATCATGCGATTGAATTAATATTTTTGAATTTTCAAAAAACTTAAGAGCATCGTTATTTTTCTGGTTATCAAATGATAATAATGCTGAAAGATAATTTGATAGATACTTCTGGTTGAATTCTTTTTCATTCGCTGCTTTTGAATAGAGATTTGTTTGGTATAGAATTAATATTATAAAACAAAAAATTTTTAAGAACATTTTTTACTTTATGACTTTAAATGAAAAAAATCAAAATGACATATTTGATAATGATTTATTAAACGAACTAGGTATTGAGTATGAATTTAGCAATGAACCAATAAATAGATTTAAAAATAATGCTCCTAATGAGGATAAATCTGAGGAATTAGCAAAACTTAGAGTTGAAATAGAAAAGATTGAAGATTGTGAATTAAAAAATAGTGCAAAAAATCTTGTTTTCAGTGATGGAAATTCATCTTCAAAAATAATGATTGTAGGTGAAGGACCTGGACAAAAAGAAGATGAATTAGGAAAGCCTTTTGTTGGTGATGCAGGAATGCTTTTAAATAAAATGTTAAAAGCTATTAATTTAGATAGAACTAACGTTTATATTACTAATGTTGTAAATTATAGGCCTCCAAATAACCGAAAGCCTGAAATATCAGAAATAAATAGATACTCTGAATATTTAAGAAAACATATTTCGATTATAAATCCAGAAATACTTATTTTAATGGGAAGCACAGCAATGGAAGCGCTCTTTGGGAATAAAATTAAAATTTCTAAAGAAAGAGGAAAATGGAAGGAAGTAATAATTAATAATAAAACATATTTGACAATGATAACTTTTCACCCAGCATATCTGCTAAGACAAGCAGAGCAAAAAAAATATTCTTGGGCAGATCTCAAAGAAATTAGAAAAAAAATAGACGAAATTAGTTTAGAGATTTAAATTTTTAATAATATTTTATATGAAAAAAATTATTGCTGGTGTTGATGAAGTTGGAAGAGGAAGCCTTGTAGGACCAGTTTATGCAGCGGCTGTTATATTAAATAAAGAAATTAATAGAAAAATTCTCAAAGATTCAAAAAAACTTAACAAAATTCAGAGGGAAAATTTATCTAAATATATAAAAAAAAATTCAGTTTGGGCGTTAGGGTCTGCATCAATAAAGGAAATTGAAAAAATTAATATTTTAAATGCTAGTCTACTTTCGATGAAAAGAGCAATTAAGAAACTCAAATTGAAACCTAAAAAAATTTTAATAGATGGTAATAAACCACCAGACTTAAAAAATTATGTTATTAAAACTATTGTAAAAGGTGATGAAAAAATTCCTGAAATTTCAGCCGCATCGATTATTGCTAAAGTTGAAAGAGATAAGCTAATGAAAAAGATGTCTTTTTCTTTTAAAAAATACGGCTGGGATAATAATGCAGGTTATGGAACTAAGGATCATATCAAAGCTATTAAAAGATTTGGAGTGACTAGATTTCATAGAAAAACCTTTCAACCAATACACAAGATATTGAGTCTTAAAAAATAATCATAACAATTAGTAATCAATAAATTCAATCACAGGTTGACGTAGACTTCTGACTGGAGTCTAATTCAAAAATATAAAATGACCATTTCAGACATAAAAAATAAAATTATTAATGGAGATAGTATTAAGGAATTAAAAAAAATTCCGGCTGAAAGTTTTGATCTGATATTTGCAGATCCACCTTACAACCTTCAGCTAAAAAAAGAATTAAGTAGACCTGACAGATCTAAAGTCGATGCTGTAGAAGATGCGTGGGATAAATTTGATAGTTTTAAAAGTTATGATGAGTTTTCAGTTCAATGGCTTAAAGAATGTAAAAGAATTTTAAAAAAAAATGGATCTATATGGGTCATAGGAAGTTATCATAATATTTTTAGAGTTGGTTCAAAAATGCAAGATTTAGGTTTTTGGATACTAAATGATGTGATTTGGAATAAAAATAACCCTATGCCAAATTTTAGAGGAACACGTTTTACGAATGCGCACGAAACACTTATATGGGCATCAAAAAGTGAAGGCTCAAAATATACTTTTAATTATCAATCACTTAAATGTTTAAACGATGATCTACAGATGAGATCTACATGGAATTTACCTATATGTAATGGAAAAGAAAGACTTAAAAATAATGGTAATAAAGTTCACTCTACGCAAAAGCCAGAGTCTTTATTGCACAGAATTATATTAGCATCCTCTAATAAAGGTGATTTAATATTAGATCCGTTTCTTGGTACAGGAACAACTGCTGTAGTTTCCAAAAAGTTAGGTAGAAACTATTTTGGGGTAGAAAAAGAAAAAAATTATTTTGAGGCTGCAAGTAAAAGAATTAAAAATACAAAAATTATAGAAGATGAATATTTAGATACTATAAAAAATAATAGATCCAAACCTAGAGTGCCATTTGGATCTTTGGTTGAATTAGGAATTATTAAACCTGGTACTGAAATTTTTGATCAAAAAAAGCAAATTAATGCAAAAATTATGATTGATGGTAGTATAAAATATCGGAAATCAGAAGGATCAATACATAAAGTTGCTGCACAAATATTAGGTGCTGAGAGCTGTAACGGTTGGACTTTTTGGTATTATAAATCAGGTAATTCACTCAAACCAATTGATGATTTGAGGCAAAGACTAAGGCCAACTACTTAATTTCTATAAATTTTTCCAAGATAACTCTCTAGAAATTTTTTATTTTTTGATAAAAATTTCAAAACAATATTTCTAATTAATATTATTATTGGATTAGTTAAATGGAAGGCAAAATGGTTTAATTTTGATCTTTTATTTACTAGAAATATTTTACTTACCTTATCTTTATAAATACTATTTGAACTTGTAATATTTTCTAAAATACCATTTGCTGTTTCAATACTTTGAGAAGCACCTTGTGCAAAAGAAGGTGGAAAAGCAAATAAAGCATCTCCACTCAAATAAGTATTTTGATATTTTATTGTGGGTAATTCAGTGCTCACAAATACAGGAAAACACTTTATATTTGCTAAACTTTCCAAATTTATAATAGAATTTTTTGATATAAAGTCTTTTAAAGATTTTATAAATGTTTCTGAATTAAGAATATTTTTATCTTCAATTTCTTTAGTAGTTAGTTTCTTTTTGATTATAGCAACGAAATTATAGTCGAGTTTTTGATTTACGGGATAAGTTACATAGTGAAAATTTGACCCCATATAAACAGAAATATTATCTTTTTCATGTTGTTTTAAATTCGCCCTTAAAGCAATGTTCCCATTAAAAATTGGGTTTAAATGATTGTTGGATATTTGGGATTTTAATTTTGAAAAAACACCGTCTGCAATTACTATATAATCGAAACTTTCATTCTTATTATTCCAAGAAATCTTTATTTTTTCATTATATTCGATATTTTGAATATCGGCTTTAAATTGAATTTTTTCCTCAGGAATATTACCAATTAAAAACTTTATTAATGTTGATCTTTTAAGTGTTGTGTAACGGTCGTTTAAATTATTGAATTGCTTTAAATCAATTTCACAAATCTTTTTAATATTATTAGCCTGGAAAAAATTAACTTTTGTTGGATAATAAACATCTGATGCTGAAATATTTTTAAATCCTACTTTATTTAACAAATTAATACTATTAACTGAAAGTTGAATGCCATAACCTTCATTTAAATTAAGGTAATCTTTTTTTTCAAAGATTTTATATTCTATTTCAGTATATTTGTTTAGTTCATTTGCAAGATACAAACCAGATATACCAGCTCCTACAATTGCAACTTTTTTCATTCAGATTTTGAGATGGTATAAAATATTTTTTTAGTAAATGATGGAATTATTTCTGAGCTTAATTTATCTTTTTTAATTAATATTTTATTTTTAATCTTTGGAGGTTTTTTTGAGTTATTTAACAAAATTTTCATTTCCATATTAGATAATTTTATATTAATTTTTTTATTATTTGAATAATTATACTTACTTTCTCGAACTTCAGTCATAGGGAAAATTGGCATATTTTTTAAAAATTTAAATTTATCATTTTTAACCAATAAATAATTATTTTGTTTTTTGTAGATAGTCGCTTCAAAATATTTAGTTTTTATTTCTTTATAAATTTTAGTTAACTCAAAATCATTTTTTTTTAAAGATATACAATTTTTACTTAATGGACATTCTTTACAAATTGGATTTTTTGGTTTGCAAATTAAAGCACCTATTTCCATAATTGCTTGTGAGTAATCACTAGCACGATCGGACAGTCCAAAAAAATTAATTTTTGTTTTTAGAGAATCTTTAGATATTTCATTCTGCTTTTTTAAATAGAAAGTTCTTTTAAGAATTCTCTCTACATTTCCATCTAAAGGGATAGTTTTAATGTTAAATGCTATAGACATTATTGCTTTAGATGTATATTCACCAACACCTGGTAATTGTATTAACTTTTCATAAGATTTTGGCAACTTACCGTTGAAATCTTTAAGAATTTTAATTGCACTTTTTTTTAGATTTCTTGCTCTTGAATAATAACCAAGGCCTTCCCAATGTTTCATTAATATCTTTTCGTCGACATTTGCCAATGATTGAAAGGTTGGAATTTGTTTTACAAATTTTTCAAAATAAGGAATAACAGTTTTTACTTGAGTTTGCTGCAACATAAATTCACTAACAAACGTAAAATATTCTTTTTGTTTCTGAGAAACTTTTTTTCTCCAAGGTAAAATTCTTTTATTATTATCGTACCAATGTAGAATTTTATTTGGTATGTTTTTATTATTCATATGAGTCAAAAACATAATACTAAGCAGAGATATAATTCCATTCAAGGTTTAAGATCTTTTAAAGATACTTTACCCACAGAAGCAAAAAGAATAATTAGTAAAAAAGGTAAAATTTATAATGAAACTTTAGACAATTGGAAATATTTAGTAGGTAAAGATTTATTTAAGGTAAGCTTTCCTAAATCATACAAAAGTTCAAATAGGTTATCGGGAAGTCGATTAAATATTTTAGTAAAGAGGGGAAATGAAGTTGATGTTGAGTATTCTAAAAAAGAAATAATAAAAAAAATTAATATTTTTTTTGGCTATCATGTTTTAGATGACATTAAATTGAATACATTTGATGGAAAAATTGAAGAAAACCATAAAAATACAGCTATTAATGCGACAAAAAATAAACATATAAAGAGCATAAATAATATTAAAAATGACAAAATAAAAAATTCACTTTTAGAGCTAAGTAAACATTTTAAAATAAAATGAAAAAAATAATTTTTATCTCAATTTTAATTTTTTTTAATTTCATCAATGCTAATTCTGAAGTTAAACCAATTTTAGTTGGAAGTGCAGACTCTAAAGTTAAGTTAATGGTTTTTGAATCTTTAACTTGTAGTCATTGTGCAAATTTTCATAAAAATATATATCCTAAATTAAAAGAAGATTTTATTGATAAAGGATTGATTTCAATAGAATTTAAAAGCTTTCCATTAGACATCATTGCATTTAATGCAACTAAATTAGCGCATTGTAGAAATGATGGTGAGCATGAAATTTTGCATCATTTATATTTAAATCAAGATAAGTGGATAAAAGGAAAAAATGAATTAGAGGCAAATCAAGCAATGAAAAAATTTATTGATAATACTGAATATAATCTTGATTTTGATAAGTGCTTGGCGGATAAAAAAATAGAGGATCATATTTTAGAAGACCGAATCGAAGGTGTTAAAAAATATAAAGTGAATGCTACTCCTACAGTCATAATTAACGGAAAAAAGTTTGAAAATCACTCAAACTACAAAAAATTAAAAAAATACATTGAAAAACTGATATAAGTCAGTGAATGGAATTTAAAAAAATCCAATTAAATGGATTTAAGTCTTTTGCTGAAAAAACTAATTTCCTGATTGAAGAAGGTTTAACTGGAATAGTTGGCCCAAACGGTTGTGGCAAATCAAATATAGTGGAGTCGTTGCGATGGTGTATGGGTGAGACATCAGCGAAAAGTATGAGAGGTTCAGGAATGGAAGACGTTATATTTTCCGGAACTTCAAACAAACCATCAAAAAATATTGCAGAAGTTTTAGTAAGCTTATCAAATGACAATAAAGATGGTCCTCTACAATATAATGAGCTCGATGAAATTGAAATAAGAAGAAAAATAGAAAAAGATAAAGGCTCAAAATTTTATATAAATGGGAAAGAAGTTAGAGCTAAAGATGCTCAGATGTTTTTTGCAGATTTATCAACAGGTGCTCATTCACCTTCGATTATTAGTCAAGGTAGAATTGGAGCATTGGTCACAGCAAAACCTTCTGATCGAAGAGCTATCTTAGAAGAAGCAGCTGGTATAGCAGGTTTACATGTTAGAAGACACGAAGCAGAATTACGATTAGGCGCTGCAGAAAATAATTTAAAAAGGGCAGATGAATTAAGAAGACAACAGGAAAGACAATTAGCAAATTTGCAAAAGCAAGCTGAAGAGGCTGCAAAATATAAATCTATTTCTGAAGAAATAAAAAAAGTTGAGGCAGGTTTATATTATTTACGTCTTTTAGAAATTGATAATGAAATTAAAGTAGAAAACGAGATCAATAATGAGGCTGATGATCAAGTTAAGTCCTTCAATGATAAATTAGAGGATTTAAGCATGAAAATTATTGAAAAGAATAAAAATGTAAATCCTATAAGAGAAAAAAATCAAGAAAACTTGTCAAAAATACAAAGATTAAATTTAGAGTTAAAGAGCTTAGATGAAGAAAAAGACAGGGTTAATGATGAAATACAATCAATTAGAAAGGCTTTAAGTGTAATAGATGAGGATATTGTTAGAGAAAAAAGCATAATCATTGATGCAAACTCTAATGAAAAAAGACTTAGAGAAGAAAAAGAAAATTTAATTACAATCGACTCCAAATACTATGAAACTGAAAAACTGTCCGGTTTAGATCTTGTAAATGCAAAAAGTAAATTAAAAGATGAGCAGGATAAATTAGAAAGAATACTAGAAAATTTAAATCTTGATACTCTAAAAAAGAACTCAGAAACTATCGATTTAGCAAGTGAGCAATTAGAAAAAGCAAAAGAAATGCTATCAGAGAACAACATTAATGGTGCAACTAATTTAATAGATGAATGCAAAATAAATCTTTCATTTTTAAAAATGAAAATTAATGAAATGTATGACAACGATTTAGCGATAACAGTAACTAAGAAAAACGAAGAAATCAAAAGTCTACAAGAAGAATACGCTGAAGCATTTAGTACAAATCAAAATATTAAAAAA
Organism: uncultured Pelagibacteraceae bacterium; assembly: GCA_902618205.1. Classification (GTDB taxonomy): domain Bacteria; phylum Pseudomonadota; class Alphaproteobacteria; order Pelagibacterales; family Pelagibacteraceae; genus Pelagibacter. The sequence goes on along the minus strand of CACMZL010000004.1, from coordinate 19,328 downwards.
GAATCAATTAAGAGAAGTGAAAGAATTAAAATAATTGACCAAGAAATAGAAAGTTGGAAAAACTTATTGGTAAATTCTGAAAAAATGATTAATGAATTAAATAGTAGAAAAGATACTCAACAAAAAAAATTAGATAGCCTAGAAAAACAACCTCAAACACAAGCTGAAAGAAAAGGACAAATATCTGAAAGTTTAAGAATTTCTGAAAAAGAAAAAAGTGACAATGAAATATTAATAGATGAACTAGATAAAGAGATTAACGAATTAAGAAGCTATCTTAATACAACAAAGGAAGAGTCTATTGAAATAAGAGAGCGAAAAGCAAGCTCTGGAGCAACAATCGATGGTTTGAATAAAAGAAGAAATGATTTGTTAGAAAGAGTATCAACAGAACTTAATTTAAAAGAAGAGGAGATACTTAATTTTTCAAATTTAAAAGATGCATCTGAATATCCAGATACAGTAACACAAGAGGAATTGCTTGATGAAAAAAAAAGAGAAAGAGAAAAATTAGGCTCAGTTAACTTAAGAGCAGACGAAGAGACTTCAAAATATGAAGATGAAATTAAGAAAATGGAAAAAGATAGACAAGATTTAGTAACTGCAATTATAAAGTTAAAAGAAAGTATTACTGAACTCAATCAGAAAGGTAGGGAAAGACTTCTAGATGCTTTTGAAAAAGTGAATAGAAAGTTCAATGAAGTTTATACCAAACTATTTAATGGAGGTAGTGCAAAACTAGAACTAGTAGACTCTGATGATCCTTTAGATGCAGGATTAGAAATGTTGGTAAGTCCACCAGGAAAAAGATTGCAATCAATAACTTTATTATCTGGAGGTGAACAAGCCTTGACTGCTTTATCTTTAATCTTTGCAGTGTTTCTTACTAATCCAGCTCCAATATGTGTTCTCGATGAAGTAGACGCACCTCTAGATGATGCGAATGTAACAAGATTTTGCAATCTTTTGACGGAACTAACTAAAATTACATCTACAAGATTTATTATTGTAACTCACCACGCTCTAACCATGTCTAAAATGGACAGACTATATGGCGTAACAATGCCAGAAAAAGGAATTAGCCAACTAGTTGCTGTAGATCTTCAAAAAGCAGAGAGTATGGTTGCTTAATAATGGATGAAGACCAGTTTAAAACTCGCCTAAAAATTGCAAAAAATAAAACCGATAAAGACAAAAAATCTGAAAAGGAAAATAAAGGCTCAAGTATGGGATCAGCCTTCAAAATGAGCACGGAATTGGTATCTGCAGTGGCTGTTGGGACAATTATTGGGTTTATTTTAGACAATTGGTTTGGTACTAAACCCTGGTTAATTTTAATATTTTTTTTTATTGGTGTAGTAGCTGGAATTATGAACGTTATTAGATCAGCAAAAAAAATGCAAAAATAGTAGGAAAATGGCAGCAAATCCAATGTACCAATTCAACGTTTACCGAATTGGCCCAGAAATTAAAATAAATAACATAGATATTTCGTTCACAAACGCGAGTTTGTTTATGGTCATAAGTTCACTAGCAATATTAATTATTTTTAATTTAGGCACGAAGAGATCTATCATACCAAATAAAATTCAATTACTTGCGGAACTCAGTTACTCTTTTATTTCAAAAATGATAAGTGATACAGCTGGATCGAAAGCTAAGCCTTACTTTTCTTTCATATTTTCTTTATTCATGTTTGTTTTATTTTGTAACATGTTTGGGATGATACCATACTCTTTTACTGTCACTAGCCACATCATTGTAACTTTTGTATTAGCAGCATTTATATTTATAGGAGTAACAATAATTGGATTTATTAAACATGGACTTGGATACTTAAAACTTTTTGTGCCAAGTGGAGTTCCAATGGTTTTATTGCCATTAATAGTTGTTATAGAAATAATTTCATACTTAAGTAGACCAATTAGTTTATCAGTTAGATTGTTTGCAAATATGATGGCAGGCCATACGATGATGAAAGTTTTTGGAGGTTTCGTAGTTAGCTTAGGAATTGTTGGGGGCTGGCTACCACTAGGTTTTTCAGTTGCATTAACAGGTTTGGAGATATTAGTTGCTTTTCTTCAAGCATATGTATTTGCAATTTTAACATGTATCTATTTGAATGATGCATTAAATTTACACCATTAATTAACATAAGGAGGATATAATGGAATTAGAAGCAGCAAAAATGATAGGAGCAGGACTAGCAGCAATTGCGCTTGCAGGTGCAGGAGTTGGAATTGGGATAATTTTTGGAAATTATCTTTCAGGTGCAATGAGAAATCCATCCGCAGCTCAAAAGCAGTTTCCAAACTTGCTATTAGGCTTTGCATTAGCGGAAGCGACTGGTTTATTTGGATTAGTTGTTGCATTAATTATTCTTTTCGCGTTTTAATTAATGTTGAAAAAGATAATTTTTCAATTTTTAGCTTTAAGTCTTATCTTTACTTATAGCGCTCAAAGTGCTGAGAGTGGAGGTATGCCCCAGCTTAATCCCGAGTTTTGGATATCTCAAATTTTTTGGTTAGTACTTACTTTTGGATTATTGTTTATAATTTTATCTAAGTTCATACTACCAAAGATTAGTAACAATCTTGAAACCAGAAAATCACAAATTTTAGAGAATATCGAAACTGCAGACAAGCAACGGGAAGAAACTGAAAAAAAAGTTAAAGAATTTGATAAAATTATCAATGATACAAAAGTCGAAGCAAAAAACTTCTTTAATAGTGAAAGACAAAAAGTTTTGGACGATATAAACAATAAAAGATTATCTTTAGAAAAGGATATCGAAAAAGAAATAATAAAAGCTGAAGAGGAAATAAACCAATTAAAAAAAACTTCTCAAGAGAAAATTACTAAAATTGCAATTGAGACATCCTCCGATCTAGTTAAACAATTAATTGGTGAAGATATAAATAAAAGTAGTCTTTCAGCCATAGTTGAAGATCTTTCTAAAAAAGAAATGGAAAAACATAATGGCATTTGATGCAACATTTTGGGTAGCAGTTTCTTTTGTAATATTTTTTGGAGCGCTAATTTATTTAAAAGTTCCACAAAATGTTAATAATTTATTGAGCAAAATGATTACTGATATCAAAAATGAAATTGATGAAAGTGAAAAACTCCGAGCTGAATCTAAAAGACTATTGGATGAGGCTCAAAAGAAGCTGGATACTGCAAAAATTGAGAGTGAAAAGATTATGCAGCAGTCAAAAGATGAAACTGAAAGATTTGTGATTGAAATGAATGACAAATTTCATAAATCAGCTGAACTAAAGAAAAGTTTAGCAGAGACTAAAATCTCTCAAATGAAGGATAATGCCATTAAAGAAATTAAAGATACATCAATTAACATTGCTGTAGAATCTGTGAAAAAAATTATTACAACATCTGTCGATAAGTCTAAACTTGACAATTTGTTTAATAAAAATCTTGAAGAAACAAAGACAGAATTAAAGAAAATAAGTTCTTAAACTAAGATAGTTTATCAAATTTTATAAAAATAATGTAAATTAGGGAATATGAATTCAATTGTAATTGGATCAGGTTTTGGTGGCATAGCAGCAGCTCTTAGACTTCGGGCAAAAGGTCATAAAGTTACTTTAATTGAAAAACAAAAAGATTTAGGTGGAAGAGCCAGAGTATTTAAAAGGAATGGGTTTACTTATGATGGTGGACCAACTGTAATAACTGCTCCTTATTTAATTTATGAAATTTTTAAACTTTTTAATAAAAATCCAGATGATTACATAAAAATAAAAGATTTGGATACTTGGTACAGATTTGTTTTTGAAGATGGAAGCCATTTCGATTATTCAGCAGATGAAAAGAAAATGGAAGAGCAAATTGCATTAATCAACCATAAAGACGTTGTGGGTTACAGAAATTTACTTAAATTTACAAAAAAAATATTTGATAAGGGTTATTCAGAATTATCAGATGTGCCATTTGATAAACCTTCATTTATGTTTAAGCAAATTCCTGCATTGCTAAGTTTAAAAAGTTATAAATCTGTTTATTCTTTGGTTAGTGGTTTTATTGAAAATGAAAAACTAAGAAGGCTATTTAGTATGCACCCATTATTGGTGGGTGGAAACCCTTTTACTACAACCTCAATATATGGATTAATTTTGTATTTAGAAAAAAAATGGGGAATTCATTATTCTATGGGTGGAACGGGACAAATCATAAAAGGTTTTGAGAAATTGATGTTAGAAGAAGATGTTACAATTATTAAAGGTAAAGAAGTTAAAAACTTGCTTACAGAAAATAAAAGAGTTGTCGGGGTTGTGACAAGTGAAGATGAGGAAATTAAAGCAGATAACGTAGTTTGTAATGCAGATCCTCCCGGTGTTTATTCAAAAATGCTAAATAATCAAAAATATAACACCTTATTTAATTGGAAGATAAATAGAATGGAATATTCAATGGGATTGTTTGTTTATTATTTTGGAACGAAGAAAAAATATCAAAACGTTGAACATCATACTATAAAGTTTGGTGATAAGTACAAAGAACACTTGGATGATATATTTGTTAACAAAAAATTAAATAACGATATAAGCTATTATCTACATAGACCTACCGCAACAGATTCAAGTATGGCACCAAAAGACCATGATTGCTTTTATGTATTAGTGCCTGTACCTAATAATAAATCAGGAATAAACTGGTCAATCGAAGGTGAGAATCTAAAAAAACTTGTGATAGATAAAATGGAAAAAAGTTTATTACCTAACTTAAGAGAAAATATTGTAGATGATTTTTATTTAACTCCTGATTATTTTGAGAATGAATTAAACACAAAATATGGATCTGGTTTTTCAATTCAGCCAAAATTTTCTCAATCAGCATACTTTAGATTTCATAATAAATCTGAGGTTTATGACGGTTTATATTTTGTTGGAGCGGGCACTCATCCTGGAGCTGGTGTTCCAGGGGTCCTATCATCCGCAAAGGTCTTAGATAAAATTTTGTAATGAATGAACAAAATTATTTGTCGATATACGCTAAATCTTTTAATTGGGCAGGTTTCTTTTTACCAAAACAAGTCTACTCTGATTGCTCTGATTTGTACGATTTTTGTAGATACATAGACAATATAGCAGATGAAAAAGGTGAACTTGATACGAAATTAAAAAATTTCAATACTTTCAAAGAAGATTTCAAATTAAAAAATGAAAATAACCAAATAATTAAAAATATGTGGTCTTTAATAAATAAATTTGGAATATCACAAAAAATAATTGATGATTTATTCGATGGCGTCGAGGCTGATATAAAATCAAAAGTAGAAATCAACACTGATAAAGATCTATATGTTTATTCATATAGAGTGGCTGGAACAGTTGGATTAATGATGGCAAAAATTTTAAATGTCAAAGAAAGATCAGCACTTTTAGGAGCAATTGACTTGGGTATTGCAATGCAATTAACTAATATTTCAAGAGATGTTATTGAAGATGAAAGCAATAATAGGTTTTATATAAAAAAAAATTTTGATGAAATTAAAAGAATTCTAAAAATCGCTGACAAATTTTATAATAATTCGTTTATATCAATTAAAAAAATTCCATTCTTTTTAAGATTTTCAATTTTGGTTGCAAGACGAGTATATAGACAAATTGGAAATGAAATCTTAAAAAAAGAAAACTTAGAAAATTACAATAAATCAGGAAAAATTTATGTAAACAATTTGGGAAAAGTCTTACATACAGTGCTATCTATTGGCGATTTAATTAAATTATATTTTGTAAAAGAAGATAAAAAACTTACAATAAAAGAGCATGAGATAATAATGCAAGATATTGAGTATAATGAAAGATTTTGATTATATAATTATTGGAGGTGGGTGTGCAGGCTTAACATTGGCTTATGAGTTAGAGTATCAGGATAAACTTAAAAATAAGACTTTAGCAATTATTGAAAAAAGAGATGAATATAAAAGAGATAAAACTTGGTCATATTGGAAAACTGTACCTCACAAGTTTGATGACTGTGTAAAAAAAAGATGGAAAGATTATACAATCAATTTTAAAGGAAATGTTGAATATAAAGATTGTAAAGAAACTCCTTACGAAAGTATTGATAGTGGACTATTCTACAAAAAAATTTTAAATAAAATCAATAAAAATCCTAATATTCAATTCTTTAAAGATATTAGTGAAGTAAATACAGAAAACGCAATTTTATTTAACAGTTTGCCAAATCTTGAGAATAAAGATTCTAATTTATGGCAACACTTTCAAGGTGTTGAGATTGAAACTGAAAAAGATTTTTTTGATGATCAAATAATGAATTTAATGGACTTTGATTGTGATCAAAAAAAAAGTGTTCATTTTTTCTATACACTACCCTATTCAAAAAAATCAGCTTTAATCGAAACTACGTGGCTTTCTAAAATGGAAGATAATAGTGAAAAAGATTATGATAAACAAATTATTGATTACATCGAAAACACTCTAAAATTAAAAAAATATAAAATTAATTATAAAGAAGTTGGAGCCATACCATTATTTTATCCAAAATTTAAAAACGACAAAAATACGATTAATATTGGAACTGCTGGAGGTATGACGCGTTTAAGTACTGGCTATACTTTCCTTAATATTCAAGAACAAGCAGAATATATTACCCAAAACATTGATAAAATAACCCAAACTAGAGCTTTCAATATAAAAAGTAAGTATAAGTTTTTAGATAATGTTTTTTTGAAAGTCCTAGCTGAAAAGCCAGAGATCATGCCAAATATTTTCTTCAAAATGTTTAAAAGCAAGTCAAAAACAGTAATAAATTTCCTTTCCAATAAAAGTAATATTTTCGAAGACTTATCCATTATATTAAAGATGCCAAAATGGATTTTTATTAAAGCTGTATTTAAATAATGATCAACAAAATAAATTTTTTTCATTCTATTATTTTTTTTAATATCTGTATTTTTTTTTCTGCTTTTGAGGTATTGAGAGATAATTCGTTTATACTTTTTAGTTTTTTTTTAATTCTTACAATTGGTATCTCTCACGGTGCGCTGGATCATGAAAAGGGTAAAAAACTTTTAAAAATTTATAAAATTAAAAATACAGAAGTGTTCTATATAACTTATATAGGTATTGCTATTTTTGTTATTTTAATTTGGATTTTAAGTCCAATATTGTTGCTTTCGCTTTTTTTAATAGTTGCAGCATATCATTTTGGCAAAGAGGATAGTGACTTTATCGAAACAAAAAATGTTAATTTTTTAGAAATTTTTTATTTTATTAAAGGATCATTAGTTATTTCAGCACCCTTACTGTTTCACAAAACTGAGACAATCGAAATTTTTAAAATGTTAAATTTTTCAATAGACGAAAATATTGTGGCTAATAATTTTTTAATTCCTTTAGTTATATTATCAGTGCTAAGTAATTTTCTTATATATAGAGGTAATAATAATGATTTAAGATCAATTCTTTTTTTAGATAGTTTTTCAATAATTATTTTAAACTATTTTTTTAACCCTATATTGGCTTTCACAATTTATTTCTGCTTTCTTCATTCTATAAGACACTCACTAAGTTTAATTAGTGAAATAAATAAAAATTTGATGAAAGGATTTCCTATTTTTTTACGAAAAATTATTCCACTTACAGTAATCACAGCAATAATGTATTTAATAGTTTTTTATTTTATTTCAGAAAAATTTGGTATAGATGAAAGTATTATTAAAATAATATTTGTTGGATTGGCTTCATTGACCTTCCCTCATATTTTACTTGAATTCATGGTAGAAAAAAAATGAGTAACAAAAATTTAAAAATTTATTTAGCTGCACCAAGAGGATTTTGTGCAGGAGTTGATAGAGCAATTGAAATTGTAAAAAAGAGTATAGATAAATTTGGTGCTCCAGTTTATGTAAGACACGAAATTGTACATAACAAACATGTTGTAGAAAGTTTAAAAAAAATAGGAGCGATATTTGTTGAAGAATTAGATGAGATTAAAGATAAATCGAGACCAGTTATATTTTCAGCACATGGGGTTCCAAAATCTGTTCCAGAGGAGGCTTCTAATTTAAATATGATGTTTGTAGATGCAACGTGTCCTCTAGTATCTAAAGTTCATAGAGAAGCAGAAAACTTAAATAAACAAGGACATCATATATTATTAATAGGTCACAAAAACCATCCAGAGGTTATTGGGACTATGGGTCAATTGCCAGAAGGTTCAATAGATTTAATAGAAAATATTGAGGATGCAAATAAGTATGAAAATGTCTCAAAAAAACATCTATCTTTCATAACTCAAACAACACTCTCTGTAGATGATACCAAAGATATTATTGCAGCTCTAAAATCTAAATTCCCAGATATTAAAGAGCCTAAAAAAGATGACATATGTTATGCAACAACAAATAGACAATCCGCAGTTAAAGAAATAGCAGATAAATGTGATATGTTTTTTATAATTGGAAGTAGAAATTCATCTAACTCGGTAAGATTAGTTGAGGTTGCTAAAAACTCTGGTTGTAGTTCTGCTGAGTTAATACATTCGGAAAGTCCAGTGCCTATAGATAAAATTAAAGGATGTAATACGATTGGAATCTCCTCAGGTGCTTCAGCACCAGAGATACTTGTTGAAAAATTTATAGCAGAGTTAAAAGATCAATTTACAGTCAACATAGAAGAAGTAGAAATCGTAAAAGAAAATATTACTTTTAAAATTCCTGGAAAATTAAATTAATGGCTGTTTATACTAAAATTAATAATAAGCAGATAAAATTTATCGAGAAGAAATATAATATTGGAAAAATTATAAATTATTCAGGTATAAAAAAAGGTATTGAAAATACCAACTTCCTTTTAAAGACAAAGAAAAATAAATATATTTTAACTATTTACGAAAAAAGAGTTAAGAGAAAAGATCTCCCATTTTTTGTTAATCTTATGTCTGGTCTATCTAGATTAAAAGTAAAATGTCCAGTTCCTATAAAAGATAAAAAGGGTAAATATTTATTTAACTTAAAAAATAAAAAAGCTTGTATTGTCAGTTTCCTAGAAGGAAAAGATAAAGATAAACTAAATAGTAAAGATTGTTTTATAGTTGGAAAAAATGCAGCACTACTTCATGAGGCTTCAAAAAAATTAAAATTATATAGAAAAAATTCTCTATCGATTAATTCATGGGGGTCAATTCTAAATAAAATAGACAATAAAATTAATAAGTTGTCTAAAAACTTAAAAAATTTAATGAAAGATGATTTGAAAGATATCAAAAGAAAATGGCCTAAAAAAATGCCAAATGGAATTATTCATAGCGATCTATTTATTGATAATATTTTTTTCAATAAAGGTAAATTTCATGGATTTATAGATTTTTATTTTTCAGCTAATGATTTTCTATCTTATGAATTAGCAACCTGCATTAATGCTTTATGCTTTAAAAAAAAAAATAGAAAATTTGTATTAGATAAAAAAAGATCTTCAAATTTATTAAAAGGCTACCAATCTGTTAGAAAATTAAGTGAAATTGAAAAAAGAAATTTAAATACATTATGTAGAGGATCAGCTTTAAGATATCTTTTGACTAGATCTTATGATTATTTAAATACTCCTAAAAATGCTGTCATTAAAATTAAAGATCCAAAGGAGTATATAGATAAGTTAAACTTTCATAGAAATCTGAGCTCATTTAAGGATTATTCTTGATGATTAAAATTTACACAGATGGTTCTTGCATTGGAAATCCAGGAAATGGTGGTTGGGCTGCAATTATTATTGAAAATGGAAAGAAAACTCAAATTAAAGGAAGCAAAAAAGATACAACAAATAATCAAATGGAATTACTTGCCCCCATTAAAGCTTTAAAAAAAATTCCAAAAGGTAGAAAAGTTCAAATATTTACAGATTCTAAATATGTAAAATCTGGGATAACTGAATGGATACATAATTGGAAAAAAAATGGTTGGAAAACAGCTAACAAAAAAGAAGTTAAGAATAAAGAACTTTGGACCGAATTAGATAATCTTTCAAATACATTTGAGATTAAATGGAGCTGGGTAAAGGCACATTCAACAGATAAACTTAATAATGAAGTCGATTCATTGGCAAGGTCCTCTGTCGCAATATAGGTGCACCCGGCAACATAACGCCCCTTAAATAATTTATTATTTTTCTCTATCAATAATAATAATTATTTTTTAAAAGACTATGTACCTACCATGTACTGACTTTGTACCATACTTTCAAAACTCAAAATTTACTTTTTTTAAAATATTCTTTTATGTCTTTTTGAAACAATAGATAAATACAAGAAATCTGTAATAAAGTATTTAAAATTAAAATAGATCTTACTGTCAATTCATTAAATCCTATTTCTGGTATAGGTCCATAAGGAGCAGCAAAACTTACATTTATTGCGTGGATTAAATCTAACAAACCAATCACATTCCAAGACAGCAAAAGACCCCATAGTATAGTGCTTGGTTTTTTTATAATGTGGTAAACTAAGAATAAAGCAGTTATCCCAATAAAAAAGTCGCCCACAAAAGGAACTATCCATTCAGATGGCGCCGAACGCTCATTTTCAGTAAAGATCCAAAACAAAAACAAACCTGACCCAACTGCTCTGAATGACATCCATCCAGTTACAAAAATAATCCAATGTAATTTCACTTGAATTACATATCAGAAAAAAATCTCAATTACAAAGTCGTCACAAAAAAATGTTAGTTTAACAATGTAACCTGGTATGTACCTATTCAAAAAGTGTTATATTCTGTTATAAGTTGAATTGGGACAGACAACAGAACTGCCATACTAATTATAATAAATCTAAAACACCCTCTGCTGAAGATAAACCACATTGTTTAGTCTCTTTCTCAACTTGAATATTAACTACTTCTAAGTTTTGAATAACCATCGCATAACGATTTGAACGAATACCCATTCCTTTTGAATTTCTATCTACTTCAGCGCCAATTGCTTTCGTAAATAATAAATAAGGATCTGATAACATTGTAATTTTGCCTCCAGCATTATTCGCTTCTCCCCAGGCATTCATAACAAATGGATCATTTACAGATAAACAAAATATTTTTTCTATTCCTTTTAATTTAATTTTATCTGCATTACCTACATATCCAGGTAGATGGAGTTTTGAACAAGTTGAGGTAAAAGCACCAGGTAATCCAAATAAAATAACTTTACCATTTCCTAAAATATCTCTAATTTTGCAAGTTTGTGGTTCACCATTTATTAGATGGAAAATTTCTATATCAGGGATTTGATCTTTTATTTTTAATTTCATATGGAATTAATTACATAATCTTTAACTTTATTTATATCATTTGATATAACTTCAAATTTTTCTTCTCTATCATAAACATATTTAAGACTATCTGGTAATTCTTCAGTTTTTGAGATTGCATCTTCTATTGCTTTTGGAAACTTACATGGGTGTGCTGTAGATAAAACAACACAATTTTGTTCTAGCCCAAGTTTTTTTGCAGCACCAATTCCAACTGCAGTATGTGGATCGACTACAACTTTATATTCTTTATTTATATCTTTTATCATTTGGATAGTTTCGTTCTCATCTAACATCTCAGATGTAAAATTCTTTTTTATTTCATCTAAGTCACTATTGTCGATTTGATAAGTATTGTTTTTTATTCTACTCATTACATCTTTCGTAACATCTGAATTACAGTCTTTTACATCGTACAAAAGTCTCTCAAAGTTGCTTGCTATCTGGATATCCATACTAGGAGTATTTGTTTCCTCAACTTTCTTTTGAGTATAATCTCCTCCAGAAATTGCCCTATGAAGAATGTCATTTTTGTTTGTAGCTACAATAAGTTTATCAATTGGAAGACCGAGTTTCTTTGCTAAATAACCAGCATAAATATCTCCAAAATTTCCAGTCGGGACAGAAAAGGACAGAGGCTGTCCATTACCTATTTTAAAATAAGCATAAAAATAATAAACAGCTTGAGCAACAATTCTTGCCCAATTAATCGAATTAACACCTGACATATTTATTGAGCTAGAAAATTTTTCATCATTAAACATTGCTTTGACTAAATTTTGACAGTCATCAAAATTTCCCTCAATAGCAATGTTGAATACATTTTTTTCTTCATGGATTGTCATCAGTCTTCTTTGCACTGGTGAAATTCTGTTATTTGGATGTAATACAAAAACATTTAAATTCTTTTTGCCTTTTAAAGCATCAATAGCAGCTGCACCTGTATCTCCTGAAGTTGCTACAATAATATTAATTTTTTCTTGCTCATTTCCTAAATGATATTGATAAAAATTTCCTATCAATTGCATTGCAATATCTTTAAAAGCAAGAGTTGGGCCATGATAAAGTTCTAAGACTTTTAAATTTCCTAAATCAGAGATTTTTACAACATCTTCTGCTCTAAAATTTGAGTAAGATTTTGATACTGTGGAAATTAACTCTTCCTTAGTCATAAAATCACCGATAAATGGGAAAATTATTTCGGCTGCTAATTCATAGTAATTAAGACTACTTAGTTTGTTTAGTTCATCTTTACTAAGTGGTTTAATTGACTTTGGCACAAAAAGGCCTCCATCATCAGCTAAGCCTTTCAGAAATACGTTTTTAAATGAAAAGTGATCTGAATTATTTCTAGTGCTTATATATTCCATCAGTAATTTTTTTTTCTAAAATATAAATATATTAAAAAAATGGAAACAGCTAATGAAAACCATGTGAGAGCATACTTTAGGTGGTTGTTTGAAATATTGGCTCCTATTTGTTTTGACTTAGGATAAATTCCTTCCTGCTTGCTAATATTGTTGATAATGAATGGAGAAAATTCTTTTCCCGTATAGGTCAATAAATCTTCATCTTTAAGAGTGAACCAGTAATTCTTGTTTACGTCATTATCTGGCTTGAAATAATTAAATTTACTTTTTAATTTTAAAACTCCCTCGAATTTACTTTCATTTGAAACATACTTTTTAGATTTAAGGTCTCTTGGAACCCAACCCCGATTTATTAAATAGCTTTTATTGTTAATACTTACTGGATTTATAATATCAAATCCTGGCTCTCCCTTTTCATTTAAGGAATATAGATAAATTATTTTTGAATTATCTAATATTCCTTCAAATTTGATTTTTTTAAAGTTAATTGGATTACTTCCATTAAATTCTACTGGATCACTTTTTAAAGATTGGTCGATTGAATTTATTAAATCAAGCTTCCAATTTAGTCTAACAATTTGCCAAGTGCCTAATGCCAAAAAAACTAAAATAAAAAAGTATACAAAAATTGAAAAAGATAACTTATTTTTCAAGAACTATTAACTTCCCCAAATGTAAATAGCTGCAAATAAGAATAACCAGACAACGTCAACAAAGTGCCAGTACCAAGCAGCAGCTTCGAAACCAAAGTGATGCTCTTTAGTGAAGTGTCCTAATTTACCTCTCCATAAACAAACCGCTAAAAAGATAGTCCCAACTAATACATGGAAACCATGAAACCCTGTGGCCATATAGAATGTAGCACCATAAATGTGACCTGAAAAACTAAATGTAGCGTGTTGGTATTCGTATATTTGCAATAACGTAAAGAATGCTCCTAAAATTACTGTACAAATTAGACCATTTATAAATCCTTTTCTGTCGTCCTCTAATAAAGAATGGTGTGCCCAAGTTACTGTTGTACCAGATAAAAGTAAGACAAGAGTATTTATAAGTGGGATATCCCATGGATCAAAAGTCTCAATATCTTTTGGCGGCCATACATTTCCCATGAATTCATTTGGAAACAAACTTGCATCAAAGTATGCCCAAAACCATGCAACAAAAAACATTACTTCAGAAGCGATAAATAATGTCATTCCATATCTGTGATGAATTTGAACAACAGGTGTGTGATGACCTTTGTGCTCAGCTTCAATTACGACATCTCTGAACCACATGAATGCACAATAAATTATGAGTAAAAAACCTAAAACCATTGCCCACATAACTTTACTGTGGAAATAATAAACAGATCCAACTGCAGTAACTAGTGTTGCTATAGATGTAGCTAGAGGCCAAGGACTAGGGTCAACTAAATGATAATCATGTTTTTGACCAGATGCAGACATTTATTTTAACTCTCTTTTTTTTCGTTTTTATAATATTCAGATGAGAAAAAAGTATATGACATAGTAACATCTTCAACTCTAGATGTTTTTGGATCATTTACTAATTCTGGATCTAGGTAAAAAACTAGGGTGTAACTTGCCTTTTCCCCTGGATCTAAAGTTTGTTTTTCAAAGCAAAAACAGCCTAATTTATTAAAATATGCTCCAAAAGATGATGGAGAAACATTATATGTAGCTACAGCAGAAGAAATTACATCTCCAGTATTTTCCACTTCAAATTTTATTCTGTATACCTTGCCAGGCTGAACATCCATTGTTTTTTGATCAACATCAAAATTCCAATCAAGAGCACTATTAACGTTGGTATCTAATCTTACATTTATTTTTTTATCTAAAACTATATTAGGAGCCTCTTTAGATACTTGTGTTGTTCCACCAAAGCCAGTTACTCTACAAAATAAATCATACAAAGGCACAGCTGCAAAAGATAATCCCAACATAAAGACAAAGATTCCTGCAAGAATTAGTGGAGTTAAAGTATTTTTTTTAATCATAAAGGTCTTTCAAATACTCCAATATTAAATAATGTGAAAATGAATAAGAAAACTATAAATGCAACCAAACCAACTGCTGTCCATAAATTTTTCTTTTTTAATTTTTGATCTTTGACTATCATAAAACTTTATCCACTAAGAAAAAAACAAATATTAAAAATAAGTAAATAATTGAATAGCTGAAAATATGTTTAGCTTTCTTTATATTAAATTTTCCAACTTTATAGTTGTAAAGCTGGTAACAAATTAAATTATAATAAAATGTAAGTAGTAAGCTAAGTGTTAAGAATACTTCACCGACAAATCCAATGTAATATGGGAAAACAATTGTCGGTATCATTAGCAAAGAATAAATTAGAATGTTCTTTTTAGTATCCTGAATTCCATTAGTTACTGGAAGCATTGGAATACCTGCTTTTTTATAATCATCAGCTTTGTATAAGCTTAATGCCCAAAAGTGTGAAGGTGTCCAAAAGAAAATTATTAAGAAAAAAGCAATCGACTCCAACGAAATAGAATTTGTTGCTATTGCCCATCCAATTACTGGTGGTAAGGCTCCTGACGCTCCACCTATAACAATATTTTGTGGAGTTTTTCTTTTTAACCAGATTGTATAAACAAATACGTAAAATAATATTGTAAACAATAATAGAGATGCTGATAAAGCATTTGTAATAAAGTATAAGCTCACAACTGAAACTACTGCCATAGATGTTCCAAAATATAATGCTTGATTTCTGTTCAACTTTCCTCTTGGAATTGGACGTAAGCATGTTCTAGTCATTAATTTATCTAAATCAGCTTCATACCACATGTTAAGTGCTCCTGCTGCTCCAGCACCAAAGGCTACAATTAATATCCCAATCACTGACTGTTGAAATGAAACTGAAGTAGGAGCTGTTAACAGACCAACTGCACAAGTGAAAATAACAAGAGACATTACTCTTGGTTTCATTAACTTTAATAATTCAGGAATAATACCTAGTTCGTAATATGATTTTTTTACTTTAGAATACGTCGTAGCCATTTTAATTTTTATATCTTAAGACGTTACTAACTACTAGATTTTTCAGTGCCTTCATAATCTTCAAACTTCGGCAGTTCATCAAAAGTATGAAAATTCGGTGGTGATGGAACTGTCCACTCTAATGTTGTGGCCCCTTCTCCCCATGGGTTTTGTGCTGCTTTTTTCTTTTTTGCAAAAGCGTAGATTAAATTAGCGAAAAATACCACTAAGCCAACTACAGAAATATATGAACCGATTGAAGAAATATAATTCCAATCAGCGAATGCATCCGGATAATCAGCGTATCTTCTTGGCATTCCAGCTAATCCTAAGAAGTGTTGTGGAAAGAAAACTAAGTTTACTCCTATGAAAGTTAACCAAAAATGAAGTTGTCCCATCCACTCAGAATATTCATACCCTGACATTTTACCAAACCAATAATAGAAGCCTGCAAATATCGCAAAAACAGCTCCCAAAGATAATACATAGTGGAAGTGAGCTACAACATAATAAGTATCATGCAATGCAGTATCTACTCCAGCGTTTGCTAGTACAACACCAGTTACTCCTCCAACTGTAAATAAAAATATAAATCCTAAAGCCCAAACCATTGGGGTTTTAAATGATATAGATCCTCCCCACATTGTAGCTATCCATGAAAATATTTTAATTCCTGTTGGAACAGCGATGATCATTGTTGCTGCTAAGAAATATGCTTTAGTGTCAGTGTCTAAACCAACTGTGTACATGTGGTGAGCCCAAACAACAAAACCTACTATTCCAATTGCTACCATCGCGTAAGCCATTCCCAAATATCCAAAAACTGGCTTCTTTGAAAAAGTAGATACTATATGACTGATCATTCCAAATCCTGGTAAGATTAAAATGTAAACTTCTGGATGACCAAAAAACCAAAATAAATGCTGGAATAATGTTGGGTCTCCACCTGTTTGTGCATCAAAAAATGCTGTGCCGAAATTTCTATCTGTTAGAAGCATAGTAATTGCTCCTGCTAATACCGGTAACGAAAGTAATAATAAAAATGCTGTAACTAATATTGACCATGCAAATAATGGCATCTTATGCAAAGTCATTCCAGGTGTTCTCATATTCAATATTGTTGTAATAAAATTAACTGCTCCTAAAATTGAAGAAGCTCCTGCAACATGTAAACTTAAGATTGCTAAATCCATTGCTGGACCTGGTTGACCTGCAGTAGAAGATAGAGGTGGGTAAATCGTCCAGCCACCACCAACACCTTGTGCACCTGGAGGTCCATCTACAAAAATTGATGAAAGTAATAAAATAAAAGCAACAGGTAATAACCAAAAAGAAATATTATTCATTCTTGGAAATGCCATATCCGGTGCTCCAATCATTATCGGCACAAACCAGTTACCAAAACCACCAATCATTGCTGGCATGACCATAAAGAAAATCATTATTAATCCATGACCTGTAACTAAAACATTATAAAGATGGTAGTTACCGCCTAAAACATCATCACCAGGATGCATTAATTCCATTCTCATCAAAACTGAAAAAGCTGTACCTATAACTCCTGCAATGATTGCAAAAATTAAATACATTGTTCCAATATCTTTATGATTTGTAGAATATGCCCATCTCTTCCAACCTGTTGGAGTATGATGATCGTGAATATGTGCTGCTTCTGAACTCATTTTTATTTACTCGCTACTAGTTTTTTATTAATTAAATTTTCATCTTTTGCAAATTTTATCTTCGCCTCTGAAAGCCAAATTTGGTAATCTTCATCTGAAACTACTCTAACTTCAATTGGCATAAAAGCATGTTTAATTCCACATAACTCAGAACATTGTCCGTAATAAGTCCCAACTTTTTCAGCTTTGAACCAAGTTTCATTTACTCTTCCTGGCATCGCATCTCTTTTAACTCCAAATGCTGGTAATGCCCATGCATGAAGCACATCATTTGCTGTAATTAAAACTTTAACTACTTTATTTACTGGAACAACTACTACATTATCTGTTGCTAACAATCTTGGCTGACCTTCTTTTAAATCCTTCTCTTCGATCATATAAGCATCAAAAATTATATTTTCATCTGGGTACTCGTATCCCCAATACCATTGATATCCAATTGCTTTTATAGTTACATCAGCTTTAGGAATTGCATCTTGTGAATATAAAACTTTAAATGACGGAACTGCCATCACGATCAAGATTAAACAAGGAACTAATGTCCAAACAATTTCAACTAAAACATTATGTGTTCTTTTAGATGGATTAGGATTTCTTGATGCTCTAAATCTTACCATCACATAAAGCATTAAAAATAAAACAAACGCACTTATAGCAACTATGATTGGTACTAACATATAGTCATGAAACCAAACTATATCTCTCATAGTTTGCGATGCAGGCTCTTGGAAACCTAATTGCCAATTTTTTGGTTGGTTTGCAAACGCCTCAACTGGGTAAATTAATGCTATAAAAACAAAAAATAGTTTTTTCATTTGTTTTCTATATAGATCGAAAATATTATAAAAAATACTAGAGAATTCGCGACAATTTATCAATTTTGCAAATAATTGATCACAGATATAGCGGATATAACCGCAGTTTCAGACCTTAAAATGTTATCGCTTAGTTTTATCGATTGAGACCCTTTAAAGTTTAGAATCTTTTTAATTTCATCAGCTGAATAATCCCCTTCAGGACCAATTAAAAGACAATTTGGTTTTGAATTAGAAATCTTAATTTTTTTATTATTTGTATTTAAATCTGCAAAAATTAAATTGATATCCAAATCGTTAGACAGGAATTTATCTAATGATTGAGGTTTTTCAATTGAAGGAATATTTATTCTATTACTTTGTTCACACGACTCTATAACTATTTTATTTAGTCTCTCATTATTTATTTTTCTAACAATTGTCCTTTCAGAAATAATTGGTACAAATTTTGTTACTCCAAGCTCTGTTGCTTTTTGTATCATGAAGTTAAAATAATTTGATTTAATGGGTGAGAAGGCTAACCAAATATCTTGCTCTTTATCCTTTTGTCTTAATTGTTCAACAACCTTGAAATATAAGCTGCTTTTTGAAATTTCAGTTACAATTGACTTCCATTCTCCAGATTTATTAAAAACGGAAAAAGTCTGTCCTTGTTTAATCCTCATTACTTTCAATAAATAATGTGATTGAGACTTATTTAAATTAGTTTCTAAATTAATTGATAATTTTTCTGGATAAAATATTCTAATATTGCTCATTATAATTAAATTAATTTATGAAAAATATTAAAGCAATCATATTTGATGCATACGGCACCCTATTTGATGTTAATTCTGCAGCTGAAAAATGTAAGGAAAAATTAGGAAATAAATGGGAAGGATTTGCTAATTATTGGAGAACTACACAGCTTGAATATACTTGGCTTAGAAGTTTAATGAGAAGACACAAAGATTTTTGGCAAATCACTGAAGATAGTTTGGATAAATCCATGAATTTTTACAATATTGATAATTCAATGAGATCAGAACTATTAAATTTATATAAAGTGCTTTCACCGTTTACAGAAGTAAGGGATGCTTTAAAAAAATTAAAACAATCAAATTATAAATTAGCAATTCTATCAAATGGTACACCTGACCTTTTAAATGAACTTGTAGTTAGCAA
>CACMZL010000003.1 GCA_902618205.1 uncultured Pelagibacteraceae bacterium | reverse complement strand
GGTAAATAGAAATAAGTTTTTTCTGGATTAAAATTTTTTATTTTTTTTTGAAAACTACTAATTTCATCGGATAAATTGGTATTAAGAGGAATATTACAAATTATTGTACAACCTGGAAAGGGTAAAGGATTTCCTTTGTCATCAAATTTATTTTCAGCACCTTTTAAAGTATATCCTTCAAGTTTTCCAGCTAAAAACTTTTCCTCATTACTAACTATATTTAAATCCATTAAAATAAACTAAAACCAGTTTATATTTTCTTTCTCACAAAGTTCTTTAAGCTTCAATGGATAATCTGTCATGATGCCATCTACACCATACTCAACCATTTTTAACATGTCGTAATCTTTGTTTACTGTCCAAACGTTCACTGGCAAATTTTCTTGATGAGAAATATCTACTAGTTTTTTTGTAATATCTTTATGGTATGGATGCCAAGCTTCTCCGCCTTGTGATTTTATAATTTTCGGTAATTCATGATTTTCAAAAAAGGGCATGTAACTCATCCATGGAGATCTATTATAAATTGTATTTTTAATTTTAATTCCAGCCTGTTGTTGAAAAGTTAAATAAGCTCTTGAAATTTCAGGGTAAAGTTTTTTCATTTCTGTCAGTGTTCGCCAATCAAATGATGAAACAATTATTTTATTTTGTAAGGTTGACTTATTTACCTCTTGCATAACTAGTTTAACCATTTCTTCTGGAGTCGGCGTTAGATTTTCCTCATCAGGTGTAGATTTAATTTCTAAATTTATTAATAGATTTTCAGATATGTTTTTTGAGGATAAATTTAATAATTCAGAAAGTTTCGGTATCTTTTGATTTTCTAAAGTTTTTTGATTAACAAATCTTCTTCCATATCTAGATAACTTATTTAAAGATCCAACATCAAATTTTAAAAGTTCTTCATAAGTTAAATCATATATTTTTATATTTTCATCCTCTATCCAATTTCCCTCGTTATCTTTTGTAAGACTTGGATCTAATCTAAAGTCGTGAGTAATCACAGGAATAAAATCTTTTGAAATCAAAATATCAGTTTCGTATGCATTAATATTGTTTTCAAATAAGTATTTAAAACTTTCTAGAGTGTTTTCGGGAAGATCTCCTCTTGCTCCTCGGTGACCATAAATTTTTATATGATTTGGTTTGCTTAAAATCAAAATTAATTAACTCTTTTGCCAGTGCTTTTATCAAAAATATAATATTTATTGTTCTCAATATTAAGACTTAGATCAGCACCTTTTTCAATAGTTAGATTTCCCGGACACCTATAACAAAAGTCTTTTTTGTCTTTTAATTGACCATAAACAAGATTATCCGAACCAAGTTGTTCCACTAAGTCTACTTTTAAATTAATTAAACTATTTTCACTTTGACTTAAATGTTCAGGTCTTATTCCTAATTTTACTTCTCCCTCAAAGTCACTATCAATATCTTTAATTTCAAAACCTTCTGCAGATAATGTTTTATTTTTTATATTACCATCTAAAAAATTCATTTGAGGTGAGCCAATAAAACCAGCAACAAATAATGATTTTGGATTATCATATATCTCAATAGGAGTTCCAAGCTGTTCAATAATTCCATTGTTAATAACTGCTAATCTATCAGCAAGTGTCATGGCCTCTACTTGATCATGCGTAACAAATATGCTTGTTACTCCAACTTTCTGCTGAAGTTTTTTGATTTCAAGTCTCATCTGAATTCTTAATTTTGCATCTAAGTTTGAAAGAGGTTCATCAAATAAGAATATTTTAGGATTTCTAACAATTGCTCTACCCATTGCAACTCTTTGTCTTTGACCTCCGGATAACATTGAAGGTTTTCTCTGTAAATAATCTGAAATTTGTAGCAGCTTAGCTGCATCATTTACTTTTTGCTCAATTGTTTCTTTGTCAATTCCTCTGTTTTTTAGACCATAAGCCAAGTTATTATAAACATTCATATGTGGGTATAATGCATAGTTCTGAAACACCATTGCTACATCTCTTTCAGACGGATCTACCTCATTAATTAATTTTCCATCAAGATTAATATCACCCTCTGTAATATCCTCTAAGCCTGCAACCATTCTTAATAAAGTTGATTTTCCACATCCACTAGGTCCTACAAAAACCATAAACTCACCTTCATCAACACTTAATGAAGTTTCATGAACAGCCTTAGTTCCATTTGGGTAAATCTTAGTCACATTTTTTAAATCTAAAAAGCTCATTTATTTCTCCGTTTGAATTAATCCTTTTATGAACCATTTTTGTAAAAATACTACCACTAAAACTGGTGGGATCATTGACAAAATGATATACGCAAATCTTTCTGCAGTTCTTGGCAGAGCAACTCCTTCATAGCTTTCTGTGTAAATAATCTTCATTCCCATTACAACAGTCCAGTATTCTTCTGCAGTTGTCATTATTAGTGGCCATAAATATTGGCTGTATCCATATACAAACATAAAGATAAACATTGCTGCTATCATGGTTTTAGATAATGGAACCAAGAAATCTATGAAAAAACTCCAAGCATTTGCTCCGTCTAATTTTGCTGACTCCAAGAGTTCATCTGGAATTGTTTTATAAAATTGTCTGAAGAAAAATGTTGCTGTAGCTGAAGCAACTAATGGAAGGATAAGGCCTGTATATGAATTTGTTAAACCTAAATCAGATACAATTTTATAGCTTGGAAAAATCCTTACCTCCAAAGGAACAAGTAGAGTAATAAAGATTAACCAAAAAATTGGTACAGCTAATTTAAATCTATAATAAACCAAAGCATATGCTGACATTGCTGAAATAACTACCTTAAGTGTTGCAATTCCTAATGCCATTATAAAACTATTAATAAACATTTTTGCAGCAGTCACTTCTTCTGACCAACCACCTTTTTCATTTAAAACTTCGTTATAGTTTCTTGCTAGCTGATCACCTATATGAAACTTCATACCTTCGGTTAATATAGTTACAGAGTCATGCGAAGAACTTGCAAAAGATATCCAAATAGGAACTACCATTAACAAGACTCCTAGTATTAAAATAATATGAGCAATTATTTGAAGTGGTTTAATTTTCATTTATCTTGAAAAACCCCCTTAATAAAATATTTCTGCAACACAATTATAATTAAAATTGGTGGCACCATAGACATCATCACGAAAGCAAAACGATGAACAATTGAACCCGACATCATTTTTAATCCCATAACCACTGTCCAATATTGTTCTGAAGTTGTTACCAATAATGGCCATAGATACTGATTGTAGCCAAAAACAAACATAAATATTAACATCGCTACAATCATTGTTTTTGACAAAGGAATTAAAAAATCAACAAAAAATCTCCAGGTATTTGCTCCATCAAGTTTTGCGGATTCAAGTAATTCATCTGGAACGGTTTTATAAAATTGTCGAAAGAATAATGTTGCTATAGCTGATGCTGAAATAGGAACTATTAATCCAAAGTAAGAATTCACTAGATTAAGCTCAGCCATTACTGAATAAGTAGGGAAAATTCTTAACTCTAATGGTACTAAAATTGTAATAAATATAATCCAAAACAATAATGTTGCATATTTTATTCTGTAATAAACCAACGCGTAAGCAGCCATTAAAGATGTAACAACGGATAATATTGCAACTCCTGTAGCCATGATAAAACTATTAAAAAACATTTTTAATGCTGTTATCTCTTTAAAAAAACCACCCTGATATAATAAAACTCGTAAGTAATTTTCATAAAAGCTATCTCCTAAAAACATTTGGAGACCATTCATATTAATCATTGAACTCGTGTGCGTCGAGCTAGCAAAAATCATCCATACAGGAACTACCATGATTAGTATTCCAATGAGTAAAATTAAATGTGAAAAACTTGATGTGATAAATCTAGTCATTAATTATAATGTATTTTCCCTTCGATATATCTAAATTGAAAAATCGTAATTACTAATACAATCAACATCATCATTATTGATTGAGCTCCTGCACTTCCTAAATCCAGTCCTCTAAATCCATCCATGTAAGCTTTATAAACTAGAGTTCTTGTTTCACCGGAAGGAGCACCTATTGTTGTGGTATCAATAATTCCAAATGTATCAAAGAAAGCATACGTTATATTAATAATTATTAAAAAGAATGTAGTTGGCATTAATAATGGGAATGTAATTGTCCAAAATCTTCTAAAACTATTTTTACAGTCAATCATTGATGCTTCAATTACAGATTTTTGTATAGCTTGAAGTCCAGCCAAGAAGAAAATAAAATTAGCACTGATTTGCTTCCAAGAACCAGCTATGATTACGTAAATATAAGAGTCGAACACACTTTCGTACCAATTAAATCCCCACAGTTCGTGAAATAAATGATAAAGAAGACCAAATCTTTCACTAAAAAAATAATTTGCCATTACACCGACTACCGCAGGCGCAATTGCATAAGGCCAAATTAAAAGTGTTTTGTAAGTGCTTTTACCATGCATTACATTATTAGCCTGAACGGCAAGTAATAATCCAATTGAGCCTGTAATTAACGTAATAACAAAACTATAAATAATAGTAAATTTGAAAGCTATGAAATAAGCTGGATCATCAAAAATAAATAAAAAATTGTCAAACCATACAAACTTCGATCCAAATCCAAAAGCATCTTGCATTGTAAATGCATCTCTAAAGGTTTGTATGATTGGCCAATATAAAAAAATTAACAATATACCTAGCTGCGGAGCTAAGAAAAGATATTGTGAATAGCTAGATTTGAATTGGACTTTTTTCATACTTTTGTAAAAATAAATAAGGAGGGTAAATTAATACCCTCCTTATTGTTTTAATTATTCTTACAAAGTTTTAGCAAATTGCTTTAACAATTTAGCTGCACCTTTGTCCATATTCTGCAATCCTTTTTCGATTGATATTTTGCCGTTTAACATTGGCTCAATATTTTCGTAAATTACTTCACGAATTTGGGGCCAGTTACCAGCTCTATATCCACCAGGAATAGTTGAACCTTCTAAGCTTAATTGTTCACCAACTGCTTTATGATATGGAGAAGCTCTATAGAAATTTATAGTTTCAGCTAACTCTATACCACCTTTAGTCACTGCAGAGTAACCAGTCATATTGTGATAATACAGATCCATTTCTGGAGAACCCATAAATTCTATAAATTTAGCAAGTCCTTTGTACTCTTCCTCAGTATGACCATTTAAGATCCAGTTAGCAGCACCACCTATAAAAGTTGGATACTCTTTTCCTTTGGTTACTGAATCCCAGTAAGGAATATGATTAACTGTAAAGTTTGGAACAACACCTTTCATTCCACCAAATGATGCAGCAGAACCAAACCAAAATGCAGCTTCACCTGCTATAAATGGTGCTTGATTGTCTCCCCACGCTCTTCCTTTATAGCCATATAAACCTTTATCATACCATTCTTTAACTTTCTTCCAATGATAGACAAATGCATCAGTTTCAGCGAATAAAGTTTTTGTAGGAACAGCATCGTAACCATTATTTCCATCTAACATTAATAAATTATGTCTAGAAAAGAAATTTTCAGTCCAAATCCATGGACTATGACTTTGAACTAAAGGAATGTATCCAGCAGCTTTGATTTTTGGAGCCATGGCCTCAAATTCTTCATAAGTTTTTGGCACAGATTCAATTCCAACCTCTTTCAAAATGTCCATGTTTGCATACATCAAACAAGTTGAACTATTGAAAGGTACACCAATCATTTTTCCATCAGAGTCGGCATAGAAATTTTTAATGCCTGGAATATAGTTGTCAGCATCTACATCAATGCCATATTTCTTAGCCATTTCTTCAAAACCGATAACAACACCATTTTTTACTTGAGCTACCATGATTGCAGCACCAGCATCATAAACCTGTGAATAGTGTGGTTGGTCGCCTGCTCTAAATGCAGCAATAGTTGCCGCCATGTTATCTTCATAACTTCCTTTTCCTGTAGGAATGACCGTATATTGATCTTGTGAAGCGTTAAATCTATTTGCAATTTCAATAATTACATCACCAAGAAAACCACTGTTTCCGTACCACCAATGAATTTCTGTTTTTGAATAACTGTGTGATGTAAAAGAGAAAGTAAATAGAATTGTTAAAACACTAAGTATTTTTTTCATATCTATCCTTCTGTTAAGTTTATTTAATTTTTTATTAATACTTTATTAATGTTAAGATATTATGAAATTGTAAATAATTGCATTTAAAAATTTTAAATTTCTAAGAGAGGTTGTATATTTTAAAACAAATCATAATTTAAATGTCTAAAAAATTTGATTTATTCATAATAGGTGGCGGTATAAACGGTGCAGGTATTGCAAGAGATGCTGCAGGTAGAGGTTTATCAGTTTGTTTAGCTGACAAAGGTGAGATTGGAGGAGCAACCTCATCTTGGTCGACAAAATTAGTACATGGTGGTCTTCGTTATTTAGAAAATTATGAATTCAAACTAGTTAGAGAATCTCTGAAAGAAAGAGAAATAGTTTATAAAATTGCCAGACATATTTCCAAACCGATTCCTTTTATAATTCCTTATGCAGATAAAATTCGACCAGCCTGGTTAATTAAAATTGGTTTATTTTTGTATGATAATTTAGGTGGCAAAAGCAATATACCAAAATCAAAAACGTTTGATCTTACAAAAAAATTTTCAAATATTCTTAAGCAAAAATACAAAACTGGTTTTCAATATTTTGACATACAAATTGACGATAAAAAATTAACGAAACTAAATGCTAAAGATGCAAAAAGAAATAAAGCTAAAATACTAGAATATAACAAAGTTAAAAAAGCTGAAATTATTGGCAATGAATGGATTATTAGTCTTGAAAAAGGTGAAAAAGTAAAATCAAAAATTTTAATTAATGCATCTGGACCATGGATAAACGAAACCTTAAATAAAAATATAAAAATTAAATCTAAGAAAAAAATAAGATTAGTTAAAGGAAGTCATATTATTACAAAAAAATTGTACAAAGAAAATGTTGCATTCACATTTCAAAATACTGATAAAAGAATAATATTTGTGATACCTTATAAAGGGAAGTTTTCTTTAATTGGAACTACAGAAGTTGAGGTTAAATCACCAGAAAATAAAGGAATATCAAAAAAAGAAATTACATATTTAATTCGTTCAGTAAATAATTACTTAAAAAAACAAATCAGAACAAAGGACATTGTAGATACTTATTCAGGGATAAGACCTCTAATTGAAGATTTTAATACAGCTTCAAAAGTCACAAGAGATTATGTTTTTGATTTAAAAATTATAAAAAAATTACCTTTATTGAATATATATGGAGGAAAACTAACCACCTACAGAAAATTGTCTGAAAAAGTCCTTTTTGACCTTAGAAAGTTTTTACCTAAAACAAAAAAAGGTCCATGGACACACAAAAAGAAGCTTCTCTAAACTTAATGACCGTTAAATTTGAAAAATTAAAAAAAACAATAATTAAATGTAATAAATGCCCTAGACTTGTGAGGTTTAGAAAAAAAATATCTACGGAAAAAAGAAAACAATATATGGACCAAACTTATTGGGGAAAACCAGTTACAGGTTTTGGAGATATAAATGGAAAAATAATGATTGTTGGTCTAGCACCAGCTGCTCATGGTGGAACAAGAACAGGCAGAGTATTTACAGGCGATAAATCCTCAGATTTTTTATATAAATGTTTACACAATGTAAAAATTGCCAATCAAAGTAATTCAGATCATATAAATGATGGATTAAAAATAAAAAATACCTTTATAACACCAGCTCTAAAGTGCGTTCCTCCAGGAGATAAACCATTAAATGAAGAGTTAAAAAATTGCTTTGGTTATTTTAAATCTGAATTTGAAATACTTAAAAATCTAAAAATTATTGTGGCTTTAGGGAAAATTGCGTTTGATACTTGTGTAAAATTTTATAGAGAAAATTTTGATTACACTGAGAGAGTAAAATTTAGTCATGGAACATATTTTAAATTACCTAACAATGTGTTGTTAATGGGGTGTTATCATCCAAGTCCAAGAAATGTAAATACTGGACGAATAAATGAAAAACAAATGACTAAACTATTTAAAAAAGTAAAAGAACTAGTTTAATTTGTTAATAAGTGCTACTGGAAGTTTTACTGGTTTTCCCAACTTATTTAGAGATACTAATTTAATCTCTGCATCACATAAAGTATCTGATTTTCTTTTAATTACTTGTGACATTGTAATTGTAGTCAAAGTATTAGATTTTATTTTTGTGAAAACGGTAATTTTATCCTCAAATTTAGCTGGTTTTTTAAAATCTACGTTGCAAGTTTTTACTGCTATTAAAACATTATGTTTATCTAATAACTTTTTATTCGAATATCCCAAGGAATAAATAAGCTCAGATCTTGCTCTTTCAAAGTACTTTAAATAATTTGCGTGGTAAACTATTCCACCAAAATCAGTATCCTCATAGTATACTTTTAAATTATACTTAAATACTTTCATCAATTGATATTAATAAAATTTATTGAGAAGAAAAATAGATATTTTGATAGTAAGTAATTGATTTTTTCTTTGAATTATCTGTATCTGACATGATCGCTATACCATCTAGCTCATTAACATCTAAATTATGGAATTTCTTGAAATCTTCTTTAACGTTTGCTTTGACAGTTACCCATTCATTTAAATTTGTTTTGGTAGTAGCAAGTACATTATCTATGGACTTTTTAGTATATGGGCTTGGAAAGTTGCTTCCAACTTCTTGATTGCTTGAAAAAACATAATTTATTGCTCTATTGGATAAAGGTGTTGCTCCAGTTTTTTTAATGACGAATACTCTTCCTGCAAAGTCATGACCCTTTTTAGCTGTCTCATCTATCCCTGGTATGTCTTTCTCAATTTTCCAAGTAATATTTATGAAAGGTGTTTTATTTAGATCAATTTTAATCTCCTTACCTAGGCCAGAAGCAGCATTATCAGCAATAGCTTTAAGGTAATTACCATTTTCATCAGAGCCAACAGAATATTCAGTTTTATTATCTGCCCCTCTTACTTTTCTAACTGTCAATTCTGATAGTTCTTTCTCTGTAAACTCAAATACTTTTACTTCCTCAGAATACAAAGTAGTTTGAAACAACGCTGTAACTAAAATTAATTTAAATAAAAATCTAAACATGTCCTCTCTATATAAAAGATAAAATAATTTTCAAATTCAAAATTTTGACATTATTTAAACATGCATAATTCATTATTGTTCTCTATTTAGATGATATGAAATTAACAGTTCTTTTTGGTTTGATGATTTATTGGTCTATAATTATAACTGCACCTGTAATTTCAAAAAATTCAGAAAAAATCGGAGAAAAAAAGGTATTAATACCTCTTAAAAAACCAAGAATTTAAGGCAGAAGCACTATCTTAGGTGCCGAACAGGTTCCATCATGAATTTCTTTAAAAGCTCCCCAACCATCTTTAAGATTTCTGTACTCAATCCATTCTATCTTGCCTAGCTTGTTATTAGTTAAAATATCAATAGTTTCACCAAATTCTTTGTTTGTGTAACAGTAAGTTCCAATAAAAGTAACTTCTTGAAGGGTTGCTTTCCTAAAATTAAAAGATCCAGCAGGCTGGGTTAATCCGATATGAACTATTATTCCTCCTGGTTTTACTACACTGATTGCCTGTTGTCGTGAAACTTCGAGTCCAACAGTATCAAAAACTAAATCAAAGCTGCTCTCTTTAATATCTTTATGATCTGGCGACACTGTTTTTGCATCTACATATTTGGAGCATTCATTCAGTCTTTTTTGATTAGGATCAGAAATTGTCAGATTAGTATTTCCTTGGATCTTGGATAAAATTAATGCACACAAAAGGCCAATTGCTCCACCACCCTGAACAAGCGTTCTACATTCATTTAATGGTTTTTTTGATGCATCTACAGCTAATAATACTGCATGATAAGAAACTGCTGTTGGTTCTGCAACTGCAGCCTCTTTTACATCAAGCTTTTCAGGAACTTTGAAAATATTGTGATCTGGAACTGTAATAAGTTCAGCAAACGCACCTTGTCTTTCATAAGGTCTATTCATTCCTAAAAGAACTCTATCTGGACATAAATGTTCTCTTCCGCTCTTGCAGTATTCACAATTTCTACAAGTTATTAATGGATTAAGAACAGAGATTTGATCTTTAAGCTTACCGTTAATTATTTGACCACTAACTTCATGACCTAAAATTAACGGTGGTATTCTTCTCTCATCTTTTCCGTGGTAGGCATGCATATCTGAGCCACAGATACCTGATGCATGAACTTTAAGAATACTTTCTCCAGGTTTTTCAGAAGGTTCTTTTTCCTCCCTGAATTCCATTTCCTCAACACCGGTGTAGACAAGGGCTTTCATCATTACTTATTATTTAATAAATAATATATCAAATAAGATGCGAATGCTCCAATAATCCATCCAAAAGATTGATATTGTATTAAATTTTCATTTAGCAAAGATGATAAGGAAAATATTGATCCGATTAAAAGAGCATACAATGCTTTGAGGTTCCAACCATTGCTATAAATATATTCCGTATGTTCTTTAGGATAAAAAAGCTCTTTATGATTAATTTGTTGTTTTTTAAACAAGTAATAATCTGCAACTAATACACCAAAAATTGGCCCAAAAGTCGTCGCTACAGCTTCAACAAATATCAAAACATTAGCTTTGCTTAAAATTGAAAGCCAAAATGTTGAAATAATTAATCCAATAATTGATATTACAATTCCTGTTTTTTTTAACGTTAAAGAGTTCGGGAAAAAATTTATCAATGTATTTTGCGAAGGAATATAATTTGCTATCAAATTAGTTGATAACGAAGAGATAATAATAAATATCAAACAAAAGAAAGTTAGAAAATTGTTATTAAATTTACCAATTATATCATTTGGATTAGTAAGTAGACTTGAAGCATTTAACCCTTTGCTAGTAAGAATTATATCCGAACCTAAAGTGATCAAAACTGAGAAAAAAGAAAAGAATATTAAATTTAATATTATACTTAAGTTTCCTTTGGTCATTTCTTTATAATTCATTGAGTATCTAGAAAAGTCGCCAAAAGTGAGAAGAACTATTGCAAAATAAGCAAATAAAGTTCCTGTGATTGAAATTATTGGAGCAATATTTGACTGAATTGCAAAATTGCTAAAGACTAAGCTTAGTTTTATTCCATTTAGGAGTTCATTGTAATACTCAGATAAAATAACAATTAGTAGTACAGATAGTCCTAAATATATTGAAAGACCTGAAAAATTAATAAATGATTTTAGAAAATTCTGTCCTTTTGTAAAAAGGATGTATTGAAATATTAAAGTTAAAAATAAACAAACCCAATCAATTAAATTCAAACCAAAAAAGAATAATAAAAATATTTCATTCTGTAAGATTTGATTGTCTATTTTAAATATTATGATCCTAGCAATGTAACCAAGTGACTTAGATATAAAGAATGTTTGTACACCAAACATGAATAAACCAACTAATCCTCTGATCATCCCTACATATCTTGCACCAGTAAAACCCATTGAAAGTCTGAGAATTGTTGGAAAACTTAATCCGCTGCTTTGAGAAATTTTTCCAATAATGTTAGCAAAAAAGAATACTAATAATCCTGCTAACAATGATCCTGTCAAAACAACAAAAAAATTCAGATCATAGAATAAATATAAAGCTGATATTAAAGAGAACCCAACTATTGTTTGAATATTTATAGCCCAAAAGTTAAAGTAATTTTTCCAACTCCAGTCTCGATTATTAGGATTTATTGAAACTAATTCCCAATTCCTTAATTGAAATTTTTCGCTTTGATTCACCTATATGATATTAATCAATTATTTACTGCTGTCCATATAAGAGAGTTGGCAACCACAGTACTATTTTTGGATACGCAATGATTATAATTAATCCAATTATCTGTAATACCATGAACTGCATCATTCCAAGATAAATATCTTTTAAATCCCAACTTGGAACTACTCCTTTTAAAAAATACGCAGATAATGCTACGGGGGGTGAGAGCCAGGCGGTTTGCAAATTAACAGCAACAAGAATTGCAAACCAAGTTAAATTAAATCCTAATGCTTCAACTAATGGTAAAATAATTGGAACGACTATCATAACAATAGGTACCCACTCTAAAGGCCATCCTAAAAGAAAAATCATAATCATGATTATTCCTAAAATTAAATATTTATTCATCTCAAGTGACAAAAGGAAATCTGTTAAAACCATTGGGGTTCCTAATCTTGCAAACACTGCTCCAAAGAAATTAGACGCAGCTACTAAAACCATAATTAATGCAGAAATTTCTAAAGTTTTAACTAAAGCATCTTGTAACTTTCTTAATGTTAATTTTTTGTAAGCTAATGAAAGTAATAATGCACCACCTGCACCACATCCTGCAGCTTCAGTTGGGGTAGCAAATCCAAATAAAATACTTCCTAATGCAGCAAATACTAATGCTGCTGGTGGTACTAATCCTAAGAAAAATTCTAGCCATAATTTTTTTAAATCTGTTGTTCTTAATTCTTCTGGTATGGGTGGACCTAATTTTGGGTTCATCATACATCTGAATGTAGTATATGCAGCATATAAGCATGCCAACAATATTCCTGGAACTATTGCTGCAGCAAATAAATCAGTTACGGGAATTTCCATAATTGGACCCATAACTACAAGCATAATACTTGGAGGAATTAATATACCTAAGGTTCCCCCAGCAGTAATTGTACCTGCAGCTAATTTTACATCATAGTTTGATCTATTCATTGATTTTGCTGCCATAATTCCAAGAATTGTAACTGATGCACCAACTATTCCAGTAGCAGCAGCAAATATTACTGAAACAAATAAAACTGCATAATATAAAGAGCCTCTAACTCTTGCCAACATCATTTGGAAAGCTGAGAATAATCTCTCCATTAAACCTGCTTGTTCCATCATTATTCCCATAAATACAAATAAGGGGACGGCGGCGAGAGTTTGTTCGGTCATTACCATCGAAAATTGTAATGTCATTAAATAGAAAACTAATTTTCCAAACCCTAAGTATCCAAAGACAAATCCTAAAAAAATAAGAGTAAATGAAATTGGAAATCCTATAAATATTGCAAACAACATCACACCTATAAGTATGAAACCTAAAATTGCAGGATCTATTAAATGTGAAAGCATTAACTACCTGGCCACTTACCTTTGACGGCTGCGTAATAACTTTTAAACAGTTCTGAAATACCTTGGATGAGAAGAAAAACAATTCCAATCCATAAACAAGATTTTATCGGCCACATATATGGCATCCATGTTGTATCCATCCCTCTTTCGTTTCTCATTATACTTTCTTGGACAAAGCCTGTTGTCATATATAAAAAGACTATTAATCCTGGAAAATAAAATAATAAGTAAAGCCAAAAATCTATTCTGCCTTGAGTTTTAACTTTAAAATTTCTATATAAAAAATCTGCTCTAATATGAACACCTTTAGAAAGAGCGTATCCTGCTCCCAACATAAATAATGCTCCATAAAAAAATCTGCTCATATCATAAGCCCAGATTGTAGGAGCTAAAAATAATTTTCTTGCTAAAACTTCATAAACCATCCCAAGCATTAGTGGGATCGTAATCCAGCAAACAATGTTTCCTATTAATTTACTAAATTTGTCTATGTTGACTATAGTTTTAGCCATCCAAGTTGGCATATCATCAGGCATTTTTCCTGATCCTGATCGCCTTTCGGCTATCATTTCATCTGAAATATCTAACTTAGGATTATCCGACATATAAATTTTAGAAAAAAATAAGCGGGCTTATAAAAGCCCGCTTAATAACTTTATTTATTTCTTCAACGAATTAGCATAAGCCATTCCTAGCTTAGCATTCGATGTTTGTGCACCAGACCAAAATGGTACAGCAGTATTAGCGAAGCTTATCATTGAGTCATAAACTTCTTTAAAGAATGCATTTTCTTTTGCATTTTTCTCTAAAGTTGCTTTCGCTGCAGCCATATAAGCTGGGAAATAATCAGCTGGTGTATCTTCAAGTATCACACCATGATTTTCAGTTAGATCTTTAAGTGCTAATCCATTAGTGTTGATTCTGTAAGCTAAAGCTCTCATCAACGATGCATCAGCAGCCATCTTCATTGAAAATTTCTCATGGTCGGTGAACTTATCGTAAGTGCTTTTGTTTAAGTAAAAGTCAGCATTTACGACTACTTGGTGTAAACCTTGCAGATAGTAGTGTTTTAATACTTTATGTATACCAAACACTTTATCTGGTTGAGGACAACACCACTCAGCAGCATCAATAGTTCCTGCTTCCAATGCTGGAAGAATATCTCCACCACCCATTGCAACAGAAGCTATTCCAATGTCTTTATAAGTTTGACCTGGAATTCCTGGAGGAGTTCTGAACTTAAATGTTCTGAAATCATCCATATCTTTGATTTTTCTTGGGAACCATCCTAAAGCTTCTGGACCAACTGGTTGAAGCATGAAACCTTTAATGTCTCTTTTCATTTCTCCCCATAGTCTGTCATATAGTTGTTCTCCACCACCATATAAAAACCATGATAAGAATGCGATGTTATCAATTCCTACACCACCACCTGCTACTGGCGAACCAAATAACATAGCAGCTGGATGTTCTCCAGACCAATAGTGAGTCCAAGCAAATCCGCAATCAATCAAACCTTTATCAACAGCATCAAGAGTTTCTTTAACTCCAACTACTGTTCCTGCTGGCATAATTTCAAATTTTAGAGATCCACCTGTTAGTTTTGTTACGTTGTCAGTAAAGTCTTTTAACATTACCGCTTCATCACCTTTAGCGCTAATAACAGTCTGACACTTTAACGTTTTTGCAGCATTAGCATTTGAAATAAATCCAAATACTAAAAAAGCAGCAAACAACGCTGAAACGATTTTTTTCATTATATCCCTCTCTTTTTATTTATAATGTAAAGATCCTCTCAAAAATCAAAGCCACATACAAGTGTCATTTCGACGTTTTTATGAGAAAAATGTTTAAAATCATTAAATATTCATTAAAGATTATTTATAAAAAATATGGATAAATTTGATTATATAATTATTGGTGCAGGATCAGCAGGCTGTGTTTTAGCTAATAGATTAACAGCAAATCCTGGTACTAAAGTTCTTTTACTTGAAGCTGGTGGTAAAGACACTAATCCATGGATCCATATTCCAGGTGGTTATTTTAAAACCATGCACAATCCAGATACTGACTGGTGTTTTAATACAGAAAAAGAACCAAACTGCGATAACAGGCAAATGGTTTATCCAAGAGGCAAAACACTAGGCGGAAGCTCCTCTATCAATGGAATGCTTTACATCAGAGGTCAATCTAATGATTATAATTATTGGAGACAACTAGGTAATGTTGGTTGGTCATGGGATGATGTTCTTCCTTATTTTAAAAAATCTGAAAATTTTCAATTTGGAGAAAATGAATTTCATGGTTCTGGAGGGCCTATCGCAGTTGAGAAAATTAGAGCAACATTTAAAGTTCTTGATCTATTTTTAGAAGCTGCTGAAGAGCATGGCTATAAAAGAACTGAAGATTTTAACAACGGTGATAATGAAGGTATGGGATATTTTCCATTTACGATTAAAAATGGCTTTAGATGTAGTACAGCTGTAGGTTATTTAAATCCAGTTAAGAGTAGAAAAAATTTAAAAATTATTACTAAGGCTCACATTAAAAATATAGAATTTGAAAATAATAAAGCAAAAAAAGTAAATTATTGGATAGAGGGAAAAGAATTTTCAGTTGAAACTAATAAAGAAATTATATTAAGCGCAGGTACAATAGGCTCGCCTCATATATTACAAGCATCAGGAATTGGTCCAGGAGAACTTCTAAAAGAAAATAATATTAATGTATTAAAAGATCATCAAGGAGTTGGGAGAAATCTAACTGATCATTTAATGCTAAGGCCTGTTTATAAAATTAAAAATTTGGAAACTTTAAATGATATTTACTACAGCTTTACTAAAAAAATGTTGTCTGGTTTAAAGTTTCTTCTCTTAAGAAAAGGACCTCTAACAGTTGGTGCTAGTTATGTTTGTGGTTTTGTTAAAAGTGATGAACATTTAGAAACTCCAAATCTTCAATTTCATATTTCACCAGCAAGTACCGATCTTTTAGGAAAATCAGCTTTACATAAATTTCCAGCGTTTACTCCAACAATTACAAATGTAAGACCAACAAGCAGAGGATCTATAGAATTAAAATCTCCTGACACCAGAGTTTCACCAAAAATAAAAATGAATTATTTATCTACCGATGAAGATCGTGAGATTGCTGGAAAAGCATTAAAGATTGTAAGAAAAATTGTTATGGAATCTAAAGCTTATAAAGATTATCAACCTGAAGAGCTTAGACCGGGAATCAATATTACTGATAATGAAGAATTAGCAACTGAAGCTGGAAAATTTGCGAATACTATATTCCATCCGGTGAGCACATGTAGAATGGGTAAAGATGAAAATGCTGTTGTTAATGATAGATTAGTCGCTCACGGACTAGAAAATTTAAGGGTTGTAGATGCCTCTGTTATGCCTCATATCACATCAGGAAATACAAATGCACCGACAATAATGATTGCGGAAAAAGCAGCTGATATGATAATTGAGGATAGTAGAAGATGACCGAACAAATAGTAATTTTTTTTCAAATAGTTTTTATCGATTTAGTTTTAGCAGGAGATAACGCAATTATAATTGGGATGGTTGCTTCTCAATTTCCAACCGAGCAAAGAAAAAAAATTATTTTTTGGGGAATTGGAGCAGCAGTAGTTTTAAGAATTATATTTACACTAATAACTGCTTATCTATTACAAATCACAGGACTTAGACTTATAGGTGGAATATTACTTCTTTATATATGTTACAGACTTTACGTGGATGTAATTAAAATGAATGGTAATGCTGAAGAAAATGTAAAAAAAGTAGATAACAGTTCATTCATGAAGGCAATAACAACTGTAATTCTAGCAGATGTAACAATGAGTTTAGATAATGTATTAGGAGTAGCGGGAGCGGCTAGAGATCATTACATGTTATTGATATTTGGTCTAGTTTTATCAATAGTTTTAATGGCTACTGCAGCAACATTGATATCTGGCTGGATTAAAAAGTATAAATGGATAGGATGGGTTGGATTATTAGCAATATTATTTGTTGCTATAGAGCTAATATATACAGACGTAAAACTATTTTTATAAATGTACTTAAAAAAAATTAATTTAAAAAATAAAGTTGCTTTAGTAACAGGTGCGGGAAAAGGTATTGGTAGAGCATGCTCTATTGCTCTTGCAGAAGCTGGTGCAATTATAATTGGAGTAAGTAGAACTACTTCTGATCTTGACAAGCTTCAAAAAGATATAAAAAAAGTTAAAGGAAAATTAACTAAAATAACTTGCGATATTATGGATTATGAGGATCTTTCTTCTAAATTAAAAAAAATTAAGAAAGTTGATATTCTTGTAAATAACGCAGGTACAAACATTCCTGAACCTTTTGAAAAAATCAAACAATCAAGTATGAACTATCTTGTCGATTTAAATATGAAAGCAGCATTCAATGTTGCGCAATTAGTAGTCCTAAAAATGTTAAAAAATAAAAAAAAAGGTGGATCTATAATTAATATGTCCTCACAATTAGGGCATGTTGGTATGTCAGGTAGAAATATTTATAACATGACAAAATTTGGAATTGAGGGATTAACAAAAGGAATGGGAGTTGAACTTGCAACAAAAAATATTAGAGTAAACACCGTTGCACCTACATTTGTTGAAACCCCAATGGTTAAAAAATTCTTTAAAAATAAAAAATTTAAACAGCTTGCTTTAAGCAATATACCCATGGGAAAAGTTGCAACAGAG
Organism: uncultured Pelagibacteraceae bacterium; assembly: GCA_902618205.1. Lineage (GTDB taxonomy): Bacteria > Pseudomonadota > Alphaproteobacteria > Pelagibacterales > Pelagibacteraceae > Pelagibacter. Next base: position 148,736 of record CACMZL010000003.1, on the reverse strand, counting down.
TCTGATGTTGCTACAGCAGTATGTTTTTTAGCTTCAGATGCTGCAAGTATGATAACCGGGACATCAATTGTGATTGATGGAGGTTGGACAGCAAAATAATGAAAAAATTGTTGCTTTTTTTAGCAATTATATTTTCTACACACTCTCATGCTTTAGAGTTTCAAGGTAAATTTTTACAAGGACATTTTATTTTAGGTAAAGCAGAAGCTGGGTCAAAGGTATTTGTAGATAAAACACAAGTTAAAGTATCTGAGGATGGATATTTTGTATTTGGAATTGATAGAGATCGAAAATTCGATGTAGCCATTACTGAATTAAACAATGGTAAAAAAAATAAAGTTATAAAAAAAGTTTTTAAGCGAAAATATAATATTCAAAGAATAGATGGTCTGCCTGAAAATAAAGTTACACCACCAGAATCTGTTTATAAAAGAATTAAAGAAGAAAATGGAAGAATTGGAAAAGCAAGAGCTATTAATTCAGATTTAACTTTCTTTACTGAACAATTTATTATGCCAGTTAAAGGAATAATTAGTGGAGTTTATGGTAGCCAAAGAATTCTTAATGGCAAACCTAAATGGCCTCACTATGGAATTGATATTGCAGCTAAACAAGGAACTGAAATCAAATCATCTGGAACTGGAATAGTGACTATGGCAGAAGATGATCTTTATTATACAGGTGGTACTGTAATAATGGACCATGGACATGGAATTTCAACGATATATTCACATCTAGAAAATGTAATGGTTAAAGTTGGTGATGAAGTTAAACAAGGAGATATTATTGGAACTGTTGGATCCACTGGAAGATCAACCGGGCCTCATTTAGATTTTAGGATAAATTGGTTTCAAACTAGACTTGATCCAATGAGCATTCTTCAATAAGTTCTGGCTATGAAAAATGAAATTAATCGTATCGCTGGAAGACTTGTAAAAGCTTTCAACACAAATACAGTCATCAACCCTATCCCGGTAAAATATTGTAAAAATATTAATTTAGCTAACAAACTTAGGAAATTGTGTGAAGATCAAATTAAAGATGAAACAATTGGAATAAAAGCAGGTGGAACTGGAATTCAAGCTTTAAAAAAATTAAAGGAAAAAGAACCTTTTACAGCTAAAGTTTTTAAAAAAAGGTTAGTTAAATCTGGTCAAAATGTAAAAATTAATCAACACACTAAAGGTATAGAGGTTGAAGTTTATTATTTTATTAAGAAATCTTTCTTTGATTTTAAAGGTAAAGTTACAAAATCAAATGTCACTAAATTTATTAAATATATGGGACCTTGTTTTGAAATAGTTGGATTTAGACAAAGAAATAAAAAATTTACATATTTGGGAGATATTTGTGGAGATTTTGGGTTCAACATAAAGTTTGTTGTTGGAAGAAAAACAAAATTTAAAAAATTAAATTTAAATAATTTAAAAACTTCATTAGTAAGTAAAAAAAATGGAGTAAAAGTAAGCGGAAATACAAATATTGTTTATATTAACCCATTAAATTCTTTAAGATTTGTTTTAAATAAAGTTAAGAAAGAAAAGATTAACTTAAATAAAGATTTTTATGTTTTCACAGGCTCAACTGTGGGAGTAGTTCCCTTTAAAGGAAAAGGATTATACAAAGGAACAGTTGATAAAATTGGTTCCGTTAGTGTTAACATTCGTTAATGGGTCTTCATTTTAGTAAAGAAGAATTCTCAAATAGAAAAGAAAAGACAATAAATTCTATGAAAAATGAGGGTGTAGATGCTCTTATCATGTTTAGACAGGAGTCTATGTATTGGCTCACTGGTTACGACACTTTCGGATATGTTTTTTTTCAAGCATTAGTTTTAGATCAAAAAGGTAATGTAATATTATTAACTAGAGCCCCTGATCTAAGACAAGCTCAAAACACATCCAATATTAGTGATATCAGAATTTGGGTTGATAAAGATGGTGCTAATCCTGCAGATGATCTCAAAATAATTTTAGATGAATTAAACTTAAAAGGAAAAAAAATTGGCGTTGAATATGAAGCCTACGGTCTTACAGGAAGAAATGCATTAAGACTTAACACAGTATTAGAAAACTATTGTTCAATTGAGGATAAGTCAGAATTAATCACAAAACTAAGAGTAATTAAATCTAATGAAGAAATTAGTTATGTAAAAAAAGCAGCAAATTTAGCTGACAAGGCTTTGGATGAAGTTTGGAAGCATGCAAAAGCTGGAGTAAGTGAGTCTAAAATTTTAGCTGAAATGAATAGAGTTATATTTGAAGGAGGTGGAGATTATCCTGCTAATGAATTTATTATAGGGTCTGGAAAGAATGCCCTACTCTGTCGATATCAAGCAGAAAAACAAATACTTAATAATCAAGATCAGTTAACCATTGAATGGGCTGGAACCTATAGGCACTATCATTCAGCAATGTTTAGAACAATACCCATAGGAAAAGCAGATCCAAAACATCATAAAATGCATGAAGCTTGTGTTGAAGCTCTTACAAATTGTGAAAAGAAATTAAAGCCTGGGAATAAAATTGGAGAAGTTTTTGATGTTCATGCAAAAACTTTTGATGATCTTGGCTTTAAAAATTCAAGAATGAATGCATGTGGGTACTCCTTGGGTGCAACTTTTTCTCCAAATTGGATGGATTGGCCAATGCTTTATACTGGCAATCCTTACATCATAGAACCAGGTAACGTCTTCTTCATGCACATGATATTGATGGATTCTGAAAATAAATTAGCAATGAATTTAGGAGAAACATTTCTTGTAACAAACGAGGGAAATGAAAGAATGGGTAAACAAAAATTAGATTTAGTGGTTCTTTAGAATGAAATATTTTTTAGGAGTTATAGCAATAATAATTTTATTTAATATATATGACTCTCACCAAGAAAAAAAAGCTGAAAAATTAAAAAAAACAATTACTTGCATGGATTTTTTAAAAACAGATTCACCAATTTGTTTGGATTCGCCTTTTAATTTTGTCCGGAAAAAATCAGAAAAAGAAGCTATAAAAGAAATTAATGTATTAAAAAAAGATATCGATAATCTAAATATTAAGCTAAATAATTTTTATAATTTCAAAAGTATTAATGAAAATGAGTATCAAATTAAATCATGGTCTGAATTTGATAAAATAGAATTTTTAGTTAATGATATAAAAGAGAGTGAAGTATATAACAAAAAGATTGTTGCTATTGGTAAATTATCGGGATGCATGACTGCAGAAACTTTTACAAATGAGAAAAATTATTATTTTTGTACTGATAGTATCAATAGAGACGATGAATATAGAAAAACAATATTTATAAAAAATATTAGTAACCTTCCAGATTTAAAAAAAATTCTAGACAAATTTTCTGAATTGGGATTGAGATCAGATAAATTATTTGTAGCTAATGTAGATTTTTATGATTTACAAGTTTATGGTAAAGTAAAAAAAATTGATTTTATGAGTTATGAGATGGAAGTTCATAGTGTTAAGTTTTTTCAAAGACTAGTTTCAGATAATCAGATATTAAATTTGCTTGAAAACAAGATTTTTTGGAATGAATGGAATAACTTAAGAGATTTTCAAAAATCAAGATCACTTTAAATTTAATTAAACTTATCTAACATTATACTTACAAAATTTTTGATATTTTTTAGCATCTGAATGGGTTAAATTTAGTATCTTTAATGCATCTCTTTGGGCTTCAACGGGTTTTTCGTATTCAAAATTTGTATTACCTTTAGCAATATAGCATTCTATTTTTTTTGGTTCATTGCCCTCTAATAAATCTTTCGTAGTCTCATATGTTATACGAGTAAATATAGAATAATCACCTGATTGTGCAGTAAGAAATCTTAATGTTTCTGAATTATATTTTATAATTTGACCATCAACAATTTTTTCAGGCTTCTTATCTATATTTTTACTTTGTTCAAATTTTCGATCAACTTCATTTATTTTTCTTACTATTTCTGGATTTGGTCTTTTATATATATTATATGCCCATGCTAACAATAAAGCTAATATTCCAATACTAACTAAAACTAATGCAAATACTTTAGCAAACATCCAAGATGATTTTGCTCTTTGTGCTCTGATAGACTCTTCAATTGCGCTATTTAATGGATCATAATTATGTTCTGTAAAGTTAACTTGCTCTTTACTCATTTATTACTTCTTTTTTTTTGAAGGTTTTTCAACGAAAGATGGGTCAATCTGTTTACTTAATAAATCTGGATCCTGTGTCCAGAGAGGCACGTGAACTATTTCTTTTCTTGTAACTTCTTTAGGAACCTCAACTTTTTGATAAACTATTTTTTCCTCATAAACTGGCTTCTCAACCTCCACTTTTACCTTCTTTTCAACAATTTTTTCGATAGTCTTTGGTTTTAAAGTTGAAGTTATTAAACTTGCTAAATATCTGTTAATTAAAACAAACATTTTTGAAAATCTGTAAAAAAAAGTATTTTTTCTTATAATTGGTTTATTTCTTATTTCATGCATTCTTTCGTCCATCAGATGAAGGCCAGCAAATGCTACAAGTGTTCCTATTATTGAAATAATAAATGCTAAAAAACCAAACCATAACCAAAAAGCTTTATCTATATCCTCTTTTGTTAACTCTGCTTCTGATATGTCTTCACTAACTTCCTCATCAAAGAACCATTGACCAGGTCCAATCTTAATCATGAGTGCAAGTCTATAAATTTGGTTGGAAGATGCTTTATCTATTACAATTTTTCTTTGTTCATCAATTTGTTTTTGTATATTTTCAATTTTTTCATTATTTGACGTTTCGTTTTCTGCTAACCTGGACTTCTCGTTTTGTTTTGGATTTAATTCAGTATTTGTAATACGAGTGATTTGATTTCGTATCTCATTTATTCTTATAGTGCTTTCATTTTTAATTTTATTAATTTTAGGTATGTTTTGAGATTGTATATTTCCTGATATATTCTCTATTTTGTCCTCAATATTTCTTATTAATTTTTGTTGAGACTTGATATTTTCTTCTATATTTGCAATTTCTTCTCTAATAGCTCTTCTTTTTCTACCAGTAAAATCAGATTTTATACTTTGAAGAGCCAATAATTGTTTTGATTTTTCATCTCTATAAGAATTTAAAGTGTTTAATTCTCTTTCTAATTTTTTTTCTAAAGCATCTTTTTTTGGATTGGCTGTTGCATTTTCATTTTCTAATTGTGATAAAGCATTATTCTCCTCTATTTTTATCTTTGAAATTTCAGAGTTTAGGTTATTAATTTTATCTTGTATTTCATTTATTTCTTGCGATAGTTTATTTTCGAGTATTTCTGGAGTTCCTAAAGTTTTTAATTCATCTCTTAGTTTTTCTAATTTATTTCTTTCAATATTAACAACTTCAAGTCTTTTGTTATAAGACAATTCAAATCCTTGGATTATAGTTTCAAATGTTGAAAAATTAACTGCAATTAGCGCAATAAAAAAAATAATTTTCCAGTATGTTCTAGCAGCATAGTAAAGAGCAGTTGCCAGAGGTATCTTTGTTAATTCCATCAGACCAACAACAAAAAAGGCTAGACCAATTATGTAATATTCAACATTAGAAGATGTTTCTTGACTTGTAGCCTTAAGAGTTTCTTCTCTTCCAAGCTGGACCATGAAATATGCAATTGTAAACCCAACCATTGCAACTGTTATTTCGATTGCCCATGCCATATATATAAGTTTTTTACCAGCAGGAGAAGTTGTAGCCTTTGGATAGAATTTATTAAAAATATTATTAAGATTTACCATTACACAATATTAAGTTTTTTTTTAAATTTTAGTGCTATTGTTCTTATTTGTTTCATTAAAGGTGCTCTTACAACACCAAATTCAACTGCAACAATTTGAATATCTCTTAATTCTTCCTCGCTCATAACATGATCTACTTCAGCTAATCTATAAAGCACAGCAATTATAAATTCCAAAAAAGGTTTGTTTTGCGGACCAATTAGTTTTTTTAATCTTCTAGCATCTTCTTGAATAGGGGTTTTGTCTGCAGCACCTTCTTCTAAAATATCAATTAATAAACTTCTTTGATATTTTTCATGCGGTATTATTTTTAATATTTCATCCTCCTCAACTTGAGAAAAATGTCCATCTGCAATACATAATTTTGCACTTAAAATTAATACAGCGATAATCACAATAGTCTGTTTATCTGCTCTGCTGTACTTGTCCCACAATTGTGACATTGGTTATTTAAACAGAAATAAACTATGATTTGAAGTATTATTTATTTTAATATCTGAAGAAATATTTTTAACAAAATCATCAAATTTATAGTTATTTTTGCACACTGTTGGCAAAAAATATTAATAAATTAATTTATCTATTTTTAAGCATCTTCTGACAAACTAAAACTAAGTTTTCAATTGTAATGTTTTGAGATTTTTTCTTTAAAGTAGTCTTGCATTGAGCCATTGGGTGAAAAATTAATAATAAGAATGAATTCAAAAATAAGCCTTAATTATTCGTTACTGTAAAATAATGAAGGTATTTATAAGTCTTATTTTATTTTTTTTAATAGTAAACAACACTCTGATTGCTGATGATTTTAAAATACCTTTTAAAAAAGAAAATTTAAAAGCGATTTACAAAATAGACAATGGTAATTGGATTTATATTCAAAGTTTTGAAAGAGGAGATAGGATTTGGGAAAGAAAAAAAAATTCAAAAGATATTAAAGAAATTTCTATAGTTTATAACTTTATTTCAATTGCAGAAGAATGTCAGTTTATTAAACAAAATAATATTTATTTTGCTCAAAATAGAGAATATTGGTTTGGGGGAGGAGCAATAATTGATAACGCTCAAATAAGAATTTTTGAACTTTATGACGAAACACCTTGGAGAGATAGTGACTTAGGAATAACTCCTGATATGGAGTATGCTAAAGAATGGTGTAAATTTTATGAGAAAATTGATTTTTAATAAGTGCATTAGCATAGATTTTGTAGAAACTTATCTTGTTACTGAAAAAGGTAATGAAAGATTAGGTTATCAAAAATTAGATCTTACAACCCTTTGAAATTATTAATTATTGGATTTCCATTTATTATTACAACCAAAGAAAGAGATATATTTTTCATTATCTTTAGTATTCATGTTTTTAGTGACTTCATGAATTAATTCACCAGTTGATCTATTTAAAAAGACTGACTCTGAGTATTTTTTTTCTTTATCTATATTTTTAAATAAAATGGTGTCGTTTTTAGCAATTCTAACATCATCTTTACTAATATCTGAATAAGTATCTATAAATTCTGATAAACCATTAATAGTAAGCTTACTTGGTTGTGCTGCTACAACTTTTAAAACTTTTTTTTTATCTACCTCAATATTGTCTGCAGTAAAAGTTTGATAATTAAAATCTTTATTTTTGATCATTATTTTTTCTAATTTACAATCAAAAGTAATTTTAAAGTCATGGATAATATCAGTATTTTTAGAAAAACTAATTGATGATGAAAAAAGTAAAATTACTATCGAAAATATAATTTTCATTTATTTACCATATCGTATTTTACTGTGTAAATCGTGTGCACTTTGCCACCCATTTTCTAATCTTGGTCCTCCAAAATAATCACCGCACAAACCTAAATTTATTGACTTATTCCATAAAGATAATTGTTTAAGTGGCTTTGAATTAGAAGAATACATCCAGCCATGAATTCTTGAGTGATGAATTTTTTTGATTTTTAACTTTGTTAATTTTTCAAATTTTTTAACTAGTTGATTTGTGTAGTATTTTCTTTTGTTTCTATAATCTTTAGTGAATTTATTACCATATTTGTATGTGCTTTGAAGTGTCCATAAATCATACTTAAATTTAAATCTTTTCTTACTATTTTCGTATGCAGCCCAACCAAGCATATCATCATTAAAAAAATAACTACTATTTGATTGTTTAAGCTTATTAGTGACAATCATAACTGTTAAATTAGCATCCATTTTAACTTTTTGATTTAAATAGGATTTATTTAAATATTTTTGTCCTAATTTCTTACTTTGAGGAAATGGACAAGTCAAAATAAGATTTTTACAAATTTGTTTTACATCATTTTTAAATGTTAATTCCCAATGATCATTTAATCTATTTATATTTGTAAGTTCATGTTCAAAATTACATTTAATTTTCTTTAATAAATATTTGCTAATAGAGTTGTTTCCTTTTGTTCCAATTAATTTTAAATGATTTTTAATTTCTTTAACCGTTTTATGCAGAAATAAATGATTTCCTTCCCACTTTTTTAAAATTTTTTTCTTAATAAGTTGATTAGTAAATGTTTTAAATTTTTTAGATTTTGGAGAGATATATTGAAGTCCATGATCAAATCCAACTTTATCTTTGTATTTTTTAAACGAACTTCTTCCACCATAACCTCTTGCTTTATCATAAACTGCAACGGAATATTTTTTATTTAATAAGTTTGCTATCGTTGATCCAGAAATTCCTGATCCTATGATGCAAAAATCAAGCATGATTTGTAACTTGACTGATTAACAAAGATACTCAAGGGCCTTAAGTATTCCACCTTTTTTATAAGGTATTTTAGATTTCATTAAACCCATTTCAACACCTGCCAACGTTCCAGCTAACATTAGTTCGTTAAAATCACCTAAGTGACCAATTCTAAAAATTTTACCAGCAACTTTTGCAAGTCCTGTACCTAATGACATATTATAGTGATCTAAAATAGTTTTTCTTAAAAAATCTGCATCATGACCATCTGGAACCATTACTGCTGTTAATGAATCAGAGTATTCTTCAGGGTTTTTACAAAGTATTTCTAATCCCCACGAGTTAACTGCAACTCTTGTGGCTTCTGCAAATCTTTTGTGTCTTTTAAAAACATTATCCAAACCCTCTTCGGTCAGCATGTTAATTGCTTCATCTAAACCATAAAATAAATTTGTGGCTGGTGTGTAAGGAAAGTAACCTTTTTTATTGTTTTCTAACATCGGTCCCCAATCCCAGTAAGATTTTGGTAATTCAGATGTTTTATACGCTTCTAAAGCTTTAGAACTTATTGCATTAAAAGAAAGTCCTGGTGGTAATAGTAATCCTTTTTGAGAACCACCAACAGTTACATCAACTTTCCACTCTTCATGTCTATAATCAATAGAGCCTAATGAAGATATCGTATCAACAAATAATAAAGCTGGATGTTCCGCATTATCCATAGCTTTTCTAATTTCTCCAATTCTACTTGTAACACCTGTAGAAGTTTCATTATGTACAGCACAAACTGCTTTAATTTTTTTATCTTTGTCTTCTTTTAGTTTTTGTTCAACGATGTTTGGATCAACACCTGTTCTCCAATCACCTTCAACAAAGTCTACTTCAATTTTAAATTTTTGAGCAATATCCCACCAAAGAGTTGAGAAATGTCCAGTTTCAAACATCAAGATTTTATCTCCAGCACTTAAAGTGTTTACAAGTGCAGCTTCCCAAGCACCCGTTCCTGAAGCCGGAAAAATTATTACAGGTTCAGAAGTTTTGAAAATTAATTTTATTCGATCTAAAACTCTTAATCCTAATTCAGCAAAGTCTGGACCTCTATGATCTATAGTTGGATAATCCATAGCTCTTAGAACTCTATCTGGAACGTTTGTTGGTCCTGGAATTTGCAAAAAATGTCGACCAGGTCTTATATTATTTGAAATTGCCATACCGCTGTATATGCTAAAGAAATTATATAAGCAAATTTATAATGTATGACAAATAGTAGTAATTTAATTGAAAGCTTAGAGGTTTATGTTCTTAATAATCCAGATGAAGTAAAACCACATTGGGTTAGTCACTTTATTGTACCAACCGCTAATGAACTCTTAATTAAAATTAAAACTAAAGATGGTCATTCAGGATTTGGTTTAGCAACAAGCTACACTGATATAGCTCCTATCATCAAACCATTTTCAAATGGCTTACAAGATTTAATAATTGGAGAAGATCCATTTTGTTCTGAAAAAATTTATGAAAAAATTTTCAAATTAACTGATACTCGAACCAGTAGCGAAAAAGGCTGGAGCAGAGAAGCATTAATCAGAATTTCAGCAGCTTTAGATATTGCGTGTTGGGATTTGATAGGAAAAGCTTCAAACATCCCATTGTATAAATTATTTGGTGGATACAGAAATAAAATTCCTGTTTATGTTACATGTGCTTACTACAGAGATGGTAAAGATGAAAAAGAATTAAGAGATGAAATTCAAAAATTATTAAATATCGGTCATCAAAGTTTTAAAGTTAAAGTTGGAGGACTTAGTATCAAAGAAGATGCTAAGAGATTAGAGATTATTAGAGATGAAATAGGAGATCAAAAAGGTTTAATGATTGATGTCAATAGAGCATGGGATCTAAAAACTGCAATTGAAGGTATAAAAGAATTTGAGAGATTTAATCCTACATGGATTGAAGAACCAGTTAGATGGGAAGATGATAGAAGAACTTTAAAACTTTTATCAAAGCAAACCAAAATTCCATTGTCAGGTGGTGAAAGTGAAATAACTATTTATGGATGTAGGTCCATGATTGAAGAAGAGGCAATACAAATTTTACAATTTGATTGCACAATGTTTGGTGGTTTTACTAATGGAAAAAAACTTTCTGCATTGTGTGAATTAAATCATATAGATGTAGCTCCACATCATGATTGTTATATTCATGCTCCATTAGTAGCATCAACTCCAGCTGGGAGAATTGTTGAGTCATTTGATGATGAAAGAGATCCTCTTCAAGCTCAATTATTTGAAAATCCACACAAAATGAGTGATGGATGGATACATTTAAATGAAAAACCTGGTTTAGGTTTAGAGATTTCACAGGCCGCGTTAAAAAAGTTCGGTAAACTGGTTTACAAAAATAAATAAACCTTTAATTAAGTTTTATGCGGTTTAATTCAGATCAGATACAAAAAATTGGTAAAGAAATTAGTAGTAAAGTTAATGGAAAAACTTTATTCGATGAATTCTCACGTGGAAGATACAGTACCGATGCTTCTGTATATCAAATTAAACCACTTGGTGTAGTTCTTCCAAAAGATACCAATGATGTATTAAATTTAATGGAATATTCGCAAAAGAATTCTGTACCTCTATTAGCGAGAGGAGGTGGAAGTTCTCAATGTGGTCAGACTGTTGGCGAAAGTGTTGTACTCGATTACAGCAAACATCAAAATAAAATTTTAGAACTTAATGTTGAAGAAAAATATGTATGGGTTCAACCAGGTGTCGTATTAGATCATCTAAACGCTTATTTGAAGCCTCATGGACTTTGGTTTCCAGTAGACGTCTCAACAAGTAGTAGAGCAACTATTGGAGGAATGTCAGCTAACAATTCCTGCGGATCAAGATCTTTATATTATGGCAACATGGTTCATAACGTATTAGCTATTGAAGCAATATTGGATGATGGCTCTATATTTAATTTTGATCAAATAAATAAGAATTATTTAGCTACAAAGAACAATCAAGATAGACTCTATAAAATCATAGATAAATTCATAGATGTGAGACAACAGGTTGGAGGCGAAATTGATGCTAATTGGCCAACAACACAAAGAAGAGTTGGAGGATATAACATTGATTTAATTAATCCTGAAGGCTTCAACTCATCAAATCTTCTTGTTGGTTCTGAAGGAACATTATCTTTATTTAATAAAATAAAATTAAAATTATCAGAAATACCAAAGAATAAAATTTTAGGTGTCTGTTACTTTGATAATTTTCATCAAGCAATGGAATTATCAAAAGAGATTGTGAAATTAAAACCAACTTGCGTTGAGTTGATGGACCAAAATTTATTAAATTTAGCGAAAGAAATCCCGATGTATGCTGGGGGTATAAAAAAATACATTAAAGGAAATCCTGAAGCTGTTTTGATGGTAGAATTTATTGATACCGAGAAAAGTGTATATGAAAAGAAAATAAAGGATCTAGAATATTTAGTTTTAAACCAAAACAAAAAAAACGAATTTTCATATTATTCAGATCTTTCAGAACAGAAAGAGGTTTTTGAAATAAGAAAAGCTGGATTAAATATTTTGATGTCAATGAAAGGTGATAGAAAACCAGTTGCCTTCATTGAAGATTGTGCAGTTTCTTTAGAACACTTAGCTGACTACACAGCTAGATTAAAAGAAATATTTAAAAAATATGGAACAAGTGGAATGTTTTATGCACATGCATCTGTTGGAACTCTCCATGTAAGACCAGTTTTAAATATGAAATCAGACAAAGATATACAAAACATGAGATCCATATCTGAAGAAGCTTTTGAAATGGTTAAAGATTATAAAGGTTCTCATTCTGGTGAGCATGGTGATGGAATTGTTAGATCAGAATTTCATGAAATGATGTTTGGTAAAAAAATCACAAATGCATTTGAAGAAATAAAAGATACGTTCGATAGTAAAAACCTTTTAAATCCAGGTAAAATTGTTCGACCGTTTAAATCAAATGATAGATCTTTAATGAGATACAAATCAGGTTATCAAACAGAAAATATAGATACACATTATGATTGGTCAAACTGGGGCCAGTTCTCTGATGCTGTTGAGATGTGTAATAACAATGGAGCTTGTAGAAAATTAGATTCTGGTGTGATGTGTCCGTCATACAGAGTAACTAAAGAAGAAAAAGATTTAGTCAGAGGTAGAGCAAATACTTTAAGATTAGCTTTATCTAATCAACTTCCAGAGGGTTCATTTGCATCAAAAGAAATGTATGAAACTATGGAGTTATGTGTGAGCTGTAAAGCTTGTCAAAGAGAATGCCCTATGTCGGTTGATATGGCTAAGATGAAATCTGAGTTTCTTTCTCATTACTATAAAAAATTTAGTATGCGAATTAAAGATAGAGTTATCTCAGATATGCCAAGACTTATTTGGTTATTAAAAATTGCTGCTCCTATATTCAATAAGATTAAAAACTTACCACTAATTTCATCAATTGTTGAAAAGTTTGGTTTTGCAACAGCAAGGTCTATGCCTGAAGTTCAAAACCAGAATGCATTAAGAGAAATTTACGACAGTCAAACAGTATCAGAAAATAAAGTAATTTTGTTTGCAGATACATTTAATATTAATTTTGAAAATGAAAATTTAGTTTATGCAATTAAAGTATTAAATAAATTTGGTTATCAGGCAGTAATACCAAGTTTTGGTCAAGATAAATTAAAGAGACCCCTTTGTTGTGGAAGAACTTATATATCTTACGGTCAATTAGACAAGGCTTCTGAAGAGCTAAATAGATTTAATGATTACGTTATTCAAAATAATTACATTGATTTACCAGTTGTAGGTATTGAGCCATCCTGTTTATTAACGTTTAATGATGAGTATCAGACTTTAAAAAATGTAAATAATAGAGAACAAATTAAAAATAAATTTTATCTACTTGAGGAATTTATTTTAGAACAAATAAGAAATAACAATAATATTAAAGCTAATAAGTTTGATCAAAATGTATTAATTCATGGACACTGTCATCAAAAATCACAAGATAGAATGAAGGGTCTAACTAATCTTTTATCAGAATTAAACATTAACAATAAAATGATAGAGTCTAGTTGTTGTGGTATGGCTGGTTCATTTGGATATGACAGTAAGACTTATGAAGTATCAAAAAAAATGGCTAATCTTTCTTTAATACCTGCAATCAATAATAGTGATGAAAAAGATTTTATAGTTGCAAATGGTACGAGCTGCAGACATCAAATATCTGATTTATCTGAGAAAAAAGGTAAGCACGTCTCAGAATTATTATTTAAAATTTTTGAAACTGTTAATTAAAGAATTACTTTTCTATTATAAAAATCTTCAATTTGGTCATCTTTGTAACCAAAGATTTGCATAACTTCTTTTGAATGTTCTCCTAAGTTTGGAGCACCTTTTGATTTTTCTGTTTTACTTTTTGAAAATTTAATTGGCATACCAATAGCTGTACTTTTACCAGCTTTTTTATTATCTACTTCTATAACCATTTCTCTTTCAATTGTTTGAGGATCTTTAAACATTTCTGTTATAGAGTTAATAGGTCCGCATGGTAATCCATTATCATCAAAGATTTTTAACCATTCACTAGAAGTTTTTTTTATTAGTTCTTCGTTAAGAATATCAACTAATTCTTTTAAATTTTGTTTTCGATTTAAATTTGATGTAAATTTTTCATTTTCTTGCAAGTCTTCACGACCAATTGCTTTAAGTAACATCAACCAAGTGTTTTGATTTGAAGCACCTACAGTAATCCATTTATCTTTTGTTTTAAATGCTTGATAAGGAGCTGTTAAAGGATGTGCTGATCCTAAAGGTCCAGGCGACTCTCCAGTTGCACCTGCAATAGCAGACTGCCAGTAAGTATGAACAATACCAGCTTCATATAAAGAAGTATCAACTTTTTGTCCTTCACCTGTTTTTTCTCTATGAACTAATGCTGCTAAAATTCCACTAGCCGCAAGTAAACCAGCTGTTATATCAGTAATAGGTGCACCTACTTTCATTGGTGGTTTATCTTTGCTTTCGCCAGTAATACTCATTAATCCACTCATTCCTTGCGCGACTAGATCAAATCCTCCTTTATCTGCATAAGGACCAGTTCTACCGTATCCAGATATTTCACATAAAATGATTTTAGGATTAATTTCTGACATAACATCATATCCGACTCCTAATTTTTCTAATGTCCCTTTTCTAAAATTCTCCAAAACCACATCAGAATTTTTTACCATCGTTTTAAATATCTGAATTCCATCTTTGTCTTTTAAATTTAATGCAATACCTTTCTTATTTCTATTCATCATCATAAAGGCTGCAGACTCTCCATTAATTTCTGGTGGCAAGAAGTTTCTGGTATCATCTCCTCCAGGTGTCTTTTCTATTTTAATTACCTCTGCTCCAAGATCAGCTAATAACAGTCCACAAGTGGGACCAGCCATTATTTGTGCCATCTCAAGTACACGAATGCCTTTTAATGATGCAGTCATCTATTACTTATTTTTGAATTTTGGTTTTGTTTTATTTAAGAAAGATTGATATCCAATTTTAAAGTCTTGTGTATCGTAGCATTTGTAACCAAGATTATTTATTTTTTCTGTGACTTTTCCATTTTTTAAGATGTTTCTTGCAAATTGCTTATGCCACCTTGCAACTTTTGGAGCACCTTCGCAAATTAATTCAGCTGATTTATAGGCTTCTTTTTCAACATCTTTATCATTAACTACTCTATTAACTAGCCTCTTCTGAAACGCTTCATCAGCTCCAAATACTCTTCCTTCAAATAATATTTCCATTGCAGTCGTGTAATTGGTTACTTTTAAAAGTACCTCAAGTTCTTTTGCAGCCATTGTTAAGCCTAATCTTTTAATTGGAACTCCAAACCTAGAACTTTTACCACAAATTCTAATGTCACAACATCCTGCTATTTCTAATCCACCACCAACACATATTCCTTCAATCAAAGCAATTGTTGGTATTGGGCAATCAAAAATTGCTCCAAGTGTTCCGTGTAAAAATTTACCGTAAGATTTTGCTAATTTTGATGAAGATCTTTGTTTTTTAAATTCTCCAATATCATTTCCTGGTGAAAAAGATTTACCACCCTCTCCTCTTATAATGATGCATCTTAAATTTTTATTCTTAGATAACTTTTTGAAAACTTTGCCAAGCTCAATCCACATTGGCTTAGTCATTGCATTTAGTTTTTCTGGTCTATTGATAACAACTTCAACTAAATGTTTATTTTTTTTATTTACTTTAATTAATTTACTCATTTAGCTCCTATAAAAAAATTCAACTAAAGTCATTGGTATAGCTGGAACATAAGTTACTAACATTAACAATACTAATAATACACATATAAAGGATATATTAGATCTTGTTACATCCCATATATCTGCTTTTGCAACTGAACAAGCCGTAACTAGAACACTTGCAACTGGTGGTGTTTGTTGACCAATTGCTAAATTTAATGTCACAATTATACCAAAGTGAACTGGATCAATTCCTACAGCATTAACTAATGGCATTACAATTGGAACTGTTAAAATTATTGCAGCAACTGAATGTAAAAAGAAACCTATTATTAAAAGAAATACATTAAGTATTCCTAAGACTGCATATTTATTATTTGTAAAATCAATAATTGACTCTGCAACTTTTTGTGGAATTTGTTCAATTGTTAAAAATTCACCCAGTAATACAGATGCAGCCACTAATAACATTACTGAAGCTGTTTGAATTGCTCCTTCACAAGCTGACTCGTATAATCTTTTAAAGTCAATTTCTTTATAAATAAATCCAATAACTAATGATGCTACAACTGCTAAACCTGCTCCTTCAGTTGCTGTTACAACTCCTCCAAAAATTCCACCTAATATAATGATAGGTAGTAAAAATGCTAAAGCTGCATCTTTTGCAGTTTTCTTTACATTTGGAATATTAAATGTTTCCTCAACAGGAAAGTTTTTACGTCTTGCAGTAATGTATGCTGCTAACATTAAGAAGAAGCCACCTATTACACCTGGAACAATTCCCGCTACAAATAATTGAACCACTGAACTTTGAGCCATTACCGCGTAAACAATCATTGGTATTGAAGGTGGAATGATAATCGCCAAAGACGCTGAGGATGAAGTTACTGCAGCAGCAAATGGACCTGGATATCCTTTTTTCTTCATCGCTGGAATTAGAATAGATCCAAGTGCAGCAACATCTGCAACAGCTGAGCCAGAAATTTCAGCAAAAAACATAGAGGTAGCAATGTTAATCATGCTTAAACCACCTTTGATAAATCCAACAAGCGCTGAAGCAAAAGCAATTAATCTTCTAGAAATACCCGCACTATTCATAATTGATCCAGCTAGGATAAATAGAGGAATAGCGATCAATGGAAACTTCATTGATCCGTCAAACATAACGATTGCCGTATCAATTAGAAAACTTGTTCCAGTTTTCAAAACCATTGCAATAATTGTTGTTACTGCAAGGCCAATAGCGATAGGTACATTAATAGATAAAAGAAGTAGAAGAACTGCAAACATTGTAAGAATTATCATTAAATATCTCCTGTTTGCTCGTCACCTGTTGTTTGAAGAACTAAATTTTTATAGTCTTCGGGAATTCTTAAAGTTTCAGATAAAATAAATAAACATGATGCAATTGGAATAACTGATTGCACAAAAGGTTGAGGAACCCACTCTAATGTTACTAAGGTTTCTCCAGTTATAAGAGTTAAAACTAAGTAACCATAGTAAGCTAATAATATTAAAAAACCATAAACAACTAATTTTGAGACTACAAAGAAAATTTTTCTAAGTACTAATGGAAAGGCTTTAAAAATACTTGGAACACTTATATGAGCGCCTTTCAAAGCTGCGTATGCTGAACCATAATAAGTTATCCAAGCAAGTTGAACAGCTGCAACCTCGTCATACCAAACTAAAGCACTACCAGCAAAACGAAAAGTAACACCAAGTAAAACTGTTACTGCTAATGCTACCATCATTATAAACAGTATTAGTTTTAATATTTTTTCGTAAGAATTTATAAATTTTTGCAATGTCATTTTTTTTCAGGCCCTCTGGTAGAGGGCCTGTTACAAATTATGTTAATTTGCTAAAGACGATACTTTATCAATTAACGCACCACCAGTTGGTACTTCTGACGCGAATTGATCGTATATTCCTTTACTTGCACTAATGAAAGCACCTTTGTCAGCTTCGTTAACTTGAACTCCAGCTGATTTGATAACTCCCAATAAAGATTTTTCAAGATTAGCAGCCTCAGCATAAACAAATTTTTGTGTATCTTTAGCAGCTTGCTCTAAAATACTTTGTACATCTGCAGGTAGTTTACTCCAATGATCTTTATGTACTGTTACATAAGCAGGAGTGTAAACGTGACCTGTGATTGATAAATATTTTTGAACTTCTTGGAATTTAGCACTAGCAATTTGAGCATATGGGTTTTCTTGTCCATCCATTGTTCCTGTTTTCAAAGCAGTAAATACTTCTGAGAAAGACATTGGAGTTGGGTTTGCGCCATATGATTGGAACATTTTAACTCTCCATTTTGATTTAGGTGTTCTTAATTTAATTCCTTTTAAGTCACCTGGAGTGTTAATTGGTCTAGTGTTGTTTGTGATATGTCTAAATCCATTTTCCCAAACAGCAATAACTTTGTATCCAGTTTTATCTTCAAGATTTTTAAACATTCCTGGTAAAACTTGGCTTTCAACTTTATTCATGTGTTTTCTGTCTTTAATAATGAAAGGCATATCAAATACACCAAACTCATCATGAATAGATGCCATTACTGATGAAGGTAACCACATGTTAACTGTACCTAATTTTAGTTTTTGCATTCCTTGTTTGTCTTTACCAAGTTGCGAAGAACCAAAAACAGTTACTTTTCCTTTGCTGCCTAATCTCTCATTTGCAAGTTTAGCAAAATGATCAACTGATGCAGAAAATAAAGATCCAGGTTTTCCTACGTGTCCAAATTTTACTTCAGTTGAATTTGCTGAGAAACTTAAAAATAGAGACGATAATAAAACAACAATTATCTTAAAATATTTGTTCATATTTCCCTCTTAAGTTTGTTTTTTTTAAAACAGCTTATAGAAAATATGGATGCAGTGCTAGGGATTAAATTGGCGTATAGGAAAAAAATTATCGATCTTTAAATTCAAGATTGCCTCGGGAGTCGACACTCTTTTTGACATGCTGATAGTAGGTAGGATTATCAATCAGTCTTGACATATCTATACCCTTATTCTCATAACGTCTTTTTATTGTCATTCTTGGGATTATTACGAGGTTCATATTATCAATGAAGTCCTCGGTCCACTCTTTTTCTATCTTATCTTTAACCAATCTTTTCAAAAATACTCTCAGATCAGAGCAACTAAGGTGTTTAATTTTTTCGTTATACAATACCATTTTGATGAATATATAATCTTGGTATTATCTTGCAAGTTTAATGAATATATCTCCCATGCCTGACTGAAGCTGATCTAATGGAGTATTATTTCTAAGCGTACAATATCTGCCTGTAACTTGGTGTCTATCTATGGCATTAACATTATATTGAGTGCATGTTTTGGCTTTGTGTAATAAACCAATGACCAGTTTTCCATCTACTACTGAAACTTGTTTCGTATCTAAATCATTGCCATTACAAAAATATTTTTTGTTTACCCTTTCAGGAAAATCTGTTTTCCCACAAGGATTTTCAATTGTGAACACATAAAATTCTTTTTCTATACCTTTAAATTTATGCTTCATCTTAGTTGTTTTTGAATATTTCATTAAATCGCAGGAACATGGAATGCAGCATCTATAATATTCACCACATATCTTTTTACCTGTATTGTTTTCAGTTAAATAGACATATTCCGGTACTGCATTTGGGCTTATTAAAGAACCAGATACCGCACAATATAATTTATTATATTCTACAAAATCTTCATAAGAGATATCTTTATCTATTATATATTTAAAAAATTTAGGACCTGCTGCATTTCTATTTCTGTCTGGGAAAATTTTATTCCAATCATTAACGATATCTTGATAATAGTTTTTTTCTTGAGAATTTACTGAATTTATCGGAATTGAAAAAAAAATAATAAATATAATAAGACTAAGTATATTTTTAATACTGTACATTAATTAATGATTTAAAAACCCATATTTGACCAGTTACTTCGGTCTTGAGTTTTACTATTGAATTTTTTTAATTCTTCCTCAGATGGTTCCCTAAAAAGATACATTACAATTCCTGAAACGAATAATACCAATAATGATAAAGAACAAATAGTCATAAGCTTGATATATAAAAGCTTTGTAATTTTTCAACACTATATAATGAGTAGTATTGTCCTATAATTTTTGTCTAAATTCGTAAGTTTTATTTAATTCATCTATATCAAATGTTTCTATTGATCCATCAGTCCATTTAATTTCAACTTTAAAGTCTTTTTCACCTTTTCTTATTCCATAATGAGCAACTGGTTCCATCTGACAAAGATATCCTGAGCCTGCATCAATTGTTTTTGAGTGAATTCTCTTATTAGATTTCATTGTTACTGTTGCCCCTCTTGCTGGAGCTCCATACAGATTAAGTGGTTTAATTCGTAAATAATTAAAATTTGTAATATCTGCTTTATATAAAGTTAATGGTTGAAACCCTGACTCACCATGTGAAACTAATAATTCTAAAATTCCATCGCCATCAACATCTGCAACAGCTGCACCTGTACCAAGACCAACTGTCTCTAAACCATTTTCCATTTTAATTTCTTTAAATATTCCACCCTCTAAAACTTTGAAAAGTTTATTTGGTTCTCCAATATTATTCATGAAAATTTCATCATATCCATCATTATCAAAATCAGCTGAAATAACTGTTCTAATTTTAGTAGGATCATTATATGGAGATGTTGATATATCTTTAAATTTATCTCCATCTAAAACATATGCTCTATGCATTCCATCCCAGTTTGAAGATAAGATATCTAATCTTCCTCTATACAAAAGGTCACTCAGAGCTGTTCCTCTACCATTTTCAAATCTATCTTGTACTGCATACTCTTCAGCAACATCTTGGAAAGAACCTTTAGAATTATAATATAAAAAGTTGTCTCCTCTCTCATTTGCTGCAAAAATATCAGATCTATCCGAAAGAATATGTCCTGAAACAATAGCTCTACCTCCAGTAATTTTATCAATTGATAATGATTTAGCTTGATCTTTTATTCGATCTCTAATTAATTCATAAAATCGAGTAGGACCTCCATAATTTGCAACATAAATACCATATGCACCATCACCATTTCTATCTACACAAACAACTGACCTACCTGCAGTTAAGTTTAATTCACTTTGATTGATTTCTTTTTCAAATAAATCTTCGAATTTATTGTTATTTAAATCTATTAGTCGATCAGAATAAATTTTTGATCCACTGTATGTATCAGTATTTAAAAAATATATTTCCTCATAGCTATCTTGATCGATATCACATGCGGCAACACCAATTGTTCTTCTCTCTTCATCTGTAAATATTTTTTCGTTTACAATATTTATTAATTTTCCATCTTTATAAGAAAGAGCAAGATTTTTAAAACCAAAGCCTGTTACCACAAAATCATATTTATTATCTTTGTTAACATCAGTAACTGAAACTCCATAGCTTAATCGAAACTCATTTTCTACTATTTGATCAGTTATATTTAAGAAAAAATCTTTAGCGTTTGCATAATTAAATATTGATAAAATACTGAGAAAAATGAAGATAATTTTTTTCATAATCAAGCTCTTTATTAGAATTTAAAAATTATAATATGAGATAAATTAGCTTAATCAAGTAAGCCTAATATTGAATAAATAACCAACCCTATAATTGCTGCAAAGAAAATTAAAAATGAAATTTGACTAAAAATATTATTCTTTGATCTAATTTCTCCCTTTTTGTACTTTCTAATCTGAATTATACCAAACCTAATTACTATTAAACCAAGGATTAAAAGCGATACTTTAAATAAAAATTCAATCATTTTTTTTTATTTTTCTTATAATTTTCCATCCATTTGTTAAATACAATTATTGCATCATTCATGTCTTTTGTTTTATTTGGATGATTCTTAGCCCTACCTAGCATAGTTGCAATAACATTTACTTGATATTTTATTGGTCTCTTTTTTATGGCTGAAACAGTAAACAATGCTTTTTCTTTATCTTTAAATCCTAAGCCCTTTAAAGTTGTCTCTGGTTTATAATCTGAAAATAAAGAAAGATTTAATGGTTTAAATTTTTTATCTTTGATTAGTTTATTCATTGGCATTTTATCAACTATATCAAAGATTTTTTTTGTATATACTTTATCTAACTCAATTTTTTTTGTGCCATCAAAACCAATTAAAGTAACTTTAAATTTTTTTGATTTATCTAATTTTGTAACTAATTTTATATATCTTTTGTGGAAGCCTTTAATTTCTTTTTGATACAAATCTTTTGATCTTTTATATTCTGGATGACTATAATTAGGCGTATTGAGGACTAACAATCTACATTTCCATAGATATTTTTTAAAACTCATTAAAAATATTAATTGTAAATTTTATCTCTTACAAGTTTACTTAATAAACTATATCCAAGTTCGTTCATATGTAGTGGATCTTCATCGTAAAACTTATCATAACCTGCATTTATCATGGGTGTTGTAATATCAATATAATCCCACATTTTTAAATTGGTTAAGTGTTTTTTTATCTTTGAATTAGCATCTAAAATTGTTGTCATAAGATCTCTCCTAAAAGGACTGGGTTTAATAGATATAAAAAAACATTTCGCTCTTGGTAGTTTTTCTTCAACTTGATTAGAAAATAATAAAAATTCTTTTAACAATTCATCGCTATCCATTCCATAACCAATGTCATTATCTCCGGCATAAAAGAAAAGATTAGATGGGTTTAAAGGAGCAACTAATCTATCAAAATATCTTCTACAAGAGACTAAGGTTGAGCCACCAAAACCTAAATTATAAAGATTATTTATTGATAAATCGTTTTTGGCATTATCCCACATTTTAAAAGTTGAACTACCATACAAAGCAACACTGTTATTTGTTTTTGTCTGTTGAAAAGAATTATGTTCCAATTCTCTAACATCTAATTCAAACTCTTCTTCAACTGGACTCACTAAATTTACATTAGTTTTCAAATTCTCTATTTTATCTATGTTGTCTTGAACATTTTTAGCTAAATCAATAGCTTCTTCTACATAGGATCTAAATTTGGTTCTGTAATTATCTAAGAAGTTTTTCATTTCATCTTGATTTTCTGGATCTTTGACATGATCACTTATAGTTATTGGCTCCTTAATAACTGCTGAATATATTGTTTTAGAAACTGGATAATCAAAATTAGCAAGGGCAATTGGAATAAGTTTTGGTTTTGGGCTAAGTTTAAATGCAAGGTTAAATGCTCCAGCTTTAAATGGTCCTGGAGATGTTATTGTTTTATTATCTTCTGTTTCTGATGTTCCTTCGGGGGCAATTACAATCGGTTGTTTTTGATTAAATACCTTTTGTGCTTCATCAAAAAGCTTTTGTTTTCTTAATTTCTTTTCCTCTTCGCTTTCGTCCAACTTATCAGACTCTGGGGTATGAACAAAAATGTAATCTAAATTTTCATAGTAATTATATCTCCAAAATTCTGTGTTCCGACTTGTTCTAACGATACGTTGGCCTCCATCATTATATTTTGGATGTAATATTTTTGAACTGATGAAATGACTGTCGATTGAAAATGAATGTCCATTTGCAAGCTGATTATCATCTATAGCTGCTAGGTGATTGTAAAAAAAAATATTTGTTGGTTCATCTGGCAAATTTTCCCAACCCTTAATTACATATTTAACATTATCAAAAGCTTTGGTGAAATTTGAATTGGTTAACTCTCTTAATTTTGTTTTATCTGAATTACTAGAAGAATTTGAAACTCTATTATAAATAATATTTAATTGGCTGTGGAAACGAGACTCTCTTTCTAAATTATTTAAGGTGTCTTTTATTAAACTAGATAATGATTTTTCTATCTCATTTCCTTTAATAAGTAGTTCGTAAACAACATCAAATGCCAATGCATAAGTATGAGTGCTCTTCAATAAATGTGGAATACTATATAACTTAGAACTAGCAGGTATTCTCGCGGTATTATCTTTCAATAATAAATTAACAAATTCTAATTCGTTTTCTGCTGAATATTTTGTTAGGCCAGTTGCACTTTGTTGGAAACGTCCTAACTGCCACAATTGTCTTTTAAAAATCTTTATTGATAATTCAGGGTCAGAAATAATCAGATTTTCAAGGGCTTCGTTAGAAATATGTAAAACTTTCGTATCCCTAGTAGATTTAATTGTATATGGATTAAAAAAATCTCCTTTTCCAGAAGATAAGGTTAGAGCAATACCAGCTCTAGTTAGAGTTCTAAAATTTCTTCTTATTTTTCCATTAATAAAGTTGTGGAATAAGCCATCAACTTTACCACTTAATAATATCTTTAAACCTTTAGAAACATCTCCCTCTTTAACTATATATTGATTTGATGAATACATCTTAATATTACCTAATTTAATAAACTTTTCTAAGTCATCATCAGTAAGTGTTGAAAAAAAAGTAGCAGATTTAATTCTATGTATATTTGTAATACTTTTTTCTGATGGGATGCCTGGAGAAATTTGTATTTCATCATCTTTATACAAAGTGTTTAAATTTCTTGAAGAGACAAGCAATTGGAAAGAAAAAAACGAAATGGCTGAGTATAATGTTGATATAAGTTTACTATTTTTTTGTTGTAAATCTCTTAAATCATTTAGTTTTATCGAGATATATTCTGTTCCACCTTCAATAAATATTTCACCCATAAATCTATTGGGTTGATTAAGTCCAGATATACCTAATGGTGTTGCAGGCTTTGTTATTTTTGCAAAGGTTATAGATTTTGTTTCAAAATACTTGGTAAATGTAGCTTTGCCTTTAATTAAAAAATAAATATTTTCTGAAATTTGATGCTGCTTTGCTAAAACTTCATCACTTTCAGCTATTATATGTTCTGATATTCCATCTATTAATCCAAAGGATTCTTTTAGATTTCCTAAATCAAAGCCATTTTGCTCAAATAATTCAGATAATTTCATAAGTAAAATGAATTGATATACTTAATTTGAATTTATTGATTAAGAATAAATGCATATCTGGGTTGAAAAGTTATCAATAGTTTACCTAATTTTTTTTAGTATTTATAAACTGTGAAAAACAAATCAAAAAAAAATAAATTAATAATTAAATCTAAAACGCTATCAAAAAAGCCAAAGGTAATAAATCCAAACTATTTTTATTTTTATAATGAAAATGGAAAATTAGTTGGAATACCTTACGGTAATTAAATTTTATCTTCTTTGAGATAAACTAGCGTGTTTACTTAATACTTCAGCTGAAATAATTTTTGCTTCTGTTGTTTTCTTAACATTCCAGATTTTTTCCTTAGCAATTTTAGTCGATATTTTATTATCAACTATTGGTGATGGATAATCTTTACCAATTTCTAAATTAATTCCTTTTTGTTCAATGAATGTTAATTTCCGTGGTTCATGAATTAATTTTCCTGGAACATTTTTTAATTCTGGAACCCATTTTTTTATAAAATCTCCAGTGGGATCTTGATCAATTGATTGTTTAATTGGATTGTAAATTCTTATTGAATTTATTCCTGTTGTTCCTGATTGCATTTGAAACTGTGAATAGTGAATACCTGGTTCATAATCTGTAAATAATTTTGCTAAATGTTTTGATGTTTTTTTCCAATCAAGCCATAATTGGTAAGACGCAAATGAAACTAACATTGCTCTCATTCTAAAATTAATCCATCCATTAGTTCTAAGATACCTCATACAAGCATCAACAAATGGATAACCAGTAGTTCCATTTTTCCATGCTAAATGATAATCTTCATTAAAATCATTTTCTCTTATTCCATTATAAGCGCTATTCATATTTCTAAATTCAATTTCTGGTTCATCATATAACTTTTGAATAAAATGACAGTGCCAGGCTAATCGACTTTTAAAAGAAATTAAGGATTTCTTTTTTGAAAAAGATAAATTGGATTTTAACTTATCGTTAGTTTTTTTAAAAATTTCTTTAATAGAAATATTTCCGAATGCAATATGAGGGCTTAATCTTGAACAAGATATTTCTCCTGTTATCGGTGAAGACATTTCTTTTTGGTAATTTTCTGATCTGTGATTAAGGAAAGAATCTAAAAGTTGAAGTGCATTTTGTCTTCCACCAATTTGAATTTTGCCATTTTCTAAATTATTTGTTTCTATTTTTGATAAATCCTCTACATAATTATCTGAAATAAACTCACAATTTAAATTTGAATTTACACTTTCACTATCTATAAATTTATTCCAATTATATGACCATTTATTTCTTATTCTATGATTTAATTGAACACCAAATTGATTTGATATTTTCCAATTAATGTTTTTTTCTTTAAATAAAAAACTAACTTCTTTATCTAAGTTAGTTATATACATGTTCTTGAATATTATATTTGAATAAACCTCATTTATTTTAAATTTATCAGTTAAATGACTTAAAATTTCTAATGTATCTCCGTAATATATATTGAGTTTAGCATTATATTTTTCACTTAGTGTTTTTGATAAATCGTCTAATGATGATTTTAAAAAATCTAGATGGAATGAGCTTGATGTAGGTAATTTGTGATATTCTTTATCAAATATGTAAATTGGTAAAATCTTTCCTGATTTTACAGCCTCATTAAATGCATCATTATTAGATACACGTAGATCGTTCCTGAACCATACGATTTTGTTCATTTTAAATAATTAAAGACTGATTTTGAAAGTTCTTGAAGTTTTGTCGTCTGATACTTTTAAAATTTTAAATTTTGAAGTTTTTTCAAGTTTTTGCCCTTTGTTTGTAACAAAAGATTTCATTTTCTTAACTTCACCCTCAGGCATTTTTCTAGTGTATTTTAAAGTATGTTTTTTTGATCCAATAACAAATATTGTTTTCATAAGATTTTAATTACAAATATATTTATTGTCTGTCTCTGTGACATAAGTTTCATTTAAGAGTTTGGAAATATTTTGATTATTTTGATATCGAGAATCTACTAAAGAGACAGGTTGTATTCAAATAATATATTTATAAAAAATAGAAATAAATTTGTTGAATACAACCTACCTAAAACTTATTTTTATAAGTGAAGGAGGTGCAAATGCTTAGAATAACGCCACCTGACACTTAGCTGGTGAGATATCACATATTAAAAATAACACAAACTAAATCCATTTGATGGATTTGGCCAAAATGGCATAAAAAAGGGGAGCTCTTTTGGTAATAACCAATTGAGCTGACCCCTTTTAATAATTTTTAGACATAAAATCTTTAATTCTCTTAGCACCTTCTATTATATCTTTTGTGCTTCTGGCATATGAGAATCGTATAGTAGAATTTCCTCTTTTTTGATCAAAATCAATTCCTGGTGTTATTGCAACATTTGCTTCATCTAAAACTTTTTTACAAAAAGCTAAGCTATCATTTGAATATTCAGATATATCAACATAAATGTAAAAAGCACCATCAGGTGGTGAAAATTTTTTTAATCCTGCTTTTGGTAATTCTTCTAAAAGTATCTCTCTATTTTTTTTGTATACCTCAACATTCAATTGTAACTCTTCATTTGCATCTAAAGAAGCAAGAGCTGTAACTTGACTTGCATGTGGAGGACAAACAAACAAATTTTGTGAAAGTCTTTCTACTTGTCTAACATGATCATCTGGTACAACCATCCATCCTATTCTCCAACCAGTCATAGAAAAGTATTTTGAAAAAGAATTAATTACATAGCAATTATCAGTTATCTCTAAAGCTGAAGTTGGATTATTTTCATATTGAATTCCGTGATAAATTTCATCACTAATAAAGCTTACATTGTTCTCATTTGCAGTATTAATTAAATTCTCTAACGATTGTTTATCTAACATAGACCCAGTTGGATTTGCAGGTGATGCAACAAGAATTCCATTTAAATTATTATCAGTAATATCTCCTGGAACAGGTTGAAATCTATTTTGAAGTTTGGTTTGAATATCTACAGTTTCCAAACTTAGTGATTTTAATATTTGTCTATAACTAGGATAACTTGGAGAACCAATTCCAACTCTGTCTCCACTATCAAACAATGCCGAAAAAGATAATATAAAAGCTCCAGAGGAGCCTGTTGTAACTACTATTCTATTTGGATTTAAATCTAAATTGTACCAATCTCCATATAGCTTTGAAATTTTTGTTCTTAGAGCAGGTAGACCAAGTGATACAGTGTATCCTAGATTGTTTTTGTTTATCTCATTAGTAATATAATCTTTTGCAATCTTAGGTGCTGGTGTTCCTGGCTGCCCAACCTCCATATGAATTATATCTTTACCTTTTTCCTCTGCAATTCTTGCTGATTCCATTACATCCATTACTATAAATGGATCAACATCTGATCTTTTTGATTTTTTCATCATTTTATTTGATCTTCACAAAATTTTTTAATTTGTTCGTTTGATAATCTGTCCTCTTTAGTTTTTTTAGAATCTAATTCAGCTTTTCCAATTATACATGCTTTAATAGTTTTGCTTCTATTAAAATCGTTATAATAATTAGTTGAGATGTAAAGAGCTATAATTCCTAATACTAAAAAAACTATAAGCTTTAAATTTTTTTTCATTAAATTTCAGTTTGAGCTTTTATCCTTTCGTAAGCTAATCTAGTGTAAATTCCCAAATTTAAAAAGGGTTGTGGTGGTAACCAGTTTGGTTTTTTTCTTTGTTGTATTACTTCTATTTCATTAGATTGTTGATTAGAGGCCATTAAGGCTATTTGTTCACCGAATAGTGTTCCTACTCCAATGCCAGATCCATTGTAACAGCCTGCGCTAAAAATATTATCATCAATTTTTTCAAATATTTGAGAGCTATTACCACTTCTACATACAATTCCCGACCAACTGCTCTCTATTATATTATCAGGTAATTGTTTAAATCTTTTCTTGATGCCTTCTTTATGAATTGCAGCTCTTTTATTTAATTCATTTCTATTCATTGAAAAAGGGTTTCTTAACTCTGCAGTATTTCTTATAAGTATTCTCCTATCTTTAGTCATTCTTATCGTAGCACCCATTGGTCTTATAGGAAGAACACCCCACTCTTTTGGAGAACCTATATCTTTAAATTCTTTATCTGTGAGTTTTCTCGTGAGACTAGCAGTTAATGTGATTGGGAAACTATAATTTTTTTTTACATTCAAATATTTCAAAAAACCGTTTGTGCAAAAAATAATTTTTTTAGTAGTTATTTTGTGCTTTTTTGTAAAACATTCAATTTTGTTATTAATCTTTTTCCAATTATAAATTTGAGAATTTTCATATAATTTTACATTATCTGGCAATGTATCAACCATTGCTCTAGCTAATTTACCAGGGTTTAAAAGAATTCCTCCTGAGGTAAAAACTCCAATTTTATAAAAAGGCGTTCCCAATTTTTCAGTTAACTCTTTATTAAATAAAATTTTATTTTTAAAACCAAGACTATTTAATAATTTGCTGAACGATTGAGCTTTTGTCTCATCTTGCTCTTTAGAGGAAGCAAAATATTTTCCACATTCATTCCAATCACAATCAACCTGATATTCTTTTATAAATTTTCTAACAGCTTCTATACCCAAGTGATATATTTTTGTTTTTTTTACATAATTCTCTTTATCGCTGTTAGATGTAAAACCATCATTTAATGTAGTATCAACTAGATAGCCTGAATTTCTTGAACTTCCACCCTCACCCGCTAACTGTGCATCAATGAGAATAATTTTTTTATCTTTCATTATATCTGAAAGTTTTCTAGCAGCTGATAATCCTGTATACCCAGCTCCTACAATTAAATAATCACAGTAAATGTCTTGATCTAGTAATTTAAAATTACTTCTCTCAGGAAGTTGTCTTGTCCATCCACAGAAATTGTTGTTTATTAAATCCAATAATTATTTTTATAATGAAATTTTACTAATCTCAACTAACAAGAGACTTTTGAGGCTTCATATCACTCTTGCTTATACCAGCTACTTTAACTGGTTTTTTCATAGCATCTCTTCTGAATGGCTCACCTAATTCTTGATTTAGAATTATTTCGATAAATGTAGTAATACCTTTTTTCTGATCTTCACATGATTGTTTGATAGCTTTAGTGGTTTCTTCCATTGTATTTGCAATAACACCTTTTAAACCACATGCATTAGCAACTTTTGCATAACTTAATTCTGGATCTAACTCTGTTCCAACAAAGTTGTCATCAAACCATAAAATTGAATTTCTTTTTTCAGCCCCCCATTGATAATTTCTAAAAATTACCATTGTTATTGCTGGCCACTCTTCTCTTGCACACGAACTCATTTCATTCATACTTATTCCAAATGCTCCATCACCTGCAAAACCTATAACTGGAGTATCTGGACACCCAATTTTTGCTCCAAGAATAGATGGAAATCCATAACCACAAGGTCCAAATAAACCTGGTGCTAAATATTTTCTTGGTTTCTCAAATGTTGGGTATGCATTACCTATTGCACAATTATTTCCAATATCACTTGAAATTATAACATCTTCTGGCATCCCAGCTTGAATAGCTCTCCATGCTTGTCTTGGAGACATTCTATCTTTATCTCTTTCTCTTGCTTCTTTATTCCAAACAGTTCCTGGATCATCATCCTCATGATCTAAACTTGTAAGAGTTTGCAACCATGCAGATTTTGTTTGATGAATTAGATTTTTTCTATCTTCTCTACCATTGTCTCCAGCATTTGATGAGAGTTTTTCTAATATTTGTTGAGCTACCATTTTAGCATCACCGCAAATACCAACAGTAACTTTCTTAGTTAAACCAATACGATCAGGGTTCATATCTACTTGAATAATTGTTGCTTCTTTTGGCCAGTAATCAATTCCATATCCTGGTAATGTTGAAAATGGATTTAATCTTGTTCCTAATGCTAAAACTACATCAGCTTTTGAAATTAACTCCATTGCAGCTTTAGATCCATTGTAACCTAATGGACCAACAGCTAATGGATGGCTTCCTGGAAAGCTATCGTTATGTTGATATCCATTACATACAGGTGCATCAAGCTTTTCTGCTAATTTTTTACAATCATTAATCGCATCACCTATAACAACTCCTGCCCCAGATAAAATTACTGGGAATTTTGCTTTTGATAATAATTTAGCAGCTCTATCAACAGCATCTTTTCCGCCACCTTGTCTTTCAAATCTTACAATTGGAGGTAATTCTATATCTATAACTTGTGTCCAAAAATCTCTTGGTACATTTATTTGTGCAGGCGCTGACCCTCTAAATGCTTTTTCTATAACTCTGTTTAAAACTTCTGCCATTCTTGATGGGTCTCTAACTTCTTCTTGATAACACACCATGTCTTTAAATAAATTCATTTGCTCTACTTCTTGAAAACCACCTTGGCCCATAGTTTTGTTTGCTGCTTGTGGTGTAACTAATAGTAACGGAGTATGATTCCAGTAAGCAGTTTTTATTGGTGTAACAAGTCCTGTAATACCTGGACCATTTTGAGCAATCACCATTGACATTTTTCCTGTTGCTCTCGTATAACCATCAGCAATCAATCCACCATTTGTTTCATGAGCAACGTCCCAAAAAGTTATTCCAGCTTCTGGGAAAAGATCAGAAATAGGCATGAATGCAGAACCAATAATACCAAACGAATGTTCGATACCATGCATTTGTAAAACTTTTACAAAAGCTTCTTCGGTTGTCATTTTAGCCATATCAAATCCTTCTTCATTCTATTTTTTAATTGTCAAAGTGCCCAATTCATATATAAATTGGATCGAATTTCAAACAAAGAAATCGTCACAATGGCTGGCACAGATATTATAATCCACGATGAAAAAGACAATGTAGGTGTTGTAGTTATTGAAAAAATTACTCCTAAACAAGACTGTGATTGCTGGATTATGGAAAATGATAAATCAGTAAAAATTCAATCGATGGATGAAATACCTTTGGGTCATAAAATTGCTATGACTGATCTTAACGAAGGAGATACAATATTAAAGTACGGGCATGATATTGGCAAAGTTGTAAAATCAATAAAAAAAGGTGAGCATGTGCATGTTCACAACGTAAAAACTAAAAAGTGGTAAAATGGAAATTCCAAAAACATTTTTAGGATATAAAAGAGAAGATGGAAGAACAGGAACAAGAAATCATGTAATAATTCTACCTGTTGATGATATTTCAAATGCTTGTGCTGAAGCTGTAGCTAATAATATTAAAGGTACGATTGCACTTCCACACTCTTATGGAAGATTACAATTTGGAGCAGACTTAGAGCTTCATTTTAGAACAATGATTGGAACAGGAAAAAATCCAAATGTTGCAGCAGTTATAGTAATAGGTATTGAGCCTAAATGGACAAAAAGAATTGTTGATGCAATTGCAACGACTGGAAAACCAGTTGAAGGATTTAGTATAGAAGGTGTAGGAGATATAGACACTATAGCAAGAGTTTCAAAGAAAGCTCAAGAATTTTCAATTTGGGCATCTGAAAAACAAAGAGAAGAGCGTCCTATAAGTGATTTATGGATATCAGTTAAATGTGGAGAGTCTGATACAACATCAGGATTAGCATCAAATCCGACAGTTGGAAATTTAATGGATAAATTAGAGCCCTTGGGTGTTCATTTATGTTTTGGTGAAACATCTGAGCTAACAGGTGCTGAAACTGTGTGTGAAAAAAGAGGAAAAACTCCTGAGGCTCAAGAGAAGTTTAGAAAAACTTGGAGTTCGTATAATGATTTCATCTTAAAAGAAGCAACTGACGATCTTTCTGAAAGTCAACCAACAGCTGGAAATATAGCAGGTGGACTTACTACAATCGAAGAAAAAGCATTTGGAAACTTTCAAAAAATTGGGGGATGCAAATTTATTGATGTACTAGAACCAGCAGAAGAACCAACTAAAGGTCCAGGCTTATACTTTATGGATACCTCATCAGCTGCTGCTGAATGTGTTACTTTACAAGCTGCAGGAGGATTCAATCTTCACCTATTTCCAACCGGACAAGGAAATATAATTGGAAACCCAATTGAGCCAGTAGTAAAACTAACTGCTAATCCTTTAACTGCTAGAACCATGAGTGAGCATATTGATGTTGATGTTTCTAAAATCTTATCAAGAGAAATGAATTTAGATGAAGCTGGTGATGAATTAATTAAAGCTACAATAAGAGTTGCAAACGGAAGGTTAACTTGTGCTGAAGCACTTGGTCATAGAGAATTTGTGATGACTAAATTATACAGAAGTGCTTAAGCTTTAAGGTTAGCTTCTCTTGCTTTGTTCCACTTAGAAATATAATTTCTTAAAATTGCAGCTCCAATTCCAAGAACTACTGCTAATACAACTGATGTAAGTCCATAAAAAACTGGAAGGTCTTTCGAATAATCTAAAATAAACTGTGCAATGTTACCAAGGTTTTTAGTTCCATTTGCTACTGTTTCAACAATTACGTCTTCTTTAATAAAAGTGTCATAAGCAATTGCAATTCCAACTAATAATAAAAGTACTGCTAAGATTGTTTTAAATTCTGAGCTATCAACTTTTTCACCAATTTTTTGACCAAACTGAACGCCAATAATTGAGCCAAGTATAAGTACAAAAACTAAAACAAGATCAATTGTGCCGTAATTAAAAGCATGAAGAACTGTTACGATTGCACTTACAAATATTGTAACAAACAAAGATGTGCCAGGAATTAGTTTGGTTGGCATTCCAATAATATAAATCATTGCAGGAACCAATATAAATGCACCACCCACTCCCATAATTGCTGCAATATATCCAACAATTAAACCAATAATAATTGGAGTAAATGCACTTTCATAAACTTTTGATTTTTTAAAACGCATTCTAAAGGGTAGTCCATGTATCCAATAATGAGTATGTAATTTTTTTCTAACAATAATTTTTTTTCTAGCCTTATCAATTTCGGATACTCCTTGAATAAGCATTAAAGTTCCAAGTATAGCTAAGATATACATGTAGGCTAAAGAGATTACGATGTTTATTTTTCCAATATCCTGAAAATAGGAAAAAGTTAAGATCCCTAGTAAGGTTCCAATAGTTCCTCCAACCACAATCATCAATCCCATTTTATAATCTAATGTACCTTTTAAATAATGAGTAGTTGAACCGGATACCGATGTTCCTAAAATATTGCTTGCTTCATTTGGAACTGCATAAGCAGGTGGAATACCTAAAAATATTAAAAATGGTGTCATTAAAAATCCACCGCCTACACCAAACAATCCTGAAAGAATACCAACTGCTAAACTTAAACCAAATATAAACAGTATATTAATCTCGACTTGAGCTATTGGAAGAAAATATTCCATATAATCTAACTATTCCTCTCATAATCTAAAGTCAATGATTATAAGAATAAATTAAATAAAATTTTGAAATGTCCCTAGGATTATAATTGCCCAAGTAATAAATATAAAAAGATATAGAAAAGATTTAATTATTTTTGAAAACTGATTTGAAACTAATAATGGGATTTTCTTAATATTTTGATTAAAAGCTTGAAGCATACACGCGAAATACCACAAGTTTTATTAAATGCAAATAATATTTAATTAAATTTAAAAAATAGTTGCCCCGAAGACTTTGACCTCATCTCCCTCTTCTCCAAGGACAAGTCGACCTAAAAAGTCTCCTGGTATCTCTGTACTGTTTTGTTTATAGATAACAGTTACGTACAAGCCTCTTCTTAGACAGCCTATAGCCTTACACCCCTCTTTAAGGCTTGAGATCAGTTTATTGCTTGCCCATTGCTTGCCTAGCTCTACTTCGTTGGCCCCGTAAAGCATTTGTGATGATAAATCCCTGGTAAAACCACCATAATCTTTCATGTTGGAACATCTAACCATGTTATCCCAGATAGGATCAGCAATTTTAATGATTTCTTCGTCTGATTTGTCGACAATACTCATCTAAAATGGTTAGGAAGCTTGCTTCTTCTCTTTATCATCAACGATATGATAAACAGGCTTTTTCTCCATTTCAAATTTTCCAGTTTCAGGATCTCTTCTAGAAACAGTTAAACAGTGCCAGTTTTCATCATCAAGTTTCATATGATCGCCTCTATAATAATAGCCTGGCCAACGAGTTTCTTCTCTAAATAACGTATGATGAGCAACACATTCTGATGTTACAGCTCTATGCTTAAGTTCCCATGCTCTCATCAATTGGTGATAATCTTCAGCTCCTACATGATCTAAGTCTTCTTGAAGTAATTGTAGCTGTTCTAAGCCTTTTTTAAGTAGATTGTCATTTGTCATGTAATTATTTGTTAATCCACCACAATATTCGTCCATAATTTTTTGTAGTCTTTGTAGCCCTTGTATAGGTAAAATATAGCTAGGAGAAACTGTTCCTCCAGTAATTTCATTTCTGCCAACTGTATAATTTTCAATTGGCTTAAAGATTTCTTCTTTAAGCTTCTCTAATTGTGCATCAGAAACTTCGATATCATCAGCTTTTTTATCTTGAATATATTTAACAGCAGCTTTAGATGCTAACCTTCCTTCTGTAAATGAACCAGATGAAAACTTATGAGCACTTCCACCAACTGCATCTCCTGCTCCAAATAATCCATCAATAGTCATCATTCTATTGTATCCCCAAAAATATTCATCAGGCGCTATATCTTCTGGTCCACTAACCCATGCTCCTGAACATGTAGCATGAGATCCCATTACATATGGCTCTGAAGTTGTTAATTCTGGATTTGTGTATTTTGGATCAATATTTTGAGACGCCCAAACTACTGCTTGTCCAACTGTCATTCCTAAGAAATTTTCCCATCCAACAGTTTCTAAATGTGGATCTTGGAATGCTTCTTTTGTGACCATATGGATTGGTCCACCGCCTGCAGCTGTTTCTTGAATAAATGCATGATTTCTTAAACAAGTTGGTGTTGGATGATGGTCTATATACTCACCAACTAATTCTTTAGTAGCTTCATACCATTTCTTCTCATAATTTTCGCCATTAGCGTTTTGAGTATAAGTTTTTAAATGTAAGAAATACGCTCCAACTGGACCATAACCATCTTTAAATCTACAAAGAACAATTCTATTTTCCATTTGAGTCATTTTTGCCCCTACTTGAATAGGTAATGCATAAGCAGATCCATTACTCCAAGGTGCATACCATGTTCTACCCATACCTTCACCAACTGCTCTTGGTTTAAATATGTGCGATGCTCCTCCAGCAGAAACAACTACTGTTCTTGATTTAAATACGTGAAAATTTCCAGTTCTAACATTAAATCCAACTGCACCAGCTATTCGGTTTGGATTTTTTTCATCTTTTAAAAGATGAGTAATCATTATTCTGTTATAAATTTTATCAGCAGATTTTTTTGCAGCTTCAGCTACAATTGGTTTGTAGCTTTCACCATGTATCATTATTTGCCACTTACCTTCTCTTTGATATCTTCCAGTTTCTTTATTTTTCATCATTGGAAGACCCCATTCATCAAACATGTGAACAGTTGAGTCTACATGACGTGCCATGTCATAACCTAAATCTTCTCTAACAAGACCCATCAAATCATTTCTAGCGTACCGTACATGGTCCTCTGGCATATTCTCGCCCCACTGCATTCCCATATAACAGTTAATAGCGTAAAGACCTTGTGCAACGGCACCACTTCTATCTATGTTTGCTTTTTCTACACAGATTATTTTTAAATCTCTTCCCCAGTGTCTTGCCTCAAAGGTAGCCCCCGTTCCAGCCATACCTCCACCGACAACTAGTACGTCACATTCTTCGATGATAGTTTTGTGCTTAGCCATTAATAATAAACGCCTTGCTTGAATGAATTTTTGTCTAAAGTTGGTAAATCTTTTTCAGTATTTAAACCATGTGGCTCATTATATAAAATTTGTGAATTAATCTCTCCTTGATTAGGAGTATCTGCTTCAGCTAATTTTGGTATGAATTTTCCCCAAGGTTTTGTTGTTATTGGTGATACAAAATTCTTCTCTGTACCGTTTCTAAATTTAATTCTCCAAGAGATAGTTCCTTTCTCTTCTTCTCTTCTAACTCTAACACTATGACCCATTGGAGCAAAGTCAGCATATCCTCTTACATCAATTGCATGGTTAGGACATGCCTTGACGCATGAATAGCATTCCCAACAAAAATTTGGTTCTATATTTTTTGCTCTTCTAATAGTTTCGTCTATGTGCATGATATCTGATGGACATATATCTACACAATGACCACAACCATCACATCTCGTCATGTATACAAAAGTTGACATATTTACTTATTACCTTTCTTTAAAATTTTATCAATCATATTAATAGTGCTTTGGTGCCTCACGTTTAATTCCAAGTCCAAATTGTTCTGGAGCGTCTGCAGGTGGAGGTAAATTATCTCTAGATCCATCTGCTTCTGCTAAATTTTTTTGGATTGCAGCACCTGGTTTGTAAAACATATGAGCAAATTTAGACCAGTAAACTCCTCCAAATAAAACTATGTTAGCTACCGCAAACAAAATTAAAAATAAAATACTTAAACCAGTAGATTCTGAATATTGGAAATACGACCAAGCTAGACCAAACGTAGAAGATAATACTAAAGCTAAAACAAATAAATCTGCTTTTATGATCCTAAAAACTGAGTGAGCTTCAGCAGATACATCTACTCTTAAAAAGAACCAAAACCAATAAGCTCCAAGGCAAGTTAAAATTGCACCAGCGTGCCAAATGATTGGCCATATAGTTGGGGTTACAGCATTAGGAGAAGAATATCCAAATATCATAACACCTGAACCAATCCAAAATAATATTGTTCCATACATTCCTAAAACATGTGCAAATCTTCTTTTACCCAAACCTAATTCAGATGTAGTTCCAATATCATGAACTACAGTTTTAGAAATTATCGCTGTTTTCTCACCAAGACTTAATTCTCTACTTGCTGCTTTTTTTGCTTTTTTAGCATTATTAAAAAAATATTTTACATTCTTCTTATGAATAATATCCATCAGTGTTCCAATCACTACTAATGCTAACATCAACAAAACAAATGCTTGCAAAGCAATTGAAGGAACTGTTGAAGAAAGGACAGCAAATGGATTTGTTGTGAACATATTATTATCTCCGCTAAATATAATACTAATCTAAGCTCTTAATCTATAAAAAATATTAGTTCAACTGACTAATAATCTCATCTCAATAAAAAAATGTT
The DNA here is from genome assembly GCA_902618205.1 of uncultured Pelagibacteraceae bacterium. GTDB lineage: Bacteria > Pseudomonadota > Alphaproteobacteria > Pelagibacterales > Pelagibacteraceae > Pelagibacter. The sequence continues at coordinate 110,798 of CACMZL010000003.1, read as the reverse complement.
AATAAAAGTTACTTTTTCCTTACATAATGCTGTTTAGCAGAAATTACAGCTCGAACACCGCCTTGAGGATTTTTAACATCATTTTTTCGTCTTGGAATCAGATGAATATGACAATGATTAATAGATTGTCCAGCAACCTTTCCTGAATTGGTACCAATATTAAAACCTTTTACAGATTTATCGTTCATTTCAATTTTTTTTTTTAGTTTCTTTATTAATCTATCGCACGCTAAGATTTCTTTTGAGGTTAGATCAAAATAATTTTTAACACACCGCTTTGGAATTATAAGAGAATGAAATTTTGATACAGGGTAAGTATCAGTAGTTGCATAAGCTAGTTCGTTTTCAAAAAGATATTCTTTTTTCTTTGTAAAACAGAATATGCACGGGTTATTAGGATTTCTCATAAATAATTACTCAATTTTTTTTGTTTTAATATTTGAGTTTGATATTTACTTACAAAAGTTTCATAGGATTTATATTTTTTTCTATTCCAGTTTTTCTCTTTTATAGATGAAACTGTGGAAACTCCCTTTCCAGATCCGATTAGAAGTATTTCCTCATATTGATTTAAATTATTAATATTAATATTAGTTTTTTTTATCCTAAAATTTTTTTCAAAAAACTTAAGATTTACTCCTCTATAAAATTTTCTTATAGGTGAATAGTATTTATTATTTTTAATGAAAATAATATTTGAAGTTCCTGTTTCTAGAATTTTTCCATTTGAACAAAGAGCAATATCAGATTTTGTATTATCCATTTTAGATAAATTTTTTAAAATAAATTTATACTTCAGATTTTTATGCTCAGGTTTAATTCTATTGTAATTGACTAGCTTTAACTGAAGATTTTTTTTAATTTTTAATTTATCTCTTAAAGAAATAGAAATTAAACTTTTGGTAACTGCAATTCTCAATAAATGATTATAATTTTTTTGTTTATTTAAATTTGATTTAATTATTTTAAATATATTTCTTTTTAAATTTCGATCATAAATTTTATAATTTTTAGTAGACTTAATGAGATTTGTTATGTGTTCTTTAAAAAATAAAATCTTTTGAGGCTTTCCATAGATCCACATAGTTGTAAATACCCCATGGGCATTCCATAGATCTTTGAATTCTTTTTCTTTAAGATCTTTTCGACTGTAAGATTTTTTTAATAAGAATTTTACCATTTGTTGTTAAAAAAGATTCTGGATGAAATTGAAAACCATATACATCATCTCTTTTGTTTTCAAAAGCCATAGCAATATTAGTTTTAGCGCATCTCATGGTAATATCAAAATTTTCTTTGATAAATGGCTCTTGAAGCTTAAGTGAATGATATCTTCCGACTTTAAATTTAGAATTCTTTCTAAAGATGGATTTATTCGAAACAACTTTTACTTCAGATTGATAACCATGGAATATTCTCCTTTGTTGAATAATTTTGGCATTTTCACAATGTAATATTTGCTGATACCCTAAGCAAATTCCTATGATTTTTTTTCTTCCTTTAAATTTATTATAAATTTTTGAAGTATTTGGATAATCTTTGGGTGAACCGGGTCCAGGAGATAATACAATTGTATTAGATTTATTTAATAAACTGTGATTTATTTCAAAATAATTTGAACAATAAACTTTATCAAACTGAGAGAATTGATGAACTACATTCCATGTGAATGAATCTTGGTGATCTATTATATAAATCATTTAAATAATTCTAATAATGATTTTGCTTTGATAAAATTTTCATTAAATTCTTTTTTTGCTGCACTATCTAATACAACTCCAGATGCTGCAGATATTTCTGATGTATTTTTATAATTTAGTATAGATCTTATTATTATGTTAAATCTCATATCTTTATTAAATTTTATATAGCCAAAACTACCTGTAAAAATATTTCTATTCTCTTTTTCTTGTTGATTTAATAATTCCAAAGTTCGTACTTTTGGACAGCCTATGACTGATCCACCAGGCATCATAGATTTGATAATATTTTTTATAGTCATACCTTTTAATAAGCTTCCAGATATGGTTGTAACATAATGAAATAAGTGTCTGTATTCCTCAACATACTTTTCTTTATCAATTTTTACTGTTCCTGGAATACAAACTCTGGATAAATCACTTCTTTCCATATCAACAATCATATTATGTTCTTTAGTCTCTTTAGAATTATTTCTAAAAAACTTTAAGGCACTAGATCTATTCGTTTTTTTACTTTTTCTTAAGGTACCAGCAATAGGCTTGGTAATGATTTTGTTACCTTTTTTTAATAATAAAGTTTCAGGTGAGCAACTTACAATAGAATAGTTTTTATCTCTTATCATAAAAGATTCTGGTGAAGCATTTGACTTCATTAATCTCCAAAAAAAATTAATTGGATTTATTGAAGATTTATTACGATATTTTGTACAAATTTTTATTTGATATGTTTCTCCTTGTCTTATTTTTTTTGAAAAAATATCAAATATTTTTTTGTATTTTTGATATTTAATATTTAATTTAAATGGTGATAAAATTTTAGTTGGTTTGAAATAATTATTAAATTCTTGCTTCCTTTTATTTGAAAATATTGAAATATTATCTCTAATTTTAATGATTGTTTCTGGTTTGTAAAAAACTCCTTTATAAAAACCATTTTTAGACTGTTTGCTAATTTTAATACCAAGTAAATAATTTAGAATTTCATATCCAAAAAAACCAACATATTGGTCAGTTTCTTTTTTATATTTCGTTTTTTCAAAAGAGTTTAAAAATTTGTGGATATTATTTTTTGATAAGTTAATTTTTTTAGAAAAATCTGTATAAATGTCATAACCATTATCGACCTTGTAGATTATCAATGGTTTATCCGATTGATAAAGTTTTTCTAAATACGGGTTAAATTTAAGTTTATGCGATTTGTGGTCTTTCAATTGGCTTCTCTTTTATAGGTAAATGTATCAAACCAGCAAAAATAGATAATGCGATAGATATGTACCAAGCATAATCAAAATTGCCGTTAAGTTCATAGAAAACTCCACTCAAATAAGCTCCTAAAAAAGATCCAATTTGATGACTTACAAAAACAATTCCATATAATAATCCGATATATTTAGTTCCAAATACCTTGCCTATTATTCCATTTGTTGGTGGAACTGTTGATAGCCATAACATTCCAAATGTTATTCCAAAGATTACTGAATTAAAAACACTTGGTGGTAGGAATATGAAATAAATAATTGATACTCCTCTTAGTAGATAAATTGCACTTAATAAAATTTTTTGACTGTATCTAGTTGCAAGATATCCACTTGTAATTGTTCCAACCATATTAAAAAGTCCAATTAAAGCCAAAACCATTGCTGCACACCAATCTGGTAATCCTTTATCAATCATGTAAGTGGGTATATGAGTTGCTACTAAAGCAATGTGCCAACCGCATACAAAGAAACCTAAAGTAAGATAGATGTAACTTTTATTTGAAAAAGCCTCTTTTAAAGCTTCTCTAGCTGTTTGATTGTTATTTTGATTTGTACCGACAGGTATTTTTGGTGTTGAAACAAATAATGCTACAATTAATCCTAGACCTAAAAAGAAACAAAAAAATAACATTGTATTTTCCCACCCATGTTCAACAAGTGAATATCTAGTGATTAGTGGTGATATAAAATATCCAAAAGATCCTGCTGAAGTTACTATTCCTGTTGCTATTGTCCTGCTTGAAACTGGGAAATGTTTTGCAACAACTGAAACAGGTATACTGATAGCTGTAGATCCCAGTCCAACACCAACTAATATTCCTATTGTTATAGTAAAATAATAACCAGTATTAAAACCTGAATAAAACAATAAAATTGCTAACAAATAAAAAACAAAACCAATAAAGATTGCAATATTTCCACCATACTTATCGGTAATAATTCCAAACATAGGACTGAAAACACCCCACAATAAGAGCTGTAATCCCATTGTAAAACCGAACTGTGTTATGGTAATATCTAAATCAGTTGCAAAATCAAAATAAAACATTCCAAAAGTTTGTCTTATTCCTAATGCAATAATAACAACAACAGATGCAGCTATTACAGTAACTAATGCTTTTTTTGTCGGAAAAAATTTGGTGTCATTCATCTTATAGATTTAATAGCCTGTTTAATGTCAGCAATCAAATCATTTGGGTCTTCCAAACCGATATGTAATCTTATAATATGTTCGTTATTACTCAGCTTTGTGTAGCTCCTGTTGCCCAGTGCCAATTTGTCTTGATATAAAGCAAGACTTTCAAATCCTCCCCAACTGTAGCCATGGGCAAATAATTTTAATTTATTCAAAAATTTTATTACAGAGTTTTTATTTTTAGAAATAATTTTTACACCCATTAACCCAGATGATCCTGAATAATACTTTTTCCACATTTTGTATTGTTTAATGTTTTTTTTAATTGGGTAAAAAACCTCTTTAACTTTTTTTTGTTTGCTCAAAAAATTAGCTACCTTGATGGTATTTTCTTGATGTTTGTCTAACCTAATATCCAACGTTCTTAATCCTCTCATAATTAAGTAGGCATCATCAGGGCTTAGTCTTAAACCAACTGCTTTTTGACTTAATTCCACCTCTTTAAAAAGTCTTTTTTTAATAGCTAAACTGCCACCCATAACATCTGAATGACCAGAGTAATATTTTGTCGCTGAAACTATAGACATATCAAAACCTAAGTCTAAAGGCTTTATTAAATAAGGTGTTCCCCAAGTGTTATCTATAGCTGTATAAATATTCTTATTCTTAGCAAAAGATAATATTTTTTTTAAATCTTGAAATTCAAATGTGTTACTTCCTGGGTTTTCAACAAAAATAAGTTTAGTCTTATTTGTAATTTTTTTTTTTAAGTCATCTAAGTTTTTTGGATCATAAAAAACTGCTTTAATATTGAATTTTTTTAAATAGTCTTCGGTTAAAAATCTTGTGGGAGAGTAAACTGAGTCCGTTATAATTATTTCATCACCAGGTCTTACAACACTAATCACTCCAAGAAAAACTGCACCAAATCCTGTTGGTGTTAAATAAACTTGATAAGCATTTTCAATTTTTCTTAATAGTTCTTGTAGTGCAAAAGTTGTTGATGTTCCTTTTCTACCATAATCAAAATTTTTGCTTAAGGGATTTTTTTTATAATTACTTTGTGTTTTCTTTATATCTTGAAGAGTTTTAAATATTATTGTTGAAGCTCTTACTACTGGCGGATTAACTGACTGATTTTGATAATCTTTTCCTACTTGTTTTAAAAAAGTTTTAACTGAATTAACCATAAAAAAATTGATTAGTTATATTGACAATGCTATATCCCTCAAATAAGTCAATAAAATTGTAAAACTAAGGAGATTATGGGATACCCTAAAAAGCATAGAGGCCGAAGAAAAATGGGCTCTAAAAAAAGAAGAGCAAGAAAAAAGAATAAGAAAAAGTAAAATTAATTATTCTTTAATCCAACCACCACCAAGAACTTTGTGACCATATTGGTCTTTTTTATAAAAGACACATGCTTGTCCAGGTGAAATACCATCTTCAGAATTATCTAAATTTACCTCAGCATCATTCTCGTTTATAAAATTTACATTGGCGCTTAATAACTTTCCTGTAGACCTAACTTTGACTAATATATTTTCATTTAATTCGTTTTTATCGGATAATAGATTAATATTTTTTAAATTAATTTTCTTTTTTCCTAGATGTTCTCTTCCTCCAACAATTATCTCATTATTTTCTGCATCAATTTTAATTACATATAATGCCTCTTTGTCTGCTACCTTAATTCCTTTTCTTTGACCAATAGTAAAATTTATAATTCCATCATGAACGCCTATTACTTCACCATTTAGATTTTTAATATTACCTTTTTTTAAAGAATCTGGCTTAAACTTTTTTATTACTGATGAATAGTCTCCGTTAGGAACAAAGCATATATCTTGACTATCTGGCTTATCTGCAACATTTAAATTTAATTTTTTAGCAATTTCTCTAGTTTCATTTTTTAACATTCCACCTAATGGAAATCGTAAATAATTTAATTGCTCTCTTGTAGTATTAAATAGAAAATAACTTTGATCTCTATTTTCATCTACTGCTCTATACATATTATTTTTTTCATTTATTGTTATATTTTTTACATAATGACCTGTAATCAAGGCATCAGCATTTAAATCTTTAGCAACTTCATACAAATCTTTAAATTTGACTGTTTGATTACACTGTACGCATGGTATTGGAGTTTCACCTTTTAAGTAACTTTCTACAAAATTATCAATAACACCTTGCTTAAATTTATCTTGGTAATAAAGAATTTTATGATCAATATCTAATTTATGAGCAACTCTTTTTGCATCTATAACGTCTTGGCCTGAACAACATACTTTTGATTTAACAACTTCTTTACTATCGTTGTATAGTTTTAATGTTATGCCGGTAACATTATATCCTTGCATTTTCATCAAACCTGCAACTGTAGATGAGTCTACACCACCAGACATAGCTACAATTACTTTTGTATCAGACGGTTTCTTATCTAATCCAATTGAGTTTAACTCTAAATTCATGTGGTGGTATTTATACTCATTTCTATTATAAGTAAAATCAAATGATTTTAGATTTTGAACCAGGTGATAAAGTTATAAATCCTAATAATAAAGATTGGGGTATAGGACAAGTACAGTCAATTATTAAGGAAAAAGTAACTGTAAATTTTGAAAATGTGGGAAAAAAAGTTATCAATGCTAAAAATATCGAATTAGAAAAGTTAGAATAAATGAATGAAATCGAAATAAAAGGAATTATTGAAAAGTTGATTGATACTTTTTTGTATGCAGGGAAAGTTTCATTAGAATTAAGGGAAAAAGGATTAACAAAAAAAATTAAGGAAGATAATACGCCTGTTAGTAATGGTGATCTCGAAGTAAATAGAATTTTAACTGAAAAAATAAATGATTTAACTCCTCAAATACCTATTGTATCAGAAGAAACTAGTCATAATAAATCCAAGAAAGATTTAAAAAATTTTTGGCTAATAGATCCAATTGATGGCACTTATGATTATATTAATTATCTTGACGAATTTACTCTAAATGCTGGTTTAATAATTAATAATCGAGCAGTAGCAGGTATAATATATGCACCCGCTAAAAATAGATTATTTTATTCTTATGAGAAAGGTTGTTCATTTGAAATAATTAATAGTCAACATGTAAAATTAGACTGTTCAAAAATTTTAAATAATAAACTTAAATTTGTATCATATTCAAATAAACTAAAACCTGAAATTAATAAAATTTATCAAACAATGAATGTTAGCGAATTTAAAAGGATGAAAAGTTCTTTAAAATTTTGTGTAATAGCTTCAAATGAATACGACGGCTATGTTGCAGAGCCTAGAGCATGTGAATGGGATATAGCAGCTGGGCATGCTATTCTTGAAAATGCAGGGGGTATAGTTACAGATTTTGAGGGAAATGAAATACTTTATGGAAAAGAAAATTTTAAAAATCCTAGTATAATTTTGAAAAGAAATAAAAATATATAATGAGTGAACAATTAAGAATAATATTAATTATAATAGTTTCTGTATCAATTTTTGGATTAATAGTATTTGTGATGGTAAAAAACTATATCAAAAGCAAAATTCAATATTATTTAGAAGAAAAGAATAAAAAATCTAAAGAAGATTTATAATTTTTAAATATTCTTCTTTATCTAGCTCCATTACTCTTCTGGAAACTTCAAAATCAAATCCGGATCTTGCTAATATACCAATATCTTTTTTATAGAATAAAGGTCTATTATCTTCAGTTCTTGAAGGACCAATTCTTTTTTTTTTACAAACTTTTATAGCTGAAAAAAAATCTTGGTCTTCATTATTTTCATTAATTTGTTCAATTGTATTTTTTATGTATTTTTCTCCAACTCCTTTGCTTATTAAATAATTTCTAATCTTATTTATTGATGAACCTCTTTGGATTAAACTTTTTGCTTTTGTTTCTGAATAAAATTTATCATTTATAAATTTAGATTTTTCTAAATCCTCAGCTACAATCTCGATTAAATCCGAAATATTGCTTCTTTTAACGTTATCAACTTTAGATCTTAAATATTTCTTTAAAAGATATGTTTTTAGCTGTTGTTTTGAAGGTGCAAATTTTTCTACATAATTAAGTGCAAAGTTGCGCATTTCATCAATTGTCGCTTCTAAATTTTTTTTTTTATTTTTTATAGGAATCATTATTGCATTTAATATAATATAACCCTGATGATTGAACAAATATCTGCATTTTTTACAGTAGAAATGATCTATATGTGGTTAAATATAGGTGTAATACCTTTTTGGTTAATGCTTATTATTTTTCCACAAACTAAAGTTTGTGGTTTATTTGTTACATCAATAATTCCAACATTTATTTTGGCAAGTGTTTATGTTTATTTATTATATATATTCTTTTTTGCCGGATATGATTTTGATAAAAACTTTATTTTATATTTAAGTTTTTATGATCTTGCTGAGCTTTTTGAGAATAATGAGTTTTTAATTTTATTTTGGACTCACTTCTTAGCTATAAATTTGTTTTGTGGATCTTGGATTGTTAGAGATAGCCAGAGGTTTTATATGTCAAAAATTCTAGTCTTTTTTCCTTTAATAATCACATATTTTATTGGTCCTTTAGGATTATTTATATACTGGGTGATAAGAATTTTTTTCGCAAAGAGAATAAGTTTATTTGATTAATTTTTATTTCTCTACTTTAAAGCCACTGCTCTTCATTTGAGAAAAGCCTCCGTCTATATGTGAAATTTTTTCAAACCCCATGTCTTTCAATGATTTTGTTGCTAGTGCAGATCTTAATCCACCTGCACAAAATAAAACCATTTCTTTGTTCATATCTATCTTGCCTTCTTTAAAGTAAGGACTATCTGGATCCATCCAAAACTCCAACATTCCTCTAGGAATGTGATGAGAATTTTCTATTCTTCCCATTTTCTCAAGTTCTCGAATATCTCTTATATCAATTAAATTGCATTTATCACTGTTTACCATCTCTAATGCTTCCGCTGGGGAAAGTGTCTTGATTTCTGTCAAAGCTTCTGCGACCAATGTTTGTGCTGATTTAATGCTCATAAATGTTTAATACATCATTATAAATTTTAATCTACGAAAAAATATGCCAAATAAAGCTCCTAATTTCAAAATCCCATCAACCAATTCAAAACTTTTAGAGCTAAAGAAAATCAAAAGTAAATATAAAGTTTTATATTTCTATCCAAAAGATAATACACCAGGGTGCACAGTTGAGACAAAAGACTTCAATTCTCTACTTTCACAATTTAAAAAATTAGACTGTGAAGTTATTGGTATTTCTAAAGATAGTATGGAAAGTCATGAAAAATTTAGAGATAAATTTAAAATTAAGTTTGATTTGGTAGCAGACGTAAAAAAAGAAGCGATTAAAGCATACAAAGTTTGGGGTAAAAAAAAATTCATGGGTAGAGAATTTATGGGATTAATAAGAAGCACATTTTTATTAAAAGATGACAAAATTATTAAAGAATGGCGTTCAGTAAAAGTTAAAGACCACGCAAAAGAAGTGTTAGAATTTTTAAAAACAGTTTAATATAAAAAGGCCCCATTTACGGGGCCTTTTTATCTTAACTTAAGGGAGTTAAATTTAGTCTCTTATTGCGTAAGCGATAACACCAGTTTCGGTAACATCAGTACCTTTTAGCTCGGCTTCTTTACTCAATCTTATACCCATTGTATTTTTCATAATTGCCCAAACAATATAGGCAACCACAAATACAAATGCATTAATTGATAATACACCGATTAACTGTGCACTAAAGTTTGCATCAGAATTTGTTAATGGAACTGCAAGTGTTCCCCAAATTCCAGCAAACAAGTGAGCAGGTACTGCACCAACTACATCATCAATTTTGAAATTGAAAAGAAGTTTAGTTCCAAACACAACTATAATTCCTCCAATAGCACCAATGAATATTGCTGCAATAGGTGCTGGAGCTAATGGTTCAGCAGTAATTGCTACTAGTCCACCAATTGCACCATTAAGCATTTGTACTACATCAGTTTTGCCAGCTAGTAATCTAGTCATAACTGCTGCAGCTAAAACACCGCCACACGCTGCTAAGTTAGTATTAATAAAGATATTTGATACAGCAACTGCATCATCGAAAGTTCCCATTGCAAGCTGTGAACCACCGTTGAAACCAAACCAACCTAACCATAAAATGAATACTCCAACTGTAACTAAAGGTATAGATGAAGCTGCAAATGGTTTCATTGGTTTTGCTGCACCTGATTTATCGAATCTTCCTGTTCTTGCGCCCAATAGTATTGCACCTGCTAATGCAGCTGCTCCACCAGTAGAGTGTACAAGTGTCGAACCAGCAAAGTCAGAAAACCCTAAAGTAGCTAACCAGCCACCACCCCACTGCCATCCCATGACAATTGGATAAATTATTCCTGATAAAATTGCTGCGAATAAGAAGAATGGCCATAATTTAATTCTTTCTGCCAATGTTCCTGATACGATTGAGACTGTTGTAGCACAAAATACCATTTGGAAATACCAATCTGATCCATCCGCATATCCAGTATCAACAGCACTCGCGTCAGACCATGGTGTGAACGTTCCTATATATCCACCTTCTGGAATTCCGTAAGCTAGGTTATATCCGACCATCCAGAACATAATTCCAGCTATTGAATATAAACCGATGTTTTTCGCACAAATTACAGATACACTCTTAGAAGTAACCATTCCTGATTCTAGCATTGCAAATCCACAAGCCATAAACATGACTAGAAAACCACAAACTAAAAATAAAAATGAGTTAAAAATTGCTTGAACTTCTGCGGAGACTGTAGTTTCAGCGAAACCCGTACTTGTCATACTTAGTAAGAAAATTAAACTTACAAAAGGACTAACAAGTTTTTTTAAATGTTTTGTCATTTAACCTCCAATGTTAAAAAGAGGTTCATATAATTTAAAATAAATAAAAACTAATGATTGTTGTTAAAAATAGATATGCAGTTTTTGCATGTAGAAACAGCCTATATTAAGAATTTTACCATTCCTAATAGAGGCTGTTAAATGAGTTTTACTTGTTAAATACTTCTTTAAGTGCTTTAGCAGGTAAAAACTTTACCTTTTGAGAAGCGGCGATTTGGATTTGCTCTCCAGTTCTAGGATTACGTCCAATTCGGGCTTTTCTTTTAGCCACTTTATACGTACCAAAACCTGCAATCTTTACAGAATCGTCGTTTTTCAACGCATCTAGTATAGTATTCGTAATAGTATCAAAAGTACGCTCTGCATCAGCTTTACTTTGATTTAACGAACCAGCTAGCTTTGCTACTAATTGTTTTTTGTTCATTTTAGCTCCGGTTTTAAAGGTTTATGCAACTATACTTAACAAAATCATTGATAATTCAAGCTTTTTTTTAGTATATATTTATTTTTGTAGTACAATATATAGTGGTTAAAAAAGTAAGTAATTACAACGCTTTTTTAGTTATTAAAAAAGCCTTAAAATAAGCCTAAATCTTTAAGGTCGTTAAATGTGGCGAAAAACATCAAAGATAGCAACAAAAACATTCCGATTCGAAAAAAACCTTCCTGTGTTTTTTGACTTAAAGGACGACCTAATACTTTTTCAAATGCATAAAACATCAGATGTCCTCCATCTAATAAAGGTATGGGAAATAAGTTAATTAATCCTAAACTTATAGAAATATATGCCATCATACTGACAAAAGGTATAATTCCGAATTCTGCTACTTGACCAGAAATTTTTGCTATTCTAATTGGACCACCCAACTGAGAACTGTCCCCTGCTCCTGTAAACATTGACCCAAGATATTTAAGTGAAGAAGTTGTTACAAAATAAACTTCATTAAATGATTGAAGTAAAGCTTGAGCAGGTCCAAGTTTTTTGTGTGTTATTTGATTGTTATAAGGACTAAGTTTAATACCTACCATCCTTTTCTTTAATTTGTTTCCTAATTCATCAACGCTATCAACAAAATTTGGCTTAACTTTTAAAATTATCTCCTGGTCATATCTTGAAACTTTAAAATCGATAAATTCTGATGTTGACATTGCTATTAATTTAGAAACATCAAGAATACTTTCTACTTTTGTATTATCTATTTCAATAATAACATCATTTTTTTGCATACCAGCAACTTCTGCTGGACTATCTTTTAATACTTCATCAATTACTGCTGGTGTAAAATCTTTACCTGCAAACATGTATATGAAAGTAAAAATGACTAAAGCTAATATAAAATTAGCCAATGGTCCTCCAGCAACAATTAATGCTCTTTGGTAAAGAGGTTTTGTTACAAATAATTTATGTTGGTCTTCTTTGCTATATTTTTTTAGTAGCTCCTCTTGATCTGCTTGTGAAAATACATTCCTATCTCCAAAAAATTTTACATAACCGCCTAGTGGTATCCAACAAACTTTCCATCTTGTCCCTGATTTATCATTCCATCCAAATAATTCTCGACCAAAACCTATCGAAAAATCTGTTACACCAACACCATATCTTTTTGCAAAATAATAGTGTCCATATTCATGAATAAAAACAACAACAACGATTAATACAATAAATGGCAATACAAAATTAAGCATTCATTAAATTATACAATAATTAAGTTTTAAATAAACATCAATTATTTCAGTTTCCATGCAATTATTGGTGATAAAGTTGCCGCAATAAATGAACAAAATAAAAGAGATTGAGAAATATACGATGGTGCTAAATCCATAGGCAAAATTACGCCAAATAGTATTGATTTAGAAAAATCTGGACTTGGAAAAAATAATAATCCTGCGATTAATCCAACTAATATAGAAACATATGCATTTTTTTCATCATAAGATTTAGAATAAAAAGTATAAAAAACACTTAGAACAGCCGCACAACAAAATAAATCTGCTATTAAGAATAAATAAAGGATACTAAATCCTTTTGATGCAACAAAAAAAGCTATAACCGAAAGAAAAATAACAAATTGTTTTGAGATATTTAAATGATTATTTTTTAAATTTAATACTTTATCTACATCTACTATTACCAAACTTGAAATAGCATTTATTAATGTATCAATACTGCTTATAGTTAAAGAGATAGCTAAAATTATAACAATGACTGAAAATATTATTAAATTTTCTTTTAATAAAATTGTGAAAAATGCAAGATCAGGTATGACATTAGTATCTTGAGAGACAGCAACTAAACCACTAAATCCCATAAAAAAGACTATTGGTAATATTATTAAAAATGAAAATATTAAACTTTTTTTTAAAACCTCGTAATTTTTTGCAGCATAAACTCTCTGCCAATTACCTTGATGAAAAAGATTAGTTGCAGCAACAGCTATAAAGAAAGTTAAACCGGCAGTATAATTTGGAAGATAACTAAAACTTAACAAATGCGGATTATTATTTTTAATAATTTCAAAATTAAATTCGTTTGTTTCAATTGAGGTAATAAAAATTAAACTAATTATTAAAAGTGCCGCAAATACAAAAAATTGAATATTATCTGTGATTAAGGATGCTCTTAACCCTCCATATAATGTATAAAATAACGAACATGATATTACTATTAAAGAGGTGATCCACAATTCAGTACCAGATATGTAATTAATTAAAAAAGCTACAGCAGTAACTTCAGCAATTAAAAAGATTGTCATATAAAAAATGGAAAAAACTAAAATAAGTTTATAGAGATTTGGTCCAAATCTTAATCTTATTATTTCAATAATACTTTTGCCTTGCGGATAACTAGTTCTAAATTTTTTACCAAGATAAATTAAAATAAAAAGCGGAAATGCAGTTCCTAGTGAATAGCCAATCACTGCACCAATTCCTCCCCATGTTGCTGCTGATGCGGGTCCAAATAAAATCCAAGCGCCAAGAGCAGAAGCCACTAAACTTGTAGTGAGAGATAATGTTCCAATTGATCGATTTGCAACTAAGTAATTATTCAGTCCTTTAAATTTTTTTGAAAAGTAGATACCTACAAAAACAAACAACAAACTTATAATTATAATCAAAAAAATTGCTGTTACTTGATTAATTATATTTAGGTTATTCATTTTTCCCTTTCTGAATTACCGGACAGGTTCAATGGGTTATTCTCAGCTAAAAAGCACCCCAGAATCTAAATAAAACATTAGATTTAAAATTTCAAGAAATTATCCTAGATTTTGCATTGCTCATTAGACTAATTAGCATTGTATTTTCTGAGTTGATTGAATTAATTTATAAATTATTAATTCCCTTCCTTTTAGTTATAAACTTATTAGGCTTTAAGAAATTAAAGCCTAATTAAACCATAAAATCTAATATTAACTTAAAACTACTAACCAAAATAAGAGCATAAATAATATTGTAGAATAAATTTTCCTCAATTATTTTAAGTAACTTATAACCTATAAATATTCCAATTAGCGCTAAAGGGAAAAGAGTAACTGACTGATACAGAGTATCAAAATTCATCATGGATAAATAAACATACAGAGGAAGCTTAATAAGATTAACACAACTAAAAAAAATAATTCTTGTCCCAACATAAATTTCTTTCTTCATTCTTAATGGGAGTAAATAAAGACTTGTTGGCGTTCCACCAGCATGTACACAAAAACTTGAAAAACCAGCAATAGATGAGCAAATTGCACCTTTTAAAAAATTTTTCTTAGCAGGTATTGTTTTTTCTTTTTTAAATAAAAAATAATAACCAGAAAATAAGAAACCCATTATTCCAACAATTAGTTTAAGTAAATTCTCTGAAAAATAAGTAAAGGTAAATGAGCCTATTATTATTCCAATAGCAGCAAATGGAACTATTAACTTTAGTGTTCCAAAATCAAATTCCCTTCTAAATCTATAAACAGCAATAATGTCTGAAAAAATCAGTATGGGTAAAATTATAGCAAGCGCTTGATTTAATGGCATAACTACTGTCATTAAAGGAACCGAAATTAATGATATCGATCCACCCAAACCTGATTTAGCAATTCCATATAAAACAATTGCCGGAACTACACTAAGAACGAATAATAAGTTAATCTCCATTATAAATTAGAAATATAGCAACAAGGATAAAACTACTAATATTAAAACTAATATGATGATGGCTATATAATTGAGTTTAATTTTGAATTTGCTTAATAAAAATTCGTTAATTTTTTCCCAAAAAATTATAATTAAAATTAATATAACTGCTGGAAGAATAAATTTAATCATAAATCTATTTACATCAAAAAATACATCAATCCAAATATTACTAGTATTATTATTATCCAGATAGAGAAATTTGATACTAATTGTTTAATATTTGAGTTTGATCTCAAAAAGTTTGGTAATACTAATATTAAGACTAGAATTAAAAATATTGCAGGAATTATTTGATCAACTGTCAAATTAGTTTTTTATATTATAACCCTTTTTTAATATAGCTGCCACCAGTGTTACACAAACAATTAAAAATAAAATCATTGTTGATATACTTATCCATATATTAAAATCTGATACTCCATAAAATGAAAACCTTAGTCCATTAACTAAATATACAACAGGATTAAAATATGTGACTGTCTGCCAAAAACTTGGGAGCATGTCTAGAGAGTACAAACTACCACCAAGGAAAACCATTGGCGTTATAACTATTGTAGGAATTATAGACATTTGCTCGAAATTTTTGCTTAATAGTCCAATCAAAAATCCAAACAATGCAAAAGTAAAAGCTACTAAGATTAATAGAAAAACCATTAGTAAAGGAAACTTTACATTTACCTCAGCAAAAAAAAGTGATGTAAAAAAAATCACTGCTGCTACTAATAATGTTTTTGTTGCCCCTGCTCCAACATAAGCTATAACAATCTCAGTTGTTGAAATTGGTGCAGCTAGTATTTCATAAATCGTTCCATTAAACTTTGGAAAAAATATTCCAAAAGAAGTGTTACTTATTGATTGAGTTAATAAGGTTAACATCAATAAACCAGGTACAATATAAGAACCGTAACTAATTCCATCAATGTTTTCGACATAATCACCAATTACTGAACCAAATACTATAAAATATAATGATGTAGACAAAACTGGCGAAAGAAGAGATTGTATTAGTGTCCTTCTAAATCTATCCATTTCATGAAAATAAATTGCTTTTAACGCATGAAAGTTAATCGTCATTGTTTTCCTTTACCAATGTCACAAAAATCTTTTCAAGGTTATTTTGCTCTGTCTTTAAATCTCTCATTCGTAAGCCTGCATTTTTTAGATCCTGAAGCATTTTAGTAATACCTGTTCTTTCTGCATGTAAATTATAATTATATATTAAAGAATATTTATCATTTGAAATAGAGAGATTATACTCATCAAGCTCACTCGGAATATTTTCAACTTTATCTTGTAATTCAATTGTTAATTTTTTATGTCCCATTTTTTTCAATAAATCAATTTTATTATCTACAACGATAATTTCACCTTGATTAATAACTGCTACTCTATCA
Source organism: uncultured Pelagibacteraceae bacterium (assembly GCA_902618205.1). Lineage (GTDB taxonomy): Bacteria > Pseudomonadota > Alphaproteobacteria > Pelagibacterales > Pelagibacteraceae > Pelagibacter. The sequence goes on along the minus strand of CACMZL010000003.1, from coordinate 94,241 downwards.
GCAATAGCTTCTGCTTCTTCGATATAGTGTGTTGTTAAAATTATAGTTACACCAGTTTTCCTTAATCCCTCTACAACTTTCCACATATCTTTTCTCAATTCTACATCTACACCAGCTGTTGGTTCATCAAGAAATAAGATTGAAGGTTCGTGTGATAAGGCTTTGGCAATCATCACTCTTCTTTTCATACCACCAGATAATTGGTTTAATCTTAAATCTTTCTTATTCCAAAGACTGAAATCTTTTAATATTTTTTCAATATGCTTAGGATCAGGTCCTTTGCCATATAATCCTCTTGAGTAAGAAACATTATTAAAAACTGTTTCAAATTGTTCTAGTGAAATTTCTTGTGGAACCAAACCTATTCTAGATCTTGTCTCTCTATAATCTTTTATTATATCATATCCATCAACAGTTATTTCGCCAGAACTAGGTTTTACAATTCCACAAACAATACTAATTAATGTAGTTTTACCAGCACCATTAGGTCCTAGCATTGCAATTATTTCACCTTGTTTTATTTTTAAATCTACAGATTTTAAAGCATTAAAACCATTGTCATATACTTTAGATAAATTATTTATTGTGATTAAATCTTTTGACATTTTTGAAAATCAAATCTGATATAGTGATATTTTTAGTGACAAGCAATGTTATATTTTTTTAATCTCCAGTAATTGTAAGGCCATGGAGTTAAAAAACCAGCAATAAGCATTATTGGAACCACCCACCAATTTAAAATAGCTCCACCTGTTAAAATTACATCTGTGAGGTTCATGGCTATTTCCATACTGACCATTGATATAAAGCTCATACCAAGTGCAGTCTTAAATGCTTTAGAGAAGTCAAGATTTTGTCTTAGTAAGATTATTGTTTCTAAAATTATACTAGTAATCAATCCATTTATAATTGCTAAAGTCATGATGGCTAAAACAGGCCAGGGAATTCCTGTTATCTGAAAATACAATATAGTTCCAAAGTCACCAATTGCACAACCTAGTAAACACCAAGCAGTATTTTTTGCGCTTCTTTTCCAAGTATGTTTGCATGACCAATTAAAATTAACTGCTTCTGAACTCATTGTTTGCTCATTTCTAAATGATATTCATAAATATCATCTTTCCAATAAGATTTAATGTACGAAAGAATGTCATCAATACCTTCATCACTTATTTTATCACCAAAACCCATCATCTTGCCTTCATAATTTTTTATCAATTTAGCAAATCCATACTTTATCATTCTATGTAGTAACTCATCTGTATGATGCCAAGTATGACCAGTTCCATTTAAAGGCGGTGCTTTTCTATGCCCATCCTCATCTAAACCTTGCCAATTTGTAGCTCCAGCTAAATTTGCTTGGTGACAAGAAACACAATATTGATTGTATAATATCTTGCCATTTTTAATTGCTTCTAATGAATCTCTAGTTATGGGGTAGTGCGAATGAGAGAAAGCAGTATCTGCATAAAATAAAACAATAAAAATAAAAAAATACTTTTTCATTAGTGTGGAGCCCTATATCTGCTATGACAAGCTTTACAGCTCGACCACATATATTGTTTCAAAGCTGCTCTAAAATCATCTTGGTCTTCTATAATTGAGGCTAGTTTTATCATTTGATCAGATGATTTTTTCATTAGAGCATTAAATTCATCTTTTTCTTCCCAAATAATTGGTAAGGCCTCTGTTCCGTGTACCTCTTTTGTATTTTCTGGAAATAAATTTAGTAATTCTAAATAATTATCACTCATTCTAATCATCAGTTTTTTTGAGTCCTCAATTTCAACTTCGTTAAGTAAAATACTAATTCTTTTTGCTAGTTTATAATTTTGACTAAATAAAGATTTTCTTTTCTTTATAATGTCTTTTGCACTTTCTTCTGATAAAACATTAGAATTAAATGAAAAAGAAAGTGCTACAATAAACATTATTTTGAAAATATTATTTATTTTTATAAAATAACTCATGTCTGATAGTATAACATCACAATATAGTTGGTTAGCTAAATTTTTCCATTGGTTCACTTTGCTCCTTCTAATTGCTCAGATACCAATGGGGTTTATTTTAGTCAGATTGGATTTTTCGGATTTAAGAATAACTATAGAAAATGTGCACGTAATTGTTGGGATATCTATATTTTACATAACCTTATTTAGGTTAATTTATAAATTTTTTAGCAAGTCCCCAAAACTAATGGCTGAGGCATTCTTTGGACAAAACCTGATTGCGAAATTGAATCATTTCGCTCTTTATGTCGCACTTTTAACAATAACAACATCAGGAATTTTAAAAAAGCTATTTAATGGTGAAAAACTAAATTTTTTTATTTTTAAATTAAGTATTGAAGATAACTTTGATTTAGCAGATCAATTTTACAATGTTCACGTTATTTCAAATTATACATTAATAGTTTTAATCTCATTGCATATTTTTGCAGTTTTGTTTCATCAAATATTTTTGAAAGAAAACATCTTGAAAAGAATGACCAGATAATTAAATAGAGCTCATGAAAAAATATTTTGTCTTTCTTATTTTATTCTTGATACCAAATATCTCATTTGGTTTTGAAAAAACCACAAACTTTGATCTGAAAAAATTATTTGAAATTCAAAAATCAGGTAAAACAATTGTAATTAATTCTTGGAATGAATATTGTTCAACTTGCGCAGCACAAACAAAAGTTTTCGATCAAGCAATGAAAGACTTTAAGGATGTAGAATTTTTATTCTATGAGCAAACAGAACATGAAGATATTGCTAAAGCTTTAGGTGTAAATTATTGGACTACAATAGTAGTTTTTAAAGGTGAAAGTGAAGTAGCAAGAGAAATTGGTTTAACTGATAAAGACCAAATATATAATTTAATAAACAAAGGGATATAATTCCTTTTTACCTCCCCTTTCGAGGAGGTGAATTCAACAAAAAAGAGAGAAATAAATGAATGTTAAATTCAGGAATAATTTTTTAAATTATGACTGCTATATAGAATTAATTTTTTTTTTGTCAATTTATGAAAAAGCAAGAAAAATTAGGGATTTTAATTAAGCAATGCCTTTTGAGCTGGTAAATAATCATGACCAAATACATCAGCAACAGCTTTATGAGTAACACCTCCTTTAAATACATTTAATCCTGCTTGAAAATTTTGATCATCATTTAAAGCTTTTAAGTACCCATCTTTTGCTAGTTTAGATAAAAAAGGAAGAGTTGCTTTATTCAATGCAATTGTTGATGTTCTAGGAACACCACCGGGCATATTTGCAACACAATAATGAATTATATCATCTATTATAAAAGTTGGTTCTGCAAAAGTAGTCGGTTTACTGGTTTCAACACATCCTCCTTGATCAATTGCAACATCTACAATTACTGATCCCCTTTTCATTTTTTTTAACATATTCTTTGTAACTAATTTTGGTGCCTCAGCACCCGGTATCAAAACTCCACCTACTAACAAATCACATTCAGAAATTAATTCTTCTAAATCAGTTTTATCACTTAAGTTGGGAATTATTTTGTCTCCAAATATTTGGGAAAGTTCGTTTAATCTTTTTTCAGATTTATCTACAATATTAACCTTGGCTTTCATGCCTGTTGCAATTATAGCAGCATTTTCTCCTACTACTCCACCTCCAAGTATAACAACATTTCCAGGCTCTACGCCAGGTGCTCCTCCTAACAAAAGACCACGACCTTTTTGATTTTTTTCTAAACAATGTGCACCTGCTTGAACTGACATTCTTCCGGCTACTGCACTCATTGGTGCTAGCAAAGGAAGTCTTCCGTTGTTATCTGTGACTGTTTCATAAGCGATGCATATTGATTTGCTGTCTATTAAGCCTTGTGTCAGTTCCTTAGCTGCAGCAAGATGAAGATATGTAAAGACAACTTGATTTTCTCTTATCATTTTTACTTCACTAGATTGTGGCTCTTTAACTTTAACGATGATGTCAGAGTCGTTAAATATATCTTCAGCTGTATTAACTATTTTTGCTCCGCTTGATGCGTAATGATCGTTTTCAAATCCTGCTTCAAAACCTCCGTTATTTTCAATTAAAACTTCATGGCCATTAGAGGTTAATGCCTTTACACTTTCGGGAGTGAGTCCAATTCTATTTTCTTGAGGCTTTATTTCTTTTGGAACCCCGATTTTCATAGAATTAAATTAATTTTTTTTGCTTTTTGAATAGTTGGTAATACCAGTTCTTAGTTTCTCGATTATTTCATCAATATGTTTTTTTTCGCAGATAAACATTGGAGCAATAATTAAACAATCGCCAGTCGCTTTAAAGTTAACTCCTGCATCATAGCAGTGTTTGAAACATGTAAATCCTGCTGCGCCAGGTTTTTTATGCATTTTAATATCAATACCACCCATCATTCCATAACCTCTTATGTTATCAACAACATCAATATCTTTTAAAGACATTAAACCTTCTTGGAAATATGGAGATAAATTTTTTGCTCTATTAAAGATGTCATCTTTTTCAAAAATTTCTTGAACCGCTAAACCTGCAGCTACTGACACTGGAATTCCAGAGTAAGTGTAACCGTGAAATAGTTCTATTGTTCCTTTTGGAGATCCATCCATAACTGTATCGTAAATTTCTTCTTTACATGCAACTGCACCTAAAGGACTTATTCCATTTGTTGTAGCTTTAGCCATTGTAATAATATCTGGAGTAACACCGTATTCTTGTGATGCAAATGGCGAACCTGTTCTTCCCCATCCAGTAATAACTTCATCAAAAACTAATAAAATTCCATGCTTATCGCAAATTTCTCTTAGTCTTTGCAAATATCCTTTTGGTGGAACTAATGTTCCTGTCGATCCAGCAATTGGCTCAACAATACAAGCTGCTATGTTCTCTGATCCAAAATTTGTACAAATTCTCTCAAGGTCTTCTGCCATTTCTGCGCCAGTTTCAGGTTGACCTGAAACAAATTTATGTTCTGGTAAATGTGTGTGTCTCATGTGAAGAACACCTGGCATCAAAACATTGGCAAATGTTTTCACGTTGTTAATCATTCCACCAACAGATGTAGCTCCGATATTCATTCCATGATAGCCTCTTTCTCTTCCAACAAACCTAAATCTATGTCCTTCACCTCTTGCTTTATGATATGCAACTGCAATTTTAATTGCAGTCTCTACAGCAGTAGATCCACAAATTGTGTAAAAAATTCTATTTAAATTTCCTGGCGTATGTTTAGAAATTTTTGTTGCAAGTTCAAATGAACCACCAAAACCTTGTTGAAATGGTTGAGCATAATCTAATTTTTTTAACTGATTAGTAATTGCATTAATAATTTCTTCTCTTCCATGACCTAAAGGATTGCAAAATAAACCCGAGCTTGCATCTATCTGAGTTTGACCTTGATGATTTTTTAAATATACACCTTTTGCTTCTACAATTAATCTTGGAGACTCTTTAAAATCTCTATTAGATGTAAATGGCATCCAATGTTCATTTAAAGAATTCGGTATTTGAGGTTTTTCTGAACTCATAATTATGTTTCGATTCATAGACTAATTATATAAATTAACCAGTAAATTTTAGTCATACTTGCTATGTTAAATGACCGCAACTATAGGTTGTAACTTATAACTTTTGAAGCCTGTGTAATTTATTCATCATTTACTTAAAAGAAAATTTAAACTTAAATATCGATAATTAAATTTAATTAACAGGAGATGAAATGAAAAAAATAATTAGTTTCATTTTAGGAAGTTTATTTGCTCTAAACTTAACAATCACAGCAGCAAACTCTGCTGCGAACGAAGTTAGAGTTGCATACTTTCTAGAGTGGCCAAGTCCAAATCTAGAGGACATGATGAAAAAAAATTATTCAAAAGCTTTAGGAGTTCCAGTTAAATGGACGAGCTTCAATACTGGTGTAGAAATGACAGAAGCCATGTTAGCAGGAGATATTGATATCTCTTACTCTCAAGGGTTAGCGCCATTTATCAATGCTGTAAAAGCCAATGCGCCTATAAAACTAATTGATGTAGCTATGGAATACGGAATGGGTAACACAACTTGTGTAGTATCAAATGCATCAGGAATTACAAAAGCAAACGCTTCTGAATTAGAAGGCAAAAAAGTTGCAGTGCCTTTAGGTACTATGGCTGATTATGTTTTTACTAAAAGCATGGAAATTGTTGGTGCTGATCCAAGTAAAATGACTGTTATTGATATGGTTCCAGAAGATGGAGCTGCGGCTTTAGTAAGTGGTGATGTTGCAATGTCATGTTTATTTGGTGGTAATTCAATTGCATCAGCTACAGAAGTTGGTTCTAGATTAATTTCAAACGAAGAAGCTGAAGCTGGAGGTATTTTGGGCATAGATATTACTTCTGTGACTAATAAGTTTATGAAGGAAAATCCAGGTATGGTAAGGACTTTCGTTGAAGTTACTCATGAAGCTAATGCAAGATATAATTCTGGTAAAAGCGACTTAAACTCTTTGAGTAAAGCATCTGGTATGGAAATGTCAAAAATGAAAGGTGTTTTAGATGGATTTAAATTCTTAACTCCTGAAGAGACAAAAAAATCTATGGAGAATGGTAATCTAAGTGGTTTCTTAGATGGAATGGGAACTCCAAAAGGAAACGTAGATACAAGTTTCTTACCTTTATAATATTTAAGGGTTTAAAACTTTTTAATAGGCACTGATTTTAAAATTAGTGCCTATTTTTTTTAAAAATTTCTAATATAAAAGCGCTATGAGTGATCTTGTTTCTGAAAATCTAAACATGATTTTTAAAACTCCAAGAGGGGAAACAGTTCATGCATTAAAAGATGTTAGCTTCACCTTAAAAAAAGGAGAATTACTTACAGTTCTTGGCCCGTCTGGTTGTGGAAAGACAACTTTACTCAACATAGCTGCTGGATTTTTAAGACCAACTTCAGGAAAAATTACCTTAAATAATAATGAAATAGACGGACCTGGTGTTGAAAGAGGAATGGTATTTCAACAAGGCGCATTGTTTGAGTGGTTAACTGTTTCCGAAAATGTGAACTTTGGTCTTAGGATGAAAAATGAAGATCCTGAGATTACAGCAAAAAGAGTTGAGGAATGGTTAGATATAGTTGGACTAAAAGGTTTTGGTAACACACCTACATATCAGCTATCTGGCGGTATGCAGCAAAGAGTTGCTCTAGCGAGATGTTTAATAAATGATCCTGATTTAATTCTAATGGATGAACCATTAGGTGCATTAGATGCATTAACTAGAGAGAAAATGCAGTCATTAGTTTTAAAAATTTGGAAAGAAACTGGAAAAACAATTATTTTAATTACTCACTCTGTTGAGGAAGCTCTTTTACTTGGTGAAAGATTATATGTAATGGCACCAAGACCAGGTCGTATACATAAAGAGTACAATCTTCCTTTTGCAGAAATGGGACTTACTAAAGATTTAAGAGAAATCAAAAAAAATAAAGAATTTTCATCTACAAGAGAGGAAATTTTATCCATGATTTGGAATATGGAAGAAGAAATAATGGGAAAAGATAATTAATGTTAACCCAAGCTGTAACAATATTAATTATCGTATCTGTTATTGGATGTATTCTTTATGGAAGAAGATTAATAAAAACAGAAAGAGTTGATGCTGTATTTGGTAATCCAGATAGAGCTAAAGGTGGAACACACTGGGTAATAGTTGGTAGTAGTGCAATTTTAATGTTGTGGCTTTATTATTCATGGGATATTGCGAAAGGTTTTTATCCAAAATCAGCAAATGAATTATGCCAAGTTGGTAAAATTAATGAGGCTTTAATGGGTTTAAAATATCAGTTCCCTATTGAAGAAAGAGAATTCAAAAGCACATCTATAATAAAAATTGAAAATAAAAATCTTGTAAAAATTGCTAATGAAATAAAATTATCTAATGATCTAAATGATCAACAAAAAACAATTCTTGTAAGTTACATTGATAGAACATCTAAATTAATCCCACTCTTGACAAGTGAAGAGCTTATAGAAATGGATACCAAAATTTCACTTAAGGAAATGACAGAAGAAATAAAGCTTCTAAGCTCTAATTTTCAAAAGAAAGATTATCCTTTTGAAACGGATTCTCAAAGAATTGAAAGACAAAAACTTATAAGTGAACAAGGTGGTTGGGGAATTATTACAATAAATTCTGGAAGTGGTTCTATTGAAAATACTATTGAGATACCAACTGCACCTCAAACCAATAAAGGTTTAAAATTTCACGCAGCCGCAAAACAATTAACAATAATTAATGATAAATTTTTTAAGTTAAAAAACCACAATCCACAATTCAAAAACTCAATCAAACAACTTAAAGATGATATTAAAGCCTATAGAAAAGGTTTGGATGATAATGAAGAAATAGCATCTGATTACGCAAAAAATATTGTTAAAATTGCAAGAAGAATTGAATTTGCAAGTATCTACCCTCCTAACGCATTAAACGAAATGCAAGAGGCGATAATTGAGTTTGATGAATTGCAAAATAACGAACAAGGTGGACTAAGATTAATAGATATTTTTTTGTTTCCTGCGGGAACAATTGTAGCTAGTGGAGCAACTTGTTCTGAACAAGGTTCAGGAAGATGGCTGCCAAAACCATCTGACACTTTTAATAAATTTGTGATGCTTTCGAAACCAAGCATTGGATATAAAAATGTGCCTCTTTTATGGATTGAAATGGTTGATGTAAGTAAGCTGATAGGGTTTATTTTACCAGATTGGATAGCGGATATATTGCCTGGTGAATATCCAGTTCATACAAAAGATGGAATAGTTAAAGAAAATTTTAAAAGTAATGTTTTAAAAGTTGTAACAGGTGACTTTAAATTATTTAAAGTTCCTCTTCCTTACGGACATATCTGGGACTCTTTTATGAGAGTATTTTTAGGATTAGTTTTTGGAATTATTATTGGTGTTCCTCTAGGTTTATTTATGGGTCTTAATAGATTTGCAAGAGGTTTTTTTGATCCATTAATTGAACTTTACAGACCAGTTCCACCACTTGCATGGGCACCTTTGATTATTTCTGTGCTTGGAATTGATAACTCTGGAAAAGTATTTTTATTATTTATGGTTTCGTTATCTATTATGATTATTTCTGCAAGGGCTGGGGCATCAGGTACACAGCTTTCAAAAATTCATGCAGCACACTCATTAGGAGCTACAAAAAGACAAATTTTAAGACATGTGATTTTCCCAAACTCTCTGCCAGAAATATTAACTGGAATTAGAGTAGCTGTTGGTATGTGCTGGGGAACACTTGTTGCAGCGGAATTTTTAGCAGGCACAACAGGTATTGGTTTTGTTGAAAACGTTGCGAAAAAATACTTCCAGTACGAAGTTATTTGGATAACAATAATTATAATGGGTCTTCTTGGTCTTCTATTTGATATAACTTTAAGAAAAATTATAGATAAGACGATACCTTGGAGAGGTAAAGGTTAATTTCATTCTATTAATGTCTGTAAATCATACAAAAATTAAATCTATTATTAAAAAAATTTTTATAAAAAGAGGGTTAAAAACAAATCATGCTATTATTTGTGCAAATGCAATTATCAATGCGGAACTTGTAGGTGCGCCTTCACATGGATTGTCTCGTTTAAAAATGTATTGTGAGAGAATCTCAAAAAAAGTAATTAATCCTAGACCTAAAATAACTGTAAAAAATATATCAAAATCTATATCAATAATTGATGCTGATAATTCTATTGGTTTTGTTGCAGCAGATGAAGCAATTAAAAAAACTATTCAAAATGCAAAAAAAACAGGGATTGGGTTAGTTGCTGTAAAAAACAGCGGACATTATGGTCTATCTGGATACTACGTTGAGCAAGCGGTTAAAAAAAATTTAATAACATTCGCATTTACAAATGCTCCTCCAGCAATTGCACCTTTCGGTGGAAAAAAATCAGTCTTTGGAACTAATCCAATATGTTTTGGAACTCAAACAAGTAGTAAGGTTCCATTTATACTGGATACGTCAATGTCAATGATTAATAGAGGTAAAATTAGGATTGCAGAAAAGTTAGGAAAAAAAATACCATATGGAGTTGCTTTAAACAAATTTGGTAAACCAACTACAAATGCAAAAGAAGCTCTTGCTGGGGTACAACTTCCAATAGCTGGATTTAGAGGATCTGGATTAGCCTGGATGGTAGATATTTTAACTGGAGTATTTGTTGGAAGTAATCACGGTGGCAAAGTAAAAGACCCATTTGATGATTTCTCTGGGCCGCAAAATATCGGTCATTTATTTTTAGCATTTAAAGATAATCTATTTGTCAAAGATTATAAAAAAGAGATAAAAGAAAATATTAAAAGAATAAAAAAAATACCTAATTTAAAAGGACAAACAATCTTTTATCCTGGCGAGCAAAAGTTTTTAAGAACAAAAACAAACTCTAAAAAATCTATAAAAATTCCAAAAAATATTAAAAAGGATTTAAATATTCTCTTAGTTAATTAACCTGCAAAATAACCTAGTATTCCGATAGATAAACAGACTGAAACTATTATAATTTTTGACTGAAGTGCCTCTTTTTTCTTTTCAGTGATTACTCGTTTCTTTAGAACATCTATATTTACTTTACGAGGGGACATTCGAATTACTCTCTGTTTTTTTTCAGGTATTTCAATATTAGATGTTCTGTTTAAGCTTTCAGTACTCATTGAATTATTAAATCATATAGAAAAAAAATTTTACAGAATTTAACTGTTCAAAATGGGTTGACTCAAGTTTTAAAATTGTTCAAATTGGGTTTTGATACATTATGAAGCAGCTACCAAGTGTAAATTCCGAACTAGATGATGAGCTTATCGATAAAATTTTCAAAAATCATTTTGATATTTTAAGTCCTTTCTTTTTAAAACTTATGTCTGAATGGACAATCGGTGCTTATAAAGTGTTCAAAGATATAGATACTTACACAATTTTAATTTATTTGATTAGTAAGCAGTTTGATTTTTACAGACGAAATAATTTAAATATTACTTTCAATAATTTTTACAAGGATAAAGCATTAGAGATTGAGAAAATTAACCTTATAAGAATATCAAAGGATCTTCAAATACCAAAAGAAAGTGTCAGAAGAAAAGTTATATCCCTAGAAAAAAAAGGAATAATTAAAAAAAAAGGCAAGAAGATTACAATAGATAGAAGTGCTTACAATTCAACACAGCCAAATGATACATTAAAAAATATATGCGCACTTTTATCTGTTTTTAGTCAAATTTTAAAAGAAGAAAAAGTTATAAAAAACGAAATGTCTAGTAATGAAATTAATAACTTAATAAAACATAATTTCTCATTTTGCTGGTATCAATTTTATAAATTTTTATTCCCTTACTGCTTAAGGTGGAAAAATTATTTTGGTGATATGGAAATATTTACTATTTTAGCAACTATAATTCTGAATAATAATTCAAAAATTGGAAGACAACTTAAAGGAATAGATAATTATTTAGATAAATGGAGAGATAAAATTATTAATAAAAAAATAAAAGGAATTAATGCAATGTCTATTTCTGAAATAACAGGAATACCAAGACCAACAGTAGTAAGAAAAATCAAGAAATTAATTAAAAATAAATTTATTTCTTTAGACAAAAATAAATTGATAAATTTTGATGTCAGCAAACAAAATTTTAAAGATATGTCGATAATCCAAGATGAAAATTTAAAATCAATAAATGTTTTTATAAAAAGAACCTACAATCAAATAAATCTTAATTAGAATTTTTAAGAATATATATAAATATAAATCCAGTTATATACATTATTAATGCGTAAGCAGCTGTTGGGACCATGTAAGCGACATCATTGAAAATTTGTGTTGCTACAAATACAGCTAAAGTTCCATTTTGTAATCCACATTCTAAAGAAATACATTTTCTCTGTGGTATTCCAGTTGCAAAACCTTTTGCAATGTAAAATGCCAAAGTCATCATGACTACGTTTAATATTAAAACAGCTAAACCCGCTTGACCTAAGTATGATATTATATTTTCTCTTTCCTCAATCCATATTGCTGCAAATACAACAATAAATAAAATACCTGTAATTCTATTTACAATATTGATATTAGACGAAATAAAGTTATCAGCGAATCTTCTAATTATCATTCCAAGAATTACTGGCACAGTTACAACTAGTGCCATTTTAAGAGCAATACCAGTCATCGTAATATCTGAGGATAAATCAGTTACGCCTAATAATTTTGCTGAAGTAAAAACAATAAATGGAACAGAAAAAATACTAATTAAACTACCTATTGCTGTTAACGAAATAGATAATGCAACATCTCCATTCGCAAATTTTGTTAAAACATTTGATGTTACTCCTCCAGGAGCAGCAGCAATAATCATTAACCCTAAAGCTAATTCAACTGGTAATCTTAATAATAAAAGTAAAATATAAGCGACTATTGGGAGAAGGACTAATTGACAAATTATTCCGACTGTAAAATCTTTTGGATTATTTATAACTCTCAAAAAATCTCTAGTTGATAAGCCCAATCCTAGACCTAGCATTATAAGTGCTAACGCTATAGGTGCAATTTTTGTAACTATCTCCATCGTTTATTCAATTTTAAACTATTTTTATATCGAACGTAATAAAAAATATTGATATTTAGAACCATAACAAATATTTAAACTCATATGTTATCTGATAAATCTACAGTTTGCCCTGTTAATTTACTTAATATAGCTCATCAAAAAAGGGGTGTAAAAGCAGCCATTGTAAATGCAGGTAAAAAATTACCAATGATGTCGGTAATGGATGCTGTCTCTGAAAAATTGATAACCCCAATATTAATAGGTGATAAACAAAAAATACAAGAGTGCGCAGATGAGCTTAAATTTGATATATCAAATTTTGAAATAATTAATGAGCCAGTTGAAAATAATACAGCAAGTATTGCATCAAAACTTGCATCAGAAGATAAAGTAAAAATTATTGTAAAAGGACATATTCATACTGACATATTGATGAAAGAAGTTCTTAAAAGAGAATATAAATTAATTGGAAAAACAAGACTAAGTCATATTTGGCATATGACATTACAAAAAGATGATAAACCATTAATCATAACCGATGGAGCATTAAATGTTTCTCCTAACCTAAAAACTAAAATGCATATTTTAAGAAATGTTATAGATTTTAGTCATAGAATTAATATTCCAAGACCAAAGATTTCTGTCCTTTCAGCAACAGAGGAAGTTATTGATAGTGTACAGAGTTCGGTTGAAGCTAAAGAATTAACTGAATTGGCAAGTAAAGAAAATTTTAATGCTGATATTTTTGGACCCTTAGCATTTGACAATAGCATTTCAAAAAAATCTGCTTCTATTAAGGGAATTGAGAATATAGTTGCTGGAGAAGCTGATGTATTATTAGTTCCAAATGTCGAAACTGGAAATGCGCTTGTAAAAATGATGATTTATTTTATGGGAGCATGTGCAGCAGGCGTAGTTGTTGGAGGTAAAGTGCCTGTTGTTATAACAAGTAGATCAGATGATGCGACAGCAAGACTTGCTTCAATAGCCGCAGCTGTTGTTGCTTTAGATTAAACTTCTGTTGAATAAACATCTTTTATAATTTAAACATTTATAAAATTAGGGGAAAGATAATGGCAATAACTTATATAAAAAAAGCTGAAAAAACTGCATTTACAGGTGAAGATGAAACAAGAACTAAAGTAAGTTCAATTTTAAAAGATTTAGAAAAAACAAAGGACCAAGGGGTTAAAGATATTTTAAAAAAATTTGATAATTATGAAGGTGATATAATAGTTAGCAAAGAAAAAATTGATGAAATAAACAAAACTTTAGATCAAAAGATTAAAGATGATATTCAGTTTTCTCATGAAAGAGTAAGAAAGTTTGCAGAACATCAACTAGAAAATCTTGGAAAAGACTCAGAAGTTGAACTATCACCTGGTTTAATAGCAGGACAAAAATTAATACCTGTAAATACAGTTGGGTGTTACGTCCCAGGGGGAAGATATAACAATATCGCCTCTGCCATAATGAGTGTGACGACTGCAAAAGTTGCCGGAGTAAAGAATGTAATTGCAACAAGTCCACCAAAAGATTCAAATGGTGCAAACCCAATTATAATTTATACAGCTAACCTTTGTGGTGCAGATGTAATTATGAACATTGGTGGTATAGGGGCAATTGGTGCGCTTGCATATGGTTGCTTTGGTAATCCAGAAGTAGATATGATTGTTGGACCTGGAAATAAATTTGTAGCAGAGTCTAAAAGAATTTTATTTGGAAAAGTTGGAATTGATTTATTTGCTGGACCAACAGAAATAGGCATAATTGCTGATCATACAGCTGATAAAGAAATAATTGCGTATGATTTAGTTGGACAGGCTGAACATGGTCCTGACTCTCCTGCTTGGTTATACACGACAGATAAACCTTTATGTGATTATGTGATGAAAAGAGTTCCAGAAATTATTCAAGAACTACCTGAACACAACAGAAATAATGCTGATGCTGCATGGAGAGATTATGGAGAAGTAATTATGTGTGATACTAAAGAGGAAATGTTAAAAGTTAGTGATGAATATGCTCCCGAACATTTAGAGGTTCAGACTGAAAACTTAGACTGGTATTTAAAAAATTTAAAAAATTATGGTTCGTTATTTTTAGGTGAGGAAACAACAGTTGCATATGGTGACAAATGTTCTGGACCAAATCATATTTTACCAACAAAGGGAGCGGGAAAATATACTGGCGGCTTATACGTTGGAAAATTTATAAAAACAGTTACTTACCAAAAAATGAATAAAGAATCTAATAAAGAGGTCGGTGCTGCTGCAGCTCGAATTTCTAGGTACGAGGGTATGGAAGCTCATGCTAGAACTGGTGATGTTAGACTTAGAAAATATGGTTTTTCAAACTAAAAGAATGATGTAGTCTTTCCTCTATATGAGTAAAGAAAAAACAGTAAAAAACTCATTCAAAGATTTTGCCCAAAAAAATGGTGACTATTACAGTAGAGTATTTCGCTTAATTCAAAGAAACCAATTAAAATTATATCATATTAACTTCTCAGCCCTTTTAGGAGGTTTCTTTTGGTGTGCTTTAAGAGGAAACTGGTTTCTTTTCTTTCTAAGTTCATTTTTAGATTTAATAGCTGCAGTAAATATTACTTTATATTTTAGATATGGCGCAGGTATTGAACAAGCAATATTGGATAAAAAAGATTTTTTGGTTGATAGATACTCAACATGGCAAGATAGTTCTTTAGTTTACGCAATTATAACTATTATCCTAGGTCGAATATTAATTGGTTGGTTAGCAGATAGAGTTTACATTAAACAATTTGATAAGTGGCAAATAAGTAAAAAAACATCTTCAGGTGTAAATTTCTCAAGACTTATAAACGTATTTTTAGTTTTAGCATTAATTTGGCCTTTAACATTATATAGATCATCACAATTCGCTCCTGATGAAAGAACTTGTATCAAACAACATAGAGCAATGGAAAAAGGTGCAGAAATATCTTTTAAAAAAAGATTTGATTGTTTCTTTATATCTGAATTTCCTATTTTAATTTGGATAGACAGACCTGTTAAAGTCAGCTATCCGAGAAATGAGGATGGCACTAGATATGTAAAGAAAAAACCTCCAAGAGAAGGAATGCCTACAATTACTCTTAATAAATATGTTTCACAAAAAATTGAAGAAAAAGTTGGTTATTTAACTGCATTTCACGGATATGTTTTTGATGCTGCAACAGATGGAATAAGGTCATTATTAAAGGGGATATCGGCTTTATTTGTTGGAACACCATGGATAATCACAGGAGGAATATTTTTACTTGTAGCTCATAAGATTGCAGGATTTAGAGTTACCATGTTTGTAGCATTTGCACTGATCTATCTCGCCTTATTTGGTTTTTGGAATACAGCAATGGATACTATGGCTTTAGTATTAACTGCTACTTTAATATGTTGTGCTATTGGACTGCCTTTAGGGGTTTTGGTTGGAAAATCAAATCGAGCTGAAACAATTACAAGGCCTATTCTAGATGTTATGCAAACGATTCCATCATTTGTATATTTGATACCAGCAGTTGCTTTTTTCTCAGTTGGAAAACCACCAGGAATTATTGCAACTGTAATATTTGCAATGCCTCCTATAGTAAGATTAACAGCTTTAGGAATTAGACAAGTTCCATCAGAAATTAAAGAAGCAGCTCTTGCTTTTGGTTCTACAGAAAGACAATTATTATATAGTGTTGAGTTACCACTTGCCCTTCCCTCTATAATGGCTGGTATAAATCAAGTAGTCATGATGTGTTTATCAATGGTCGTTATTGCTGCTTTAATTGGTGCGGGAGGAATGGGTCTAATAGTTGTTGAGGCTTTAGCGAACACAAAAATTGGAAGAGGAATTTTGGCAGGTCTTGCAATTGCTTTTATAGCTATGATTATTGATAGAGTGGTACAGAAAGCTACAAAATAATAGAAAAATAGTATTTGATTATCATTTTTAAAAATTAGATAATTCTTTCGTTAAATTACAAGAGAGGGAAAAATGAAAAAACTAATATTAGGTTTAATATTTTCTTCAATAATGCTTGTTACAACTTCAGCTAAAGCTGCAGGTGAGAAAGTAATGATCTCAGACTTAAGTTGGACTGGTGCAAAAGTTATTGGACACATTATTAAAGCTGTCATTAATGGACCTCTGAATTCTGAAGCAGAAATTGTTCAGGGATTATCAGATGGTAACTTGATAATGGCTGGAATGGATAAAGGTGACGGAAAAATTGATGTTTATACAGATTTGTGGATGCCGAATAGACAAGGTATTTGGGATCAATATATTGATGGAAACAAAACTGTAGCTGTCAACACACCTTATAAAGGAACTCAAGATATGTATGTTCCTGCATTTTTAAAAAGCAAAGTTCCAGATGTTGCAGCAATGAAAGATCCTAACGTTGCAGCGATGTTTGATACAGACGGCAATGGTAAAGGTGAATACTGGGCTGGTGATGCTGGATGGAAATCTACAAAAATGTGGCAAGTTAAATTTAAAAGTTATGGTTTAACTGACCTTTGGGAACCAAATATTATTCCACAAGATACTTTTAAAGCACAATTAAAAGATGCAATTGATAATCAAAAGCCAATATTATTTTATTATTGGACACCAGAATGGTTACATGCAGCTTATGACTTACATGAAATTGGTGAGCCTGCTTACACTGAAGGATGTGATTCAAATATGAACTTAGATGCTGAAGATTGGTTAGAAGTATCAGAGTTTCCGTGCAAAAGTAGACAAGCGACTATTTATGTAGCTTATTCAAAATCTTTGGAAAAAAGAAATCCAAAAGCTGCTAAATTCTTAAGTCAAATGGCTATGGATCCTAAAGTAATCAACCAATGGATATTAAAAGTTGGAAGAGATGAAATGGATGCTGACGATATGGCAGAAGAATGGGTTAAAAATAATATGGCTACAGTTAATAAGTGGATAAACTAAAACATTTAATATGAGGTCGTGAAAACGGCCTCATAACTTTCAATCATTTTTAATTTTTTCAAATACATCTATACCTATTTGCTTTAAAATATGGACTATATCAATAGGCACCCAGTTCTCTCTAATTAATCCTTCATCGTGATGATAAAAATCCATTACTCTCATTACAACATCTTGATTATCTGCTGTATATCCAAGCCAATCATTTGATCCATACTTTGCCTTTAAACTATGCCATCCACCACATAGAGAAAATTTTCCATCTCCTATTTCGCAGTAATGTCCTAATTCCCAATAATTTCTTTCAGAAAATGATTTTCTAAAAGGTAACTGATGCATATCTACAAATCCTTCTAATGACCTAGATGTTCCAATTCCACAAGGACCGTACCAAATCATATCTTTGTGCCAAAACTCTTTTTGAGGATGATTTATTAACCTTTGTCTTAATTCATCTTTAGAAATATTTTCTTTTTCAGGTTTAATATCTAAACTTCTATTCATGCTCAAAGCCTGTTGTAATGAATTTTTAGATTTACTCATATCTTCTTCAAAAAAATTTACTCCATCTGTATTAAACGGAGGTAACCATGCTCCTTCGGATCCTCTTGATGGATTAATAACCCATTTGTCAGCTTGTCTTAAAAAATCCATCACATCAATTAAGATATGACTTTCAATAATTCTATCATTTTTAATTTCATGAATTTCACAACATTTAAGATTAATCATTTTAAAATTTGGTTTTATACCTAACCAAGGCTTCAAAAAGAAACCTGATAAAGTAGAATAAGAACCAACTTGGACTTTGTCTCTAAAAGAGCCTCCAAGGATAATATTTTCTCTTCTTTCGATGTCTGGAAATGCATCAAATAAAGGTTTCCAAAATTTTTCTATAAAATTATCTATGCCATTAAATTCATTTAATGGTTCAAAACAATTAACTTTGATATCTTTATCAAATACATTTAGTAAATTTTTTTTAAGATTAATCTTTTTTAATCCATAAATATTTCTAAAATTCTCAATAACAAATTTTTTATTATTTAAGTTTTGGATTGGTGTAATTTCTACATCTTCAATATTTTTCTTATTTTTAAGACCTGTATCAAATTGTTCTATTTGCATAAATTGCAATTTATATTTAAATAGAGATAAATAACAAGAATATGATTGATAGATTGGCAAAATTTAATGAGCTCGTTCCGAGTAGCCTTCCTTTTGTAGAGGGTAGATTAGAAGGTCATAAAGAAAGAAAAAATTATACAATTATTGGACGTGGAGTTGCTGAAGACACCAAACAATTAGTAAAAATACAGTCTTTACATGGGTATAATTTAGGTGCTGTGAGTGCTATGCCAAAAAATGGATCTGGTCTTCACAGTCATACTACGGCTGAGGTGTTTGTAATTTACTCAGGTAAATGGAGATTTTATTGGGGTGCTGATGGAAAACGAGAAACAATATTAGAAGCTGGCGATATAATTTCAATGCCTACAAATATGTTCAGAGCATTTGAAAATGTTGGAGATAAAGAAAGTTTGATGTTTGTTGTATTAGGCGGAGATGATCCTGGTATAATAACATGGGTTCCAGAAATTTTAAAAAAGGCAAAAGAGACAGGTATGGCATTGCTTGATGATAATTCGTTAATAGATTTAAAAAAGGTTGAAGTGCCTAACGGTAGAAAGATGATAGAGCCTATCACTCAAGATGAATTAGAAAGATTTGATAATTATTTGCCAGAAGAATTAGAAAAAAATATTTATAGAAATAAACAAAACAATATCAGCGATAAAGTTAATGGTATTAAATTATATCAAGTATTAGGAAACAAATTTAATAAAAAAACTTATGAACCTTTAATCAAACAAGATACTGGATTTAATTTAACAATATTAAATTCTTTATCTGGTGAAATTAAAGATATTGAATGTATAAAGCCTACCGTTCTTTTTGCTCAAGAAGGTAATTGGAAAATAGTAATAGGAAACTCAAATATAAAATTAGAAAAAGGAGATACTTTTTCGGTTCCTTTGAGTAGCAAAATAGATATCTCTTGTAATAATTCAGAAAATAATATTTTAAATTTTGTTAGTCAGATCTAATGAAGGGATTTGATAGTAATTATAAAAATTTAACTGATTACATTTTAAAAATTACTAAACAAATTTGGGAAGGCAAAGATGTTGAATCGATATCCAAATATTATTCAGAGAATATCCCTGTAAGATCACCTTTTGGAATAACCTATGGTTTTAAACCTGTTATTGATGCAACTTATAAAACTTTAGACGAATTTCCAGACAGACAATTATTAGGTGAAGATGTAATTTGGAGTGGAAATGACGATGAAGGATATCATTCATCTCACAGAATTCTGAGCAAAGCTACACATTTAAATGACGGATATTACGGAAAAAAAACTGGAAACAAAATTGTTTATAGAGTTATAGCTGACTGTGCATGTAAAAATAATCAAGTTTATGATGAGTGGATTGTGAGAGATCAAGGTGCAATGGTTCGACAGCTAGGTTATACACCTGAGAAATTTGCAAGGCATTTAATTGATAAAGAAGGTGGCGTATCAAAAGCTATCAAAGTTTTTGATAGATCTTCTGATAAAAAGTCAGAGTATACTCCAGTAAAAGTTAATGAAGTTTCATCAGGCTATATATATTCTAATATTTTAAAGAAGATATTTAATAACGATTATGATTTTGAAGATTATGATAGAGCAGCCAGTCTATTTTGGCCAAGTAATAAAGTAGGAAATGGCAGTGAAGATATAATTAAATATTGGAGCTCTTTAAAAAATATATTTTCTGAAATAAAATTTACAATCGAACATGTTGCATCATTGGATGAAAAAAATAACAATCAAAAAGCTACGATCAGATGGTTTTTAAGTGGGAAGCACTCTAAAGACAGTGAAGAATTTGGAAAAAAGACTGACAAAGATTTATTTATAATGGGTATAAATCATGCAGAATTAAGAGATGATAAAATAATAAGAGAATGGGTATTGTTTGATGAAGTGGCTATTTGGAAACAAATATTAATGTAAAAACTATGAATAAAATTAAAACCACACATGTTGGAAGTCTGCCAAGATCAAAAAAGCTATCTGAGATGCTATTTAGAAAAGATAAAAATGAATTATTCGATCAAGGAGAACTTGATAAGATAATTGAAGAAGATGTAAACAAAATTGTAAAAAAACAAATTGATATCGGGATTGACATTATAAGTGATGGTGAAATGTCAAAAATAAGTTACGCCACTTATGTCAAGGATCGATTACATGGCTTTAGTGGTGAAAGTGTGAGAAGAGCCCCTAAAGACTTAGATGATTTTCCATCATATAAAGAAAAAATTGCAAAATCAGGGGGTACGCCTACTTATACAAGACCATGTTGTACTGCTGATCTAAAAATTAAAGATACTAAATCTTTAACTAAAGATATCATTAATTTAAAATCAGCGTTAAAAAAAAATAACCATCCTCAAGGATTTATTAACTCTGCTTCGCCAGGAGTAATTTCAAATTTCCTTCCAAACAAATTCTATAAAAATGACGATGATTATTTAGAGGCATTGTCAAAAATGATGAAAACTGAATATGATGAAATAACAAAGAATGATTTATTATTACAAATTGATTGCCCAGATCTTGCACTAGCAAGACATATGACTTTTAAAAATGTATCAGATGAAGAATTTTTAGTAAGAGCTGAAAAACAAATCGAATGTCTTAATGAAGCAATCAAAGATATCGATGCCTCTAAGTTAAGAATGCATATCTGCTGGGGAAATTATGAAGGACCACATATTCACGATATTGGATTAGAAAAAATATTACCTATTGCTTTAAAAGCAAATATCCAAACTTATTTAATCGAGGCATCCAATCCAAGGCATGCTCATGAATGGAAGGTATTTGAGAACATAAAACTTCCTAATGACAAAGTAATAGTTCCTGGTGTAATAGACTCAACCTCAAACTTTGTAGAGCATGAAGAGTTAGTAAAAAATAGAATAATTCAGTATTCAAAAGTAATTGATAAAAACCAATTAATGGCTGGAAGTGATTGTGGATTTAGTACTTTTGCTGGCTTTGGAAATGTTGATGAAAATATTGTTTACAAAAAATTTGAATCTTTGGTCGCAGGTGCAGAGCTTGCGTCAAATGCGATTTAAAAACTACTTTTAAATTCCCTAAGGAATATATATCCTTTCACTCATAAATTTAAATTTAATGAGGGAAACAAATATGAAAAAAATATTAATATCTTTATTGTTTCTTCTTTTTGGAACTTCTGCTTACGCAGATTGTAACATTAAGAGTGGATCAATAAATATTTTAGCTAATGATTTTCCAGCTTTAAGAACTTTCGTGGAAACGGCTAAAGGATGTAAAGGAAGTGCAGATTTTAAAGTCACACACTCATCTGAGCACAATAAAATTGCTGTGCCAGCTTTAACTGCAAATCCATCAGAGTTTTCTGCAAGAATTGCAGCAAATAGCTCTATTGTTCCTTTGATGAACCAAGACTTAATTAGACCACTAGATGATCTTGTTAAGAAATATGGAAAAGGAATTCAAGACTCTCAATTGATAACAATTGATGGAAAAATAATGGCAGTTGCTTTTATGGCAAATACTCAGCACTTATATTACAGAGAAGATGTTTTAAAAGAATTGGGTATAGCTGTTCCTAAAACATATGAGGAAGTAGTAGCGGCATCAGAAAAAATAAGAGCATCTGGTAAAATGCAATATCCATACGCAGCAGCATACAAAGCTGGTTGGAATTTAGCAGAAGAATTCGTTAACATGTATATTGGACATGGAGGAGAATTCTTTAAAGCAGGAACTGCTCAACCAAGCATTAACAATGCAAAAGGTGTAGCAACATTAAATATGTTAAAAAAATTAGCAGGTTTAAGTAACCCAGATTATTTAACTCACGATAGTGAAGCTATTAAAGTTGAATGGGAATCTGGAAATGTTGCATTAATGACTCTTTGGGCATCAAGATCAGGAACATTGCTTGATGATGATGGTGATGCAAAAATTACAGCTGCAACTAAATTAACTGGACCAGCAACAGTTGCTGGAGGAAACATACCAGCGGCGACTTTATGGTGGGACGGTTTCACATTAGCAAAAAATAGATCTGACGCTGATGCTGAAGCAACATTTAGAGCTTTGGCACACGCAGCTGCTAACAAAAAGATGGTTGCAGATGCAGCGGATCAAGCTGTTTGGTTAATTGAAGGTTTTAAGCCTGGACCAAAATCAATTGGAGTTATCGAAGCTGTTAAAATGAAAGCTAAACCATATCCAATGTTACCACAAATGGGTTTAATGCATGGTGCATTAGGAAGTGAGATTGTTGAATTTTTACAAGGTAAAGAGTCAGCAGAACAAGCTTTAAAAGATGTGGAAGCAGCTTACATGAGTAAAGCAAAAGAACAAGGTTTTCTATAATCAATAAATTTTAAGTGGGGATGAAAATCCCCACTTATTACATTAATGCCTAACAAAACTTTTTTTTGGTTTTTCTTGCCAACTGGATTGGCAATGATTTTATTTATAGGTCTTCCTATTATTTCAACAGGGATACAATCATTTTATGCGCAGCACGACCAAGTTGTTAAGGAAGTAAAAAAATGTGATCCTTTTGGATGTACAGTTTCTATAGTTGTTGACCAAGAAAAAACCTCAAAAATTCGTGAAGAAAAGCCTTTAGGAAAATTCAATGGATTTGGGACTTATGTAGATAGAAATCATCTTGCAATAGAAGAAATTGGAAAATTTTGGAATGAAACAAATAGTTTTGGGGAATTTGTAGATCAAGTTACCAACCTACCTTTTTACAAGGCTCTAATTTTTACTTTAACCTATTGCTTGTTTGTAACTCCTAACGTCTTACTTTTAGGTTTTATAATTGCTTTAAGTCTTAATGCAGTAACAAGAAGAATTAGAGGACCATTAATATTTGGAACCATATTGCCGATGATTGTTACTCCATTGGTAGGTTCTTTAGTTTTATTTTGGATGATAGATGCAGAAGGAATTATTGGCGCGAATTTGCAAATGTTAATGGATGACCCTTATTTATCGTTAAAATCCTCAAAAACTCTTACTTGGATAACTATAATAATTTATGGAATTTGGCACCATTCACCATTTGCTTTTGTAGTATTTTATGCAGCTTTACAAACAGTTCCACAAGAACCTGTTGAAGCAGCTATTATTGATGGAGCATCAAGATGGCAGAGAGTAAGACATATTGTTTTGCCTCATATTTATCCTGTCGTTACATTTGTTGCTCTCATATCCTTGATGGATAATTTTAGAGTTTTTGAACCTATAATTGGTTTCAGTGCTGAAGGAAGTGCTCAATCATTGTCATGGTTAATTTATGATAACCTCGTAAATGAGGAAGTAATATTATTTGGTTCGGCCGCAGCCACCTCAATGATGACAATTGTTGGGATAGCCATACTTTTGGCACCAGTTTTAATAAGAACATGGAAGGAATTCAGGACAGCGAGATAAATGGAATACGGACTTGATAAAAGATCAAATGCTTTAAAAATTTTTAATACAACCTTTATTATAGTTTGGTTGTTGGTTGCATGCTTTCCCTTTATTTGGACTTTCTGGGGTTCATTTAAAGTAAGAGCTGACTTTTTTTCAAGAGCCGACTGGTGGTATGCTATTACGGCATTCAATACGTTGTTAGAAACTGGAGGAAAGTTTACAACAGATGCTTATAGTCAAGCATGGACTGAAGGAGAGTTTTGGAAGGCATCTAGGAATACAGTTATAGTTACATTTTTTGTTGTAACCATTTCTCTGTTCCTCGGGACCTTAGGAGCTTATGCTTTATCTAGGTCTACAAGAAATTATGCATTTTGGATTTTAATTGCAGCATTAATTTTTAGAGCAATGCCACATATTACTTTAGTCTCTGGTTATTTATTTCCCTTTTTTCAATTACAAATTTGGGGAATACTACCGACAACCATCGTTGTTCTTGTTGCGATAAATCAACCATTTACTTTGTGGTTATTGTATTCATTTTTTAAAACTGTTCCTAAAGAACTTGATGAAAGTGCTTTAATTGATGGCTGTTCTTATTTTCAAGCATTTAGACATATCATTATGCCAGTTATGTGGCCTGGAGTAATAACAGCTGGATTATTTAGTTTAATGCTTGCGTATAACGATTTTACAGTGACTGCTCTTTTATTGAATCAGGAAAATCATACTATGGTTCCTAAAATACAAAGTTATCTTGGAACAAATCAACATGAAGGTAATTTAATGTGGGCTGTTTCAGCAGTTGTTTCAGCTACTGCTCCTTTATTTATGTTAGTTATGTTTTTCCA
This sequence comes from uncultured Pelagibacteraceae bacterium, assembly GCA_902618205.1. Classification (GTDB taxonomy): domain Bacteria; phylum Pseudomonadota; class Alphaproteobacteria; order Pelagibacterales; family Pelagibacteraceae; genus Pelagibacter. The sequence continues at coordinate 69,315 of CACMZL010000003.1, read as the reverse complement.
AAGACAAGTAATTAGTGGATTAACAGCTGGTGCTGTGAAGGGATAATGAGTTACAAAGCTGTTTTATTTGGTTCAATTGGAACCTTAGCTGAAACATCAGATCTTCAAAGAGATGCATTTAATGAAGCTTTTAAAATAAGTGGATTAGACTGGTTTTGGGATGAAGATATATACAGAAAACTATTGTCAAAATCAGGTGGAACAACAAGAATTAATGATTACGCAAAAGAAACTAGTGTTGAAATAGATGGAAAAAAAATAAGAAATTTAAAAACCAAAATTTTTAATGAGTATTTAAACAAACACAAAGTTGAGCCTAGAGATGGTGTAAAAGAGATAATTCAATTTTGCAAAAAGAACAAAATAAAAATTGGGCTTGCTAGTTCAACAACGAGTAACAATATCAATTCTATTTTTAACTCGTTAAGAGGAAGAATTGAAAAAAAAGATTTTGATTTTATCGGCAACAATGAATTCATATTGAGAGAAAAACCATATCCCGATATTTATAATTATGCTTTAAAATATTTGAATATTAACTCAGACGAATGTGTGGCAATTGAAGATACGGAAGAAAGTTTAAATTCTGCTTTAAGTGCAGAAATAAAATGTGTTGCATTTCCTGGAAAATATCACACTCAATACGAATTTTATGGGAACTATTTAAAGGTTAATAAATTATCAAAAAAAATCTTTAATAAATAATATCCCTAATAATGTAAAAAACTATACCTGACATAAATATTATAATAAAAATATTTATGTATTTCCAAAAGCTTTTATTATTTAATTTGTCTGAAAAAATCTTAGATAAGTATCCTAAAGAAAAGAAAAATAAAAAAGAGGCTATTGAAGCACCTATTCCAAAGTAAACTTTGTTTTCGATATTAAAGGATTTTGAGAAATTTCCTAAAAAAAATACGGTATCAGAATATACGTGAGGATTTAAATATGTAAAACCTAAGGTCTTAATAAAGATATTAAATGAGCTCTGTGCTACGACATTATTTTTGAATTCTAAAGATTTAAATTTAAATATTTCTTTAATTTTTCCGTAAATAAAAAAAGATAAAAAAATAATTAAAAGGATGTTTAAAATCAGCTCCACTACATTATTAAAATAAGTAGAAAAATAATTAAATAAAAAGATACCTAAGAAAATTAAAATCAAATCAGATAATGCACAGACTAAGCAAACTAAAAATATATATTGTTTCTTTAGTCCTTGCTCTATTACAAAAACATTTTGTGGTCCTATTGCAAAAATTAATGTTAAGCCTGTCAAAAAACCTAAAAAAAGAAAAGACATGTTTAAGAAACTGATTTTTTATCGGCCATATAACTTACAAAAATAATTAATATTAAAAAAGGTATACAAATAAGATTCATCATTTTCCATCCAATAGAATTTAATAAAATTCCAGCAGATAAACTGGCCAAAGCCATAGTTGAAAAAACAATTAAATCATTTATCCCTTGTACTTTAAATTTTTCTTCTTTGTTATAAGTCAAAACTACTAAGCTGGTACCTGATATAAACAAAAAATTCCAACCGAGACCTAAAAAAATTAATGAGAGCATATAATTAAGATATGTCTGTTCAAATAAACTTAAAAGAACTGTGATGAAAAAAAATAAAACTCCACCATAAATTATTGTACTGTGTCCATATTTTTTTATTAAATTACCTGTTATTAGCGAAGGTAAAAACATTGCAACCACATGAAACTGTAATACTAACCCAGTTTCTTTTAAGCTCATATTTTCCATAACATGCATACTTAAAGGAGTTGCTGTCATTAGAAATGACATTACTGCGTAAGCAAAAGCAGCTGCAGTAATTGCTTGTAAAAACCTCGGTTGTAATACAATAGATTTTAGATTTCTCATATTTCCTTCCTTTAGACTATCCTCCTGAACATTTTCTACATTTTTAAAAAAAAATAAAAAAACTCCAGGCATAAAAGAAAGGAAAGATAATAAAAGATATGAACCAACATACAATTGATCTTGGATTAAATCTTTAGTGTAATTTGCAAGACTTATGCCTAAAAATGCTGAAACAATCCCTGCCAATAGAAGAGTAGAAATTGCTTTTGGTATTTTTTCTTTTTCAACACTTTCAGCTGCTGCAAATCTATATTGATGATTAAATGCGGCTCCCATTCCAAGAATTAAGCAAGATAGACAAAATAAATTAAAACTTTTCTGACTGATTGCAAAAGCAGCAAGTAGTGCTGAACAAGAACTTCCGATAGCCGCAAATACAAAACCATTTCTCCTTCCAATTTTACTCATAATATTTGCCGCTAAGACAGTAAAACTTGCAGTTCCAACTACAAATAAAGCAGTTGGCAAAGTTGATAAAGATTGATTTGAGCTAATTTGGGAACCAACAATTCCACTGAGAAATACTGTTATTGTTGCTGTAGTAAAACCAAATATCTGACTTAAAGTAAGTAAAGATAAATTTCTATTCATAATTAGCGTCAATATATTTTTGCTGTTATTTAAATATCTATATAGATGTTTAGGATTTTAATATAGAAGATATTATTTAAATTATGATTGGAATATTAGGTGGTATGGGAACTCAAGCGGGCTTAGACTTTTGTGATAAGCTTGCAAAATTAAACAGGGGAAAATTAGATCAAAAATATCCGATGTTTGTCCTCTATAATAAATCAAATACACCACGAAGAGCAGAGAATTTAAAGCAATACAAAAATGTTTTAAAAGAATTAATTGCTGGTTGTCGAATGCTGGAAAAAAATAAATGCAAGTTTATTGTAATGCCTTGTAACACAGCACATTACTGGCATGAAGATATTCAAAAAAAAATAAACGTGCCATTTCTAAGTATGCCAAAAGAGGTATATTTAAATACACAAAAAAAATTTAAGAAAAATTCAACTATAGGATTATTAAGCACTGAAGCTACTTTAGACACAAAAATCTACCATAAATATTTTGAAAAAAATTATAATTTGATAAGTCCAAGTGAAAAATTGCAAAAGAGTTCCGTAAATACTGCTATTAAATATGTAAAAAAAGGTAAAGTAAAAGATGCAGAAAAAGCTTTAAGACCTGCAGTTAGATTTTTAATTAAAAAAAAATGTAAGAAAATAATATTAGGTTGTACTGAGCTTCCAATTGCAATTTTTTCGTATAAATCATTTAAAAAAGCAAAAGATTCAAAATTATTTATAGACCCAAATCTTTTGTTAGCTCAAGTTTGCATGAAAAAATATAAAAAATATTAAATTTAAAAAAATAAACCAAAAGTGAAAAAATATCTTATAATCATATTTTCTGATCTTGATGGCACTATACTTCACAGAAGCAACTTCAAATTTGATAAAATAAAAAAATATATAAAAAAATTAATTTCTCGCAAAATTATTCTTGTTCCTAATACCAGCAAAACAGAATTGGAAATTAAAGAATTTATAAAAGAATTAGGTATAAATTTGCCCTTTATTTGTGAAAATGGATCTGCAATTTATAATTTAAATTTAATAAATCCTAAATTACCAAAAAAAATAATTCTTAGTAAAAATATAGGAAAGATTTTTAAAACATATAATAAAATTTCATCTAATCTTAGGAAAAAAATTATTGATGTGAGGAAAATTGATCAAAAAGAGCAAATAGAAATATTTGGACTTCCAAAAAATAAACTAAACGCTGCATTGAAAAGGAAATTTACAATTCCTATAAAATTTATTGGAAATACTCATGAAAAAAAAGAAATTAATTCTCAAATAAAAAAATTAGGTCTTTCAATTCAGTATGGGGGTAGAGTCTCTAACCTTGGTGACAAAGTTAATAAATCTAAAGCAATTAATGTATTTTTAAAAATGGTTAAAAGTAAAATTAAAAATCCAATCAAAACTATTGGGGTTGGGGACAATCATAATGATATAAACATGCTTAAAAATACTGATATCCCATGCTTAGTTTTTAATAAGTATTTTAAGACAACTAACTTAAGTATAAAAAAATTAATAACTTCCAGTAAGCCATCTCCTCAGGGCTGGGCTGATGTGATCAAAAAGGCGGTACTTAAATTAAAATAATGTGATTAATAGCAGCCATGAGTGAATTTTCACAAAATGGAATAGTCTCAACACTGCATGATTTTGGGACCAAATCCACCAAAGAAATAGAAGGTGAACTATTAAAATTTTCTAGTGAGAGAAAAATGGAATTAATTTTACCATGTCTCTTCTCAGAGATTGAAGGTGATGCTTTACCCAATATTGTTTCAGAAATAAAAAAAACTAATTATTTAAATCACATAATTATAGGTCTAGATAAGGCTAACGAGGATCAAGCTAGAAAGGCATGGACTTTTTTCGAGCAACTTGAAACACCTTTTACAATTTTATGGAATGACGGACCCAATTTAAAAAAGTTAGACAAAGAATTAAAAAAAAAGGATTTAGCGCCAAGTGAAAAAGGTAAGGGTAGAAATGTATGGTATTGTATAGGAATGTCCATTGCTAGAGATACGGCAAGATCTGTGGCTTTACATGATTGTGATATAAAAACTTATGACAGACGCATGCTAGCTAAATTGTTTTATCCTGTTGTAAATCCTCTTTTTAATTTTGAGTTTTGTAAAGGATATTATCCAAGAGTTGCTGATGGTAAAATGAATGGCAGAGTTGCAAGATTATTGGTTTTTCCTTTATTGACTGCTTTGGAAAAAACTATTGGTAAAAGTGATTATCTAGATTTCATGAAATCTTTTAAATATCCTCTCGCAGGGGAATTTTCATTTAGGCGTAATGTTTTACCTGAATTAAGAATTTCCTCTGACTGGGGCATAGAAATTGGAATTTTATCTGAAATGCAAAGGAGTTATTCTCCACAAAACATATGTCAGGTTGATCTTGCAGAAACTTATGATCACAAGCACCAGAAACTATCTATTGATGATGAAACAAAAGGTTTGTCTAGAATGTCTATAGACATAATAAAAACTTTTATTAAAAAATTAGCTACACAAGGACATTCTTTTAGTAGAGAAAAATTTAGATCTTTAAAAGCAACTTATTATAGGTCAGCTTTAGATTTAATTGATATATATAGAAGTGATGCACAAATGAATGGACTAAAATTCGACTCTCATACCGAAGAAAAGGCAGTTGAACTTTTTGCGATAAATATAATGAAAGCTGGTGAAGCATTTTATTTAAATCCTATGGATACACCATTTATTCCAACTTGGAGCAGAGTTAAAAGTGCTATACCTGATTTTTTAGATAGGCTTCAAGATGCTGTCAATGAAGATAACAAGCAATACATTTAATTTTTTTTTTTATTACAAACAAAAAATAATTTTCTTGGAAAAGTACCCTCTTCGAAATAATCAATAGACAAATTTTCATATCCATTTATTAAATTTTGAATTGTCTTTTTTGAAAAAAAATGAATTATAAAACCATCTATCTCATATAAATCTTCTCCTCTATGAATTCCTTTTTTATAGTCCCCATCATCAGTATTTCTGACTGTGTAAATATTTATTCCTCCTGGTTTTAAAATTCTATGAATCTCGCTATTAAGTTTGTCCAAATCTTTCTGAGTTAAAGCCATGCAATAAAGCATATGTGAATAACAAGCATCAACTGAATTACTCTCAAATGGCAAGTCCTCTCTTATATCAAATTTTAATGTAGAAATTGAAGATGTTAGATTTTCTTTTTTTATTTTTTCATTGATAACTTTAATTCCATTTTCACTATAGTCTAATGCGGTAACATTTATCGAATTTTTTCCAAAGTAAATGCTATCTCTTCCTAGACCCGCTCCTAGCTCAACAATTTTAGAATAATTGTTTTCTTTGAAAATATTTAAAGCTTTTTTTGCAGATATACTTGGTTCTAAACCAAACATCTCAGGCTTATTTGAGAAATTAGTTTCCCAATGCTGAGATTGTCGGTTTAAAATATTTTTATCCAATTTACTTAGAAGGGTCTGGAACCTTTCTTAGATAAGGTTTTACAGTTTCCCATCCATCTGGATATATTTTTTTAGCTTCGTCATCTTTAATCGCTGGCAAAATAACAACATCCTCTCCCTTTTTCCAATTAGCGGGAGTAGCTACTTTATGTTTAGCTGTTAGCTGCATAGAGTCTATTGCACGCAAAATCTCTAAAAAGTTTCTTCCAGTTGCCATAGGATATGTAAGATATAATCCAATTCTCTTATCAGGTCTGATTACAAAAATAGTTCTTACAGTTTCATTATCAACTGCAGTTCTACCCATTGAAGTTGTTCCAGCATCTGCTTCCAACATATTAAACAATTTTGCTACTTTTAAATCTTCATCAGCAATAATTGGATAATTTGGTTTTGTGCCAGATACATCTTTAATATCATCTAACCATTTTTTATGATCCTCTACTCCATCAACACTTAAACCAATCACTTTAACATTTCTTTTATCGAATTCATCTTTCATTAAACCTAAAGCACCAAGTTCTGTAGTACAAACTGGTGTAAAATCTTTAGGGTGTGAAAAAATAACTCCCCAACTATCACCTAACCATTCGTGAAAAGAAATATCTCCTTCAGTTGTTTTAGCTTGAAAATCAGGACACATACTATTTATTTTTAACATTGTCTCCTCCTTATAAAAAAAATATTATATGAAAGATTGTTTTACTAAGCAAACTTTTATAAAGTTAGGTATTTATGATATTTGAACAACTTTTCGATCAAAAATCTTCTACATACACTTATATAATTGCAAGTGGTGAAGGTAGAGAAGCACTAATAATTGATCCAGTCATTGAACATTCTGATGAGTATTCAACTATTTTAAATAATTTAGATCTTAAACTTGTAAAAGTAATTGATACTCACATTCATGCTGATCACATCTCAGCGTTAAATGAACTAAATAAAAGAACAAACTGTATAAGGGTTATGGGAGAAAAATCTAAATCACAAGTGATAGATCTAAGAATTAAAGATGGTGAAAAAATTAAAGTTGAAGAAGTTGAACTTCAAGCGATTTATACACCTGGTCATACTGATTGTTCATATAGTTTTTTGATGAATGATAGAGTTTTTACTGGAGATACACTTTTAATAAATGGAAGTGGTAGAACAGATTTTCAAAATGGTAATGCTTACGATGCTTATGATTCTATATTTAATAAATTATTAAAATTACCCGAAAAAACTCTCGTATTTCCAGCTCATGATTATAATGGCAAGAAATTTTCCACTATTGAAAATGAAAAAAATAATAATCCAAGATTACAAGTAAGTTCTAAAGAAGAATACGCGGACATAATGAATAATCTAAATCTTGCAAATCCAAAAATGATGGATGTCGCAGTGCCTGCTAATGTAAAAGGGCTTACTTTAGACAATATTAATTAACTTTAAATTCCAACATTAATAACTATATAGGCAGTCTATGAATGACTATTTGCAATCAATTATTGATAGGGATCCAGCGGCAAGATCTAAGTTAAGTGTAATATTAACGTACCCTGGCGTTAAGGCTGTATTTTTTCACAGAATTGCAAATTTTTTTGCTACTGCAAAATTCGATCTTATCGCAAGAATAATTTCTCAATTTTCAAGATTTTTAACTGGTATTGAAATTCATCCAAGAGCTAAGATAGGTAAAAATTTATTTATTGATCACGGTATGGGCGTCGTTATAGGTGAAACATCTGACATTGCAGATAACGTAACAATTTATCATATGGTTACTTTAGGTGGAATATCTCCAAGCATAAATTCCAATGATCAAAGAGAAATTAAAAGACACCCTACTCTTCATGATAATGTTGTTGTTGGTTCAGGAGCGCAGATTTTGGGGCCTGTTGTTGTAGGGAAAAATGCAAGAATTGGAGCTAATGCAGTTGTAACAAAAAATGTTCCTGAAAATGCTGTTATGGTAGGAATACCTGCTAAGAATGTTGGAACAGCAACTGAAGAATTTAAACCTTATGCTGTTACAAATGGTAATGAGGAAAAAGAATAATGAAAAATTACAAGGATGATTTTATCCAATCAATTGGAAATACTCCTTTAATAAAACTAAAAGCTGCATCTGAAATAACTGGCTGTAATATTTATGGTAAAGCCGAATATTTAAATCCAGGAGGATCTGTAAAAGACAGAGCAGCACTTGCTTTAATAAGAGATGCTGAACAAAAAAAATTAATATCTAAAGGTGGAATAATTGTAGAAGGAACTGCAGGAAACACTGGTATTGGTTTATGCCTTATTGGAAATTCACTAGGTTACAAGACAATTATTGTGATGAACGATAATCAAACTCAAGAAAAAAAAGATACATTAAGAAATATTGGTGCAGATTTAAAATTGGTTCCACCAAAACCCTATAAAGACGAAAATAATTTTGTTAAAGTTGCCGCTAGAATGGCTGAAGAGCTAAAAAGTTCAAATAATCACGGAGTAGTTTGGGCAAATCAATTTGATAATACCTCAAACTCTAAAGGTCACTACCATACAACAGGTCCTGAGATATGGGAGCAAACGGAGGGAAAAGTTGATGGATTTGTATGTTCTTCTGGAACTGGTGGAACTATTGGTGGAGTAAGTAGTTTTTTAAAAGAAAAAAATAAAGATATAAAAATTTATCTATCAGATCCAAAAGGATCATCTCTTTACAATCATATTGAAAACGGAGAGCTAAAAGCTGAAGGTGGATCAATAACTGAGGGCATTGGATCCAGCAGAGTAACTGCTAATTTTGCAGAAGCAAAAATAGATGGAGCTTTTTCAATTGAAGATAAAGAATCTTTGCCAATACTATATGATTTAATCAAAAATGAAGGTTTAAGTCTTGGAACAAGTTGTGGAGTAAATATTGCAGGTGCAATTAGATTAGGGAAAAAATTAGGACCAGGTAAAACTATTGTCACTATTCTTTGCGACAAATCAGACAGATACAACTCAAAGATGTTTAATAAACCTTTTTTAATTGAAAAAGGTTTGCCTTATCCCGACTGGATATAATCACGCATACCAGCACTGTAATAAAACCATTACATTTTTAATTTAGAATAAATAATAATTATATAATAATTAAAGGAATTTTATGAACGCAAAAGAAGTAGTAAAAAAAGGATATGAACTTTTTGGCAAAGGAGATATGAAGGGATTTATGGAAATGGTACATGATGATATCACTTGGATTTATCCTGGAGATAAGCATCCAATGTCAGGAACTCATAAAGGCAAAGAAGCATATATGAAAACCATGATGCGAGTTCCAGATCTATGGAGTAATTTTTCAGTAACCCCTGATATGATGATAAGTGAGGGGAATAAAGTGTTTGTTAAAGCAATTGCTAAGGCAGATGGCATGGATACTATTTTTGGTCATTATTTTGAAGTAAGCGATGATGGTAAACTGACATTGTTTATTGCGTTTGACGACACATTGAGCATGTTCAATGCAATGAAAAAGTAAGAGTTTATGAAAAAATTATATTTTTTTTTAATTATCATATTTATGTCGAGCACAGCTTTTGCTGAACAAGGACAAATTAAACAAAACGGTTTTTTTGCAGGTACATCAAAGGTTTTAGGTGACGATAAAGGTAATTTTACAATTATCTATGATGGTATGTTGGGTTTAAAAGCATTAGATGGAACGACTTTTGGAGATAAATCTTCAATGAGATGCGTAGGTTCAATAGTTGTTTTTGCAGGAAAAGGATATGAAAGTGGTACTTGCGTAAATAAATTTGAAGATGGTGGAACAGCAACTTCGCAATATAAAGGTGTTTTTGGAAAAATGTTGAGATGGAAATATGTAAGTGGAACTGGAAAGTATGAAAATATATCAGGTGGTGGAACTGCGACTATAAAAGGTATGAATTCTGCACAAGAAGGGATAGTTCATTCTTACAATGAAATTACAGGAAATTATAATTTAAACTAAGGAGAAATATGTCAATTTTAGAAAAACTTAATAAAGCAATTTTGGAAAAGGATGGGGCTGCAGCTGGAGAGTTAGTGCATGAAGAATATAAGATGTTTTCTCATCTTAAAGGCGAATATGTGCATATGGGTAAAGAAGGTATGATAGAGGCTGTAAGTAAAGGAATGATGAGTCCTGTTAAACATAGAATTCTTTTTGAAAATGATGAGATAGGTTTTGATCATTCTTATGTGACCTATCAAGATGGAAACACAGAGGCGTTAATGTGTTGTTGGAAGTTCAAAGATGGAAAAATCATCGAAGTAGAAACAGGCGCAACAAAATTACCAAAAGAATAAATTAAGGAGGATTATGAGTGGCGCAGAAACAAAAAGTTTTGATAAACCAGATCAGGAATTTAAACAATTTGACAATGCAGACATGTACCATGTGAATGTTGGTGGACAGAGGTTAGTACAAATTAAACTTCAACCAGGTTGGAAATGGTCAAAAGATGTTAAACCAAAAATAGACTCTGATTCTGCAAGTTGTCAGGCAAATCATATTGGGGTTATTGTAAAAGGAACTGTGTGTGCAAAACATGACGATGGAACAGAAATTACTTATACCGCCGGTAGCGCTTACTCAGTTAAACCAGGTCATGATGCATGGGTAGTTGGTGATGAGCCAGTTATTGCATACGAGTTTGGTGGAGTGTGGGGCGAATAATGGTGAAGATGGTAGGTAGTTTTGAAGTGAAAGATTGGGATCAATGGAAAAAATCTTTTGATGCCCATAAAGAACCTAGGGAAGCTGCTGGTATAAAAACAGTTTATGTTGGAAATGAAATAGATAATCCAAATAAAGTTCATATAGTCATGGAGACTCCCGCAGCAGATACAATGCAAAAATTTATGCAAGACCCAGATAATGCTAAAGTAATCGAAGAATCTGGACACAAACAAGAAACAACAATGATGAGCGTTTGCTCAGATTAAAACAAACTGAAAGGTAATATGAAATACTATATGGTAACTCACACGTTTAAATCCAAAGAAATGAAAAAAAAATTTAATGAAACTTTAGGCGGAATGACTAGAGAACAAATAATTGAATCATCAACAAGTGATAAGGCCAAATGTCAAATGACATACTACACTCCTGATGAGACAATGACTATGTTCTGTCATTGGATGGCTGAAAGCACCGATGCTATTAATGAGCAACTTTCTGCTATGAATGATTTTTTTGAACCACATCAATTTACAGAGGTAAAAGAGGAAGTATTCAATTTTAATAGTTAAACAATATAGGAAAATTTATGAAAAAAATTATAGTCGTATTATTCTTAAGTATCTTTACTTCAAATTGCTTTGCAGATGGTCATGTAAAGAGAATATTATCAACAAGTGAAACTGGTATGGGAAATGAAATTGTTTATCCATCGGGTAAAGCAAAAATAACAGCTTTTGAATTTACTGTCCCTGTAGGAGCTCCAGTAAAACCTCACACACATTCCTTTCCAGTATTAATAATGATCCAACAAGGTGAAATTGAGCTTACGATGGATGGTAAAACCAAAGTTTATAAGGCTGGTGATGCATTTGTTGAAGATGTCGGTATTGCTCATGAATCTCGAAATATAGGAAATGTGCCTGCTAAAGCAATAGTGGTTGCAATCGGTGTTGAAGGTCAGAAGATTGTAAATCCAGTTAAATAGAGAGGAAACAGAAATGATAATTAAAATAGAAGAAAATATAAAATCACTTTCATCATGGATGAATATGGTAAAAGCGAATGCTGAAAAAATTAAAGGATTTGGTGCTACGATTATTTTTGCAGGTGTATCAAAAGAAGACCCTACAAAATTTACTGTAATCGTTAAGTATGCAACCATGGAAGGTTTTGAAGCATTTAAAAATGACAAAGAACTTCATGCAGCAAGAGCTGAAGCAGGCGTGGATTTAGATTCAGCAAAGGTTACACCGATGCATGAAGATTTTATGGAAAATTTTAGTGGATAAACAATCAATATAAAGAAAGGATAAAATATGGAAACAGAAACACTAGTAGTAGCTCATTTAAAAGAAGGTATGTTAGAAAAATTTATGGGCTTTATGCAATCAGATGCTGGTATGGCAGAAAGATCGAAAGTTGCAAATGTATCAAAAACAATTGGAACAGTTGCACCTGACAAAAAAACAGTAATGTTTAAAATTTTTGTGACCGATAAAGCTGCCCTTAAAGCTTTTATAGATGGAAGCAATCCAGTATCAGCTCCAGTTATGAAAGAAGTTATGGAAAGTTACAGTGTCTACGAATTAAATAAAGTAGATATGTAATAATTTTTGTAATAAGGTTTGTAATGCCTTCAGGATATATCATATTAAATATTAATGTGTTAAATCCTGAAAATTACAAAGAGTATTTGGAAAAAGCTCCTCCAACTGCTCAAATGTTTGGTGGCGAATACATTATAAGAGGTGGCGAAAATGAAGTTATTGAAGGTGAGTGGAAATATCCAAGAACTGTTGTAATTAAATTCCCATCTTATGAAAAAGTTTTTGAGTGGTACAATTCCGAAATATATAAACCTATCAGACAGATTAGATTAGATAATACTGTATCAAATACATTAATAATTAAAGGAGCATAAAGGAGAAAAAAATGTCAATATTAGAAAAATATAGTGCTGCAATTAAAAATAAAGATGAAGCAGCAATGAATGAACTTTTGCATGATGATTTTAAATTCACAATGCATAAATCAGGGAGTGTTTTAACTAAAAGTGATGTTATCAAATGGGCAATGAGTGGTGATATTAAGCAAGATAAAACTAGAATTGTTTATGAAAATGATGAAGTTGGTGTTCACCATGCGTTTGTAACATTTGATGATGGTAATGTAGAAGCAGTTATGGCAGTCTACAAATACAAAGATGGCAAAATGATTAGTTTAGAAACTGGCGCAACGCCAATGCCAAAATAAGTGAACAATATAGATTTTTATTTTTCTATTGGAAGTACTTATACTTATCTTTCGGTTACTCGAGCACTAGAAGCAGAAAAACAACATCAAATTAAGTTTAACTGGACTCCTTTTAGTGTGAGAGCAATAATGAAAGAAATGAACAATGTTCCCTTTCCTAAAGAAAAAAAAAATAAAGTAGATTACATGTGGAGGGACATAGAAAGACGAGCAAAAAATTATGGATTTTTTGCCAAAACACCAGTTCCTTACCCTTTAACAGAATTTGATTTAGCTAATAAAATTGCAATATTAGGTTTAAAAAATAACTGGGGTGTAGATTACGTTCAACTTACATATAAACGATGGTTTCAAGAAGGAAAAGAGCCTGCTGTTGAACCCAACTTGAGTGAAATCTGTAGAAAACTAAGCTTAGATAAAGAAAAGATTGTTTCAGAGGCAAGCTCTGAGGAAATAAATAATATTTATTTATCAAATACAGAAAAAGCTAGAAAAAATAAAATATTTGGAAGTCCGTCATTTGTTGTAAAAAATGAAATATTCTGGGGAGATGATAGAATGGAAGATGCAATCAAATGGTCGAAGGCAAATGAATAATATAACTGCTTATATAATTTTATTAATCGCAGTAATTCTTGGAACAGCTTCAAATAGTTTTGCTAAAAGTGCTCAAGGTTTTACATTATTAATACCTAGCATAATCACAGCAGTAACAATTGTTGGATGCATGTATACTTTGTCTTTAGTTATGAAAAGTATACCAGTTGGAATAACATATGCCTCTTTTGCAGGCTTATGTATAATTGCAACAGCTGCCGTTGGTGTTATAAAATTTAATCAAGTGCCAAATTTTTATACAATAATTGGATTGATTTTAATTATCTCGGGTGTCTTAATAGTTAACTTATTAGGAACAAATAAGTGAAACCGTTATCTGGTTACATTTATTTAGTATTAGCTATATCAACAGGGATAGCTGCAAATAGTTTTGCTAAAATTTCAGATGGATTTTCAAAATTAACTCCAACGATATTATCAATAGCTTTTATGTGTATAACTATGTATGGACTTGCAAAAGCTATGTCTATGATACCAGTAGGTTTTACTTATGCCACTTATAGTGGGATAACAGTGGCTGCTATTTTAGTCTTCGGTATGATTAAATATAACCAGATACCAAATATGTATGGGTTAATTGGGATTTTTTTAATTATTATTGGTGTTGTAATGGTTAATTATCTTGGAAGAATTAATTAGCTCTTATTTAATAATAAAATTAGTACTCCTACTACAAATATAATTATCCCTAAAATTTCTGTAATTTTAACTTTTTCTTTAAACATATACTTTGAAGACACATAGCTAAATAATAATTCTATTTGGCCGATAGCTCTAACAAATGAAGATTGTATTAATGTAAAAGCATAAAACCAAGATAATGTTGCGAGAAATCCAGCTAACCCTGCTGTCAAACATTCATACTTGTTTTCATATAATTTTTTAAACTGCGACTTTTCAAATATAATTAAATAAATAGTAACTAATGTTGTTTGTATAACTAGACCAAAAAATAGTGTTGCTATAGCTTTTTCAAAGTTATTACTAAAATTTTCCAATGTTAATGCTGCTGCTCTAAAATATACAACACTTAAACCTAAGAATAGTCCTGCGGATAAACCAATTAAAGTTGTTTTTGAAAATAAGTTTTTTAGAAATAAACTTAAATCTTTAATCGATAATATAATTACTCCAATTGTAGATACAATAATTCCTGTTATTCCAAATTTATTTAATTTATCCCCTATTATTAAATATTCAAAAATTGCAACTTGAATAACTTCAGTCTTACTTAATGAAGTTCCAACTACAAAATTAGCAAATCTAAATAAATAGAGTAAAACAAATGTAAAAATTATTTGGAAAATTGAACCTAATAATACGTTAAATATAAATTTTTTTTGACTTAGGATTTGAGGAATTACATTTAAATCTTGGAAATACAAAAAAAATAAAATTGTCCCAAATGGTAACGCAAAAGCAAATCTTACATAAGTTGATGCAATAGTAGATACTTTTTGATTAAGTTTTTTCTGTAAAGTTGATCTAAGATTTTGAAAAAAAGCCCCAGAAATAGCTACAATTATCCAATTCATTGATGATTATTAATATTGTATTTAATTTTAAAGTCGACTTAAATAGTCTCATTTAACAAAAAAGAGGGAAATAACATGAAAATCTTTAAAAGAATAATATTTTCTCTAATTTTCGTTTCTTTTGCTAGTGCAAGTTTGGCAGAAACAAAAATGAGAATTACACTTCAATTACCATTAAAGGCTCACTTAGGTCAGAACCTTTTGGTATTTAAAAAAGAATTAGAATCAAGATCAGATATTAAAGTAGAGATTTACGACTCTGCACAACTTTACAAAGATAAAGAGGTTCCGCAAGCAGTAGGTTCAGGAGCGATCGAAGCTGGTGTTGCATCTATAACAAGATTTGCAGGAACTAATCCTGAAGTTGATGTTTTCTATCTTCCATTCTTATTTGACTCAGAACAAAAAGTAAGAAAAGCAACTCAAGCTGGATCTGAGATAAGAGCTATCCTTGATCCTGCAATAGCAAAGACTGGAGCAGTTCCACTTTATTATCAAGCTTATGGATCAGCAATAATGTTATCTAATGGTGGTCCGATGAAAACTCCGGCTGACTTTAAAGATAAAAAAATTAGAGTATTTGGAAAAACACTTGGAGCTTTTGTGAGTTCTTTAGGTGGTAAACCAGCATTAATATCTGGATCTGAGCAATATTTAGCTTACCAAAGAAATACAGTTGATGCAGGTATGACTGGTGTATCTGGTGTAAAATCTAGAAAATTATATCAAGTAATGGATACTTTAACAGTTACAAATCATGGCGATATCGAATTCGTTGTTGTTGCTAATGATAAATGGCTAAGCTCATTAACTCAAAAACAAAGAGACGCTATAGCTGAAGCATCAAAAGTAGCTGAAAAAGCTGTTAGAGATGACATGGCTAACATCGAGGCTGGCGCTTACAAAGAAGCAAAAGCAAATGGAATGAACATTGTAAACCTAAGTAGTTCAGAAGTTTCTGCTCTTAAAAAAGCTTCATCATCTGTTATTGATGATTACATTTCAAGAACAGGTGGAGCTGGTGGAGTTGGCGATCAACTTGTAAAAGCTGCTAACAAACTTTAAATCATATAAATACCCCGCACTTAAGTGCGGGGTTTTCAAATGAATACCTACGACAAAATTGTAAAATATTCTGGCTATTTAGCTTCAGCGTTATTTATTATGATAGGCTTTATAGTTTCTTATGAAGTTATCATGAGATACATATTTAATTCACCTACTATTTGGGTAAATGAAATTTCTAGATTTTTACAAATTTGGGCCACTTATTTAGCTTTAACTTATACTTTTCATAAAAATGATTTTATCAGAATAACAGTTATATACGACAAAGTAGGAGATAAAGGGAAAAAGATATTAGATTTAATAAGTGCAATATTCATTTTAATTTTTAGTGGATTTGTACTTTATTATGGATGGTTAATTGCTTACGACTCTCTTAAAGTTGGGAGAACAAGCTCTACAATTTTAGATGTTCCATCCTTTCTTACAGAATTTGCAATACCATTATGTTTTGCATTTTTGGTATTAAGAGTGATTTTCGAAGTACCTAAATACATCAAAGATATAATTAAATGACAGTAGCAATAATCTTATTTTTGTTATTTTTTGTACTTTTTTTAGGAGTGCCAATAGCATTTGGTTTAGGTTCTATAGGACTGGGTTTAATGTTATTTGGAGATATTTCTCCTTTAATGATCCCACAAACTTTTTACAGTGTGGCAGATAACTTTATTTTATTAGCTGTTCCGATGTTTTTGATGATGTCTAATATATTGTTAAAAGCAGGTGTTGGAGAAGATCTTTTTAATTTTGCTCAAAGCTGGGTTGGAAATTTTCCAGGCGGTTTAGCAATAGCGACTATAGTTTCTTGCAGTATTTTCGCTGCTATATCTGGATCATCAGTGGCTACTGCAGCAACAATCTCAACTGTAGCATTTCCTGCAATGATCAATAGAGGTTATCACAGAAACTTTACTTTAGGTATTTTAGCAGCGGGTGGAACTTTAGGGATTTTAATTCCTCCATCAATTCCAATGATTGTATATGCATTTGTTGTTGAAGAGTCTGTACTAAGTATGTTTCTTGCTGGAATTGGGCCAGGAATAGTTTTAGCATTATTTTTTATTATCTTTTCAGTTTTTTACGTAAAATTTTTTAATAAAGAAGTTCAAAATGTATCCAGTACTTTAGAAGAAAAAATTAAATACACAAAAAGAGGTTTACCAATATTATTAATGGCCTTCATCATGCTGGGTGGAATATATGCTGGAATTTATACACCAACAGAAGCAGGTGGAATTGGTTTTTTAATATCATTTATCTACGTTGTGGCTAAAAAAAGATTAGATTTTAAAGGTTTTATCGAAGCTGGTTTGGAAACAATGAAAACTACAGTTACAATATTTATAATTATTGCAGGAGCAAAAGTTTTTGGTAAAGCAATTTCTCTTTATAGAATTCCTCAAGATTTATCATCTTTCATAGTTACTAATATTAATGAGACTGGTTTATTTATACTAGTTGTTTGTATTACTTTGTTAATCTTAGGATTTATAATGGAAACTCTTTCATTAATTTTAATCATGATGCCTATATTTTCGATTTCAATCGCTGCAATGAATATTGATTTAATTTGGTTTGGAATAATTTTTACACTAATGATTGAGTGTGCATTAATTACACCACCTGTTGGACTAAATATTTATGTTCTCCAAGCAATTGGTAAAGCAAAAATGTCAGAAATAGCTAAAGGTGTGATACCTTTTGTCATTATAATGTTATTTACAGTATTTGTTATTTACTTATTCCCTGACCTAGCATTATATATACCTTTTAAATTATAAATATGTTTTCAAAAATAAAATCAAAAGATAAAGCAGAACAATTAAGACAATTATTAAATGGACCAGAAATAATTGTAATGCCCGGATGCTTTGATGCATTATCAGCAAAATTAATTGAAAGAGAAGGTTTGAAAGTTGGTTTTATGTCTGGCTTCAGTGTTTCTTCAACAAAACTTGGTATGCCAGACACAGGTTTAATTTCTTTTTCTGAAATGGCTGAACAGGTAAGAAATATATGTAATGCTACATCAATTCCAATAATATTTGATGGGGATACTGGATATGGAAATTCAGTGAACGTATTTAGAACTGTAAGAGGATATGCGGATGCAGGAGCAGCTGGTGTGATGATTGAAGACCAAAAGTGGCCAAAAAAATGTGGTCACACAAAGGGCAAAGATGTTGTCGATCTTGATGAGGCAAACTCAAGAATTAAAGCTGCGGTGGATGCAAGAGAATATGGAAATAAAGATATCTTAATAATGGCAAGAACTGATGCCATAGCAACTAGAGGATTAGATGATGCAATTAAAAGAATGCAATCATTTTCAAAACTTGGTGTTGATATTTTATTTATTGAAGCTGTTAAAAATAAAGAAGATATGAAAAGAATTATCAAAGAAGTTCCAGGTCATCATATGTTAAATTTGATCGAAGATGGTGAAACCCCATTATTAGAAATTAATGAAATAGAGGAAATTGGTTATAAAATTGCTGTAATGCCTCTAACCCTAATGAGTGCATCAGTAAAAACGATGCAAGAATGTTTGAATAATATGAAAAATAAAGTTTATAATAAAAATGTTTCTAAATTTTCAGACTTAAGAGATATAGTTGGCTTCAACGAATATTACGATATTGAAGACAAATATAAATAATGTTTCCAAAAAAATTTTCTAAAATTCTTTTCGTTTTTTTTATGGGTTTAGGAATGAGTTTGTTAATGACCCTAATTATTACATTTATAAATACAGGTTATGATGAATTTTATTATAAAAGATTTTTCAAAGCTTGGTCTATTAGTTTGCCAGTTGCATTAGTTGCAACGACTTTTGTTGCACCATTGGTTAATAAATTAGTTGAAAAAATTACTAAATAGAGAGGATGTCATATGAGTGAAAATATAGCTTTTATAGGAGTTGGTAATATGGGAAACCCAATGGCCTGTAATTTAAAAAATGCTGGGAAAAAAGTTAAGGTTTTTGATGTTTCTAAAGAGATGATTGATAAAGCCATTGAAAATAATCTTGATGTTGAGAAGGATTTTGGAAAGCTAATCAATAGTGAAACGTCTGTTGTAATCACTATGCTGCCTGAGGGTAAACATTCGAAAGAAGTTTATTTAAAAGAAAATGGTGTTCTAGATAAAGTTTCTAAAAATTGTCTACTAATAGATTGTTCAACAATCGATATAGATACTTCTAAAGAAATAGGAAAAAAAGCAAATGAAAAAGGTATTAAGATGATTGATGCACCAGTAAGCGGTGGGGTGATGGGTGCACAAAAAGCAACTTTAAATATTATGGTCGGTGGATCAAATGATGCATTTAATCAAGCTTTACCTATTTTAAAATTAATGGGTAAAAACATATACCATGCTGGAGAAATAGGAAGCGGAAACGGCGCAAAAATTTGTAACAACATGTCTCTTGGAATAACAATGATTGCTGCTTCAGAGTCATTAATGTTAGCAAGAAGATTGAATATAGATTTAAAGAAAGTTCATGAAATTATGAAAAATGCCTCTGGAAATAGCTGGCCTATTTCAGTTTATCCACCCTTACCTGGATTAATTGAAGGAACTCCATCTAACAACAAATATAAGCCTGGCTTTTCTGCAGGTATGATGAACAAAGATTTAAAACTTGCAAATGAATGTGCTAAAAATGCAAATGCATCTACTCCATTAGGAGAGATGGCATTAGAAATATATTCAAAGTTTTGTGAAGATGGAAATGGTTCGAAAGATTTTTCCGCTATATCAAAAGTTATTGGTGGAGATGCTTGGGATTATCCAATAGAATAATTACCAAGAAGAATTTGGACTCTCCAAAAATTTTAACTCATCTGTTGTAGATTTTCTCCCCATAACTTTATTTCGATGAGGATATCTATGAAATCGTTTAATTGCAGCGGTATGATCTTTCCAAAATTTTTTTATCTCATTATAGTTTGGATGATTAGATAAATAGTTATCCAACAATTTATATGCTCTATCATGATCTATAACTTCTTCACTGTGAATGTATGGCAATAGCATGAAAAAACGTTGATATTCATCCATTTGATCAAGATACCCGTTATAGACTGCATCATTTACAATCAGTCTTGCTTTATGATCAAACTCAAAAGCTTTTTTATCATCTCTATATAAATTTCTTGAAAATTGATCCAATAAAATAACTAAAGCTAGAGTGCTTAATGGTTCATCTTGCCAATCATCATATTCATTTAAAGTAGCTTTTTCATGATCATCTTTGAATTTGTCTCTAATCAATTGATCAAAATTATCATCTCTTTTAAATCGCTTTTCAACGACCATATCATCAAACCAAAAATCTAATATTGCTTTGGCTCTATCATTCATAAACTTTGTCAACTTTTACCTGATATGATTCAACAAGTCTGTTAGTTTCATTTGCCATTGCAACAACTGCAATAAGTTCGCTTAACATCTCTGTAGTAGCACCTTTAGATTTAGCAGCGATACTGTGAGATTTAATACAATACTCACAACTATTTGTCATTGAAACTGCTACATAAATAAGCTCTTTTGTCATTTCATCCAAAGCACCTTTTTTCATCACTTGCTGTATAGAAGTCCAAGTTCTCTCTAAAGTTTCTGGATTGTTGGCTAACATTTTCCAAAAATTGTTTATGTAGTCTGTATTTCTCTTCTTTTTAATATCTTCAAATACCTCTTTTACCTTTCCTGTAGCATCAGCTTCTTCAATCATATTAAAAACTGCCATTTCACCTCCTTAATTGTAAATTGTTTCTATTTTAGGCATTAATCTTAATAATTCCTTAGTATATTCATGATTTGGATTTTTAAACAACTCTTCTGTCTCAGAAACCTCACATAGTTTTCCATTCCTTAAAACTCCAATGTCATCACACATTTGTCTTACAACTGGTAGATCATGACTTATAAAAAGTATAGTTAAATTAAGTTGTTCTTGTAAATCTTTAAGTAAATTTAGTATTTGAGCCTGGATACTCACATCCAAAGCAGATGTTGGTTCATCACAAACTAACAGTCTTGGTTTTGTTGCTAACGCTCTTGCAATAGAAATTCTTTGTCTTTGCCCTCCCGAAAACTCATGCGGATATCTTTCAGCTGAAGACTTAGATAACTCTACCGAGTCTAAGAGATCATTTATATATTCATTTAATTCATTAGAGCTAATATTTGCATCATGTAACTTTATAGGTTCAGCAATGATATCTTTAACTTTAAGCCTACCATTCAACGAAGAGTATGGATCTTGAAATATCATTTGAATTTGTTTTCTGAATTTAAGTAATTTTTTGTTACTTTTTATATTATTAATACATACATCATCAAAATAAATTTCACCTGAAGTGGGTTTAAATAAATTAACAATCATTTTTGCAATTGTGGTCTTTCCACTGCCACTTTCACCAACAAGTCCAAAAGATTTTCCTTCTTGTATATTAAAAGAAACAGTATCAACTGCTAATACATTATTTTGAGATTTTTCTGTAAAAAAACCTTCATTAAAAGTTTTAGAAAGATTTTTTATTTGAACTAAATTTTTTTTTAAAATTTCTCTTTTATTCCATCTGTTTAAAATTTTTAAATTAATATTTTCCTGGTTATTATTTTCTTTCTCTATAATTTTAAATCTGGATATCTTTTTATTTGTGGGAGGAACAGAACTAACTAAACTTTTTGTATAAGTTTCTTTTGGTTCTGTTAATATTTGCTTTGTTGTTCCCAATTCTACCAAATTACCATTTTTCATTACAGCAACTCTATTGGTAGTCTCTGCTATAACTCCCATATCATGTGTAATTAATATAACTGCTAAATTTCTTTCTTTAGTCAGCTTTTTGATAAGTTCTAATATTTGTGATTGTATTGATACATCAAGTGCAGTTGTGGGCTCGTCTGCAATTAACAACTCTGGTTCACAACACAGAGAAAGCGATATAACAACTCTTTGTCTCATGCCTCCTGAAAATTGATGAGGATAATCATTAAATCTTTTTTCAGCATCTTTTATACCTACTTCTTTTAAAAGATTTATTGATTTTTCTTTTGCTTCTGAGTTACTGAGGTTTAGATGAGTTTGGATTGTTTCAATAAGTTGTTGTCCAATTGTTAATATAGGATTTAAAGACGTCTGGGGATCTTGAAAAATAAATCCAATTTTTTTTCCTCGTAAACTTAGAATATTTTTTTTATTTTCATGAATATTTATGTCACTTAAATAAATTGATCCTTTAGATACTTTCCCTGGTTCGTCAATTAAATCAATTATTGCATTTGCTACAGTGCTTTTTCCAGACCCAGATTCCCCAACTAATCCTACAATTTCTCCTCTTTTTATCTCAATATTAATATCTTTTGCAGCATGAACCGTCTCTTTTCTCAATTTATAATCCACGCTTAAATTTTGTATTTTTAAAAAATTCATTTTTTCAATTTAGGATTAAGTGTATCTCTCATCCAGTCTCCTAATAGATTAATGGAAAAAGCTAAAACAACCAAGAATATTGCTGGGAAAAAGGTAATCCACCATTCACCAGAAAATAAAAAGTCATTTCCAAGTCTAATTAAAGTTCCTAAAGAAGGAGTAGTTGGAGGAACGCCAACACCCAAGAAACTCAGTGTAGCTTCAGCAATGATTGCTAATGCAAGACCTATAGTTCCAATAACAAGCACAGGTCTCATTATATTTGGAAGAATATGCTTAAACATTACTATAAAATTAGAAACTCCAATGATTGTTGAAGCTGAAACATAATCTTTATTTTTTTCAACTAAAGTTGCTGCTCTTGATACTCTTGCAAACTGTGGCCATTCTGAAATACCAATTGCAAAAATTAAAACATATATTGCCATCTCGTCATGAAGTTCTCGTGAAATTATACCTCTCGCAATACCATCAACAAGAAGAGCCATCAAAATACTTGGAACTGTTAACTGAACATCAGTTAATCTCATAACAATCATTTCATACTTGCCACCAAAAAAACCAGCCGTAAGACCTAATCCAACTCCTAAAATTAAACTAAATAAAATTGCTGAGAAACCAACTATTAAAGATATTCTAGATCCATAAAGAATAGTCGATAACATATCTCTTCCTTGTCCATCAGTACCAAGTAAAAATTCTACTTTTCCTTCACTAGTCCAAGATGGTGGAGTGAATGCATCCATTAAAGATAAAGAAGATGGATCGAATGGATTATAAGGTGTGATAAATTCTACAAAAAATGAACAGAAAAATATTATTGCTAATAAAATCGATGAAACTATTGCTGTAGGAGATTTTATAAAACTAAAATAAATTTCACTATCTTTTATTTTATCCCAAGTTGTTAAATCTTTATTATCCACTAGCTGAATCTCCTTTAACTCTAATCCTTGGATCTATAAAGTAATACAAGATATCAACTATAAAATTTATCATTACAAAAACGAATGCTATAAAAACTAAATACGCTGACATGATTGGAATATCTACAAACTGGACAGCTTGAATAAAAAGAAATCCCATACCTGGCCATTGAAATACTGTTTCCGTAATTATTGAAAATGCAATTAATGTTCCAATATTTATACCAGCAATAGTTATTACTGGAATTAGTCCATTTTTAAGTGCGTGCTTGTAATTAATGCTTTTTTCATTAATACCTCTAGCTCTTGCGAACTTTATATAGTCAGTCTGAAGTATTTCCATCATTTCAGCTCTAACGAGTCTGATTATATAAGTCATTTGAAAAAGGCTTAAAGTAACTGATGGTAATATAATTGCTTTTAAACCTGACATGGTTAAAAAGCCTGTCGACCAAAACCCAAGGTCTACCACCTCGCCTCTTCCAAACGATGGTAGAACGCCCAATATAACTGCAAAAAGATAAATAAATAAAATACCAATTACGAAAGTTGGAAGAGAAACACCTAATAAAGAAACTGCTAAGATAAAATCACTCAAAAAACCTTTTCTTTTTATGCCTGTATACACTCCCAATAAAGTACCTGAAACCAATGCAATTAGAGCAGATATTAAAACTAATTCAATTGTTGCCGGCAATCTTTCAATGATTAATTCTGATACAGGTCTTCTTAATTGATAAGATATTCCAAATTCTCCTTTTGAAGCATTGATTATAAACCTAGTAAATTGTACATGAATTGGGTCCATTAAACCCAAGGTTTCTCTTAACTCAGCTCTTTCTTCATCTGATGTTTCCTCACCTACCATGTTATTTATTGGGTCTCCTACAAAATTAAAAAGAGAGAAAGATACAAAAGCTACAACAAGCATAACCATTGCAGATTGAAACAATCGTTTAAAAAAATACTTTATCAATTTATGAAATTTTATTTTTATACAAGCCCTTTAATTAAAAAGGGCTTGTAATAAATTATTTAGTCAAAGCTCGCAAAACGGAATAACGGTTCGTTATTCGGTCTTATCGGAACATTAACATCTTTTTTTGCAGCCCAAGATATAACTTGATGATGTAAAGGAAGATAAGAAATATCATCTTTTACTATTTTCCAAGCTTTAGCTATCGCAGCATTTCTCTTATCTAGGTTAACTTCACCTTCCATAACTCTTATCGCAGCATCTACATCAGAGTTACTAAAGTTAACTCTGTTCCAGCTTGCTCCACTTTCATATAAGTAATGGAAAACATAATGACTATCTAAAGTTGGAACTCCCCAACCTAACATATAAAAGTCACCTTGATTATCTTTTAGTTCTTTAAAGTGCTTACTTTTTGTTTGGGCAAATAAATTTACTTTAACACCGATTTTACCTAACATACCAACAACAGCTGTGCATATAGCTTCATCATTTACATATCTGTCATTTGGACATCTAAGCTCAACTTCAAATCCATTCGGATATCCAGCATCAGCTAGAAGTTTTTTTGCAGCAGCTACATCATAAGGAAGTCTTTTATCAAGTTCTTCTGTGTATCCGTTAACACCTGGAAAAGTAATTATTCCTGCAGGTTCACTTAAACCTCTCATTACTTTTTTCTTAATAGCCTCAATATCTATTGCTTGATAAAGAGCTTGTCTAACTGCTTTCTTTTTGAATGGATTATCACCTGTATTACCTGTTCTAAGTTTATCTGCTCCCTGATCCATACCAAGGAATATAGTTCTCATTTGAGCAGTGCTTTCAACTTTGTGAGCAGGTGAATTTTTAATTCTAGCTAAATCTTGCACAGGTGCATCAGTAACAACATCAATTTCACCAGATAAAAGAGCTGCAACTCTAGTAGCTGCATTTTTTATAGGTAGTAGATGAATTTCTGTTACTTTGTCATCCTTCATAGTACCCCACCATTTTTTATTACGTTTGAAAACTGTTTTAGTATTTGGTTCTCTTAATGTAATTTTAAATGGTCCAGTTCCCATAGCATTCGTAGCTGAAAATGTTTCTTGTCCAGCATCCCAGTTCTGCGCCATGACTGCAAAATTCTTTTCACTCCATTTTTTTGACATTATAAAAATGTTTGAAAGTTGGTTTAAAAGAATTGGATTTGGTTTACTTGTTGTAATTTCTACCGTGTAGTCATTAACTGCTTTTACACCTGATACTGTACTAATATATTCTTTAAAATCAGATGTTCTTTGTTTTGCTCTTAAAATACTAAATACAACGTCTTCAGATGTAAATGGAGTTCCATCAGAAAATTTAACATCTTCTCTTAATTTAAAGATCCAAGTATTAGGACCTTGAGTTCTCCACTCTGTTGCTAGTTGAGGTCCAATTTTCATATCTAATCCTCTGGTAACTAGAGCTTCGTATACTTGTCTAGACACTTGAGTGGTAGGACCTTCGTTTTGAGCATGAGGATCAAGTGTTAAACTATCACCCTGCATTGACCATTTAATAGTTTTTGCAAATGCTTGTGATGGAGCAAAAGCTAGAAAAAAAGCCAATAAAATTTTTATAAAATACCCATACTTCATTTCTCTCTCCTATATTATTAAAATAAAAATCTAACTTATTAATTATGTAAACTAAAGTGATTTAATTGACTATTTTTTTGAAGTTTTCGTAAAGAATTTTAGAATATTTGTTCATAGATTGAATGTTGTCTTTCGCATCACTATCAAATTTATCAAGAGCTCCTTGTCCTAACTGACTCTCTAAAGCAGACTTATATTCTGGCACACATCCCCATTCTCCTACAGTAGTATCTTTTATCTCTATATGAAATTGAATACCGTAAGCATGTTTTTTGTATTTAAAAATTTGGTATTTCGTTTCAGGAGATGATGCTAAAAGAGTTATATCATTATTATTTTCAAGATTTTGAACTTCATATGAATGCCATTGGAGTGATTTAATAATATCAGGATATTCTTTAAATAATAAATCGTCCTTTTTACTGTTTAAAAAATTAATGTCTAAAATACCTATCTCTGGATTTTTTGATTTAACTACTTTACCTCCAACTACCTCTCCTAATAATTGACAACCTAAACAAAAACCTAAATATGGTTTATTTAAGTCTACTACAAATTCTTTGATTTTTTTTTTCTCTTCTATTAACCAAGGGTAATCTTTTTCCATCCAAGTATCCATTGGTCCGCCCATACAAAACATTGCATCAAATCCAGTTAAATCATCAGGTATTTTTTCTCCTTCGTCAAGTTCTACAGTTTTAATATGAACTTTATCCTTTAACATTAAATCTTTAATATAACCAGGATCCTCAATTTTAATGTGTTGAAGAACAATTATATTTTTCATGTAGCTGGCTTGAGTAATTTTAAAATTTTTTTATGATTTGATATATTATTTGAAACAATTATGTTTCCACCTAATGAAGCATCTTTATTATCCCATGTAGTAATTATTCCACCTGATGCTTTAATAATTGGTATTATCGGATGTATATCCCAAATTTTGTTTGCACATTGAGCTACAATATCTAGTCTTCCCTCTGCTAATTGGCAATATGTTAGTGCATCGAAACATGGAAACTGCATTCTCTTAATAAATTTCATTATTTTTTTTTGTTTTTGAAAAGACAAAGTTCCGTGAAAAGCAGCAGCTACTTTCAAATAATTAAATTTTATTTTTTTGTTAACTTTTAATTTTCTTTTTTTTCCATTTTCAAACACAAAAGCAGATTTATCATCTTGATTTAAATAGTATCTTTTCATTCTTGGAAAATTTGCTAAACCAACTATAGGGGCGTCGTTATAATTTAGAGAAATTAAATTGCTCCATGTAGGATTTCCAGCGACAAATGATCTTGTCCCATCAATTGGGTCAATTATCCATGAAAATAGACTTTTTGTCTTTTTTGCTCCAAACTCTTCACCGATAATTTGATGATCTGGGAACTTATCATTAATCTTTTTTCTTATAAATTTTTCAAAAGCTTTATCAGCACTGGTAACAGGATCATAACCTTTACCTTTTAACTTGTTATTAATTGTAAAATTTTTGTTAAGTTTAGTGTAATAAAAATTAGTTAAATCCTTAGCAAGCTTATTCAAAAAAGTGTAATAAATCTTGAAATCTTTTGTTTTTTTGAAGGTCATTTATCTGATGAGTAATAGTTAAAATATACAACTAGTTCAAATAAAATATCTTGAAAATTTTAGAATTTGATAGAAGAATCCAGATAGATGAAAATAGAAATCGATTCTAAAAAAGTATTTATAAATAGTGGAAATAATAAAGAAGAAATACATCCATTTTGGCTTAGAGAAAGAATAAATAACGAAGATGCTCTGGATAAAGGAAATCAACAAAGATTATTTGATCCAAATTCTATAAATACTAACATTGATATAGAAAAAATTGAGAATGAAGATGGATTACTAAATTTATTTTTCAATGATGGAACCAATTATAAAATAAAAGAAGATCAAATATTAAATGAGTATAAATTGCAAAATCTTGATCCTATTTCAATTGATAAAATTAAATGGGATTCAAATTTTAATAATTTTCAAAAATTTAAATTTGAAAATGATATTTTTGAAAAAAAAATCATGTATGATTTATTAGTATCATTCTATAAATATGGTTTTGTAGTTTTAACTAATGTACCAACTGAAGATAATTTTATTATTAAATTTGCAAATTCAATTGGCAGTGTAAGAAGAACTAATTTTGGGGAATTTTTTAATGTAAGATCTGTGCCTAATCCAAATGATTTAGCTTATACATCATTAGCATTATCTCCACATACAGATAATCCGTATAGAAAACCAGTTCCTTGTGTTCAATTATTGCATTGTATTACTAATAATGTGAGTGGAGGAAATTCTACCTTGGTTGATGGCTACACTGTAAGTGAAAAAATCAAAGAGGATTATCCAGAATATTATGAAATTTTATCTTCAGTTAAAGTAAAATTTAAATTTATAGACAATACAGTTGTTTTAGAAGATATGTCTGAGTTAATTAAATTGGATGAAAAAAATAATTTTAAACAAGTTAGATTTAGTCCAAGATTAGATTATGCTCCGATATTAGAAAAATCAAAATTGGATTTATTCTATAAAGCTAGAAATAAAATTTCTGAATTATACAACTCTGATAAATATAAAGTTGAATTTAAATTAGAAACCGGAGATTTATTAATGATGGACAATCATAGATTGCTTCACGGAAGAACAAAGTATGATGTTAACGAAGGTGATAGATATTTACAAGGATGCTACATTGATTTCGACAGTACAGAAGGTAAACTTAGACATTTAAAAAGAAAATTTAATCTTTGAATAATTCTTTTATTTTTTCTTCAGCGTTTTTTATCGACTTTTCATAATCTAAAGCCATTTGATCTGCTGCAACTATATCGATTTTTTTAATACCAAAAAAATTTAACATATGTATCAACCACGGAGTTAAAAAGTCTTCTTCACCTTGTATTTTTGTTCCGCCAGAAGTAATTACTAAATAGACCTGCTTATCTTCTAATAAACCTTTTCTTCTTCCGTCATCCCCATATTTAAATGTCAACTTTACTCTGGCTGCAAGATCAGCCCAAGCTTTAAGTGTTGCTGGTGGGCCAAAATTATAAATTGGCACTGATATAATAATTACATCACTTTCTTTTAACTCTGATACTAACTTATCAGACAATTCAAACATTTTTTTATGTTCATCTGTTTGCTCATTTTCTGGAATTTTCATTCCAGACTCAGTTAAACCAGATATAAAAAGCATTTCGTCATCTAGATCTCTATAAATGACTTCATCATCATCTTTTTTAACTTTATCAAGTATTTTTTTTGCAAGCATCCTTGAGGTAGAACCTTCTTTTCTAGCACTGCAATCAATTTGATATATTTTCATTTTTATCCAAGTTTTTGAAGTATAGGAAAATACTTTAATATGTAAAATCCTAAAGCTTGCAACTGGTTTGTAATCATTAATATTCCTGTTATCAATAATAATCCTCCACCAACTCTTGAAATAGTTATCATTTTTGATTTTAGATTTTTTGTTACAACCATAAAACGTTGAATCAAATAACCTGATGCAATAAAAGGCAGTGCTAAACCAAGTGAATAGAACACAAGTAACAATATACCTCGGTTCAAACTTTGCTCAATTGAAGCTAGAGCTAATATTGATCCTAAAATAGGTCCAATACATGGAGTCCATCCAAATCCAAATGCCATACCAACTAATATTGAGCTAAAATTTCCTGATTTAATCTCAGTATTAATTCTTTTTTCATAATTTAAAAACTTAATATTAATTAATCCCATAATATGAAGGGAGAAAATAATTATAATACTTCCTGCAATAATTCTTAGTTCAAAAGAGTTACTTAAAATTAAAGAACCTAAAAAAGTTGCGGTAGCTCCGAAGCTTATAAAAACAATTGAAAAACCAAAAGTAAATAAAACTATAGGGAATATATTAATCGTTTTTTTTTCTAATAATTCATTTAAAGAGCTTCCAGAAATATAAGATATATATCCAGGTATTAATGGAAGTACACATGGAGACAAAAAGCTTATCAATCCAGCTCCAAATGCAACAAATAATTCTATCATTTAACCAGTATTTTTCATTGCAGCTGAAATACCTGCAATAGATGTTAATAATGCATCATTAAGATCATTTTTTTTATCTGAATTTAATTTTTTGTTTTTAATTTTATTCATAACTACTGCTTGAATTATATTTAAAACCTCTGTGTAAATATTTCTTACAATAATTCCTGATCTAAATTTTTTTCTTTCATTTATAATTTCTTTTGGCGTAATCTTTTTATTTAATTTCTTAATAACTTCGAATTGGAACCTAAGTTTTTTTCCAACTCTTTTTAAATCTTTGTCTGCTAAATACTCCTCATATATTTTTGAAATATCTGGGTCCACTTTTGAAATTACCATATCCAAAATATCCATCATTGAATTGAAGAAAGGCCAATTTTTTTCCATATCTATTAGTGTTTTCTCAAATTTTTCTATCGATGAATATCTTAAAGCTTCTGCACTTCCAAGCCATGCTGGGAGCATTAGTCTTATTTGTGTCCATGCAAATACCCAGGGTATTGCTCTTAAACCTTTGATATTATCAATATTCTTTCTTTTAGACGGTCTTGATCCAATTGAAAGTTTTCCTAAAGACACATGTGGCGTAACGGTTTTGAAATATTTAATAAAATCCGAACTTTGATTAATATTTTTTCTATATGAACTTTTTGAAATATCAGACATTTTTTCAATTAGATTTCTCCAATCTTTTTTAGGGACTGGCGGTGGGGTTAATGTTGCCTCCATTACCGCTCCTATATAGCTACATAAATTGTAAATTGCTAAAGGTTGATATCCATATTTCTGTTGAATTACTTCTCCCTGATCGGTTATTCTAATTTTTCCATTAACTGTATTTGGCGGCTGAGATTTTAAAGTAGCTTGAATTGGGCCTCCACCTCTACCTGCTGAACCACCTCTTCCATGAAAGAAGGTAACATCTATTTTATATTTTTTAGCAATTTTAATAATTTCTTCTTGAGCCTTATATTGATGCCAACTTGCACAAATTTTTCCAGCATCTTTGCTTGAGTCTGAATATCCAATCATGACTTCTTGTTTATTTTTTATTAAATCTCTGTACCACTTTAATGAAAACAAACTGGCCATTATTGATTTTGCATTAATTAAGTCATCTAATGTTTCAAATAATGGGACAACTCTTAATCTATTCTTAATATTTGCTTCTTTTTGCAAATATAAAACGGAGAGAATGTCAGATGCAGATGATGTCATTGAAATAACATAAGCCCCTAAACATTCAGTCGGCTCTTCAGATAAAATTTTAAATGTTGACCAAACTTCTTTATTTTCTTTATTTTTAAAATTAAAATTTTTTATGAAATTTGATTTTTTTTTCATCTTAGATGATAAAAATTTAATTTTTTCCTCCTCACTCCATTTTAAATAATTAAGTTTATTTTTTTTCTTAATTAGTTCATTAATTAACTGTGAGTGTCTAGATGACTCTTGTCTAATATCTAGTTTTGCCAGATTAATTCCAAAACATTTTGCTCTTCTCATTAAATCTAATAATTCACCACTTGCTATATTTTCACTTTGATTTTCTTCTAAGGACTCACGGACAATTCTAAGAGGTTTTAAAATTTCCTCTTTTGAGCTTAGCAATTTTTTGTAGTCCAAAGGTTTTTTATTCACTATGAACTGTTCAATTGCTCGGTGAGTAAATCGCATTTTATCCCTTAGAGGTCTTAAGAAAACTCTGTAAGGCTCAAATGATTTTCCTGTAAGTTTTTGAATTTTTTTTGAACATTTTCTCATTGAATACGATCTAATTAATTTAGTGAGTTCTTTTTCATACAATTTTGCTGCTTCCCATCTTGATAATAACAAAACTTTTTTAGTTACTTTTGAAGTTACATTTGGATTTCCATCTCTATCACCACCCATCCATGATCCAAACTCAATAGGATTAAAATTTTTTGGCAAACCTTTACCCATATTTTTCAAAAATATATCATTGAGTCTTCTGTAGACTTTTGGAATAGTTTCCCAAAGACTATCCTCTATTATTGCAAGACCCCATCGCGCTTCATCGGGTGGAGACGGTTTTGATCTTTTTAAGTCATCTGTATTCCAGATAATGGTAAATTCATCATGAATTTTTTTATTTAAAGATTTTATTTTTGAAGAGTGATCTTTAAATAACTCTCTATCCTCAAGTATTTCTGTAATTTTATGGTATTTTTGAATTAAAGTTCTTCTTTTGACCTCTGTTGGATGGGCTGTCAAAACTATTCCAATATTTAAATTTTTTGCGAAACTATATATTTTATTATTATTAATTTTTTTATTTTTAAATAATTTCTCAAAAATTTCTTCTATAAAAATATTTTTTTGATTTTTGCCGTCTCTTTTATTTTCATATTGGTTTAGTTGTCTAGATGCATCAATAGACTCAGCTAGATTTATAAAATTCATAAAATGATTAAATGCTCTTGCAAGCTTGTAAGTATTTTTAGGATTAATACTTTTTATTTCACTAGAAATTTTTTTATATGATTTTTTTTGGATTTTATTTGCTTTTGATAACTTTCTAATTTTCTCAACAAGATTATAAAAGCTTTTACCTTCTTGTTCTTTAATTACATTTCCTAATGAATTTCCTAAAAACCTAACATCCTCTCTTAATGATTTTGTAGGAATTCTTTCGTAGTATAGGTCTCTTTTGATCACAATTTATTATATCAAAAAAGAGATTATATTTGGATTAAATTGCTACTACTTTTGATTTTTGTTCACCAAGAAGTTCAATTGAAAGCCTCATTTCATCACCTGCTTTTAAAAATTTTTGTGGCTTCATTCCCATTCCAACTCCTGGGGGTGTTCCTGTGGTAATGATATCTCCAGGTTGAAGAGACATATATCTGCTAACATATGAAACAATATGATCTACATTAAAAATCATTGTTTTTGTATTACCCGTTTGCATTCGTTCACCATTTAAATCTAATTCCATATTTAGGTTGTTTACATCATTAATCTCATCTTTGGTCACAAGATATGGACCAACAGGACCAAATGTATCGTGCGACTTTCCTTTTACCCACTGTCCCATTTTTTCTATTTGCCACTCCCTCTCACTTACATCATTCACTAAACAATAGCCTAAGATATAATCTTGTGAATTTTTCTCTGGAATATTTTTAGCATTTTTTCCAATAACTAAACCTAGCTCAACTTCCCAATCTAGTTTGTTTGAATAGCTTGTAATTTCAATATCATCATTTGGTCCATTGATTGAACTAGTGGCTTTCATAAATACAATTGGTTCTGTTGGTGGTTTTGCTCCAGTTTCCGCTGCATGGTCAGAAAAATTTAATCCAATTGCAATAAATTTTCCTGGTTTAGTTATGCATGAACCAATTCTTGTATTATTTGAAATCTCGGGCTGTGATGATAAATCAATTTGTTTAATTTTTTCAAATGTTTCAAAATTTAAATGAGTTGGATCTAAATCAATTATATGTTTGGATATATCTCTCAACTTTCCATCTTTATCTAATATAGCTGGCTTTTCTTTATTTTTTTCTCCTACTCTTAGTAATTTCATTTCATCTCCAATAATTATTTATAGCTTTTGTATAACGAACTATGATCATAATTACCTAAACCCTTTTTAACAAGTTTATTATACATTTTTTTTACTATTTTAGATAAAGGTAATTCTAACTTTTTATTTTTTGCACAATCAAGGATGTTATTCATGTCTTTTAATTGCGAAAAATTTTTTCCTCTTGGTTTAAAATCATTTTTAATCATTCTTAGTCCGTGAGTTTGTAATACTTTACTGTCAGCCCATCCTCCTTTCAATGCTTTGAGAATATTAATTGGATTTACGTTATTTTTTTGTGATAGTTTAATTGCTTCTGAAACAGATCCTATTGTAATTCCAACTATTATTTGATTAGCTAATTTTGCTATTTGACCTGCGGAATTTTTTCCAACTAAAACAGGATTGCCTAATTTCTTAAGTACATTTAAATTTTTAGAAAAAACTTTCTTATCTCCACCAACCATTATGGCGAGCTCTGCATTCTCTGCGCCATTGGTGCCTCCGGAAACTGGTGCGTCTAAAAAATTAATTTTATATTTTTTTAATAATTTTGATAAATTAATTGCTGTTCTAGGGTTTGCAGAACTCATATCAATGACTGTAGATCCTTTTTTTAAATTTTTTAAAAATTCTGAATTAAAATATATTTTTTTTATAGCCTTATCATCGGATAACATTGTAATTATTAGATCTCGGTCTGAAACAACTTCCTTTAAAGAATTACATACTTCTGCGCCAAATTTTTTTAATTTAAGGGCTTTATTTTTAGTTCTATTAAAAACTTTAACTTGATATTTTGATTTCAGTAGATTTTTTGCCATAGGAGCGCCCATTAATCCAATTCCTATAAAACCTATTTTTGTCATATTAATAATTCAACCGTGCCGCCCCTCTTACTCCACTTGCATCTCCATACTTAGCTTTTAAAAATTTCGTATTTATGTGTTTAATTTCCATATTTTTAGTTACCATTTTCTTTAATTCATTTAATGATGAGATTTCATTAGATAATCCACCTCCAAATACAAATACATCGGGATCAATTGTATAAATTAAGTTAACAAGTGCTCTAGCCAACCGAATTTTAAAATGTTTAATAAAAATTGATTTTGTAAACTTATCAGATTTATTAAATATTTCTCTCGCAGTAATTTTTTTATGATAAAGTTTTTCCAAACCCTTTCCTGAGGTAAATTTTTGAATTTGCATAAGTGATATCTTTTTTTTAATATACTTTTTATCGTTTAGATTACCAAAAATTGGTAGAGGAAGATGTCCCCACTCTCCAGAAATATAATTTGCACCTTTTAAGATTTTATTATTAATTACAATTCCACCTCCAGTGCCTGATCCAATAATTATGCCGAATACAACATTATAATTTTTTGCAGCTCCATCTATTGCTTCAGACAATGCAAAACAATTTGCATCATTTTCACATTTTATATTTCTTTTCAAAGCTTTTGATAAATCTATATTTAATTTTTTATTATTTAATTGTTTGGCATTTACTGAATTTTTAAGTAGTCCAGTTTTATAGTCTATAGATCCAGGATGACATACACCTACTTGAAATTTTTTTTTATATTTCTTATCTAATGTAAAAACTATTTTTGTTACATCTTTTATTATTTTTTTGTAGCTTTTAGGACAAGGAACTCTTGATCTTTCAATTTCATCTCCGTTTTTTTTTAAAATGACGCTTTCAATTTTTGTTGCCCCAATATCTATTCCAATTTTCATTTTAATAAGAACTTGATTGCTTCCAGATGTTAATATTACCATCTTTTGCAGTTTTATTAATTATTTTCATTTCAGAAGCTGAAAAACTAAGTTTGTTTAGACTTTCTAAATTTTCTTTTAATTGATTAATATTTCTAACTCCTATTAAAGCGGATGTTACATAATTATTTGATAGAACCCAAGAGATTGCCATTTGAGATAAAGATTGCCCTCTTTTAATTGCAATCTTATTTAAATCCGAAACAATCTTTAGATTTTTTTTTGTTATCAAAGATTTATCTAGGTATGATGTTGTATCGCTTGCTCTTGAAACTTTAGGTATCTTTTTTAAATATTTATCTGATAGCATTCCTTGAGCTAGTGGAGAAAAAGCAATACATCCAATTTTTAGTTTTCTTATTGTCTTAGTCAAATCTTTTTCAATCCATCTATTTATTAACGAATATGATGGTTGATGAATAAACAATTTAATATTTCTTGATTTTAAAATTTTGTAGATTTGATTTGTTTTTTTGGAGGAATAAGATGAAATGCCAATATATAAAGCTTTTCCAGATTTATAAATAGTTTCTAAAGCATCTGCTGTCTCTTCTAAAGGTGTATTTGGGTCAAATCTATGTGAATAAAATATGTCAAAATAATCAACTTTCATTCTTTTTAAACTTTGATCACAACTTGCAATAATATGTTTTTTTGATCCCCATTCTCCATAAGGTCCTTCCCACATATCATAACCAGCTTTAGATGATATAATGAGTTCGTCTCTATATTTTTTTAAGTCTTTACTTATTATTTTTCCAAAATTAATTTCAGTACTTCCATATGGTGGGCCATAATTATTTGCCAAATCAAAATGAGTAATACCTCTATCAAAAGCGTAAAATAAGATTTTTTTTATATTTGAAAGTGGGGTTTTGGCTCCAAAATTATGCCAAAGACCCAAGCTGATTAAAGGTAATTTCACACCGCTGTCACCGCATGTCCTATATAACATATTTGAGTATCTATTTTTAGATGCAGAGTATTTCATATGAAAAATATTAAATTAAATACATTAATAAGTAGCTCTTCCCCCGCTTAGATCAAACACTGCTGCAGTCGCAAAAGAGTTTTCTTCACTAGCTAAATAAGTTACTAAAGAAGCCAATTCATTAACTTTTGCAAACTTATTTCTTGGTATCTTTGAAAGCATGTAATTTATATGTTCTTCTGTCATTTGATCAAATATTCTTGTTTTTGCAGCCGCCGGTGTTACGCAATTTACTGCTATATTTTTTAATGCCAATTCTTTTCCTAGAGATTTTGTTAAACCAATAACTCCAGCTTTTGATGTACTATAAGCTCCAGCATTAGGATTGCCTTCTTTTCCAGCAATTGATGCAATATTAACTATTCTTCCATAATTATTTTTTTCCAAATAAGGGACAACTGCTTTGCAACAGTAAAATACTGCATTTAAATTTAATTGAATTACTTTTTCCCATTCCTCTATAGGATATTCTGCAACTGTTTTGTTCATACCAGTTATCCCAGCATTATTTACAAAGATATCTATTTTATTATGTTCAGTCTCAATATCTTTTAAGCTTTTAGAAATCTCTTCAAAGTTACATACATTTACAATTTTATAACTTATGTTTTCTGAATTTATTTTTTCAACGGCTTTCTTTGCTTCTTGTTCATCAATATCCCATATAATAACTTTTGCACCTGATTGAATGAATCTTTCTGCTATTGCAAATCCAAAACCTTGAGCACCACCTGTTATAACTGCAACTCTATTACTTAGATCAAACTTTATCATTTTATTTCTTTCTCTTTATTAATGGAAAACTTAAAGCAATTAAAGATAAAACAAAAAATGTTAATGCAATAGGTCTTTGAAGAAACATTAACCAGTTTCCATCGAAAATAACAAGCGATTGTCTTAAAGTTCCCTCTACCAATTCACCCAAAATTAAACCTATAATTACAGGCACAACTGAAAATCCATATCTTCTCATAAAGAAACCAATAACTCCAAATAATAGCATCAACCAAACATCAATAATTGACTGATTTAAAGAATATGTTCCACAAACAGAAACTGCAAAAATCATCGGCCATAATAATTTATTCGGAACTAGAGTGATTCTTGCAAATATTTTAGCTCCAAAAAATCCTAATACAAAGAATAAAATATTTGCAATTAGCATCGATCCAAATATTCCATAAAGAAACTCAGGTTGCTCTCTAAATAAATCTGGACCCGGTCTTACACCATGTATAATTAATCCTGTAAGTATAACCGCTGTAGTCGCACTACCTGGAATGCCTAAAGCTAGTGTTGGAACCATAGCTCCTCCGGTAGCAGCATTATTTGCTGCTTCAGCTCCAGCTATTCCTTCAATTGATCCTTTTCCAAAATCCTCAGGTTTTTTTGACCATCTTTTTGCTTCAGCATATCCTATTAATGATGCAACAGTTCCTCCCTCTGCTGGCAAAACACCAATAAATGATCCTATCCCGCTAGATCTTATAATTGTTTTCCAAGTTTTTTTATAATCATCGATTGATGGAAGTTTAACTGCCTTTAAAGCTACTCTATTAAATATTTGATTTATTAGAGTAGATTGAGTTAACATTTCACTAATAGCAAATAAACCTACTACTACTGGAATAAAACCAATACCTTCAGTCAATTCATTAATTCCAAATGTAAACCTATCTATAGATGTCATAAAATCTTTACCAACAGTTGAAATTAGAATTCCAAAAGCACCAGCAATTAAATTTTTAATAGGACTGCCCTCACCAATTGATGCAAGCATAGTTAATCCAAAAATTGCTAGCGCAAAATATTCAGGTTGACCGAATTCGTAAGCTAAATTTGCAAGTAAAGGAGCAAAAAATATAAGAACTATTACACTAGCAATTCCACCAATTACGCTTGAGACAGTTGCCATACCTAAAGCTCTACCAGCTTCTCCTTTTTGTGCTAAAGGATAACCATCTAAACATGTGGCTGCTGCTGCAGGGGTTCCAGGGGTATTTATTAAAATTGCGGTAATCGCCCCTCCATAAGTTCCTGCACAATAAATTGCAGTTAGTAATACAATTGCAGAGAGTGGATCTAGTGTCATCGTAAATGGTAATATTAAAGCACCACCTGTTGTTGGTCCTAGTCCAGGAAGAACTCCAAGAATTAATCCAAAAATTGTTCCAAAAAATAAAACAATTAATAATTTATAACTAAATAAAGGAGCAAAGATTAAACCTAAATTTTCCATTTTATCCGTAATAAAGATTTGTAATAATTCCAGGTGGAAATCGTAATCCTAAAATTGTTTCAAAAAATACAAAAACAATTAAAGGAAATATAATTGATACCATTATTAAATAGGTAACTCTTCTTTCTCCCCAAAAGTAAGAAACTATAATTGAAAGTAATGCTATGCCTAAAAAGAAATCTAAAAATTTTGAAACAGTTATAAAAACAACAAATGAAAGCAAAGTAATATAAAATGAATTAGGTAATTTTTTTTCACTTTTCCAGGGTTTTTTAAGAGAAATAAAATAAGTTAATAAAGTTAGGGTAATAATTAAAATTAATAGAGCCTTTGGAAATGTTGCTGGCTGTATACCTCTATTTAATATAGGAGGCACTATGTCAAATGTAAAAGTAAAGTATAATAAAATTGAAGAAATAACTATTATTACAGCCGAAACAATGAATGAACTTTTAAAAAAAAGGGACAAACTTTTGTTTGTCCCTTTTTCGTTATGTACATCATTCATTTAAATGTACAAAATTTATTAATTTATGTAACCCAATGCTTTGAGTTGAGCTGTCATTTCAGCAAGCATTTCTTCCATTTGCTTGCCCCATTCATCTGCACCTACAACACTAGTCTCATCTAGACCAATTTCTGTTAGGAAATTTTTATAGTAGTTGTGACTCATAGCTTTCATCATTCCAGCTTCTAGTTGTTTAACTCTGTCTGCTGGAGCACCTTTTTTAGTTACGAAACCTCTAACAGTAGATAAAGAAACAGGTATCCCTAATTCTTTTGCCGTTGGAGAGTCTCCTATTTTAGCCATTCTATTATTTGCTAATACAACTGAAACACAAAGTTTGCCTTCATTAATTTCAGTTAGGGCCTCACCTAAATTTAAAACTCCTACATCAATATCTCCCTTGATTAGATTAGTTTTAATTGGCGCAACACCTTTGTAAGCAACAATAGTTGGATCTTTTAATCCACCTTTTTTAGTAAATGCAATTGCACTAACATCATCAATTCCACCAGTGTGTGTTGTTCCATATTTTAGTGATTTTGATTTTTGCGTGCTAATAAATTTCTTAGCATCTTTAATGTCATTATTACAGTTAACAACAAATAGTTGAGGATCATCAGTTCCTCTAGCTAGCGGTTGCATATCACTTATTTTGACTTTTGTTTTACCTAAAGCCATTGATACAGCGTGACCAGTAGTCCAAGTCAAAGTATGATTACCATCAGCAGGAAGTGTCATCATATAGTCCATAGATGCAGCTCCACCACCACCTTTTTTATTAACTAATTGCATGTCTTGTTTTAAAACTCTTCTTGCTCTTAACAACATCATTCTCGTAGTAACATCTGTTCCACCACCAAAACCAGCGTGAGTAATTGCTTGTATTGGATGACCATCTGCTTTTGCAGATGTAATCATAAGTGGAAGTGCTACAACGAAAAATTCAGTTACTAAAAAAGCAGCAGCTAAAAATAGTTTAAAGCTTTTTTTCATTATTTCCCTCTTAAGTTAATTTATATTTAAATATTTAATCATAATCTGTTAGAAACAGTAAGAAAAAAGATGACAAATAAGAAAAAAAATATTGCTTTATTACTAGGAGATCCATCAGGTATTGGACCAGAACTTATATCAAAACTTTTGACCCAAAACGAACTATCGAATGCAAACATTACTATAATTGGTGAAAAAAATATTTTAAACGCTGGAGATAAAATTTCAGGAAATAATTCAGACCTAGAAATTGTTACTGATTTTGATGAAATAAATTTTGATAAAAAAAGTAAGTATTTTTTAGATATCTCTAAGGGTAAAAACAAAGATTATAATTTATCAGAGTGCTCTGCAGAATCTGGGGAAACAGTTTTAAATGCATTAAATTTAGCACTAGAACTTGCGAAAGAAAAAAAAATTGATGCTATTAATTTCGGTCCTTTTAATAAGACAAGCTTAAAACTAGGTGGATGTAAATTTGATGACGAATTACATCATATGGCTGATAAATTAAATGTAAAAAGTTTTTTTTGTGAATTTAATGTAGTAGATAATTTTTGGACTGCACGAGTGACATCTCATATACCTATCAAAGAAGTTCCAGAACATATTAAGAAAGATAAAATAATGAAGCCAATAAAATTGATTAATGAAGCAATGAAATTAAACGGTATAGAAAATCCAAGAGTTGCGGTTCAAGCTCTTAACCCTCATGCAGAGTTTGGTAATGAAGAAAAAGATGAGATAATACCAGCAATAGAGGAAGCAAAAAAACTTGGTATTAATGCTGATGGTCCTTTGCCATGTGATACTTCTTTCATTACAGCATTTAAAAATAAAAATCATGATTGTATTGTTGGAATGTATCATGATGCTCTTCAATCTGGACTAAAGGCTTTTGGATTTGATAGAGGGGTAACAGTTCAAGGTGGTCTTCCAATTCCAATAACAACACCTGCGCATGGAACTGCGTTTGATATTGCTGGAAAAAATCAGGCAAATTTGGAGCCAACATTGCAATCGTTTAAAATTGCATTAAGAATGGCTCAAAATTTAAATTAAATGTCTAAAATTAAAGATATAAGAACAAAAGTATATCAATGGAATGGCAAAACAGTTCCTCCACAAAATAATTTTTGCACAAATGCATCAGATTTACTTTATGAAAAATCAGATGCCATGGGCTCTTTCAGATTTCATGAATGGTTAATTTGTGAAATTGAAACTGATGATGGTCATATTGGAATCGGTAATGCAGCTCTTGCACCTCAGTTAGTAAAAAAAACTATTGATGAGTATCTTAAACCATTAGTTACAGGAGAAGATCCTTTTGATTACGCTTACATCTGGGAAAAAATGTATAGAAGAACTCATGCATGGGGAAGAAGAGGTTTGGGCATGGTTGCAATATCTGCAATTGATATTGCTATTTGGGATATATTAGGAAAGTTAACTAACAAACCCGTATTTAAATTGTTAGGGGGTAGAACAAAAGAAAAGATACCTGTTTATGTATCAAAACTTTAT
Source organism: uncultured Pelagibacteraceae bacterium (assembly GCA_902618205.1). Lineage (GTDB taxonomy): Bacteria > Pseudomonadota > Alphaproteobacteria > Pelagibacterales > Pelagibacteraceae > Pelagibacter. The sequence goes on along the minus strand of CACMZL010000003.1, from coordinate 27,545 downwards.
AGCCAACCTATCAAAGATTTACAAAATGAAGCTGAAAAATATAAAAAACAAGGTTTTAAAATGTTTAAGATGAGATTTGGTTGGGGGCCAAAAGATGGTCCTGAAGGTATGAGAAAAAACATTGAACTTGTAGAAGCTGTAAGAGAAGTAATCGGGGATGATACTGACTTAATGTTAGAATGTTATATGGGTTGGAACCTAGATTATTCTAAAAGAATGATACCTAAATTGGTAAAATTTAATCCAAGATGGTTAGAAGAACCAGTTATTGCTGATGATATTCATGGGTATGCGGAACTGAACAATATGAACGCTATACCAATTTCTGGGGGAGAACATGAATTTAATCTATTTGGTTTTAAACAATTGTTAGACCTCAAAGCAGTTAGCTACATTCAATATGATAATAATAGAGTTGGTGGATTTACAATCGCTCAGAAAATAAATGCTCTTGCAGAGGCTTATCAAGTTCCAGTAATTCCACATGCAGGTCAAATGCATAACTATCATTTAACAATGTCGAATTTTAATTGTCCTATCTCAGAGTTTTTTCCAGTTCATGATGTAGAAATTGGTAACGAACTATTTTATTATATTTTTGAAGGTGATCCTGCTCCAATAGATGGAATGATAGATCTAGATGATAATGTTCCAGGTCTTGGGCTTAAGATTACAGATAAATATAAATCAGAATTTAAAATTATTGAGTAATTAATAATTTTCTACTTCATTGATACTTGGCATTGAATTTGCAGCCCCTTCTTTAGTTGTAGAAATGCCAGCAACTTTGTTAGAAAATTCTAATGCATCAACAATTTTTAACGATTTAGCTAATGCCACACTAAAAGCTCCATTAAATGCATCTCCTGCTCCAGTAGTATCTTTTACATCGTCTTTTAATTTATGAACATCTACAAAATAGCTATCGGTTCCATTTGAAAAATAAACTCCTTTAGAACCTAGAGTTATTAGAATATTTTTTACTCCTTTTTTTAAAAATTCTTTAGCTGCATTCTCTATTTCAGATTTTGTTTCTATTTTTTTTTCTAAATAAAAACTAGCCTCAGTTTCATTTGGTGTAAAATAGTCTATGTTTTTAAAGTCATTCTCAGATATTTTTGAAGCCGGAGCTGGATTTAAAATAGTAATTGATCCAGTATCTTTAGCTTTTTGTAAAGCATAACTAGTAACATCATATGGTGTTTCTAATTGTGTTAAGAATATATCTGACTTCTCGATTGCTTTTAAATTATTATCTATATCAGAACTATTTAAAGTGCCGGCAGCGCCTGGTATGATGTTTATTGCATTATCACCTGTATTAGCATTAATCATGATACCAGCAACACCAGTTGAATGATTTTTGTCTTTAATAATATAATCGGTATTTACTCCAGAGGATTTATATAAATTTAGTGCCATTTCAGCATTATTATCATTACCTACTTTTGTAATAAAACTTATTTTTCCGCCAAGTCTTGCTGCGGCAATGGCTTGGTTAGATCCTTTTCCACCAGGTCCTATTAAGTGTTTTGTTCCTAAAATAGTTTGCCCCACTTCAGGAATTTTTTCACCAATAAAACATAAGTCTGCAACAAATACTCCAAATACACATATAGATTTCATTTAATTAAGACCAGACTTTACCGTCAGGAAGAATAACTCCTTTAGTAATAATAAAACATCCAAAAGGTCGAGCATCTGTAGTGGCTACAATACAATATGCTTTTTTTGCTTCTTCATAAAAATTTTGTCTTGAAATTGATCCAACTTTCCATTGGGGACCAGAATTATTTTTTACTGCTTCAATAAACTCATTATGAGTTTCAGTTAGTTCCTCTGGTTTATCATCTACTTCCATTCTAAGTGCAGGAGAGCCACCTTGTGATATAACAAAACTATCTAATGGAAAGACAGATAAAATTGCATTTGCTGCACTTTTAATGTCTACACCATCTAATCGAATTACATTTTTGTTCATTGAGTTTGCAGGAAAATTAGCATCGGCAAGTATAATTTTCTCACCGTGACCCATGGATCTTAAATTAAAAAGTAATTCAGGACTTAAAACTGGGTCAATATTTATTAACATTTTATAATTATATTATATTCTTTTTAAGATTTCTAACATTACTTGAATTTATTAATTTACATAACTATTTTAACAAAAATTTTAAAAAAATATTTTCTTTTGATTATTTATACATTGAATTTTAATGTTATGTTATAATATAACAAAATAAATATAAAATTAGGAGAAAATATGAAAATTGCTTATGTATTTAAAACAAGTATGGCTAGTACTTTCCAACTTGCTACGATGATATTGCCACAACTGGAAAAAACTCACACGTAGTTGATGTTGCTGGAATGTTTTTTTTTGATGATAACCTTTTTTGTTTAAAAAAAGGAGATCCCATCGGTGAAAGGTTAGCGAAAATTGCTAATGAAAAAAAAATGCTGTTGATGGTATGTGATGCCTGCGCTGTTAGACGAGGTTTTGCTGATGGAACTTTAGAACAATGCGGAAGTGGAGACGTTAAGGCAAAAGGTTTGGTTGATGGTGTAGTAGCTGGATGCTTTCCACAATTATATACTGCACTTGGATCAAATCCACCTGATCAAGTAATCACTCTTTAAAAAAAGCAAAAAAAAAGGGTGGAATAAAAATTCCACCCTTTTTTAAATGTTATATTCTAATGATTATTTAAAATCGTTAGCGTTTTCTTTTGTTACTAGTTGTGTACCAGTATCAATGTTTGGATCAATACTTCCACCATTAGCTAGCTCAAGTGCATATTTAACACCGTAAGCACCCATGTTATATGAGAACTGAGCAATAGTTGCAGTCATTTCACCTTTTAAGATACTTGTAGCAGCATCTGGAGTTGCATCAAAACCAACAACAACCACATCATTCATATCTGCATCTTTAAGAGCTTGCATAGCACCTAAGCCCATATTGTCATTTGAAGCAAATATTGCTTTGATGTTAGGATTTTTCAAAATAATAGACTCAGTGACCGATCTACCTTTTGCAGTATCCCACTCAGCTGTTTGAGTAGCAACTATATTTAAACCACAATTTTTAAATCCTTTAATTGCACCGTCTCTTCTTAGTAAAGCTGTTGATTGAGACTCTATTCCAGTCAAAATAGCAACATCTGAACCTTTTGGAGTTTTGTCACAAATGAATTTAGCAGCTAATTCTGCTCCATTCATGTTGTTAGTACCAATAAAAGTAACTCCTTCGTTTATTCCTTTTGTATCTACGAATACAACTGGAACACCGCTTTTGATAGCGTCATCTACAATTGGAGCAAATGCATTTGGATCTCCTGGTGCAAGAGCTAAGGCATCAACACCTTTAGCAAGTTGGTCTTCAACTTGGTTAATTTGAGCTTGAACATCACCTTCTTGAGGTGGTGCAACCAAAATTAACTTAACACCTAATTTTTTAGCTTCTTCTTCAGCACCTTTTGTAACAGAAGCCCAGAAAGGATTTCCAGACCCAGGACCTTTAATACTGAACAAGATTTTTTTACCATGACCATCAGCAAAAGAAGCTGAAATCATGCTTATCGATAAAAAAATTGCGGATACTAAAACAACAATTTTTCTTGATAGTTCTTTCATAAATTTCCCCTTTAATAATTATTAAAGCTTAATTTAATAAAATTTTTAAAAAAAATTCAACTGTTTAGAGGGTCTCTAATGAGAGCAACTATTCAACTATGACGTGTTTATTTTCTCGTACCGAAATCTCTTCTTAAAACATCTACGTAAACTGCTAATACAATGATCGAGCCAATCAATACTTGTTGCCAGAAAGAGCTTACATCCATCAAATTAAGTCCATTTCTTAAAATTCCCATAATCATTACTCCGGCGAAAACTCCAAGAACAGTTCCTCTACCACCAAAGAAACTAGCTCCACCAATTATACATGCCGCGATAGCATCCAATTCAGATTGTAATCCTGCATTAGGATAACCAGAGTCTGTTCTTCCTGCTAAAATTAATGCTCCAATACCTGATAAAAATCCACAAAGTGAATAAACAATTATTAAAATTTTATTAACATTAATTCCTGAAGCTCTTGCTGCACTTGGGTTACCTCCAATTGCATAAATCCACTTTCCTGTTCGACTATGATTCAAGAAAACCCAAAAAACAAAATATACAACAGCGATTAAAACTAAGCTTACGGGAAGATATTGAGATTTCTCTAATCCTAACCAAGTAAGATCTATTCTACCATGACCTAAGTACCTAACTTCATCGGTAAATCCACTTATGGGTGTTCCGCCTGATATTAAGTTTCCTGTTCCTCTAAAAATATAAAGAGTTCCTAAAGTCATTATAAAAGGATGAGGCATTCTTAAAAGTGTTATCCCTAAACCATTTATCAACCCGCATAAAAATCCAGCAAATAAAGGTACTAGAACAACTATAAACCAAGGTGCTCCAGCTTTAGCTACAATTGCTAAAATCATTAATGAAAGCATCATTATTGAGCCAACTGATAGATCTATACCCGCAGTCACAATAACCATAAAAACACCTAAAGCTAACATTGATTGCCAAGATATTTGTTTAAATACGTTTGTTACATTTCTCCAAGACAAGAAGACATCTGGTTGTAAAATATGCATTACCAAGATCATGATAACTAATAATAGTAAAATCCCATATTTTTCAAAATATGGAATAAGTTTTACGTATAAGCTATCTTGTTTTTTTTCTTTATCTTCCATATTTATTTTTTTCCCATAATCCAACCAATGACTTCATCTCTTGAAGTTTTAACTAATTGAGACTCTGCAAAGTTTGTTCCTTGAAAAAGTGCCATTACTCTGTCGCAAACAGTAAAAATATCATCCATTCTATGACTTATTACTATAACACCTACACCAGTACTTTTTAATTTATTAATTAAATCTAATACTTTTCCAACTTCTTTTATTGCTAAAGCAGCAGTTGGTTCATCCATTATAACAACTTTGGCATTAAATGCTGTTGACCTAGCTATTGCAACCGCTTGTCTTTGTCCTCCAGATAATTCCTCTACTTTCTGATCAGCACTTTTAACATTTATTTTTAGTTTCTCTAAGTGTGCGCTTGTCATTTCTTGAATTTTTTTAAAATCTAGAAATTTTAAGAAGCCAATATTTTTTGTTGGCTCTCTTCCTAAGAATATATTTTCTCCAATGGGTAAATTACCTGCCAATGCAAGATCTTGATAAACCATTTCTAAACCTAAATTTTGAGAGTCTTTTGGGCTATTTAACACATGTTCTTTGCCCTCAAAAAATAAAGCACCTGCACTTGGTTTGTACAAACCAGATAAAACTTTCATTAGAGTAGATTTGCCTGCACCATTATCTCCCACTACACCTAAACATTCACCTTCGTGCACTTTTAAATTTACATTTTCTAAAGCAGTTATTGTTCCAAAATACTTTGTGATACCTTTAGCCTCTAAGAGCAATTTATTTGTTGAAGTCATTTAATTTAAATTAAAAAAAAAATTAATTAATTGCAACAGGTTTTGACCTTAAAAGATGAACAGTTTTTCTTAGAGCTTTTTTACAAAATCTTGGATTAAGATTTTTTGAAATTAATTTCATATCTTCAAAAACAATGTTGCCCATTTCCTTGAATGCCTCGTCTAAAGCACCCGCTCTATGTGCAGAAAATAAAACATTTTTTAATTTTCTTATTGGGTCATTTTTTTTAACTGGTTCTTCCGGAAAAACATCAAGCGCTGCAAAAATATCACCTTTTTTAAGTCTATTTTTTAAATCTTTAAAATTTACTATTGCAGCTCTACTCATTAGTATAAAAAGTGAGTTTGATTTCATAAGATTGAGTAATTTTTTATCAATCAGTCCTTTGTTTTTTGTAGTAATTGCAGCAAGTACATAAATAACTTCACATTCTTTAAACATTTTTTTTAAAGCAATTGGTCTAAATCCTTGATTAATAATTTTTTTGTTTGGTATCCAAGGATCATAGATATTTATTTTACTCGAAAATGGTCTCAATAATGGAACCAACGCTTTCCCTAGGTCTCCATATCCCAATAATCCAATTTTTTTATCTGATAACAATGAAGCCTTAAGATTTCCATCTAGTCCATACTTTTCCTTTTTATTAATGAAATCCTGATTTGCTCCATGAATATTTCTAAGAAGAGAGAGTGTAAATCCAAGTGCAATTTCTGCGACTGGTTTTGAGAAAACAGGTGAAGTTGCAATAACGTGAATACCTTTATCAAAACAGTAATTATAATCCATATTATCTAAAAAGTTGCTTTCGACATTTATTACTGCTTTCAACTTTTTTGCTTTTATTAATAAAAATTTAGGAAGATCAGGCTGTCCAATTATAAATTTCGCTTTATGAATATTATTAATATAAAATTTTTGTTTATTTATTTTTGGTGCGAAAATAAGCTTAAATTTATTTTTTAACTCATTTAATTTTGGTTTTGAGAAAATAAGCTCCATAGTTCTTGGATATGGATCAACTATTGCAATATCTTTCATGATCTATAAGAGAATTTTTTTTACTTCTTCTTCTGTAAATCTTTTTGGCTTTTCACACTTAGTTTTTATTTTTTGAGGTACTCCAGTTGTTGCAGCTTTCATAGTAGACTCAATTATATCTAAAACATGAAGAGATAGCTCTCCGGAACATCGATTTTTTTTCTTTTTTTCGATTGCATATAACATCTCAGACATTCCAACACTTCTATAGTTTGCATTTGTAGGTGATTCATTAGATCTACCACTTGAAGATGTAATATTTATTTTTCCTAAATGCATTTTATCAGTTTTATGTTCACCCCAGCGACCGCCTTCTGTAACAGAAATATAAACAGATCCACCAAACATATTCGGATCAGGAACGATAATTGATCCTTTAGTTCCATAGAGTTCCATATGATTTCTTTGATGATTAATAACATCAAAGGATAGAGTGACTTGAATAATTGCTTCATTATGAAATTGAATTGTTGCTAAATAAGTAGTTGGTGTTTCAACCTTAAATGTTTTTCCTTTATTCGGACCCGCTCTATAATTTCTTCTTTTAAACGCCGTTAATGTTCTACCTTGCACCTGTTTAGCTGGCCCTAAAAGATTAACAAGCGTTGTAAAAAAATAAGGACCCATATCTATTACTGGTCCTCCCTCTTTTTTATACCAAGACTCTGGTTTTGGATGAAAGTTTTCAACTCCAGGAAATGCAAAGATTGCATTTCCAAGTTTGATTTGTCCAATCAAATCTGAGTCAATTAATTCCTTTGCTTTTTGTCCACCTCCTCCAAGAAAGGTATCCGGTGCGTTACCAATATATAATTTTTTTTGTTTTGCCAAAGCCACTAACTCTTTTCCTTTTTGAAAGTATGTTGCTAATGGTTTTTCTGAATAAACATGCTTGCCTGCATTTAATACTTTTTTTGATACAGAATAATGTGATTGAGGAATTGTTAAATTTAAAATTACCTCAATATCTTTATCTTTTAGTATTTCATTAACAGTCATTGATTTGATGTTGTATAATTTCGCACATTTTTCAGCTGCTTTTTGATTAATATCCGCACAAGCAACGATTTTGAAATTATTAAAATATTGGTGTCCCCTAAAATATGTTTCTGCGATATGGCCACATCCTATGAGACCAACCTTAAAAACTTTATTCATGAATTTTAGACACCTTGTCTTTGCTTTGATTTTCCTTCTTTATGAAGTTTTAATGCCTCTTCATTTTCTTTTGTTGATGGCATTTCTAAAGTAGGACTTTCCCAGTAAGCTGAACCTTCTAGCCACTCATAAGAATGAGTTTTTATTGAAATTAAGTAAGTTACATCAGATTTTTTAGCTCTTTTAAATGCTTCCTCTAACTCAGAAATAGAGGATACTTCTTCTGATTTTGCCCCCATACTCTCTGCATGTTTAGCAAAATTAACAGGGACTAGATTTGGAGCTTTTGAACTGTTAAATAGACAATTAAATTCTTTTCCACCTTTAAATAATTGTAGCCTGTTAATAACAGCATGGCCTCCATTATCACATAAAACTATTATTAATTTATTATTTGTTATAACTGATGAATAAATATCTGAATTAAAAAGTAAATAAGATCCATCTCCTACAAAAGCTATTACTTCTTTATCTGGGTTTGCCATTTTAACTCCTAATGCACCAGAAATTTCATAACTCATACAGCTAAAACCCCATTCGGTTTCATGTGTATTTAATTCTTTTGGCCTCCAAATTTGTACAACTTCTCCGACCAATCCACCTGCTGCAGTAACAGCAATGTCTGTTGGATCTGAATTACGATATATTGCTCCTACAGCGTGTGCATAACTAGGTAGTTCTTGATTAGTTGGACCGCTTTCTTTATCTACATAATCATTCCAATTTTTTAATTCATCTCTTGATTTTTTATGCCATTCATCAGGTGCTTTCCAATCTCCCAAAGCATTTGATAGCTCTTGTAAGCTTACTTTTGCATCACCTATTACTGATTGCGCCAAATGTTTGCTAGCATCAAATCTAGAGACATTAACACTAACAAGTGAAAAGTCTGGGTTCTCAAAATTTGCCCACGAACCAGTTGTGAAATCAGCTAACTTTGTTCCAACAGCAATAGCTAGGTCAGTTTGTTTTGCTAAATTATTTGCTGCTTTGCCACCAAGACCACCTATTGGACCTAAAAAATGAGAGTGATCTCTCTTCATAGTAGAGTAACCCATAACTGTTTGCGTAACTGGTATATTGTGTTTAATTGCAAAATTACTTAGATCTTCCATTGCATCAGAGTAGAAAACCCCTCCACCTGAAATCAATAAAGGATTTTTAGATTTTTTAATTTGCTCAGCTGCTTGTTTTATTTGAAAATCATCAGGTCTTGGTCGTCTAATATTATGAACTCTCTCTTTAAAAAATTCCTCAGGATATTCATATGTTTCACCTTGGACATCTTGTGATAATGATAAGCAAGCTGGTCCGCAATCTGCTGGATCTAACATTGTTTGGATTGCTTGAGGTAATGTTTGTAAGATTTGTTCTGGTCTTGTAATTCTATCAAAATATTTTGTTACTGGTTTGAATGCATCATTCTGAGTAATGCCAGGATTATTAAAATGCTCTACTTGTTGTAGAACCGGGTCAGGCATTCTGTTTGCATACGTATCTCCAGGTAAAAATAAAATTGGAAGTCTATTGCTCATAGCAACTGCCGAGGCTGTAACCATATTTGTAGATCCTGGTCCAACTGAACTAGTTGCAACAAAAAATTGTTTTCTTCTTTTAGCTCTAGCATATGCTATTCCAGTCAGAGCCATATTTTGCTCATGATGCCCTCTATAAGTTGGTAATTTATCTTGATTTTCTTGTAGAGCTTGTCCTAAACAAGCAACATTGCCATGTCCAAAAATACCAAAAGCTCCAGCAAATAACTGCTCTTTTTTACCATCTATTAAAATTTTTTGAGCAATAAGATGTTTTATTATTGCATGTGCACAAGTGAGCTTTATTTTTTTCATTATTCTATATATAAATCTTTAACTTTTAACAATTAAACACAATTTAAAAAATATGTATAGCAATTTTGGTCAATTCATTGATGGTCAGTGGCAACAAGCAGAAAAAAAAGAAACTTATAAAGTTATCAATCCAGCAACAGAAGAAGTTTTAGGAGAAGCATCAAAAGCATCGTCTGTTGACGTTCAAAAAGCATTAAAATCAGCAGAGAAAGGACTCGAAACTTGGAAAAATACTACTCCATGGCAAAGGTCTTATGTAATAAGAAAAATTGCAGATTTGATGCGTGAAAGAAAAGATGTATTGGCCAAATGGCTTACACTTGAAGTTGGAAAACCTCTTAAAGAAGCAATTGGAGAAGTTGGTGGTGGAGCAGATATATTTGAATGGAATGCAGAAGAAACTAAAAGAATTTATGGTGAAACATTACAAAGTAGATTTCCAGAAACAAGAGTTCATGTTTACTATCAGCCAGTAGGTGTTGTAGCAGCACTTGTGCCATGGAATTTTCCTATAGTTTTAGCATCTAGAAAAATTTCAACTGCACTGGCTGCTGGTTGTTCAGTTATTTGTAAACCAGATGTGATTACGCCTGGAGCAGTTATGGAACTTGTAAATATTTGTAAAGATGCTGGAGTTCCTGATGGAGTAGTCAATTTATTATCTGGAGACCCAGCTGAAATATCAAATGAATTACTTGAATCAGATATAATAAAAAAAGTTTCTATAACTGGCTCAACACGTGTTGGAAAATTAATACTTAAAAAAGCTGCAGATAAAGTTCAAAGAGTTACAATGGAATTAAGTGGTCATTCTCCATTTATAGTATTTGACGATGTTGACATGAATAAAGTTGCAGATATGGCAATAACAGCAAAATTTCGTAACAATGGTCAAGTTTGTATATCCCCAAATAGGTTTTACATTCAAGAAACAAGAAAAGAAGAATTTATAAACGCTTTCGTAGATAGAGCAAAAAAATTAAAAATTGGAAATGGTATGGATGAAGGCACTGACTTAGGACCTTTAACAACAGCAAAACGTTTGGAGGAGATTGAAAAATTAGTTGAAACGACAAAGAGTGAAGGCGCAAAAGTTGTTTTAGGTGGGGGTAGACCTTCAGGATTTAATAAAGGTTATTATTTTGAACCAACTGTATTTGATGAAGTGCAGGACAATTTTACAATTATGAAAGAAGAACCTTTTGGTCCCTTAGTGCCTGTTTTAACTTTCAAGGATTTTGACGAAGTAGTAGAGAGAGCAAATAATAATGACCTGGGACTTTGTAGCTATTTATATACAAACTCAATGGACAAAGCTAATAGAGCATCAGAGATGATGGAAACCGGTTGTGTAGCAGTAAATACAGCTGCAGTTGCAGTTGCTGAAGCTCCATTCGGTGGAATAAAACAAACCGGTTACGGTCGTGAAGGTGGATCTATGGCTATAAAAGATTACCTGAATATAAAGTATACCCATATGGGTCTAAAAACCTGAGTTAATGAGAAAAAATAAAGCCAAAGAAATAATTAAAAATGGCAAAGCTGTAATCAATGGTTGGTTACAAATTCCAAGTACTGTTTCAGCAGAAACAATGGCTCAACAAGGATGGGACTCATTAACAATTGATATGCAACACGGGCTCGTTGATTACACAAATGCAATGCCAATGATGCAAGTGATTTCAGCGACAGAAGTCGTACCTTTGGCAAGAGTTAATTGGAATGAACCTGGTCAAATTATGAAAATTTTAGATGCTGGATGTTATGGAATCATTTGCCCAATGGTTAGTAATCGGAAAGAAGCAGAAAGATTTGTTCAAGCATGTAAATATCCACCACATGGATATAGAAGTTTTGGTCCAATGAGAGGGTTAATATATGGAGGGCCCGATTATGGAGATCATGCAAACGATGAAATATTAAAAATGGCTATGATTGAAACTAAAGAAGCTTTAGAAAATCTTGATGAAATTATGAGTACCCCAGGCCTTGATGGTATCTACATAGGGCCTGCTGATTTAAGTTTGGCTATAGGAGAAAAGCCTGGTTTTGACAAAGGTGAGGATACTAAAGCTTATTCAGAAATACTTAGAATATTAGAGCATGCAAAAAAAAACAATATATTTGCTGGAATTCATAACGGAAGTACTGACTATGCAAAAAAAATGATTGAAAAAGGTTTTCAATTTGTAACAGTTGGAGCAGACTCCAGATTTATAAGTGCAGGTGCGAAAAATACAGTTGAAAATTTAAAAGGCACAGTGAAATCAGAATTATCTAAAGCCTATTAATAAATAAAGTATATACTTTTACGTATGAAAAAAATCTTAATAATAGAATCAATACATAATCATGGTATTGATTTACTAAAAGGAAATAAAAATTTTGAATTTCAAGTTGTAGACAATACAGATACAGAATTTTTGAAAGATAAAATAAAAGACTGTGATGGAATAAGTATTAGAACATCTAAATTATCAAAAGAAATTATAGACTCAGCTAAGAATTTAAAAGTGATATCTAGACATGGTGTAGGCTATGACAATATAGATCTTAAAGCAACCAAGCAAAACAATATCACATTAGCAATAACAGCTACAGCGAATGCTCAAGCTGTAGCAGAACATGTTTTATTCATGCTATTCAGCATTGCAAAAAGAAATAATATGTACAACGAGACTGTAAAAACTGGAAAGTTCAGTGATAGAACTAAGCTTCCTAAAACAATTGAGTTATGGAATAAAAGCATCTTAATTGCAGGTTTTGGTCGTATTGGAAAATGCTTACTTAAAAAATGTAAGGGTTTAGAAATGAACATTTTTGTTTATGATCCTTTTGTCAGCGAAGAGGAAATTAAAAAAGTTGGTGGTACTAAAATTAATGATTTAAATGAGAGTTTAAATAAAATGGATGCAATTTCAATTCATATGCCTCTAAACGAAAACACAAAACATTTAATCAATTATGAAATGATAAAAAAAATGAAAAAAAATTGTATTTTAATTAATGCTGCAAGAGGTGGTATTATTAACGAGGAAGATCTTAATAAGGCATTAAACGAAGATTTAATTTTTGGTGCAGGGCTTGATGTTTTTGAAAAGGAGCCTCCATCTTTAGATAATCCATTGCTAAAAAATGAAAAAGCATTTTTAAGCCCTCATTCAGCAGTATTTACTGAAGAATGTTTGTCTAGAATGGGTATTGAAACAGTCCAAAATATTATTGATTTTTTTGACAATAAATTGGAAAAGTCAAAAATAGTAAAAATCTCATGAGCTTAAAATTAAAAAATTTTGGATTATTAGAATTTCTTATCATTATATCGGCTGTTTATGTTGTAGGAATGTTGATATGGACAGCGAGTACAAGACCTGAAGTTGAAGCTCGTGCAAATTTAGTAAAAGAAAATCATAAAAAAGTTGTCGATTTTATTAATGGCGAAATTAATAATTGCGGAAATAATGATGAGGGGAAAATAACTGTTTGGGGTGATCCATGTAATGCTGAATGGATAGCTGAAAAGGTTGTTAATCATATAAATGATAATCTAAAGATTGAAAATCCATTTTCAGATGACAATAAAGTTAAAACAGATCCTGACCCGAGAATAAAAGCAGAGGGAAAAGCTGGTCAGTCAGTAGAAATGGGTGTTATTTTTATAATGTCATCAAATTTTTTAGCAGAACCAGGATCGGAATGGATAGTTGGTACTTGTTTTAAATCTCCATGTGTGGCTGCTGGTAATAATGAATTAACTTCTTTATATAGATAGCTAATTATTTTCAATTTCTAAATTTACACTTTTTAAAGTTTCAATTAGATATTTGTATCCAATTTTAGCATATTCAAAAGGATTTGCTTTTGCTGGATCTTGCTCCGCTTCTACAACTAACCATCCAGAATAATTTTGTTCTTTTAACAATTCAAAAAAAGGCTTGTAATCAATACAACCATCTCCTGGAACAGTGAAGGCTCCTTCCAAAAAAGCCTGTCTGAAACTATAATCGTGATTTAACGAATTATCTAAAACATTTTTTCTCATATCTTTGCAATGTATATGAATTATTCTTTCTTTAAATTCTTTATAAATTTTCAAACTATCTCCTTTTGCAAATAACATGTGTCCAGTATCTAAAGTTAGTTTGACACTACCATCTGTGTTTTCTAATAATCTTCTTGTATCTTCTTCACTTTCAATGCAAGTTCCCATATGATGATGGTAAGCAAGAGGCATGTCCTGATCCTCTAGATATTTTCCCATTTCTGAAATTTTTTTATAATATTTTTTAGTCTCGTCTAAATCCATTCTAGGTCTTTTAGACAAATTTATATTTGGATCACCTTGAATAGAACCATAAACTTCGGCAAAAACCATGCAGGGTGCTTTACAATCTTGAAATAGTTTCAATTGGTTTTGAATTTTTAATTTTTCCTCCTCAAAAGTATTTTTTCTTAAATTTGCTCCATACCAACCTGAGCATAATTTTAAATTATATTTATTTAATATAGGAATTAATTCTTTTGATGTTTTTGGAAATTTTCCACCAGACTCTATTCCTTTAAATCCTGCTTCACTAGCTTCGGAAAGACATTGTTCAAGCGGAGTATCACCACCAAGCTCAGGCATGTCATCATTGCTCCAAGCTATTGGGGCTATACCTAATTTTACTGACATAAATAATAGTTTTGTTATGATATTAGATGCTTCAAAAAATTAAACCTAAAAAATTTAAACTTGGAATTGTTGGAGGCGGACCTGGATCTTGGATCGGGCATGTTCATAGAATTTCATCTAGATATGATGACAAATATGAAATCGTTGCAGGGGTATTTTCTAGAAGTGTTGATAAATCTAGGAAATTTGGACAAAGTATAGGTTTAGATAAATCTAGATGTTATTCAAATTACAAGGAGATGTCTGAAAAAGAAGCGAAAAGAAAAGATGGTATTAATGTTGTAGCAATAATGACTCCACCATCAAGTCATCAAATTATTGCGGAGAATTTTATAAAAAAAAACATACATGTAATTTCAGACAAACCATTTGCTGGAAATCTTGAGCAGGGAAAAAAACTATATAAAGCGATAAAAAATAACAAAAAAATTAAATATGCACTGACTCACAACTATTCATCTTATCCAATGGTTAGAGAAGCAAAAAATTTAGTTGAAAAAGGAAAAATTGGAAAAGTTGAATATATCAACGTTGAATATATTCAGGATTGGACAGATGGTAATAAAATTTCAAAAACAAATTCAAAAAAGGTTTTTAAATGGAAAGTTGATAAAAAAATTGTTGGTGTATCAGCAGTTCTCAATGAAATAGGATCACACGCATATCATCTAGCAATTTATATTACAGGCCTTAAAGGAGAAAAACTGATAGCTGATGTAAGCAAATATTCGAAGGATGTTAAAATGGATAATAACGCACAAGTTTTTGTTAATTTTAACAATGGTGCTAAAGGAATTGTATGGACATGTGTAACAGCTAAAGGAGGCGTATATGGTTTAAGAATTAGAGTATATGGTTCTAAAGGAAGTTTAGAATGGGTTCAAAATGATCCAAATTATTTAAAATTTAATCCAAGCAAAGGAGCAGTAAAGTTTTTAGAAAGAGGATATACAAAAGCAAATTTTTCAAAAAAATTTTCTAGAGTAAAATTTGGTCACCCTGAAGGATATTTAGATGCTTTTGCAAATATATATAAGGAATTTGCTGAATATTTAAAAACGAATACAAAAAAAAGATTTTATTTTCCTAACGAAGAAGAGGGTTTGGAGACTGCTAAATTCATTGATGCATGTAAGAAATCATCATTAAAAAAACAATGGGTAAAAATTTAATTAACGTAGCATTATTCGGTTTGGGAAGAATAGGACTAATGCATGCAGATAATTTAATAAATAATAAAAATTTTAATCTTAAATATATTTTCGATGTTAATAGAAAACTTGCAAAAAAAGTTTCAAAAAATCTAAATTGTCAAAATATTGAAAGTCCTCAAATAGCATATAAAGATAAAAAAATTGATTGTATTTTTATCTCTTCCACAACATCAACTCATCTTAAATTTATATATGAAAGTATAAAAAGTAATAAAACAGTATTTTGTGAAAAACCTTTAGATTTAAATTTAAAAAAAATTCAAAATTACGAAAAAAAAATAAATAAATTTAATCATAAAATGCAAATTGGATTTAACAGAAGATATGATCCAGGTCATAGCTCTCTAAAAAATAATTTAATAAAAGGCAAGATAGGAAAGCTAGAGAAAATTATTATTACTAGCAGAGATCCGGCTGCTCCATCTATAAAATATTTAAAAGCCTCAGGTGGTATTTTTAAAGATATGATGATCCATGATTTCGATCTAGCAAGGTATTATGCGGGTAAAGATGAATTTGTTTCTATATTTGCTACAGGGAGCAATATTTCTAATAAATACTTCAATAAACTTAAAGATTTCGAGCTTGCTACGGCAATTTTGAAAACAAAAAATGGTGTTCAATGTATTATTAGTAATTCTAGACATTGTAGTTTTGGATACGATCAAAGAGTAGAACTTTTTGGAAGCAAAGGAATGATTATTTCTGATAATATCAAAGAAAATGAGATTAGTTTGTATTCTAATAAAAGTACGAATGCACGATCAAGCTTTAAACATTTTTTTATAGAAAGATACGACCAGGCATACAAAGAACAGTTAAATGATCTTGCTAAATTATTCAGATCAAATTTAAGACCTAAAAGTGGGTTTATTGATGGAAAGATTTCAATACAAATTGCTGAGAGTGCTATCCGGTCATTAAAATCAAAAAAGTTTGAAAAAATAAAATATTAAAAATCAACTTTAGGTTGAATACAACCTGCTTCTTTACAATCTAAATAAATTTATGTTAGCTTTAATGTTTAAAAGTTAACTTTTATTTAAGAGAGGAAATTAAAAATGAAAACAATAAAGAACTTTATATTAGCTGTTGCTGCATGGGCAATGATGTCTGTATCAGCATTAGCAACTGATATAATTGTTGTTTCACATGGACAAGCTAATGACCCTTTTTGGTCGGTAGCTAAAAATGGAGTTGATGCTGCTTGTAAAGATATGGGAGTATCTTGCAAATACACTGCGCCTGGAACTTTTGACATGGTTGAAATGGCAAAACTAATTGATAATGCTGTATCACAAAAACCAAAAGGTATTGTAATTACTTTACCTGATGCAGCTGCATTAGGAAAATCTGTTAAAGCAGCAATAGCTGCCGGTATACCAGTGGTCTCTATGAACTCTGGTTCGGATGACTATGCATCATTAGGAATTAGTGCACACGTAGGTCAAACTGAATTTGAAGCTGGCGTTGGTGGTGGACAAAAAATGAAGGCTGCTGGAGGAAAAAAAGCTTTATGCGTTAACCACGAAGTTGGAAACGTAGCGCTTGATAGAAGATGTGCAGGTTTCAAAAAAGGTTTTGGTGGATCTGTTGATATTCTTGGAACATCAAATGACCCAACTGAAATTCAAAAGGCTGTTGCTGCAAAATTAGGTGGTGGATATGACACTATTCTAACTTTAGGAGCTGGTTTATCTGGTGAAGCAGCGCTAAAAGCTTTAGAAGCTGCTGGTAAAGTTGGAAATGTTAAATTAGGAACATTTGATATGTCACCTAATATGTTGAAAGCTGCTGCTGCAGGTAAAGTAGAGTTTTTAATAGACCAACAACAATATCTACAAGGTTATTTGCCTATAGCTATTTTTGCTCAATACATGAGATGGGGAACAATGCCCGCAGGTGTAGTTATGACTGGACCTGGATTTGTTACTCCTGATAATGCTGCTAAAGTAATTAAATGGGCAGCTCAAGGTTATAGATAAAATCTATATTTAAGGCCTGACTAAATTTTTTGGTCAGGCCTTTTTTCAAAATTTAAATGTCATTAAAATCAAAAAGTATTTCATCGAAAAGTAATCTTAATGAAGACGAACGTCTAAAAAAAATATCACCACTAAGAGTTTTATTGAATAGGCCTGAGCTGGGTGCATTAGGTGGCTCAATACTTGTATTTATATTTTTTGGAATTGTAGCTGGCGATACTGGCATGTTTAGCGCCTATGGAATGCTTAATTTCCTCGATGTTTCAGCTAATTTGGGAATTATAGCAATAGCAGCAGCAATGTTAATGATTGGCGGTGAATTTGATTTGTCAATTGGATCAATGATTGGCTTTGCTGGAATTTGTATAGCAATTCCTGCAATTTATTGGGGTTGGCCATTATGGATGAGTATAGTTTTTGCTTTCGCTATGGCAGTATTGGTTGGATACTTTAATGGCATAATGGTTGTCAAAACCGGTTTGCCGTCTTTTATTGTAACACTTGCAATGCTTTTTATTTTAAGAGGTTTGACATTAGCAATAACAAGATTGATTACTGGTAGAACTCAAGTTCCAGGACTAAGAGTGTTAATTGAAGATGATCCATTAGCATGGCTATTTGCTACAGATACTTTTAAATGGCTTTTTACTTGGTTGGGATCATTAAAATTGATTGAACTAAGAACTGATGGAACTCCTCTTGCAACTGGAATACCTCCATCAGTTATTTGGTTTATTGCATTAACATTGTTTGCAACATGGATATTGATGAAAACAAGATACGGTAATTGGATCTTTGCATCTGGAGGCGATAAGGTTGGAGCAACAAATGTGGGTGTGCCTGTTGGAAGGGTAAAAATAAGTCTATTTATCGGTACGGCAGTCGCTTCTACTATTTTTGCTTGTATTCAGGTATTAGATGCGGGTTCAGCAGATACTATGAGAGGTACTTTAAAAGAACTAGAAGCTATTGCGGCTGCTGTTGTTGGTGGTTGTCTCTTAACAGGTGGATATGGATCTGCAATAGGTGCAGCTTTTGGTGCAATTATATTTGGGACTGTATCTATGGGAATATTTTATACAGATGTTGACACTGATTGGTTTAAAGTTTTCTTAGGAGCAATGATGTTGATAGCTGTAGTGTTTAATAACTATATCAGAAAGAAAGTGACTGAGAGTAAATAATGTCTGACTATCTCGTTCAATTTAATAATATTAGTAAGTTTTTTGGGAAGGTAATAGCGCTCAAAGATGTCACTATGAGATTAAAAAAAGGTGAGATCATGTGTTTGCTTGGAGATAATGGAGCAGGAAAGTCGACTTTAATTAAAACTTTAGCAGGTGTTCATAAGCCTGATGAAGGAGAAATTATATTTGAAGATAATAAAATTGTTTTTGACTCACCTAAAGATGCTTTAGATATTG
Organism: uncultured Pelagibacteraceae bacterium; assembly: GCA_902618205.1. Taxonomy (GTDB): domain Bacteria; phylum Pseudomonadota; class Alphaproteobacteria; order Pelagibacterales; family Pelagibacteraceae; genus Pelagibacter. Next base: position 8,688 of record CACMZL010000003.1, on the reverse strand, counting down.
GTATAGGAACAGTTTATCAAGATCTAGCATTAGTTCCTTTAATGAGTGTTACTAGAAATTTTTTTATGGGAAGAGAGCCTCAAAAAGGTATTCCTTTCCTTAAAACTTTTGATGTGGAGAAAGCAAATAAGATAGCAGCAGATAGAATGGGACAGATAGGAATCGATGTTAGAGACCCATCTCAGGCAGTTGGAACTATGTCCGGTGGTGAAAGACAATGCCTAGCAATATCACGAGCTATATATTTTGGAGCAAAAGTTTTAGTTTTAGATGAACCAACTTCTGCTTTAGGAGTTCATCAAGCATCAATGGTATTAAAATATATTGTAAAGGCCGCGTCTGAGGGATTGGCTGTAATTTTAATTACTCATAATGTACATCATGCTTACCCTGTTGGTAATAGTTTCACTGTACTTAACCGAGGAAAAAGCATGGGAACATTCCAAAAAAAAGATATTTCTAGAGAAAAACTTCTTAGTATGATGGCTGGTGGTGAAGAATTAGACAAACTTGAAGTCGAACTTCAAGAAATGGATAGAATTCATAACAAAAATTAGATATTACGCCATATATCTTTACCATGACAAAATCATTTCCTTTGCTCTTTATATTATTATGGTCATCGGCATTCATATCTGGAAAAGAAATTGTTCAAAATGCTTCTCCATTTGCAGCTTTAGCATTTAGATTTGGGATTGTAACAATTGGTTTTCTCGTATTTGCTTATTTCAGTAATGATAAAATTTTTGGAAAATTAAAAAATATTATTGAAAGTCTTTCAACAGGTATTTTATTTCATGGGATTTATTTAGGTGGATGTTGGTATGCATTTTCAATTGGGATGCCAGCTGCAATTGTAGCTTTAATAGTTACACTTCAACCAATTTTAACAAATATTTTATCTGGTCCAATTTTTGGAGAAAAAATATCTTGGAAACAGTGGGTGGGTATCAGTTTAGGTTTCATTGGTTCTGTCACTGTGTTAGGTATAGATTTTGGAAAAGAAATTCCTCCTTTAGGATTGTTAGCGACAGTCTTAGCTTTATTTGCAATAACAGCTGGAACATTGTGGCAAAAAAAATTGAGTGGAAATTTAGCTTTGTCAGTTAATAATGCGTATCAAGCAGTTGGTGGTTGCCTTTTTAATCTATTATTAATGTTTATATTTGAAAATGCTTACATAAATTTTACAACTAGTTTTATATTGGGTATGTCTCATCAAATTATATTAGTTTCATTTGGAGCTTTTACTATTCTTATGTTTTTAATCAAAAGGGGTACTGTGGGCAAAACTACTACTTTATTTTTTTTAGTACCTCCTACTTCAGCAGTGATGGCATGGATATTTTTAAATGAACAATTAACATTTACTGACATAATTGGTTTTTTAATAACAACCGTTGGAGTATTTATAGCTACAAGGGATAAAAAAAATGGATAACAATTTTTTCAAAAAAATAAGAATTTTAGATGGTGGTATGGGTCAATTATTACTTGAAAAAGGAATGGTATCTATGGGGACTTTATGGTCTGCTAGCGCTTTATTGGATGAAAAATATCATCAAATGTTAGTTGATACTCATCTATCATATATCAACGCAGGCTCAGATGTTATAGTTACAAACACTTTTAGTTGTAGAAAATTTAGATTAATAGAAAATAAAGTTGGTGATGAATTCAAAAAATTAAATGAAATTGCATGTAAACTTGCAATAAAAGCTAAAGATTTATCAAAGAAAAATATATTGGTAGCTGGATCAATTCCAAGCCAAAGAGACACTTATATAACTGATGATCGCGATATCAAATTAATAGAGGAAGATATGTTTGAACAAGCTAATATTTTAAGTGAATTTACTGATTTTTTATACTTAGATGTTATTAGCAGCACTAATGAAGTTAAAGCCGCTCTTAATATATCTAAAAAATTAAACAAAAAAGTTTTAATTGGAATACATTTAAAAAAAAATGGTGACCTACCCTCGAAAGAAAAAATTGAACAATTAATTGAAATTATTCAAGATGAAAATACACTTGGTATAGTTTGTGCATGTGTTTCTCCAGAAATATCATTATCTGTATTGGATAAATTTTTAAATTGTAAAGTTCCATTTGGATTTAAAATAAATTTGTGGGGAGTTGATGAACCAGGCCCAATACAGACATTTAATACAGCAAGACCTAATGAAATTGGAGTAAATCCTAATCAGTCTTTAGGAAAAAGAGATAATTTTGATGCAAATGAATTTTATAATTTATCAAAAAAATTTATAGAAGGCGGGGCAACAATTTTAGGTGGATGTTGTGAGACAAAACCAGAGCATATTAGCTCCATATCTTCACTTAAATAATAATTTTTGTATCAGCTTTTCTGACAAAATAAATTCCTACAACTACAGCTAATAAAGATATTAATACCTTGTAAGTTATTAATTCACTTAAAAATATATAGCCTAAAATAATTCCAAAGATTGGGATTAAGTATGAGACTTGAGATTGAAAAATTAAACCATTCTTTTTCAAAATTTTAAACCTTAAAAGCCACGCAACTCCTGTTGGCACTATACCAAGATAAATTACTGACATAGTTGAATTTAATGATGGAGTATTTTCCCAAGGAGTTTCTAATAAACACATCAAAGGAAATAAAATCAGAGTTGCCCAAATTAATATTGATCCAGTAACGTTTTCATTTTTTTTCTTACTAATTTTAAGTGTTAAAACTCCACCTATTACATAACATGTTGATCCTACTAAAATTAATATTGCTGAAAGAAAATTATTTTCATCGATTAAAATATTATCAGAAAATAAATAAACAATTCCTGCAAATCCTATTAATATTCCTATAGTTTTGGCAAAATTAAATTTTTCATTTTTTGTATAAAAGTGACCTAATATGGTAGAGCTCAAAGGAGTAGTGGACATCAAAATTGCTGCCAAATTACTTTGCACTGATTTTACCCCGTAAGCAATTAAAAAGAATGGTATAACTAAATTGATTAGTCCTATTAACATGAACCAATGCCAATCTTTTGAAAATGCTTCAATTACAATTTTTTTATAAAAACATAAAATTAATACTGGTATAGATCCAAAAAATACTCTCAAAAAAGCAATTGTCATTGGACCGAACGATTCTGTTGCAATTTTTATATTAAAAAAAGCAGATGCCCAAATTATTGATAGTAATGTTAATAAAATATAATCTGTTAAATTAGCTTGCTTCATTCTGTAATATCTTTCACAACACCTTTTGTAATATGAATTAATTTTTCATAATTGATTTTAAAAATTACATTAGGATGTCCAGCTGCAGCAAAAATATCTTTAAACCTACTCAAAGAGTTATCTACAAATATTGGAATATTATTTATATGACCTACAGGAGATACACCTCCAATTGTATATCCTGTTTGAGACTTAACCTCATCAGCAGAAGCCATTCTTACATTCTTTTTTTCAGAAATTTTTTTTAATTTATTTAACGAACATCTTTTGTCACCAGAAACTAAACAAAGTAGAAAATCATTTTCTATCTTAATAAGCAGACTTTTAACAATTGCTCCTACTTCACAATTTAATGAATTTGCTGCATCCAATGCTGTTTTTGCTGAGTTTTGTAATTCAACAACTGATAGATTTTCGTCAAACTCTTTAAGACACTTCTCAGCTCTTTTAACTGGTTCTTTATTTAATAAAGTCATATTCAACTTATGATTGATTAAAAAGCACTGAAATTATTAGCAAAATTATATGTTTAAATTGCATAGGTGATATCCTCATTATATGTATTCTTTATTATAACAATATTGGTAATTAACCCAGATATTTAATTCTACAGGAGATAATATGAGCGCAAGCAAAGTTCTAAAAATGATGAAAGACAAGCAAATTGAGTTTGTCGATTTAAGATTTACAGACCCAAGGGGTAAATTACAGCACTTAACTATGGATGCATCGGTAGTTGATGGGGACATGTTAACAGATGGTGTATTTTTTGATGGATCGTCTATTGCTGGATGGAAGGCAATAAATGAGTCTGACATGATATTAAAACCAGATTTAAACAGACAAATAGTTGATCCATTTACATCTCATAATACTCTTGTTTTATTTTGCGATATTTTAGATGCAATTAAAAGAAATCCTTATGAAAGAGATCCAAGAGGAATAGCGAAGAAAGCTGAAGCTTATTTAAAGAAGACTGGTATAGGTGATAAAGCTTACTTTGGTCCTGAACCAGAATTTTTTGTTTTTGATGACGTTAAAATTAAAAATGATATGAACGAAACAAGTTTTTCAATAGATAGTACTGAAGGTCCATATAATTCAGGAAAAAATTATGAAAACGGAAATATGGGTCACAGACCTGGAGTTAAAGGTGGATATTTTCCAGTCCCTCCAGTAGATAGTGCTCAGGATATAAGAGGTGAATACTTAAAAGGTTTAAGAGACGTAGGTATCACAGTTGAAAAACATCACCATGAAGTTGCTCCAAGTCAGCACGAACTTGGAATGCTTTTTGGTACATTGGTTGATCAAGCCGATAATGTACAATTATACAAATATGTAGTTCAAATGGTTTCACATTCATTTGGTAAAACTGCTACGTTTATGCCTAAACCTGTAAAAGGTGATAATGGATCAGGAATGCACGTTCACCAATCAGTTTGGAAAGGAAAAACTCCAGTTTTTTCTGGAAATAAATATTCAGGTTTGTCACAAACTGCGCTTTATTATATTGGTGGAATACTTAAACATGCTAAGGCGATTAATGCGTTTTCAAATGCCACAACAAATAGTTACAAAAGATTAATTCCAGGTTTTGAAGCTCCAGTATTGCTTGCTTATTCTGCAAGAAACAGATCAGCTTCTTGTAGGATTCCCATAACTCTAAGCAAAAAAGGAGCAAGATGTGAAATTAGATTCCCAGATGCATCTGGTAATCCGTATTTAACATTTGCATCGATGTTAATGGCAGGAATTGATGGTATCAAAAATAAAATTGATCCAGGCAAATCCTTTGATAAAGATCTTTACGCTTTATCAGAGAAGGAAGTTAAAAAAGTTCCAACTGTTTGCGGATCATTAAGAGAAGCAATGGAAAGTTTAGATAAAGATAGAAAGTTTTTAACTCAGGGTGGAGTATTTACTGACGATCAAATAGATGCTTATATTGCTCTTAAATTTGAGGAGATACACAACTTTGAACATACACCTCATCCTATTGAGTTTGATATGTACTATAGTTGTTAAATAGATTTTTTTACTTTTTAGCTATTTTATTTTTTCCTAAACCTTTTTTAACCACGTAGTTGAGGGTGCCATGTGCGCCAGCTTCTACTGGTTTAATTAAACTTCTGAATAAAGATTTTCTTTTTTGAGTTTTAACTTCAGAGTTAATTAGGTTTTTATGCTCAAAAGTATTCATATCAATGATTCTACCATAGATATGCAATTAACGCAATGCTGATATGCGTATATTAAATACTATATTTTAAAGGACTCCCCACATCCACATCTCTCTGTTTCATTCGGGTTATTAAATACAAATTGTGAAGAAAATTTCTCTTTTTTAAAATCCATTTCTGTTCCAAGTAAATACATTACCGCTGCAGAGTCTATGAAAACTTTAACACCCTTATCTTCTATTACTTCATCATTTGGATTTGTCTCTTTTGTATACTCCATAACATAAGACATCCCTGCACACCCACCTGACTTAACTCCAACTCTAACTCCTAAAGAGTCTTTTTCAGCATTAGACATAATTTCTTTTATTCTTTGAGCTGCGTTATCGCTTAATGTTATAATTTGTTTTGTCATAAATTTAGTTCAAGTTTTGCAGCTTCAGACATCATTGATTTGTCCCATGGTGGCTCCCATACTAAATCAAGATCTACTTTTGAAACTTCTTTAATTTCTAATATACTGTCTTTAACTTCTTTAGGCAAACTTTCAGCTACTGGACAATTTGGTGTGGTTAAAGTCATTTTGACCTTAACTTCAGAATTATTAACAATAATATCGTATATCAATCCTAATTCATATATATTAACAGGTATCTCTGGATCATAAATTTTTTTTATTTCAGCAATTACTTTTTCTTTAAGATCCATTTTCATTCCTCTGTTTTTACGATTTGATCTGAATTATCTAATGCTGATGTAAGAGTATGCCAAGATAAAGTTGCGCACTTTACTCTCATAGGATATTGTTTAACACCTGATAAGCTCATTAATTTAGTTTTTTCGTCATCTTTTAAAATATTAGTTACTAAAGAATCTTTTTCTTTTATCATTCCTAAAAAATCACTTACAATTTCTTTTACCTCTTTCTCTTCTTTACCTCTAACCATATCAGTCATAATTGATGCTGATGCCATTGAAATAGCACAGCCATGCCCTTCAAATGCAATATCTTCAACTTTTTTATTTTCATTTAATCTGAGATAAACATGAACATTATCACCACATAAAGGATTATTTCCCTTTGCATCTTTATTATAATTATCAAACTTTCCTAAATTCCTTGGATTTTTTCCATGGTCTAATATTATTTCTTGATATAAATCTTTTAAGTCCATTATAAGTTAAAAATTTTTTTACATTTATTTATTGCTTCATCAAGCTTATCAATATCATCTTTCGTATTATAAACTCCAAATGAAGCTCTTGCAGTTGCAGGCAAATTTAATTTATCATGTAATATTTGACAGCAGTGATGCCCTGCTCTAATAGCTACTCCGTCTTCATCAAGAATTGTTGCAATATCATGCGGATGAACACCTTCAATAGTAAATGATATAACTCCACCCTTTTCTTTTGGATTTCCTATTATATTAACTGAATTATTTTTTCTTAACTTTTCTAATCCATAGTCTAATAGTTCTTTTTCATGTTTCTCGATATTTTGAATACCAATTTTTTCCATAAATTTTATGGATTCATTAAAAGCTATAACTTGAGCTGTGGCCATTGTACCAGCCTCGTATTTGTTAGGTAATTCTCCATAAGTAATCCCTTCTTTTTTAACCTCATTTATCATTCCTCCTCCACCTTGATATGGAGGTAAATCTTCAAGCCATTTTTTTTTAGCATATAGAACACCAATTCCAGTTGGTCCGTACATTTTATGTCCAGATATTGCATAGAAATCACAATCAATGTCCTGCATATCTAATTTTAAGTGTGGAGCTCCTTGGCAACCATCAATTAGAACAGGTATATTTTTTGAATGTGCTAATTTCACAATTTCTTTGATTGGTAATATTGCACCTGTTACATTTGACAAATGACTTACGCTAATTATCTTTGTTTTGTTTGTAATTTTTTTTTCTATAGCTTCTAATGTTACTTCACCATCATCATTAATTTCAGCAAATTCTATTTTAATATTTTTTGCTTTTCTGAGAAAATGCCAAGGCACATAATTTGAATGATGTTCGAGTTCGGTTAATAATACCTCATCACCTTCAGACAAATACTTTTGACCAAAAGTATTCGCGACTAAATTAATTGCTTCTGTAGCACCTTTAGTAAATACGATTTCATCTTTATCTTTAGCATTAATATATTTTTGAACTGAAACTCTTGTTTGTTCATATAAATTAGTAGCAGCAACCGCCAAATAATGAACACTTCTACCTACATTAGAAAACTCTTTTGAATAAAAATCATAAATTCTATCTACAACAACTCTTGGTTTTTGAGATGAATTAGCACTATCTAAATATACTAGATCATTATTTTGAATTTTATCATCAAAAATTGGAAATTCTCTTTTTATATCATCTATATTCATTAATTTAATCCAATCATATTTTTTAATAATTTTCTAATTTCTTCATCTGTAATTTTTTCAACAACATCTAAAAGAAAACCGTTAATCAATAATTCTTTTGCAGTTTTTTTGTCTAATCCTCTAGACATTAAATAAAAAATAGAATCTTCATCTAAACTACCTGATGCAGAACCATGTGAACATTTAACGTCATCAGCATAAATTTCTAGTTCAGGCTTTGCATTAAATTCTGCTTGTTCATTTAAAAGCACCGCTTTACTTAATTGATAACCATCAGTTTTTTGAGCTTTAGAATCCACGTATATTTTTCCTTGGTAAACAGACTTTGAACTGTCATCAATTACACTTTTTATTAACTGATAACTTTTCGTGTTTTCATACAAATGGTTAGTATTAGTTCTTATTTCGTGGTGTTTATTTTTAGACAATAAGTGTATTCCATTAATAAATGCCGACGAATATTGACCTTCAAGATTACAGTTGACTTCATTTTTTTTATAATCTGAACCAGATGAAAATATAAATGTTTCAGAAATACTGTTTTCTTTTTGAGTAATACTAGAATAATCATACTTAATATTTGTATTACTTTTTTTATCTATTTTATAATTCTTAAGAATTGCATTTTTACCAAGATTAAAATTAAATAAATTGTTAATGAAATTCTTTTCTGAATTATCGTCAGAAAGATTAATAATTTTTATTGAGCTGTTTTCTTCTAGCTCAAACTTTAGTTGAAAATTAATATTAGTGTTGCTCACTTTCTCGTTTGTTATTTGATATATAATTAAAGGCTTTTTGAATGAATAATTTTTTTTAACTAAAATATTATGTATTTTATTAGAAAAAGAATTATTTAGACTTAAAAGAGAATTATCATCA
>CACMZL010000002.1 GCA_902618205.1 uncultured Pelagibacteraceae bacterium | reverse complement strand
ATGTTAAAAAAATAAAGTTAAAATTTAATTTTAGTGATGAGGTGAAAAATATATTGTTAGGAATTGGTGGATCAGGACCGACAAAAAGAATTCCACCAAAAATATTTGTAGAATTTATGAATTTATGTTTAAAAAACTTTAAATGCAGATTTTTTTTAGCTACGGGTAACAAAAATGAAGAAATTGAAATTATGAACGAAATTTTAAGTTACCATAAGAATTTATGTACTCCATTAAATGAACTTAGTATTTCTGAAACTTTACCTATAATTAAAAATTGCAATATTGCTGTTTGTAATGACTCGAGTTTCAGCCATTTATCTGCGGGGTTAGGAAAACCAACTATTGTTTTAATGTCAGATACCCCACTAATATATGGAAGTTATAGCTCCAAAATGCATCCTCTTATACCAGATGGTGTAGAGAATGTTACTCATGGAACAGAGGGTAAGGAGCGAATAAATCCGTTAAAAATCTTTGAAAAATTTCAAAACTTAATTAGCTAATATATTTAATAACGTTCTCTTTGGCTTCATTTACCAATGTTGCAATATTATTTAATTCTGGACTTCTATCGGGATGTATTTTTTTCATTATTTTTTTGTAAGATTGCAATACTTCGTCTTTTGTATATTTTTTTTTGGGGTCTAAATTTAAAATTCTATAAGATTCATCAATAGACATTGCTTGAGATGAAACGTTTTGGTTAAATTGGTTAAAATTAAACCTCCCAGAATTTTTCAATACTCTTAAAAGGCCCCATAATCTAAACAATTGAAATAACGAAATACCAGCCTTTGTCTTTATTAATGGCAAAATGGCCAACATAAAAGGTAAAGAAAAAATGTACCTTCCCGCATATGCCATTATTACCGCTAACAATATTGAAGAAATTATAATAAATGTTCTTACAAATTTTGATATTTTTTTTGTTGAAGTTTTAGCAAACCAATTGAGTAAAATATAAAGAATTATAAAGATAATTAGTATTGCAAAAAAAATATTCATAAATTAATTAAATTTAAATGAAAATACCACAGCTTAAAAAAAAACCAGAATTAAAATCTTGTCACAACGTAACCTGGGAAGACGATTACAGTTGGATACATCAGGAAAACATACTTGAGGTATTGAAAGATAGTTCAAAATTAATACCAGAGGTTAGAAAATATCTTGAGGATGAAAATGATTATTTTAGTCATCAAATGTCAGATACAAAGGAAATTCAAAAAGTTTTGTTTGATGAGATAAAAGGTAGAATTAAACTTGACGATGAGTCTCTTCCATTTAAAGATGTAAGATATAGCTACTGGACAAAAACAACAACAAAAGGAAACTACTCTATAAAGTTAAGAAAAAAAATTGACTCTGATGAAATAGAGGAAATTTGGAATGGTGATTTAGAAAAAGAAAAGCTTAAAACAGAGTATTTTGGGCTTGGAGACTTGGAAGTTAGCTATAATGATAAATTACTAGCTTACTCCCTAGATTTAAAAGGATCTGAATATTACACCATACATATAAGAGATATTAAAAATAAAAATCAAATTGGTGAAAAAATTGAAAATACTAGTGGCGGAATAACATTTAGCTTAGATGACAAATATATTTTTTACTCAAAGCTTGATGACAATCACAGACCAAGAGAAATTTATAGGCACGAAATTGGAACTCCTACTAGTAAAGACATTCTTATCTTTAGAGAAGAAAGTGAAGCTTTTACTGTAGGCATAGGACTTAGCTCTGATGAGAAGTATTTTTTTATTACGTCATCTGATCATAATACCTCTGAACAGTATTATTTTAAATCAGATGAAATAATTCCAAAACCGAAACTAATTGATAAAAGAAAAAGAGGGATAATTTATTCAGTTAATTCGTGGAATGGTAATTTCTATAAACACACAAATGAAGATGCAGAAGATTTTAAAATTGAAAAAACAAATAATTTAGAAAAAAAGATCTGGGAAACATTTATACCTGCAAGAGAAGAGGTTTTAATCGGTGGATTAATTTTCTTAGATAATTGGATTATAAGATCTGAAACTTCTAATGCATTATCAAAATTAATATTAAGAAATCCAAAAAATAATGAAGAAGAAGAAATATTTTTTTCAGATGAAAAAGTTATAGTGCCAGGTGTTTCGTTAACCCAAAGAAATAGAAATACTGATACCGTTTATTTATCATATTCATCACCAAAAACTCCTGGAAGGACTTACTTATACAATCTTAAAACAAAAGAAAAAAAATTAGTTAAAGAACAAGAGATTCCTAGTGGCCATAATTCTGATGATTATATAGTTGAAAGATTAGAGTGTGCCTCTCATGATGGAAGGATGGTTCCTCTTACAATAACAAGACATAAAAAAACTAAATTAGATGGTTCAGCAAAATTATTATTATATGGATACGGATCATACGGTAGTTCTATGTCACCAAGTTTTTCTTCAACCAGAATAAGTCTGATAGATCGAGATATTATATGGGTAACTTCTCATATTAGAGGCGGTATGGAAAAAGGAATGAAATGGTGGAAAGAAGGAAAATTATTAAACAAGAAAAATACATTTGAAGATTACATTGCTTCTGCAAAATTTTTAATTGAAAAAAAGTTTACATCTAAAGGTAATATTATTGGAATGGGCGGATCTGCTGGAGGTCTTTTAATGGGAGCCGTTGTTAACCAAGCGCCTGATTTATTTTTGGGTATTGTTATGGCTGTTCCTTTCGTTGACTCGTTGACCACGAACTTAGACCATTCGTTACCATTAACAGTTGGGGAATTTGATGAATTTGGAAATGCTAAAGATAAAAAAGAACACTTTGATTACATATTTTCATATGCGCCTTATAACAATATAAAAAAAATGGATTACCCAAACATTTTGATAACAACAAGTCTAAGTGATAACAGGGTATTATTTGATGAGCCAGCAAAATTTACTGCAAAATTAAGGGATTACAAAACTGATAACAATTTACTTTTATTAAAAACAGAAATGAATGCAGGTCATGGAGGAAAATCTGGAAGAGATGGAGCAATTGAGGAGATTGCAGTTGACTACGCGTTCGCTTTGAAAATAGCTGGAAAATTAAACACTTGATCTTGAAATATCAAAATTAATTACCATATAAACTTTCTTAGTCGCCTAATGGGGCTAGCGGTAAATAAACTTGCTTAATTAAAGGAGGATAATATGACAAGTAAGGATCTATCAATTTTCAACTCACTTCGGCCTTTCTCAATTGGTTTTGACGATATGTTTGACCAATTCGAAAGCATGTTGGGCAATGGTGGTTTAAGTATGCAATCAAACTACCCGCCTTACAACATAAGAAGAACTGGCAAAGATAAATACTCAATTGAGGTTGCTTTAGCTGGTTTTAGCAAAAAAGATGTTGAGGTAGAGTTTGAAGATAATCTATTGACTGTAAGAACTAAACAAGTTGATAGAAGTGAAAACAAAAACCAAGATGGAGAGATAATCCACAAAGGTATATCGCAAAGACAATTTGCGAGATCATTTACAATTGCTGATGATGTAAAAGTGAATGGTGCAGAGTTAAAAGATGGTCTTTTAACAATTGCATGTGAAAGGATTATCCCGGAACATAAAAAAAAGAAACTTATTGAAATTAAATAAGTACCTTGCTTGTGGGGCTAGTCCCCACAAGACTAAATACATCCACTAGAGCTAAATCCGATAATAACCCCTGATGCATTCACCTCAAATTTTCTTTCACAAGGAATTCCATATTTTTTTGTTTTGTAGATAAGCATTTCATTTCCAAGTTCATTGACAAAATCTTCTGAAGGTGAGCCTAATTCTAATCTCATCTCATTAACTTCTTTTCCAACGAATTGACCAAATTTTTCATTCTCTTTTTCAGCCACTTCATCAGATTTCTTTTTAATTGTTTGGCATCCAGTTAAAAAAATTATTGTTAATGTGATAAACAGAGCAATAAATTTTTTTGATAAAGTATTATTTTTAAAAGCAATAATCATTAATACATACCTAAAGTTGAATTATGTTAACAATTTGTTCAAAACTTTCATTAAATTGTTTGAATTTAATTCAAATTTGAAAAGATAGGAAACTTTAAAGATTATTGAGTTATTGATTTATTATATTAAAGAAATGCTATGGCAACAGACTTAAGAATATCAAATATATCAAAAATATATCCAGGGTGTATAGCTAATGATAATGTATCCCTTCAATTTAAAAGTGGAAAAATATACGCACTATTAGGAGAGAACGGAGCTGGAAAATCTACGTTGGTAAAAATTTTGTCTGGTGTAATAAGCCCAGATAATGGTGAGGTTTTTTTAAATGAAAAAAATTTAAAATTAAGTTCTCCACTCGATGCCAAAAAAAATAAAATTGGAATGGTTTTTCAGCATTTCAATTTATTTGAAACTTTATCAGTATTTGAAAACTTAAGCATAGATGCAACTGAGGATAACAAAAGTTTAAGGGTAAGAATAAATGAAATATTAAAAAAATATAACTTTAGTATTAACCTTGATGTTCCTGTATTAAATTTATCAGCAGGGCAAAAGCAAAAAGTTGAGATTATAAGATGTCTTTTAAGAAGCCCTAAAGTTCTAATCATGGATGAGCCTACATCTGTTTTGACTGAGCAAGAAACAGAGGAATTATTTATATCTTTAAAAAAATTTTGTGATGAAGGAATATTAATTATTTACATAACTCACAAATTAAAAGAAGTTTTGTCTTTATGCGATGAGGTAGCAGTCATGCGAAAAGGTAAGGTTGTATCTGTTAGTCAAACACAAAATGAAAAAGTTGAAACTCTCGCAAGTAAAATGGTTGGTCAAAAACTAGCGAAAATTAAGAAAAAAATTAATACTTCCAAAAATAAAGATGAGATATTTAAAGTAAAACATTTAAATTTTTATAGCGATGATCCTTTTGAAACAAATTTAGTTAATCTAAATTTTTCTTTAAAGAAAGGAGAATGTTTAGGTATAGCGGGTATTTCTGGCAATGGTCAAAACGAACTCTTTCAAATTTTGAGTGGGGAAATAATTACACCTAATACATCAATCATTTTTCGAAATAAGGAAATTGCTAAACTAAATCCAAAGCAACGCCGTGAGTATTTAATGGCTTTTTCTCCAGAAGATAGAATATCTCAAGCAGCTGTACCTGAATTAAAAATTTATGAAAACGTAGCTTTAAATAATTTCAAATCATCTAATTTTTTTGAGAAGGGTTTGGTAAATGAAAGAAAAATTAAAGAGCATTCTAAGAAAATATTATCTGATTTTTCAGTAAATACTGACAATGTTGAATTAAAAAGTCAATTTCTATCAGGTGGAAATTTACAAAAACTTATTTTAGGGAGAGAGTTAATTACAGCTCCAGAATTATTAATTTGTTATAATCCAACATGGGGTCTCGATGTAGGTGCAATCAATTATATTCATGAAACGCTTATAAAAATTAATGATGAAGAAAAATCAACGATTTTAATTTCTACAGATACGGAGGAACTATTAAAACTTAGCGATAGAATTGCAGTTATTTACAAAGGTAAACTTTCAAAAATAATGCCTTCGGTGGAAGTGACTCCAGAAAAATTAGGAATCCTAATGGGTGGAGGATCTATTGATTAAAATTGAAAAAAGGAATGATGTTCCAACGACATTGTATTTTTTTACTCCATTTATTGCAATCATTCTAACAATTATAGGTGGTGGTATTATTTTCTATACTTTAGGTTTTAATCCAATTGAAGCACTTAAGTTTTATTTTATAACCCCTATTTCTAATTTATATGGTTTTAGTGAATTATTACTTAAAGCAACTCCATTATGTTTAATTGCTATTGGTTTATCATTTTGTTTCAAAAGTAATAATTGGAATATTGGTGCTGAAGGACAATTAACTTTTGGAGCAATTGTAGGAGGGGGGGTTGCTCTCTTATTTTACAATCAAGAAGGATTTTACATTTTACCTTTAATTATTATCGGAGGAGCAATTGGAGGAATGATTTTTGCACTTATTCCTGCAATTCTTAAAACTTATTTTAATACTAACGAAATTTTAGTTAGTCTAATGTTAGTTTATGTCTCAAAGTTGATTTTAGATTACTTAGTGGTTGGTCCATGGAGTAATCCAGAGGGATTTAATTTTCCAGAGACAAGACAATTTAGTGACTCTGCTAGAATGCCACTATTATTTGAGGGTTTAAGAATTCATGCAGGAATATTTATCAGTCTTGCAGCAGTCTTCGTTAGTTGGTTTGTGCTCTATAAAACTTATTTAGGTTTTCAGATTAAAGTGTCTGGTCTAAGTTTAAAAACTGCAAAATATGCAGGATTTAAAGGAAAGACAATGATTTTGATTGTTTTCATGATTAGTGGTGCTTGTGCCGGAATGGCTGGTG
The DNA here is from genome assembly GCA_902618205.1 of uncultured Pelagibacteraceae bacterium. Lineage (GTDB taxonomy): Bacteria > Pseudomonadota > Alphaproteobacteria > Pelagibacterales > Pelagibacteraceae > Pelagibacter. The sequence continues at coordinate 258,918 of CACMZL010000002.1, read as the reverse complement.
TTGGTGAAATTACTGGGCCTATTGGACAACTACATAGAATGATATCTCCAGATTATGGTTTTACAGCAATCATTGTAGCTTTTTTAGGTCGTCTTAATCCATTTGGTATAATATTTGCGTCATTAGTAGTTTCTTTGACCTACTTAGGTGCAGAAACGGCTCAAATTTTTTTACAGATACCTCAATACACTGGTCAAGTATTTCAGGGTATGATCTTATTTTTCTTACTCGCATCTGATTATTTACTTTTTTTCAAAATTAAATTTCAAAATTTTAATAAAAATGAGCTTAGACATTAGTTTTATTGGTGTTTTAATAGGATCAATTATGGCATCTTCAGTGCCGCTAATTCTAGCTGCATCAGGTGAATTAATCACTGAAAGATCGGGCGTTTTAAATTTAGGTGTCGAAGGAATGATGATAATAGGAGCAATTGCTGGTTTTGCTTTAATGGTAATAACAGATAACCTTTTTATTGCAATTATTGGATCAATGTTGTCTGGTGTTATAATTTCATTAATATTTGGATTTTTAACACAATCACTGCTGACAAATCATGTTGCAACAGGATTAGCATTAACAATTTTTGGTATTGGTCTTTCAGCAATGATAGGAAAAAATTTTGTTGGTATTCCTGGAAAAGATTTTCCAATTTTATTTTCAAGTTTAAGAGAAAGTATTCCGTTTTTTGGTCCAATATTATTTGGACACTCTATAGTTTTATATTTTGCTTTTGCTTTACCATTTTTAACTAATTATTTTTTGAAAAAAACTAAATTAGGTTTAGTTGTTAGAGCTGTTGGCGATTCGCCTGTTTCGGCATCAAATCAAGGTATTAATGTTATTTTGGTTAGATACTGTTGTATTCTTTATGGAGGAGGCATGTGTGGTTTAGCTGGAGCTTATTTATCTTTAATATACACTCCACAGTGGATTGAGAATATGACAGCTGGAAGAGGATGGATAGCTCTGGCTTTGGTTGTATTTGCAACCTGGAGTCCAATAAAAGTTTTAATTGGTGCAATAATTTTTGGCGGAATATCAATATTACAATTACATATGCAGGCTGTTGGATTTAGAATTCCAGTTCAATTTTTAATTGCACTACCTTACCTGATGACAATAATAGTTTTAGTTGTAATCTCCCGCGATAGTAGAAAAATAAAACTAAACACTCCAACTTCTTTGGGAAGAATATTCTATAAAGAAAAGTAATGTTAGCTATTCGAAAATAAACATTTTTTTTTTTATTTTTTTGATTAACTTAAAAACATCATAAAAAAAAATTTAAAGGGGAAATCAAATGTATAAAAACTTTTTGAGATACTTAATTTCTGCAATTTTTTTAATTACTTTTAGTATAAGTGCAAAAGCAGACTTTAAGGTTGGATTCGTTTACATCGGTCCAACAGGAGACCATGGTTGGACATACCAACATGATGAAGGAAGAAAAGCTGTTGAAGCTGCAGGGATAAAAACTACTTATGTGGAAAGTGTTAAATATGGTGCTGATGCAGAGAGAGTAATCAGACAACTTGCTCAATCAGGCCATGACCTAATATTTACCACTAGCTTTGGATATATGGATGCGACGAACAAAGTAGCCAAAGACTTTCCAAACGTGAAATTTGAGCATGCAACTGGATACAAGAGAGAACATTCAAATGTTTCAACATATTCTGCTAGATTTTACCAAGGAAGAACTATTTTGGGCCATATTGCTGGTAAATTAACAAAAACTAACACTATTGGCTACATAGCATCATTTCCTATTCCTGAAGTTATAAGAGGAATAAACGCAATGACTTTAGCTGCTCAAAAAGTAAATCCTAATATCAAAACAAAAATAGTTTGGGTATTTAGTTGGTATGATCCTGGTAAAGAAGCCGAAGCGGCGCAAGCATTAATCGATCAAGGTGCAGACATCATAATGCAACATACAGATAGTACAGCTCCAGTCCAAACTGCAGAAAAGGCAGGAATTTGGTCTTTTGGACAAGCAAGTGACATGCAGAGATTTGCTCCAAAATCAATTTTAACATCAATTATAGACGATTGGGCTCCTTATTATGTTGAAAGAGCGATTGCTGCAAGAGATGGAACATGGAGTCAACAAGATACTTGGCATGGTCTAAAAGAAGGTATGGTTGCGATGTCACCATATAACAAAGGAATGGGCGCTGATCTTGTTAAAGAAGCAGAACAGCTTCAAAAAGATCTAGCATCAGGAAAAATTCACTCTTTCACAGGTCCTATATACGATCAAAAAGGTAACATCCTTGTTGCAGAAGGAAAAGTTGCTGACGATGGAATGTTATTAGGAATGAATGTTTATGTTAAAGGTGTAGAGGGAGATATTCCAAAATAATTTTAGATAAAAAATTAAAAAGGCTAACTAATTAAGTTAGCCTTTTTTATGAATGTTTTTTCTTTAAACCATTGATGTCTATTTCATCGTAATATTCTGATGGTTGAACTATCCACGGATCACCATCTAGTAAAATTGGACAAAAATCTGGTGTAAAAGAAGAAGACTTTTTCTTCCAAAGGCAAGCTGTTTTAATTTCTTCAATATGGTTTTTTACAGGAGCATATTTTTTCAACCATTTAATACTTTCATTCAAAGTAAGCCCAGTATCAGATAAGTCATCAACTAATAAAACATTTTTAAAATCTTCATTTTTAGCTATTGAGCTTATGTCTCTTGCAAAAATAAGTTCACCCTGTTTATTTTCTACAGTTTCTCCAGAATAACTTTGAATAACAACATAAGCAGTGGGCAATTTAAATATTCTTGATAGCATATCAATTATAGGAGCTGCACCCCTCATTATTCCGACTAAAACAGATGGTTTGTAATTTTTTTCAATTGTAAGAGCTAACTTTTCAACTGCTAATTTATAATCTTCATAATTGATTATTAATTTTTCTGCCATAAAATTTGGTAACATAAAAAAAAAAAATTAAAAAGGAGAATTATGAAAGGTTACTGGATTGCAACTTACAGTGAAATTAAAGACCCTGAAAGAATGAAAAAATATGCAGATAAAGCAAAGGAAGCTGTATTAAAACATTCTGGAAAAATTTTAGCTCGTAGTGCTAATAACATTGCACTTGAGGGTAGAGAAATGGTTAGAATAGCACTTGCAGAGTTCCCTGACGTGGAAACTGCAAAAAAATGCTATGATTCTGAAGAATATGTTGAGGCAAGAACATATCTTAAAGACAATGTAATTAGAGAGCATATGATATTTGAAGGAATGGAATAACACAGAAAAGGGGCAAATATGAAGGCATATTGGGTGAGTTTGTATACAGAGATTTTAGACCAAGATAACTTAAAAAAATATGGTGAAAATGCAATACCAGTTATAAAAAAATTTGGTGGAACTCCTGTAGTTAGAGGAGGAAAACTAAAATATTATAGTGGTGATAAAATATTAAGAACCGTCATTTGGGAATTTCCCAGTTATGACAAAGCCATATCTTGTCATGACTCAGAAGATTATTTAAAAGCTTGGTCTTGTGCAGAACAAACCACAAAAAGACATATGTTTATCGTGGAGGGCGCTAATACTGAATAGTATCATCGTCAATTGAACGCCACAAATACCAAGTTGCAACAGAACAATATGGAGAAAATCTTTTTTGAAGTTTTTTTATAAAAGTTTCAGGTGGAAAATATTTTTTTTTATAGTTATTTGATATTGCTCTTAATAATCCAATGTCCTGAATTGGCCAGATATTTGACCTATTATAAGTAAATAACAAAATCATCTCTGCTGACCATCTTCCTATCTGTCTTAAAGTTGATAGATATATAATGGCTTCTTCATCGTTCATTTTCGGAATTAATCTTGGATTAAAAGTTTTATCTTTAAATTTTTGAGACATTTCCAAGATACCCCTTATTTTTTGACGACTAAGACCACATTTTTTTAGTTGCAATGTTTTTAGCTTGGAAACAGTTTTTGGATTAATTTTTTTTTTACATGCCAATTCAAATTTTTTAAAGACAGAATCTGCAGCAGCAACACTTATTTGTTGTCCTATTATACTTTTGCATAAAGAATAAAAGACATCTTTTCTAGTAGTTAAATTATTATCTTTATATTTTTTAATCAATGATCTCATGATACTATCTTTTTTTGAAAGATGTTTTCTAGCTTTTGTCCAATATGGTGGTGCCTTACTCATTTCTACTTACCGTTACTTGTTTATTTAAATATATTTCTCTTCGAAATATAATGATTGATGATATTATTACCAGTGAAGCACCCATCAATGTTTTAATTGTGGGAATTTCATCCCAAATAAAATATCCAAAAGATATTGCAAATATTAATCCTAAATATTTAAGAGGTGTAACCAGAGAAACCTCGGATAATTTATATGATTGACTTAATAATAAATTAGCTGTTCCTCCCAACAAGCCAATTGTACATAATAGTAAGAAATCATTAAAAGTTGGCATGATCCATCCAAATGGTATTGATAAAACTCCAACAATTGTAATTGCAAAAGAAAAAAAAAATGAGATCAACCAGACTGGTTCTGTGGATGAAAGTTTTCTAATTGTAATTGCAACGTAAGACATTCCAATACAAAAGATTATTGGAAATAAATAATAAATATTTAAGCTAGAAAATCCTGGTTGGGTAATTACTAAAACACCAATAAAACCAACAAATACCGCGGCCCATCTATATACTCCTACTTTCTCACTTAGTAAAAATATTGATAGCAAAGTTGTAAATATAGGTGCAGCAAATGAAATACTTGTCACTGTTGCAAGTGGTAGGTTTCTTAATGCCAAAAATATTGCAGCTAAAGCTATCAGTCCTGAACAACATCTAATTAAATGTAATCCTGGTCTATTTGTTTTGTAAAAATCTCTAAATCTTGTCTTAGGAACTAAAAAAATAATTGGCAAAATACCAAATAGACCTCTAAAGAACATTACCTGTCCAATTGGATAATCTGATGACCACTTGACTATTACATCCATAAATGAAAAGGCACATATTGATAAAAACATGTAAAAAAAGCCTAATTGATTTTTGGAAAGCATGATAATAACTTTAGATTAATTAAAATTTTTAGCAATGGAAATAGCAACTTTAGCACTTGGATGTTTTTGGGGACCCGAAATAAAATTTAGCAAGTTAGATGGAGTAATAAATACAGAGGTTGGATATTGTGGAGGTAATACTGAGAAGACATCTTATAAAGAAGTATGTTATGGTGACACTAATCACGCAGAAGTAGTTAAGGTTGAATTTGACAATTCTAAAATTTCTTATGAAGAAATAATAAGAAATTTTTTTGAATTTCATGATCCAACTACTTTAAACCGGCAAGGTCCAGATGTAGGTACTCAGTATAGAAGTGAAATATTTGTTCATGATGAAAATCAAAATAAAATCGCTAATAAAGTATTGAAAGAAATTAATGAAAAATTTAAGGGTAAAATCGTTACCAAAATTTCAAAATCAAAAAATTATAACAAAGCCGAAGATTATCATCAGAAATATTTGGAAAAAAGTTTCTAATGTCACTTATATCAACTGAGTGGCTAGAAAAAAATCTCTCAAATGTAAAAATAATTGATGGCTCTTGGCATATGCCTGCAACAAAAAGAAGTGGTAGAGAAGAATTTAATAAAGAGCACATACCAAATGCAATTTTTTTTGATATTGACGAAAATTGTAATAAATCAACCGACTTACCACATATGTTAACGAATATTAGTTCTTGGGAAAATATACTATCATCTATGGGCATATCTAACAAAGACGAAATTGTGATTTATGATAATTCTGATGTTTTAAGTGCTTGTAGAGTATGGTTTAATTTAATTTACTTTGGCCATGATAAAAAGAAAGTACATGTTTTAGATGGAGGTTTTAATAAATGGAAAAAAGAAAAAAGAATAACTTCTACTAATAATATAATTATTCAAACAACTAGCTATAAAGCAAAAGAAAATAATGAAATGGTTAAGAGTAAAGATCAGATTGACCAAAATATAATTAAAAAAAAATTTGATTTAGTTGATGCGAGAAGCAAAGATCGTTTTGATGGCATAACTCCAGACCCAAGAAGAAATGTAAGAAGTGGTTCAATACCTAATTCAATTTGCTTACCGTTTAAAACCCTTATCAATGACGATTTTACTTTTAAAAGTAAATCTGAAATTTCTTCTTATTTTAAAGATTTATCTTTAAATGACCCAGTAAATGTAGTGTTTTCGTGCGGTTCTGGGATCACAGCATGTGTTTTGGCACTTGCATATTCTCAAGTAAATAATAAGTATCTTCCAGTCATTTATGATGGTTCATGGGCTGAATATGGTAAAATATAAAATATGAAAAGATCAACAAAAATTACAAGCATAATAATAATTTTCTTTTTAATTATAGCTACAGTGATTGTTGGTAGAACAATGATTGGAAATCATTTTAAGAAGAAATTTAGTAAAAGACCACCTCCAGGAATAATTGTTACTGCAGCTGAAAATAGAGTTTTTGAAAATTTAATAAGCACATACGGAACAGCAAGACCATTTAAAACACAATCCTATAAAATTGAGAAGTATGAAATACTTAAACCTATCAACTTTAATCAAAAAGTAAAAAAAGGTGATGTAATTGCGGAACTTAAAAATAGAAAAATTACTGCTCAGTTTGATGGAACAATTGGAAAAAGAGAATTTTCAGAAGACATCGAAGTTTCAAAATCTTCAATCTTAATTAATCTCGAAAATACCAGTATTATCTATTGTGATGTAGATATACCTGAAATGTTTGTACCATTTATTAAGGTTGGTTTACCTGTTGATATAAAATTTTCTGGATACAAAGATAAAACCTATAAAGGGGAAGTTGACTCGTTAGCTAGTCGAATTAGTGAGGATACTAGATCATTACCAACAAGGATAAAAATGGATAATACATCTGGTGAAATTTTGCCTGGCTCGTTTTTAGAAATTTCAATAAAATATGATACAAGAGAAAGCTTAAGTATCCCGGATACCAGCACAATAGTGGAAGGTGATAATATATTTATCTATAAAGTTGACGAAAAAAATAAAGTATTAAAAACAAATATTGATACTGGCGATAGATACCTTGGTTTTGTTGAAGTTTTAAATGGTCTAAAAGTTGGTGACAAAGTTGTTGCTGAGGGCACAAAAAAAGTCAGACCAAATTTAATAATAAGACCTATAAAAAAGGGTGCTAAAGTAGCTAATCAAAACAAATCTGGTTGGGGTGGAAAAAAGAAAAAAGATACTAAAGAAAACAAGAATGGTATGTTTGCGTGGTTACAAAAATTAAATATATTTAAAAAGTCTGACTCTGAAAAACAAGAAAATAAAAAATAATTAATACATGTATATAACTGAAGTTAGTATTAAAAGACCTGTCGTTGCATGGGTAATGTCAATGATACTAATTATTTTTGGAATTTTTGTATTTTGGGAATTACCTGTTAGAGAATTACCAGATGGCATTCAGCCTCCAGTGGTACAGGTACAAACTGATTATAAATCTGCTTCAGCTGAAATTGTTGATGAAGAAATAACACAAAAAATAGAAGATGTTATAGGAGGAGCGGAAGGAATTAAGAACATTGATTCTAGTTCGCTTAATGGAAGAAGTAGAATTAATATTTATTTTAATACAGATATAGATTTAGATGATGCAGCAAATGACATAAGAGAAAGAGTATCAAGAGTTGCGGACAATTTGCCAGATCAAGCAAACCCGCCTCAAATTTTGAAACAAGCAGCAGGTTTTACTACCACTATGTGGGTTGCACTATCGTCACCAACTTGGAATGATTTGGATTTGGGTGATTATGCAGAAAGATATCTTATAGATGCCTTTTCGAGCGTACCAAATGTTGGTAGAATTTTAGTCGGTGGATTAAGAGAACTAAGCGTTAGAGTTTGGGTAGATCCTATCAAATTAGCAGCCAATAATCTTACTATTCAGGAAGTCGAGAGAGCATTAAGAAATGAAAATATAAACATCCCCGCTGGAACTTTAGAAGCTAGTAACAAAGATTTAACTCTTAATATTGATAAGTCTTACTCTAACATTGAAACAATCAAGCAGCTTCCTCTTAAGAAAAACAAAGATAAAGTCACAACCCTTTCTGATATTGCAAATGTTGAGCTTGGTCCAGTTTCTGAGAAAACTTTATTTAAAGCTCAAAGAAAAAATGCAGCTAATTTAAAAACAGTTGGGATTGGAATATACGCAAAAAGTGGAGCATCAACTGTCGAACTTTCAAATCAAATCAAAGAGAAAATAAACGTTTTAAATCAATCTTTACCAGATGGTTTAAAGTTAGAAATAGCATTTAATAGAGCAACTTACGTAGGAACTGCAATACAGGAAGTTTATAAAAGTTTAATTATTGCTTTTATTTTGGTTGTAGTAATAATTTACTTGTTTTTAGGAAACCTAAAAGCTGTAATTGTACCAGCTGTAGCTTTGCCAGTAAGTTTAATTGGTTCGTTTTTAGGTTTATATATATTTGATCTTTCTATAAATATATTTGTTCTCCTAAGTTTTATTTTAGCAATTGGAATAATAACTGATGATTCTGTAATAATGACAGATGCAATTTATACAAGAATTGAAAAAGGAGAAACGCCACTTGTAGCTGCTTATAAAGGCTCAAGACAAATAACATTTGCGATAATAGCTACAACTTTAATCTTAGTTGCAGTTTTTTTACCTTTAATTTTTATTGAAGGTATAGCTGGTACCTTGTTTAAGGAAACTGCAATAGCACTATCTTTCTCAATTGTTGTTTCTTCGTTTGTAGCTTTAACTCTTTCACCAATGTTGGGAAGTAAATTTTTAAATAAAAAAGAAAAAATTAATTTTTTTGTAAAAAAATTCAATAATGGATTTAAATCTTTTACAGAATTTTATACCGATACCCTAAAATTTTGGATTAATAAACAGAAAACAATTTCGATATTTATAATTCTGTTAATTGCAGCCTCAGTTTATTTATTTAACTTCACTAAAAAAGAATTGATACCACTAGAAGATAGGGGAGCTTATTTAATAATTGGTTCTACTGATGAAGGAAGTTCATTCGAGTACACACAAGAAAAAGCCCAAATAATTGAGGGAAGAATATTAAAATTGTTACAAGCAGAAGACAGCCCTTACCAAAGATTAATTATGAGGGTACCTGGTTTCGGTAAGTCCGCAACTTCATATAATACTTTTATTATAATAGCACTTTTAGATGAATGGAAAAATAGAGAAAAGAGCACACAAGTTGTTTTAAGAGAAGCTATTGGACAAGTTGTTAGTGTGCCTGAGACGTTTGCGTTTCCTATATCACCTCAATCTATAAGGGTTTCTAGCTACAATAAACCTGTTCAAATGGTGATTTATGGGACAAGTTATGAAGAGTTAGAACAAATTCAAAGCCAAGTTTTAAGAGAGCTAAGAAGAAATAGAAATATGTTTAGAATTGAAAGTGATTACACAAAAAATAAACCTGAAGTAAAATTAATTACTAACAAAAATAGAGCAAATGATTTAGGAGTTTCAATAGAGAATATAGGCAGAACACTAGAAACATTATACGGTGGAAAGAGGGTTACAACATATAATAAAGAAGGAAGAGAATATCCCATTATTCTTCAGCAGTATTTAGCAGATAGAAGAGATAAAGATGGCTTATCAAAGATTTTTGTAAGATCTGAAACTACAGGAAAATTAGTGTCAGTTGCAAGTTTGGTGGAATTTGAAGAGAAAGGAACTGCTGAGTCATTACCTAGATATAATAGACAAAGAGCAGTAACTATATCGGCAGCTTTATCTGAAGAATACACATTGTCTGAAGCTATAAAATATTTAGAAGACGTAATGTTGAGAGTTGCTCCTCAAAATCAAATAACTTGGAAAGGTAAGTCTGAAGAACTAAAAGAGACTAGTAACGAAATATTTCTTATTTTCGCTTTAGCATTAATAACTGCATATTTAGTAATGGCTGCTACTTTTAACTCGTTTGTCCATCCTTTTATTATAATATTGACTGTGCCTCTTGCAGTTTTTGGAGGTCTTGTATTCATTTTATTTCTAAATAGTTCGATAAATATATTTTCACAAATCGCCTTGATTATATTAATCGGTATATCCACTAAAAATAGTATTTTAATCGTCGACTATACTAATCAAATTCGAACTACAGGTGCAAAAATTGAGGAAGCATTGATGGAAGCTTGCAAATTAAGAATAAGACCCATCATAATGACTTCATTAAGCACCATGATTGCAATGTTGCCTCTTATAGTAGGTAACATAGGTCCAGGCGCAGGTGAGGCGTCTAGATTAGCAGTTGGATCAACAATCTTTGGTGGAATGATTATTTCAACATTCTTTACATTATATGTGACGCCAACTATGTATTTAACACTAGCAAAAAATACCAAGAGAATAGATGCTGTAGATCTGGAGCTAGAAAAGCAATTGATTAAAAAATAATATATTTTCTAGTAGTCAAAGATTTACTACATTTATTAAGCTGCTTCTTGAATTTATTTGAATAACCCTCTACTTTTTTTGCCAATACTATAACTTTCTGATTGTTTTTATAATTTTTATAATTTCCCCAGCCTTCATGATAAGCAATATATTGTCTGAAAGCATCTTTTTTTGAAACCTTTAAAATTTTTTCCGTTTTGTTTGTATACCAGCCAATAAAATCAACACTATCTTTAAATCTAGTTCTTAAAGCATATTTATTTCCAGTCTCATCTTTATATTGTTTCCAAGTACCTTTAATAGCTTGTGAGTATCCAAATGAACTAGAAGGTCTTTTATAAGGTATAACTTTAAATAATTTTTGACGTGCAGGCTTAGCGAGCCAGTCAAAATCAGATTCCATTTTTATTATTGCTAATTGTAAGTTGATTGGTGTTCCCCACTTTTTTTCAGTTTTTTTCGCGTGTTTATACCAAAGATATCTCTCAGAAAATATTGAACAGCCATCTGCTGTATTTCGTGGTATCGATGAGCAAGCAGTTAAAAATAATAGACCAAAAAATAAAAAATACTTTCTAAAAAGAATCACAGTTTAATATAAATTATCTATTATTTTTTCTCCATATCCATGGATAATCAAATTCCATACTCCATAAACCTAACTTATTGTTTTTTGCATAAATTTGATCTTTAGAATATTTTTTTTTCGAATATTTTGGATAGTCGAAGGCTAACCCATTTCTTACCATGTAAGCTGAAACACTTTCATTATTGATAAAACACTCACCTAAATACCTACCAAAATAGTCCTTTTGTGGCTCGATTAGACATTTTAATTTTTTATTTATAATTTTTTCCGTAAGAGAATTTTTTGAAATTTTTCCACAATTAATTTTTTTTTTATTTTTTAGGCAAAACTGTTGCTTCCCTTTAAATTTAGTTTCTGGAGCATCTATGCCTGAAAAACGAATTTTTTTATTATCTAATAAAATTGTATCACCATCAATTATTTTAATCTTATCTGAAATTAGGATTGTTTCTGATAGTAAGTAATTTGTTGCTACAAATGTAAATAAAAATAGAAAACTAACTAACTTCAGTAGTTGCTTTTTCATTGCATTCTTGCATTTTTTTTCTAATTTGATCTTCGGATATATTTTTATCTTTTAAATCTCCATAAAGCTTTCTATATACATCTTCATCGCCTGCCTCAGCAAAATCTGCTTTGATTACATCTTGAATATATTGATTTTTTTTTTCCTCATCATATCCAAGAATTTGTGAGGCCCACTCTCCTAAGTATTTATTTTTTCTTGCATTAATTTTAAATTGTTTTTCCTCATCATGAGCAAATTTTTTTTCAAAACCTTTTTTTCTTTCATCGAATGAACTCATTGCAATCTACCTTTATAAATTATTTTAAAAACTAAAAATGATATAAGTACTCCTATTATATTACCAAACAAATCAATTAATTCAAATCCTCTTTCTGGAATAATTAAGTGCAGAATTTCTAAAATGATAGAAATACAAATAAGATAAATAAATATATTTTTTAATTTATACTTAAAAGCAATTAATCCTAGAATTGATACAATAAAGAAAACATAAACGTGATTTGAAGATACTAAAAAATCTCTTGTTAATTGAGGTTGAATTTTACAATCATTATAAATTAAACATCCTAAAATACTTCCAGGGTACAAGTAAAAAATAAATAAAACTACATTAGACAGATAAAAAAATTGCTTTATGTAATTCATAGTTAATCTATATTAAATATTCACAAATGAGTCACTTAATACTTGTTAGACATGGTCAAAGCGAATGGAATTTAGAAAATAAATTTACAGGATGGGTTGACGTTGAGCTTGCACCACAAGGGAAATTGGAAGCTTGTAAAGCCGGAGAGTTTATAAAAAAATTAAATTTAGAAATCAAATATTTTTATACTTCATATCAACTAAGATCGATTGATACTTTAAAACTCATTTTAAATACAATCAGAGTAAAACCAGATAATATGATTAAGGCCTGGCAATTAAATGAAAGGCACTACGGGTCACTTACAGGATTAAACAAAGATGAAATGAGAAAAAAATTAGGAGAAGAAGAAGTTCGCAAATTTAGAAGATCTTGGGATAATCCACCTAAACCTTTAAATATAAATAGTCCATACCATCCAAAAAATATAAGTATTTACAATGATATACCCCGAAACCTAATTCCAGATACAGAGTCTCTTAAAGATACTTATGAAAGAGTTGTGCCCTATTTTGTTGAAAACATAGAAAAAAATTTGCAGGATAATATAATTATATCTGCTCATGGTAATTCTATTAGATCACTTTTAAAATATTTATTTAAAATTGATAACAATGAAATTTCTAAACTTGAAATACCAACAGGAAATCCTCTACTTTTGAAATTTGAAAAAAAGAATATAAAAGAAGCTAAATACCTAGATCAGAGTAGATCTAGGGATTTAATTAAATTCTAACCTTTTTGAAGAAGTTTTTCGTAAATATCTTTATCTGTTAAATGAAGAAACTCAATACCACTCTCGAAACCATACAAATTTTCCTTTTCAATGTAGTTGTCCCAAATCTCATTCATTGAAAATATTTTTTTTGATAAATTTTTAAATATTTTTTTATTTATAATTTGACACCCTGTATAAATATAATTTTTATCATTGTTCTTTTTTAAATTATTGCCATCCATAGAAAAATCGCCTTTAAATCTTTTATCAAAACTTAAATCTTTTTTTACAACCATTAAAATATTTTCTAAGTTATTTTTAAAATATATATTTTCCATCTTCTTAATTTCATTTGCATATTCAGCGTTCCAAATTGTATCAGGATTAAAAACTATAAAATCTGTTTCAACTGAATTATTTACTACATTTAAAAGACCGCCCCCTGTATCTAATATTTCTTTACCATCTTCTATAATTTGAATTTCTAAACCAAAATTATTTGAAAAAATGAAATCTTTTATTTTATCACTTAAATAGAAAGTATTAATTTTTAAAGATTTTATTTCTAATACTTTTATCAAGTTTATAGTATTTTCTAATAAGCTAATCTCATTAATTTTTAAGAGTGGTTTTGGTGTTTTCTCAGTTAATGGCATTAATCTTTTTCCAAAGCCTGCACATAAAATTATTGCTGTTTTAATTTTCATATTTTTTTTATTCTTGGGTTTTTTTGTAGAAAATTTTTTAAATCATGGAAATTTGGATTATTTTTAATACGATTATCGATTAATTTCCACGCATAAGGTATTAATTTTAGATATTTTCTTTTTTTATCTCTTTTTGCAAGTCTTGTGAATATACCAATTATTTTTAGATTTCTTAAAACAGATAAAATTTCAAAATCATTAATAAATTGATTTTCATTTTTATACTTAAATTTATTAAGATATACTTTTAAAATATTTGACTTAAAACTATTTGAAGTTTTAATTCTTACATCATCTATAAGTGAGGCCAAATCATATGCTGGATTACCAACGACTGCATCTTGACTATCTATTAAAGCGATTTTTTTTTTATAAAACATCATGTTTGAGACGTGAAAATCTCTATGTACAAACACTTTGTGTTTGAATTTTAAATTTAAATACAAATTATCTATTATTTTTTTTAGATTTTTTTTTAAATGTCCTTTTTGAATAATTAATTTATTTGCTGCTAAGTACCAATCCAAAAAAAGGTATGACTCTTTAAGTATTTTAGCTTTTGAATAGTTTGATAAATTAAATTTTTTTTTAAGAAAATTTTGAGTTTTAAAATTTTTAATTTTTTGAATTTGATATAAAACTTTTAGTATTCTTTTGTATTCATTTAATTTAGTTTTTGAGGATTTAATTTTATCCAACATGTTTTTATTGCCGAAATCTTCAATTTCTATAAAATTTTTTTTATAATTTTGACTAATTAAACCTGGTGCTAATATTTTATTTTTAATCAATATTTTGTTAACTGCATCATAATTTAACAGGTTTGATCGCTTTTGAATTTTGCTATAAACTAATACTGAATTATTTGTTCTATAAAATTGTCTAAAAGATGCATCTCCTGATAGTTTTTTAAATTTTTTCAAATTCATCAAAATTAAAATCAATATTATTAGATATAATTAAGTACCTATTTTCAAGCTTTTCATCATATTCAAATTTTAATTTAAAAGTACTTTCTATATTTTGACCCAAGATTTCAGGCCATTCGATTAATCTAACATAATCTTCTGAGTTTTCATTAATTCCTAAGTTATTTAATTCTTTTTTATCTTTAATTCTGTAAAGATCAAAATGTCTAACAATCAAAGAATTAATCTCGTATTCATTTATAATATTAAAAGTTGGACTAGGTATTTCTGTTTTTTCTAAACCATTTTTTTTTTGAAGATAATTAATTAGATACCTAATAAATGTAGTCTTACCAACTCCGATGTTTCCATAAAAAAGCAAAGTTGTATTTTTGCTAACTTTACTTGCAATTTTTTCAGCAATTTTTTGTGTGATAATTTCTTTTGAAATATCTATTTTGCTACATTTAGTAGCGATAGGCATCTGGTTTATAAGGTCCTTCTGGTGTTACACTTATATATTTTGCTTGATCATCTGATAATTTGGTTAATTTAGCTCCAACTTTTTCTAAATGAAGTCTGGCTACTTTTTCATCTAAATGTTTAGGTAAAACATATACTTTTTTCTCATATTTATCTGAGTTATTCCATAATTCTATCTGAGCTGTTACTTGATTTGTAAAAGAAGCACTCATTACAAAACTTGGGTGTCCTGTTGCACATCCAAGATTAACCAATCTACCTTCTGCTAATAAAATAATTCTTTTTCCATCCGGCAATGTAATTTCGTGAACTTGTGGTTTTATTTCATCCCATTTATAATTTTTAAGAGCATCTACTTGGATCTCATTATCAAAGTGACCAATATTGCATAGAATTGCTCTATCTTTCATTTCTCTCATATGGTCAGCTGTCACAATATCTTTATTTCCTGTTGCCGTAACAACAATGTCGGCTTCTTTTATCATCTCATCCATTAAAACTACTTCATAACCTTCCATTGCAGCTTGGAGAGCACAAATTGGGTCTGTTTCTGTAACCATAACTCTTGCACCACTTTGACGAAGAGAAGCAGCGCTTCCCTTTCCAACATCTCCAAATCCAGCTACAATAGCTACCTTACCTGACATCATGACGTCAGTAGCTCTTTTAATTCCATCAACTAAACTTTCTCTGCATCCATATAAATTGTCGAACTTAGATTTTGTTACTGAGTCATTAACATTTATTGCTGGGACAAGTAAATTGCCTTCACTTTCCATTTTTTTTAATGCTAAAACTCCTGTAGTTGTCTCTTCTGATAAACCTTTAACATCATTTAATAATTGTTTATAATCTTTGTGCATCAATGCTGTAAGATCGCCACCATCATCAAGTATCATATTTGGTTTCCAGCCATCTTTACCTTCAATAGTTTGCTTTACACACCACCAATATTCTTCTTCTGTTTCGCCTTTCCAAGCAAATACAGGAATGCCAGCTTTTGCAATTGCTGCTGCTGCATGGTCTTGTGTCGAAAAAATATTACATGAGGACCATCTTACTTCGGCTCCTAAATCAACTAAAGTTTCTATTAAGACAGCTGTTTGTATTGTCATGTGTAAACAACCAACAATCCGAGCTCCATTTAAAGGTTTTTTACCCTTATATTCTTCTCTAAGAGCCATTAATCCTGGCATTTCAGTTTCAGCCAGTGAAATTTCTTTTCTTCCAAATTCCGCTTGGGATATATCTTTTACTTTAAAATCTTCCATAGAAAGAGGCTTTTAACAATTTCACTTAATATATCAACAAAGATTTATGCTTCTGGGAAAATTATTTCAATTCTTGCCCCTTTATCTTTATTATTAGATGCGTTGATTTCACCACCATGAATTTCAACTAAATTTTTGACAATATTTAATCCCAAACCCGAGTGTTCTCCAAAGTTTTCAGGTCTATTACTATAAAATCTATTAAATATCTTATTTGTATCCTTTTCACTAAATCCAGATCCCTGGTCAACGACAACTAATTTAATTTTGTCATTTTTATCTTTAGATATTTCAACGGTAATTTCTTGATTATTTTCACTAAAAGAAATTGAGTTTTCTAATAAGTTTGCAATAATTTGTTCAATTCTATTTTCTATCCCTAAGATACTATAATTTTTAATTCCATTAGATTTCAATTTAATTCCAATCGATTTTTTTGTTTCATAGATACTGTTAAAATCATCAACAACAGATTGAGCAATCTCTTTTAAATTTAATTTTTGCATTTTCTCAGAGGAAATTGCAGCCTCATCTCTTAGCATTTGAGAGTAATCAGTTATTAATCTTTCAATTCTCTCTACGTCATGTGATACAATGTTAATTAATTTGCTTCTTTGAGATTTATCATTTGTTTCAGAAATTATCTCAGAGGCACTTTTTAGAGATGCTAAGGGATTTCTGATTTCATGCAAAAGATCTGTTGAATAATTTTCTGCTGTAGTAATTCTTTTGTTTAATTCATTAGTCATTTCATCAAGAGAATTTGATAATTTTCCCAATTCGTCATTTCTTTTTTTTATATTTCCAATATTGGTCTTTTCCTTACTTTTATTTTTTATAATATTTGTATATTGAACCAAATTTTTAATTGGTTTTAAGAAGTATCTATTTAATACATATGAAAAAATTAAAATTACTAATGCAACAAGCAAAGCAGTTCTGATTATAAAATTTCTTCTTTCATCTATTGCAACCTTTATTTCATTGGCATTTTCAGTAATAGCTAAATAGCCTATTGTTTTGTTTTCACTGACTACATTTTTAACAGTTACTAATAAAAATTGATCATAGTTTTCTTTAGAGTAAGTTAACGGTTTTCCATAATCTGATGAATATGAGTACTTTTTTAAATCTTCAAATATTTCTTTACTTTCAAAGCTTTTATTACGCTCTTCCAAATTCTTATTTTGAATACTTTGATTATTTAAGTCACTCATTTCAATTATGTTTAGACTTCTTGAGAAAGCATTTGGATCTAAATCTAATGTGTCGGTATCTCCTAATAAATTAAATTCACTATCAAATATCTGTACTCTATCTATACTTTGAAATAAAAATTTAGTGGAAAACAGAAACTCTCTAATATCTTCAGCTGAGAAATTTATTTTTAAACGATCAATATTTTCTGTTGTATTATCAATAATTTTTATGTGCGAGGCAGTTTTATTTTTAATGAGTGTAGGTTTTACTGTGTTAAGGTAAAATAATGTTAATACACCTATCACTAAAAAAACAATAAAGTTGATAACTAAGAATTTTTTTAAAATAGATTGATTATTAGATTTTGAAGTAGCCATTATTTAACATTCCAACGATAACCACTACCATATCTGGTTTCTATCGCTGAAAAGTTATTATCTACTTTTTTAAACTTTTTTCTAATCCTTTTTACGTGACTATCTATTGTTCTATCTTCAATATCTGTGTCTTCTCTGTAAGCAACATCCATTAATTGAGATCTTTCTTTAATAATTCCAGGTCTTTTTGCTAATTCCTTTACAATTAAGAATTCTGTTGTTGTTAATTTATCTGGTAATTGTTTGCCATCCCATTCACACTCTAGCTGTGAAGGGTCAAGTTTTAATTTTCCATGTGAAATTATATTTCTATTATCCTCTAAATTATTATCTTTTTTTCTAAGTTGGACACGAATTCTCTCAATAAGAACTTTAGTTGAAAAGCCACCTGATTTTTTTACAAAATCATCAGCCCCTAGTTTTAGTCCTAAGAGCTCATCCACCTCTTCATCTTTTGAAGTTAAAAAGATAACGGGCATAGATGTTTTTTTTCTCAATTTTTTTAACAATTCTTCTCCATCCATTCTTGGCATTTTAATATCTATAACTGCAAGGTCTGGGGGATTTCTTGACAAACCTATTAAGGCACTTTCTCCATCCAAATAAGTTTGAATATTAAAACCCTCTTTCTCTAGAGCAATACTTAAACTAGTTAATATATTTCTATCATCATCAACAAGGGCAATTGTTTGTTTCATGTTTAACTATAAAAATACTAAAATGTTTAAAATTGGGCAATTAAATGTTTATTAATGAAGCTCTCCCCAGTTATCACCTATGTTTACATCTACCGATAATGGTATTGAAAATGAATGCAAATCACTATCTTTAACACTTGTCATAATATCTTTAATCTTTTTAGAAGCAGATTTAGTACCATTATT
This sequence comes from uncultured Pelagibacteraceae bacterium, assembly GCA_902618205.1. Lineage (GTDB taxonomy): Bacteria > Pseudomonadota > Alphaproteobacteria > Pelagibacterales > Pelagibacteraceae > Pelagibacter. Next base: position 240,086 of record CACMZL010000002.1, on the reverse strand, counting down.
AATTACCTCAAAAATCAATTCATCGTGAATTTGAAGCAACATATTAAATTCATTTGTTTTTTTAGCATCAAGCTCATCGTTGATTCTAATCATAGCAAGTCGCATTATTTCTGATGCAGATCCTTGTATAGGTGCATTTATAGCTGCCCTTTCTTGAAAATTTCTAACATTAAAATTTTTGTCATTGATTCCTGGAATATGAGTTTTTCGACCAAAAATATTTCTTACATATCCACTTTTTCTACAGAATTTAATGGTGTTATTCATGTATTCTTTAATTTCTGGAAATTTAATAAAATATGAATTTAGAAATTCTTCGGCTTCTTTGTTTGATACACCAATTTGTTTGGCCAAACCATATTGAGATATTCCATAAATTATTCCAAAATTAATAGCTTTCGCTTTTCTCCTCATATCAGCATCAATTTTTTTTATGTCTGTACCAAAAACCTGGCTAGCGGTTAATGAGTGAATGTCCTCATTATTTTTAAAAGCTTTTTTTAGTTCTTTTACATCAGCTAGATCAGCCAAAATTCTCATTTCGATCTGATTATAGTCTGCTGATATAAGTTTTTTATTTTTTTCTGATATGAAGGCTTTACGAATATCTTTGCCTTCCTCAGTTTTAATAGGAATATTTTGTAAATTTGGATCACTAGATGCAAGTCTACCTGTTGTAGTTGCTGCTAACAGAAAAGATGTATGCACTCTTTTTGTAGTGGGATTTAAATGCTCTGGCAAGGAATCTGAATATGTATTTTTCAATTTACTAGATTGCCTCCATTCTAAAACCAATTTAGGAAATTCATTCCCTTTGTAAGCCAAATCCTCTAGAACTGCTGCACCAGTTGCAAAACTCCCTTTTTTAGTCTTTTTTAGCGATGCAATTTTGAGGTCATTATACATTATTTCACCCAACTGTTTAGTCGATGCAATATTAAATTTTTTTTTTGAAATTTTAAAAATTTGTTTTTCTAAATCTTGAAGTTTTTTTTCAAACTTAACAGATAATTTTTTAAGAAAATTATTATCCAATTTTATGCCATTGATTTCCATTGATGCTAAAATTTTAATTAAAGGTTTTTCGAAAATTTCATAAATATTTAGTAATTTTTCTGATTTAAGCGATTTCAAAAATATTTTATATAAACGGTAAGTTATATCAGCATCTTCTGCCGCATAATCTTTTGCAACATTTAACTCTACTTGACTGAATTTAATTTCTTTTTTTCCAGATCCAACAAGATCTTTGTATTTAATTGTTTTGTGACCAAGATGAATATCTGAAAGGGTATCCATATTATGTCTATTTTTCCCAGCATCTAAAACGTATGACATCAACATTGTATCTTCCATGCTTTGAATATCTATATCCCTTTTACGAAATATTATGTAATCGAATTTAATATTTTGCCCAATTTTTTTTAAACTTTTATCTTCTAAATATGGTTTTAAAATTCTCAAAACATCTTTTTCATTTAGATTATTTTTATCAATATGACCTGTTGGAATGTAACAAGCTTTACCTATTTTGCTAGAAATTGAGATACCAACTAAATTTGCCTGATGTGGGTCAAGAGAATCTGTTTCAGTATCAATAGAAAATTCACCAGCTTCTTCGGCTTCTTGCATCCAATCTTTTATTTCAGATAAATTTTTTATCAAAACATATTTATTTTTTGATATTTTAGATGTTTCTTTTTTGACTTCTATTTCATCAGTAAATTTGGATTGACCATACGTCGAAATTGCCGAACTCAATAACCTATTAAATTCCATTTCTCTCAAAAAATTGTATAACTTGTCTACGTCTACTTTTTTTAGAACAAAGTCGGTTAATTTGTCTTTCACCGGAACATCATTTTTTAATGTGACCAGTTTTTTACTTACCAAAGCCTTATCTTTATTTTCTAAAAGTGTTTCTCTTCTTTTATTCTGTTTTATTTTATTTGCGTTTTTGAGAAGGTTTTCTAAATTTCCATATTCCTTAATTAATTCTGCTGCTGTTTTTACACCAATACCTGGAACGCCAGGTACATTGTCTGTACTATCCCCTGCTAGTGATTGAACATCAATTACTTTATCCGGACCAACCCCAAATTTATTGATTACATCGTCATTAGATATAAATTTATTCTTCATTGGATCGTATATACGAACCTTTTTTTTGAAAAGTTGCATTAAATCTTTGTCAGATGATACAATTGTAACCTTTGCACCTTCTTCTAATATTTGCTCTACGTATGTGGCTATCAAATCATCAGCCTCGTAATTTAACATTTCTATAGAGGGTAAATTGAATGCTAATACTGACTTTCTAATATAATCGAATTGTGGAATTAGATCATCGGGAGCATCAGACCTATTTCCTTTATAATCTGAATATATTTCGTTTCGAAAATTCTTTCTTGCAGAGTCAAAGATTACTGCAAAATGAGTTGGTTTTTCCAAATTTTCGCTAGATTTAGAGTCCTCTAATAATTTAAACAGCATGTTACAAAATCCACTTACTGCTCCTACTGGCAAACCATCACTTTTTCGTGTTAATGGTGGCAATGCATAATAGGCTCTAAATATGTATCCGGACCCATCAATAAGATAGAAATGATCTGTTTTTTTAATTTTACCCATAATTTAATTTATAATAAATTAATGTATTATAGTAAGAATAAAACATCCTGTTAATAAATATTAGTGGATTAAACTTTATTAAAATAGTAATTTAAAGCTAATGGAATTAGTAAATTCAATTTCTAATAATAAAATAATTAAAATCATAATATTTGCATTAATAGGTTCTATTTTATTGACAATATCTGCAAAAATTAAAATACCTTTTTACCCAGTTCCTATGACTATGCAAACATTTATAGTTTTATTTTTAGGAATTTCCTTTGGATATAAAGTCGGGGTACTTTCGGTAGTTTTTTATTTGATAGAAGGAATTATGGGATTACCGGTATTTTCTAACTCACCAGAGAAAGGAATAGGATTAGCTTATTTTGTTGGTCCCACAATGGGATATTTAATAGGTTTTATATTTGCATGTCTGATAGCAGGCATATTTACATACGATAAAAACCATATATTAAATTTTTTAAAAATTATAATTGCAACATCAGTAATATATATTTTAGGTATTTTGTGGCTTGGAAATTTAATTGGTTGGGATAAACCAATATTAGAATTTGGTGTTTACCCATTTCTTTATGCTGAATTATTTAAGATATTATTACTAACAGCTTTAGTTAATAAAATTATTAAAATTAGAAAATATATATAGAATTACCTTGGAGATCTTTTTGATAGAATTCTTTGAAGTGTTCTTCGATGCATTTTAAGTCTTCTTGCAGTCTCAGATACATTTCTGTTACATAATTCAAAAACTCTGTGAATATGTTCCCATTTAACTCTATCAGCGGACATTGGATTTTCTGGTGGAGCAGCTTTTTTATTTGGATCAGCTAAAAGTGCTTTTTCTACGTCATCTGCATCTGCCGGTTTAGCTAAATAGTCTATTGCACCTTCTTTAATGGCTGCTACAGCGGTTGGTATATTTCCATAACCAGTAAGCATCACTATTCTGCTCTCTGAGTTATTTTTCTGGATTTCTTTTACAACTTCTAGTCCGTTTCCATCGTTTAGTCTCAAGTCAACAACTGCAAAAGCAGGTTTTTTTGATTTAACAGACTCTATGCCAATTTTTACACCCTCTGCTTGTGAAACAGAAAAGCCCTTCTTCTCCATTGCTCGAGCTAGTCTTTCTCTAAAAGGGTTATCATCATCTACTATAAGTAGAGATTTATCCTCAAATTCTGTTATTTTTTTTAACACTTCTGCTTCTGGCATGGACCTTATATGGAAACATTCTAAATTATTTCAAGGGTACATTTTTACTTTACATTGGCTCATTTTCAGCATAAATGCTCGTTTTATATAAACTTGCATAGCAGTTATGCCGGTTTTTTTTGTTAAATTTTTTTTGGAGCTTTAAATGCAAAAATTTAAATCAGTTGATAAATTAGTAAACCAACTGAAACCAACAGAACCTGTTTATTGTATTAGAAGAGATTCTATAAACATAGCTTCTAAATTTTTTCAGAATAAATTTCCTGGTAAAATCCTATATGCAGTTAAAACTAACCCACATCCATTAGTATTAAAAACTATCGTGGAAAGTGGAATTAATGATTTTGATATCGCTTCAATTAGAGAAGTTGAGGCAATTAGAAGTGTTAGCCCAGATGCAAAATGCTCCTACATGCATACTGTAAAAAGCAAGGAAAGTATAAGCGAAGCATATTTCAAATATAATATTAAGACTTTTTCAATAGATACAAAAGATGAATTAATAAAAATTCTTAATAGTACTAATCAAGCTAAGGATTTGGAGTTATTTGTAAGAGTTGCAGTTTCTAATGAGCACGCAGAAATAGATTTATCTAAAAAATTTGGCGCGCAAACTTCTGAAGCAATAGGCCTTTATAGATTAACAAAACAGTATGCAAAAAAAATAGGATTAAGTTTTCATGTGGGTTCGCAATGTATGCATCCAATATCCTATTCAAAAGGGATTAATGAAATTAAATATATAATAAAAAAAACAAAAATAGTTCCAGATGTTATAAATATAGGTGGAGGATTTCCGACAATCTACCCTGACCTAGTTCCTCAATCATTAGACTCTTATTTTGAGGAAATAAAAAATTCATTAAATAAATTAAAATTAGAAAAAAAACCAGAAATTATATGTGAGCCAGGTCGAGCAATTGTTGCAGAAAGTGGTTCGACAATTGTGAGAGTAAACTTAAGAAAAAAACAAAAGCTATATATTAATGATGGAACATACGGAACTTTATTTGATGCAGGTGTGCCTAATATAGTTTATCCATCAAGGATAATTACAAGTGGAAGAATTATATCAAAAAAATTGACTTCATTTGATTTTTATGGACCAACATGTGATAGCATGGATTATATGAAGGGACCTTTTATTCTACCTAATAATATTAAAGAAGGTGATTACATTGAATTAGGTCAATTAGGAGCATACGGATTGACATTTAGAACTCAATTCAATGGATATTATTCTGATAGTATTTACGAAGTTTGCGATGATCCAATAATGACGATGTATGACAAAGAAACAAATAAAGAGTTTCTTGTTGCATAATGTCAGATACAAAAAATCTTAATCATAACAGAAAAAAAAACTTTTTAAGTAAAGAGGTTGAGCATATTGATATTACATCATTTGACTCTAGAAAAATTATATCTTCTATGGAAAAAATGTCTTTTGTTTCAAGAGAAACTGCTAATGCATCTAAGATATATAATGAAATGCTTAAAGATAAAGATTGTACAATATTCTTAACGCTTGCAGGGTCTACTTCTGCTGCTGGATGTATGCATATTTATAGAGATATGGTTAAATATAACATGGTAGATGCAATTGTAGCAACTGGAGCATCTATAATAGATATGGATTTTTTTGAAGCGCTTGGATTTAAACATTACCAAGGATCACAATATCAAAATGATAATGAACTTAGAGACAATTATATAGATAGGATTTATGATACTTACATCGATGAAGAGGAGCTCCAGGTTTGTGATAAAACAATAGGAGAAATAGCAGACGGACTTGAGCCGAAGTCTTACACATCGAGAGAATTTATTAAAGAGATTGGCAAATATCTAAAAACTAATTCTAAAAAGAAAGGTTCTTTAATTGAAACAGCTTTTGATAACGATGTACCTATATTCTGTCCTGCATTTACAGACTCAAGTGCAGGTTTTGGATTAGTCATGCACCAAGAGAGAAATCCAAAAAATCATATTACAATAGACTCAATTAGAGAATTTAGAGAATTAACAGAGATTAAAATTAAATCTAAAGGTTCGGGATTATTTATGATTGGTGGTGGAGTTCCTAAAAACTTTATACAAGACACGGTAATTTGTGCTGAACTTTTGGGAAAAAATGTAGATATGCACAAATATGCAATACAAATTACTGTTGCTGACTCAAGAGATGGAGCTTGCAGTAGTTCAACATTAAAAGAAGCAAGTTCATGGGGTAAGGTTGATACTACCAAAGAACAAATGGTATTTGCTGAAGCTACAAGTGTTTTACCATTAATAGCAAGTGACGCCTACCATACTGGAGAGTGGAAAAATAGAGACAGAAAAAACTTTTCCAAAATATTTTAATTGATGATCAAAAAAGTAAAAATTGGAATTATTCAAAGTAAAATTTCAGATAATATTCAAAAAAATATAAATTCAGCTATTAAAAATATAAAAAAAGCAGCATTAAAAAAAGCTAAAATAATTTGTGTACCAGAACTATTTTTATCAAATTATTTTTGTCAAACAGAAAGTCATTCCAACTTTAAGCTAGCGGAAAAAATACCTGGCAAAACTACAAAAATATTTTGTGAGTTAGCCAAAGATTTACAAATAGTATTAATGATCTCATTATTTGAAAAAAAAACACATGGCTTCTATCATAATACCAGTATCGTTATTAGCGAGAAAGGTAAAATTTTATCGAAATATAGAAAAATGCATATACCAGATGATCCTGGTTATTATGAAAAATTTTATTTTACTCCTGGAGATTTAGGTTTTAAATCTGTTAAAACAAAATTTGGTAAAATTGGACCTTTAATTTGTTGGGATCAATGGTTCCCGGAAGCTGCAAGATTGACCGCACTTAAAGGTGCACAAATAATTTTTTATCCTACTGCTATTGGATGGCATCCTAAAGAGAAAAAAAAATTTGGAAAATCTCAACTAGATTCTTGGATAACAATGCAAAAATCTCACGCAATCGCAAATGGTACTTATGTAGTTGCTATAAATAGAGTTGGAACAGAAAAAAAAGGTAAGAAGAAAATAGAATTCTGGGGAAACTCAATGATCATAGATCCTAGTGGGCAAATAATTGGAAAACTTGGGAATAAAAAAGAAGAAATTTTAATTCGTGAAATAAACTATAAAAAAATTGATTCAGCCAGAGAGCATTGGCCTTTTTTAAGAGATAGAAGAATCGATTATTATAAAGGCATACTAAAAAATCCTGCAGATGAATGAAAACTTTAATGAATTTAGAATGCCAGCTGAATGGGAGCCTCAAAATTCAGTTTGGATTGCTTGGCCTTATAATAAAAATGATTGGCCTGGATTATATCAATTTATTCCTGAAGTAATTTTAAAGATTATAAAAAAAATTTCAAAAAATCAAAAAATTAATTTAATCGTTAGCAAAAATATAAAAAATATAAAAAAATTAATAAAACTTAATAAAATTAATAATATCAACTTCCACTATATTAAAACTGATAGAATATGGTTAAGAGATTCTGGACCCATCTTTATAACAAATAAAGTTGAAAAGAAAAAAGTAATACTAAATTTTGGTTTTAACGGATGGTCAAAGTATAATAATTATAAAAATGACAATAAAATCAATAATAGTATTAGTAAAATTGCTAATTTTAAGAAGATTGATCCAATAATCAAAAAAAAAGGCAGAATTAGAAAAATAATCATGGAAGGAGGGGCGTTTGATGTAAATGGCTCAGGTACAATTCTATTAACTGAAGAATGTTTATTAAGCAAAATTCAAGAAAGAAATAAAAATTTTAAAAAAAAAGACTACGAAAAAATGTTTAATAAATACTTAAATATAAAAAACTTTATATGGCTTAAAAAAGGAATTGCTGGCGATGACACGCATGGACATGTTGATGACATATCAAGATTTGTTTCAAGAAATACGATTATGACTGCGGTTGAAAATAATAAAAAAGATATAAATTACAAAAACTTAAATAAGAATTTAAATATATTGAAAGAGAGTAAATGTGAGAAAGGAAAGAAATTCAAAATTATAAAAGTTCCTATGCCTTCACCAATTTATATTGAGAATACAAGAGTTCCTGCAAGTTATATGAATTTTTATATTTGTAATAAAAAAATAATTCTTCCAATATTCAGAGTAAAAGAAGACAATATTGCAATTAAAATTTTCAAAAATTACTTTAGAAATAGAAAAATCGAAACAGTTGACTGTAGCAAATTGATATGGGGATTTGGTGCAATACATTGCATGACCCAACAAGAACCTAAAATTTAGTTATGCTGCTTTTAGTGTGCCGAGTAATAATCTAAAAGGTATCAACATTACAAGGGCTACAAATATTTTTACCGCAAGATCTCCTAACGATAAAGTTACCCAAGGAATTCCCGTTCCATAGAATGATATTGAGAAAAATAAAAAAGTATCAACAGTTGAACCTATCAAAGAAGATGTTAAAGGTGCTATAAACCATTTTTTTTGTCTTAATTGATCAAATATCTGAACATCTAAAAGTTGAGCAATTATAAAAGCTGTTCCTGAACCAATTGCTATTCTTATAGAAATAAGATCAGTAAAATTAGTTGAAAATATTAAAGTAAACAAAATTCCAATTGTGAAGCCTATATAGACAATTTTTCTAGCTACTAATTTTCCAAAGGATCTGTTGGCTAAATCTGTAATTAAAAATGCAATTGGATAACTAAAAGCACCGTAAGTTAAAATTTCCTCTAAACCGTAATATTTTATAGGAAATTGAACTAAATAATTAGATGCTAGCACAACCAATCCCATTAAAAATGAGAGAGTAAGGAAAACTTTATTCATTATGCTGTTTTTGCGATTATTGATTTTTTAAGCTTTTTTAATCTTAACGATAAATCTCTTGATTTTGCAGATTTTAAGAAATTATCAAAGCTACCTTTTTTATCTACAGATCTAATACCTGCATTTGAAACTGTTAATCTCATAGATTTTTTTAAAAGTTCACTTTTAAATTTTACTTTCTTTAAATTTGGAAGAAATCTTCTCTTAGTTTTATTGTTAGCATGACTAACATTATGGCCTTTTAGAGGGATTTTACCAGTAAGTTCACATTTTTTAGACATAAATTTTCAAGATGTATATGTTCTTAAAGAATACCAGTCAAGATTAATTTTTTGTTCCAATAACTTCAGAAATATTTTTAAAACCTTCTCTTTTTACAATTTCGTCGAGATCTTTATTAATCTTTGAAGCAATAGTTGGTCCTTTATAAACCATACCTGTATACAATTGCACAAGAGTTGCACCGCTTACAATTTTATTAAAAACGCCATCGGCAGAGTCAACGCCTCCTACTCCAATTATTAAAATTTTTTTTCCAACTAATTTAAAAAATTTATTAATCAATTCATTAGAGATATTTTCAAGTGGTTTTCCAGACAAACCGCCTTTCTCTAATTTATTTATATTAGATATATTTTCTCTATTTCTATCTGTCGTATTTGAAACTATAACTATTTGAACATTATATTTTAAAAAAAGTTCTGAGATTTCATCAATACTTTTTTCATCAATATCAGGAGATACTTTGACTGCTATTGGCACATTTGAATTTAAATTTTTCTTTTCTTCATTTATACATTTTAAAAGATTATCTAACTCTTCATTTTTGTGAAAGTTTCTTAAATTTTCTGTGTTAGGAGAAGAGATATTAATTGTAATATAGTCTGCTAAATTATGAAATTTTCTGAAACAAATTAAATAATCTTCAAATCTGTTTTCAGTATCTTTATTAGGTCCTATATTAATACCAAGTAATCCATTAGGTGAATTATTTTCAATATTTTTTTTACTTTCTTCTGATCCAATATTATTAAATCCAAGTCTATTAATTAAAGCTTCATCTTCCTCCAATCTGAACACTCTTGGCTTCGGATTTCCTATTTGTGGTTTAGGTGTAATTGTACCTACCTCAACAAAACCAAACCCTAGTTTGTATAGAGGATTGTAAACTTCTGCATTTTTATCAAATCCAGCAGCAACACCTAGAGGAGAATTTAAGGTTTTGTTTAAAAATTTAGTTTGGATAGTAACTCTGGTTGTTTTATCTATAGCTGGTATCTGATTTAACTTTAAAGCCTTTATTGCTAGCGAGTGTGCAACTTCAGGGCTAAATTTAAATATAAAAGGTCTTATAAGATTAAACATTTTCAACCTTTTTTCTTATCAATTCTTTGGTTTCATTTACTCCAAAAAAACTAATGAAGAAGCCCATTCTGGGTCCATTTTCGTCACCAAATACAACCTCATAGATAAGCTTAAACCATTCTCTTAAATTTTCTTTATAACCATTTTCTTTTCCTACGGTAAAAATATTTGTCTGAATATCTTCAGGAGCCATTTTATCATTACAATTATCTAAAGACTTAATTAATGCTTTCAGTGCAACTTTCTCTTTTTCATTTGGAGTTTTATAAATTTTTTTTGTTTTTATAACATCATTGAAATATTTTATTGCATATTCAATTAAATTATCAAAAATTGGATGATCATTCTCATTAATTTCTGACTTGTATTTTTTTACAAATTTCCAAAGTAATTGTTTGCTGTCCGCATTACTTGTTTCAACTAAATTTAAAAGCATTGAAAAAGTCATAATTGTATTTTCCTCTGGCATTGATCCATTATGTACATGCCAAACTGGATTCATTAACTTCTGTAAATCATTTTGAGTTTTTCCTTTTTCTATAAAATCTAGATATTCATCAACAGCTTTTGGAACAACTTCTCTGTACAATTTTTTTGCTCTTTTTGGATTTTGATACATGTAAAGAGATAGACTTTGAGGAGATGCATAATTCAGCCATTCATCTATAGTTACTCCATTACCTTTTGATTTAGATATTTTTTCACCTTTTTCGTCCAAAAAAAGTTCATACGCAAAACCAGATGGGTTAGATTTACCTAATGTTTTAATAATCTTAGTTGAAAGAATTGCACTCTCAATTAAATCCTTTCCATACATTTCAAAATCAACATCTAAAGCGTACCATCTCATTGCCCAATCAACTTTCCATTGCAATTTGCAGTTCCCGTCTAAAATACTTTTTTCCAATTTTGATCCATTATTATCAAATATGATTTTAGAAGATTTAGAATCAATTTCTAAAACAGGTATTTCAAGAACTTTTCCAGTTTCTGGGCATATTGGTAAAAAGGGGGAATAGGTTTTCTGTCTTTCTTTGCCTAAAGTTGGAAGAATTATTTCCATAATTTTTTCATAATTTTCTAGAACTAATTTTAGGGTGTCATTAAAATAACCAGACTTGTAGAGTTCTGTAGAACTTTTAAATGAATATTTAAATTTAAAATTATCAAGAAATTGTTTCAACATATTATTATTATGTTCTCCAAAACTACTAAACTTTTCAAATGGATCAGGGACATCCGTTAAAGGTTTGTGAAGATTGTTTTTGAGCTTTTCTTGATTTGGAACATTTTCAGGTACTTTTCTAAGACCATCCATATCATCAGAAAATGTAATAATTTCCTTTGGAATATCTGTTAAATGATCAAGAGCGTTGACAATCATTGTCGTCCTTGCAACTTCTCCAAATGTACCTATATGTGGTAGACCACTAGGACCATAACCAGTTTGTAAAACTATTTTATTTTTTTTCTCTATGTTCGATTTTCTCTCTCTTAATAGCTTTTTAGCCTCAACAAATGGCCAGGCGTTTGTTTTGTCAAAATTTGTTTTGTCTATCACAACTACTTAAATATCCTTAATATCAGCCTTTTTAATAATTCATATAGAGTTGAAATTTATTTACCATAAAATAATGTCCATTCAAAATGTCCAATTATAAAACTGTCTTTTTTACATTAGGGGTTTTGCAAATTATTTTAGGTCTTTCAATGATTGTACCTATTTTGATTCAATTAATATTTGATCAAATTGATGCAGGATTTATCGGATCAATGATTGTTACTATTGTTTTTGGATTTTTATTTTTCATTTCTAATTATGATCACGATAAAAAGATAAGTTTACCTCAAGCTTTTTTGCTCACAGCACTTTCGTGGTTAAGTATTGCTATATTTGGTTCTTTACCTTTAATTTTTTCTAGTACGGATTTGAGTTTTACAGATGCGTTTTTTGAGAGCATGTCTGGTATTACAACAACAGGATCTACAATTATCACGAATCTAAATGAAACGTCTAAAGCGATATTACTTTGGAGAGGAATGTTACAGTGGTTTGGTGGTATTGGAATTATCGTAATGGCAATCACTTTAATGCCTTTAATGAATATAGGGGGTATGCAACTTTTCAATATTTCATCTAATGATACATCTGAAAAAATTTTTCCTAAAACTAAAGAAGTTTCTTTGAGATTATTGTCTATATATTCCTTATTAACTTTAACTTGTGCTTTTTTTTATTTTATATTTGGGATGAATTTTTTTGATAGTATCGTGCATGCTATGACAACAATAGCAACTGGAGGTTTTGCAAATTATAATGAATCTATAGGTTATTTTAACAGCTCGTTAATAGAAATTAATGCAATAATATTTATTATTCTTGGAAGTATACCTTTTATTAGTTACATCAAATACTTGGCTGGAGATAAGAAAATATTTTTCAAAGACACACAAATAAAAACTTTTATAATTTTGGTTATTATTTCAATTCTTCTAATGTTTTTTTATTTATCTGTTATAAATAAAAGCTTAACTGAGATAAGTTTTTTGTCTGTTAGCTTTAATATAATTTCTATTTTAACTGGAACAGGGTATGCTACAGAAAATTTTAGTAATTGGGGTCAATTTCCATTAGTATACTTCATAATTTTAATGTTCATTGGAGGCTGTGCAGGCTCTACAACTTGCGGAATAAAGATTTTTAGAGTTCAAATTTTGTATCAATTCATATCAAACCAGCTGAAAAAAATAATATACCCTCGAGGAATTTTCAAAATTAAATATCAAAATAATAATGTGGATGAAAAATTTATGGACTCAATTATTTCTTTTATATTTCTTTATATATTAATATTTTTTGTTGTGACTGCGCTTTTATCGCTTGATGGATTAAATTTTATTACTGCAATTTCAGCAGCTGCCACGTCAATTTCAAATGTTGGTCCAGGTTTAGGTGATATTATTGGTCCGAACGGAAGTTTTTCAAGCCTGTCTGATTTTTCTAAATGGGTTCTCAGTGCTGCAATGATACTTGGAAGGTTGGAATTATTTGCAATTCTAGTATTATTTATTCCATCTTTTTGGAGAAAATATTAATGTTTGAAAAAAAACAAACCTGGTCAGAATCTATTTTAGTTTACAAGGATATTCGAATGCTAAGAATATTACTTCTTGGTGCAATTAGTGGATTTCCTTGGGTTTTAATTGCCAGCAGTTTAAGCCTTTGGCTAAAAGAAGAAGGTTTAAGTAGATCAACTATTGGATGGGCAGGTTTAATATTTGGGGTGTACGCCTTTAATTATTTGTGGGCACCAATAATTGATAGAATACAAATTCCATTTTTAACAAAAAGATTAGGGCATCGACGAGGCTGGATTGTCCTTATGCAAATTATAATTTTATTTAGTTTAATTGTATGGAGTTTTATTAACCCTACAGAAAATTTAGCGTTACTAATTAGTGTTGGATTAGTTATAGCAATTGCTTCGGCAACACAAGATATTACAGTTGATGCGTTGAGAATCGAACAAATTAATGCTGATGAAGGAAAATCTATGGCAGCAGGTGCTGCTATGGCTGTAGTTGGATGGTGGACCGGATATAAGTTAGGTGGTGTTATAGCATTGTTTACTGCCGAATTTTTTCAAAACATTGGAATTGAAGATTACTGGCAAACTACTTTTTTAGTTCTTGGCGTTGTAGTAATCCTGATGAATATAGGTTTAACGTTTATACACGAGCCTATAACAACAGATAGGCAAAACAAACAAAAAGAAACAGACGAAATAATACAATCAAAACTTGGATCAAATAATGTAATAACAAAATTTGTTGCTTATATTACTGGTACAATAGGAGGTCCAATAATTAGTTTCTTCAAAAAAAATGGTTTCTCAATTGCAGTTGGAATCCTTGGCTTTGTCTTTCTTTTTAAAATTGGAGAAGCCTTTCTTGGAAGAATGTCCATAGTTTTTTATAAAGAGGTAGGATTTTCAAAAGGTGAAATAGCGATATACTCTAAAACTCTAGGCTGGATAACGACAGTTGTATTTACATTATTAGGTGGAATATTTGCTATGAGAGCTGGCACAATAAAAACAATGTTTGTTGCTGGTGGATTTATGGCAGCAACAAATTTATTATTTGCTGCTCTCGCGTGGTCAGGAAAATCTGAATGGTTGTTTGCTTTAGCGGTTATCGCTGATGATATATCTGCAGCATTTGCAACTGTTGCTTTCGTAGCCTTTATCTCTCTTTTAGTGGATAGGACTTATACCGCTACACAGTATGCACTTCTAGCTTCAATTGGAACTGCAGGAAGAACGACACTTGCTTCTTCATCGGGTGCTTTAGTTGATTGGCTAAATGGAGATTGGGGAACCTTTTTTATAATTACTACTTTAATGGTCATCCCATCCTTAATTTGTTTATGGTTTATAAGGAATAAAATTAAAATTGGTGCAAAATAGTTTTTTTTTAAAAGAGCCTTTTGTCGATATATTAGAGGAACCAAAGAAGAACTCTAATATTAGCTCTCAACTTGTCTACGGTGAGAGTTTTAAAATAATTAGTAAAAAAAATAATTATTTTAAAATAAAGACTTCATATGACAAATATTCAGGCTTTATAAAAAAAATTGATGGCTACGAAAAATTCAATCCAACTCACAAAGTTGGAATTTTAAAAGCTAGAATTTATTTAGGTAATAAAAAAAAGAAATCAAAAAAGTTTTTACCATTTACGAGCAAAATACAAATTTTAAAAAAGGATCAAAATTTCATTATGTATAAAAAAGATAAATGGCTAAGATCAAAAGACATATTTCCAATCCAAAAAAAAAATTCTGATTTTATAAAGATATTTAAAAGTTTTCTAAATTGTAAATATAAATGGGGTGGAAAAACATTCGAAGGAATCGATTGTTCAGCTCTATTGCAAATATTTTATAAATTTAATAATAATTTTTTTCCAAGAGACACGATTGATCAAGTTAAATTAAAAAAAGGTGTGGGATACAAAAAAAAATTTAAAAAAGGTGATATTATTTTTTGGAAAGGACATGTTGCTATATGCATCAATACAAATGATCTTATCCACGCTTATGGTCCAAAAAAAAGAGTGATCATAATGCCAATTAAAAAAACGATAAAACTAATTAAAGAAACGGCGAAATTAGATGTAAAGAAAGTAACAAGGATCTGAATTACTCTCGACCAAAATCAGGTTTAGAAATATCTTGTTTTTGAGAAATTATTTGTTTTCTTACTACTTTCGAATTGATTAATTTTTTTATTATCTTTGAATTTTCTTTCTTACTTATATTCTTCTTAAAATCTTTTAAATTTTTCATAAAAAGATTTATTGCTTCAATCATATTAGTTTTATTCTCGAAAAATATGTCTCTCCACATTATTTCGTTAGAAGCAGCAATTCTTGAGAAATCTCTTAATCCACCTGCACTAAATTTAATCAAATTTTTATTCTTTTTTTTCTGAAAATCCTGAGCAGTTTTTATTAAATTGTAAGCAATCAAGTGAGGTAGATGGCTAGTGACTGAAAAAATTTTATCATGATCATCGGGATTCATAATAATTATTTTAGATCCTAAAGATTTCCAAAATCTCTCTACTTTTTTTTGTTTTAGAACATTTTTATCTTTTATTATTATGCACCACTTGTTTTTGAACAAATTAGCATTACCATATTTGGGCCCACTAACTTCGGATCCTGAGATAGGATGACTCATCACCCAATCAAGATTTTTTGATAATTTTTTTTTTTTCAAAGAAATTAGATTTTTTTTTGTTGAACCAACGTCAGTTATAATTGAATTATGATTGAGATTTTTATTTAATGACGAAAAAAATTTAGGATATTCACTCATAGGAGTGCTTAAAATCACAAGATCAATTTTATTTAAATTTTTATCTAACCTTGTTAAAAATTTAATTTTTTTGTTAAATTTTTTAATAATAGATCCATATTTTTTAGACTTTTCAAATACAAAAAAATTTTTAGAAATTTTTTTTTGTATTGAAGCCTTTAATATTGATGAGCCTATTAAACCGCAACCGATAATAAGAATATTATTAAACATTTTTAAAAATAGTATTCATTCTTTTAAGGAACATTTGGTTTTCTTTTGTGTTGCCAATTGTAAGTCTTAGACAATTTTTTATGCCATATGAATTCATTTCTCTTAGTATAATTCCATATTTCTGTAATTTTTTTAAAGTTGTGTCTGCGGTAAATTTTGCTTTTTTGAAATCTAACAAAAAGAAATTTCCAGATATTTTGTTTGTACCAATATTATATTTTAACATCTCATTTTTAATTTTTTTGCACCATTTAAGATTATGTATTACTGACTTTTTAACAAATTTATCATCTTTAAGTGATTCAACAGCACAAATTTGAGCAAATTTATTTACGTTAAAAGGTGGTTTAATTTTATATAATTCTTTAATTATAGATTTATCACCGTATCCCCAGCCTATTCTTAATGAAGCTAGACCATAGATTTTTGAAAATGTTCTTAAAATAAATACATTTTTAGAGTTTTTAAATAACTCAATTCCAGATTTGTAATCTTTATTCTTCATATATTCAAAATATGCATCATCAACAACCAATAAAATATTTTTATTTAATCTTCTCCTTAAGTCTAATAACTCGTTTTTTGTTAAATAAGTGCCTGTTGGATTATTTGGATTTGCAATAAAAACAATTTTTGTTTTTTTTGATGTCTTTTTAAGAATTTCTTTAACTGAAACTTTAAAATTAATTTCTTTAGCTAATTTTACATTTGCCCCAATGATTTTGGAGTATATCCTATACATGAGGAAACTGTACTGGGGAACAACAACTTCATCATTTTCTCTAAGGAACAATTGACAAAGCATTTGAATTACTTCGTCAGAACCAGAGCCACAAATTATCTTGGATTTATCACAACCATACTTCTTTGATATTTTTTGTGTTAATTCCGAAAATTTACTGTCTGGATATTTTGATATATCAAATTTAGACTTAACAATTTTTTCAACATTTTTACTGACACCTAAAGCAGATTCATTTGCAGATAACTTAATAATATTTTTATTACCAGCCAATAAGGATTTTCCTGGTTTGTAACTCTGTAATTTTATGTTTTTAAATCTTAGCAATGTCATAGTAAATATTTCACTATAAATAGTCTTTTAACTAGATAAAACAATAATTAATTGAGCAATATTTGACATATAAATTCCTTTGAAGTAAAAGCTGCATGCGCTGATTTATACTGAATTGCGAGCGCTATAAAAAAACCGCTAAAATGTTTTTTTTCTCACAATTCAATCAGTACAATTATTATGAATAAGAATATTGATACAAAAAAAATAATTATATCAAATCCCCTTAAATTGGATTGTGGTAAGGAAATTAATAAATTTCCAATAGCATATAAGACATATGGGGAATTAAACAGTGAAAAAAGTAATGCAATATTAGTTTTCCATGCTTTGACTGGAGATCAATATGTTTCTGGAAAAAACCCAATAACTAATAAAGATGGTTGGTGGAGTTATGTTGTTGGGGAAAATAAGCCAATTGATACAAATAAATTTTTTGTAATTTGTGCAAACGTTATTGGAGGCTGCATGGGATCTTACGGACCTAGCACAATAAATGAGTCCACTGGTAAACAAATAGGAACTGATTTTCCAATTATAACTATTAACGACATGGTTAACGCTCAATATGAGCTAATTAAATATTTAGAAATTGAAAAACTTTTTGCTGTAGTAGGTGGTTCAATGGGTGGAATGCAAGTACTTCAATTTGTTGCCAATTTTCCAGATAAAGCAAAACTTGCAATACCGATTGCTTGCACATCTAGTCACTCGGCACAAAACATAGCGTTTAATGAATTAGGAAGACAGGCAATTATGGCTGACAGTAAGTGGGAAAATGGATTTTATAGTAATTACAAATTAAATCCTGACAAAGGGTTAGCGGTAGCAAGAATGGCAGCACATATTACTTATCTTTCTGAAAAAGGATTGCAGGAAAAATTTGGAAGAAAATTGCAAGATAGGGATAGCCTAAGATATGGATTTGAGGCAGATTTTCAAATTGAGAGTTATCTTAGATACCAAGGATCTGTGTTTGTTGATAGATTTGATGCTAATAGTTATTTATATATAACTCGTGCAATGGATTATTTTGACTTATCCAAACAGTACAAAGGAAACTTATCTGATGCATTCAAAGAAACTAAAACAAAATTTTTTGTAATATCATTTACATCAGATTGGTTGTATCCAACATCGGAGAATAGAGAAATAGTTATAGCACTAAATTCTATTGGTGCAGATGTCGGATTTGTAGAAATAGAATCTGATAAGGGGCATGACTCATTTTTGCTCGATGTTCCAAGTTTCCTAAAGACACTTGGCGATTATATTAATTCAACCTACAAAGTTATAAATGAAAGAAGAATTTAACATTATATCTAATTTGATAGAGGAAAATACTAGAGTTCTAGATGTCGGTTGTGGCAATGGAGACTTGATGAAATTTTTACAAGAAAACAAAACTAAAGATATTCGTGGACTAGAAATATCTAAAGAAAAAGTTCAAAATTGTTTATCAAAAGGATTAACTGTAATTGAGGGGAATGCTGAAAGCGATTTAAAACAATTTCCTAAATCGTCTTTTGATTATGTTATTTTAAGCCAAACATTACAAGCTTTTCTTAATCCTGAATTAGTAATTAATGAATTACTAAAAGTAGGAAAAAAAGTAATTGTTACTATACCTAATTTTGGTTACTGGAGAGTTAGACTACAATTACTGTTTAAAGGCACAATGCCTGTAACAGAAAATTTACCTCATGAATGGTATAATACACCAAATTTACATATGTGCACAATTAAAGATTTTTATAATTTTTGCAGTAGTAAGAATATTAAAATATTTAAGTCTATCGCTTTAAAAAAAAGTCGAATTTCAGAAATAAATAAATCAAATTTAAATTATAAAAATCTTGACTCTCATTTAGGTATATTTTTAATAGAAAGTTAAATGAAAGTAGAAATTATTAAGTGTCTGGAAGATAATTTTTCTTACATTTTAATTAATGAAGCAAATAGAAATTGTTGTGTTGTTGATCCTGGTGAAGCAGATCCAATTATAAATTATTTACAGAAAAATGAATTAAATTTAAAATATATATTAAATACACATCATCATTATGACCATGTTGGCGGGAATGAAGAATTAAAAAAAAAATTTAATGCAGAGGTAATAGGTTATATTGGAGATAAAAATAGAATACCTCAAATTGATATTTGCTTAAGTGATGGTGAAATTTGGAAGAAGGATATTTTTGAAGCAAAAATATATCATGTCCCTGGCCATACAATAGGTCATATCTGTTTTCATTTTTTTAAAAATAAGTTAATTTTTACAGGAGATACTTTATTCTCTATGGGATGTGGAAGAATTTTTGAAGGGAGTTATGAGCAAATGTACAACTCACTACAAGTTTTAAAAAGTTTAGATAAAGATACAAAAATTTATTGTGGACATGAATATACTTTAAAGAATTCTGAATTTTGTTTAGCACAAGATTCCAATAACAATGAATTACTAAACAAAATTAAAGAAATTAAAGAAAAAATTAAACTAGGTAAAACTAGTATGCCGTCAACGATTGGTGAGGAACTTAATTGTAACATTTTTCTTAAGTCAAACGATCTAGAAAATTTCAAAAAATTGAGGGATTTAAAGGATAATTTCTAAGTTATTAACCTTGACTATGATGCAACCCAGACTATATTGCTGACTATAAAAATTAGGGCTAACTATGTCATTCGCGGTAATTCAAACAGGTGGTAAACAGTATAAAGTGAAAGCTGGAGAGATTCTCAAAGTTGAAAAGCTCGAAGATTCAAAAGAAAATTCAAAAATAGAGTTTAATGAAATACTAGCTTACGGAGATGATAAAAATTTAGAGTTAGGAGAGCCGACAATTAGTGGAGCTAAAGTTGAAGCTGAATTAATAAAAAATGCAAAAAATAGAACAGTTCTTATTTTTAAAAAAAGGAGAAGGCAAAATTCGAGAAGAAAAAATGGTCATAGACAAAAATTTACAATGGTAAGAATAAGTAAAATCTATTCAAAAGATGGTAAAGTTATTTCTGAAGCAGAAAAAAGAAAAGAAATACAATCAAAAAAAACACTTGAAACTAAGGAAGCAGCTAAATAAAAAGTAATTTATGGCAACGAAAAAAGCAGGTGGATCGTCAAGAAACGGAAGAGATAGTGCAGGTCGTAGACTTGGTGTGAAAAAATATGGTGGCGAGATAGTTGTGCCTGGCAACATTATTGTAAGACAAAGGGGAACTAAAATATTTCCTGGAGAAAATGTTGGCATGGGTAAAGACCATTCGATATTTTCAGTTGTTAAAGGTAAAGTAGAGTTTAAAAAATCAAAATCTGATAGAACTTACGTTTCTGTAAAGCCCAATTAATAGATACAACACTCACATAGTTGTTATATGAAATTTCTAGATCAAGTTAAGATATATGTAAAAGCTGGCAACGGAGGGTCGGGATCTCCAAGTTTTCGTAGGGAAAAATTTGTAGAGTTTGGTGGCCCTGATGGCGGCGATGGAGGGAAAGGAGGATCTGTAATTCTTATTAGTGAAAGAAATCTTAATACTTTGATTGATTACAGGTATCAACAACACTTCAAAGCTGAAAGAGGAAAGGATGGCAGCGGAAAAAACAAAACTGGGAAAGGTGGTGAAGATTTATATTTAAAAGTACCTTTAGGAACACAAGTATTTGAAGAAGATAATAAAACACTTATTTATGATTTTAAAAGTGAGAAAGATGAATTTTTAGTAGCAAGCGGAGGTAAAGGAGGATTTGGAAATACAAGATTTAAGTCCTCAACCAACAGAGCCCCAAAGAAATTTACAAAAGGGGGTCAAGGAGAGGAATTTTGGATTTGGCTTCAACTAAAAACAATTGCTGATATCGGTATCATAGGATTGCCCAATGCTGGGAAATCCAGCTTGCTTGCATCAATGACGAGTGCAAATCCAAAAATAGCAAACTATAAATTTACTACAATTAATCCAAATCTTGGTGTTGCTAGTTATGATGACAAAGAAGTTACTTTAGCAGATATACCAGGCTTAATTGAGGGTGCTCATACTGGAACTGGTCTTGGAATAAAGTTTTTAAAACATATAGAAAGGTGCAAAACTTTGCTGCATTTAATAGATATAACTGAAGATGATTTATTTATTTCTTACAATCAAGTCAGAAAGGAATTATCAAAATACAGTAAAGATTTAGTTAAAAAAAAAGAAATAGTAGTTTTAAATAAAACTGACTTAATTGATGAAGAGGAAATAAAAGAGAAGATAAAAAAACTCAAGAATAAATTAAAAAAAAATATCTTTTTAATGTCAACAATGGATAAAAAATCAGTATCAGATATAAAGTCAAAGTTGGTAAACCATGTATCTTAAGGAATCCAAAACTGTAGTAATAAAAATAGGTTCATCTTTATTAATAAATGACAATAAAGTTATTAGAGAAAAATGGCTTTTGGAATTTGCTAAAGATATTAAAGAGTTACAAAAACTTAAAAAGAACATTGTTATAGTGAGTTCTGGAGCAATTGCTTTAGGGTGTAAAAAATTACAATTAAATAAAAAAACTTTAAAACTTGATAAAAGTCAAGCTGTTGCATCAATTGGACAAATAGAATTAATGAATCTTTTTAAAAAGACATTTAACTCAAATAAAATAAATATTTCTCAAATTCTAATTACTTTAGAAGATACAGAACAAAGAAGAAGAGCTATAAATGCTAAAAGAACTTTCGAAAACTTATTTGAGCTTAATTTTGTACCTGTTGTTAATGAAAATGATAGTATTGCAACTTCTGAAATTAAATACGGAGATAATGACAGATTAGCATCAAGAGTTGCACAAATATCAGGCGCAGATTGCTTAATATTATTGTCTGATGTTGATGGATTGTATTCTAAAAACCCAAAAATTCATAAAAATGCTAAATTGATTAAAGAAATAAAAAATATTGATTCTAAAATTGAAAATTTTTCAAGTAAAAGCACAAGTGAGTATGGTACTGGTGGAATGAAAACGAAAATTGATGCTGCAAAAGTATGTCAAGTCTCGGGTTGCTATATGGCTATTGCAAATGGTTTAATTAAAAGACCAATTAAAAATATACTAGAACATAATTCTGGGACATGGTTTTTGCCAAAAGTATCTAAATTAGATGCAAGAAAAAAATGGATAATTAGCTCTATATCTCCAAAAGGAGAAATTATTATAGATGATGGTGCTTTAAATGCTTTAAAAAATGGAAAAAGTTTATTAGCTGCAGGTATTAGAAAAGTTTCAGGAAAATTTGTTAAAGGTGATCATGTTAGAATTTTAGATAAAAATAACAAAGAATTTGCTAGAGGGTTGAGCAGTTTTACATCTGATGAGATATCCAAAATAAAAGGAGAACATTCTAACAAAATTAGTAATCTTTTAGGCTATGTTACAAAGTCTGAAGTTATACATAAAGATGATATGGTTAAAATTTAATGAGTAAACTACTTAAAAAAATTGGATTGAATTCTAGAAAAGCTTTGAATTCAAGTATTAGTCCAAAAAAAAAAAATAAAGTTTTAAAAGATTTTGTAAAATTAATTGAGATTAATAAGAATAAAATTATTAGCGAAAATAAGAAAGATATTTTTTATGCAAGAGGAAAAAAATTAAAAGAAAACTTAATTCAAAGACTCACTCTTAGTAATAATAAATTAAAAAGTATAATTGACTCTGTTAAAACTATTACTTCTTTTAAAGATCCTATAGATCAAGTAACTTCCAAATGGAAAAGGCCAAATGGACTTGAAATTAGAAGAGTTACAATACCAATAGGAGTTATAGGTGTAATATTTGAAAGTAGACCCAATGTTACTTCGGATGTATCAGCACTATGTTTTAAATCTGGAAATGCTGTTATATTAAGAGGTGGTTCCGAAGCCTACAATAGTAATAAAATTTTAGTAAATTTATTTAGGAAAGCGCTAAAAAAAAATAAAGTAAACGAAAATTATGTCCAATTTATAAATAACAAGAGCAGAAAACTCGTCGATTATTTATTATCAAAAATGGAAAACTCCATTGATGTTGTAATACCACGAGGCGGAAAAAATTTAGTAAAAAAAGTTAAACAACTTTCAAAGGTTCCAGTTATTGGTCATTTGGAAGGAATTTGTCATACATATATTGATAAAGAGGCAGAAGATAATATGGCAAACAAAATAGTATTGAATGCTAAGTTGAGAAATACTAGTATATGTGGTGCAACTGAAACTCTCTTAATACATAAAAGTAAATCGAAATCAGTGAATTTAATTTTAAATTCACTAGCTAAAAGTGGTTGTAAAATTTTAGCTGAAAAAAAAATAAATAAATTATTTAAAGGCAAAACATATCCTGCAAATAATAATACTTGGTCAAAAGAACATCTTTCACCGATTATTTCAGTTAAATTAGTGAATAATGTCAAAGAAGCAGTTGCCCATATCAACAAATATGGAACTATGCATACAGATGCAATAGTAACCAAAAACAATAATACAGCAAAATTCTTTATTAAGAATGTAAAAAGCTCTATTGCTATTCAAAATTCATCAACACAATTTGCTGACGGAGGAGAATTTGGTTTTGGTGGAGAGGTTGGAATTTCAACAAACACCTTGCCACCAAGAGGTCCTGTCGGTCTAAATCAGTTAGTAAGTTATAAATATGAAGTTTATGGTACAGGGCAAATTAGAAAATAAAAAAATTGGTGTACTCGGTGGATCGTTTGATCCAGCGCATGTTGGTCATGTAAGAATTTCTAAATTAGCAAAAAAAAATTATGATTTGAGCCAAGTTATATGGGCTATAACAAAACAAAATCCATTTAAAAAAAATAATCCAAATGATCTATATAAAAGAACAGCTTATGCAAAAAAAATTAATAAAAATAATAAATTTATAAAAGTTAAATGTTTTGAAGATATAATAAAATCTAATCGTACAATAGATTTAATTAAATATTTAAAAAAAAAATTTAAACATTCAGAAATATTTTTTTTAATGGGGGCCGATAACCTAATAAATTTTCATAAATGGAAAGGGTACAATTCAATAACTAAAATGTGCAAAATATTGGTATTTGATCGAAATGGATACAAATTAAAGGCTTTTAGATCTAAATCATTTAAGAAATATAATAAAAAAGCAGTTGAATTTATAAAGTTTAATAAAGTCAATATTTCATCTTCTCAATTAAGAAAAATTTGATACTCTTTATTTAATTAATGGAAAAAATATCAGCTCTTAAAGATGAAATAATCAAAACGCTTGATATTAATAAAGCCTTAGACATAGTTTCAATAGATCTCGAAGGAAAATCATCAGTTGCGGACTTCATGATTATAGCTAGTGGTACATCATCAAGACATATTCAAGCTTTATCTGAACAAGTTTTTGAAAAATTAAAAATTAATGGTGTGAATAATTGTAAGATTGAAGGAAAAGATAGCAATGATTGGAAGCTTGTAGATGGAATAGACTTAATAGTTCATATTTTTAATCCTGAAAAAAGAAAATTTTACGAATTAGAAAAAATGTGGTCTGAATTAATTCCTAAAGAAAAACTGATCATATGAAAAAAATATACTTAATAGCTTCTTTATTTTTTTTCATATTTACAAACCCAATTTTGAGTAATGAAAACGATATTTACAAAAAAATCGATTTATTCAGCGAAGTATTAGATAAAATTAATAAAGAATATGTTGATGAAGTAAATCAGAGTGAAGCAATGGATGCTGCTATAAACGGTGTTTTGCAATCTTTGGATCCCTATTCAGCATATATGTCTCCGGACTCGTTTAAAAATATGCAAACTGAGACTAGCGGAGAATTTGGAGGATTGGGTATTGAAGTCAGTATGGAGGCTGGTGTCGTAAAAGTAATTTCTCCAATTGATAACTCACCAGCTGAGGAGGTTGGCGTTAAAGCTGGAGATTATATTGTTAAAATTGATGATGTTCAAGTTCAAGGAAAAACTCTTTCTGAAGCTGTAGAATTAATGAGAGGCCCAGTTGGATCTGATATCGAAATTACCGTTAGAAGAAGGGGAGAAAGAAAAGCACTCATATTTACAATTACAAGAGAAATTATACAAGTTGCATCTGTAAAGTCTGAAATAAAAGATGATCAGACAGCTTATATAAGACTAACATCATTCAATGAAAATAGTAGTAAACAAATAAAAAATAAAATTAAAGAATTTAAGAAAAATAAGAAAATTAAAAATTACATATTAGATTTAAGAAATAATCCTGGTGGATTGTTATCTCAAGCAATAAAGATTTCAGATTATTTTTTAGAAAATGGAGAAATAGTTTCAACAAAAAGTAAAAGAAAGTATGAAAATAGAAAATGGTTTGCAAAAAAAGGAGATATTATTGATGGAGAAACAATGGTTATTTTGATTAATTATGGGTCTGCATCAGCGTCTGAAATTGTTGCAGGAGCACTACAAGATCACAAAAGAGCAATATTAGTAGGAGAGAGTACATATGGAAAAGGGTCAGTTCAGTCAATTATTCCTTTAGATAATGAAGGTGCCATAAGACTTACTGTTTCTAAATATTATCTCCCATCAGGTAAATCAATTTCAAGAGTAGGTGTAAATCCAGATATAGTTATTGCTGAAGGTTCAGATGAATTTAGAATAAATACAGATACTGATAACCAGTTGGAATTTGCTCTTAAATTATTAAATGGTTAAGAATGAAAGAAAAATTTCAAAAACTTCCATTAAGAAATGGTGTTGGTATCGCAGTCTTAAATAAAGAAAACAAGTTATTTGTTGCAAAAAGAATTGATAATCCTGCTGATTTTTGGCAAATGCCTCAAGGCGGTATTGATGAGGGTGAAAATTATTTTGATGCAGCGTTGAGGGAACTTGAAGAGGAAACAAGCATAAAGTCAGTAAAGCTAATTAAAGAAATAAGCAAATACACAACTTACGATCTTCCTGACCGCCTCTTAGGAATTATTTGGAAAGGAAAATATAAAGGACAAAAGCAAAAGTGGTTTATTGTAAAGTTTAATGGAGAGGAAAATGAAATTAACATTAAAACTAAACATCCTGAATTTTTAGATTGGAAATGGATAGATATTAAAGATTTAACAACTAAAGTTGTAGATTTTAAACTTCATGTTTACCAAGAAATTCAAAAAGAAATAGAAAAAGTAGTTAATTAATACTTATAGATTTTAGAACTTCGACTTTGTGATTTAAAAGAAATCTCTTTTGATCATCAATATTATCTTTTGATAATTCTGCTTCAGCGCTACTTATCGATTCAGATACAAAATTTTTATCAGCATCCTTTAAATCAAAAATTGAACTAGTTAATACAGATAATGTATTGTCTTTAAATTCGACAATACCATCTTCAACATAAAAACTTTGTTCCTCGGACCCAGAGAATACTCTAATTATACCTGGTTTTAAAAAAGAGATAATTGGAATATGGTCTTTAAGAATACCAATCTCTCCTTCTACAGCAGGAATTACAACTTCAAATACATTGTCTTTAGAAAGAAAAGATTGTTCTGGATTAACAATATCTATATTAAAGAGATTACTCATTAAGCAGCTGCATCTTTTGCCATTTTTTCAGCTTTTTCTATTGCTTCTTCTATTGTGCCAACCATATAAAAAGCAGCTTCAGGAAGATGGTCATATTCTCCTTTGCATATTGCGTCAAACCCTTTAATTGTTGACTCTAAATCTACAAGTTTACCTGGGGATCCTGTAAATACTTCAGCCACAAAGAAAGGTTGTGATAAAAATCTTTGAATTTTTCTAGCTCTAGCAACGGTTAGTTTATCATCCTCTGATAGCTCATCCATTCCTAGAATTGCAATAATATCTTGCAAAGATTTGTATGTTTGTAAAATTTTCTGAACAGATCTTGCTACTCGATAGTGTTCATCACCAACAACTCTTGGATCTAAAATTCTAGAAGTAGAATCCAAAGGGTCAACAGCTGGGTAAATACCTAATTCAGCAATTTGTCTTGAGAGTACAGTCGTTGCGTCTAAGTGTGAAAAAGAAGTTGCTGGAGCTGGATCTGTTAAATCATCTGCAGGTACATAAATTGCCTGAACAGATGTAATTGATCCTTTATTAGTTGTTGTAATTCTTTCTTGCAGGTTTCCCATATCTGTTGCAAGAGTAGGCTGATAACCAACCGCTGAAGGAATTCTTCCTAGAAGAGCTGATACTTCTGAACCTGCCTGAGTAAATCTAAAAATGTTATCAACAAAGAACAAAACATCTTGACCCTCTTGATCCCTGAAATACTCTGCCACAGTAAGACCAGTTAAAGCTACTCTAGCTCTAGCTCCAGGAGGCTCATTCATTTGTCCGTAAACTAATGCTGCTTTAGATCCAGTTCCCTCTGGCTTGATCACTCCTGACTCGATCATTTCGTGATATAAATCGTTCCCTTCTCTAGTTCTCTCTCCCACTCCAGCAAATACTGAAAATCCACCGTGGGCCTTAGCTATATTATTTATAAGTTCCATTATAATTACAGTTTTTCCAACTCCTGCTCCTCCGAACAATCCAATTTTTCCACCTTTGGCATAAGGTGCTAATAAGTCGATTACCTTTATTCCAGTTACTAGAATTTCTGTTTCTGTAGACTGATCATTAAAAGAAGGAGCTTGTCGGTGTATAGGCCAATTTTCTTTAGTAGAAATTTGTCCTTTCTCATCGATTGGTTCACCTATAACGTTTACAATTCGTCCTAATGTTTCTGGACCTACTGGAACTTGAATTGGAGCGCCTGTATCTTTTACTTCATCACCCCTTTTGAGTCCCTCTGTACTATCCATAGCAATGGTTCTAACACTTGACTCTCCAAGGTGCTGCGCAACTTCTAAAACTAATCTATTACCTCCATTATCACACTCTAAGGCTGTTAATATTTCTGGCAGTTCTCCATCAAATTTTACGTCAACGACTGCACCAATTACTTGTGTTATGTTTCCTTTTTTGCTCATAATTATAAACTTTCTGCTCCTGATATAATTTCAATTAACTCTTTTGTTATTGCTGCTTGACGGCTTCTATTATACTCAATTGTAAGCCTATCAACCAATTCGCCTGCGTTTCTG
This sequence comes from uncultured Pelagibacteraceae bacterium, assembly GCA_902618205.1. GTDB lineage: Bacteria > Pseudomonadota > Alphaproteobacteria > Pelagibacterales > Pelagibacteraceae > Pelagibacter. The sequence goes on along the minus strand of CACMZL010000002.1, from coordinate 211,747 downwards.
GTTGCATTATCCATTGCTGTCATCCTCGAACCTTGCTCACTGGCAGAATTCTCTAACATTGCTTTAAATATTTGCGTTGAAATATTTTTTGGCAATAAATTACTTAAAATCTCATCTTCATCTGGTTCAAACTCATAGTCATTATCATTACCAGAAACATCTTTATCATCTTTATCTTCATTAAGTGGAACTATTTGTTGTTCTTGTGGAATTTGTGTAATTACATTTTTAAATTTATTGTAAAATATTGCGCAAACATCAAATTCATTTTTTTCAAATTTTTCAATTATAATTTTACCTACTTTATCTGCATCAAAGTAATTTATATTTTTTGACTCTTTGAAAGAAATGTTCTCTACAATATAACTTTTATACTGTCTTTTAAGTTGATCATATCCTTTAGATCCAACAGTAATAATTTTTAAAGTTTTATTTTCAGATATTATTTTTTCGAAATAACTTTTTGCTTTTTTAATAATGTTAGTATTAAAACCTCCGCATAAACCTCTATCAGCAGTGAGTACAATACATAAATGAACTTTCTCTTCACCTGTCCCAACCAGTAACTTAGGAGCATTTTCTTTATCTGTTATACTTTTTGAAAGATTTAAAATTACATTGTTCATTTTTTCAGAATATGGTCTGCCTTTTTCAGCATTCTCTTGTGCTTTTCTCAACTTAGCTGCAGCCACCATTTTCATAGCTTTTGTTATTTTCTGAGTTGATTTAACACTCGTAATTCTTTTTCTGAGATCGTCTAAACTTGGCATTTATAATTATTTAATTCCTTTAATTAATTCTACTAATTGTTTTTCAATGTCTTCCTCAATCTTTCCGGTTTTGGCAATAGACTTCATAATCTCAGGCTTATCAGATTTACACTTTTGTAGAACTTTATTTTCAAAGTCTGCTACATCTTTAAGTTCAATATCATCCAAATAACCTTTTACGCCACAGAAAATTGATATAACTTGTTCTGCAACTGTCATGGGAGAATACTGCCCTTGTTTTAAAAGTTCAGTTAACTTCGAACCTCTATTTAAAAGTTTTTGTGTAGATGCATCTAAATCAGATCCAAATTGAGCAAAAGCTGCCATTTCTCTGTATTGAGCTAACTCTAATTTAATTGATCCAGCTACAGATTTCATAGCTTTAGTTTGTGCAGCTGATCCTACTCTAGATACGGATAATCCAACGTTTACTGCTGGTCTTATTCCTTGATTGAATAGTTCAGTTTCTAAAAATATTTGCCCATCTGTAATTGATATTACATTTGTTGGAATATATGCAGAAACATCACCTGCTTGTGTTTCAATAATTGGTAGCGCAGTTAAAGAACCTCCACCATTTTCATCACTTAATTTAGCAGCTCTCTCTAATAATCTACTATGTAAATAGAACACATCCCCAGGGTATGCTTCACGCCCCGGTGGTCTTCTTAATAATAATGACATTTGTCTATATGCAACTGCCTGCTTAGATAAATCATCGTAAATAATTAAAGCATGCATTCCATTATCTCTAAAATATTCTCCCATTGTGCATCCTGTATAAGGAGCTAAAAACTGAAGAGGCGCAGAGTCTGAAGCTGTTGCGGAAACTATAGTTGTATATTCCATTGCACCAGCGTCCTCTAAAGTTTTTACAATCTGAGCAACCGTTGATCTTTTTTGTCCAATTGCAACATATATACAATAAAGTTTTTTACTTTCATCGTCTGACTCATTAATTTTCTTTTGATTGATAATTGTATCGATAGCTACTGCGGTTTTACCGGTTTGACGATCTCCAATTATAAGTTCTCTTTGCCCTCTTCCAACAGGAATTAAACTATCAATTGCTTTTAAACCTGTTTGCATTGGTTCACCAACTGATTGTCGTGGAATAATACCTGGAGCTTTAACTTCAACTCTTTTTCTTTCTAAACTTTTATCTAAAGCTCCTTTTCCATCAATTGGATTTCCTAATCCATCAACAACTCTTCCTAAAAGTTGTTTTCCAACTGGTACATCAACAATCGCACCAGTTCTTTTTACAGTATCCCCCTCTTTAATTTCTCTATCATCGCCAAATATAACAACACCAACGTTGTCACTCTCTAAGTTTAATGCCATTCCTTTAGAGCCATCAGAAAATTCAACCATTTCTCCTGCTTGAACATTATCCAAGCCATAAATTCTTGCAATTCCATCTCCAACAGACAATACTTGTCCGACCTCTGAAACCTCAGCTCTATCGCCAAGTTTTTTTATCTGTTCTTTTAATATTTTTGTTACTTCTGAAGGATTTATTTCCATTTATGCCTCTATCATTTGTTTTTGAATTTGTTGCAGTTTATTTTTAATAGAATTATCTACCATTGTACTTCCTACTTTTAATACCAAGCCACCAATTAAACTTGGGTCAAATTTATAATTTAACTGTATCTTTGCTCCAAAGTTTTGAGATAGCTCTTCTTTAATTTTAGAAATATCTGTTTCATTAAGTTCTTTAGCTGAAAAAAGCTCTGCTTTTATTTCACCTCTAGCTTTCGAACATACCTCTATAAAGTCACTTAAAATTTTTTCTAAATAAAAAAATCTTCTTTTTTGAATTAAAAAAACAAGAAATCTTTTTAAAAGATTATCAAAATTGTTTTTTTCAGAAATTGTTTCAATAACTTTAATTAAATCCTCAATGCTAGTCGTAGGGTTTTTGATTAAATATCTAAATTCTTCACTTTCATTTATGAGCTTACTTATTGCAACGACTTGTTCCTCTATTTTTACCAGAGATTTATCTTCGTTAGCCAGCTCAAATAATGCTTGAGCATAACTGTTATTAGAAGTTATTGATATTTTATTTTCGCTCAATTTATACTTTCAATTATGAAGATGTTTAAAATTTCGCTTAGATAACATACGAATTATCAGTCTTCAAGGCTCAGATTGTGAAAAATGGTAAGATTTAATGGGCTAATTGAAGCTGATAGGGTCAACATCAACTGAAAGTTTCATTCCTTTGGAGAGTTGAAAATCTTTCAATACATCTTTCAATTTTTTCTGAACACTAGATGTTTTTTTTGCCCTTATTAATAGTCTATTTCTGAATTTTTGATTAATTCTATATATTGGAGCATTTACTGGTCCTAAAATTTTTGCATCTATAGACTTTGATAAAATATTTTTAAGTTTTACGGCATCTATATCAAGTTTTTTTTCATTTGATGAAGATAAGATTAAAGCGATAAATCTTTCGTAGGGCGGTAAATTATTCCTCTTTCTTAAATTTAATTCATTTTCTAGAAATTTAAAAGGATCTTCATTTGTAATTTGATTTATAACTTCTGGTTTTAAATTGTATGTTTGGAAATAAATATTAGCTGGTTTGCCGGTTCTACCTGCTCTTCCTGATAACTGGTGGTAAAGTTGTAAATTTTTTTCAGTGCTCCTAAGATCATGTCCTTGAGAAGTTAAATCAATATCTAATACAACAATACAATTCAATTTTGGAAAGTGAAATCCTTTTGATATTAATTGAGTACCTACAAGAATATCTATTTCACCAGATATAATTTTATTCAATTTATCTTTGCCAGATACTTTATTCATTGTGTCGCTAGAAAAAATTATTGTTTTTTTATTAGGAAAAAGGTTTTTAACTTCCTCTGCAATTTTTTCTACCCCAGGTCCACTAAATACAAACTCACAAACATTTCCTTTTTTACAATCTCTATTTAATTTTGAATTATATCCACAGTAATGACACAAAAGAATTTTTTTATTTTTGTGAAATACTAAATTTATAGAACACCTTGGGCATGTAAAAACATTTAAACATTTTTTACATAAAACATAGGGTGCAAAACCTCTTCTATTTATGAAAAATAGAACTTGATCTTTTTTATTTAAATGTTCTTTTACTTTTTCAAGAGTTTTAAGAGATATAGAACTTTTGGTCGCTAGTTGATTTTGATAAAGATCGATAACATGGTGTTTGGGTAAATTTGCACCTTTATATCGATTAAGTAATCTTGAGTAATTATATTTTTTAATTTTAATATTTTCGTATGTTTCGATTGATGGAACTGCAGTTACTAAATTTATTGGAATGTTTTCGTGTTTAGCTCTTGATATTGCCATATCTCTAGCATTATAGATAATTCCTTCATCTTGTTTATAAGATTGATCATGCTCTTCATCTACAGTTATCAAACCTAATTTTTTGAATGGCAGAAATAAGGACGATCTTGCTCCGAGTACTACTTTAATTTTTCCTGCTGATAATCCATTCCATATAATTTTTCTTTTTTTTGGGCTGACTTTTGAATGCCAAACTGCAGCTTCAAATCCAAAATAAGATTTAAATTTTTTTTCAAACTCATTTGTTAGCCCTATTTCTGGTAATAAAATTAGAGCTTGCAATCCTATATTTATAATTTTTTCAATAGCTTTAAAATAAACTATTGTTTTTCCAGAACCGGTTGTACCTTGAAGTAAATGAACTCTAAAACTGGTATCATTTTTGGATAACTCTTTATAGGCTTTATCTTGCTCTTCAGAAAGTTGATAACTTTCTTTTTCATTTGATAGAGCATATTTTAGTAAATCTTTGTCATTTTTTATTTTTAAATTTTCATCATTAATCAAATGCAGTTTTAAACACATTCCTAGGGGTACAATATTGTAATTGGAAAACCACTTTAGAAAATTCATTGTCTTTTTACTTAGCGGTTCAATTTCTATTTTTTCAATTATAGATTTTAATTTAAATTCCTTATTATTCTTTTCTTCAAAAAAATCCCAAATTACACCAATAATATTTTTCTTACCAAATGGAACTTTTACATAATCTCCTGCTTTTAATTTAATATCACTTTCATATGTAAAAGGATAATCAAAGATATTTGGCAACAAAACTGGATATTTCATAAATATTTAATTTTAGTTTTTTTATATCTTAAAAATATATAAATAGATCAAATGAAATATAATTATTACTGGAGAAAATCAGGTTTAAAAAAACCTTATGGGGACAATTTTTTGAGTTTAGTTGAGGAATATAAGCCAAAAAATGTTCTAGAAATTGGTGTTTTTTGTGGTGTTACATCAAGAAATATATGTGAATTGTTAACGAAAAATTTTGGTAGTGATTTTAGATATTACGGATTAGATTTATTTGGATCTTCTAAAACATCATGTGTAGATGAGATCGAACCTAAATTTCTTGAAAATCAAAAGTTTTCGAATCCACTTAAAACTATCTATTATAATTTCATAAAAAAAGAAAATTTAAATTCAAAGATATCTGTTCAAAATTTTTTAAAGAAATTTTCGCAAAATATTGAGCTAATAGAAGGAGACACAAGGGTGACTTTAGAAAAAATTCCTTTAAGTGAAATTGATTTCGTATTTTTAGATGGAGGCCATAGTTACGATACTGTTTTAAGTGATTTACAAAAACTTTATGACAACATGAAAAATAACTCTAAAATTGTTTGTGATGATTTTGCAGGTATTACAAAAATTGAAAGTGTTGAAAAAGCAATAAAAGAATTTGCAAATAATAATAAAATAAAACTTGAAGAAAAATTTAAAAGATTTGCTTTATTGAATGTAGAAAAATAATTATTAAGAGTGAATTTGTCTTTTATCTACTGATAATGCTGCTTCTTTTATAGCTTCAGAAAATGTTGGATGTGCGTGACATGTTCTTGCAATATCTTCGGAACTAGCTCCAAATTCCATTGCGACAGCCATCTCAGCTATCATTTCTCCTGCATGAGGACCAATAATATGTACACCAAGCACTTTATCAGTTGATTGGTCTGCCAAAATTTTTACAAAACCCTCTGGCTCATCAATTGCTTTGGCTCTTGAATTTGCCATAAAAGGAAATTTACCAATTTTGTACCCTATGTTTTCTTTTTTTAATTGCTCTTCGCTTTTGCCAACATAAGCAACCTCGGGAGATGTATAAACAACTCCAGGAATAATATCATAATTAACATGACCTGACTGGCCTGCTATTAATTCTGCAACTGCAATTCCTTCCTCTTCAGCTTTATGGGCTAACATTGGGCCATCAATAACATCACCTATTGCATAAATATTTTTAACATTTGTTTCAAAATTTTTATTTACTTTGACTCTTCCTTTTTCATCTAACTTTACACCAACTTTATCTAAATTTAAGTTTTTAGTATAAGGTCTTCTTCCTACAGAAATTAAAACAACATCAACATCGTGTTTAACTTTTTGGCCATCATTTTGTGAAGTCTCAACCGTCACACCGTTAGAGTTTTTAGTTATTTTATCAACTTTAGTATTAAGGTTGAATTTTATACCTTGTTTCTTTAATATTTTCATAAATTCATTTGAAATATCTCGATCCATTCCAGGCGTGATATGATCTAAAAATTCAACGACTATAACTTCAGTGCCAAGTCTTGACCAAACTGATCCCATTTCCAATCCTATATATCCTCCACCAACAACAATCATTTTATTGGGGAGTTTGGGAATAGATAGGGCTCCAGTTGAAGAAAGAATTCTCTCTTCATCAAAATCTACTCCAGGCAATGAAACTGGCTCTGATCCTGTACTGATTATTGTTTTATCAGTTTGAATTATTTTAGTGCCTTCAGAGCCTTCAATTTTTATTGAATTCTCGTTCTCAAATGAACCTTTGCCTTTAAAATAAGTGACCTTGTTTTTTTTGAATAAAAATTCAACTCCTTTAGTCAAAACTGTTACAGCTTTATCTTTATTTTTCATCATTTTATCTAAATTGAGTTTTATTTCTCCAGTCTCGATTCCAATTTTTTCAAAATTTTTAGCACTGTGGAATTTTTCAGATAAATTAAGTAAACTTTTTGATGGGATGCATCCAATATTTAAACATGTCCCCCCTAGAGATCCTCTAGACTCTATGCATGCAGTTTTAAGTCCAAGTTGAGACAATCTAATTGCACAAACATAACCACCAGGACCACCACCAATTACTGTAACATCAAATTTTTCTGACATATTATAAATTTAAAAATAACCTTCTTGGATCTTCTAAGTTTTCTTTAACAGTTTTTAAAAAACTCACAGATTCTTTTCCATCAATTATTCTATGATCATAAGACAATGCTAAAAACATTACAGGTCTGGCTTTTATCTCACCATCAACAACAACAGGTCTTTCAACAATATTATGCATTCCAAGAACTGCTGATTGTGGAGGGTTCAAAATAGGAGTTGATAACATTGATCCATACACACCTCCATTGCTAATTGTAAATGTTCCACCTTGAAGATCCTCTATAGTAAGACTACCATTTTTTGCTTTGTCTGACAGATCTTTTATGTTTTTTTCAATGTCCGCAAAAGACATTTCATCAGCATTTTTTAATACTGGAACTACTAATCCTTTTTCAGTTCCTACTGCAAAGCTCACATTATAATAATTTTTGTAAATCATTTCATCATTTTCAACTTCAGCATTTATTGCAGGAAATAATTTTAATCCTACTATACAAGCTTTCACAAAAAAGGACATGAAGCCAAGTTTAATTCCATAACTATTTTGGAAATCTTTTTGGTTATCTTTTCTCATTGAAATTATATTTGACATATCAACCTCATTAAACGTTGTAAGCATAGCTGCATTATTTTGAGCCTCTTTTAAACGTTTAGCAATCGTTTGTCTTAGTCTTGACATTTTAATTCGTTCTTCTTCGCCGTATTGAATTTTTCTTTCGTTAGGTTGAGGGTTAGCTCCCATTAAACTTATTAAATCACCTTTTAAAATTCTACCATCTTTACCTGTCCCTTTTACCTCATCTAAATTAATTTTATTTTCAACAACCATTTTTCTTACAGCAGGAGAAAGTATTTTATTTTGTTTAATAGGCTTGGTTTCTTTAACTTCATCAGTTAATACCAATGGTTCTTCGTCAAGCAATAAAGGTTCTTGAGTTTTTTTTGTATCTTTTTTCTTTTCGATTTCTAAATTTATTACATTATTTTTTTCAACGTTTCCTTTATCCGGCTCAGCTTCCTTTTCTTCTTTAAGAGCACCACCTTCTGAAATCATTCCTAATACAGTTCCAACTTCGACTGTATCACCATCTTTTGAGTTGATCTCTGATATAACACCACTCGCAGGTGCAGGAACTTCTAAGTTTACTTTGTCAGTTTCTAATTCTACTACAGCTTCATCAGCAACTACGTTATCACCCTTTTTCTTTAACCATTTCGTGACCGTAGCCTCTGTAATACTTTCTCCCAAAACTGGAACTAATATTTTTTCACTCATTTATTCAAATACTTTATTTATAATTTCTTGTTGTTCAGAATTATGTCTTCTTGCATAACCTGTAGCAGGTGTAGCATCTGGACTTCTTCCAATGTAAGAAATTGCATTGTTTTTAGCCTTAATAGTCTCTAATGTCCATTGTATATAATCTCTAACAGCAAACCAAGCACCCATATTTTTGGGCTCCTCTTGGCACCAATAAAATTTTGAATTTTTTGCAAATGGTTTTAGCTCTTTAACCAAACTTTTTGCAGGGAAAGGATATAGTTGTTCAATTCTATACAAAATCACATCATTGATTTTTATTTTCTCTCTTGCCGCGAGAAGATCAAAATAAATTTTTCCAGAGCATAATATTACTTTTCTAATTTTTTTATCTTCTTTTAACTTAATAAAACCTTTTTGCTTAGTATCTCTAGCATGATCCCATAGCACTCTATGAAAAGAATTTTTTTTACTAAAATCTTCTAAATTTGATACACAATATTTATTTCTTAAAAGTGACTTAGGTGTCATTATAATTAAAGGTTTTCTAAAATCACGGTGCATCTGTCTTCTTAAAGCATGAAAATAATTTGCAGGTGTAGTACAATTCATAACTTGTAAATTATCATTTGCACATAATTGTAAAAATCTCTCTAATCTCGCAGAAGAGTGCTCTGGACCTTGTCCTTCATAACCATGGGGTAATAACATAACCAGTCCTGATGCTCTTTTCCACTTTCTTTCACCAGATGATATAAATTGATCAATAATTACTTGTGCACCATTTGCAAAATCTCCAAATTGAGCTTCCCAAATTGTCAATGTATTCGGTTCTACTAAACTGTATCCATATTCAAATCCTAAAACTGCAAGTTCAGATAAAAAACTATCTACAATTTCAAAATTTTTTTGGTTACTAGATATATTGTTTAAAGGTATGTACCTTGAATTATCAATTTGATTTCTTAAAACTGAGTGTCTTTGACTAAAGGTACCTCTACCTGAGTCCTGACCTACTAACCTTACTGGATAACCTTCAACTAATAATGAACCAAATGCTAAAGACTCAGCTGTTGCCCAATCAATTCCTGAGCCTTCATTAATAGTTTTTTTTCTATTTTCCATAATTTTTGTTATGGTTTTGTGAATATTTTTATCAGTTGGAAAAACATGTATTCTGTCAGAAATATTATTTAAAATTTTCAAATCTGATCCAGTTACACCTCTTTTATCTTTACCTCTTTCGGGTTTATATCTCGACCAAGTTCCCTCAAACCACCTAATTTTAGGTTTATAATCTTTCGCATTTTTAAATTGATCATCTAATAAATTTTTAAAATCAATAATTTGTTGATCTAAATCTTGTTTCGTAAAAAGTCCTTCATTTACGAGCTTTTCACCATAAATCTTAATTGTAGATGGATGAGATCTAATTTTTTTGTACATAAGTGGTTGGGTGAAAGATGGCTCATCTCCCTCATTATGTCCAAATCTTCTGTAACATATTAAATCAATTACAACATCTCTATTAAATTTTAATCTAAACTCAGTTGCTATTCTAGTTGCGTAAACAACTGCCTCAGGATCATCTCCATTAACATGGATGATTGGTGCATCAACCATTTTACCTACGTCAGAAGGATAAGGGGAAGATCGCGCAAATCTAGGACTTGTTGTAAATCCAATTTGGTTGTTAACAATAATATGGATTGTCCCTCCAGTGTTATGACCAGGAAGTCCGGACATCGCAAAACACTCTGCTACTATTCCTTGCCCTGCAAATGCAGCATCGCCGTGAATTAATATTGGTATAACTTTATTTCTTTCTTTGTCTTGGTGAAAAAATTGTTTAGCTCTAGTTTGGCCAAGAACAACAGGATTAACTGCCTCTAAATGTGAAGGATTATCTGTTAAACTAACATGTACAGGATTTCCATCAAATTCTCTATCAGATGAGGCTCCTAAATGGTATTTGACATCTCCAGCACCATCTTCTGAACCATCCATTTCACCAGCAAATTCATTAAAAATTCTTTTATAAGACTTTTGTAAAACGTTTGCTAAGACATTTAGTCTTCCTCTATGTGACATTCCTATTTTAACTTCTTTTATTTTGGATTGTCCTCCGATTTTTATAATTTGCTCAAGAGCAGGTATTAAACTTTCTCCACCATCTAAACCAAATCTTTTAGTACCAACATATTTTGTGTTTAAAAATTTTTCAAATCCCTCTGCTTGTATTAATTTATTTAAAATTGCTTGCTTTCCATTTTTTGTAAACTTGAGTGCATTCTCGTCTTTTTCAACTCTATCTCTAAACCACATTCTCTCAGTTGGATTTGAAATATGCATGTATTCATAACCTATGGGACCACAATAAGTTTTTTTTAAAAACTTCAGTATTTCTCTAATATTTGCACTTTTTTTATTTATTATTCCGTTTAGAAAAATTTCTTTGTCATAATCTTCTTTTTTAAAACCATAGTACTCAGGATGTAATTCGTCTAAATATTCTGACTTCATCAATTCTAAAGGATCTAATTTTGATAATAGATGTCCCCTTAAGCGATAAGCTCTTATCAAGGCTACGGCACTTATTGAATTTTTATTTGAATTTGCAATTACTTGAAAATTAAACTTGCTAGAATTATCTTTGTTTTTTTCATTTTCTTTAGCTGTTTTCTCAACATCTTCTATATTAATTTTTTTTGAGAAAGGTTTCCACGACGGTCCATTTATCTCATCGACTAATATCTTCATATCCTCATCTACACCTGAGAAATATTCAATCCAACTTTCAGATAGAGATGGATCTTTATTTATAAATTTTACATACATTTCCTCAATAAATGCACTATTAGCTTTATTTAGAAATGATGTTTTTTTATATTCCAGATTTTTAGGAGAGCTCATTTTATTTTAATATAATACTAAATTTTGTTTTCAATTGGACAATTTATTTAACAATGTTTTTCCAATTTCTGAAGGGGATGTGGCAACTTCTATACCACAATCTTCCATTTTTTTGATCTTATCTTTGGCACCGCCTTTGCCACCTGATATTATGGCTCCTGCATGTCCCATTCTTCTACCCGGTGGTGCTGTAACACCTGCAATAAAACCAACCATGGGTTTTTTTATTTCATGATTTTTTACGAATTCAGCTGCTTCTTCTTCAGCTGATCCTCCTATTTCACCAATCATTAAAATTGATTTAGTTTCCTCATCCTTTAAAAATAAGTCTAAACAATCAATGAAGTTCGTACCATTTATTGGATCACCACCTATACCTATACATGTTGATTGTCCCAAATCATTCTCTGTAGTTTGTGCGACAGCCTCATAGGTCAAAGTTCCAGATCTTGATACAATACCAACAGAACCCTTTTTATGTATATTTCCTGGCATTATTCCGATCTTGCATTCATCAGGCGTAATTATCCCTGGACAATTGGGACCGATTAATCTTGATTTTGAATTAAGTAACTTTTTTTTGACCTTAATCATATCAAGAACTGGTATACCCTCAGTGATACAAACGATTAATTCTAAGTTAGCTTCAATGGCCTCTATTATTGCTGCGGATGCAAATTTCGCAGGAACATAAATCATAGTTGCGTTGGCACCAGTTTCATCGACTGCTTCCTTTACTGTATTAAATACTGGTCTATCTAAATGAGTTTGACCACCTTTTTTTGGTGTAACTCCTCCGACTAAATTTGTTCCATATTTAATTGCTTGCTCTGAATGAAAAGTTCCGTGACTACCCGTAAAACCTTGGCAAATTAACTTTGTGTTTTTATTAACTAAAACTGACATTTATTTAATAGCCTCTACAATTTTTTTAGCAGCATCTGATAAATCAGAAGCAGAAATTAACTCAAGACCTGAATTATCAAGTATTTTTTTTCCCTCTTCAAAATTTGTTCCGGCTAATCTTACAACTAAAGGAACATTCATTTTTATTTCTTTTGCTGCATCCACAACACCTTGGGCAAGAACATCACATCTCATTATTCCGCCAAAAATATTAATCAATATTCCTTTAACATTTTTATCTGATAAAATTATTTTAAAAGCAGCTGCCACTTTTTCTTTAGAAGCCCCACCACCAACATCTAAAAAATTTGCTGGTTCCTTTCCATATAATTTAATTATGTCCATAGTTGCCATTGCAAGCCCAGCTCCATTAACCATGCATCCAATTGTTCCATCAAGTTTAATATATGCTAAATCATGCTTGCTAGCTTCTATCTCTGTTTCTTCTTCTTCATTGAGGTCTCTCAACTCAATTAGCTCTGGATGTCTGAATAAAGCATTTCCATCAAAATTCATTTTTGCATCTAAACAAATCAACTCTTTTTCTTTTGTTAAAATTAAAGGATTAATTTCGATTAAATTAGCATCGGTTTCTATAAATAATTTGTATATCGACTTGATTAGACTAATTCCTTGTTCTTTTGTTTCTTCATCTAGATTAAAAATACTTATTATTTTATTACAATTTTCATCAGATATTTCGTTATCTAAATCTACTTTTGTTGTTAAAATTTTCTCAGGAGATTTGATTGCGACTTCTTCTATATCCATACCCCCTTGATCACTTGAGATAAAAGCTATCTTTGAGCTCGCACGATCTACAACACAAGACAAATAAAATTCTTTATCAATGTTAGATGAAACTTCGACATATAATCTTTTAACAATTCTTCCGCTAGGTCCTGTCTGATGAGTGATTAATTTTTTTCCAAGCAAGGATTTTGCCTCTGTTTCAAGACTTTTTAAATCATTTACTATTTTAACTCCACCAGCTTTACCTCTGCCTCCAGCATGAATTTGTGCTTTCAACACATATTTATCAGTTTTAAGATTTTTAGCTTTTTCCAATAATTCATTTACATCTAGAGCATAAACTCCATCCGGAACTTTAGCTCCATATTTTCTAAGTATATTCTTTGCTTGGTGTTCGTGAATATTCATTAACTAGTTATTTAAACTAGGATCAATTTTGGATGCAGCTTCCCATAATTTTTTTACAGCATCTACTGAGTTATTAAACTCAGATTTTTCATTTTCATCTAGCTCAATTTCTTCGATTTTTTCTATACCGTTCTTTCCAACAATTACTGGCACTCCAGCATAAATATTGCTTATTCCGTATTGTCCATTTAAATGTGCAGCACAAGGGAGCATTTTTTTGCTATCTTTTAAGTATGCTTCTGCCATTTCAACACCTGACGCTGCTGGTGCATAAAATGCTGAACCTTTTTCTAAATATTTAACAATTTCAGCACCTCCATCTCTAGTTCTTTGATTTATACTTTCTAATTTATCTTTTGATATTTTTCCTTCTTTGACTAAATCTAATAATGGTTTTCCTGAAACTTTTGTAAATCTTGGTAGAGGAACCATAGTATCTCCATGTCCTCCCATTACCATTGCCTCAATTTCTCTAACAGGCACATTTAACTCTAAAGATAAAAACAGTTTAAATCTCGATGTGTCTAATATTCCGGCCATTCCAACAACTTTGTTAGGCGATAGTCCAGAAAATTTTTGAAAAGCCATAACCATTACATCTAATGGATTTGTAATACATATAACAAAGGCATTTGGTGCATGCTGCTTTATACCTTCAGCAACCTGTTTTATAATTTTTAAATTTATTCCTAATAAATCATCTCTACTCATTCCTGGTTTTCTTGGAACACCAGCTGTAATAATGATTACATCTGAATTTTTTATATCTTCATAATTATCAGTACCTGAAAATTTTACATTAAATCCATCAACGGATGAAGACTGTGCAATATCTAATGCTTTACCTTTCGCAATTCCACTTGCTACATCAAATAATACTACTTCATCAACAAGCTCCTTTAGTCCAATTAAATGTGCTAAAGTTCCACCTATTTGTCCAGCCCCTATTAATGATATTTTTGACATTTTACTATTTCATTGTTGGCATTATAAATTCAGGATCTGATCTAACACCTGAAGGCCATCTTGAAGTAATTGTTTTTAATTTAGTATAAAATCTAACTCCTTCCGGCCCGTGCATATGTTGATCTCCAAATAATGATCTCTTCCATCCACCAAAACTATGAAAAGCAACTGGCACAGGGATAGGGATATTAATTCCAACCATTCCTACTTTAATTTGATTTGCAAATGTTCTTCCTGCATCTCCATCTCTTGTATAAATACTTGTTCCATTACCAAACTCATGGTCATTAATTAAATTTAATGCTTCGTTAAAATCTTTAGCTCTGACAACAGATAATACAGGTCCAAATATCTCCTCTTTATAAATTCTCATATCTTTTTTAACATTATCGAATAAGCAACCACCAATATAATAACCGTCTTCATAACCTTGAAGTTTTATATCTCTTCCATCAACCACAAGGTCTGCCCCTTCTTTAATACCTAAATCAACATAACCTCTTACTCTTTCAAGATGCTCTTTTGTTACTAAAGGACCCATTTCAGAATTCTTATCCATGCCTGGTCCAATTTTTAAAGCTTCCACTTTTTTAGATAATTCATCAACTAGTTTGTCACCTACATTACCAACAGCAACAGCAACAGATTGAGCCATACATCTTTCTCCTGCAGACCCATATGCTGCGCCCATTAGACCGTTTACTGCTTGATCTAAATCACAATCTGGCATGACAACACAATGATTTTTAGCTCCTCCAAGAGCTTGAACACGTTTTTCATTTTTGGCTGCATTTTCATAAATGTATTTAGCAATAGGTGTTGATCCAACAAAACTAACTGCGGATATATCTTTATGTTCCAAAATTGCATCTACAACTTCTTTATCTCCATTAACAACATTCAAAACCCCATCTGGTAAACCAGCTTCACTAAATAGCTCTGCAAGTTTTAATGGACAAGATGGATCTTTTTCAGAAGGTTTTAATACAAATGTATTTCCGCAAGCTATTGCCATTGGAAACATCCACATTGGAACCATTGCAGGAAAATTAAATGGTGTAATACCCGCACATACACCTAATGGCTGTCTCACTGACCAGCTATCAATGTTTGTGCCTACATTTTCTGTAAAGTCACCTTTTAGCATTTGTGGAATTCCACATGCAAATTCAACTACCTCTAAACCTCTTGTGAGAGAACCTTTGGCATCTTCATAAACTTTTCCATGCTCTGATACAATCATCTTAGATAGCAAGTCAGAATTTTTTTCAATTATTTCTTTGTATTTAAATATTATTCTAGCTCTTTGTATTGGAGTTACATTTGACCATGTTTCAAATGCTTTTTTTGCTTTTTGAACTGCTAAATCAAGATCTTGTTTTGTACCAAGTCTAACCTCAGACTCTTGTTTGCCTATAGCAGGATTAAATACTTTTCCTTTTCTATCAGATGTACCAGAAATAATTTTACCATCGATAAAATGCTCAATTAAATTCATGGATGTATTTAAATAAGTAATTATGTGGTTGCAAGCATTTTCTTTATCTCAGCAATAGCTTTTGCTGGATTTAATCCTTTTGGACATGCGTTAGTGCAGTTCAAAATCGTGTGGCATCTATAAAGCTTAAGTTCATCTGCAACCTTTTGAAGTCTTTCCTTTCTATCTTCGTCTCTGCTATCCATTATCCATCTATAAGCTTGTAATAAAACTGCAGGACCTAAATACTTATCGCCATTCCACCAATAACTAGGACATGAAGTAGAACAACAAGCACACATTATACATTCATAAGCTCCATCAAGTTTAGCTCTATCTTCTGGAGATTGATGAATTTCTGTTGTTTCACTTTTTGAATTATTTTTTAACCAAGGTTCAATGGATTGGTATTGTTTATATAATCCACTTAAGTCTCCTATTAAATCTTTTTTTACTTTTAAGTGAGGCAAAGGGTATATATCTATATCTCCCTTAATTTCTGCATGTGGCTTAGTACATGCAAGACCATTTTTTCCACCCATATTCATTGCACAAGAACCACAAACTCCATGCGCACAAGATCTTCTATATGCAAGTGTTGGATCAATTTCGTTTTTAATTTTATTTAGTATGTCTAAAACTTTAGATGGACAATTATCCATGTCTACTTCATATGTGTCTATTCTTGGGTTCTCTCCAGTTGATGGATCCCATCTGTAAACATTTACTTTTCTGATATTCTTTGAACCGGTTTTGTCTTTAAAATATTTACCTTTATTAACTTTTGAGTTTTGTGGTAAATTTAATTGAACCATTAATACACTCTTTCTTGTGGAGGAAAATATTGGACTTCATTTGTTAATGTTGAAGTATGTACATCTCTGTATTCAATTTTAGTATTTTTTCCATCACACCAAGATAATGTATGTTTCATAAATTTCTCGTCATTTCTTTTCGGATAATCTTCACGAGCATGAGCTCCTCTGCTTTCTTTTCTGTGATATGCAGAATCTACAGTTGTTATCGCTTGTCTAATTAAATTATCAAACTCTAAAGTCTCAACTAAATCAGTATTGAATACCAATGATTTATCTTTAACAGAAATCGACTCCATGCCGTCATAAGTTTTTCTGATCTCATCCACACCCTCTTTAAGATTCTTTTCAGTTCTAAATACAGCACATTTAGACTGCATTGTTTTTTGCATCGCCAGTCTAAGTTCGGCGGTTCCGTTATCTCCCTCTGCATACCTTAGTTTATCAAATCTATTTAGACATTTTTCAGTTTCGCTTTCACTAACTTCTTCGTGAGGCGTACCAGGTTTTACTAATTCCGCTGCTCTCTTAGCTGCAGCTCTTCCAAAAACAACCAAGTCAATAAGTGAATTTGAACCTAATCTATTTGCTCCATGAACAGATACGCACGCAGCCTCACCAATCGCCATCAAACCTGGGACTGTTTTTTGAGACCCATTTACTGTTAAAACTTCAGCTTTATAATTTGTTGGTATACCGCCCATATTATAATGAACTGTTGGAACAACTGGTATTGGTTCTTTAGTTACATCTACATTTGCAAATAATCTTGCTGCTTCTGTAATTCCTGGCAATCTATCTTCAATAACTTTTTTATCTAAATGACTTAAATACAAATGAACATGGTCTTGATCTTTACCAACACCTCTTCCCTCATTTATTTCAATTGACATTGATCTGCTAACTACATCTCTTGATGCAAGATCTTTAGCGTTGGGAGCATATCTCTCCATAAATCTTTCACCTTTAGAGTTTACCAAATATCCACCTTCACCTCTTACACCTTCAGAAATAAGTGTTCCATGTCCATATATTCCTGTTGGGTGAAATTGTACAAACTCCATATCTTGAAGAGGTAATCCAGCTCTTAATACCATTGCATTACCATCACCAGTACAAGTATGTGCGGATGTTGCTGAGTAATACACTTTCCCATATCCCCCTGTGGCTATAATTGTTATGTGAGATCTAAAACGATGAATAGTTCCGTCATTTAAATTCCAAGCTATTAAACCTTTGCATTGTCCATCTTTCATAATTAAATCTAATGCAAAATATTCTATAAAAAATTCTGTGTTATGTTTAAGTGCTTGACCATACAATGTATGAAGAATTGCATGACCAGTTCTGTCTGCTGCAGCACAAGTTCTTTGTACAATTCCATTTCCATAATTTTTTGTCATTCCTCCAAATGGTCTTTGATAAATTTTTCCGTCTTCAGTTCTGCTAAAAGGAACACCATACTTTTCTAATTCTAATACTGCTTTTGGAGCTTCCTTACACAAATATTCAATACTATCTTGATCGCCTAACCAATCTGCTCCTTTTACAGTATCGTACATATGCCAACGCCAATCATCTTCTCCCATATTTCCAAGGGCTGCTGAAATTCCACCTTGGGCAGCTGATGTATGACTTCTAGTTGGAAAGACTTTAGAAATGCATGCAGTTTTTAATCCAGCTTCACTTAAGCCAACTGCAGCTCTTAGGCCAGAACCTCCAGCACCAAGCACAACGACATCGTATTCATGATCTATAATATTATAAGATTTCATATAGTTAGTTTAAATACCGAAAATATTGTAATTAAAGGAATTGTTATAGCAAAAAAATTTAAAGCTTTGTTTGCGGCATTTTTGATTTTTTCGTCCTTAATATAGTCTTCAAAAACCTCCCTTATGCTTAATGCCGAGAAAAAGTAAGCAAAAATAAGAAAAAGACTAAATATGAACTTTGAAGGTTGAGAAGTTAGAAAAGTTAATATCTCTAAGTAACTTTTATCGTAAATACTAACCAAATTTAAAGCAAACCATAACATCAAAGGTACTAATATGAGAGAACTCACTTTTAGAAATACCCACTTTTTTGTTACTGCTCTCATTACAATAAATTTCTTCCTATTAAATAAATTGAAACGGTTAATACAAAAGATCCAAATATTACAATCAAGCCAGTAATCTTTGTAGTTTTTAATTCAAATCCATAACCAAAATCCATTATTAAATGTCTTATCTCACTTAAGATTTGAAAACTAAAAGACCATGTAAGACCCAATATGAAAAATTTTCCAATAATAGATTGGAGGAATAATTTTATAAATTCATGACTTCCTTCACTAAATGAAAAAAAAATAAAAAAGATACAAATTAAAGTTATTGCTAATATATTTATTATTCCTGTAATTCTATGAGATATTGAAACTAAAGATGATACATGCCATCTATAAATTTGAATATGAGGAGATAAAGGATTATTTTCCATTTTGATTTGCTTTCATTATTGTTTCTGCAATTTCAACAGAATTTAATGCGGCGCCTCTTAATAGGTTATCTGAAACGATCCACAAATTAATTGAATTCTCTTTTGTTTTATCATCTCTAATTCTTGAGATAAATGTTTCATCACTACCAGTTGCTTCTATTGGTGTACTATATCCTCCATTTTCTCTTTTATCTATAACGCTACAACCATCAGCATTATTTAATGCTTCTCTGATTTGTTCTAGAGAATAAGGATTTTCAAACTCTATATTTACCGACTCTGAATGTGATACAAGAACAGGAATTCTAACGCACGTAGCTGTTAGCTCTATATTATTGTCCAGTATTTTTTTTGTTTCATTAGTCATTTTTAATTCTTCTTTTGTGTATCCATCATCCGAAAAAACATCAATGTGAGGAATGATATTGAAAGCTATTTGTTTAGTAAAATTTTTAGATTCAACAGAATTTCCATTAAGATAAGATTTAGTTTGTTCAATCAATTCATCCATAGGTGCTTTTCCGCCTCCAGAAACAGATTGATAGGTGGAAACTATTACTCTTTTTATTTTATATAAATCATGTAAAGGTTTAAGAGCTAATACTAACTGAGCTGTTGAGCAGTTAGGATTTGCCACAATATTTTTTTTCATTTCATTAATTTTTTCTGCGTTCACTTGAGGTACAATAAGTGGAACGTCAGGATCCATTCTAAAAAAACTAGAATTATCAATTACAGTTGTTAATTTTGCTGCACTTTCTGCATATTGTTCTGCAATTTTACCACCTGCTGCAAAAAAAGTTATATTTGCATTTGAAAAATCATATTTTTCAAGATCGTGGACTTCATAATCTTTGCCCTTAAAACTTATTTTTTTTCCAGCACTATTAGAAGAAGCTACTAAAAAAAGGTTATTAAATTTAATATCCTTTTTTTCTATAACTTCTAGTGTCTTTCTTCCAACATTACCGGTTGCACCGATGATAGCTATATTAGTCATTTTAAAGATTTATACTAAATGAAAGGTAAATCGCAAACTGTTCCGTTAAAACTATTACCATTTATATCAATTTTGAATGTTTGCTTTGCTTCAAAATATGGTTTTTTTATCATAGCTATACCAATTACCTGTTTAAAAGTTGGATTGTAACAACCTGATCTTAGTTCTCCGATTATATTATTTTTTTCATCTGTTAAATTCATTGAACCAGTTACGCTTATTTTATCAGTATCAATTTTAACGCCCATTAGTTTTCTTTTAATTCCTTCAGACTTTATTTTTTTCAATTTCTCTTTTCCTAGAAATTCAACATCACTATCAATATTAATATATTTATCAAAGCCACATTCGTATGGGTTGTCTGCATTGTCCATATCGTTTCCTTGAGAAAGTAATCCACTTTCGATACGTTCAATTAAATTAGGACATCCTGCTCTAATATTAAACTCATCTCCTATTTCAAATAAATGATCGTATAGTTTTAAACCCGCCTCATTATTCTCTACATATATTTCATATCCACCTTGTTTAGACCATCCTGATTGAGCAATTAAATGTTTGGCTCCAGCAAAATCAAAATAATCAAAACCAAAAAATTTTAAATTTGTTATTTTTTCACCAAAAACTTTTTCCATTAATTTAAATGATTTAGGCCCTTGCACAGCCATAATGTCAACTTCGGGTTCGATAATATTTACATCAAATTTATTTCCAATTGCCAATCCTTTTGCAAATAAGATTACATCCGTATCTGCAATAGAAACCCACCATTTATTCTCATTAAATCTTAGAACAACTGGATCATTAATTAATCCAGCATTATCATCTATGATTGGACAATAATAACATCTTCCATCTTTTGATTTCGAAAGATCTCTACAAGTCATAAGTTGAACCAATTTTGCAGCATCTTTTCCAGTAATCTCTACTTGTCTTTCAGCAGCCACATCCCAAACTTGAACATGCTCTTTTAAATGATGATATGAGTCTTCTAAAGAACCAAATGCAGCAGGAAGCAACATATGATTGTATATTGTGTAAGCTGTAACACCTTGTTTTTCAATTCTTGATGTATAAGGCGTACCTCTAAGTCTTCTTGATTTTGCAATTGAAAAGTTTTTCATTTTTTAGCTTAGTGTCATCTTTTTATCAATTTGTAAAGAAAGTAAGTTGTTTATTTGAAAGAAATCTAATTAAGTTCCTTAGCTCTTTTTCTTAATTCAAATTTTTGGATTTTTCCTGTTGATGTTTTTGGAAGTTCACAGAAGTCAATTTTTTTTGGAATTTTGAACCCTGCTAGAGTTTCTCTACAAAAATCGATTAATTCTTTTTCATTTGTCTCTTTATCTGCCACTTTCTCTATAAATGCGCATGGAACTTCTCCCCATTTCTCATCTGGTTTTGCTACTACTGCAACAATTGAAACAGCTGGGTGCTTAGAAAGTGTGTTTTCGATTTCGATAGAAGAAATATTCTCTCCACCTGAAATAATAATATCTTTCGACCTATCTTTAACCTTGATGTATCCATCTGGATAAATAACTGCCAAATCGCCAGAGTGAAACCATCCATCTTTCATAGCCTTTTCAGTAGCCTCTTTGTCCTTAAAATATCCTTTCATAACAACATTACCTTTGATCATTATTTCGCCAATGGTTTCTCCATCCTTAGGCACCGGTTTCATAGTTTCTGGATCTAAAACAACTACTCCTTCTGTGTTTGGAAATCTCACACCTTGCCTTGCTTTAATTTCATTAATTTTATCTTCTTCAAAACCATTCCATTCATCATTCCAAGCACATTGTAAAACATGTCCATATGTTTCTGTTAAACCATAGACATGCATTACCTCAAATCCTAATGCTTTCATTTTTTTGAAAATAATACTTGGAGGTGGTGCTCCAGCAGTTAAAACATAAACTTTGTTTTTTAATTCTTTGATATCATTTTGTGATGCACCTGTTATCATATTAAGTACAATAGGTGCGCCTCCAAAATGGGTAATGTCATGCTTTTCAATTAATTCAAATATTTTTTTTACATCAATAGCTCTTAAACAAACTGTTTTTCCATTTAACATTGGTATTGTCCACGGGTACCCCCATCCATTACAGTGGAACATTGGTACAACTGTTAAAAAATTTAATCTATTTGGCATATTCCAAGCAACGGCACTACCTGTTGACATTAAATAAGAACCTCTATGATGATAAACAACACCTTTTGGATTTCCAGTTGTTCCAGATGTATAACTTAAAGAAATCGCTTGCCACTCATCCTTTGGTTTTTTCCAAATATAATTTTCATCACCAGTATTTAAAAATTCCTCATATTCTCTATCACCAATTTTTTTTAATAAGGATTGATCTGCAAAATCGTCTTGAACATCAATTACAATTGGTTTGTCTTTTAAAGTTGATAAAGCCTTTTCTGCAATAGCATGTAATTGCCTGTCTATTATTAATACTTTTGCTTCACTGTGTTCTAAAATATAAGCAACAGTTTTTGCATCAAGTCTTGAATTAATTGTATTTAAAACAGCTCCTGTCATAGGAACAGAATAATGTGCCTCGAAAATCTCTGGAGTATTAAAGGTCATAACTGAAACTGTGTCTCCTTCAACAATACCAATCTTCTCTAGTGCACTTGCAAATTTGATGCACCTGTTAAATACTTCAGTCCATGTGAAAGATTTTGTTTCATATACTAAAGCCTCATAATTTGGATAAATATCTTTTGCTCTTTCTAGAAAGCTAAGCGGTGTTAACGGGACATAATTTGAAGGATTTTTATCTAAGTTCTGATTATATTTGTTCATCAGTTAAATTTTGCGCTCATAGTATATTTACTACCAGAAATAGCAGATTTATAATGGCTCTCAGCTCTAGGCAAAATTTTATCAAAATAGTAATTTCCTGTATTTAATTTATCTTCATAAAACTCTTTATTATTTTCCAAATTTTCATAGCTTTTTCTCATTGTCTTTAGCCATATAAATGAAAGACAAAAATAACCAAAAAATCTTAAATAATCGTTACATGATGCGCTTATATCGTCTTTTGGTGTGTTACCATTAGGAGATATCCAGTCAGTGAAATCTGACAATATATTTTTTAATTCAGATATTTTTTTTACATGTTCATTTAATTTATCTACTTTTGAACAATCTTGAATTTCTGTTTCTACATATTTCATAAAATTATCAAAAACTTTTTTCTGACTTATTTTTCTAAATACAAAATCAATTGCCTGCACTGAATTAGTTCCTTCATAAATAGGTGTAATTCTATTATCTCTAAATAATTGTTCTATTCCTTGGTCTTTTGTATAACCATAGCCACCAAAAACCTGAATTGCTTCATTGGTTATTTCCATACCCATATCTGTAAAAAATGACTTAATTACAGGCGTCATAAGACCTACAATATCCGATGCATCTTTTTTTACTTCCTCTGAACTATGACTTAAGCTTACATCTACCTGCTGAGCCATCCAAAAAGATAAGGATCTTTCTCCCTCAATTATAGACTTCATATTTAATAAACTTCTTCTTATATCTGCATGCTTAATAATTAAATCTGTTTCTCCATTAGAATTATTATTTGATTTACCTTGTTTTCTCTCTTTAGAATAACTTAAAGCAGTTTGATAAGCTGTTTCAGATAGACCTAATCCTTGTATACCGACAACGATTCTTTCTAAGTTCATCATTGTAAACATAGAATTTAAGCCTTTGTTCTCTGGTCCGATCATATACCCTTTGGCATCATCAAAACTTAATACACATGCCGGTGAACCTTTAATACCCATTTTTGATTCAATTGAAACAGTATTGACGCCGTTTCTTGGACCAATTGATCCATCATCATTAATTTCATATTTTGGTACTAAAAATAAACTTATCCCCTTCGTTCCTTTTGGTGCGTCCTGCGTTCTTGCTAAAACAAGGTGTATAATATTTTCAGTTAAATCATGGTCACCAGAAGTAATAAAGATTTTTTGTCCACTTATATTATAAGTACCATTTTCATTTTTAATTGCCTTTGTTTTTATTAATCCTAAATCTGTTCCACATTGAGGCTCTGTTAAACACATTGTCCCACTCCATTTACCCTCAACAATTTTAGGAAGATATGTGTTTTTGATTTCTTCAGTTGCATGACTCAAAATACAATTATATGCACCTATACTTAATTCACTATATAATTTAAAAGATAAACTTGATGATGAAAGCATTTCATCAAAAAAAGCACTTACAGTTTTTGGCATTCCTTGACCACCATATTTTGGATCACAAGTTAAAGATACCCATCCATCTTCTATAAATTTTGAATATGCCTCTTTATAACCTGGAGGGGTTCTAACTACTCCATTTTCATAGACACAAGGATTTTCGTCTCCAGCTTTTGCTAAAGGAAGAAGCATTTCTTCATTAATTTTTGCAGCTTCCTCTAAGATATCTTTTACTAGATCAGAAGTAACTTCTTTATATTTTTCAATTTCGTTATAATTTTTATTATCTTTTAGATGTTCAAATAAGAACATCATATCTTTCACAGGTGCGGAATAAACAGTCATAAATTTAATAGTATCAAATTAAGTTAATTTTTTTATTTTTGCAAATATGCAATAATCGCATCTCCCATACCAGAAGTTGAAATTTCTTTTGTTCCTTTTGACATAATATCTTTAGTTCTTAACCCATCATCTAGTACATTTTGCACTGCTTTTTCTAAGTCATCAGCCTCTTTATCTAAATCAAGAGAGTACCTCAGGGCCATTGCAAAACTCAAGATGGTTGCAATTGGATTTGCAATTCCTTTTCCAGCAATATCTGGAGCAGATCCATGAACAGGCTCATACATTGCTCTCATTTCACCATCTTTATTTTTTGCACCCAAAGAAGCTGAAGGTAGTAAACCTAAAGATCCTGTCAACATAGATGCTTCATCTGACAACATATCACCAAACAAATTATCTGTCACAATTACATCAAATTGCTTTGGATTTCTCAAAAGTTGCATTGCACAATTATCTGCAAGCATATGATTTAACTCAACATCTTTAAATTCTTTATCGTGAAGATTTTGAACTTCCTCTTTCCATAATTGACCTGCTTCCATAACATTCGATTTTTCACAGGAAGTAACTTTATTGTTTCTCTTCTTTGCTAGATCAAATGCAACTCTAGCAACTCTTTTAATTTCTGATGAAGTATAAGTATGAGTGTTTATTCCTTTACGTTCACCTTTATCAATTGGCTTGATACCTCTCGGCTCACCAAAATAAATACCACCTGTCAATTCTCTAACAATCATGATGTCTAGACCTGATACGATTTCAGGTTTTAGCGTAGATGCCTCAACTAATTGTTTAAAACAAATTGCAGGCCTCAAATTTGCAAATAATTTTAATTCTTTTCTTAGCTTCAGAAGAGCTCTCTCAGGTCTTTTGGAAAAATCTAAATTATCATATTTTGGTCCACCCACAGCTCCTAAAATGACTGCTTCACATTCTAATGATTTATAAAATACTTCATCTGTAATCGGTGTTCCATGCTTGTCGTAAGATGCTCCTCCAACTAAAGCCTCTTCCATATCAAAATCAAGAGATTTATTTACATTAAACCAAGTTATAATTTTTTTAACTTCACCAATAACCTCGGGACCAATGCCATCACCTGGTAATAATAAGAATTTTCTTTTTTTGACTTTAATCATTAAATATCCAAGGCTTTGTGGATTTTAATTTTTCTTCAAATGAAATTATATTATTAGACTTTTCCAAAGACAGTGCAATATCATCTAGTCCCTCAATTAAACATTTTTTTTTAAATTCATCTAATTCAAATTTGATTTCTTTATTCCCAAAAATTATTTTTTGATCTGGTAAATTTATTGCAATTTCTTCTTGTCTCTTAGAATATTCAGAAAGTTCTTTTATCTGTTCATCATTAACTTTAATAGGCAATATTCCATTTTTAAAACAATTATTATAAAATATATCTGCGTAACTAGTACTTATAACGCAAGTTATACCAAAGTCTAAAAGTGCCCATGGCGCATGTTCTCTAGATGATCCACATCCAAAATTATTCCCTGCAATTAAAATCTTAGAATTATCATATGGGGATTTATTTAAGATAAAGTCATCTACTACTTTACCTTTTTCGTCATATCTCATTTCATAAAATAAATTTTTTCCAAGTCCTGTTCTTTTTATTGTTTTTAAAAATTGCTTTGGAATAATCATATCTGTATCGATATTTACAATTGGTAAATATGCAGGAATACTTTTTAATGTTGAGAATTTGTTCATTTAACTATTGTATTTTCTAACATCATCTAAATTTCCAGATATAGCAGCTGCAGCAGCCATAGCTGGACTAACTAAATGAGTTCTTCCACCTCGTCCTTGTCTTCCTTCGAAATTTCTATTTGATGTTGATGCACATCTTTCTTCTGGCTTTAACTTATCTGCATTCATAGCTAAACACATTGAACAACCTGGCTCACGCCATTCAAATCCAGAATTTTTAAATATTACATCTAAACCTTCTTGTTCTGCTTGTTGTTTTACTAATCCTGAACCAGGAACTATCATTGCATTTACATGAGAAGCAATTTTTTTATCTTTTAAGATTTTCGCAGCTTCTCTTAAATCTTCAATTCTTCCATTTGTGCAACTTCCAATAAAAACTTTATCTATTCTAATATCTTTTATTTTAGTTTTTGGCTTTAAACCCATATATTTTAATGATCTATTAATAGAATTTTTTCTGTCTTCGTTTTGCTCATTTTCAGGATCAGGAACAATTCCATCAATATCTACTACATCCTGAGGCGAAGTTCCCCAAGTTACCATTGGTTTAATATCTTTGCCCTCAAGACTGATTTCTTTGTCAAATACTGCATCACCATCAGACTTTAATTTACTCCAATATTCTAATGCTTTGTCCCAATTTGAATTCTTTGGAGACATTGGTTTACCTTTTAAATAATTAAAAACTTTTTCATCTGGCTCTATTAATCCAGCCCTTGCTCCACCTTCAATTGTCATATTGCAAATCGTCATTCTTTGTTCGACACTTAAATTAGAAATTAAGTTTCCAGCATATTCAATTACATAACCAGTGCCGCCAGCTGTACCAATTTTTCCAATTATTTGTAATATTACATCCTTTGATGTTACTCCAACAGGAAGAGAACCATTAACGTTTATTCTAAAATTTTTTGATTTTTTTTGAACTAAAGTCTGCGTTGCCAATACATGCTCTACTTCTGAAGTTCCAATTCCAAATGCTAATGCACCAAATGCTCCATGAGTAGCAGTGTGACTATCACCACAAACGATAATCGTTCCTGGTTGTGTAAATCCCTGTTCTGGACCAATAATATGAACTATTCCTTGTCTTTTATCGTTCATTCCAAAAAGATTTATTCCAAATTCTGCACAGTTTTTTTCTAGTGTCTCAATTTGTATTTTTGAATCTTCGTCAGTAATAGGCACTGATCTATCCGTTGTTGGAACATTGTGATCTGCTACTGCTAAAGTTAAAGAAGGTTGTCTAACTTTTCTATTAGAATTTCTTAAACCTTCAAATGCTTGTGGACTAGTAACTTCATGAATTAAATGTCTATCAACAAATAAAAGTGAGGTCCCATCCTCTTGTTGATGAACAAGATGATCATTCCATATTTTATCGTATATAGTTTGAGGCATTGTAAAAAATTATTTTTTTACTTCAGGATTTTCTTTTTTTTCATCAGTTTTTTTTTCTACTGATGGGGTTTCTTTTTTAGTTTCTTTTTTTTCTTCTGGATTTTTTGCTTCTACTTTTGGAGCATCTTTATTGGAATCTTGTTGGCTATCTGCTATTTTTTGTTCTGTATCAGGCATAACATTTTCTTCTGTTACTTCGTGAATCTTAGTTTCGACATCTATACCTATTTTCTTTTTAATTTTTTCTGCAATTCTTGCAGATTTACCTGTTCTATCTCTCAAATAATATAACTTGGCTCTTCTAACTTTTCCTGACCTTACAACTTTAATTGTATCTACAATCGGACTATATAAAGCAAATGTTCTTTCCACACCCTCACCAAAAGAAATTTTTCTTACAGTAAAAGAAGAATTGATATCTCTATTTTTTTTCGCAATACACACACCTTCAAAATATTGAATACGATCTCTTTTTCCTTCAGTTATTCTAACTCCTACTTTAACAATATCGCCTGGGAAAAATTCTGGATGCT
The DNA here is from genome assembly GCA_902618205.1 of uncultured Pelagibacteraceae bacterium. GTDB lineage: Bacteria > Pseudomonadota > Alphaproteobacteria > Pelagibacterales > Pelagibacteraceae > Pelagibacter. The sequence continues at coordinate 183,505 of CACMZL010000002.1, read as the reverse complement.
TTCTCTCAGAAATAATTTTTTTTACTTTAGATTGATTAATTTCTTCAATTGTCTTCATTTTAATTCTCTTTAGTCTTTTTATATAATTGCCACAAATCTGGTCTTCGGTCGCGTGTTATAGCCTCAGATTGAGATAAACGCCAGTCTTTAATTTTGGCGTGATCGCCTGATAATAGCACATCTGGAACACTTTTTTCCTCCCATATTTGAGGTTTTGTAAATTGAGGATACTCTAAAAGTCCGTTTTCAAAACTTTCATCTTTAGCTGAATTTGTATTGCCAAGAATACCAGGAATAAATCTTAAAATTGCATCAAGAATTACAAATGAAGCTCCTTCACCTCCAGACAAAACAAAGTCTCCTATACTTACTTCCTCAATATTTCTTGTTTTTAATAATCTTTCATCAACTCCCTCAAAGTGTCCACAAATTATATTTATTGTTTTTTCTTGAGATAGTTGTTTTGCTAATTGATGATTGAACAACTTACCCTTCGGACTTAGATAAATAATCTTTTCGCCATCTTTAACATTCTTATCTATTGATTTTGCTAATACATCTGCTTTCATTAACATACCTTCACCTCCTCCATAGGGAGTGTCATCAACAGTTTTATGTTTATCAAATGCATACTCTCTTATATCCACAGTATCTATTTTCCATTTATTCTCTGATAGTGCTTTACCAAAAATACCTTGACCTAAATAACCTGGAAAAAAATCTGGATAGAGTGTGAATATACGAGCTTCTAACATTATTTTTTTTCTTCTTCCTTAGGTGCTTCTGCTGGCTTAGCTTCTTCCTTAGGTGCTTCTGCTGGCTTAGCTTCTTCCTTAGGTGCTTCTGCTGGTTTAGATGCATCCCCTTCTGGTTTCGCTTCTCCACCTTCGTCAGCTTTTTTTCTATCTTTTTTAGGAATTGCTTTTTGAGGATTGTTTCCTTTTTCAGGCATTGGCATTATATCGTTTTCTCCCAATAACCTTGCAACTCTTGTTGTTGGCTGAGCTCCTTGACCTAACCAATATTTAATTCGCTCAGAATCTAAGCCAATTCTTTCCTTTTTATCCTTCGGTAATAACGGATTATAAAAACCTAATTTTTCTATAAACCTTCCGTCTCTTGGAAACCTACTATCAGCCACAACAATTTTATATACTGGCCTTTTTTTAGTACCTCCCATTGATAGTCTCATTTTTAACATTACTTATATCTCCTTTATTTTAATTGATTAAATAGTTCAGGCGGGATCCCTTTATCCGCCATTCCTTTCATGTTTCCTTTAGACATTTTTTTCATCATTTCTGACATCATCTTAAATTGTTTTAACAACTTATTGATAGTGGCAATGTCTGTACCTGAGCCATTAGCAATTCTTTTTTTTCTTGATCCATTTATAATTTTAGGATTTTCTCTTTCTTGCTTTGTCATTGATAAAATAACAGCTTCATTTTGAGTTATAATTTTTTCATCTATTCCTGATTGGTCCATTTGTGATTTAATTTTTGAAACTCCAGGGAGAAATGACATTATGCCTTCTATTCCACCCATCTTTTTCATTTGACGTAATTGAGAAAGATAATCTTCCATCGAGAATTGACCTTTTTTAAGTTTCTCTTCTGTTTTCTTTAAATTTTCTTGATCTAAATCTTCTGAAGCTTTTTCAACTAAGGAAACGATATCTCCCATTCCCAAAATTCTATTTGCAATTCGATCAGGATGGAAAACTTCAAAATTCTCAATTTTTTCTCCAACACCAAGAAACTTTATAGGGACCTCAGCAACATATTTCATACTCAATGCAGCTCCACCTCTTCCATCTCCATCTGCTCTTGTAAGTATAATGCCGCTCAAATTTACTGTATTTTTAAATTCCTTTGCTACATTAGCAGCAACTTGACCTGTTAGAGAATCTGCTACTAGTATAGTTTCTGCAGGATTAATAATAGTTTCAATTTGTTTGATTTCATTCATCATTTGAAAATCTATTTGTGTTCTTCCAGCGGTATCAAATAAAACTACTTCACAACCATTTAAATTTGCAGCACTTAAAGCTCTTCTACAAATATCAGCAGGAAGCTGGCCTTCTATAATTGGCAAAGTTTCAATATTATTTTGTTCACCCAAAAGTCTCAATTGCTCTTGCGCGGCAGGTCTGTAAACATCCAAACTAGCCATCATAACTTTTTTCTTATTATTTTTCTCTAAAAATTTCGCTAATTTTGAGGTTGTTGTAGTTTTTCCTGAACCTTGCAACCCAACTAACATGATTGGAACTGGAGGGACAGCATTAAGGGAGATTTCAGAATTCTTATCACCTAAAAAAGATACTATTTCGTCATAAACGATTTTTACAACCATATCCCCGGGAGAAGTTGATCGTATAATTTCTTGACCTAGCGCTTTAGGCTTAACTCTACTAATAAACTCCTTAACTACGTCTAAAGAAACATCGGCTTCTAATAAGGCCAACCTTATACCTTTTAAACCCTCATCAACTTGCTTTTCATCAAGAGAAGGAGCTTTTTTTAATGAAGAAAAAATTTCTTCAAATTTATTAGTTAAATTTTCAAACATAATTTCGCACAGCAAGTATCGCACCAGTGGGCGAACCCTCGCTGACTGGTGTCGATCTCTTTGTTTCCAAAGACACCGCAAATTGCTGTATTTTGCGGAAGTTCGCGTAAACTATATTAGAGGTTCAAAAAGTCAATAAATAAGTTAAGTATTATTTATATGGAATTTGAAGCATTTAAAATGGATGGATTAGGTAACGACTTTGTTATTATTGATCAGAGAATAAATAATTTAAACTTATCAAATGACCAAATCTTAAAAATTTGTGACAGAGATTTCATAGGGTGCGATCAGTTGATCTACATAAAAAAAAGTCAAAAAGCTGATGCTGATGTTGCTTTTTTTAACTCGGATGGAAGCCGCTCAGATGCATGTGGAAATGGAACTAGATGCGTTGCTTATTTACTAAGTATTGAAAAAAATAAAAAAGAAATTGAAATTTTGGTATCCTCAAAAATATTAAAATCTAAGGTCCTTAATAATAAAGATGTTGAAACAATAATTGGAACTCCAAATTTAGAGTGGAACAAAATTCCTTTAAGTAAAGATCTTGATACTAAAAATCTATCACTTGGTATGATTGATATTGACGGAAATAAAATGAATGGTGGTATTGCAGTGAATGTTGGAAACCCTCATGTCATATATTTTTGCGAGGATATAGAAAAAATAAATTTAAAAAAGTATGGACCATTAATAGAAAATCATGAAGTTTTCCCTGAAAAATGTAATGTCACAATAGCTCAAAAAATTAGTGAACAACATTACAAAATTAAAGTTTGGGAGAGGGGCGCTGGTTTAACAAAAGCTTGCGGGACTGCAGCATGTGCAACAGCAGTCGCAGCTAATTTAAATCAACTACAAAATAGTAATTCAAAAATAGAATTTTCAACAGGAATTTTAAATATTCAAATTGATAATGAATTAAATATAAAAATGAGAGGTCCTGTATCTGAAATTGAAAAAATTAATATCAAAATATAATGGGTATTTTTGAAAAATTTAAAATCGGATTTAAAAGAAGTGCAAGTAATATAGCATCAGGTCTTAAAGAAATAATAGTTAAGAAAGAAATTGACGATACAACTCTTGATAAAATAGAAGAATTCTTGATCGGCTCAGACGTGGGCATAGATGCAGCATCAGAGATAAAATCTATAATTGCTCAAAAAAAGATTGATCCAAAAAATGATCCAGTAAAGGAAGTTTTTGAAATACTTAATAATTATATTTTAGAACTAATGAAACCCCTAGAAAAGAAAGATTTTTTCTTAAAAAAAGAAAAGACAAATATAATATTAGTTTCAGGTGTTAATGGAGTTGGTAAGACAACTACTATTGGAAAATTAGGAAAAATATTTATACAAAATAATAATAAAGTTCTATTTTCAGCATGCGATACATTTAGAGCAGCTGCTATTGATCAATTAGAAGAATGGGCTAACAGGGTTGATGCTAAAATTGTAAAATCAGATCCTGGTTCAGATCCAGCTTCAGTTGCTTTTAAAGCAATGGAAATAGCTCAAAGTCAAAACATAAATCAAGTAATAGTAGACACGGCAGGAAGATTACAAAATAAAAAGAATTTAATGGATGAATTAAAAAAAATAGGGAATGTAATTAAAAAAAGTGATGAAACAGCACCTCACGAGGTTATCTTAGTTTTAGATGCAACATCGGGACAAAATATAATTAATCAACTCGAAGAATTTAATAAATTACTTCCAATCACAGGCATCATAATGACAAAACTTGACGGAACTGCAAAAGGTGGAATATTAATTGCGATTTCAAAGAAATATAAAGTACCTATTGTTGGTCTCGGGCTTGGAGAAAAAGAGGATGACTTACAAATATTTGAAGCTGAGAAGTTTGCAAGTGCATTTACCCAAGTTAATTAAGCAAATTTTTAGAAATTAAAGGTTTATAAATGTTGCACTCAAAATTATTTTTTAGAGATTTATAACCACAGTTTTCAGCATAAGAAGAGATTATAAAATTTAATTTGCCAGAGGTATTAGCAATTTCTAGCTTATTATTTTTTATGTCATATTTTAAATTTTCATAAAAATTTTTTTTTGCACTTATCAAAATTAAAGTGTTGTTGTCATTTAATAAATAGTAAGCAAAATCCTCTGGGAAAAGTGGGTAATTATATTTTTTTGATATTTTTTTAACTTTTTTTGGAAACCAGTCATATGAAATCAGAGGGTAATCTTTATTTAAATTTTTATCATATAAGTATAAGTCCTGTGGAAAATCATTGATATAATTAGAAAATTCTCCCTTTGCTAAAATAGCTTTCTTCCGTGTTTTAAAATATAGAGTGAACTCACTATTGTAAGAATTCATTTTTCCAATATGGAAATAATTGTTATCATAGTACTCATTATTTATTTCTGAACTAAGTTTTGTCGGCAATATTAATAAAAAAAGTAATAAAAGAAGTTTAAACATATTTAAAATTAGAATTTAAAAGTGATGTGGATTTGTTTAAATTATGTCTTAATTTAAACTTTTTATAAAATTGTCAATTGATTGAATTAAACCTTTATTAAATTCCATCATATGATCGTCGTTGTCATTAAAGTAATTTGACTTAACACCATCATATTTATTAAATATTTCTTCGCCCATATAAAATGGCACAATATTATCCTTTTTCCCGTGCATCACATGCATGGGAAACTTTATTTTGTTAATTTTTTCAATGGATTTGTATTTATCTTTTAAAATAATTTTTGCAGGAAGATATGGGTAATATTTTTGTGCCAAAATCTCCATGGATGTGAATGGAGACTCTAATATTATACCTGCAAATAAATTGTTACTTGCGGTCTCTATTGCTACAGCAGTGCCAAGAGACTCTCCATAGAGAACAATATCTTTATCTTCTATATTGTTTTGATTAAGCCATTCCTTGGCTTTAATTGCATCTTTGTAAAGTCCAATTTCTGTTGGTTTGCCTTTGTTTCCACTAAAGCCTCTATATGCAAAAATTAAATAGTTTAAATCTAAATCTGCAAACTCATTTAGTTTATAAATTCTATTATCTAATTTTCCAGCATTTCCGTGAAAAAAAAGCAAAGTTTTAGAGTTATTATTTTTTTTGTAATACCATCCAACTAGATCATTATCAGATTGAATAGTTACTTTTTCGATTTTATGAGATAGAGGTCCCTCATCTAAATAATTATTTTCTCCAGGATGGTATAATAATTTTCTTTGATAAAAATAAACTATTAGAGAAACTCCAAAGTAAATAATAAAAATATAAAACAGAATTTTTGCAAATAACATTTTAGGCTTTAATTTCATTTTTACTTTTTCTTCTTACCAAATAAATACCAAAAAACACAAATATGGTACCTATTAAATGATAATTTTCCAAAATCTCTGAAAAAAATATTATTCCATAAAAAGCTCCATAAATTGTATAGAGGTATAGCGTGAAACCAGTTGTTGATGGTCCTAAATATTTAATAGTTAATGTGTATAGTGAGAAAGCGATTATACCTGGAGAAATTGCTGCAAACAAAATCCAATAATAAAATTCTTCATTGAATAAAGTTTTTTCAAAATAAAAATGCTCTATAAAATAAAAAGGCAAAATAGATAAAAAACCAAAGAAAGATATAATTGTTAGTCTTGGAAAAAATTTAAGTTCTGAATTCCATTGAAAGAGCATAACTGTATAAATTGCCCAGCCTAATGCTGCTCCTAACATCCAAAAATCTCCAGAAGCAAATTTTAATTCAAGAAGTAAATTGATATCGCCCTTTAAAATTACAGCAAACACTCCAACTAGACAAAAAAGTAAGCCAATAAATTGGAAAATATTTATCTTATCTTTAAAAAGAAAATATGAGATTAAAATTATAAATATTGGTGAAGAAGTATAAAGGATTCCCATATTAACAATGGTTGTAGATGAACCAGCCATATATGGAAATATTCCACAAACACCACATCCCATCAAACCTAGAAAAAAACTTCTTTTACTCTCTTTTTTAATAGTCTGAAAATTATCAACTAAATACTTATAATTTAGGACGAATAAAATAATAAAAAAAATAAACCATCTCCAAAAAGATAAAGATATGGGAGGAACATCATCAACACCACCTCTTGCTACAATTAAATTACTAGCCATAAAAAGTGGTTGAAATAATAATAGAAAATATCCGATAAAATTTTTATTCATTTTTATTTAATATTAAAAAAAATAAGTAACTTAAAATGCATAAAAATAAAAAAATTGAAAAAGAAATTTGATAGCTCATGTCAATAGTAGCACCTAAATTTCTGGAAAAATCTATTATTAAACCAATTATCCATTGTACAAAAAAAGTACCAGAAAATAAAAATACATTGAATGAAGTTAAAGATTTTCCTGCTAGTTTAGTAGGAAAATTTAATGCTATTGCTGGTTGGGTTAAAGAAATTACTATTGATGATAAAATATAAAGAGTGAACATGGTTGCACCAGCTTTGTCTCCCATTATGACTATTAAAAATAAAATTATATAACTTATAGGAAGTGTAAATTTTACAATTCTCATACTGTCAATTCCCTTGGAAGATAGTTTTGGCAAAAAATATCCCCATATTAAAAAGGAAAAAAGCATAGTTACATTTATCCAAAATAAACCTGTCGCACTTTGTATTGCATCATAACCTGTCACATTTAGCATCCATGGGCCAGCCCACAATGTTTGTATTGCTTGAACACCTCCATAATTAAAAAATGCAAGCGGTACTAAGCTAATAAAGAATTTATTTTTCCATATGTGGGAAAGATTTTGAAGATTATTATTTTGGTCTTCATCCCTCTTAGTTTCCCACGAAGGTATTAAAATTGATATTAATATTATGCTTATCAAAATTAAAGAGGCTATAATTAAAAAAATAGATCGCCAACCAATTATTGGTAATAAAATTTGAACTGGTAGAGTTGATGCAACAAATCCAAAATTTGCAACCATCAACATCCATGAATTTGCACGTTGTTGATATTTTTCTTCAAACCATACTCTGTAACCAGTTAAAGGACCCATTAAACAAGCAGCAACACCTACACCAATGAAAATTCTAGAAATTAATAAACCTGCAAAACTTTTAGCAAAAGCAAATGAAATAGTTCCAATAAGAGCAATGATTAATAAATATCCGATAACTTTTTTTGGGCCAAATCTATCTAATAACATACCAGTAGGAATTTGCATGAGCGAAAACCCTAGAAAATATCCTCCAGCTAAAAGTCCAAGATTTGCAGCACTTAAATTGAATTCAGTTGAAAGAGCGGGTGTTAATGTTGCGGTAATTGATCTTAGTAAATTTGATATAAAAAAGCCAAAGGCAAATACAGAAAAAATTAGAATACTTTTATTTATTTTATTGATCATTTATATTTTTTATGAAATTACAGTTCTATTATGAATAATCATTCAACAAAAGATAAAGATGCCATTTCTTCAAATGGTATGGCCGCAACATCACATCCAATAGCTACAGAAGAAGCTCTTAGAATATTGCAAAAAGGTGGAAATGCAGTGGATGCAGCTATTGCAGCTTCTGTTGTTCTCTCTGTTGCAGAGCCTAATGCCACAAGTATAGGTGGAGATTGTTTTGCAATAATAAAAATGAATGGCAAAGACCCTGTTTCATATAATGGATCAGGTATTGCTCCAGCAAAAGCAAATTTTGATTATTTCAAGGAAAAGAATATAGATAAAATCGGTTTAACAAGTCCTCACGCAGTAACTATTCCTGGTGCATTAGATGCTTGGAATTCAATTCATAATGATTTTGGAAAACTCGATTTTGAGGAGTTGTTTCACAAAGGTATAGATATTGCAAAGAATGGTTTTAAAGTGACTAAAGTTGTTGCTAACGCCTGGAGCAACGTATTTAATAAATTAAACGATAACCCATATTCTAGGAAACATATGCTAAATAATGGTAAGAGTTATCAATTTAACGAGGTAAATAAAAATCCTGCACTTGGAGATACTCTTGAAAAAATTTCAAAAAATGGAGTTAAAGAATTTTATGAAGGATCAATTGCTGAAGATTTAGTTAAAACCTTAAAAGAGTTTGGAGGCTTGCATACAATTGAAGATTTCCATAAGCAAAAAACTATTAAATCAGACACTTTATCAGATAGATATAGAGATATTATCATTCATCAATGTCCTCCGAGTGGCCCTGGAATAACAGTTTTAGTAATGATGAAATTATTAGAAAAGTTAGGTATTGAAAAATATGATGTGAATTCATTTGAAAGGTTCCATCTTGAAGCAGAAGTTACAAAGCAGGCTTATAAACTTAAAGAGGAAAATATTGGTGATCCAGAATTTGTAGATTTAGATTTAAAAAAAATATTAAGTGAACAAAACATAGATAATATCTCAAAAAATATATCTATTAATGGCTGCGCAGATGTAGGAGATCTAAATATTCCAAACCATCCTGAAACAGTTTATTTAAGTGTAGTAGACAGAGATTTAAATGTAGTTTCAATAATAAATTCTGTTTGCTATGCTTTTGGATCTGGAATAACAGGTGATAAATCTGGAGTGGTTCTTCACAATAGAGGAACTAATTTTAGAGTTGAAGAAGGTCATCCTAATTGTATTCAAGGATTAAAAAGACCACTACATACCATAATTCCTGGAATAGTTATGAACAACAAAGGAGAATGTGAATTATCTTATGGAGTAATGGGAGGACAATATCAACCTGTTGGACAAGTTCATGTTTTAAATAGCATTATTGATTATAACTTAACTCCTCAACAAGCCATTTCATTTCCTAGAGCTTTCCATTTCAATAACATTTATAAATTAGAGAAAAGTATTGATGAAAAAATTTTTAATAATTTAAAAGAAGTCGGTCATAATGTTGAGTATATAGATGGTACTCATGGAGGTGGACAAGCAATTCAAATAGACAGAGAAAAAGGAAATTTAGTTGGCGGTTCAGATCCAAGAAAAGATGGATACGCAAAAGGTTATTAATTTAAATGAACTCTAAAATTGTTAGGAATATTATAGAAACACAAAATGATAATCGAATTTCAATAACATCTGAAAGTAGTTCTCCACTAAAATTTGTAGATTTAAAATCATTAATAGAAAGAATTTCAAAACAATTATCAGGTAATGGTATTAATAATAAAGATCGTGCAGCAATAGTTTTGCCAAACGGTCCTTACATGGCAACTAGTTTTTTGGCGATTTCAAGCTACATGTCTGCTGCACCCTTAAACCCTAACTATAAATCTGAAGAATTCGAATTTTACCTAGAGGATTTAAAGCCAAAGATAGTGATTGTAGAGAAAAATTCTAAAAATCCAGTAGTAGAAGTCGCAAATAAATTAAAAATTCCTGTTTGCGAAATAAAATCAGACGGAAATAATTTAAGCGGAGATTTCAATCTTTTTGAAAAAAGCAGTAATTATGTTTTGCCAGGCGAAGATCATGAAGCTCTTGTGCTGCATACTTCGGGCACTACATCAAGACCTAAGATTGTTCCATTAACAAATAAAAATATTTTTTCTTCGGCAGATAATATCTCCAAAAGTCTTAATTTAACTGATAAAGATCATTGTCTAAATATTATGCCATTATTTCATATACATGGCTTAATTGCGGTTCTTGCAGCATCTATGAAGGTAGGGGCATCTGTATGTGCAAGTAGTGGATTTAATGCATTAAAATTTTTAGATAATGCAAAAAGAGAGAAAATAACTTGGTATTCTGGAGTACCAACAATGCATCAAGCAATATTGATGAGAGCAGATAAAAATCTAGAAACTGCTAAACAATTAAATCTTAGATTTTTGAGATCATCATCAGCATCTCTACCTCCGGCTGTATTTGAAAAACTAAATAAAGTATTTAATTGTCCAGTGATAGAAGCATATGGGATGACGGAAGCTACTCATCAGATGACCTCAAATCCATTACCGCCTAAGTCCCAAAAACCTGGATTTGTCGGAATTCCTGCTGGGCCAGAAGTTTGTATTATGGATACTAATAACAAGATTTTAAATCAAGGAGAAGAGGGAGAAGTTTGCATTAGGGGTGAAAATGTTACTTCCGGATATGAAAATAATCCAGATGCAAATAAAAATAGCTTTTCAAATGGTTGGTTTAGAACAGGCGATCAGGGATATTTTGATAAAGATGGTTATCTAAAAATCTCTGGAAGATTAAAGGAAATAATAAATAAAGGTGGCGAAAAGATTTCACCTTTAGAAGTCGATAATATTCTTATGGATCATCCAAATATTGAGCAAGCCGTTTGCTTTGGATATGAGGATAAAATGCTTGGAGAAGATATAGCTACCGCAATAATCATAAAAGAAGGCATGAAGTGTACTGAAGATGATATAAAAATTTATGCAAATGAAAAACTTGCAAAATTTAAAATTCCAAAGAAAATATTTTTTGTAAATGAAATTCCTAAAGGTGCAACAGGTAAACTACAAAGAAATACTTTAGCTAAAAAGTTTGGATTAGTGAACTGATGACTAAAATTTGTATATTTGGAGCGGGGTCTATTGGTGGATTTATTGCTACGAGTCTAAAAAAAACAAATGCTCAAGTCTCTTTAATTGCTAGAGGAGAACATAAGAAAGCAATAGAGCAAAATGGATTAACTTTTATTAGAGGTGATAATAAAGTTAATTTTAAATTTGATGTAACTGACAATCCTAAAGATTTGGATGAACAAGATTTCATAATTATTTCTGTAAAAGCTAATGCTATTAGTAAAATTTCAGAAAGCTTAAAACCAATTATGGGTAAAAAAACTTCAATTATATGCGCCATTAATGGATTGCCTTGGTGGTACTTTCATAAAGCTAATACGGGTACCAAATTAGACAATCAAATAGTTGAAAGTGTGGATCCAGGTGGAAAGATATGGCAAACTCTTGGACCTGAAAGAGCAATTGGTTGTGTAGTTTATCCAGCCTGTCAGATATTAGAGCCAGGTATTATTAAACATAATGGTAATGGTGAACGATTTTCTTTAGGTGAACCAGATGGAACCAGATCAGAAAGACTAAAAATGATATCAAGTTTATTCATAGAAGGTGGTTTAAAAGCTCCTCAGAAGAAAAATTTAAGAGACGAAATTTGGGTGAAATTGTGGGGGAACTGTTCATTCAACCCAGTAAGTGCTCTAACAAATAAAACTATGGATGAAATGGGTAATGATCCTGAAACTTACAATTTAATAAAAGTTTTAATGCAGGAGTGCCAACAAGTTGGGGAAAAAATCGGAGTTAAGTTCAATATATCAATTGAGGATCGAATTAAGGGTGGAGTCTCAATTATAGGACATAGACCTTCGACCGCTCAAGATTTAAATGCTGGTAAACCATTAGAAATAGATCCAATAATTGGTTCAATTATAGAAATTGCAAATAAGCTTGATTTAAATGTTCCAAAATTAAAAGAGATTAATGAAAAATTAAAGTCCAAAGCAGAAGACTTGGGTCTTTATACAAGATCAGAATTAATTGATAAATTAACGGCTTAAAAATTTAGTGAAATATCTCTATGTATTGAATTACATTTAGATACATAGATAGCTTGCTCTTTGGTTAGTTTAGACTGCAACCTTAGTCCAATTGTTTCTTTGATTGCATTATTATATTCCTCAAGTTTTGGCATTAAGTTTTCTTTAGCATTTGCCCTCCAGCTAACTTCTCTATTGAATAACTCAACAACTTCTTTTGATTTTGTTCTAATCGCCATTGGATCAAGTTCGTCTGAGTCAACCATTGATAATAAATCATCTACACTATTTAAAAATTCATCCATTCCAGAGATCTCACTCAACTTATCAAACAATCCATCCATAATTGTAACTGATCTTTCATATACTTTTGTATTGCTTTCCATAGCTATAAAATAATCTAACTGTTTAATATCTTTTGATACTTCTTGAAGTTTTGCTCCATCGTTTATGAACATTGCGAACTGATCAAGTAGATCATAGGCTTCATCTACATTCTTTCTATATCTTTTTGTTGTTGTATTTTTAGCTTTATTTATTTTGTCGAATTCTGAATTCTTAGCTTGCCAAGTTTCTGGGATTGAGTTTTGAATTTCCTCAATTTCAAGTTTTACATCCTCAATTCTTAATTCTATTTTATTTTTCTCATCTAATTCGTCATCATCTAAATTTCTAATCTCTGCTTTATATTTTTCTATTTTTTTATTTAATTTAAGTATTTTCTTTTGCTTCTTTCTAACAGTGAAATGCAGATCCCTATAATCAACAGCATATGCGTTGTATTCGACCTCAACTTTTTTTAATTTATCAACTAGAGCAAAAGTTCCTAATGCACTATCAAAATGATCTTCTAAAATTTCCATTTTATCATCTGGCAGATTAGTTGGTGCCTCAGATTGGAATTTTAATATTGCATTTTTAATTGTCTCACCATTTGAATCAAATCTTGCAAATTTGTACTCTTGTAAACAGTACTGTAATTTAGGATTCATTGGTGGAGGAGCAACATTCGAAGTTAAATATACTCTATTTGGTAGATAATTTACTAAGCTAGGATATGCACCGACTATTCCCAATCCTATAAGCTGAAGAATTATAAAAGGCACAACACCTTTCCAAATATCAAGTGTTTTAACAATTTTTGGAGCTACACCTTTTAAATAAAAGAGTGCAAAACCAAATGGCGGCGTTAAGAAGGAAGTCTGTAAGTTAACACCAATCATAACTCCCAACCAAACGGCTGTGACGTTGGCCCCTGTTTCAGCTAGTAATATTGGTGCAATTATTGGAACAACAACAACTGCGATTTCTATAAAGTCTAGGAAAAATCCTAGCAAGAAAATTACAATCATCACAACAACAAATTGTGTCCAAAAACCACCCGGTAAATCTTGTAAAAAGTCTCTTACTAATTCTTCTCCCCCAAAAGCTCTAAATCCTGAAGTAAGCATTGCTGCTCCTAAAAGGATAATAAATACCATTGAAGTGGTTACACAAGTTTCTGTTACAACTTCTTTTAAAACATTTTCTGTTTTAAAAGTTCTCCAAAAACTCCAACCTATTCCGTATACAAGTATGACCACAAAGAAAGCGGTTATAAAGATTGCACTTAAATCTCTTTCCTCCAAATTTTTTACATTTAATTCATAATTTGATGCAAAGAATGTAATTGGAATTAGAGATCCAATAATTAAAATTAAAGGATAGAACGCACTTTTCTTTCCTTCATATAATCTATAACCAGCCATCAAAGTGGCACCAATTGCTCCAATTGAACCTGCTTGGTTTACAGTAGCAATACCCATTAAAATTGAACCTAATACAGCGAATATTAATGCAAGTGGTGGTATGATGATTACAACTACTCTTAACCAAAATTTTAAATCAAAATTTCCTTTAAATGGAACTGGCGGTGCAACACCTTTCTTTATTCTAGCAAAAATAAATACATAGATCATATAAAGAGCAACTAAAACAAGACCTGGTAAAAGTGCTCCTAAAAACATATCACCTGCACTTGATGAACCTACTCTAAATTCACCTGGCATATTAAATTCACCAGTTAAGGCTTTATAATCATTTTGTCTTAGGTTGTTTGCAACATCAGATGCACTTGCCAACTGGTCAGCAATAATAATTAAAACAATTGATGGAGGAATAATTTGACCTAATGTTCCTGATGAACAAACTATTCCACTAGCAAGTTGTCTGTCATACTTGTTATTTAACATTGTTGGTAACGAAATTAGTCCCATCGCAATTACAGTTGCTCCAACGATACCAGTCGTTGCTGCTAATAGAGCTCCAACAAATATAACTGAAATTCCTAAACCACCAGGAATTGGTCCAAATAATTGGCCCATTGTTATTAATAAGTCTTCGGCAATTTTTGATTTTTGAAGCATAATTCCCATGAAAATAAATAAAGGAATTGCGATCAAAGTATCTGTTTCTACATCCCAGTAATTACTCCTAAAATTTGTAATACCAGCAACAAGCCATTCTATGGGTCCATCTACAGCAAAAAAGGCACTGGAGTCTCCCTCGAATATGTAGCCAAAAAATGCAGCTAAACCAATTGCAATTATAGCTGAACCAGGTAGTGCAAAAGCAACAGGGTAACCCGATGCAAGAGCAACAATCATTATCACAACTAGAACAGCTAAAAAGAATGTTTCCATAATTTAATTTTTGACACCTTTTAAAATTTTGTGACTACTTTCCATAAAATAGCTAGTAAATTGAATTAACATCGTAACAGCAAAAACAGCTAGATAAACAGCCATCAAATATAGAAGATAGAGACCATTAGATCCTTGTTGCGTAACTTCAAAAGCTACAACAGGACCATTTATAATGCTGGCTTTTCCGTTTAGACCTAAAAATATAACTATTAATGTAAGTGGTACTCCTAGAACTGCCGATCCAACCATATTTGTCCATGCCTTCTTTTTTTCACTAAAAGAAGAATAGAGTACATCAACTCTTACGTGCCCTTCATGAATTAATGCGTATGCACTAGCAAATAAATAAAGTGCAGCATACCAAAATCTAACTAGATCGCCTTGAAATGCTTGTTCGTATGAAAATATAAATCTTGATAATACAATTACGAATTCACTTACTACAACCAATACTGCTAGCCAAATAAAACCAACTGATTTTGTAAAATATCCAATCACGAAAGAAATTAATATTATTGGAAAGTGAATATAAGTAATTCTTACAGGGGCTTTAACCATCAATGCTTTTACTTCAGGACTGAAGATTGCTTCCCATAATCTTTCAACAACCATAAAAGATATAACAAAGTCAGCTACGCCAACTAAAAATACTGCCCAAAATGATGATCTAACAAGATATGCTGAAAATCTTGATAAAATTTTTGAATCTTGCTCCAAAGTTTGGCTATATGTTTTAAAAACGTAAAAAACGACTGCAGCAATACAAATCAAATACAATCCAATTTGCATATAACCATAATTTAAATCAGATCCCTCTAGAGCTTTTTTCTTGTATCCAAACATCTCATGATGTGAAAAAATTTTTTTTATTCCTGGCCAATCACTCCAAACTGTTAAAACATTATTAATAAGAAATGCTAAAGTAAAAGCTAAAACTGAATAACTGATTATTCTAAGATATAAAGAAAGATTTGAATTTTTTGTCACCATAGTATTTTAAAATACCTAAGTAATACTCGATTTTGTTTAAAAAAAAAGGGCCCAATTAAGGGCCCTTTAATAACTAAATTTAGTTAGATTACATTCCTAATGCTCTGTTTCTTTGAGAAATGTAAGGCGAGTCAGACAAGTTGGTCCAAGAACCAATGTCTTTTCTAGCCTGTAAGAAACTAGAGTGGATTCTCTCAGCGAGACCACTGCTTGCTCTTGTTTCCTCAAATACTTCATTAGCAGCTTTAGCAAAACCATCATAAACTTTGTCGCTAAACTTCTCTAGTTTAACACCATGATCGTTTATTAATCTTGCAAGCGCTGCACCATTTTTAGCGTTGTACTCTGACATCATAACGTCATTTTCCATCGCAGCTGCAGCTTCAATTAATAGCTGATCTGATTTTGATAAGCTTGTAAACCAAGATTTGTTAGAACCACATGCTAACATAGATCCTGGCTCGTGCATTCCAGGATAGTAGTAGTATTTAGCAGCTTCTTGGAATTTCATAGCTTCATCATTCCATGGACCTACCCACTCTGTTGCATCAATTGCACCAGAAACAAGGTTTTCGTAAATTTGTCCACCAGGAAGTGAAACTGGAGATCCTCCAAGTTTACCGATAACTTGTCCACCTAATCCAGGCATACGCATTTTAAGACCTTTGAAGTCATTAGGGCTTCTAATTTTCTTGTTAAACCATCCACCCATTTGAACTCCTGTGCTTCCACACATAAAGTTTTTTAGACCAAATTTGTCTGATAGTTCATCCCATAATTGTTGACCACCAGCAAATCTAATCCATGCGTTCATTTCAGTGTAAGTGAAACCGAAAGGTACAGCTGTAAAGTAACCCCAAGCTGGATCTTTTTTAACCCAGTAGTAGTCAGCAGCGTGATACATTTGCGAGTTACCTGAAGCAACTTCATCAAATGAGTCAAACGCTTTAACCCTTTCGTTTGCTGCATAGTAAGTGACTTGAATTCTTCCATCACTCATGTCTGTAATTCTTTGAGCAAATCTTTGCGCACCAGTTCCTAAACCTGGGAAATCTCTTCCCCATGTAGCTACCATAGAAGCTTCAATTCTTTCTTTGGCAACGGCTGGAGCAGCTAAAGATGATGCAGCTACAGCAGCAACACCAGTCGCAGCAGCAGCCTTAAAGAATTTACGTCTTGAAGGAGTTTTACCCTTCAATAGTTTTTTTTCTTTAATCATTATTTCTCCTCTTTAAGTTAATTAACTGATGCATTTAAAGCATATATGTTTCTTAGAGTCATTTTAAAAAAGCGAGGATTTTTCACTTAATTACAATCTATGATTGTAAATGTTTATGAATTATCTTTAATTATTGAATATTTTGGCATGTTTTAACATGCTTAGATCTTCAAATTGTTTGCCTATAATTTGCACTCCTAAAGGCAAATTTTTTTCACCTTTCAAAATTGGCAGTGAAATGCAGGGCACATGTGCAAGAGACCAAATCTTATTAAATTCTGGACTCCCAGTTGTCTTAAATCCTTTGTCAGCAATTCCACAACTACTTGGCGTTATAATTGCATCAAACCTTTCAAATATATTATCTAAGTTTTTTGAATATGTTCTCATCGCATCTAAAGCTAAAGCATAATCTTTAGCCGAATGTTTTAGTCCATTAATAATTGCTTTCTTAATTTCTATAGAAAGTTTTCCTTTTGAAGTTTTGTAATAATTATGGAAATTTTGAGCCATCTCTGTCTCATATATAATTGTATGACAATCAATCATTTCTTCAAAATATTTGGGAGCAGTCTCAACTTTTATCATTTTTTTATTATTTAAAATAAATTTGTTAAATGATTTTTTAGAAATACTATCAACATTTCTCCAACGTTTGGTTTTATAAAAAACAAATTTTGATTTTTTTATTTTAATTTTTTTATTAAGAAAATTAACACTTGTTGTTATTGCATCTGCATCGTCTCTAGCAAACAAAACTTTTGATAAAAGTTCTACATCACTAATTGTTTTTCCAAATACTCCGACTTGATCTAAATTATATGATGTTTGTAAAATACCATTTCTAGAAATTAATCCATAGGTAGGTTTATAACCAACAACTCCACAATAAGAGGCTGGCCTAATCACGGATCCGCCAGTTTGAGTTCCAATTGATAATGGCGCCATATCAGATGCAATGGCAGCTGCAGAACCACTAGATGAACCTCCTGGTGTTCTTGAATAATCATGTGGGTTTTTAGTTTTTGATGGAGATAAGAAAGCTAATTCACAAGTTACAGTTTTACCCATAATTATTGCTCCAGCCTTTTTTAAGAGCTCAACAATTTTGGCATCTAAATTAGTCTTTTTTTTTAATTTTATTCTTGCCCCATATTTTGTTGGCATTTCAGATGTTGAAATAATATCTTTAAGTGCTACTGGTAGACCATGCAAAGCCCCTAAAGATTTCAATTTTTTTCTCTGATTGTCAGATTTTTTCGCATCACTTAGGAGTTTTTTTTCATTAAAATATTCCCAAGCTTGAATATTCTTATCATATTTTTTTTTTTGATTTATATATGCTTTACAAAGTTCAACAGAAGTTAATTGTTTGTTTTTAAGTTTTTTTAAAAGTTGTTGTGCTGATAAATTTAGGAGTTTCATTTATCCATTAAACTAATTTTTCATCAGAATAAACGCAACATTTCTCTGGTGGAAAATATAAATTTAATTCTCCATCTGGAATAGGTTTTTCTCTTTCTACCTTTGACTTAATCACTAAATCACCCATTTTTCCTGTAAGGAGCTTAAAATTACCAAAGTCCTCAACTCTTGTGAGTTTAATTTTAACTGTATTACTTTTTTCTCTTTCAGCCAATTCTATGAACTCGGATCTAATACCCAGTTTAACATTTTTATCTTTTAAATTTCCTAAATTTGAATTTGTCTTAATAGTGGTATCATTAATTTTTACTTCATGATCAGAGGATACAGTTGATTGAAAGATATTCATCGCAGGAGAGCCAATAAAATAACCAACAAAAGTTGTTTTAGGTTTTTCAAATAAATCTTTTGGCAATCCAACTTGCACGATTTCACCTTGATCCATAACAATTATATTTTCTGCAAAAGTCATAGCTTCGTTTTGATCATGAGTTACATAAACCAATGTTGTTTTATATTGTTCATTGATTTCTTTTAAGTTTCTTCGAAGTCTAAATTTTAAATCTGGGTCTATAACTGTAAGAGGTTCGTCCATTAAAACAGCTGCAACGTCTTCCCTAACCAACCCTCTACCTAAAGAGATAAGTTGTTTTTGATCAGCCGTTAATTTTCTTGCTGGTGAGTTTAAAAATGAAGATAAGTTTAAAGTATCTGAAACTGCTTTTACTCTTTCTTCAATTTTTTCTTTTGTAAATTCCCTGCATCTTAGCGGGAAAGCTAAATTATCATAAACAGTCATTGTATTGTAAATTACTGGAAATTGGAAAACTTGGGCAATATTTCTATCTTCTGTTTTTAAATCGGTCACAGGTGTTTCATCGAATAATATTTCACCTTTGGATGGCCTCACTAGTCCAGAAACAATGTTTAACATTGTGGTTTTTCCACACCCAGAAGGTCCCAAAATTGCATACCGCTTGCCATTTTCCCAAGTCATTGAAAACGGATTAAGAGCATATGTTGGTTTTGGATCTAGAGGATTATAAGTATGAGAGATATTTGATAAATCAATTTTAGCCATTTGTTCCTCCATATGGCGACGAAACTAATTTTTCATCTTCTCCAAAAGCATAAAACTTATTTGCATTAAAATTTATTTTTACTTTCTCATGAATTTTAAAATTCATTACTTCCTCGATTAAAGCAATTATTTTTGAATTTCCTCTTTTTAAGTGAAGCAATGTTTCTGAACCACTAATCTCTGCTAATTCTATCTCGAATTCTTCACCATTTTCATCAAGTTTTATTTCTGAAGCTCTAATTCCAAAATTATAATCTTTATCTTCTAAATTTTTAAAATGATTTGGAATTTCTAAAGAAATATTCTCAAAGTTCACATTTTTTAAATTTTTTGAACCCTTCAAAACATTCATTGGTGGATCATTTGATATTTCTGCAACTTTTAAATTAGATGGATTTTCAAAAATCTCTTTAGCAGGCCCTTTTTGTAATACCTTCCCTTCATCTAAAACAATTACTTCTCCATTTAGTTCCATTACTTCTTGGGGGTCTGTTGTTGAATAAATTAAAATTGTATCTTGGGATAGTCCTTCTGAAAAAATTCTTTTAAATTCTTCTCTTAACTGCTCTCTAAGTTTATAATCTAAATTAACTAACGGTTCGTCTAGCAACAAAATTTTTGCTTTTTTTGCAAGTGATCTTGCAAGTGCAACTCTTTGTTGCTGTCCACCAGATAATTCCTGAATTTTTCTATTTTCAAATCCAACTAATCCAACAGTTTTTAGAGCTTCATCTACATCTTTTTTTATTTGCTCAGGACTTAATTTTCTCTGTTCTAATGGAAAAGTTATGTTTTCATAAACATTTAGGTGAGGGTAATTAATAAATTGCTGATAGACCATAGCAACATTTCTTTCCCAAACTGGTATTTTAATAAAGTCTTTTTCCTCAAAAGAAATTGAGCCTTGATCTGGATTTAATAATCCTGCAATTGTTTTTAAAAGAGTCGTTTTGCCAGATAAAGTTCTGCCTAAAATGGTATACAAATTACCTTTTTTAAAATTAAAAGAGACATCGTTTAAATGAAATTGCTCATCAGGTTTATAAGAAATTTTCTCTCCAATTAAATTCATTATTTTAATGCTCCTGATAAATTTCCTTTTGATAGATATCTCTCAACTATAAATGCAACGATTATTAATGGTGCAACTGAAACCAAAGCAGATGCCGAAAGGCTCCACCATGGTGTTATTGATGAATTAAGTGCAACAACTTTTACAGGTAACAATTGTACTTCAGTAAATGTTAAAATAAATGCAAAAAAGAAATCTATCCATCCAAAAATAATACAAAACATTCCTGCAACAATTAAACCAGGTATTGAATTTGGTAAAACAACTTTATAGAAAGCTTGATAAGGATTACACCCATCAATTAATGCAGTCTCATCTAATTCTTTTGGAACTCTATTAAAAAAATCTACCATAATCCAAACAGCAATTGGCATTAATAAAACGATATATACGACCACTAGACCTAATAAACTATCAAGCAATCCTATTGTGCTTAGAAAAATAAAGAAAGGAATTGATAATACAATTGGAGGCATGATTCTTTGTGAAATGAAGAAAAAAGTAATATCGTTGTTTCTTACAAATCCAGCTTTAAAAGTAAATCTTGATAGTGCATAAGCAGCAAGTGTTCCAAGAACAATACTTATTAAACTAGCAGTACAAGTTACAAAAATACTATTAAAATAGGGCTCAACAATATCTACTCCACCTTTCGCAGGAGACTTAATTAAAACTCTCCAACCCTCCAATGTTGGTTCGAAATCTAACCAAGGAATATAAGTTACTTTACTATTTACAGATTGGAAGTCTTTAAAAGATGTTGATACAGCCCACAGAAATGGTGCAACAACAAATACAGTCCAAAATGTAATAAAGAAATATTTAAGAAAAGTGTAAAGTTTGCTCATATTTATTCTTTGATCATTAGTTTGGTTAAAACTTTAGCTATTATCGTTAAACTGATAATCATTATTACAAGATAAGTGAAAGATAAGGTTGCTGCATAACCCATCTGAAATTCTCTTAATCCTTTAATATAAATATAAAAACTTGAGGTCTCAGTTGCAGTACCTGGTCCTCCTGAAGTCAAAACAAATACTGTATCCATTATTTTTGAAGCCTCGATAAGTCTTATAATTATTGCTCCAATTGATATTGGAGCCATCAAAGGAAAAGTTACATAAACAAATTTTCTAAATGGACTTGCTCCATCTATAGCGGCTGCCAAAAAGGGTTCTTTTGGAAGTGACAAAAGTCCAGCGAGTAATAGTAAAAACATAAATGGTGTCCATTGCCAAACCTCAACAATTATAACAGTAAACTTTGCAATAACTGGATCACTCAACCACAAAATTGGTTTTACTCCAAATCCACCTAACAAATCATTTACAGGACCTAGTGACTCATGAAAAAATGTTCTCCAAATAACTGTCATTATTACTGGAGTTGTCATCATTGGTACGAGAAAAATTACTCTAAAAAATCTTTTAAATTTTATTTCTCTCCAAACCATCATCGCTAGTGCAAATCCGATAACATATTGAAGAATAACTGTGGTTACCGATAAAAAACTTAGCCTAAAAAAAGACTCCCAAAACCTCGGGTCATCAGTAAATAACCTTATATAATTCGTGATACCTATGAAGTTCATTTCTGGTGTATAACTATTCCATCCAGAAAGACTTAATCTAATAGTAAAAATAATTGGAAAAATTAAAATTCCAATAAGTACAAACAATCCTGGGAATAAAAAAACAAACTTGTGTTTAAAATTCATAATTTTTTTTGGATTATTTTAAAATGTGGCCGTTAAAAAACGGCCACAAGTTTTATAAAATTATTGCTTATTATCTTCCATTGCTACACCAACAGCATAGGCTTTTCTTACGTTATCTTTTCCTACTCTGTTAAGTATATCTTCCCACTGTTTAGCAGCTTCGTCTAAAGCAGCTTGTGGAGATAATTGACCAGCTAATGCTTTTGCAGCAGCAGTAGCCAATGCAGCATTAAACTCAAAAGTTCCAGGAACTCTTAATGGAAATACTCTATTTTTACTTTGTTCCATTTGTGCAAGAGTATCAACATATGATTGAGCAATATCTTTATCCCAACCAATTTGTGTCCATACATCAACTTTAAAGTCATCATTTCTAAATGGGTTTACACCAAATCTACCAATTCCAATATCTGCTTGGTGGTTAGCTTCGTTAGCGAAGAAACATAGGTAATCGAAAGCCATTTCTTTCTCTTTACTTTTCTTAGCTACTCCAACTGCCCATCCCCATACGAAGAAAGGAGCTTGGTTAAAGCCTTCATCCCAAGAGTTAGTTTTTCTATTCCAAACTTTCATTGCTCCTGGTAACTGTGCAGCACCAACTTTATTGTTTATTGGACTATCTGGTTGCATAGCAGCAACAAATGCATCATCCCATGAAAAACTAAACAAAGTTTGTCCTCCACCAAATGATCCAATTTCATCACCTAAACCAAAATTTATTCCTCCTGGAGGAACATATTTAGTTGCCTCAACCCAATCTGTTAATGCTTCAACAAAACCTGGATTGTTAATTAGTGGTTTCATAGTTTCTAAATCAAAGAAAAAACCACCTGGTGTTTTTGGATTTTTAGAGTAAGCAGCAGATCTTGAATAGAAAGCAGCATACATTAGATCGTCTTTTTTCATTACTTCAGCAGATCCGTATTCTTTCTCGCCATCTCCATCCCAGTCCCAATTATTAAAGTAAGCTGCCATTTCTCCATACTCTTTCCAAGTTTGAGGAACTCTTAGTTCTTTACCAGTAGCTTCCTTATATTGTTTTTGGTACTCAGGATTATCAATTACATCTTTTCTATATTTTAGATAATGTCTGTCTCCATCAACCGGAAACTGATACATAACACCATCCCAAGATGCTACACCGATGTGAGACGGAGTAACGTCTTTCATTTGTTTCATCTCAACGTATTTCTTTGGAACTGGCTCTAAGTATCTTCTCCAATCGTTAATGAAGTTTGAAAATCCAAAAACGATGTCATATGGAGCTTGTCCAGCTTGAAATGGTACCATTGCTTTCGCATATAAGTCACCTGCTGGTGTATGAGTAACATCAACTTTTGCTCCAGTAAGTTTAGCGAACTGCTCAGCATGTAGAGCTGTTGGCTCTCCCATGACTGGTACAGCATGTGTATTAATCTTAAGCGTCTTGCCTTTATAGTTTTTCTTAGACATAGACTCGTAAGAACAATCACCAGGAATATCCCCAGTTGCTTTGATATGTGGAAACTGATCACTCCACTTATCAGCATACGCAACAGGACTAAATACCAACAAAGCTGATATTAGAGCGGTTACGCAAGTTTTTATTGTCTTCATCTTTTTTCCTCTCTTTGTTGTTAATTATGGAACTAACACTGCACGACCTTTAATCTTACCATCATTTAAATCATGTAGTGCTTTATTAGCTTCTTCAAGTTTGTATTCTTTCATTGAAAGTTTTACTAAACCTTTATCTGCTAGTTCCATTAATTCATATAATTCAGCCCATGTACCTACTAAGCTTCCAACTATACTTTTTTCTTGATCAATCATATCGATTGCCAAAACTCTTATCTCTTCTCCGTAACCTACAATGTAAAAAGTCCCAGTTGCTTTTGTCATCTTAATTCCCATTGGCGTAGAACCCTTTTCACCAACAAAATCAATAACAGCCTCTGCTCCTTTACCTTTTGTAAGTTCTTTTACTTTTTCAATTTCATTACCATCAATTAAAACACCGTGGTCAGCTCCGAGCTCCATTGCATGATCTAAAGGTGCTTTTGCTTTTTCAACAACAATAATATTTGCAGCACACATTGCTTTCATACATTGAATTGCTATATGTCCTAATCCACCAGCACCTATGATTACACAATTTTCTCCTGGCA
Organism: uncultured Pelagibacteraceae bacterium; assembly: GCA_902618205.1. Classification (GTDB taxonomy): domain Bacteria; phylum Pseudomonadota; class Alphaproteobacteria; order Pelagibacterales; family Pelagibacteraceae; genus Pelagibacter. Next base: position 159,065 of record CACMZL010000002.1, on the reverse strand, counting down.
AAAGGTGTCTTGTAGCTTTTTTAACAACTCTGTAAGCAGTTAAGCCTGCGTCCGAAAATGGTGCAACATCTATTGGACCTAAAACTTTTGGAATTTTTATTAAATTTCTAACACTAGTTTGAAGTAATTCTGAATACCCTCCGTGTTTAACATTCAAACCTGCAAAAATTGGATCTTCAGCATGCATATCGTTTCCTCTTCTACAATCCAAGCATGTTCCTCCTGTGCCAGAAACTTTAGGGTGTAAAATAACTGCATCACCTTTTTTAAATCCTGTAACATCTTTACCAACTTCCTCTATCCATCCAGCGTTCTCATGTCCCATAACCATAGGCAATAGATCGTTATTTTGATCTGTGATGTGCTTCCAAACTCCTTCAATAATATGCAAATCAGTTCTACAAACACCTGCAGCTCCAATTTTAACAATGACATCGCTTGCTTTCTCAATTTTAGGATTTGGTAACTCTTCACCTGTGACCCAAACATCTGCTTTCATTTCTGGGTCATACTTATGTAAAACCTGTGCTTTCATTATTTTCCTCTCTAAATATTTTTTTTATAAACAAATCTTAAATTGAAATAAAAAATATGTCTAGAAAGTTAGAATAATTTTAAATAGCAAATTACAACTTGAGATTGTTAATTAACTTTGTTTTTGCACCTGCCTGTTTTAAAAAACTCATCGATATTATCTATTGCTAAATTAGCCATTGCAGTTCTAGTTTCTTTAGTTGCGCTACCTAAGTGGGGAAGAATAAAAGCGCTTTTATGTTTAAGATATCCAGGATTTAAATTTGGCTCATTCTTGTAAACATCTAACCCAACTGCATAAACTTTTCTTCTTTCTAAGGCATCTATTAAAGCTTCATCTTCAATTATATCTCCTCTTGCAACGTTTGTAACAATTGCTCCTTTAGGTAAATATTCAATTGTATCTTTGTTGATCATATCAACTGTTTCTTTTGAGGCTGGACAGCAAACAGACAATACATCTGATACTGAAAGTAAGTCTTTTAAATTATCATGGTAAGTAGCTCCGTTTTCTTTTTCTTCACTTAACTTAGATCTATTATGATAATGAATGATCATTCCTAAAGATTTAGCAACCTTAGCGATTTTTTGTCCAATTCTTCCCATACCAAGTATTCCTAATCTGGCACCTGTTAATTGCTTTCCAATTAAGTAATCTGCAGACCACTTCCATCCACCATCTCTAGCACTTTCGATACCTTCAGCAGCTCGTCTACAAGCACCTAATATTAGCAGCATTCCTATTTCAGCTGTTGCATCGGTTAAAACATCCGGAGTGTTCGTAACTGCGATCCCTCTTTTCTTTGCGGCTTCTAAATCTATATTTCCAAAACCTACAGCAAAATTTGATATAATTTTAACACTATCAGGTAATTGACTAATTGTTTCTGTATCTAACTTATCTGTTAGAGCTGATAAAATACCATCACAGCCTGCACTCATCTCTATTAGCTTTTTTTGAGAGTAGAGTTCATCATTTAAATTAAAATTAGCATCAAATAATTCTTTAGCTTTATCCTCACAAGATCTTAAAAGCCTTCTCGTGATTAAAATTTTTTTCATTTTGTTTTGGATTAATTTAGATCAAAAACTTTACCAGGATTCATGATATTGTTTACATCAATACTTCTTTTAATAGCTTTCATCACTGGCAAATTGTCTGGGTGCTCTCTTAATAAGTAATGTTTTTTTTGAAGACCAATTCCATGTTCTCCTGTAATTGTTCCCTCTAACTCTAAAGCTTTGTTAATTAGATCATCGCTATACTGTCTAATTTTTTTTTGTTTTTCTTCATCATCAGGATCATACAATATTATGGAGTGAAAATTTCCATCTCCAACATGACCAACCATTGGTGCAGTTAGACCTAATTTTTTTACTTCTTTTTCCGCCCATGAAATGCACTCAACTAACTTGGAAATTGGTACGCAAACATCTGTAGAATACACTTTCATATCATGACCTAAAGCTTTTACTGAATAATAAACATCATGCCTTGCTTTCCATAGTATTTTTTGTTCTTCGGGAGAAGATGCCCATTGAAAATCACTTCCACCATTATTTTTTGATAATTCTTCTACAATTTTTATAGACTCGTTATTGGTAAGCTCACTACCATGGAATTCGAAGAATAAAGTTGGCGATGCTTTGATATTTTCTAACTTTGAATATTTAATGCTAATTTCCATTTGATCTTTGTTTAACATTTCAATTCTTGCAATTGGAACACCATACTGAATAACTTCTTGCGCAGTCTTTACTGCTGAGTCTAAATCTGGAAAATAGCAGACTGCACTCATTATGCTCTCAGGTATTGGTGATAATCTTAATTGGACTTCTGTAATAATTCCCAATGTTCCCTCAGATCCAATAAACAAATTAGTTAAGTTATATCCCGCAGAAGTTTTTTTAGTTCTTGCACCAGTTTTAATTATATCTCCATTAGGTAAAACAACTGTTAAACCAGAAATAACTGTTCTCATTGTTCCATATTTAACTGCCATAGTTCCTGAAGCTGAAGTAGATGCCATTCCACCTAGTGCAGCATCTGCACCAGGGTCTATTGGAAAAAATACACCATCCTCTCTTAAGTATTCATTTAATTGCTTTCTTGTTACATTTGCTTGTACTCTGCAGTCAAAATCCTCAGCGTTTACGCTTAAAACTTTATTCATTTTTTCTAGAGAAATTGTAATACCATTTTGATTTCCAACAACATGACCTTCAAGAGAGGTGCCGGTTCCAAACGGGACGACAGGAATTTTGTGCTCGTTACAAATTTTTAGAATTTTTGAAACTTCTTCATTAGTTTCTGGAAATACAACTGCCTTCGATAATATTGGATTATAAGTATCTTCACCTCTTGCATAATTTGCACGAGTAGACTCGGATGTGGAAAATCTCCCGTTAAATATCTTTTTTAATTCTGCTTGGACAGTTTCGTTCATTATTTAATAATACAAAAATATTAATTAAAAATACATTTTATTTAGAAAGCATCTTGCCTATATTTTCTAAGGCTTGCATTATATTATCTCTAGATGCGGCAAAACTAAATCTAACGTAATCATTACAAGTTTTACCGAATGCAGTACCAGGAACAATTGCAACACCTGCTTCATGCATAGCTTTTTTGCAAAACTCAGATCCATTCATGCCAGTCCCTTTTATATTCGGAAATGCATAAAAAGCTCCTCCCGGCAAACTACACTCAACTCCTGGTAAATCATTTAATCCTTTATGAATTAAATTTCTTCTTAATGTAAATTTATCCAACATATCTTTAATTGAGTCTTCAGGACCATCTAATGCAGCAATACCTGCATATTGAGCTGCAGCATTTACACATGATACACTATTAATCAAAAGTTTGTTTACATGCTCAACTAAATGTTCTGGCCAAAAACTCCATCCAAGTCTCCATCCCGTCATAGAATATGCTTTACTCCAACCCTCAAGAACAATTAATCTATCTCTTAAGTTTGGGTAATTAAAAAAAGTTGGCATTTCTTTATAGTCAAAAACTTGTCTACTATAAATTTCATCACTTAAAATTGTTACGTGAGGATGTTTTTCTAATTCTTTTGCTAAATAATCTATTGCAGGTTTTTCAACAAAACTTCCAGTTGGGTTATTAGGGTTTATTAAAATTAAAAGTCTAGTTTTATCAGTTATTAAAGATAAAAGCTTATCTGGATCAAATTTTAAATCTTTATCCTCAGTTAAGTCATAAGGAACAGCTTTTGCTCCAGAGTAGTTAATCATTGATTCATAAATAGGAAAGGCTGGCGTTGGATGAATTATTTCAGCACCCGGTTCACCAAAACAAGTGATTGCATAATACATTGTTGGTTTGCCACCTGGCATTATTAAAACTCTATTTGGATCAATATCTGTACTGTAAAGTCTCTTTACCCATCTAGCTACAGCTTCACGACATTCTGGAATACCATTTGATAATACATAACCGTGATGTCCATCATCTAGTGCTTTTTTTGCAGCTTCAACTACATGTTTCGGAGTTTTGAAATCAGGCTGACCTAGACCTAAATGGATCATAGGTTTACCTTGTGCTTCTAGTTTTTTTGCTTCTGCTAAAACAGAAAATGCACTTTCAGTTCCTAAACGGTCTAAAGCTTTTGATAGTTCAATCATAATTTTTCGTCGACAAACTAACTGAAAAGCAACTTCATGTCTATTTATTTAAAGTGAAAATAATAATAAAAATTGTTTATAAAAAATATTTAATTTCGGTAAATTATCTTTGATCTATCTAACTCTTTTACACTTTTGCAGCCCATTAGGATCATATTTCTTCTAATTTCATCGTGCATATTTTGAAGCAGCCTCTCTACTCCTTGCTGTCCACCCGCTCCTAAGCTGAATAAAAAAGCTTTACCAAAACTACAAGCAGTTGCGCCTGCAGCTAAAGCCTTTAGAACATGAGTTCCCCGTCTAACACCTCCATCTAAAATTATCTCAACCTTATCACCCACAGCATCTGAAATAGCTTTTAGTTGATCAAATGGAGTTCTAGATCCATCAAGTTGTCTTCCTCCATGATTAGATATTATTATTGCTGTACAACCAATATCAACTGCTCTCTTTGCATCTTCTACAGACATTACACCCTTCAAGGCAAAAGGTCCGTCCCACTTTTTTATACAGTATTCTGCATCTTCCCAATTCATTTGTGGATCATACTGTTCATTAACATAATCTATTACGGATTTTGTAATGTTAGTTCCCTTGTCAGTTTTGTGTTTAATATTTGCAAGTTCAAATTTCTTATTCGTAAAATATCTGAATAACCATCCTGGTTTTATTGCGAAATTCATTATACTTTCTAATGTGAATTTAGGAGGAGTTGTAAAACCAGTTCTGTGATCTCTTTCTCTATTTCCTGCAACCAAAGTATCAACAGTTAAGCATAAACCGTCAAAGTTTGCTCTTTTACACCTATCAATCAAATCATCAGTAAATGATTTATCTTTATGGATATAAAGTTGAAATAATTTTGGTCCACTTGATATGTTAGCAATTTCTTCAATCGAAAATGAAGCCATTGTCGACATGCTATACATAGTACCAAATTTTTCTGCAGCTCTAGCTGAAGCTTTATCTCCATCAGGATGATATAAACTTTGCATAGCAGTAGGTGATAAAAAAATTGGCATATCTATTTTTCTACCAAAAACTGTGGTTGATAAATCTGGTTCTCCTACGCTTCTAAGAATATTAGGGATTAAGTCACAATCATCAAATGAATTTGTATTTCTTTTTAAAGTGGTTTCATCATCTGCACCACCATCAATGTAATGAAAAATTGGAGCTGGAAGTTTTTTTTTGGCTAGCTTTCTAAAATCTTCAAAATTATAACAATTCTTTAAGCTCATGCATTTCGGAATCTTAAATTATTTCGATTAAGATCACTAATCTTTGTGCAGCCCATTAATTTCATGTCTCTTACTAATTCGGTTTTATATAAGTTAAGTGCTCTCTCAACACCTTCTTGACCTGCTGCAGCTAAAGCATAAAGATATAATCTTCCACCAGCACAAGCTTTTGCACCCATAGATAAAGCTTTTAACATATGAGTTCCTCTTTGAAATCCACCTTCACAAATAACATCTAACTTATCACCAACTGCATCAACAATTTCAGCTAATTGATCGAAAGGTGATCTAGATCCATCAAGTTGTCTTCCTCCATGATTTGATACCATTATACCAGTGCATCCGATATCAACTGCTCTTTTAGCATCTTCAACACTCATAACTCCCTTAAGCGCAAAATGGCCACCCCACTGAGAGCACAATTTTTCAGCGTCGTCCCAGTTCATAGATTGATCCAACATAGTAGAAAAATAATTACCAATTGAAGTATTTGTGTCAGTTCCTTCTTTAACGAAATCTTGAAGATGTGGTAGTTCAAATTTTCCTTTGGTTAAATAATTTATTCCCCACATTGGTTTTGTGGCAAAACTAAACAAACTCGAAAGTGTTAATTTTGGAGGTGATGTAAATCCAGTTCTTAAATCTCTTTCACGATTTCCTCCAGTTATCGTATCAACAGTTAAAGCCATCACATCAAATTTTGCTGCTTTTGCTCGTTCTAAACAAGAGTCATTTAATCCTCTGTCTTTATGGAAATAAAATTGAAACATTTTTGGTGTGTCTATTAAAGATGAAATTTCCTCAACACTAACTGTAGCCAATGCCGAAACACCAAACATCGTATTAAACTTCTTTGCAGCTTTTCCAACCGCTCTTTCTCCTTCGTAATGGAATAACCTTTGCAAAGCTGTTGGAGAACAATAAAAAGGCAAATCTAATTTTTTTCCAAAAATAGTTGTCGACAAATCCACATTTTCAACACCTCTTAAGACATTTGGAACTAAGTCAACATCATTAAATGCACTACTATTTCTTGCATAAGTTATTTCATCATCCGCAGCCCCATCAATATAATGAAATATTGGAGATGGAAGCTTTTGTTTTGCCAATTTCCTAAAGTCATAAAAGTTATGACAATCTTTTAATCTCATATCTTAAGTTAAAATTTTTTTGTAAAATTAAACATATAACTATTTGCCCCAGGATTTTTATCTCCAAGACTCGCATTAGAAATATGATTATAAGAAATACCTAATTCAGAATTAGATGAGATATCAAATAATATCTGTATTTGTGTCTTAAATTCAATTTCGTGACCTAAGTCCTTGCCATCTCCTTCGTCATAATATCCAATTGCAAAACTAGGAGAGAAAGTAGTTGAATTAGATTTTTGATTTAATTGATAACCTGTATAAATATATAATGCATCATCAGCTGTTATCATTGCACCTGTCACAGGCTGAACATTTCCTAAGAAAATATCTTTGCTAGCATTAAAATTTATATATTCGGCACCAAATAGATTTGCTCTCTTACCATCATCGCTGAAATCGAACATGCCAGTGTAAAAACTCCATTTATTTTCTGCGTTAGAAAATGAGACAGTAAGAAATGAAATTATCAAAGTTTTAATTAAAATCTTCATATTAAAAATCCTGGTTACTTTATAGATACTTTTCTAATAATTAAAAGGCCGCCAAAAGCGAACAAAATCAAAGGTATTGACCAGAGTAAAAATGTATTTTGGTTTAATTCTGGTTCATATACAATCCACTCTCCATATTTATTTTTTAAATAATCATATATTTCTTCTTCTTCTTTACCTTCATCAATCTTATTTTTTACAACAAGCTTCATACTAACAGCAAAATCGGACTGAGAGTCGTAAACAGATTGACCTTGGCATATCAAACACCTTAAGTTTTTTGTAATTTGATCTACTTTGGTATTTATTTCATTAGCATAGGAAAAATTAAAACTAAAATATAGCAGCAATATTAATTTTAAAATTTTAAGCATTTTTTTCTAATAAATTTTTTATTTCTATTAAATTTTCGCTTGTCAATGGACCAATATACTTTTTTATTATCTCATTTGTTTTACCACTTATAATAAAAGTTTCAGGAACACCAATAGCTCCGAATTCTATTGATTTTGTTCCATCATTATCGGTAATAACTTCTGAATAAGGATTTCCAAGTGAGCTTAAAAAATTTTTCGCATTTTTTGGACTGTCTTTATAATTGATTCCAATTATATTTATTTTCATATCTTTTAATTTCATTAAAAACTGATGCTCTTCTCTACATGGTGCACACCAAGATGCCCAAATATTTACTACAGAAGGACTATTTTTATCAAATAAGTCTGAAATATTAATTATTTCATCAGAAAATAGTTTTTTTGCATTAAGTGAAAAATCTATTTTACTTTTTAATTTCTCGTTAGAGTAATCTTTCGATACGTTCAATCCCTTGAGCAAGATTATAAAAATTATTATTAATGTTAGTAGTAATCCTAAAAATTTAATATTTTTGCTCATTTTTTCTAATAACACTTAATAAACCACCAAAACTAATAAATATAGTTGAGATCCATATCCAAATCATTAAGGGTTTATATTGATATCTTACGTTATAATAGCCATCGTCTTTTAAAATATTAAATACTAAAAAATTATCTGAAAATAATGTTGTCTTAATATCTGCTTCACTCGTAATAGTTAAAGGCTGCTGGTAAATCCTAACTTCTGGGTATAAAGCAAAAGAGGAATTTTTATTTGTAACTTCAAAACTAGCTTTAAGAGATTTATAATTGTCCACATCTTTAACATTAACTTCTTTTAATTTTACAACTTTTTCGTTAAATATTCTTTCATCTCCTACTTTCATATTTGAATTGAATTCATTAGAAAAAAGGCCATTCAATAAGATACTTGTGATTAATAAACTAAAACCAAAATGTGAAATTTTTTGGCTAATCGAGGACCTACTAACAAAAAAATCCTTAATTGTTACTAATAAGAGATAGATGCTCAAAACTATCAGAGGAATAGATAACAAAAATGAATTTTCTGTTTTTGTTAAAATGACATATGAAATAAGCAATGAAACTAAAAAAATAATTAAAATATTATAGTTAAACTTTTTTAATTTATCTTTAATCCATTTCAAACTTGGGCCAAAGCTCATGAAGATTAAAAAAGGAATTAAGAAAGGTATTAAAAGATTATGATAAAAAGGTGGACCAACAGAAATTTTTGAACCATTTAAAACTTCAAGAAAAATTGGATAAATTGTACCAACAAGAACAACAGATAAAAAAAACATCATAAACCAGTTATTCACTAATATTGCGGTCTCTTTACTTAAAATAAAATTCTCTTTTGCTGTGTTTGATATTTTATTCTGATTAAAAAAGAAAATTAATATAGACATCAATATTAGGATAAAGAGAAAACTTAATATAAATAACCCTCTTGATGGATCGTTTGCAAAAGTATGAATTGAATTTAAAATTCCAGACCTAACAAGAAAAGTACCACTCATACTCAGTGAAAAAGTTGTAATTGACAAAATAATAGTCCACTCTTTAAATGAATTTCTTTTCTGTAATACAATTACTGTATGCAGGAGTGCTGTTAAGCAAAACCATGGCATCAATGAAACATTTTCTACAGGATCCCAAAACCAAAAACCTCCCCAGCCCAGCTCATAATATGCCCATATAGATCCAAGCAAAATACCAATTGTTAAAAATACCCAAGATACCAAAACCCATTTTTTAATATGCCTTGCCCACTTATTTCCAATATTGCCGCTAATCATTGAGGCAAGTGAAGCTGAAAAGATAATAGATGTTCCGACGTAACCTAAATATAAAATTGGAGGATGAATAGCTAAAGCAGGGTCTTGTAAAATAGGGTTCAAACCTAATCCCTCGCTAGGAATTGGATATAGCGTTTTGAATGGGTTGGAAGTTAATAAAATAAAAACTAGAAAACCTGAAATAATAATTTGTTGAAATAGTATCGTTAGAAGTTTGTATTTAGTATCTTGTGATCTTGAATTTAATAAAAAAATAAATAGAAAAATTGAAAGAACTAATAACCACAATAATAAACTTCCCTCATGATTTCCCCAAGTACCTGAAACTTTATAAAATAAGGGTTTTAAAGTATGAGAATTGTTAAAAACAGTTTCATTACTAAAATCTGAAATTACAAAAGCTGCAACTAGACTAAAAAAACTTACTGTAATCATTAAAGTTTGTATTGAAGTAATTAAAATAAAGTTTTTATCTAAATATTTATTTTCTGAATTTGCATCCAAGTATGACTTAAAAATTAAATAAACAGATGCAATTAAAGCTATATATAAAGAATAATTTCCTAAATAATTAGACATACAAATTAATTATTTTTCATAGCTTCGCTGACTTCAGGAGGCATATAATTTTCATCATGTTTTGCTAAAATCTTGTCAGCATTTAGAAAGCTTTTATCCTTTAAGAAACCTTCAGCAACTACACCCTTACCCTCTTCAAACAAATTAGGTACCGATCCATTAAAGTTAACTAATAATTCATTTTTGAAATCCGTAATTACAAAAAAAATTTCTTTATCGTTTATTTTAATAGAATTTTTTTTCACCATTCCACCAACTCTTATTTTTTGAGCATTTTTTATTTCATTAAGGTTTTTAATGTCTGTTGGAGACTTAAAATATACCACGTTTTCCTCAAGAGATTTAACCACCAAAAAAATTGTAAGAACTAATGAAATTAAAATTAAAAAAATAAAAAGAGCTCTAAATTTAACTTTTTTTCCGTACATGTGAATTTTAGTTAAACTTTAGATGTGGAAGTGTTTGCTAATATCTCTCTGTACGTTTTTTGCTTAGCTACTGATGCAAGTTTCTTTTCATCTAGTGATTTATAATTTTCCTCAAATTTCTTTTTCTCTTTAATTAAATTTAATTTTATTACCGCGTACAAGAAGCTAAAAGAAAATAGAGTAAATATAAATGATGACCAAACGTATACACCGTATCCATTCATATTTAGTAGTTCACTAATCATAATCTATTAAGGCCTTTATTTTTAATCTTTAACAGTTCTGTATTATATTTCATTAAAAATATCAAAAGTGAAAATAGAGCAAATGCCGCAGTCATTATAGCTAATGGTGTCAACATTGAAGAATGAATTGTTGTTTCTTCCAAAATTTTTACTGACGCAGGTTGGTGTAAAGTATTCCACCATTCTACTGAAAATTTTATAACTGGAATATTTATAAGACCAATAATTGCTATTATTGAGCTAATTTTTTCTGCTTTACTAGTGTCTGTCGTAATCTTCCAAGAAGTAATGAACAATAAATAAAAAATTGAAAGTAAGAGCATTGAAGTTATTCTTGCATCCCAAGCCCACCAAGTTCCCCAGGTTGGTTTTCCCCAAATTGATCCTGTAACTAAAGCTATTATGCTAAAAACAAAACCAGAAGGTGCTAAACTTTTTGTTATTAAAGAGAAATTTTTATTTTTAAAAACAAAAACTCCAAAAGAAAGAATGGAAATAACTGAAAATATCCCAAGTGATATCCAAGCCGATGGAACATGAACATACATAATTCTAACTGAGTCACTCTGCTTATAATCCTCAGGAGAAAGAACTAAAGCTTCAACTAATCCAAGTAACAATACGATTACAAATAGCGCAAATACAAACTTTTGTATTTTATTAATTATCTTTAAAGTATTATTTGGATTGAAATAATTAATCATAATTTTTTATAACACATAAATTTAAGATTAAAATTGTTCAAAGTTTCTGACCAAGAATACAGAGGGAGACAGAGGAAAAACAGTACTCTTGATCAGAATAAAAAAATTTATAATAAACAGATATGACAGAGGTTTGGGACAATTGTGTTTAAATATTGGCTATTAGTTAATTTGAAGGCTTGAAGTAGCTTGATCCACGCTTACCTGAAAAAATTTCATTAATTAGAGGATGTTTTATGGGCTCTTCAGAATCATCAAATAATAGATTTTGCTCGGACACATAAGCTTCGTAAGTAATTTCATCATTCTCCGCTAGTAAATGATAAAATGGCTGATCTTTTCTAGGTCTCACGTTTTTTGGAATTGATTGATACCATTCTTCTGAGTTATTAAATTCAAAGTCAACATCGTAAATTACACCTCTAAAATCGAAGTGTCTATGTTTTACAACATCTCCAATTGAAAATTTGGCTTTTTGAGTACTCACGATATTAAATATGGATATTTGATGAAAAAAATCAATAAAAAAAATATAAATGTTTTATTAATCTGTTAATATGTAGCAGTGAATAAATCACTTCTAAAATTCATTACAGACGTTGGGCCTTTAGCTATTTTTTTCTTCTTTTATTATAATAGTGATAAAAATTTAAAAGTTGCAATACCACCTCTAATTGTCGCAACAATAATTTCTGTTCTTTTGGTTTGGGTACTGGAAAAAAAAGTTCCAATGGTTCCTTTGTTAGGAGGAATTTTAATTACTCTATTTGGAGGTTTAACAATTTATTTTGATAATCCGATTTTTATTTATATGAAACCCACTATTATAAATATTTTATTTGCGTTAGCTTTATTCTTTGGAAAATACTTCACCAATGAACCAGTTTTAAAATTAATACTAGGAAAAACACTACCAATGTCTGATGAAGGTTGGAAAATTTTGAATAATAGATGGACTTATTTTTTTATTTTTTTAGCTATATTAAATGAAATTGTTTGGAGAACTCAAACAGAAGAATTTTGGGTTAACTTTAAAGTTTGGGGAATGTTACCAATTACATTCATTTTTACTGCTTCACAGGTTGGGTTGATTAATAAACACAAATTAAATGAGTAATTTAAAATTAGTAATTAATAATTCAAATAAAGAACAAAACCAAAGGTATTTTTTTGAGAAAAAAGAACTAAAAATTATATTAGACCTATATGCTAAAATGGTATCTGAAGGATCTTGGAAAGACTATGGCCTCTCAATATCAAGTAAAAGAGTAAGTTTTAGTATTTTTAAAAATGCAGCAGAAAAAGCTATCTACAACATTAGTAAAAATTTTAAACCTTCTAATAAAAATTTGAAATATTTAATAACTGATAGAAATGGTAAGATTTTAAATAATGCTTATGATTTGGAAATACTTCTAAAAAAAACAAATTGGAAAAAACTATAGTTTTTGATTATCTTCTTTGACCAAACAATCTTAAAAGCATTATAAATAAATTTATAAAATCTAAGTATAATGTTAAAGCTCCCATAACAGCTTTCTTGCCAATTACTTCACCAGAATCTGATGCTGCGTACATATTTTTAATTTTTTGTGTATCATATGCAGTTAATCCAACAAATATAAGAACTCCAATGATTGAAATAGCAAAGTACATCATTGATGATTTTAAGAAAATATTTACTAAAGATGCGATTATAATACCGATCAAACCCATCATTAAGAATGATCCAAATTTTGTGAGGTCTCTTTTAGTCGTGTAACCATATATACTCATAGCTCCGAATGTAGCTGAAGATATGAAAAATACTCTCGTCACACTAAGTCCTGTGTAAACTAATAAAATTGATGATAGTGATAAACCCATCAAGGCTGCAAAAATCCAAAAAGTCGTTTGAGCTTTTGAAGAACTCATTTTATTTATCCCAAAACTCATATAAAAAACAATTCCGAGAGGAGCTAACATAACCACCCATTTCAATCCTGATAGATAAATTGCATTTCCGAACTCAGTTAAAGCAACTATTGATCCATTTGCATCTGTAACTACTGACATTTTAAAAGATAGCAATGCTATTATTCCTGTTAACAAAACTCCAGTTGCCATGTAGTTGTAAACTTTAAGCATGTAGGCTCTAAGGCCTTCATCCATCACAACAGCTTTTTTTGCAGTCGTTGATCTATTTAGGATATTGTCTCTATTGAATTCCATAATTAAATATATAGTAATAAATTTTAAATTTTTCAAGCAGTCAAAATATAGGTAACAAATACTTAATATTTAATGAATTATAAAAAATTAGGAACAACTGATATAGATATTAGCACAATTTGTCTCGGCACTATGACTTGGGGTGAACAAAATAGCCAAGAGGAGGCCTTCGAACAAATGGATTTCTCACTAGAAAATGGGGTTAATTTTTGGGATACAGCAGAACTTTATGCGGTACCTCCTAAAGCTGAAACTTTTGGTCATACAGAAACGATCATTGGAAATTGGTTTGAAAAAACAAAAAAAAGAAAAGATGTGATACTTGCAACTAAAGTTTGTGGTCCTGCGAGAGATTATATTAGAAATGGTGAAAATAGTTTTGTAGGGAAGAATCTCGAAACTGCACTTCATAACAGCCTTAAAAGACTTAAAACTGATTATATAGATTTATATCAGCTTCACTGGCCAGAAAGAAATGTAAACAATTTTGGAAGACTGGGTTACGTGCATAAAGAAAATGAATGGAATAAATTCGAAGACGTGTTGGTTGAATTACAAAAGTATATTGAGCAAGGTAAAATAAGACATGTAGGTTTATCTAATGAAACTCCTTGGGGTGTTATGAATTATCTCAAACTTTCAAAGGAAAGGAGTTTGCCTAGAATGATGTCCATACAAAATCCCTATAGTTTATTAAATAGGTCATATGAAGTTGGATTAGCTGAAGTGTCTATAAGAGAAAATATTGGCTGCTTATCTTATTCTCCTTTAGCCAGTGGTTTTTTAAGTGGCAAATATAGAAATAAGCAATTTCCAAAAGGATCTCGGATGGAAAGAGATTGGGATTTTTGGACAAGATATCGAAAACCAAATACTAATGAAGCTGTTGAAGAATATTTTAAAATTAGTGAAAAATACAACATTGATATGAGTCAAATGTGTATAAAATTTTGTGAGATACAGGATTTTATGTCTAGCGTTATTATTGGTGCAACAACAATGGAGCAGTTGAAAACAAACATAGAAAGTGTAAAAGTGAATCTTGATAAAGAAATAATTAATGAAATTAATGAAATTCAAAAAAAATATCCAAATCCATGTCCATAATTTTTAAGATAATTTTTTTTATTCTCTTATTAGGATCAACTTCTTATTCAGAAGAATTAAATAAAATAGGAACATTTAAAGACTGGGATGCAATTGTTGTTACTAATGGGGATAGTAAAGTATGTTTTGCTCAATCTAAACCTGTTCTTCAATCTCCAAAAAAAAATGATAGAGATGCAAGATTATTTGTGACTTTCAGACCATCTGATAAAATTAAAGACGAAGTAAGCACAACGTCAGGCTATGAATACAACAGTCAAAATTCAATTACAGCTAGCTCTGGTAAATCAAAATATAAATTTGATATAGCTCAAGATAATTTTGCATGGATTTCAAGCAATAAAATTGAAAAAAAAGTTGTTAAAAGAATGAAAAAGGCCTCTAGATTAATGGTTACTGGATATAATAAATCTGGTTCTCAAACAATTGATCACTATTCCTTGATGGGCTTCACTAAAGCATACAACGCAGCTAAAAAAAGCTGCAGTTAAATAATGAAATCTAAGAAAAAGATAGTTCTTGCCTATTCTGGCGGTCTGGACACATCAATCATATTAAAATGGTTACAGGAAAATTATGATGCAGAAGTAATTTGTTATACTGCAGACATTGGTCAAGAAATAGATAGAAATAAAATTTTCAGAAACGCAAAAAAACTTGGTGTAAAAAATATTATTATTCAAGATCTAAAAGATATTTTTGTAAAAGATTATGTTTATCCAATGATTAGGGGCCATGCAATATATGAGGGTGTTTATTTGCTTGGGACCTCAATTGCTAGACCTTTAATAGCCAAAGATCAAATTAGAATTGCTAAAAAATTTAAAGCCTATGCTGTGTCTCATGGATCAACAGGAAAAGGAAATGATCAAGTAAGGTTTGAATTAGGTTATCATTATTTTGGTCCTAAAATAAAAATTATTGCGCCTTGGAGAATTTGGAAGCTGAAATCTAGATCAGATCTAATTAATTATGCAAAAAAAAATAAAATTGAAATACCTAAAGACAAGAAAGGAGCGCCACCTTTTTCAGTAGACGATAATATTTTTCATACATCAACAGAAGGAAAGTTTTTAGAAAATCCAAAAAACTCTGCACCTGACTTTATCTTTCAAAGAACGGTATCTCCAGAAAAAGCACCTAATAAATCTTCAATTGTAAAAATAGACTTTAAAGGTGGAGACCCGATTGCAGTGAATGGGAAAAAATTATCTCCATCTAAATTGCTTGGAAAATTAAACGACATAGCTGGAAAAAATGCTGTTGGAAGAGTTGATCTAGTAGAAAATAGATTTATCGGTATTAAATCAAGAGGTGTATACGAAACACCAGGCGGAACTTTATTAATGCATGCTCATAGGGCCATAGAGTCTGTTACACTTGACAAAGATACAATGCATAAGAAAGAGAAAGTTATGCCTAGGTATGCGGAACTTATTTACAATGGATATTGGTTTTCTAAAGAGAGATTTAAAATACAAAGAATTGTAGATCTTAAGAGAACTAAAGTTAATGGATCAGTTAAATTGAGGTTATATAAAGGGAATGTTATTATTCATTCGAGAATAACTAAAAGTTCAGCTTATTCTATGAAAAAAGTTTCATTTGAGGAAAATAAAACTTTTAATAAATCAAATGTTGAAAGATTTATTAATTTTCACAAGAAAAAATTAAAATAAAATATCATGAATTTTGAACCAAGTCGGGCGCAAGCCACTAATAAACTAGATAATTTTGTTGAAAATAATCTTTCTGAATATTCAAGATTGAGAAATTTTGATTTTGGTCCAGATAAAAGATCAAATATATCTTGTATTTCTCCATATATATCTCATGGAATATTAAATGAGTTAGAAGTTATAGATAAAGCCTTAAAGAAATTTTCATTTTCTAAAAATGAAAAATTTATTCAGGAGGTTTTGTGGCGTACTTATTGGAAAGGATGGTTAGAATTAAGACCTAATGTATGGACAGATTATATAATAGAACTAAAAATTATAAGAGAAAAATACAAAGATAGTAAAGATTATTTAAATGCCATTGATGGAAATACAAATATAGAATGTTTTAATGAATGGGTTAAAGAATTAAAAGAATTTAATTACCTTCATAATCATACAAGAATGTGGTTTGCCAGTATCTGGATTTTTACTTTAAATTTACCTTGGCAATTAGGAGCTGAATTTTTTATGAAGCATCTCTATGATGGAGATGCAGCATCTAATACATTAGGATGGAGATGGGTTGCTGGGATACAAACACAAGGTAAGCATTATTTGGCAAGTGAATGGAATATAAAAAAATTTACTAATAACAGATATAATAACATTAATTTAAATGAGAATGCGCCACCTAAAGTTAGCAAGAAAATATACAAGGCTGTCTTAAAAGATTTTAGTAATCCAGTAAGTTTGGATGAGCAAAATTTAATTATTTTTGATAATAATCTTTCTTTTGAGTTGACTGATTTCAAAGACCATAAATTTAAAAAGATTTATTTAGTTAATAATAATAACGACAGTAGAAATATTAAACTTAGTGAAAAAACAGTGAAATTTAAGACTAATTTAATTCAAGATCAAAAAAGAAGGTTGGATGAAAAATCTTTGGATTGTGGAGTTATTGATATTGGTAAGCTTAAAACAATTGAGAATAGTTATTTTTTATATCCTTGTGTTGGAGAAAACTTAGATTTTTTAACTTCTCAAGGAATAAATAATATAAAATTTCTTTATCGTAATTTAGACCGGAGTTCTTGGAAATATTGCAATAAAGGTTTTTTTAATTTCAAAAAGTATATACCAACTATAATTAAAGAATTTTTTTAAAGAACTATTGTAAATTATCAAAATTATGAGATAACAATAATATGAATAACCCGCAAGTTCTTGAAATTATTGAAAATCTTAAAGGCAGAAGGAATTACGAAGATAAGAAAGCTTCAAAATTAGGTTTCAACTCTCTTTACGCATACATTGAAAATAAAATATTAAAAGAGAAAGAAGCTGAAGCAGCAAAAATTCTTGAACAATCAGCAGCTAGGGAAGAAGTAATTGAAGAAAAAAAATCAGAGAAAAAGACAAGTTGTTCTTGTTGTTAATCTATTTTAGCTGGACACCTTCAGCATCAATACCATCAAACAACTGAGAATTAACAATTTTTATAATACCAGATCCAACATCTTCTTGCACTGCCTCTAATCCAGTTTTATCACTATCATCATTGGTGTTTGTAATTGTACTTTCAATAAACGCTCTCACATCACCTACACCTTCCTCTTCAAGCACAATTCCTTTACCACCATTTTTTACAGCAATTACACCATCAATACTTGCTATAACTGAACCATCATCTTCTTCAGAATTTTTAAAACCATCGTCTGTGTTATTTATAGAAATAGTGTTGTTGATAGTTAAAAATATATCACCATTATTTGCTTCATCAAAATCTAAACCTTCGTCTAAATTTCCATTTATAAATGAGTTATTAATGGTAACAACTAAATTTCCGGGACCAGCTTCATCAATATCAAAACCATCATCTAAATCTATGCCAAATTCAAATTCTTTAACAAAACCAGAGTCATACAAATCAACTTCTCTCTCAAAACATCTATCATCTGGGGTACCCTTAATCTTTCCAGGTATACTGTCTTCTTTTCTCACATTATCATCAAATTCACCTTCATCTTGTTTGGGCATAAATGGTTTTAAAAGTTTTGGATCACAATATGCTCCATTTAAAACAAAAGATGAATTATTTACTGTAGCATTAACATTTCCAGCATTACCTTCATCTAACTCAACTCCATCCGCACCAACAAGAGTAAACAGAGAGTTACTTGCTTTGAAATCGATATCACCAATGCCTCTTTCATCAATCCTAAATCCATCCGCATCAAATCTTCCATTTCCTACATTACTAATTGTTAAATTATCAACTACAACTTTAATGGAAGCATCTGAACCTTCTCCCCCACCGCCTTGTCCACCACCACAGTCATCGGCTAGACTGCAGTCAGAAATATGAATTCCATGACTGGCAACATCGTTAACAGAAACGTTATTTAAAATTACATTTACTAAACCTTTTTGGTCGTCTCTAACATCTACAAATATACCTTTGCCCCATCCTCCTTTTTTAATACTAAATCCACCTACTCCATAAAAATTTAAATTAGATATTGTAAGGTCAGCACCATTTGAAATAAAGAGGAGTGTTTGATTTTGGGTAGTTTTAATAGACTGTCCTGACCCTACTATATCTAGGGGTTGTAGTCCTGTATATTCTAAAGTTGAATTAATAATTATTTCATCTTCAGTTGTAATTAATATTTTTGATGATTCTTTACTTTTAGATGCCTTTAAAAGTGCATGCCTTAGACTTTCAGGACCAGAATCTTTTGAATTTTTGACATTAAATGTTTTTGCTAGAGATTGTGAACTGTTGAAAAGTATTAATAATAGAATTAGTACTAAATTTCTTTGCATGAAAAATTTATAATTTAAATAAGATACAAAATTATTTCAGAAAGATTAAATAATTATTAAAATTAAATTCTTAGTTGTTCTTTGAACATTTCTTAGAACAATATTTCACTTTATCCCAGTTTAATTTCCATTTTTTTCTCCAAGTAAAAGGTCTCTTACATACAGGGCAAATTTTTGTGGGTAAATTTTCTTTTCTCACTATGCAGTATTTTGTTTAATAAATTTTTCTGCCTCAGCTAAAATTAATTTTTTTCTATCAGGTTTCATTTTATCGAAAATTCTAACCATCATAGAAAGTCTGGGATTTTTTAAAAAGAAGGCTCTATTTCTATTTATGAATCTCCAATAAAGACCATCCATGGTATTGCACCATTCTCCTTTTTTAAAATCCATCATTTTCATGAAATAAGCGGAGCCGCAAATATATGGTTTTGTTGCAAATATTCCCCCATCACTGAAAAGCCCCATTCCATAAACATTCGGGACCATTACCCAGTCAGAGGAATCCACAAACATTTCCATAAACCATTTGTAAACATACGTTGGCTTAACTTCACATAAATTCATTATGTTTGATAAGATCATTAACCTTTCAATATGATGTAACCAACCATAATTCACTGCATTTTTAATAGCATAATCTAGAGGTGGTAATCCTGTTGTGCCTTCGTACCATGAGTTTTTCATTTTTCTATTTTGTTTAAAAAAATTTCTAGTTTCCATTTCTTTTGAATAGCTTTGATATATTCCCCTCATAAATTCTCTCCACCCGATTACTTGACGAATATAACCTTCTAAGGAATTTAATCTTATTTTATTTTTGTTGTGAAAATCTAAAACTTTTTTAATGATAAATTCTGGAGTGATAAGACCTAAATTGATGTAAGGACTTAAAGCACTATGAAATAATATATTGTCTTTCTGATCAACTGCATCTTCATAATCCCCAAATAAATTTGATTTCTCTTTAATAAAAAAATTTAATAATTTAATTACATCATCATATTCCGTAGCAAACCAAAAGTCTTTCGTATTACCTGGGTGACTTTTAAAATTTTTATCAATTAAAATTTTTAGTTTTTTCGTATGAACAGTCTCAGTTATTTTAGGAAATTTGGGTATAGATATATTTTTTGGGAGTTTATTTCGATTTTCTTCGTCAAAACTCCATTTGCCTCCTTCTGGATTACCATCTTTTTTCATGAGTATATCCAAATCTCTTCTAGTCTCTTTATAAAAAACTGCCATAAAAGGTTTTTTTGATTTCGATAAATAGTTTTTAAATTTTTCTCTAGAATTTAAAAACATTGGTGTTTGAATAATATTCCATTTAATTTTTTCCTTTTTTAAAAAATTGGTAATTTTATTTTCAAAAAACTTATCCTCAATTTCGAAACTTGAAATTTCTTTAATTTTTTTTGCTTTAATTATTTTTTTTAATTTTTCTGTGTAATCCAGCTTGAAAGATTTATCCTCGATTGATGAATATTCTAATTTAAATCTATTTTTTTTTAGTCTATCTGCATGAGATCGCATGCAAGATAAGAACAATAATATCTTTTGTTTATGATGCTTTTCGTATGTACAGAGCTGATAATCTTCAGCCATAAAGAAAATGTGATCTTTTCTGTACTTTTCAAGATATTTTTCTGAGAAAAGCTGATTTCCAAGTAGAAAAAATAATTTCATTAACTATATATAACTCTTTAAAAATTTATGTCAGAAAAATATTTAGTAGTAGGTGCGACAGGATCTATCGGATCTAATTTAGCCGAACAGTTACATGCAGCCGGTAAAGAAGTACATTTAGTTGGTAGGGATGAAGAAAGAATAAAATCTTTATCTGAAAAACTAAATTGTAAATATACAGTCTCTGATGTTTTAGAAAATGGATTTGTTGAAAAAATTAAGTCCGAAATAAATGATATCAAAGGTGTAGCTTATTGTGTTGGTTCAATTGATTTAAAACCTTTGAGAATGGTTTCAGAACAAGATTTTACAAAATGTATGAAACTAAATTTATATTCCGCAGTAGATTTAATTAAAGGTTATCAAGAAAGTTTAAAAAAAAATAAAGGATCGATTGTTTTGTTTTCAACTGTTGCTGCTCAAAGGGGTTTTACAAATCATGCAATTATAGCCTCAACTAAAGCAGCTGTTGAAGGACTAACTGTTTCTTTAGCAGCAGAATTTGCTCCTAATATAAGAGTAAATTGCATTGCTCCAAGTTTAACTAATTCAAAAATTGCAGAGCCAATGCTTAAAAATAAAGTTTTAGCTGATGGTATAGCAAAAGCCCATCCATTAAAAAGACTTGGAGAAGGTAAAGACTCAGCTTCGCTTGCAAAATTTCTAATAACTGAAGACAGTTCTTGGGTTACAGGACAAATTATTGCTGTCGATGGTGGTAGATCAAAACTTTCATAGAGTGAAGAAATTATTATTTCTTTTATCATTAGTACTATTATCAACTAATTCATTTAGTAAAAATTTTAATTTTAATAAAATTATTGAATTAGAAGCACCTTGGGGTTCGTCGTTCGTTAATGAAAATGAAATGATTGTTACCGAGAAAGGTGGAAAAATTAAATTTGTAAACATTTCTACAAGAGAGATAAATGAAATTGATCATAACTTAAATTTTGTAGAATATGGACAGGGAGGACTATTGGATATTCTGTATCATGAAGATTACATTTACATCTCATACACAGAAAATAGAAATAATTGGAAGACTAGTACTTCAATTGCACGTGCAAAATTTAATAAAAACAAATTAAATTTTAAAAATATTTTTCAAGCCAATCCACCAATTGACTCGCCTTATCATTTTGGTTCAAGACTTGCAATTAAAGACAACTATTTATTTGCTTCTGCAGGTGAAAGAGGCGGGGGAATGATTGCTCAAGATGGAAATAAACATCCAGGAAGTATAATTAGAATTTATCTAGATGGTGGCATTCCAAAAGACAATCCTCGTTTTGAGGGGAAATCAGACTGGCTACCTGAAATATATCAAATTGGTGTAAGAAATCCTCAAGGTTTAGCTTTATCACCTTTTGATGGAAAAATTTATATGAGTAATCATGGTGCAAAAGGAGGCGATTGGTTTGGTGAAGCAAAGAAAGGTGAAAATTATGGTTGGAAAATTCTTGGATGGGGTGGCACAAATTATTCAGGTATACCAATAGGGCCAAAATGGAAACCTGGCTTTACAAAAGCCATTCAATATTGGGTTCCATCAATAGCCACAAGTGCAATCACGATTTATAAAGGTAATGAATTTAAAGATTGGAATGGTCATGCATTAATTACTTCTCTTAAAGATAAGTCTTTAAGAAAATTAGAGTTTAATGATTTATCAAACGTAAAAGAGGAAATAATATTTAAAGATAAAATTGGAAGAATCAGAGACATACAAATTCATCCTATAAATGGTAAACTATATTTTTTAAATCAAGATGGATTGTGGTTGATGGAAAATTCTAGTTAGTATCAAAAAGCTCTTTAAATAATTTAAATTCACCAATTTTAAAAATAATTGCATCATCTTTTTTAAATCCAAATTTTTCTGCATTTTGCTTAAACCTTAAAGGGGGCTCTAATATTGGTTCAAGTGATAAGACAAAAGTTCCCCAATGCATTCCAATTACTTTTTTACTTTTTAAATCTTTAGCAAGTCCAAGGGCTTCTTCAGGGTTAGTGTGGTAAGCAGAAGAATCTTTAATTGAAGCCATAGGATAAAAATTATATGCGCCAATGTTAATAAATGTTAAATCAATTGGACCATACTTATCTCCCAATTCTTTATATATTTTTCCAACACCAGTATCACATGAAAATAATATTTTTTTTCCTTTGTATTCAATCAAATAGCTGCCCCATAAAGTTTTGTTAGTATCCGTTAAACTCCTTTTTGACCAGTGGACTGATGGCAGAAGAGTAATTTTTAAATTCTGATTTATTCTTATTTGATCATACCAATCCATTTCATTTACATCTTTAAATCTATTAATTTTAAAATATTTTTTTAGTCCTAAAGGTAACAGAACTTTAGATTCTTTATAAGGAAATCTCATTATTGTTTTCATATCTTGATGATCGTAGTGATTGTGAGTTAGTAGAAAAATATCTGTTCTTGGTATCTCATTAAGTTTTAATGCTGGTTCGGTAAATCTCTTTGGCCCAAAAAATAAAGGTCCTGCATTTTTTGAAAAAACTGGATCTGTTATTATTGTTATTCCCCCTAATTTTAATAAAAATGTTGCATGACCTATCCACGCTACATAATCTTCTTTTTGGAAATTATTTAAATCCAATAAAACTTTTTCTTTTTTAATGATATTACTTTCAGGAAAAGTCATATCTAATTTTTTTTTTTCTTGGTTAAAGACCTTAAACGACCAATTGAAATTCATATCAATCACCTTTGATCCTTCAGGATTACGAAATGTGCCATTTGCTAAATGATGATATTTTTTTTTCATATCCGATTAATAATTTTTTGAAATAATATCTTGAATTGTATTACTTATAACTATTGTTCCAGCTTTGTTAGGATGTATGCCATCCTGTTGATTTAGATTTGGATCAAGAGCAACACCCTCTAGCAAAAATGGAATTAAGGGTAAATTATATTTTTTTGACAATTTAGGATAAATAGCATCAAAATTTTTTTTATACTTAGTTCCATGAGTTGTTGGCGCAACCATCCCAGCTATTATAATTTTTATTTTTTTACTGTTAGCGATTTTAATTATTTCTTCTAAATTTCTCTCAGTTTCATCTGGTTGAATTCCTCTAAGCATATCATTTGCCCCAAGACCAAGGATGATTAGATCAATACCGGGTTCTGATAAACTCCATTCTGCTCTATTCAATCCACCAGAAGAAGTACTACCTGACACACTTCCATTTATTACCTTAATATTTAAACCACTCCTAACGAGATTACTTTCTAAAACCAAAGATAAGTGTTGCTCTTTAGGTAGACCATAACCCGCCATTAAACTATCGCCGAATAATATAACCTTTTCTATTGCACTTGCATTTATGTGCACTAGAAAGAATAACAATATTTTTATAAATAAACTTTTATTCATGAACACACTTCTTAAATTAAAAAAAATAAATCTCAAATACCAAACTGGGAAGGACAATATCAATGTTTTAAAAAATATTGATTTAACTATAAAAAAAAAAGAAACTGTATCTGTGGTTGGAGAAAGTGGGTCAGGAAAAACAAGCTTGATTATGCTTATTGGTGGACTAGAACGTCCAACCTCAGGGAAAATTATATTTCAAGACAGGGAAATAACAAATCTTAATGAAGACGAAGTATCTGAAATTAGAAGGCAAGATATAGGAATTATATTTCAATCTTTCTATTTAATTCCAAATTATACAGCTGTTGAAAATGTAGCTTTAACACTTGAACTTAATGAATTTAAAAATCCCGAAAAAGAAGCAAAAAGTTTATTAGATCGATTTGGTCTAAAACATAGATTCAATAATCTTCCAAGTCAATTATCTGGCGGAGAGCAACAACGTGTGGCGATTGCAAGAGCTATTGCAATGAAACCAGATTTGATTCTAGCTGATGAACCAACTGGTAATCTAGATACCGAAAACTCAATAATGATCTCTGAAATTTTATTTAAATACGTCAAAGAAGAAGGGTCTTCTTTAATAATTGTCACACATGATCCAAAATTAGCAGACAAAGCAAAACGAAAAATTAAAATCAAAGATGGAAAAATTAAATAATTCTTCGGAGTTAAGTTTAATATTCAAGTATGCTTTAAAGGATTTAAGCAGAAATTATAAAAAAATTTCAAGCATTATTGTAACGCTGTTTATCAGTCTTTTTATTTTAAGTGCCATCTTTACAATCGAAGATAGTTTAAAAAAAGAGCTTAATGATAATGCAAAAGTTCTTTTGGGTGGAGATCTCGAAATCGATTATAACCGTAATCAGGGGGATCTTAATTTAGTCAATAAAGTAAAGGAATTTTCAACTGTCTCACAAATGATAGAGTTCAGTACAATGCTTTCTACGACAGGCAGAGAAAAAAATAAATCATTATTTACAAGGATTAAAACAGTTGATGAAAAATATCCACTTTACGGTGAAGTTGTTTATGAGCCAGAAGATGCTTATGAAAGAATACAAAAGGAACCCAAGACAATTTTGATTAATGAAAGTTTATCAAAAACTTTAAAGATAAAAATAAATGACAAAGTTAAGGTACAAGATCAAAGTTTCATAGTTGTTGGAATTATAAAATCTGTACCTGATGTAAGTGGGTTTGTAGCTTTTGGAGATTGGGCATTAGCAGGAAAACAAACTTTGGAGATACTAAAACTAAATGGAATAGGTAGTTTTTTAAATTATGAATATAAAGTAAAGTTTAAACCAAGTGATGATCCAGAAAAAATAGAAAGTAAGATCAAAGATATTTTTAAAGATGACCAAAAAGTAAAGCTTAGATTTCCAGAAAATTCTGCTAGTGGCTTAAAAAGGATAATTAATAATTTTTCCCAATTTCTCTCTTTAGTTTCAATTAGTGCAATGTTAATTGCTGGAATAGGTATAGCTAATACATTGTTGTCATTTATAAACCAGAATAATATGTCTATAGCTGTAAGAAAAGCTGTAGGATTTTATTCAGGGAATATAAAAATACTTTATTATCTTCAATTATTAATATTATTATTTATTATTACTGTAATTTCTTATGGCTCAAGTTTTTTAATTGTACCAATTGCAGATAAATATTTATCTGATGGTTTGGGATTAAATGTTTATCCAAAATTCTCTTTAATTAATTTTATAAAAATATTTATTGTAGGTTTGTTAGTTCTTATAATTTTTTCAATACCAACAATAAGTTCAATTGATCAAGTTAAAGCATCAAATCTATTTAGAAATGTATTCCAAAACCTACAATTTTATTATTCAAAAAAGTCAGTTATTTTGAGTTTTATCTTATTATCATTTTTAGTTTTATTGTTTACACTAGGATCTGAAAGGCCTTCTTATAGCTTAGGTTATTTTCTGGCTTTTTTTGTATGTCTAATTGTATTTTTTTTACTTTCGAAAATTATAATTTATTTACTGAAAAAGTTTAATTTTATTTCAAATATCTCTTTAAAAGTATCGATAAAAAATATAACTCAAACAAAAAGTATCACTCCTATAACGATTATGTCTTTAGGCTTAGGTGTAACTTTATTATTAACTTTAGCTTTAGTTGGAACGAATTTTAAAAGAGAAATTGCAAGATCTATTCCAGATATTGCACCTGATTATTTTTTTGTAGGAATTCAAAAAGGTGAAAAGAAAAAATTTGAACAAAGTGTTTACAAAATGAACCCTGATGCAAACATTGAAATAGTACCTATGGTTTCTTCCGGAATAGTAAAAATTAATGGTGTGAATCCAAATAGCTATATTAAACCAGATAATGATAGTTATTGGGTAATTGGAAGTGAAAGAAGATCTTCTTGGGTTAAAAATATACCTAAAGATAACCCAATTTTAAAGGGAGAATGGTGGGATGTATCTAAACCTTACCAACTTCAGATATCACTTGATGCAAAAGTGGCTAAAGATTTTAATATTAAGTTGGGGGATATTTTTACTTTAAACATTTATGGTCGAGAAATTGATGGAGAAATAGTTAATTTTAGAGAAGTTGATTATCGTGATCTAAGTATTAATTTTGCCATGTTATTTAATCCACAATTTGCAAAAAAAATTCCTCATGAATATTTAGCAACTGCTAAATTTAAAAATCCAAATAATTTTGATGAAACCAAAATGTTAGAAGTATTACCGAGTTTGTCTATGATAAAAATTGCTGATTACTTAAACAAAGTAACATCGGTTTTAAATAAAGTCTTCATAGCTGTAACGCTAATTTCTGGTGTAACAATTGTAATTGGATTGATTGTTATCTCAAGTGCGATAATGGTCCAAGGAAAAGTAAAAGAGTACCAAAATCTTGTATTTAAAATTTTAGGTTTTTCAAAAAAAGAAATTATTTTTTCGTCTTTGATAGAATTTATAATTATTTTTATGTCGGTAATATTAATTGCAATTTTTTTTGCAGTAATAGGATCAAAATTTATTATGGAGAATATTTTTGAACTAGTTTGGCAATTTGATTTTAAAGTTTTAATTTACCTTGGTGCCTCTATAGGAATTGTGACCTTGATTTTAATTATGCTAACTAATCTTAAATACTTAAGTCCTAAAGTTTATCCATTAATAAGAAATCAATAGTAAATTTTATTTATTCGCTCTTTTAAAACATTCGATTGTATTTTTAAGCAAACAAGCAATGGTCATAGGTCCAACTCCACCTGGAACTGGAGTTAAAGCTTTTGCAACTTTTGATACCTCATCAAATGCAACATCACCAACTAGGCCGTTATCTGTTTTATTAATACCAACGTCAATCACAATTGCATCTTTTTTAACCCAATCACCTTTTACAAGCTCAGGGATCCCAACAGCAGCAACTATAATGTCTCCTTTTAAACATTCACCTTTAAGATCATTTGTTTTTGAATGAGTAATTGTAACTGTGCAATTTTCTTTCAACAACAACTGTGTCATGGGCTTACCATTTAAATTTGATCTTCCAACAATTACAGCCTTTTTTCCATTAAGGTTTGGTTCAATTTTTTTTATTAATAAATAACAACCTAAAGGAGTGCATGGAATAGAACTTTCATAACCTGAAGACAGATTACCAACATTCATGGGATGAAATCCATCTACATCTTTCTCTGGCATAATTGCCTCTATAACTTTTTGTTTATCAATATGTTTAGGAAGCGGGAGTTGAACTAAAATTCCTGAAACGGAAACGTCATTATTAAGTTCATCGATTTTTTTTAAAACTTCACTTTCTTCAACACTGTCAGGGTATCTAATCACCTCTGATTTAAGGCCCACTTCATTGGCAGACTTCTCTTTATTTCTAACATAAATTTGACTAGGTGCTAAATCACCAATCAATATGACTGTTAAACCTGGTACTTTATTATGCTTATCTTTTAAAGATAAGACTTCTTTCTTGAGCTCTTCTCTTAAATCAGCAGCAGCTTTTTTTCCATCAATTAAAATCATTTATTAAAATATTATTGGTGCAATGTAGAGTTTCATACACATTTCTATGAACCATATCAACAAAAGAAGTACGATAGGAGAAATATCAAAAGCACCAAGGTTAGGTAAAAATCTTCTTATTCTCATTAAAATCGGTTCTGTCATTTTATAAGTGAAATCTAATATTAAATATACAAACCGATTGTTTGTATTTAGTACATTAAAAGCGACCAACCAACTTATAACGACATTGGCAATTACAACATACGAATAAAGTTTTAAAATTTGAAGAGCTAAATAAAATATAGCAATCATTTTTTTTCAACATAAATAGACTGACTTGGAAATGCAAAAGCAGCTCCCTTACCTTCAACAATTTTTTTTATTTCAAGTGCCAAATTTTCTTTTACTTGTAAATAATTATTCCAACTATTTGTTTTTGTAAAACATCTAACATACATATCAATCGAGCTATCTGAAAACTTATCTATTCTTACGGCGACTCCTACAGATTGGTCATAATCGTCACCTTTATTTATATGATCTTCAATTTCGTCTCTTATTGTTTTTAATTGATCAATAGTGGTGTCATATTGAAGAGTTATTATCCAACTAATAGCCCAGTTAGTCTTTCTTGTGTTATTAATCACTGCATTTTCTGCAAATTGAAAATTAGGAATAATTGCCAGTGATTTGTCAAATTTTCTTATAACAGTTGATCTGAAGCCAATGTTCTCAACAACCCCTTCAATAACTCCCTCAACTTTAATCCAATCACCAATTCTAAATCTTTTTTCAACTAAAACTAAAATTCCTGAGATTAAATTTTTAAATAAATCCTGAGCGCCTAATGCTACTGCTACTCCAAATAAACCTAAACCTGCAATTATTGGTCCAATTTTAATTCCCCATAACTCAAGAACAGCCGCTGCGCCTAAAATAAAAATTAAAATTTTAAGAGACTTTATAATCCAGCCTATTAATTCTTTTGTCAGGACTTTATCTAATCCACTTAAAATATATGATATAGGCTCAATTATCTGATGTATTATCCAAAATATTAAAATTGTTATTAGAGTTCTGTTAACGTTATCTATGAAACCTCTAGTCTCATTATCAAATGACATATAGTAACTGGCAAAAAAGACACCAAGAACAATTGGAAGAAACCTGGCAGGACCTTCCATAGATTTTACAAAAGAATCATCTAATTTATTGGTTGTTCTTTTTGAAATTAGTTCCAATTTTTTTATTACAAGTTTGCTGATTAGGCCTCTAAATATTAAAAATAATACAAATATTCCAAGACCTACTATTATCTGAAAGAAATCTACCCCAAGAATTCCCTGCTTCCAAACAGATAAAAATAACTCATTTAGTTTATTTAAAACGTCCATTTTTAAATTTTATATAGCAAAAACTCCTCTTCACCAGGGTTAAAAAGAAAAATTTTTTTCCATTTTATGTCATTCAATGCTGATGATGCTTTTTCGCCCATACACATTAGGTTAGTTTCCATCCAAATATTATCTAAATTATATTTTTTTATTAATGTAAAAAATGTCTTCGCACTATTTTCAGAATATATGTAAACAATTTCTGGCACAGAAGATTTAATATCTTTTAAAAAATCTTCACTTAAATTTTCATTGGGTATTGCAGTATAATTTGTAATTCTCTTGATAACATAGTTTTCTGAAATTAATTCTTGATCAAGATTATAAGAAACAATTTCTCCACTAATGTAGGCCATTGGTCCAATCTTTGGGTCAAAGTTTTGTAAAATTAATTCTTTAAGATTATTTACGTTACCCTCGGCGCAGAAAATATTTTGGAAGCCTAATTCTTTTGCCTTTCTTTCTGTTGCAAGACCAACACAAAAACAAATTATTTTTTTATCTATTTTTGAAATATTTAGATTTTTTAAAGAATTAGCGCTCGTGAAAATGACGCCTTTGAATTGTCTAAAATCTATTTCTTGTGTTTCTATTTTTTTTATTTGTAATAAAGG
The DNA here is from genome assembly GCA_902618205.1 of uncultured Pelagibacteraceae bacterium. Taxonomy (GTDB): domain Bacteria; phylum Pseudomonadota; class Alphaproteobacteria; order Pelagibacterales; family Pelagibacteraceae; genus Pelagibacter. The sequence continues at coordinate 128,916 of CACMZL010000002.1, read as the reverse complement.
TAAATGAGAAACTTTATGTTTCATAGAAGTAAATTTTAAAATTAATTCTTTGCTATCATCTAATGGTCTGGTTAATAAAATATGCATTTTAATTTTTATAAGAACCTTTTGATTTTAATTTAAGCTCTTCTCCCACCATTCTACTAGTAGACTCAATATTATCTTTTTGAAGGCTTTTTTTTATGGAATATCTATTTTTTCCATCGACAGAAAACAATTCGGTCAATAGGTCTACTTTTTTACCATTTGATTTTGCAAATACACCGACTGCAGTGTCACAATCTCCTTCAAGAACTTTTAAGACCTCTCTTTCTGCTTTTGCGACAATTCTTGTTTCTTGATCATTAATGTTTTCAAGTAATTTTTTAATTTCATTATCATCTTCTCTGCATTGAATTGCTATAATTCCTTGGCCCGCACAAGGTATAAGTTCATCAACACTGAATTCCTGTGAAATTTTATGTTGTAAATTTAAAGCATCTACTCCTGCTTTTGAGAGAATTATTGCATCATATTCGCCTTTTTCTAACTTTTGAACTCTAGTATCAACATTTCCTCTTATAAGTTTATAATTTAAGTTGGGTCTTTTTTTCTTAAGTTGATATTCTCGTCTATATGATGATGTGCCAATAATTGAGTTTGGCTCTAAATCTTCAAATTTTATATTATTTTTACTTATTAAAATTTCATTAGGAGAATTTCTTTTTAAAAAATTATTAGTTAAAAGATTTTCAGTTTCTTCAGTAGGCATATCTTTGAAGGCATGTACTGCTATATCTATATTTTTATTCAATAAATCTTTTTCAATTTGTTTTAAAAATAATCCTTTACCTCCTATTTCAGATAATCTCTCATCTTGCTTTTGATCTCCGGTTGTTACTATTTTTTTTAATTCAATCTCTTTAGAAAAATACTTTTTTAGTTCTTTTTTCACATTTTCTGCGTAAATCATTGCTAACTTACTTCCACGTGTCCCAATTAAAAGATTAGCTCTTTTCATAAAAGTTATTTTTATTACATTCTTATAGATTAATTGTATTAATTATAAAAAATAATTTATGAATAAAAGCCCAATAATATTAGGAATTGAGACAAGTTGTGATGAAACAGCGGTTTCAATTATTCAAGATAACGAAAGTGGTACACCAAAAATTTTATCAAATATAGTTTCAAGTCAATTTGACATTCATAAAGAATTTGGGGGAGTTGTTCCAGAATTAGCTGCAAGGTCACATGTTGAAAAAATTAATTTAATTGCAAAAAAAGCTTTAGATGAAAGCGGTATAACTCTTGATAAAGTATCTGCTGTTTCCGCAACATCTGGACCTGGTTTAATAATTTGTCTTAGTGTTGGTTTAAATTTTGCAAAATCACTCGCATCATCTTTAAAGGTTCCATTTATTGGTGTTAATCATCTAGAGGGTCATGCTTTAAGTCCAAAACTTCAAACTAATATTAATTATCCTTATTTACTTCTATTGATTTCAGGCGGACACAGTCAATTTTTAAGTGTGAATGGATTAGGTAGTTACAAAAGATTAGGAACTACAATTGATGATGCGTTAGGAGAAGCATTTGACAAAACTGCAAAACTTTTAGGAATAGAATTTCCAGGCGGTCCAAAGTTAGAAAAATTTGCAGAAAAGGGTGATCCAAATAAATATAAATTACCCAAACCAATAATTAATAAAGGTGGATGCAATTTATCTTTTGCAGGACTTAAAACTGCGATACTAAGAATAACAAAATATATAAATTCAGAACAAGAAAAATATGATTTAGCAGCGTCTTTTCAAAAAACTATCGAAGAAATATTGTATATTAAATCTAGAATTGCTTTTAAGGAATTTTTAAAAAACTCATTTAAAGAAAAATCTTTTATAGTTGCGGGAGGAGTTGCAGCAAACAAAGGTATACGAAAAAAACTAATCGAAGTAAGCAATGAGAATGGCTTTAAAGCAATTTTCCCAGATATTAAACTATGTGGAGACAACGCAGCAATGATTGCATTGGTGGGTCTAGAAAAATATAAAATAAAGAAATTTGATAATATGGATTTAGAAGCCAGTCCAAGATTAGCCCTAGATGCTAGTGCTAAATTTTTAAAAGGAGCTGGTGTAGTTTTGTAATGAATTATTGGTTGCTCAAATCGGAGCCTAATGTTTGGTCGATAGATCAACAATTTAAGGTTGGTCCAAAAGGTGCTGACTGGGATGGTGTAAGAAATTATCAAGCAGCAAATAATTTGAAAAAAATGAAGAAGGGTGATCTTTGTTTTTTTTACCATTCAAATATTGGTAAAGAAATCGTTGGAATTGTTGAAGTAATTAAAACAGCATTTATCGACCCAACAGATAAAGAGAAGCGATTTGTAGCAGTAAAAGTTAAGTATAAAAGCAAACTAAAAACACCAGTTTCTCTTGAAAATATTAAAAAAAATAAAGATTTAAAAGATATTGCGCTAATAAAACAAAGCAGACTGTCTGTAATGCCAATCGACACTAAATGCTGGAAAATTATTTTGAAGATGAGTAGTATCTGAAAAATTTATAATCGATGCCAAAAAAAAAAGTTAAAAAAAGAAAAAAAAAAATAATCACTAAAAGAAAAACTAAGGCAAAGTCTTTAGCTCCAAAGCAAGAAAAAGAACTTATATATAGAACAAAGAAAGACTGGATTAGCAAAGCCCTAGTAAATAAATCTCAGTACGAAAAAAAATATAAATCTTCAATAAATGATAATGATGGCTTCTGGAAAAAAGAAGGAAAGAGAATTAATTGGATAAAACCGTATACAAAAATTAAAGATGTTAAATATAGTAAATCAGATGTTAAGATAAAATGGTTTTACGACGGTACTCTTAATGCATCGGCAAATTGTATTGATAGACACTTAAAGAAGAATAAAGATAAAACTGCGATTATATGGGTTGGAGATGATCCAAAAGTTCAAAAGAAAATTTCTTACAAAGAATTACACAAAGAAGTTTCTAAAGCTGCAAATGGTCTTAAAGAATTAGGGGTTAAAAAAGGTGATAGAGTAACAATCTATTTAACTATGATACCAGAACTTGCATATACAATGTTGGCTTGTGCAAGAATAGGAGCGGTGCATTCAATAATCTTTGGAGGATTTTCTCCAGATAGTATTTCTGGAAGAATAAACGATTGCGAGTCTGATTATCTAATTACAGCTGATGAAGGTGTAAGAGGTGGAAAAATAATCCCGTTAAAATCAATAGCTGATGAAGCTTTAGTAAATTGCCCAAACGTAAAAAAATGTGTTGTTGTAAAAAGAACAGGCAATAGAATAAATTGGGATGAACGGAGAGATGTTTGGTACCACGAGTTAACAAAAAAAGTTTCAAATAAATGTGAACCCGAAGAAATGAATGCAGAAGATCCTTTATTTATTTTATATACTTCGGGATCAACAGGAAAACCGAAAGGGGTGATGCATACAACAGGAGGGTATATGGTTTACGCATCAATGACTCATCAGTATATATTCAATTATAAACCTAAAGATATTTATTGGTGTACAGCTGACATTGGTTGGGTAACTGGTCATAGCTATATTATTTATGGACCATTATCAAATGGAGCAACAACAATAATGTTTGAGGGAATTCCAACTTATCCTGATAGTTCAAGATGGTGGCAGATCGTTGATAAATATAAAGTGAATATTTTTTATACAGCACCAACAGCAATAAGAGCTTTAATGAGAGAAGGTGATAAGCCTGTTAAAAAAACATCAAGAAAATCACTGAAATTATTAGGAACCGTGGGCGAACCAATCAATCCAGAAGCATGGGAGTGGTATTATAAAACTGTTGGAGATTCGAACTGCCCAATTGTTGATACTTGGTGGCAAACGGAAACGGGTGGAATATTAATCAGTCCTCAAACAGGTGCTATAAATTTAAAACCAGGTTCAGCAACAAAACCATTTTATGGAATTAAACCAGTAATAGTTAGTAAAGATGGAAAAGTTTTAAAAGGAGAAGCTGAAGGTCGATTATGTATTGCACAATCTTGGCCCGGTCAGATGCGGACAGTTTACGGTGATCATCAAAGATTTATTGATACTTATTTTTCTCAATTTGACGGAAAATATTTTACAGGAGATGGATGCAGAAGAGATAAAGATGGATATTACTGGATTACAGGAAGAGTTGATGATGTGATAATAGTATCGGGACATAATCTTGGAACTGCCGAAATAGAAAGTGCATTCGTTGCTCATCCAAAAGTTGCTGAGGCTGCTGTGGTTGGATATCCACATGATATTAAAGGTAATGGTTTGTATTGTTACGTTACTTTAAATGTGGGAGAAAAATCAACTTTAGATTTAGAGAGAGATTTAAAGCTGTGGGTTAGAAAACAAATTGGTCCAATAGCTACTCCGGATCTAATTCAATTTTCTCCTGGTCTTCCAAAAACTAGGTCAGGTAAGATCATGAGAAGAATACTTAGAAAAATTGCTGCAAATGAACATGATCAATTAGGTGATACAACTACCTTGGCAGATCCAAGTGTTGTAAAAAGTTTAGTTGAAAATAGAAAAAATACTTAAAAATTTATTAATTCAATAAATTCCTTTTTAACATTATCCCATTTAAGAATCATAGAATTTAAAACTATTTTTTTGTCCAAAGATTTTAACTCTTCAGCTATTGGTGACCATTCATATAAAGATAAAGCACTAGTATTAAAAGGTAATGACTCATGGTACTCATTCCAATTAATGTTTTGATATCTCTCAAGAAATTTTTTTTTTGCATTTTCATATATTTCATTTGGCATTTCATTTTTTTTAAGTTCATTATCTAAAATTTCAAAATAAATTTCATTTGCTTTTTCAGTATCATGTTGATTTCTAATATTTTTTAAAAAAGAAATCGCATAAAATGTAAGATCTTGTAAAGCAACTGAGTAGATGTTCCATTTAGCTTTGTTAATAGATCCTAAAAATATCTCATCTTCAAACATCAATACATATTTTGCTCCCATTCTTGTTTTAAGATATCCATATAGAGTAACTTGGCTTACCCATGCAGATTTTTTTTGAATGAATTCTTTTAAATCAGAATAATTTTCGATTTTTTTTGTTTTTTTGAAATATTTTAAGAATGGAATGAAATATTCCTTTAAATACTCAAATTTCAAATCTTTGAGCTTTAATTTGTATTTAATACCCATTTAGAACCGATATTACTACTTTTGCTATAAATATATGCCATTTTTTACCCTTTAATTATCACATTAAATGAGTATGAATTATATCTTTAACCTATAGGGAGGATTAAAATAATGTCAAACAAAGAAAAGCACTGGGAAAAAACCAAAGGATTAATGATAATTACATTAATTATTTGGTTTGTTTTCGGTTATCTGATCTTCATGTTTGGTTCTGACCTAAACACTTCAAGTTTTATGGGATATCCATTAGCGTATTACATGTGTGCGCAAGGTTCCATCATTGCATTTGTGGTCCTAATTTTTTGGTTTGCAAATAGACAGGAAAAAATCGATGAAGAGTTTGGTTTTACCGAAAAGGAGGATGATTAATGTTTAAAGGCAATTTTATTGACAACCTACCAAAAATTTACGGAACATATACTGGGGGCTTCTTTATATTCATCATTTTGATGGCAATAGCAGAGCAAGCAGGTATGACCGCAAAAACAATTGGTATTTTGTTTGTCGCCTTTACAGTTTGTATATATGCCATAATTGGATATCTATCTAGAACTGTACAGGTCGATGCTTATTATGTTGCTGGAAGACAGGTACCAACAGTATTTAACGGAATGGCAACTGCAGCTGACTGGATGTCAGGTGCTTCATTCGTTGCAATGGCTGGTGGTATTTACTTTGGTGGTTATACTTATATGGCTTTCTTAGTCGGATGGACTGGGGGATACGTTTTAGTATCATCACTTTTAGCACCATACTTAAGAAAATTTGGATGTTATACTGTGCCAGATTTCATTGGAACAAGATATGGCGGAAACTTCGCAAGGTTCTGTGCCGTAGTTGTTTTAACATTGGCATCTTTCACTTATGTAACAGCTCAAATTAACGCAACAGGAACAATCGCATCAAGAGCACTAAGTATTCCATTTGAATTAGGAGTTTGGGTTGGACTAGTAAGTATTTTACTTTGTTCAATGCTAGGCGGAATGAGAGCGGTAACTTGGACACAGGTTGCACAATACATAGTATTGATTATTGCTTATCTAATTCCAGTATTCTGGATTAGTAACAAATCAGGATTTGGTTTCTTTCCACACTTTATGTTAGGTGAGGAAGTGGCTAGATTAGGTGCACTTGAATCGCAATTTGGATTAGTTAAAAATGCTGCTGCAGATATAAAAGCTGCAGGTGTACCAGGTGGTCTAAAATCTATCGCTGTATCACACGCAGGTGTGCCAGAAGGTGGAATGGCTGCATGGAAGTTTATTTCATTAGCATTATGTATGATGGTAGGAACAGCTTCTTTACCACACATTTTAATGAGATACTTCACTACTCCAAGTGTTAAAGCTGCAAGAAAATCAGTGGCATGGTCACTATTCTTTATTGCATTGCTTTATACTTCAGCGCCAATGCTTGCAACATTATCCAAAATCTCACTAATAGATCCAAACTTACCAACAGGTATTATTGGAAAACCAATTGCTGAAATTATGCAAATTGAGTGGGTAAATGCTTGGATTAATGTAAAACAAGCCTTCATAGCAGACTTTAACGGAGATGGTATTCTTCAGTTAAATGAATGGTTTATGAGAGGTGACGTAGTTGTACTAGCAACTCCTGAAGTTGCTGGATTACCATACGTAATCTCTGGACTAGTTGCTGCAGGAGGGATGGCTGCTGCGATGTCAACTGCTGATGGTCTAATTCTTGCTATCGCAAACGCTTTATCACATGATATCTATTACAAAATCATTGATCCAAAAGCGGATGTAAGAAAGAGATTGTTAGTTGCTAGAGCACTTCTAATAGTTATTGGTGCCGCTGGAGCATACATTGCATCGATGAGGATCACTAGTATCCTTGGTGCAGTTGCTTGGGCATTTGACTTTGCAATGTCAGGATTGTTCTTCCCATTAATACTTGGTGTATGGTGGAAGAGAGCAACAAGACAAGGAGCAATAGCAGGTATGATAGCAGGTCTTGCATCAGGAACAGCTTATCTAATTTATGTGTATCCTAAGTTTATGGGTAATGCACCTTGGTTAGGTATTGACCATTTACGGTTTGGTATAATCGGAGCATCGGTCTGTTTAGTTGTAATGGTTGTAGTAAGTTTAATGACTGAAGAACCAGATAAAGCTACACAGCAAATGGTAGACGAAGTTCGTGTTCCATCAGGTAAGACAATACTTGGTAAGCAACACTAAATTAAACTTTTTGGGGGCGGATACCGCCCCCATTTTTTTCAGATAAATGCCTTTATATATTTTAGTAATAGACTACATTTTAGGTATCATTATGTGGACTTTAATTGGAAGATCTGCAATGAATATTTTTCAAAAAGAAGATTCTGAATTCTTTTTTATGAAAGTATTTGTAAAATACACAAATCCAATAATTAAAATTTTTAAATTCATAACTCCTAGTTTCATTATAGGACCGTTAGTCCCACTTTATGTTGCATGGTTTTTTTATATGTTTAGATTTTATTTAATGCCTTATTTAATGGGTTATTCTGTTATGGGAATGTTATCGTTTCCATTAGAAAGTGAAATAGCTGCAGAAATTTATAAAATATTTGGTAAATAATAATTCAAATATATCCAAAAATTGATAGTACTAGTTTTTATTTATTAATGAAAAATATACAAATTTCGCCTTCAATACTTTCTGCAGATTTTAGCCAGTTAGGCGAGGAAATTAAAAGATTAGAAGATGGTGGCGCTGACTTAATTCATGTCGATGTAATGGATGGACATTTTGTTCCGAACATCACAATAGGCCCACCAGTGATAAAAACTTTAAGAAATTATACAAAATTACCCTTTGATGTACATTTGATGATCTCGCCGGTTCATAAATATATTAAAAATTTTGCTGAAGCAGGATCTGATATAATAACAATTCATCCTGAAGCAACTGATAATTTAATTGAGTCAATTCAACTTATAAAGCAATTAAAGAAAAAAGTCGGAGTATCTTTAAATCCAAATACGGAAATAAATATCATAGAAAAAATTTTAAAAGATATTGATTTAGTTTTAATCATGAGTGTACATCCAGGATTTGGTGGTCAAAAATTTATGCCAGAGGTAATTGAAAAAATTAAAAAGCTTTTTCAAATTAAAAAAGATAATAAATTAAACTTTGATATTGAAGTTGATGGTGGAATTAACTTTTCTAATTCAAAAGAAGTTATATCAGCAGGAGCAAATATATTGGTTTCAGGAACAACTATATTTCATGAAAATAATGGCGATATTAAAAAAAATATAGAAACGCTAAGATCAATGTAAGATGTATTTAAAAAATTCTTTATCTTTTATAAATGAATTTTTTAACACATCCAAAAATCAAATAAGAAAATTATACTTAAAATCAAATTTTTATAATAATAAAATTTCAAAAATTGAAATAAGTAATATTACATATAGACCAAGTCTAAGCATTCTGAGTTGCTTAGTTAAATATGACAAAAAAAAAATTAAAATTGATGAATTAGATAAAGATAATATATGGGAAAATAAGTTATTGAGTGGGCATAACTTATATAAACTTAATAATTTTTATTGGTTGTTTAGTATCGATTTAAAATCTTCACCAAATATTACACAATCAATAATTATTAAATGGATTGAAAAAAATCAAAGTTACAATTCATTAACATGGCAAATCGATATTTTATCGAAGAGAATAATATCTTGGATTGCAAACTCTAAATTATCTTACGATGAAAGTGGCACTAAATATAAAAATAAATTTAATTTTTCTGTAAACAAACAAATTAATCATTTAATAAACGAAATAAGCAAATCTCAATCTGTTAATGATAAATTATTAGGATGTACTGCAATAATAATCACAGGATTGTCATACGAAAATGAAAAATTTTTAAATTATGGATTAGAATTGCTAAGAAAAATTATTATCAATTCTTTTGACGATGAGTATTTTCCAAAAACAAGAAGTATCAGGCAATTAAATTTTTATTTAAAATATTTTGTTCTAGTTAGAGAAATATTAAAGGAGTCTTTTAATGATATACCTGAGTACCTTGATGAAATAATTTTCTATCTAGGGAAATCTTATTCTGTTTTTTCTAAAATCGAACAAAGTTTACTATTCAATGGAAATCATCAAAATGATTTAAAGGAATTCAATAAATATCTTTCACTTTATAAATATAAGTTTGAAAATTCAAATAATGAAGTAGGAGGATATGCTATATTAAAAAACAAAAATTGTATTCTTGCAATGGATGTTGGAAATTCACCCCAAAAAACATTTTCATATAACTATCAAAGTGGAGCTCTTTCATTTGAATTCTTATACAAAGATAAAAAACTTATTTCTAATTCTGGTTACTTTCAGGATTACAAAAATAAATTAAATCTAATTTCAAAATCTACTGCTGCTCATTCTGCGCTTATAATTGATAATCATTCAAGTTGTTCGTTTAGAAACAATGGAAACTATAAAACATTAGAAAATGGTTTAAAAATTAGTGATAAAAAAATTGTTAATGAAAAGAACTATTGGTTAATCAAAGCATCTCATAATGGCTTTCTAAAAAAATTCGGAATTTTGTATGAAAGATCTTTAGAATTTTTTGTTGAAAAAAATAAACTGGTAGGAACCGATAAAATAATTTCAAAAAACAAGTTAGAACCAAAAAAATATGATATCAGATTTCATATGGAACCAGGTGTTAAATTAACAAAAACACTAGATAACAAAACTATATTAATTGAAATTGAAAATTCTGGATGGAAATTTTCAACTAACTGTGAGATTATAAATATTGAAACGGGTATATATTTCGGTAATAAAAATTTGACTAGCGAAAACCAAAATATATGTTTATCAGGCAAAATAAACGATGTAACTCAGGAAATTAAATGGGTATTCGAAAAAATACAATAAAAATCAAGACTGCTTTAATTTCCGTATCAGATAAATCCAATTTAAGACCATTATTAAATTTATTAAAAAAATATAAAATTAAAATAATAAGCTCAGGCGGTACATACAAAAAAATTAACAGTATGGGTTTTAAATGCTTAGAAGTATCTAAATTTACAAATTCAAAAGAGCTATTAGATGGAAGAGTAAAAACATTACATCCAAAAATTCATTCTGGGATTTTGAATATTAGGCAGAACAAAAAACATCAAAAAGAAATGAAAATTAATGATTATGAAAATATAGATTTAGTTATTATAAACTTTTATCCATTTGAAAAAGTTTTGTTAAGTAATTCTGGCCACAAAAATATAATTGAAAATATAGATATTGGAGGACCAACAATGGTTAGATCAGCTGCAAAAAATTATAATGACGTAGTTATCCTAAGTAACACAAAACAGTATGAAGATTTAACTATTGAATTAGATAGAAATAGAGGGTCTACGAATATAGATTTTAGAGAAAAATTAGCAGAGGAAGCATTTATGGAAACTGCATATTATGAATCAAAAATTTTTAATTATTTCAATCAGAAGTCTAAAAACCTTTTCCCAATCAAGAATATATTTTCTGGAAAATTAGTTGAGAAGACAAGATATGGAGAAAACCCTCATCAAAAGGCAGCGATATATTCACAAAATAACAAACAGGAAATTATTCAAATCAGCGGTAAACAACTAAGTTACAACAACTATAACGATCTTTATTCAGCTCTAAGTATATCTAAAACTTTACCAAAAAATAAAGGTGTAGCAATAATTAAACATGCTAATCCCTGTGGAGTTTCAATTAATCCAAACAAAATCAAATCTTTTAAAGAGGCTTTGGAAAGTGACCCAATTAGTGCCTACGGTGGTATTATATCATGTAACTTTAAATTAAATATTGGTTTAGCTAAAGAGATTAATAAAATATTTTTTGAGGTAATAGTTGCAAATGGATTTGATAAAAAATCAGTCAAACTTTTAAAAAAGAAAAAAAATCTAAGGCTAATTGATTCTAGTAAAGTAGAAAAAAATTTTAAATTTAATTTTATAAATAAATTTAATTCAATTTTAGTTCAAGATCCTGATACTCAATATTTTTCTAAGAAAGATTTTAAAATTGTATCAAAATTAAAACCTACGAATAAAACTTTAAACAAACTCATTTTTGCATTTAATATATGCAGAAGTGTAAAATCGAATGCGATAGTCATTACAAAAAATTACAAGACAATAGGCATAGGTTCTGGTCAACCAAGTAGGTTAGATAGTTGCAAAATAGCAGTTGATAAAATGAAAAAGTTTCAGAAAATAAGCGATAGTGATGAAATCCTAGCAGCATCTGATGCGTTTTTCCCGTTTGTGGATGGTATAGAAAAATTGGTACAAGCAGGAATTTCAGCAATCATTCAACCGTCGGGTTCAAAAAATGATAAAAAAATTATTAAATTTGCTAACCAAACAAATACTATTTTAGTATTTTCCAAAACAAGACACTTTAATCACTAATCAATTTATCTTGTCTATTTTAGCAGCTAAAATAAAATCACTCTCAGCAAGACCTTTAATTGCATGAGTAAATATTTTAATTCTTGCATAGCCCCATCCAAACCATAAATCTGGATGATGACCTTCAGTTTCTGCAATTTCACATACTTTATTTACAAATTCTTGGCTTTTAAGAAAGTTTTCAAATTTAAAGTTTTTAATTAAATGAAATCCATCAATTTTATCCTCAACAACTTCCCAACCATCAACTTGTTTTAAGTATTTATGTATTTCCTCTGTATTAAATGGAGGAATATTACCCTCACATGGAACACATTTTTTGTTTGCCAAATCACTCATTTATTTCCTCGTAACCTAATTCATTAATATCTTTTTGAAAAGCATTATTTAGCTTATGCAAGATTTCTTTGGGAAGAATTTTTTTCCATCTGTTGTTAAACCCAAGATGAAAAAAATTTATCTTTTCCCCAGTATTTTTTGAGTAAATACTTTCCTCAAATCCCTCACGTTTTTCTAAATTTTGTAAATTAGTAAAATTTGTAGATCTGATAGAGTTGATGAGTTTTTTCTCATTTATTTTTTCTCCGTCATTTTTACAATTATTTATAAAATTAACTATTTTTGTGAAAGTTTCATATTTGTAATTCTCTAAATCCTCATATTTAATAAAAAGTATTTTAAATTCTTTCATATTTTTCCATGATTTGTAGTGGGATGACCACGATCCTAGATGGGTATAACCACTATAATCTGTATCTACCACTTTTTGTAAAAGTGAAGATTCTTTATCTAACATTTTTGAAAAGGCATCCTCATAACTGAGAGAATAATGATTTGTCATAGATGTTATAACATTTCTTGGATCTCTAACAATGTATATAGCTGCCAATGTTTGCTTGTTTGATGTAAATTCATAACCTTTAAATTTATCAAGAGAGCTATGTGTCTTTAAAAAATGTATTTTATTATCAGAAAAAAAATTATTTTGATTATAAATCCAACTTTGTGCGGCTTCTAATTTTGAATAAATATTTTTTTTTGTAAATTTAACTGATGGAAATTGAAGAATATTAGGTAATAAATCCAATGAAAATTTTCCTTTTTTTGAAAAAAAATAAGATGCAATAAAGGATCTTATGTAAGTATTTCCACTTTTTGGATATGATGCAATCCAAATAATCATATTAATAATCTATTTGATTAAACACATTTTATACTTATTTATTAAAGGCGCTAATTAAAGCACAAAATCATTTAATTTAACTCAATGGAGCGGGCAATGGGACTTGAACCCACGACCTTCTCGTTGGCAACGAGACGCTCTACCACTGAGCTATGCCCGCTTGTTCTACATATTAAAGTTAAAAGCTTTTTAATAATTTAGCAAGAAGTTTTATGTTCAAATGCGACTATCGATTCATTTGAGTATTATTGTATCTTTAAAAAGAATAATTATAATCTATTTATGGATTTTGATGAATTGCCAAAAAAAATACCTGTATTCCCTCTCTCAAATTTCATAATGTTTCCTGGAACAACAGTACCCTTAAATATTTTTGAACCAAGATATCTGCAGATGGTTAACGATAGCATGAAAAATCATAGAATGATTGGCATGATACAACCAAAAAAATCAGGTGATTTAAAAAACCCAGACTTGTATGAAATTGGATGTATTGGGAAAATTACAAGCTTTAATGAAACTGAGGACGGAAGAATATTAATCATCCTTAATGGAATTTGTAGATTTAGGATAGATTCTGAAGTGAAGAGTGAAAAATTATACCGTGAGTGTGAGGTAAAATATAACAGTTTCTTGAATGATATTTCAAAGAAAAACAATGATATTAAATTTACTGATCTAAATATGATTATGGAAAATATGAAAAAATTTTTTAAAAAGCAGGGATATATTGTAAATCTAAAAGATTTGGAAAAGAAAGATTTAAGCCAGACTTTAAACGATCTTTCTATGGCTTCGCCTTTTTCACTAGAGGAAAAACAAATATTATTAGAAAGTCTTGATATTAATACAAGGAAAGAAAAAATGGAACAAATTTTGAATAATTATATCAAAGACGAGTTTGAAAATACTACTATTCAATAATTTATATATCAAATCCCTTTTCAGAAAAAATGTTAGAATACTTTTTAAAAATGGAATTTTTATTTAAAAAACTAAATAAAGGTTTCGAAATTGAATTTTCAACTTTACTGTCGAATTGAAAAAATTCGTGGATAAAATCAATTGCTCTGCCATATAAATAATTTTTAGGCTTCGATAATTTTTCAAATTCATTTGCAACAGAAATATCAATTGGAAGACCTAGACTGATTTGTTTATCAATTAAGCTAGATAAGTTTTTTATATCCCTTATCGTCATATTAAATCCTTGTCCAGCAAGTGGGTGAATTCGATGGATCAAATCTCCAAACGCTAAAATATTTTTATTAGTATAATTTCTTAGCATCAAAAAACTTAAGTGAAATTTTTCAATTTTACTTGTTTTTTTAATTTTATAAAAATTGTTATAATTATTAAATAATTTTAAAATTTCATTGTCAGATTTTGGTTTTCCTGAATATGAAAAGACAATAGATGTTTTAGATTTTGAAATTGGTAAAAAAGCTAGTGGTCCAAATTTCGTAAATATCTGCAAAGCTATGTTATTCTCATTTTTCTCATGATTTATTGTGAAGGTATAAGCAGTACTTTTGTAATTTTTTCTTAAATTGTTGATAAAATATTTTCTAGAAACTAAATTTTTACTATCACTGTTAATTACTAGGTCATAGTTTTTAATTTTATTTATCAGTGTGGAGTTTGATGTATTTAACTTAATTAAATTTATATTTTTTGATCTCTTTGCTTTATTTATAAAAATTTTACTCAGATCTGAATATTTTGACAAATTAAATACTTCATTCTTTTTATTTTGAAAATTTATTATTTCTCTCGATTTCCCGTTTTCAATAAAAATTTTAATCTCTTTTGAACGCCATGTAGGGATGATACTTTTTGAATATCCCTTTAAGTAAGAAAAATTTTTAGCTGAAATTGCAATAGTTCTATTGGTGTTTACTTTATAAGTTTTGTTATTTATATATAGATCTACACTCAGTTTTTTTTCTGCTAGAACAGTTGCTAAAATTAAATTTGTAAGATTTTGACCAATTAAACAAAGTTTCATAACAAAATAATTTTAACAATAAAAATTAAGTGATACAAAGTGACAAATGCAGATTTGATTCATGATAATTAAAAATTATATCAATAAAACAGCCGATTTTATTATTAGAAGGCTTTCAGAACTAATAGGTTTGTCTCTAATTGTAATATCAATATTATTGTTAATAAGTTTGATTAGTTATTCGCCTGAGGATCCTAACTTTATATTCTCTGAAAATACAGAAATTAAAAACATTTTGGGAATCAAAGGGAGTTATGTTGCTGATATATTTTTTCAATCAGTAGGTCTAATATCATTACTTATACCTTTTTCGTTATTTTTCTCTGGTTTATCTATAACCATAAACAAAAGCTTGGTTATACTTATTGAAAGTTTGTTTTATATAATTTTATACACTTTTTTATCTACACTATTTTTTGGAATATTTCATAAAGAAACCTACTGGTTGATAATTAATGGTAATAACGGATTTGTGGGCAATCTAATGAATGATACAATCTTATTAGATTTGTTAAAAATTAATGAGTCAATAACTTATTATTTATTAATCTTTTTTATTTTTCTATTTTTTTTATTAAGTGGCAATTTTAAAATCATCCATATTTTGAAATTATTTTTATTTATAAAAAAACTTTTTCCATCAAAGAATGATATATTGGCGAAAAATGATGATTTAATTCAAAAAAAAATAGAAAGTACAGAACTAAAAAAGACACTTGTTCAAGAAGATCTTTTTTCGAGTAATAATAAAATAGTAAAATCAAGTGACATAAAAATTAAGTTACCTCTAATCGATTTTTTAAAGAAACCTGAAAAATTGATTAAAAAGAAAGAGGACATAAAAATTGATGCTGAGGCCTTAGAAAAAATTTTATTAGATTTTGGAGTTGAAGGAAAAATAAAAAAAATTAGTCATGGACCTGTAGTTTCACTAAATGAATTCGAGCCAGCGGCTGGTGTAAAAGTATCAAAAATTATAAATTTATCTGAGGATATCGCAAGAAACACAAGTTCGGAGTCTGCAAGAATAGCTACAATACCTGGAAGTAATACTGTGGGGATAGAGTTGCCAAAGATTTCCAGAGAAAATGTTTTTTTAAGAGAAATAATTTCAGATAAAAATTTTAAAAAGAAAGACGTTAAGTTACCAATTGCACTTGGAAAAAGTATTTCTGGAGAACCAATAACTAGTGATTTAAGCTCTATGCCTCATCTTCTAATCGCTGGCACAACTGGATCGGGTAAATCGGTTTGTATTAATACCATTATTTTGTCATTAATTTACAAACATACACCTGAAATATGTAAATTTATTTTGATAGATCCTAAAATGCTTGAACTGTCCACTTATGAAGGTATTCCGCATTTATTATGTCCGGTTATCACAGAAGCAAAAAAAGCAGCATCTGTTTTAGGCTGGGTAGTTAAAGAAATGGAAAGTAGATATAAATTAATGACCAAAGTAGGTGTTAGAAACATAGATGGCTACAATGAAAAACATAAAGTGAAAATGCCTTATATAGTGGTAATAGTTGACGAAATGTCTGACCTGATGCTTGTGGCGGGTAAAGAGATAGAAAACTACATTCAAAAGTTATCTCAAATGGCAAGAGCGGCTGGTATTCATATAATAATGGCAACCCAACGACCAAGTGTAGATGTTATAACTGGTACAATAAAAGCTAATTTTCCTACTAGAATATCTTTTCAAGTCACATCCAAAATTGATAGCAGAACAATTCTAGGTGAGCAAGGAGCTGAGCAATTATTGGGAAAAGGAGATATGTTATACATGTCATCAGCCAATAGAATTACTAGAATACATGCTCCATACGTATCTGAAATTGAAATAGATAAAATAAATAATTTTTTGAGGAATCAAGCTGAACCTAATTATGTAGATGAAATTTTGAATTTTACTGATGAGAAGGATGGTGCTGATAAGAATAACGAAAATTCAGATACCGATGATCTTTATGACACAGCATTAGAGATAATTAAAACTGAAAGAAAAGCTTCAACCTCTTTTTTGCAAAGAAAATTACAGATTGGCTACAATAGAGCTGCAAGAATTATAGACCAAATGGAGGCCAATGGTGAAGTTAGCAAGGCAAACCATGTAGGGAAAAGAGAAGTTTTAAAATGATGAAATATATTTTGATTTTAATGCTCTTAATACCCTTGAGCAGTTTTGCATCAACAAAAAATGAAATTAAAGAAAAACTTGAAAAGACAGAAAATATTTATTTTAAATTTAAGCAGAAGATTAATGACAAAGTAGAAAGTGGAGAATGTAAATTATCTTATCCTAAAAAAATATATTGTTTATATGATGATATATATAAAAAGGTTCTGGTTTCAAATGGAAGGTCATTAATAATAAACAGTAAAAAAATCAAAAATTACTACATTTATAAGCTAAAGGATACACCATTAGATTTAATTTTAGATAAAAAATATTTAATAAAAAAAATTGAATCTATAAATAAAATTGAAGAGAACAACGATACGTTTTTTTTTGAAATAGAACATAATAAAAATTTAGTTACAATTTTTTTTGATAAAAAGAGGTTTGATATTCAAGGATGGACTACTGTCGACATATATCAAAACAAAGTTGAAACAAAACTATTTGAAGTAGAGACAAATTTAATGATAGACGATAATATATATCGTATACAGAAATATATTAATTAATTTCTAAATTAATTGTTTCAGATTTAAAAATTTTCATACCTCTTCCTAAATAATTTTTGAGAGCATGTTTGTGATCTAAAGAGCAAGTATGAAGCCATACTTTTTTTGTATTCTTTCTAAACCCTAACCTTAAAGCTTCACTTAAAAGGTATTTTCCATAATTTTTTCCAATGTATTGATCTAAAATTCCAAAATAAGCTACTTCACATTTTCTTGTTTCTGGATTAAATAAAAGCTCAAAAAAGCCTACTAAATCTCGATTTTCTGTCATTATGTAAGTTTCTAAATTAGAATTATTTGTATAACTCATCCATTTCTCATCGTCCCAGACAAGTCGATCTATCCAACGATAGCTTTTACCAATTTGCTTATAAAAAAATTTATTTATTTGAAAATCTGGAGGATTTTTTAATTCAATTTTACAGTTTATCTTTGGCTTTGTTGAATTAATTTCATTAAGAGAGTTAATTTCCAAATAGTTTCTGTCAACTTTAGTTATCACAAAACCATTTTTCCTACTTTTTCACCACCAAATAAATGAAAATGTAAGTGTGGAACCTCTTGACCTCCATAGTCACTAATATTAGCAAGAGCTCTATACCCTTTGCCACCAATCGATGAAATTCCTAGTTTTTTCGAAACTGTTGTTATTCCTTTCATTAGACCTACTATTTCATCATTTGAAGCATTTGAATTGAAATCGTCTAAATCAATATATTTTCCTTTTGGAATTACTAAAGCATGAATTTTTTTTTGAGGGTTAATATCATAAAAAGATAAAACATAATCATCTTCATAAATTTTATTGCAAGGAATTTCTCCTCTTAAGATTTTTGCAAATATATTATTATCATCGTATTTCATAAAATTTTTTTAAAATATCCTTATAATCTTATTAAGTCTATTAGGAAAAATTTTTATGGAAATTGAGCTTTTGGCCATTGGTAAATATCTACTTTTCCATTACATCTTACTCTAAGCTTAAATCCATCTGTCTCAGGATAATAAGCAAATTGACCGTCTTTTGGAGGATCACCTATATAAGATAATATTCCTAAATTATAATCTAATTTTTCATATGGACTTTTGGCATAATTAGTAAAATGCTTTACCGTCTCTCCCGCAATTGTTCCAAAATTGGTGCAACTAACGTCTCTTGCTGTTCCCTCAGTATTATTTGTATACTGAGTTTTTAAAGATACTTTACCCTCAATATCACAAAGCGCCCAATGTTGATTTATCAGTCTTTTTAAATCAGCAAAATGCTTTTGACATACTCTATTTTTTGCGCCACTTGTATAGCCACTATAGGCAACTACCCCTACTGCAGCTAATATACCTATGATGGCAACAACTACTAAGAGTTCAATTAAAGTAAAACCATTTTTTTTTAGCATTTTAAAGACCACTTATATCAATATCACCACTACAAACATGGTTTGGAATACTACATTCAGTTCCAGAGCAAGGAGTTTTAACACAAGTCCAAACTTTAATTGTTGTTCCAGGAGATCTCAATCTATGATATCCAACATCTGTATCGTTAGTAATGTTTCCACCATGCGAAACTGGGGGTAATGAAGTGTAAGGATTCTTAAAATTTCTGTTCAAAACTTTAGCGGCTTCTTGCGCTACATCGTTTTTCCAGTTAGATGTGCCACTTTTTGAGCAATCTAATTCTCCATCCATAGCTGTACTCTCACCTATTGAACACTTTAATACTTCTGTAGTTATATATTTAACCACTGCTTGATGATTTGAATTAGCTGCTGATTTTTTTGCTCCACTAGTATATCCACTGTAAGCAACAACTCCAACTGCAGCTAGAATACCAATAATTGCAACAACAACTAAAAGTTCAATTAATGTAAATCCTTTATTTCTCATCAGTTACACCAACCATCTTTTGCAATTAAAACTGGATAATATTCTTTATGAGTTTTTATCCATAAAGCTATTTGTTTTTTTGAAGATCCACTTGAACATTCTGTTTCATCAAATCTCATTCTGCCATCTCTATCATTTGTTCCATTTCTTGCAGTATAAACTACTGGATCAGTTTCTCCATAGGGATTTTTCCATCCTAAATCTAAAAAATGATTAATAAAAATACCATTCATTGAATTAATGCCTCCAGCATTATTTGTAATATTGCAGTTAATTGATCTCTTATTGCTTAATTCCAGTGTTCCTCCTCCTTGTACATCACACATTCCCAAAGAATTTTTTATAAACTTAACAGCAGTTTGATGTTGTGCTATTGTTGCATTTCTTTTAGCACTAAGAGTGTACCCATTATAAGCAACTACCCCCACTGCGGCTAGGATACCTATAATTGCTACTACAACTAATAATTCGATTAAAGTGAAACCATTGCGTTTCATTTTGAAAATATCCTATTAAATTTTTTAAATTTTTGCATTGTTAAAATATATGCAACTAATAAGATCATATTTTAAAAAAGAGAGGGAAAATGAATAAATTTAAATCAATTTATAAAGCTTTCATTGGCTTAACATTTGTTTTTTCTTTTGTTCTTACTTCAACAGCTGCTTTTTCAGAAATAGTTGGGCGTTTATCTGTTCACTGGAGTCCGAAACACCATAGTGCAAAACATGCACAAATTTTTGCAGATGAAGTTAATAAAAGAGCAAAGGGGAAATTAAAAATTGAAGTTTATCCATCTAAACAATTATTTGGAATTAGAGAAGTGATGGGTGCAGTAACTTCTGGTGCAGTTGAACTAGGAGGAATTGTTGGAGTCGTAAGTTTTCCACCAATTAATAAAAACTTTAACGTGGCTTCCTTCCCAGGTTTGTTTAATTCATGGGAGCAGCAAAGAGGTTTTTTTCAAAACTCACCAAAAGGAAAAGAGATTTGGGGTGAGTTAACAAAAAAAACTAATTCAACATTAGTCATGTATAACCCGGTTGGTCCTGTAATGACTTTTTCAAGTGCAAAAGAGTTAACAGGTATTGATGCTATGAAAGGTCTAAAGGCTAGAAGACTTTTAAAAAGTGAAGAGCCTATGTGGGATGCTTTAGGTGCAAACAGAGTATCTTTGCCTACTGGTGAAGTTTATACTTCATTACAAACTGGGATGATCGACACAATAAATAGTCCTCCAGGAAGTATCGAAGCATATAGCTGGTGGGAGTTTTTAAAATACGCTCAAAAGCCTTATCAATATTATGCTGATGCATATATCATGGCTAACTCAACTTGGTTTAATAGTCTGTCTCCAGACTTACAAAAAATCATAATGGATGTTGGTAAAGAAATTGGAAAACGATCAACTGACTTAATTATGGATACTGGAGAAAGCACTCTTAAAAAATTCCAAGAAAGAGGTGGAGTTGTTACTACACTTTCAGGTGCTGAAAAAGCTAAGTTTGATAAGCTTATGAAAGATGAAGTAATGCCAGCAATGGCTAAAATGATTGATGCTGACGCCTTAGAGGCAGCACAAGCATATGCTAAGAGCAATTAGAAGAAGTTAAACTTTTTCTAAAAAGATTATGAAGGCATTGCGAGCTATTAATAATTTGCTAGCAAAAGCTGCAATTTCGCTCGCAATGTTCATTGTCTTTTTAATGGTGGCAGCTTTAGCATTAAGTGCCACAACAAGATTTATCACAGGTACAGGATTTGCGTGGTTTATTGAATTGCCGCCTGTAATGGTAAGCTGGTTAGTTTTTCCATTACTTGGTCCTTTGTTAAAGCAAGGACAACATATTAAAGTAGATTTTTTAAGTCACTATTTATCGGAAAAATCAAAAAACATAATTGGAACAATCGTAAATTTAATAGCCTTAATTTCTG
The DNA here is from genome assembly GCA_902618205.1 of uncultured Pelagibacteraceae bacterium. Taxonomy (GTDB): domain Bacteria; phylum Pseudomonadota; class Alphaproteobacteria; order Pelagibacterales; family Pelagibacteraceae; genus Pelagibacter. The sequence goes on along the minus strand of CACMZL010000002.1, from coordinate 107,544 downwards.
CATGCGTTTTCTTTAAAGCAGGAGTTGATGCAACAACAATGTATTATAATTTAGGGCAGATGATGGAATTAGAAATTAATATTCCTATCTGGTGGATGTTTTTAGCTTTTCCAGTTGGCTTTTTAATTTTAGCATTAACCTCTTTAGAACTTATTTTAGATAATTTAAAAAAGCTTTCAGGAAAAGAATAAATGTTTGGATTAGCTTTTATTATTTCTCTTATAACATTAGTCATCTCAGTTCCGATTTTTTTAGTTTTTGGTTTAGGAAGTTCGTTAGCTGCAATTGCAGGATTAAATTTACCTTGGTCAGTTCTTATTCAAGTCTCATTTGGTGCATTAACTAAGCATGTTCTTATTGCCGTTCCTTTATTCATATTTACTGGTATGGCTATGTTAAAAGGAGGCGCAGCATCAAGACTGGTTAAGTTTACAACAACACTAGTTGGTCATTGGCCAGGTGGATTAGGTGTTGCCATGGTTATCGCGATGGGTTTCTTTGCAGCTTTTTGTGGTTCAATACTTGCAGCGATTACTGCGGTTGGGACAATCATGATGCCAAAGATGATTGAACAGGGTTATCCAACTCCGTTTGTTGTTGTCCTTGCAGCTTCTGCTGCTTTATTAGAAGCATTGATACCTCCCTCTAATGCAGCAATCCTATTCAGCGCTTTAACCAATGTTCCAGTATCAAAAACATTCGCTGCGGGCGTTATACCGGGCTTAGTTCTGCTTGTTTTGATGGTCCTTCTAGTTTTGTTTAAATGCAGGCATATTAGAACAGATAAGAAGGCATCTATTAAGGAAAGAGTAAGTTCTTTCATAGCTGCATTACCAGCATTGATCACTCCAGTAATAATTTTGGGTGGAATTTATGCAGGAATATTAACCCCATCTGAATCAGCTGCTGTTGCAGGAGTTTATGCGGTGCTCATTGGATTTTTAATTTATAGAGAGCTAACTTTTTCATCTTTGATGAGTTGTTTAAGGGAAACAGCAATCATAACAGCTGTCATTTTTGCAATTATTGCAACTGCAACTTTCTTAAGTGTAGTTTTAACTTACACTCAAGCTCCTCAAAAAATTATAACATTCTTTACAGACAAAGGTGTTAGCGTAAATCTGTTCTGGATAATGCTTGGAGCAATTTGTTTAATTCTTGGAACTTTTATTGAAATCGTCCCTGTATTTTATTTAACTGTTCCAATTTTTGCAGCAATCACATTATCATTCAATCAGAGCTTACTTCATCTTTATGTTGTGTTTGTTGCTTTTGCAGGAATTGGGATGATAACGCCCCCCGTATGTGTTGGTATTTATACAGCAGCAGGAGTAATAAAAGAAAATCCAGCTAAAGCATTTAAAGAAGTTCCTTTATTTACAATCGTTGGAATAATTTATGGAATACTAATGATACTCTTTCCAATATTCTCAACCTGGTTGCCAAGTAAATTATAAATTTATTTTTTTCTACTCTTTAATTCTTCCATTACTTCTTCAATTTTTATACCACTTTTTTCTAGATACATAATTAAGTGATATAAAACATCTGCAGCTTCATGAATTTTATTTGAGTCTTTCTCTATGGCTTCTATTAGTTCATTTATTTCTTCTATGACTTTTTCTTTCGCTAAGGATTTATCCTCTAAAAGCTTATTGGTATATGAGCCTTCAACAGGATTGCTTTTTCGCTCTCTTGCAAGGGTTACGAGATCTTCTAAAATCTTCAACATACTAAATCCTAACAGGTATATCTTTTGATGCCAAATATTGCTTAGCTTCGTTTACTGAATAAGTGCCATAATGGAATATAGATGCAGCTAAAACTGCACTAGCACCTGATTTTATTCCATCAACTAAGTGATCTAAAGTTCCAACTCCACCTGATGCAATAACTGGAATATTCACCATAGAAGATATCTTATGCATTAATTCAATATCGTATCCAGATTGAGTTCCATCTTTATCCATGGATGTTACAAGAAGCTCTCCTGCACCACATTTCTCCATTTTAGAAGCAAATTCTAATGCATTTATGCCAGTTGGGTTTCTTCCCCCATGAGTGAAAATTTCCCATCCATCATCTTTTCTCTTTGCATCAATTGCAACAACAATGCATTGTGATCCAAATTTTCTAGAACTATCTTCAACAACTTTTGAATTTTGAACAGCAGCTGTATTTATAGAAACTTTATCAGCTCCACTGTTAAGTAATTTATTAATGTCATCTATACTTCTAACTCCTCCACCAACAGTTAAAGGTACAAAACATTTCTTAGAAGTTTTCTCTACAACTTCATAAATAGTATCTCTATTTTCATTTGAAGCAGTAATATCTAAAAAGCAAATCTCATCAGCTCCGCCATCACTATAGATTTTTGCTTGTTCCACAGGGTCTCCTGCATCTTTTAGATCTACAAAGTTAATACCTTTTACAACACGACCATTTTTAACGTCTAAACAAGGTATAATTCTATTTTTAAGCATCTATTTCTTTTGCAAGTTCATCTAAACTTATATCTCCATCGTATATAGCTTTTCCGACTATAACACCTTCAATATTATTTAAATTTTTAGCCCTTTTAATATCAGTAATTGATGAAACACCACCAGATATAACTACTGGACAATTAGAAATATTCGCCACTTTTTGTGTTTCTTCAAAATTCGGGCTTTGCTTAGTTCCATCTCTATTAATATCTGTGTAAATAATCCTGCTAACTCCATAATCATTTACCTTTTTTAAATATTCAGTTGTTAGTTTGTCAGATTCTTCAGTCCAACCTGAAATCGCAAGATGTCCATCTTTTGCATCTAAGCCTAATGCAATTTGGTTTTGAAATTTATTACAAGCATCTTCCAAAAATCTTCTATCTTTTATAGCAGCACTTCCCAAAATTACTTTTTCAACACCAGCATCAATATATTTTTGAATAGTCTCAAAATTTCTTACTCCGCCCCCTATTTCTATTTTGAGGTCAAATTTTCTAATAATATCTTGAATAATATCAATATTAATTGGCTCCCCGATTAATGCACCGTCCAAATCAACAATGTGTAAATTTTTAAATCCATTTTGCTTATATTTTCCGGCTTGCTCTACAGGAGACATTTCATATTCAGTTTTATTTTCAAAATCTCCTTTGATTAATCTTACACACCTTTTATCTTTAATGTCTATTGCTGGAAAAATTTTCATTTCAATTTAAGATTTTTTTCTTTGCTTTTTCAAATTCTTCTTTAGTTAAGACACCTGATTTGTATAAACTATTTAGCTGCTCTAACTGTTCAACAATATTGGAATTTATATCATTACTATCATTTATTTTTATTTTGTTAATTTTAATATTATTGAATGAATTTTTTTTCATTTTATCAAATTTAGAATTAAATTTTGAGCAATTTACATAACACGCTGAAATTAACATAATTGCATTATCATTATGCTCGGTTAAAAAAAGATTTAAATCTATGTCTAATCTCATAGGGCCAAATATATAAATAAAATTACCAGCAGATTTAAGATATAATTGATTATTTTTATTCTTAGATATTTTAAATTTTGACAAATTTATTGTCATATCATCATTAATTGGAATACTTTTATTATTGCCAGATAAACTTGTAATCATTTTTCTTATCTCTTTTGTTTGTTCAGCTAATTCAGTAGAGTTCATCTGATTTAACTCATCAATAATTCCTGAAAAATTATTATCAGAAAAAGTTTTTTTTAAGTTTTGGTCTGAAAATATCACATAGGAAATGAAATCAATTTGCTCTTTTTTCATTATTTTTTTTACTTCTGACATTACCCACTTAGAAGCTTGAACCTCATCTTTAAAATTCTTTTTTTCCATTTTTTTCATGATTGATTTTGCATATTGATTATTCATAACATCTTCACCATTTAAAATAGCTGTTTCTAAATCAACATATTTTTTAGGCCCCATAAGATACATTTTGATATTTGCTGAATTCACAAACTCCTGGAAAAAATCTTCAACTTCATCATTCGTATACTCAATGTAAATATGGCTTTGAGGGACATCAAAGTTAATATCTTGAATGTTAATATTTTTAGAATTTGCACTACCGATGATTAGAATTGTCAAAAAAATAATAAGATTAATTAATTTCATTGTTTTATAAATTTATAAAATTATCAATTATTTTTAGACCAGTTTTATCACTTTTTTCTGGGTGAAACTGTGTTCCAAATATATTTTCTTTTTCAACCGCACAAACTATGTTCGATGAATAATCGGTTGTTGCAGATGTAACCGACTTATTTTTTGGAATAAATTCATAGCTGTGGACAAAATACATATGTGAATTATTTTCTATATCTTTAAAAATTTTACTATCCTTAATAATATTTATTTGGTTCCAACCAATATGGGGCAGTTTAAATTTTCCATTTTGATTATCAATTTTAGATACTTTACCAGAGATCCATCCTAAACCTTTTGATTCAACCTCCTCATATCCAACATCTGCAAACATTTGAAGGCCTACACAGATTCCTAAAAGAGGTTTTTTGTTATTTAATGCAAATTCACTTAGAGTATCAATCAAACCATTTATGCTATTTAAACTATCTATACAGCTCTTAAATGAGCCCTGCCCTGGTAATACTACCTTATCACTAGATTTAATTTTATTTAAATCTGAGGTTATTTCGATATTTACTTTACCTTTAGCAACTTCATTAAAGGAGTTTATTACCGAACTAATATTACCTGATTTATAGTCAACAATAGTGACGTTCATTAATCTTATAAAGAGCCCTTTGTCGAAGGAATTACATTTTTGTTTCTTGGATCTAATTCTAATGCAGCTCTTAAAGTTCTTGCCAGGCCTTTATAGCAAGATTCTATAATGTGGTGACTATTATCACCGTAAATATTTTCAACGTGCAAAGTAATTCCAGCAGCTTGCGAAAAGGCTTGGAACCACTCTTTAAATAATTCAGTATCCATTTCACCTAGTTTCTCAACTTTTAATTTAACATTCCAAATCAAATAAGGTCTATTTGAAACATCGATTGCAACTCTTGTTAATGTTTCATCCATAGGTAAAAGAATGTGAGCATATCTTTTAATGCCTACAAATTTTTTTGAAGCTTTCTTTAAACATTCTCCAATAGCAATTCCAGTGTCTTCAGTTGTGTGGTGAAGATCAATGTGTGTGTCTCCTTTTGCTTTAACAGTTAAATCCATTGATGAGTGTTTAGACAGCTGTTCAAGCATGTGATCTAAGAAACCTATTCCTGTGTCAACTTTGTACTTACCTTTACCATCAATATTAAGGTCAACACTAATATTGGTTTCTTTTGTTTTTCTGGCTATTTTTGCTTTTCTTTTCATAATTTAAATTAGGTATATAGGTATTTTTGATTATATCAATAATACTAAGCCTGGACTTGAACTATTTAAATTCATATCCATCTATATTCCATGACAACAATTGTGCTTGTTAGAAAAAATAATGACGTAGTTGTGGCCAGTGATGGTCAAGTTAGTATGGGTAATACTGTAATTAAGAAAACTGCTAACAAAGTTCGTAAAATTGAGAAAAGAAATGTGATCGCAGGATTTGCAGGATCTACTTCTGACGCACTTACTTTGTTTGAGAGGCTAGAGTCAAAGCTTGAAAAACATGCAGGCAACCTAACAAGAGCTGCCGTAGAATTGGCTAAAGATTGGAGGACTGATAAGTATTTACGTAGGTTAGAAGCCTTAATGGCGATAGGTGATAAAGAAAAAAGTTTTATCATTTCAGGAACTGGTGATGTTTTAGAACCAGAAGGTGATGTAATTGGAATTGGTTCTGGTGGAAATTATGCTTTAGCGGCCGCAAAGGTATTAATGGATACTGATATGTCTGCAGAAGAAATTGCAAAGAAATCAATTAAAGTTGCATCAGATATTTGTGTATTTACTAATGACAATTTGAGTATGGAGAAAATATAATGGAAAAATCAAATGTTACATCATTTCCAAAAGGCAAATTTGCAAAAGAGAAAAATACAATAGCAAACTCGCTGTCACCAAGAGAAATTGTTTCTGAATTAGATAGATTTGTTGTGGGGCAAAACAAAGCCAAAAGAGCTGTTGCGATCGCATTAAGAAATAGATGGAGAAGACAAGCATTAGAAGATGATATGAAAGATGAAGTTCTTCCAAAGAATATCTTAATGATTGGACCAACAGGTGTTGGTAAGACTGAAATTTCTAGAAGGCTTTCAAAATTAGCAGAAGCACCGTTTGTAAAAGTTGAAGCCACAAGATTTACTGAAGTAGGATACGTGGGACGTGATGTCGAGCAAATTGTTAGGGATCTTTTAGAAATTGCAATTGCAATGGAGAAAGTGAAGAAAAGAAAAGAAGTTCATGCTCAAGCCCAAAAGCTAGCCGAAGACCGAGTTTTAGATGCCCTAGTTGGTAATAAAGCAAGTGTTGCAACAAGAGAAAGTTTTAGAAAAAGACTAAGAGATGGTGATTTAGATAACAATGAAATTGAAGTAGCTGTTAGCGAAAATAATCAAATGCCATCTTTTGAGATACCTGGAATGCCTGGTGCAAACGTTGGAATGATAAATATTTCTGACATGCTTGGAAAATCTATGGGTCAAAAGCCAAAAAAAAAGAAAATGACAGTTAAAGAGTCTCATGAAATTTTGATAAATGAAGAATCAGACAAACTTATTGAACAAGATAAAATTATAAAATCAGCAAAAGATTCAACTGAAAACAATGGTATAGTTTTCTTGGATGAGATTGACAAAATTTCTGCAAGAACTGACCGAGTTGGTGGTGATGTTTCAAGAGAAGGTGTTCAAAGAGATTTATTACCATTAATAGAGGGGACAACTGTTAGCACAAAATATGGACCTGTTAAAACAGATCATATTTTATTTATAGCGTCAGGTGCTTTTCAATTAGCGAAACCATCAGATCTTTTACCTGAACTACAAGGTAGACTTCCAATAAGAGTTGAGCTTGATGCTCTAAATAGTGAGGATTTTATAAGAATATTAAAAGAACCAGACAACAGTTTAATAAAACAATATAAAGCTCTTTTAAAAACCGAAAATGTTGATCTAGAGTTTACAGAAGACGGTATCAATACAATCGCCCATATAGCAAATGAAGTCAATTCATCAGTAGAAAATATAGGAGCAAGAAGATTACATACGATTATCGAGAGAGTTTTGGATGAAATTAGTTTTACAGCAACAGATAGGGCTGGAGAAAAAATTACTGTGGATGGTAAATATATAAAAGATAATATTGGTGAATTGGTAAAAGATACTGATCTTTCTAAGTTTATTTTATAGTTTTCAAAAATATATCAAAATTTCCTTTTGAGGGACTATTAACTGATTCAAAATCAATTTTAATTATTTTATTCATTAAATGGTTATTATTTTTTATGTATTCAGGTACTGAATATTTTAATATACTTAAGTCTTTAGATTGATAAGGATCTTCTAAATTTTTTGATCTCATCCCTTTTCCAGTAATCACAATTATTTTCTTTACCTTATTTACATAACAATACTCAATAAATTCAGAAATTTGTTTGTTAGCGTCTTCTAAAGTATATCCATGAAGATCGATTGATCTTTCCGAAATTATTTGATTTTTTAATTGATCTACATCTTTGCTTTGAAGTTTTTCTGAGCTTTCTAAGAAATTTTGCCAGTCTTTTTTATCTTTATCTGATAACTTATTCGTCAAGCTTGAGTGTCAATTAAAAGCCAATTAGGATTTGAGGATCGACTATCTTTAGAAAATTTCCAAGTATCTAAAACTTTTTTAATTTTTTCAGGATCGCCAGAAACAACTTTGTTGTCTTTATCTTTAACACATGAAATAATTTCACTTACGAATTCTACTGTAACTTCTAACATATTTTTATTTTGTTGATGTTCTTTGACTTCAGCTGAGTTAATTCCAATGAATGTTGTTTCTGAAGATAGTTTTTTTTCATCTCTATCTTTTATAGCTTCCTCAAATTGTAGATAAACGTTTTTATCAAGTAATGATTTAATGTCTTTTAACTTTCCATTGGCAAAGTTAGTAATTATAGTCTCATAAGCAATCCTAGCACCTTTTACGAACTCTTTTTTTGCGTTTTCATCGAATGTGTTTGCATTTAAATCAACAGACGGTTTTGGGGGCGGAGCTTCATGTGCAAAACTAGAGTCAATGTCCTCCTCGAAACCTGTTTTTTTTCCTAATATTCCTCTTAACCGTAAGAAAATAAACCCTGCAATCATTGCAAGAAGTATAATATCTATGTATTCAAAACTATAACTCATATATGTATAATATTTACTATGTTAATAAATTTCAACCTGCTATTTAAATTATAGACAAATGAACACACTACTTTTTTTAATTATTGGGATTCCACTTATAGAAATCTATTTATTTATTAAGATTGGCTCTCAAATAGGTGCTTTTAATACAGTTTTGTTAATTTTAACCACTGCAATTATTGGGGTTACTTATGCAAGGTATGAAGGATTTAACACTTTAAGGTCTGGAATTGATCAATTAGTAAAAAATGAAGTTCCAATGTATGAAATAATTTCTGGTGCAACATTGGCATTTGCAGCTCTGCTATTAATATTGCCAGGATTTGCAACAGACTTAATTGGAATTCTATTAATTATTCCTTTTACTAGGAAAGTTATCTTAAGCAGATTTATAAAAAAACAAGATTTTAAAAGAAAAGAAAAAAAAGATTATATAGAAGGAGATTATGAAGATATAGGTGAGGACAATGACAAATAAATATGAAATTGTTTTAAAATATATTAAGGATTTATCAGTTGAAATTCCTGATGCTGAAACCTTTATATTCAGTAGAGATTTAATTACCAAATATTCATTGGGCTTAAATATTACAACAAAAGCCATGAAAAATAACATGATTGAGGTAATAACTAAACTTAGCTACAGAGACCCTCATAAAAGTAGAAAGAAGTCATATTTTGAAATCTTATATGCGTCAGTTGTTAAAATTAACGATAAAAATTTAAAAAAAGATGAGCTTGAAAAAATTCTACTTTGTGATGTTCAAAATGAAATTTACCCCGGTTTAGAAAAAATTTTGTTAAATATAATTAGAGATAGTGGCTTTCCAGATTTAAAATTACAAAAGAAAATTGATTTTGAAAAACTTTATACCCAAAAATTAAATTAATAGTAATTTTTTTTTAATTCTTTTGATAAAAATTGTTTATGTTTTTCCATCTCTTCTTTATCAGGCATTATAATTTTTTTTGAATAAGACACCGCTTTACCAGTTTTGTTATCTTTTAGAATATCCTCTGAAAATTGAAAGATTGGTTCTTTTTGTCCTAGTAAATTTATATATACTTTTGATAGTAATTCGCAATCAATTAATGCTGTATGTTTTTCTCTTTTAGAGTTATCTATCCTAAATCTTTTACACAAAGCATCTAAACTAGTACTAGACCCTGGAAATTTATTTCTAGCTAGCTCTAAAGTATCTACGACATCATTTAAATTTATATTATTTTTTTTAATTAAGCTTAATTCGTTATTAATATGTGAAATATCAAATTCTGCATTATGTATTACTAACTTTTTTCCTTCGATAAATTTTAGAAAATCATCAGCAATTTCATAAAACTTTTTCTTATTTGCTAAAAATTCATCAGTATATCCATGAACTTCTAAAGCACTTTTTGATACTTCTCTTTCGGGATTTAAATAGCAATGAAAAAAATTATTTGTTGGTATAAGGTTTTCTATTTCTATACACCCTATTTCAACTATTCTATGCCCCTCTTTAACTGACAATCCAGTTGTTTCTGTGTCAAGAATTACTTCTTTCATTCAAAATTTTTTTTTTTAATAGTTTAATTTTTTTTTCCATTATATTCGGCGGAAAATTATTATCGACAATATAATTTGCTAATCTTCTCTTTTTTGAAAGTATCACCTGATTTTCCATAAGACTTTTTAATATTTTTTTATTATAATTTGGCCTTTGTTTTAATCTTTTCAGTATTTTTTTCTTACTAGATTTTACATAAATTAAAATATCATTTTTTTTGTACAACTTATTTTCAACCAGAAGCGGAATATCCAATACCAAAATTTTGCTATTTTTATTTTTGTTTATGAATTTTCTCATTTTATTTCTAACCAAAGGATGAACTATAGAAGATATTTTTTTTAAGTTTCTTTTATCTTCAATAATTGCTTTCGATAAATCTTTTTTCTTTAATGGAAAAGAATTAACAAATTTTGGTAATTTTTTTTTTATTTTATTAAAACATTCCCTGTTATATCTGTATAAATAATTTACTTCTTTATCTGCGTCGAAGATAGGTGCCTTAAAAAGTTTTCCAATAAATGACTTTCCTGAACCGATGCTTCCAATAATACCTAATCTAATCATTAAAATTTAAATACATCTCCCACCATCAACTTCTAAAGTTACTCCGGTTATCATGCTAGCTTCATCGGAACATAGAAAACATGCGGCATTACCCATGTCTTGAGGTGAAGAAAATCTTCCTATTGGAATTGTTGATAAAAACGCATGTTTTTTTGCTGGCGTATTTCCTCCCATAAAAGATTTTAAAAGTGGTGTTTCCCCTGCAACTGGCGCAATTGCATTAACTCTTACTTTATAAGGAGCAAGTTCAATTGCCATCGCTTTGGTTGCGGTTATCATCCATCCCTTGCTTGCATTATACCAATTCAATTTTGGTCTTGGCGATAATCCAGCGGTAGATGCAACATTTAAAATGACTCCTTTTTTTGTTTTTTTCATTTTTGGTACAAAAAATTTTCCACAATAATAAACAGATTTTGCGTTTACATTGAATACATAATTAAATTCTTTTTCTGTTACATTTTCCATCGGTTTTGGTTTATGAGTTACACCAGCATTATTTACTACAATATCCACTTTTTTATATTTTTTATAAATATAGTTCCGAAGCAATAGAAAATTGTTAGCTTTTGATATATCTGCTATGAAATAATCTTGATGCAAATTTTTAGACTCTTTTTTTAATAATTTTGCGTTAATATCAACCATTATTATTTTTGCACCCTCATTTGAAAATTTTTTTGCAATTCCTTTGCCAAATCCAGATGCTGCACCTGTTATAACTGCTACTTTATTTTTCAATCTCACAAATCTATTTTTTCAAAAAATTTATTAATTTTTCATCAATTTTTGGTTTGATATTATGCCAAATATTAAAGGCCTTTTGCGCCTGAAATAAGAACATGTTTAAACCATTTATAAATTCATTACCTACTAAATTTCCAGCTTCAGAAAATTCTGTTTGAAAAGGTTCATATATAACGTCATAAAACAACTTATTGTTACCTACTTTTGTAAAATCGACTCCAAATTTATCATTTTTCTTTAAACCTAAGATTGTTGCATTAATAATTATGTCAAAGTTAGGTAATTTATTCCATTCTACAATTTCAATATCACTAAAATATTCCTTTAATTTTTCTGCTTTTTCCATTGTTCGATTTGTCAGAATTATTTTGGAAACACCCATTTTTTTCAATGAATAAATGATTGAAGGCACTACGCCACCAGCTCCTAATATTACAGCTGTTTTATCTTTTAAATCATAATTTATTTTTTTTATACTGAGTTCGAACCCATCAATATCAGTGTTGTGTCCAATTAAATTTCCGTCTTTAATTGAAATAGTATTTACTGAGTGTGTCCTGAGAGCATCACCACTTAGTATATCAAGATGAGTAATTATTTTATTTTTAAATGGTACGGTAACATTTATTCCATCCAGTTTGCCTTGTTTAAGATTTGAGCATAACTCAAGTAAATCATGCTCGTTTACTTCTAATTTTGCATAAATTGCTTGTAAATTGTTTTCTTTAATCCAATAATTGTGTAATTTTGGTGATAGTGAATGTTCAATAGGGTTTCCAATAACGAGAAATTTTTTCATTTATAACTATTTATATACTGTTTTATCTTTTTAACAGGTAGTCCCATAACAGTATTTTCATCACCTTCTATTTTTAAAAAAAGTTTTCTTCCTTCTCCTTCTATTTGATAAACATTATATGAATATAAAGCTTCATCGGATATTTTATTTAAATAAATTCTCAAGTCATTTTCTGAAAAGCTTTTCATTGTTAGATAGGCTTTGTCTGTATAATTCCAAATCATTGATCCATTTTTAGATATGCAAACTGAACTTATCAATGAGTGTTTGTTTCCGTTTAATTTTTTTAAAATCTTAAAAGCTTCTACCCTATCTTCTGGTTTAGAAATTAGTTCTCCGTCTAGATCAATCACACTATCAGCACCGAGAACTAAAGCATTATAATTTTTTTGACTTACTTTGTTAGCTTTTAGTTCAGCCAGGTTCTTTGAAATTATTTCTGGAGATGCCCCTTCATTTAATAAACTTTCTTTTACAGGATCCTCATCAACGTTTGAATGTATAATTTTACATTGGATTCCGTTTTTTTTCAAAATTTCTTCTCTAACCTTACTTTTTGAAGCTAAAATAATTTCAACCATTTTTATTTTGTATTTCAAATATTTTAATTATTGATGCTGCTGTTTCTTCTACAGATTTTCTAGTTACGTCAATAACTGGCCATTTGTTTTGTTTAAATATTTTTTTTGATCTTTCTACCTCTTCCCTTATTTTTTCATAATTAGTATAATCTGAAACTTCATTCTCCTTCAGTGAATTTAATCTGTTTCTTCTTATATCATAAAGTCTTTCTGCTTCTGTGGTTAAGCCAATAACACATATAGCTTTTGATTCCACAATATCATTTGGGATACTCATTTCATTCACGAGTGGTATGTTAGAAGTTTTTAGTCCTTTATTTGCAAGATATATCGAAGTTGGTGTTTTGCTTGTCCTACTAACACCAATTAAAATGATATCTGATTCTAAAATATTTTCGGTATTATTACCATCGTCATGATTCATGGTAAATTGTATTGCCTCAATTCTTTTATAATAATCTTTATCTAAAACATGTTGAGCACTAGGTTGATGTGTTGCCTTTTCATTTAAAATTTTTGAGAAGTTAAGTATTAAATCTCCCAAAACACCAAAACATGGTATATTTTTCCTATTAGCTTCTTCTGCTAAAAACTTTGCTAATTTACTATTAACAACAGTATATAAAATTATTGGGCTCTCTTTATTTTTGGCATCGTTCAATATTGTAGAAATTTGATTTTCGGTTCTAGTGAATGAAAAGTGGTTCAAATCATAATTAAAATTATTAAATTGTGCTTTTAGAGCCATAAATATTCTGTCAAGTGTTTCTCCTGTAGAGTCTGATATTAAATAAACCTGATGTGTATTTTTCATGTATAAATTGTTTATAAATTAATTATAGAATAAGAAAAACTTTTGATTTAGCAACTTCATCTAAATTTAGGCTACTTTTTATTATTTAATTAACATTTTTATAAATGTGAATAAGTTATTAACAATTTTCATTTGTGTAAATGTCTTCAAATAATCCACTTTTTAAGGGATTTTTTTTTTAAATGATGAATAAAAAATGAATAAAGTGTTGAAATTGAGTAATTTACGTTATCAACAATTCATACTAATAATAAATCTAAATATAATTATCTTATTATAAATGACACCAATAAAAGAATGTTTAATAAATAATAAAACAGATCTCGTTCCTATTTGGTTAATGAGACAAGCGGGTAGATATTTACCTGAATTCAGAGAAATAAGAAAAAACAACTCAAACTTTATAAATCTCTGTTTGAATTCAAAATTATCAAAGGAAATAACTCTTCAACCAATAAAAAGGTTTGATTTTGATGCAGCTATTATCTTTTCTGATATTTTAATGATACCCTACGGCCTTGGTCAAAAAGTTGAGTTTAAAAAAAACTTCGGTCCTAATCTTGGAGATTTAGACATAGATAAATTACTAGAGATCGAGGAAGAAGAATTTATAAAAAATTTATCTCCCATTTATGAACTCTTAGTTGAATTAAAAAAAAGTAATGATTTAAAAGGTAAAGATACAATAGGTTTTGTAGGAGCTCCTTGGACATTACTTGTTTATATGATTAATAAAGTTTCCCCGAAAAAAGGTCTAAATAATAATTTTTTTTTAAATAAAGAGTTAATTAATAATCTGTTAAAAATTCTTGATAGATTTATAAAAATTCATATTAAAAATCAAATAAATGCAGGAGCAACTATAATTCAAATATTTGATAGTTGGGCTGGCATGATTAAATCTGATTTTGATAAATATTTATACAATCCAACTTTATCCTTAGTTAATTATACTAAGAGTCTAGGAGCACCAGTTATTTGTTTTCCAAGAGGAATATCAGACTACAGTCAATTTTGTAGAATCGTTGAGCCAAGTATGATTAATATCGATTATAACGTAGATCCAAAAAATTTACTTAAAAATATAGACATACCCATACAAGGCGGATTGCACCCTCAAGTGCTATTAACAGATAAAGCGAACTTAAGAAAAGAAGTAAAAAAATATTTAGAAATTTTCAAAAATCACCCTTATGTATTTAACCTTGGGCATGGTATTCTTCCTGAAACAAAAATTGAGATGGTTGAAGAATTGGTAAAAATAGTTAGAGATTTCAAATGATAAAAGACCACCCTCAAATTAAATTTGGTAAAACTGGAGTTTTAATTGTTAACTTAGGCACCCCCGATTCAACAAAATGGTTAGACATTAGAAGATATTTAAAAGAGTTTTTGTCTGATAGAAGAGTTATAGAGCTTAACCCAATTTTGTGGCAATTGATATTAAACCTCATAATTTTAAATTTAAGACCATCTAAAACTGCAAAAGCTTATAAAGAAATTTGGATGCGGGATATAAACATGTCTCCTTTAATGTATTATACCAAGAGACAAGCTGAAAAAGTCTCAAATTCAATATCGAATGAGGACATAATGGTAGACTTTGCAATGAGATATGGAAACCCGAGTATTAAAAGTAAAATAAAAAAATTACATGATAATGGTTGTGAAAATCTTGTAATTTTACCTTTGTATCCACAATATGCTGCTGCAACTACAGCAACAGTATGCGATGAAGTTTACAGAACTTTGATGTCTATGAGGTGGCAGCCTTCACTCAAAATTATCCCACATTATGAATCGGATCCTTTGTATATTGATGCTTTGGTGAATTCCATTAATTCTAAAATAGAAAATATTAATTGGAAACCAGATTTAATATTAGCTTCTTATCATGGAATACCAAAAAAATATTTTGATAAAGGAGACCCATACCACTGTTATTGTCACAAAACCACAAGACTTATTTCTGAAAAATTTAATGAAATCGAAATTAAAACCACTTTTCAATCAAGGTTTGGACCCGAGGAATGGTTACAACCCTATACTGACAAAACTCTAGAAAATTTACCAAAAGAGGGAGTAAAAAATATTCTAGCAATTTGCCCTGGATTTTCTTCAGATTGTGTTGAAACATTAGAAGAAATACTAATTCAAGGAAAAGAAAGTTTTATAGAAGCTGGTGGGGAAAATTTTGATATGATACCATGTCTTAATGATAATGATGACCATATAAAATTACTTAATAGTTTGATCAAACGAAATATTTAATTAATGAATTATTATCTTCTTTTTAAATCTTTGCATCTAATTTCAGTTATCTCATGGATGGCTGGTTTATTATATTTACCAAGAATTTTTGTTTACCATTCTGAAAATAATGATGATAAAAAAATTTCAGATGTATTTAAGGTCATGGAAAAAAAATTGTATTTTTACATTATGACGCCAGCCATGATTCTATCATGGATATTTGGTTTACTTTTAATTCACAGCGTAGGATTTCAACAATTAGGACAAACATGGATGGTGTTAAAAATAATTTTTGTGATATTTCTTAGTTTGTATCATTTCTATTTAGGGAAAACCTTAAATCAGTTTAAATTTGACCAAAATACTCATTCTCATAAATTTTACAGATTAATTAATGAAATTCCTACAATATTGCTTATTTTAATTGTTTTTGTTGTGATATTTAAGCCTTTATAAGCTTGAAATCTCTCTATCAGGTTATTATATTACATACATCTAATTAAAACCCCCCATAATATGAACATTCAAGAATTAAAAGAAAAAAGCTCTGAAAAGCTCATTACAGATGCTGAAAATTTAGGAATTGAAAATGCAAGTACATTGAGAAGACAAGAAATATATTTTGCTATTTTAAAAAAGTTAGCTGAAAAAGGTGAAGAAATTACAGGTGGAGGAGTGCTTCAATTGCTTCAAGACGGGTTTGGATTTTTAAGGGCCATTGAATCAAATTATTTACCAGGTGCAGACGATATATATGTAAGTCCAAACCAGATAAGAAGGTTTGGTCTAAGAACAGGTGACACTGTTGAAGGGCCAATCAGAGCTCCTAAAGAAAGTGAGAGATATTTCGCTTTACTTCAAGTTAGTAAAATAAATTTTGAAGATACAGACAAATTTAAACATAAAATAGCATTTGATAACTTAACTCCACTCTATCCAAATAAACAATTAGTTATGGAGTTGGAAAAATCTAAGGTAGAAAAAAAAATAGATTTAACACCAAGATTAATTGACCTTGTTAGTCCAATAGGAAAAGGTCAAAGATCATTGATTATATCTCCACCTAAAGCAGGAAAAACAATGATTTTACAAAGCATAGCAAATTCTATAACTGCTAATCATCCAGAATGTTATTTAATGGTATTATTAATCGATGAGAGACCTGAAGAGGTAACAGATATGCAGAGAACTGTAAAAGGAGAAGTTATAAGTTCCACATTTGATGAACCAGCCCAAAGACATGTTGCTGTTGCTGAAATGGTAATTGAAAAAGCTAAAAGGTTGACAGAACATAAAAAAGATGTGGTTATTCTTTTAGACTCCATAACAAGACTCGGTAGAGCTTATAATGCTGTGGTTCCAAGTTCAGGTAAAGTACTAACGGGAGGTGTAGATGCGAATGCTCTTCAAAGACCGAAAAGATTTTTTGGAGCAGCAAGAAATATCGAAGAAGGTGGTTCTTTAACAATTATTGCAACAGCTTTAATAGACACCGGAAGCAGGATGGATGAAGTAATATTTGAGGAATTCAAAGGAACAGGTAATAGTGAAACAATTTTGGATAGAAAAATTTCAGAAAAAAGAATATTTCCAGCAATAGATATAACAAAATCTGGCACAAGAAGAGAAGAGTTGATTTTTGAAAAAGGGGATTTGCAAAAAATGAATGTGTTGAGAAGAATAATTGCCCCGATGGGATCAATGGATGCAATAGAATTTATTAATTCAAAGTTAAAAGATACGAAAAATAACTCTGATTTCTTTAATTCAATGAATAAACCTTCCTAATTTTAGAGGTAATTTAGCTCTTTCATCTCATTATAAAACTTATCTTCTATAAAAGATTTAGTATCTTCATCTAATAATTTTTTCCAATTATTATTTGGTCCTAAGTGGAAAAAGTTTCTTGTTTTTTTTAAATTTTTATCAAATACTGCTTCATCAAAACCATCTTTTTGTTCTTGAGCTTTGAGTTTGTTAAAGGAATTATTTTCTATTGCTTTTTTTATTTTATCTTCATCAAACTTTTTATTAATAAATTTTGAGAGAAAATTTGTAATTCGTCTAAACTCTTCATCTGGATTATTTAGCATATTTTCGTATTTTACTAATAAAAAATTATTTTTAGTTTGTTTCCATAAATTGTAATGAGTTTTCCAAGAACCTATTAACGTCGGAAATTTATCATCCAAATCTTCATTAGAACTCAGATCTGGAGTTTTGTTGTTCCAATCTACTCCTATCCATTTATAATCATTAGTTAAAAATTCTATCGCTTCCTTCATAGTTTTTGAAAAATGATTTTTTATAGAAGAAACAACATTTCTTGGATCTCTTACGATGTAAATTGTCCCTAAAGTATTTTTTTGATTTGTAAAATTATATCCATTAATTTTACAACTAATGTGATGTGTTTTTAAAAATTTAATTTTTTTATCCAAGTTGATCCTATCTTGTGTGACAGACCAATTTTTTGTTACATCATTTATTTTTTTAAAATCATAAACCAAATCTTTAAAATCACTTCTTAAAGGATACTGTCTGATAAAGTTAAGATTCTTTAAATTTGATTTACCATCTTTTTCATACATTAATGATGTTAAGAATGCTCTTAGCCAAGTATTTCCACTTTTAGGATAAGACGCTAACCAAATTATCATAGAAAAATTTATATATTTAAAACCAATACTAGCTATAATTGTTTTTAATGACAATATATGCTCTATCATCAGGTCCAGGCTTAGCGGGAATATCTGTAATAAGAGTCTCCGGGAATAATACAAAAGAAATAATATCTAAATTGACAGTTAAAAAGTTACCTAAGCCAAGAGTAGCAACAAAAAGAAAATTCGTTAAAATTAAGGATAATGAAGTAATTGATGAGGGAATTTTAATATGGTTCCCTGCCCCTAACAGCTACACAGGTGAAGATATGGCCGAATTTCATGTTCACGGTAGTAGAGCAGTTGTAAATGCTATACATGCTTTAATTTCTGAGATTGATGGCTGCAGATTAGCTGAACCTGGAGAATTTACCAAAATAGCTTTTCAAAACGGAAAATTAAATTTATTAAAGGCAGAGAGTGTATCTGATTTAATTTCTTCTGAAACGGAGATACAAAGGCAGCAAGCAATAAAAATTATGTCTGGCAAAAGTTCAGACAAATTTAATTCCTTAAGGCAAAGACTCTTAAAAATATTAGCAAATGTAGAGGCCAAGATAGACTTTCCAGAGGATGATTTGCCCGATGATATTTTACAAGATATTCATTTTCAAACTGAAAACATAAAAGATGAAATAAAAAAAATATTAAATGATCAAAAAGTAGGGGAGAGAATTAGAGAGGGATTTAAAATAGCAATAGTAGGACCAACTAATGCTGGAAAATCATCTTTAATGAACTATTTATCAAAAAGGGATATTGCTATTGTTTCAGAAATAGCTGGTACCACAAGGGATGTTATTGAGGCTCATCTAAATATTGATGGTTATCCAGTTGTGGTATCTGACACTGCAGGAATAAGGGTTGCTAATAATGAAATTGAGAAAAAAGGCATAAAACTAGCTTTAGATAAAGCAGATTCCGCAGATTTAAATATTATAGTTTTAGAGCCAAAAAGTGTTGATTTTACTCGTTATTTAGATGGTCTATTATCAAAAAATGCAATTATACTAGTAAATAAATCTGATCTTGGAGCTGATATCATTGATCAAGAAATAAAAAAACACAATCCAATTTATATTTCAATTAAAGAAGAAAAAAATTTAGACAAACTGATTAATTTAATAAAAGAAAATTTAAAAAACAAATTTATTTCGTCTGAAGATATTTTTATAACTAGACAAAGACATAGAAATAATCTGGAAAAATGTGTTGAAAGTTTAGAGAACTTTATTAAAAAAAAATCGAAAGATGATTTTGATAAAGCTGCAGAAGATCTCAGATTGGCAACTAGATATTTAGGAATGATTGTTGGTAAAATAGATGTTGAAGAAATATTGGGTTCGATTTTTAGCGATTTTTGTATAGGTAAATAATCGTTGGTATTATTGAGTTTTTAAACAATTTTAAGTGTTTTCTTGTAAATTTCCAGATCAATAATAAATTACAGCTATGAAAAATGAGTTAACTTTTGATGTAGTTGTAGTTGGAGGAGGTCATGCGGGTTGTGAAGCAGCTGCTGCATCAGCTAGACTAGGAGCCAATACAGCTTTATTCACTAATAATTTTCAAACTATAGGTGAGATGTCCTGCAATCCAGCCATTGGTGGTCTGGGTAAAGGACATTTGGTTAGAGAAATAGATGCCTTAGACGGTGTAATGGGAGAGGTGGCTGATAAGTCTGGAATACAATTCAGATTATTGAATAGAAGTAGAGGCCCAGCTGTAAGAGGACCAAGAACTCAGAGTGATAGATCACTATATAAGAAATTTATGCAAGAAAAACTTGTAAACTATTGTAATTTATGCATTTTTTCAGATCCTGTAATTAAGTTTAATTTTAATAAAAATAGCGTAATCGGTTTTTTTACAAAGTCAGGAAAAGAAATTAAATCCTCTAAGATAATTTTAACAACTGGAACATTTTTAAATGGTTTGATACATATTGGTGAGATAAAAACTCCAGCAGGTAGATACGATGAAAAACCTTCAACTGGTCTCAGTGAGCAACTAAAAAAATATTCTTTTAAAATAGGGAGATTGAAAACTGGAACCCCTCCAAGATTGGATGCGAGAACAATAAATTTTGAAAACTTAGAGGAACAACATGCAGATACAGATCCATATTTTTTTTCTTTTTTAACTAAAAAAAATTTTAATAAGCAAATTTCATGCAGAATGACATATACAAATGAGAAGGTTCATAAAATTATTTCCATGAATATAAAAAGGAGTGCAATGTATTCAGGAAACATTAAAGGAGTAGGACCAAGATACTGCCCATCAATTGAAGATAAGATTAAAAAATTTGAAGATAAACAAAGACATCAAATTTTTCTAGAACCAGAAGGATTAAATGATAATACTATTTATCCAAATGGAATATCGACTTCTTTACCTGCAGATATACAGCAAGAAATATGTAGTAAAATCAATGGTTTAGAAAAGGTTAAGATTTTACGGCCAGGATATGCTATTGAGTATGATTTTGTAGACCCTAGAGAGCTCTTTTTAACACTTGAGACGAAAAAAATTAAAAATCTTTTTCTAGCCGGTCAAATAAATGGAACAACAGGTTATGAGGAAGCGGCTGCTCAAGGATTGATTGCAGGCATAAATGCAGCTTTATCTTTTCAGGGAAAGGAGCCTTTCATTTTAGATAGATCTGAGGCTTATATCGGAGTAATGATTGACGATCTTGTAACAAAAGGAGTAGCAGAACCCTATAGAATGTTTACATCAAGAGCTGAATATAGGCTTTCTTTAAGATCAGACAATGCTGATATCAGGCTGACTCAAAAAGGTATAGATTTCGGATTAGTATCGAAAAAAAGAGAAATCCAATTTAAAGATAAGTATTCGAAATTAACAAAAATTCAGTCTAGAATGGAAAAATTAGAAATTACTCCAACAAAAGCAGCAAAATACGGTATAAATATCTCAAAAGACGGTGCTAAACGCTCTGCTAATCAAATATTAGGACAAAAATCAGTAAATATGAGTAAAATTAGAGAAATTTGGCCAGAAATAGCTTATGTTTCACGTGAAATAGACGAGCAACTTGAGATTAATTCACACTATAAAGGTTATTTAAAGAAGCAAAAAGCTGATATATTGGCCTTTAAAAGAGATGAAAATCTTTTAATTCCTGAAAATATCAATTATGACAATTTTTCAGGGCTATCAAACGAAGTTAAATCAAAATTTAAAAGAATTAAGCCCAAAACAATGGGTCAAGCACTAAGGATTGATGGAATTACTCCCGCAGCTGTATATATTTTGTTGTCTCACTTAAAAAGAAAGTCTATTAAGCATATAGCTTGATTGATTCGAATTTTTTAAAAATTGGTAAAATTAAATCTTTAAATGTTTCACGTGAAACATTAAAGGAACTGCAAATTTACTCAGATTCCATATTATTAAAAAATAAAGAGATTAACTTAATCAGTCAAAATTCAGAAAAAGTAATAAAAACAAGGCATATAGAAGATAGTGCACAAACTATTGAATTTATTGATAAAAATGATATTAAAATATGCACTGACCTTGGTTCCGGAGCAGGTCTACCTGGTATAGTTTTAGGAATTTTAATGAAGCAAAAAAACCCTTTATTTAAGCTAATTCTTTATGAAAAAAGTTTTCATAAAAGTAAATTTTTAGAGGAAATGACAAAAAAATTAAGTTTAAACTCAGAAATACATAGAAAAAATATTTTTGATGAAAAAGATCTTAGTACTGATGTAATTATTTCTAGAGCTTTCAAACCTTTACCCATAATTTTTCAAATAGCACAAAATAATTTCAAAAGTTTTAAATATATTATTTTATTTTTAGGTAAGAGTGGAAATAAAGTTTTAGAAGATGCACTTAAGATTTGGAAATTTGATTATAAAATAAAAAAAAGTTTAACAAGTAATGGCTCGATGATTGTGAAAGTTTCTAATTTAAAAAAAGTAAATGTATAAAATAAAAAATCTGCATATAAACAATTTGATAATTACAAAATTAGTTTTAAAAAAAAATAAATTATGTATCAGATTAAAACGTATAAATGAAAACAGATAAAAAAATTATTTCTATAATAAATCAAAAGGGTGGAGTAGGAAAGACGACTACTGTCATAAATTTAGCAGCTGGATTATCCATGAAAGGAAAAAAAATTCTAGTAATAGATTTAGATCCTCAAGGCAATGCCACTACCGGTCTTGGATTATCAAACAACACAAGTTCGGAGATGACAATCTACAGCGTGCTTAATGGAAATAAGAAAATTTTCGATGTAATACAAAAAACAAGTTTTTCTAATCTTAATTTAATTACCTCTAATGTGGATTTGTCAGGACTAGAAGTGGAGACCGCTGGAGATAGCCGAAGAGCCTTTAAACTAAAGGACGAATTAAGCGCTATTTTAAATGATTCTGAAGCATCATATGATTATATATTGATTGATTGCCCTCCATCATTGAGTCTCCTAACAATTATGGCATTGGTGGCCTCAGATGCTTTAGTAGTGCCTCTTCAAACAGAATTTTTTGCACTCGAAGGTTTAACACAACTGATGAAGACTATAGAAAGGATCAAATCAAATCTAAACCCGTCTCTGGAGATTAGGGGCATTCTTTTAACAATGTTTGATAAAAGAAATAAGCTCTCAGGACAAGTTGAGAAAGAGGCAAGAAACTATTTTAAAGAAAAGGTTTACTCCACTGCAGTTCCAAGAAATGTCAGATTGTCTGAAGCGCCATCTCACGGTATACCAGTTCTAATATATGATAAGATATGTCCAGGTAGCAAAGCTTATTTTAAATTTACAGACGAATTTTTAAATCAAGATAAACAAGTAGTGACTGCTGCATGATAAATCCTTTTAAAAATAAAAAAGGTTTAGGGAGAGGCCTATCATCCTTAATTGGTGACAGTGATTTAAAAACCTCAACTAACAAAATTTCTATAAGCTCTATTATTCCAAATAAAAATCAACCAAGAAAATTATTTGAAAAAGAAGCTTTAGAAGAATTAACAAACTCAATAAAAGAAAGAGGGATAATACAACCACTTATTGTAAGAAAATCAGAAGATCAAAATGACAAATTTGAGTTAATTGCTGGCGAGAGAAGATGGCAAGCTGCACAATCGGCTGGTCTTCATGAAGTTCCTGCTGTTGTAATCGAAGCTAACAATTTAAAATCCTTAGAATTAGCAATAATTGAGAATGTGCAAAGAAAAGATTTAAACACTATTGAAGAAGCTGAAAGTTATAAAAATCTAATTGAAAATTTTGATTATGACCAAGATAAAGTTTCTAAATTTATCGGTAAAAGTAGATCACATATATCAAATTCCATACGCTTACTATCATTACCGGATAAGTTAATAGATATGATCAGGCATGGGAAAATTTCTCAAGGTCATGCAAAAATATTAATAGGCCTGGAAAATGCTCTACTAATAGCTGAGAAAATTATAAAAAAAAAACTATCAGTCAGACAAACAGAGAGCTTAGTCAGATTATTTAAAAAAGCAGGTAAAAATAAAAATAACTTAAAAGATACCAATATTACTTCAACGGAGAATGAATTAACAAATAAAATTGGGATGAGAGTTATCTTAAATAATAAAAAAAATAATTCTGGTTCTTTAACATTTCAATATAAAGGATTAGATCAACTTGATCGACTTATAAAAATTGTTAAAAATTATTATTAATTTATTATAAAATCCGAGAGTATATTCAATGAATTTTTAGAATTACTCTTTAAAATTAATTCTAAGTTGTTGATTTCGTAAATTTTGCTTCTTAAATCGTTAATTTTCCATGTTTTTACTTGATTTTTCACAATCTCTTTTTCCTTCCAAAAAATAGGAGGTTTAAAGGAAGATATAACTTTATCTATATTATTTGAATTATTATTTTCCTCTATTATGTTTAGAAGTCTTTTAGACTTATTTGCAATAGTTCTTAAAATCAAAATACAATCTTCATCAGAATAAATATTTTCATTTAAAATCTTAGATGTTTTTTTCTTATTTTTTGATAAAAATGATTCTGCAATTTCACTGACTGCATAATTTTCTGATAAATTAGAAAGCTTTCTAACAGTGTTGTAATTTATATTTTTGTTTGATATTGAATAATTGTAAATTTTTTCTAATTCAGTGTTTAAATTTGCTCTATCTCCCGATGATCTTTCAATCAGTAAATTGATTGACTCCCTCGATAGTTTAATTTGATTTTTTCTAATAAATTGCTCAATTATAAAATTAAGTGATTTAGTACTTTCTTCATAAAAAGGTATTACAATCGATTTTTTATTTCTTTCAAAAAAACTTCTGATTTTTGATTTTTTTTCTAGAGGACCAGATTTTAACAAAAAATTTGTATCTTTTGGTTCTTTGTTAATAATTTCTTGTATAAATTTTAGTGATTTATCCGTAGTTCTAGAAATTATTATAATTTTTTCATTTTCAAATAATGATTTTGTTAATATTTCAGAGGCAATAACTTCATAATTATTAATAAACTCGTTTTCATCATATTTACTTACTTTTCCATTAAAATTTTTAATAAAATATTGATTTATAATCTCAGATTGAGCACCTTCATTCTTTCCATAGAAAAGGAAAAAATTGAACTTATTCAATTCAATTTTGTTAATTTCATAGGATTTAATAATCATTCGACTAATTTATTTATAGTTAAAAGTATTTCATCAGAAATATTATCTGAAATATTTATTAAAATATTTTCTTCATATTTTGATAATTCAAATTTATCTTTAATATTGTTATATGAGATTTTTTTCTTTAAAGATTTTGATAACACTTCTTTTTCGTCTTTTTTAACATTATAATTTAAAACTACTGTAAGTTCAAAAACTAGTGGATCACCTTTTTGATCAGATGAGATTATTTCTTTGTTTTTTTTTGTAACTATAAAAATGTCAAATCTTGCTCCACCTGAACTTCTATTGTTCAGTTTATTTTTTATATAATTGTTTATTTTTTTTTCTCCAATTGTCTCAATATTATTAAATGAAAAGTTATAATTTTTGTTAACCAATATTGGTTCATACGAGCATCCATAAAACAAAAATAATGAAAAAATGAGTTTAAAAAATTTATTCATCTATTAAAATGTTTATAAGTCTATCAGGAACAAATACTATTTTATTTATTTTCACTTTTGTTAAATATTTTTCTGTATTTTTATTAGTTTTTACAAGCTCCATTAAATCCTTTTCTTCTACTCCTCTATTTATATTTAATATTGCTCTTTTTTTTCCATTTATTTGAACTACAAAGTTTATATTCTCTCTTTCTAATTGAGATTTATTAAATTTTGGCCAACTAATTTCGCTGCCTATTTTAAAGTCATTAAGACATTCATTTACAAAATGTGGGATGACTGGAGAAAAGCAGATCAAAATCTTTTTATAGTTTTCCTCGAGATTAGCTAAATTTTTATTCTCCCTTATAAATTTATTTAAGAAATTGTAGGTCTTATACATATTAGCAATAATTACGTTATAATTAAATTTTTCTAAATTATCTGTTATTTTAGCAACTATTTGATTTGTAAATAAATTCAGCTCCTCATTCATTTCTTTTTTTTTTTCTTTATTCAATTTACTTTTAATTTCAGAATGTGTTAACCAAAGTTTTTGTATAAATTTAAAAGAAGAAACCATTCCTTGCTCTGACCATTGAACATCTTTTTCTGGAGGACTATCAGATAAAATAAATAATCTAACAGAGTCTGCTCCATAATTTTCAATAATATATTCTGGATCGATTACATTTTTTTTTGATTTTGACATAGACTCTGATGCACCAACAATAACTTTTTCAGTTGGATTTTTTTTTAATACACAATCATTCCCAATTTTTTCAACCTCATCAGGTCTCAACCAATTATTATTTTTATCTTTATAGGTTTCATGACAAACCATACCTTGAGTAAATAAACTTTTAAAAGGTTCTTTAATATTAAAATTTTTGTTATCATAATCTATCGCTCTCATAAAAAAACGAGAATATAAGAGATGTAAAATTGCGTGTTCCACACCTCCAATATATTGATCGACTGGCATCCAATAATCAATTTCATCTTTATTGAAACCATAACTTTCCTCTTTTGGTGAACAAAATCGTAAATAATACCATGATGAACAAACGAATGTGTCTAGTGTATCTGTTTCTCTTTTAAGTTTTTTTCCATCTATTAATACTTCTTTCCAATTATCTTGACTATCAAGAGGATTACCCTTTACTTCAAGATTAATATTTTCAGGTAGTTTAACTGGGAGCATTGATTTTGGTATTGGATACACATTTCCTCGTTCATCATATGCTACAGGAATAGGACATCCCCAATATCTTTGTCTTGAAACTCCCCAGTCCTTTAACCTATAATTTATTTGTCTTTTTCCTAAATTTTTTTCTTCAAGTATATCAATTGTTTTTTTGACAGATTCGTCTGGAGCCTCAAGACCATCTAAAAAATTTGAGTTAATTATAATTCCTGATCCTGGATAAGCCTCATTTTCTACCTCAAAATCAGATCCTTTATTATTAGGTCTCACAACTGTTTTTATTTTTAGATCATATTTCTTTGCAAAATCAAAATCTCTTTGATCATGAGCGGGACAACCAAAAACTGCTCCAAAGCCATAATCCATCAATACAAAATTTGCAAAATATACAGGAACTTTTTGATCAGGATTTAAAGGGTTTTTCGCCATTAAATTTGTTTTAAAACCAATTTTTTCTCCAACGGCAATGGCTTCTTCTGTTGTACCGGTCTTAGAACAATCTGCCTTGAACTTTAAAAATTTTTCATCATTTTTATAATATTTAGATATTTCATGATCTACTGAAAGAGCCAAAAAAGAGAATCCAAACAATGTATCTGGTCTTGTCGTAAAACATTTAATACTTTTAACTGGTAAATCTCCACTAATTTCAAAGTTAATTTCACATCCATAAGATTTTCCAATCCAATTTTTTTGCATTGTCTTTACTTTGTTTGGCCAATTTTGCAATTGCTCTAGTCCATCAAGTAAATCTTGTGAAAATTTTGATATGTTAAAAAACCATTGACTTAATTTTTTTCTTTCAACAATCGCTCCTGATCTCCATCCTTTTCCATCAATAACTTGTTCATTTGCTAATACTGTTTCATCCACTGGGTCCCAATTTACGTAGTTTTCTTTCCTATAAACTAATTTTTTTTCAAGTAATTCTAAAAAGAACATCTGTTGATGTTTATAATAATCTTCTGAACAAGTTGAAATTTCTCTTTCCCAATCAATCGATAGACCAAGTCTTTTTAATTGATTTTTCATGGACTCAATGTTTGAATTTGTCCAATCTTTCGGATCTAACTTATTGTCTCTTGCAGCATTTTCTGCTGGCATTCCAAATGCATCCCACCCCATAGGGTGAAGAACATTGAAACCTTGAAGAGTTTTATATCTGGATAAAACATCACCAATTGTATAATTTCTTACATGACCCATGTGAATTTTTCCTGACGGATAAGGAAACATTTCAAGACAATAAAATTTTTTCTTCGATTTATTTATTTTGGTTGTAAATAAGTTTGTATCTGCCCAATATTTTTGCCATTTTTCTTCAACTTTTTTAAAATTGTATCTTTCCACGATTTTTTTGAGTAATGATTAATCTTTCAAAGCACTGTTAATATACTTCTTTTTCTTCTTTTTTGACTTATTTTTTTTTTCATATATTGCAGCTTGTGTGAGAATTTTTTTCGATAGATCCTCTGATAACTGACTTGATCTATCCGTGACTTCACAATTATTTTGCATTGAGCAGTTTTTATAAAAAACTTTAATTTTCAATGCATCAGATCTAATTTTGTTACTTAAAAATCTTATCGATATTTTAATTGACTCATTATTATCGGCACCTTCACTATACCAATCAGTAACTATAATTCCTCCGCTGTAATTTGCTAATGCAAGAGGCATAAATTCTAGAGTATCAAGAGAAGCTCTCCAAAGTTCATTAGAGCTAGCAAAATCAAATTCTCCACTTTTATTCTGGTCTGTAAATCCTTTTAGTCTAAAACCTCTTCCTTCTTCTATATTTTGCTTAACTCTTTCTCTAGGATCAGGAGAAATTTTTCTAGCATCTCCTGCATTTTTACATGACGACAGAATCATTAGGCTAAAAATCAGGAAAGTAATCGATATAGAAAAAATTTTTTTCATTTTTAATGTAATATCACTTAATTATTTTAATTATAATATATATAACCAAAAATAGCTTATTTTATTGGCTTTTCTTGTGATGTAAAATTGCAACACTTTAAAAGTTATTAATTGTAATTTTTCAATTATTAAGATTTTACAATGATTTTTGATAAAAAGGTCTCGTTTAATATTAATATTAAAAACAAGGAGTATTAAATATGAACAAACTAACAAAAATAGGGTTAACAGCATTAGCTGGTTCCCTAATGGTAGGAACTGTAAATGCGGCTGACTGGTCGATTTCAGGAACTTCTAGCATGACTTTTTCTGGTGGTGACGACAACGCTACTACTGGTAATGGTTGGTCTATGGGTGACTCACTTACTTTTTCTGCTTCAGGAGATGTAAATGACATCGGAATAACTGTATCATACGAGTTAGACGGACAAGGCTCTGCTACTGATACATTCGATGATCACTCAATTTCATTTGATTTAGGTGATGCAGGCACTTTAGTTTTTGCTGGTCACGGTGGATCTAGTGCATTAAGTGCTAGAGACGACGTAATGCCAACAGCTAAAGAAGAGCCATGGGATGTAGTAACTGGTTCTGACGCTGACATAATTAATGGTGCAGCTGCAGAAAATCAGTTTAACTACACATACTCACATGACTCAGGCGTCCTATTCAATGCAGCATACAACAACGCAGATTCAGCAGCTAACGCTGTTTCTTACACTGACTTTGCACTTGAGTACACAGGAGTGGAAGGTTTAAGAGTAGGTTATGCATTTGGTGATGTTGAAACAACTGCAGGAACTGAGCAAGAAGAAAGCACAATGTTTGCAACTTATGCAACAGGTGGTTTCACTGTCGGTGTTCAAACTTCTGAACTTGACAGAAGCGGTAACACTACAGCAGACACTGAGTCTTCAGCATTTGGTATTTCATACCAAGTAAACGATGACTTAGCAGTTTCTTATGGTGCTCACAGTATTGAGTACAACTCAGGTGATGACCAAGAAGCTAGTGGTTTCTCTATCTCATATACTATGGGATCAATGGCATTAAGTGGTGCATATAACAGTGTTGATAACATTGCTAATACATCAACTGATGACAGATCTGCATATGAATTAGGAGTAGTATTCTCATTCTAATTAAAACATATGTTTTATAAAAAAAGGCCCCTATATGGGGCCTTTTTTTTATTCAAAATAAGAAATTCCGCTATACCCAAAACAATCAACTAATTTAAGCTTCCTTTTATTTAATTTAGTAATACCACCAAGAGCTACAACTTTTTTATCAGTTATTTTTTTAATACATCTGAAATTATAAATCCCCTTATAATTTTTGTTTTTTTTAAAAATAGATGAAATAAAAATTAATTCTACTTTCTGAATTTCTTTTATTCGAATTTCTTTTAAATTATGAGCCGATCCAAGTATTATAAAAGACGAATTAGTCATATAATTTAAGTGTCTAAAATCTCTATTAAAAGATGGAATATAAGCTCCATCTAGTCCCAAGTTTATTGCAGTCTTGAAATTATTTGAAAGGAAAAATTTAATATTCCTTTTAGTACAATATTTTTTGATACTTAGAATTTCATTAATATCTAAATTTTTTTTATAATTTCTATAAATTACTCCTGTATTATTATCTAATTTATCAATATTATTTTTTTTGAAACTTTTTAAAAAATAAAAATTATTTGGATACTTATAATGCATCTAACTATTAAAAATTTACTCAAAATTAAGGAAAATGTTAAGCAAAACTTTTTATCGAAAAATAACTTGATCAAAACACCAAAAATTATAGCCGTATCAAAGACTTTTAAATTAGATCATATAATGCCTCTGATTGAGTATGGTCATATCGATTATGGAGAAAATAAAGTTCAAGAAGCTTTAGAAAAATGGAGCAAAATTAAGGAACAAAACAAAAATATAAAACTTCATCTGATAGGTCGTTTACAAACAAATAAAGTTAAAATTGCAATTAAATTATTCGATTATATACATTCATTAGATAGCAAAAAGCTTGCTGATAAAATTTCAAACCTAGAAATCAAACTTAATTTAAAAACGAAATTGTTTATTCAAGTAAATATTGGAGACGAGCAACAAAAATCAGGAATTTCTAGAGATAAAGTTGAAGATTTTTATATTTATTGCAAAAGTCTTAACTTAAATATTATAGGTTTAATGTGCATCCCTCCTTACAATGAGGATAGCTCAAAATATTTTCAAGATATGGTTGAATTAAATAATAAATTAAATTTAGAAGAATTAAGTATGGGTATGTCTTCTGATTATTTGAATGCATTAAGAAATAATTCTACATTTATAAGAATTGGTTCTAGTATATTTGGTGAAAGAAGTTAAAGAATTTTAATATTTGTATTTTTATTTATCAACTTAATTAAAATTAAAAAATCTTTTTCAGATAAACCTATACATCCAGCTGTAGGTTTATAGTTTTTTGTAAGATGTATAAAAATAGCACTACCTTTTCTTGGAATTGTTTTATTCCAATTATATTTTATAGGTACAAATAAATCATACTTATAATCTTTTCTGAAAAGCTTTTCATGCTTTAGATTTAAATTTGTTTTAATTAATTTATTGTAATATTTTTTTGAGTTTATATCATCACACCATCCCATCTGTTTTTTAATAATTTTTAATTTTAGTTTGGTTAAAGGTTTTTTTTTTCTATCTGCTCTATAATACAGACAATTTAATTTAAATTTTCCTACTGGGGTTCTCTTGTCACCTTCTGTTTTATTTTTTGAGAATCCATTCTTTCCAACACAACATCTAAAGATAAAATCATCAAAAATAAGTGTATCTTTATTTTTAACTATAATTGACATAATGTATATACATGATTAATTCACATACGCTTATAATTCATAAGAAACCAATTTTATTTAATATATTAAATGAGATTAAAAGTAATTTAAATTTTAAAATAATATTAGTTGATGATGATAATATTGATATATTAAATAAACTTGAAAACTTTGTAATAATATCGGATAGCGAAAAATTACATTCAAGAGGTTTATTAAAGATTAAAAATTATCCAATAAATATTCAAAAACTACTTGAAATAATAAATATACAATTTCTAAAAAATAAATTTCAGCAACAAAATAATATTAAAGTTGGTAAATATGAAATAAATCTCAATTCTAGAAAAATGTCATATAAAAATAAATTTGTTTCATTAACTGAAAAAGAAACAATGATTATAACCTTTTTAAATCTATCAAATAAAGAAATAAATGTACAAAATTTACAATCAGAAGTGTGGGGTCATAAATCTAAATTAGAAACTCACACTGTTGAAACACATGTCTATAGACTAAGAAAAAAAGTAGAAAAAAAATTTAATGATAAATCATTTATTTTAAGTTTAAAAAATGGTTACAAAATTTAAGAGAAAAAAATTAAGAAACAATATAGCAAAACATTTATTCTCGAATAAATATAAGCCTAGAATTGTCAAACAAAAAAAAGGAAAAGGTAGCTATGATAGAAAGAAAACTAAAGTCTAGCACCAATTTGTTGAATAACTTTAGAGGACATTTCTCTTCCTTTATTTAAACATTCGATAGGATTAAAATTATTCAAATGACCATGAAGGTATCCTGCTGCAAATAAGTCACCAGCACCGGTTAGATCTTTTATATCAAGTTTTTTTTCAACATCATTTTCCACAATTTCATTACCAAAGATTGATATCGCACCTTTATCTCCTCGAGTGATTACAACAAGTTTTTTTAAAGTCTTTGCAAAATCAACTGCTTCACTAAAATTTTTAGAATTAACTAATGACATCATTTCTTGTTCATTTGCAAAAGTGATGTCTAATTTATTTTTTACCAGATCAAGAAAATGTGATTTATGTCTATCTACACAAAATTGATCAGATAGGGACATTGCAACTTTATTGGCATTATTAATAGCTTTTTCAAAAGCTTTTTTTGGCTCACCTTCGTCCCACAAATAGCCTTCTAAAAATATCATTTCAGTCTGTTTTATAATTTTTGCATCTACATCGTCTTCATTAATTTTTCCTGCTGTACCTAAAAATGTACACATCGTTCTTTCTGAATCTGGTGTTACTAAAATCAAACAAGTTCCAGTTGGCAACTCTTCTTTTTTCTTTGTGTAAAGATATTCAACATTCTCTGATTTCAATCCATCTTCATACTTACTACCCAAATCGTCGTCACTTACTTTGCCTATAAAACCTACTTCATTTCCTAGCTGAGATAGTCCTACTATAGAATTAGCAACCGAACCTCCAGATATGGTTTTTTCAATATTTAGTCTTGAGAGCATGGATTGAAATTCCTTATCATCAAAAATAAGCTTCATAGTACCTTTTGTTAAGTTATTTTGATTAATAAAGTTTTCATCAACTTTACAAATTACATCTACAATTGCATTTCCTATTCCTAAAATTTTCATATCAAGCTTTTTTTGTTTTAATTGGTTTTTTTCTATAAGGATAACAACTAGTGCAAATTTTACAAGATATACCATAACACTCTCTTGCTTTACAATATTCTCTGCCGTAATAAATTATCTGAAGATGTAGTTTATTCCAATATTTTTTTGGGAATAAACGCTTTAAATCCTTTTCTGTTTGAACAACATTTTTTCCATTAGTTAAACCCCATCTTTGAGCAAGTCTATGTATGTGGGTATCTATTGGAAATGCTGGATACCCAAAACCTTGAGACATAACTACACTTGCTGTTTTATGTCCTACTCCTGGCAATTCCTCTAATTCCTCAAAAGTCCTAGGTACTTTACCATTATATTTTTCAACTAATGTTTTTGATAGATTATAAACACTTTTAGCCTTAATTCTAAAGATACCTATGCTTCTTATCAATTTTTCTATTTTTCTTCTTCCAAGTTTAACAAAATGTTCAGGTTTGTTGAATTTTGGATAAATATTTTTGGTAACATTATTAACATTCACGTCTGTACATTGAGCAGAAAGTAGTACTGATATTAAAAGTGTAAATATATTTCTATGCTTTAATGGTATAGGTGTCGTTGGATAAATTTTATTGAGAATCTTTAAAACTATTTTGGCTCTCTGTACTTCATTCATTATTTGAAATTCAGAAGATTTCTCATTGAATAAAGGCCTGGTTTTTTATTTATCAGCCATTTAGCAGCAGTTATTGCACCTTCTGAATATAAAGCTCTATCAAAAGCTTCGTGGTTCAGTTTTATAATTTCTTTTCCA
The DNA here is from genome assembly GCA_902618205.1 of uncultured Pelagibacteraceae bacterium. Taxonomy (GTDB): domain Bacteria; phylum Pseudomonadota; class Alphaproteobacteria; order Pelagibacterales; family Pelagibacteraceae; genus Pelagibacter. Next base: position 73,745 of record CACMZL010000002.1, on the reverse strand, counting down.
CTTGAAAAAGTAACTTCATGTTCACCTATAATTTCACCTTTCCTTATTGAATTAAAATTAATTTTTTTTCCATAAGGAAATTTTTTTTTGTTCAAATATTTTTTACCAATCATCTTATAAAAGTCTTTATTTTTTCCTAAAGCAATTCCTTTTCCAAGCATAAGGGCTGTACCTGATGGATGATCTTTTTTGTGTTTGTGATGAACCTCAAAAACTTTACTTTGATAATTATTACCAAGTGATGCTGAGGTGATTTCGGTCAGGTACATAAGCAAATTAATACCAAGACTCATATTTCCAGCTTTTAAAATTGGAATTTTTTTAGAAAACTTCTTTATTAAATCCTCTTCTTTTTTTGTAAAACCTGTTGTACCAATAACAACTTTTTTTTTAAGTTTTGTAGCTATTCTTAAAACCTCGAATGTACATTTTGGTATAGTGAAGTCTATTATCACATTTGCTTTACTTAGGGCTTTTTCAGTGTTTAATTCAGGTTTAATTCCACTTATCTTTTTATTAATTAATCTATTTTCTGTTAGAGTAACTAACCTAGTATATTTATCTTTTTTAGTGGATTTAATGAGCTGTTGACCCATTCTTCCCATGCATCCGGTAATTGCTAAATTTATTTTTTTCATATAATATTTGAATATTCAAGACTAACATGAAATAGTTATTTATTGTAATTATCTTTTTATTTTTGCATGCATGTTTTGCGCCTTCGACATACACACTTAAAACAAAATTTAATGCAGATGAAGCCAAATGGATAAAGGAGAGAGGTAATGCCAACATAATTGGACAAGCTTTTTTAAATCAGAAAGGAGGAACAGTAGTTACATGTGCAGGTCAAGAGGCTACCTAACACCTGTAAATAGCTATTCCTCTGAAAGAATGAATGCAATTTATAAATCAACAGAAAAAGGTTACTTAGGATACTACTTAAGCAATATAGTTTTTGAGCCTTCAACTCCTCAAGAATATTATACTTTAGCAAAGAAATCTATTTGTGACGCTCAAGGGAATTTTAAATTTAATGATATTAAAGCCGATAAGGAATATTTTATAACTACTAAAGTTACTTGGGAAGTCTCAGTTGTTGAGGGAGGTTATTTAATGCTTAAAGTCAAACCAAAGGATAATGAAACTTTAGAAGTTATTCTTAATTAGTTTGAAAATTTTTATTAATTCTTCCAAAAACTTTTGGCTTTTTGAAAGAATTTTTTAATACTTGGGTTAGATTTTTCGTTTTCAATTTCCCTAAATTTTTCTAATAATTCTTTCTGTTCTTTATTTAGTGATATTGGAACTTCAGTGTTTACTTGAACATAAAGGTCTCCAAAATCATTCCCTCTCATGTAAGGCATTCCTTTTCCTCTTAATCTAAATTGTTTACCACTTTGAGTTCCTGCTGGAATTTTAATTTTTGCTTTACCACCGTCAATTGTTGGAATTTCAATTGAAGTACCTAGAGCTGCATCTGCAATTGAAACTGGACATTCAAAAAATAAGTTTTCATCTGACCTTTTAAATAGGTCATGGGAGTGAACATTGATGAATAAATATAAATCACCACTACTACCACCTCTTGACCCAGCTTCGCCTTTACCTGAAAGTCTAATTCTAGTTCCATCATCTACACCTTTTGGAATAGTAACTGATAATCTTTTTGAAGCCTGCTTTTTACCTTGTCCATTACAACTAGAGCACGGGTGAGTAATTTCCTCTCCTGCACCTGCACATTGAGGACATGTTTGTTGGACTGTAAAAAAACCTTGGCTTGATCTCACTTGTCCATGACCTCCACACATTGAGCATGCACCAGCTTGGTGACCAGGTTTTGAACCTGATCCATTACAGGTATCACATTTCTCAGATGTAGAGAATTTTATATCTTGTTTTTTGCCAGAAAAAGCTTCCTCCAAAGAAATAGATAAATCATATCTTAAGTCTGAGCCTCTATTGTTTGATCTTCTTGACCTACGACCTCCACCAAAGCCTTCTCCAAAAAAATCCTCAAAAATGTCAGAAAAATGATTTGAAAAATCAAAATTTCCAAATCCTCCTCTTCCACCTCCTCCATTTTCAAAAGCTGCATGACCAAAATTATCATAATTTTGTTTTCTCTCAGAATTAGAAAGTACGTGATAAGCTTCAGATGCTTCCTTAAACTTTTCTTCAGCGCCTTTATCACCTTTATTTTTATCTGGATGATATTTAACAGCAAGTTTTCTGTAAGCTGATTTTATTTGATCTGCTGAAGCACCTTTATTCACACCTAAAACTTCGTAATAATCTCTTTTTGCCATAACATGTTATAGACAAACAGTTGTTTTATTAGGCGCTTTTTTCTTTATTTTCGTCTTTTACTTCTTCAAAATCTGCATCAACAACGTTATCGTCTTTCGTATCTTCTTTCTTTGCGTCTTTTGGAGCATCTTCAGGTTTTGCACCTTGTTGTGATTTATAGATAGCTTCACCTAGTTTCATAGATGCCTGAACTAAATCTTGTGTTTTCTTTTTAATTTCTTCAACATCAGTTCCTTTAAGAGCATTTCTAAGGTTTGCTGATGCATCCTCAATAACTTTTTTATCTGCATCACTGACCTTACTTCCGTGGTCTTTTAAATTTTTTTCAGTTGAGTGAATTAATGTATCTGCTTGATTTCTTGCATCAACAGCTTCTCTTTTCTTTTTATCCTCTTCTTTATTCGACTCTGCATCTTTTACCATTTGATTAATTTCTTCGTCACTTAATCCTCCAGATGCTTGAATTTGAATTTTTTGCTCTTTGCCAGTTCCCTTGTCTTTAGCCGAGACATTTACAATACCATTTGCATCTATATCAAATGTCACTTCAATTTGCGGAACTCCTCTTGGAGCTGGAGCTATTCCAACCAACTCAAAGTTTCCTAATACTTTATTATCTGAAGCCATCTCCCTTTCACCCTGAAGAACTCTAATTGATACAGCTGGTTGATTATCCTCTGCAGTAGAAAATACTTGGCTTTTTTTGGTTGGTATTGTTGTATTTTTATCTATTAATTTTGTAGAAACACCACCTAAAGTCTCTATTCCTAATGATAAAGGTGTCACATCTAGAAGTAATACATCTTTAACATCACCTTGTAATACCCCTGCTTGAATTGCTGCTCCCATAGCAACAACTTCATCAGGATTTACAGATTTGTTAGGATCTTTCCCAAAGAAATTTTTAACTTCTTCTATAACTTTTGGCATTCTGGTCATACCACCAACCAGTACAATTTCGTCTACTTCACTTGCTGATAATCCCGCATCTTTTAAAGCTGTTTTACATGGCGGAATCGTTCTTGAAATTAAATCTTCGACTAATGCTTCTAATTTGGCTCTAGTCATTTTCAAGTTAATATGTTTCGGTCCAGTTTTGTCAGCTGTAATAAATGGTAAATTTATTTCTGTTTGGGTAGCTGATGAAAGTTCTATTTTTGCTTTTTCAGCAGCTTCTTTTAATCTTTGTAATGCTAATTTATCTGATTTTAAATCAATACCATTTTCTTTTTTGAATTCTGAAAGAAGGTAATCAACTATTGCATTGTCAAAATCTTCTCCGCCTAAAAAAGTATCACCATTAGTTGACTTAACTTCAAATACACCATCACCTAATTCAAGAATTGAAACATCGAATGTTCCTCCACCCAAATCATATACTGCTATTTTTTTATTTGCTTTTTTGTCTAAACCATAAGCTAGGGATGCTGCTGTAGGCTCATTTATAATTCTTAAAACTTCAAGGCCAGCTATTTTACCCGCATCTTTAGTAGCTTGTCTCTGAGCATCATTAAAATATGCTGGAACAGTAATTACCGCTTGTTTCACCTCTGAACCTAAATATTTTTCTGCTGTCTCTTTCATTTTTTGAAGCGTGAAAGCTGAAATTTGTGAAGGTGAATATTTTTGTCCTTTTGCCTCTATCCATGCGTCACCTTTATCAGAATTAACTATTTTAAAAGGTGCAGTCTCTACGTCTTTTTTAACCGTCGGATCATCAAAATTTCTTCCGATTAACCTTTTAACTGCAAAAATTGTATTTTCAGGATTTGTAACAGCTTGTCTTTTAGCTGGTTGACCTATTAATTTTTCACCTTCATCTGTAAATGCAACAACTGAAGGTGTCGTTCTTGCTCCTTCAGCATTTTCTAATACTTTTGCTTGTGTTCCCTCCATAACGGCTACACAAGAATTTGTTGTTCCTAAATCTATTCCAATAACTTTACTCATAATTTACCCTAATTGATCTTCATATAAGTGCTAATTTTACAACTACAACCATAATAAATAATTAATTTTTTGCCTCTTTTTCCTCAATTTCCTTGTCTTTTTGGTTATTTTGTTTCTCTTCAACTTTTTTTTTAGATACAGCTACTAACGAAGGTCTTAGCAATCTATCCTTCATCATAAAACCTTTTTGAATTTCTTGAACTATTGTCCCTTGATCTTTTGTATCATCTTCAACTTCCATCATTGCCTGATGCAAATTTGGATCCAGTTTTTCGTTAATTGCTTTAATTGGCTCAATATTATTTTTTTTAAAAATAGAAATCATATCTTCATTAATAATATTAATATGTTCTATCAATTTTTTTAGTGTGTCTTTATCTTTTATAGTTTCATCACTTTCCAGTGTTTGTTTTGATCTTTCTAAATTATCTAGAAGATTAAGAGTTTCCCTCGCAAATGAAAATCCACCATATTCAAAAGCTTCATCTTTCTCTTTTTCGAATCGTCTTCTCTGATTTTCCATTTCAGCAAATGTTCTAGCAACTTTATCTTTAAGATTTGCAATTTCATCCTCGGGTGAAAGTTGCTCTTCTTCTTCATTTTTTTTAGCTTCCTCTGAGGCTTGTTTATCTGTGCTTAGCTCTGAGTTTTCGTCTTTTAAATTTTGATTTTCTTTTTTTTGCGATTCTTCTTTTTCCATTAAAGTCTATATGGTAAGAAATTTATGAAATTCTAGATGTTAAAAAAAAAAATTAAAGAAATCGTAGTAGGGTCAAATAATGAAGGAAAAATAAAAGAAATCAAAGATTTACTGCCCAAATACTACACTATTACTTCTCCAAAAGACTATGGTCTAAAAAGCCCTAAAGAAAATGGACAAACTTTTCTAAAAAATTCTTTAATCAAGGCAAAGCATTTTTCAAAAAAAACAAAAAAAATTTGCATCGCGGATGATTCTGGGCTTGAAATTGACTTACTAAATAATCAACCAGGTATTTATTCAGCAAGATGGGGTGGGAAAAGGGGAGATTTCAATTTGGCAATATCTAAAGTATATCAAAAGTTATCGAAGGTAGATAAAAACTGGAAGTCAAAAAAGATTAAAGCGAGATTTATCTGTGCATTAACAATTTATGGATTAAAAAAAAAACCGATCCAATCTTTAGGGATTATTAGTGGTAGAATTTCTAAAAAAAAAATAGGTAATAAAGGTTTTGGCTATGATCCAATTTTTATTCCTAAAAATAAAAAATTAACATTTGGCCAAATGAGCCAAAAGTTAAAATTTAAAAATGATCATCGGGCAAAAGCTTTCAAAAAAATTAAAAAATTTCTTTAAAATTATTATTTTGTATTTCGTAAAAATTTAATTGATGGGTAATTGTTTTTTTATTTATTTCAAAGATACCTATTTTTCCTTTAAATTTGTTTTTTTTAATAAATAAATTTTCGTTAGCCTTAAAATCATTATTTATTAACAAGTAATAGATCAACCCTATTAGATCGTAACTTAAAAAAGAAATTTGATTTGGTGTATTTTTGAAGTTTCGAGTGTATTCTTTTTGAAATATTTCAAAATTATCTTTATTGATTGATGGGAAATATATTGGATGTAATGAAGTTTCTTTTAAAAGACTTTCATCAAACCACTGATTCAATGTAATATATTTTATTCTTTCAGAAGATACATCAGTATATAATAACGATGTAGCAACACTTTTTAGACTTTCACTAAAATCAGCAATTATTACCGAATCAAAATTAATAAAACCTAAAGTATCTTTTTTTTTCAATTCATCTATTTTTTTTTTTTTATTGAAAGTATTTGTATTTTCTATTCTTTTAATTTCATTTTCTAAATTTCGTTTTCTTTGTTGATACCTTGTTAAATCTTCTATTTGCTTTGTTAGTAATGTTGGGTCTTTACTATAAATAAATCTTTCTTTTAATATTAAATTGGATTTCTCAATAGCTTCTTCTATTTCTCTTTTATACTCCGTTTCAGGTATTAAAAATATTGTATTTTTTAAATTATTTTTACTCAAATATTTTTTAATAGTATTTATTTGTGATATTGCATTTACTCCTGCAGAAATTACGTTTTTCGGATTATTTCTAATTTTGTTTGTAAAAGATAAAAATGTTACCTCATTTAATTCATCTAAATATTTATTACTCTCATTGAATACTGGTCCAATAATTATTTTCACACCATTGTTGTGAAGCTCATTTGATACTTTTAATGTATCTATTGGGTTTGCTTTTGTATCTTTAGGTATAACTGTTATTCTTTCATCATTAATTTTATTTAGTGCCATTCTTGTAGATTTAAGAATTGAATTACCAATATATGAATATTCACCAGATAGAGGTACAATTAAACCTATTTTAATTTTCTCGTCCGAAATTGCTTTAAGATCCGAAAAAACGATTATAAGAAAAACTTTTAAAACTGTGATATATAATTTCATCATCGTCATTAAATGTATAATTTTGAAATAAATGATAGTTTAAAACCTGGGCTATATTGTGTTTCAACGCCAATAGGAAATTTAGGCGATATTACTTTTAGAGCTATATACATACTTAATAAATCAGATGTTATTTTGTCAGAGGACACAAGAGTTTCAAGTAAACTGTTATCTAGGTTCAATATAAATACAAAATTATTATCCAATCATAAATTTAATGAAAAAAAAAATATCAAATACGTATTAGATTTATTAAAAGAAAATAAAATAATTTCTATCATTTCAGATGCTGGTACTCCAGCAATTTCAGATCCAGGTGGAATTTTGATAAACGAATGCATCAAGAATAAAATTGACATATTTCCAGTTCCTGGGTCTTCTGCTGTTACTGCAGCTGTTTCTATAAGCGGCTTTTCAAAAAATTTCTTTTTTTGCGGTTTTTTGCCTGATAAAAAATTGCAAATTGATCAACTTTTTCAGAAGATTTCTAATTTAAATTATTCAATCGTTTTTTTTATTTCACCCAAAAAAATAAAAAAAATAAAAGCTCAAATCCAAAAATATTTTAAAGACAGAGATATTTTAATTACTAGAGAAATGACAAAGTTACATGAGGAATACATCAGAGAAAAAGTTAATAATCTTAATAATGTTAATATAACTGAAAAGGGTGAGATTACTGTTGTTATATCTGAAAATTTAAATTTACAAAATAGGTTACAAGTAATCGAAGAATCAGTTAAAAAAAAAATTATTAAACTTTTAAAAAAAATGTCAATTAAAGATATAACATTAAAAATAAGCAAAGAAAATAATATATCAAAAAAAATTATTTATGATTTTTGTTTGAAAAAGAAAAATGAAATCTAGAAACTTAATACTAATAATAATTTTAATATTAGTTTCAGGATGTGTTGGCTATTCATCTACAGGTGTTTTGGGTACAGGAGTTTCTATTGCTATGGATCCAAGGACTATAGGAACACAAATTGACGACTCATTAATGAAAAAAAATTTAAGAACAAAATTAATATTGATGAATAAAGGTTATCTACTTAACGTAAAGACCAAAGTATTAGATGGTCGAATTTTTATAACAGGTAAAGTAGATACCGTAGAAGAAAAATTAAAAATTACAAAGTTAGGTTGGGAAATAAAAGGTGCGAGATCAGTAAAAAATGACCTAAAAATTAAAGAGGAGTTTAACTTTAAACAGACCGCAAAGGATGTACTTATAACATCTCAACTAAGAACTGCTCTAATAACAAATAAAAAAATAAAGTCTGCAAATTATGACATCGATACATATAAAAAAATTATTTACATTTATGGTATTTCACAAAATGAGGAAGAAAGAGCTGAAGTAATAAATGAAGCAAAGCAAGTTCTTGATGTGGAAGATGTCGTTACAAGTATATTTTTAGTAGAGGATTTGAGAGTAATAAAAAACTAGTTAGGTTTTTTATAATTAATAACCCCAGATGAATATGCCGCCACTGAAGCTAAATTTAATATGTCAGATGTTGAAGATCGGAGAGGAGCAATTTCTATAGCTTGACCTAAGCCGATTAAAAGTGGCCCAATAACTTTAGCACCTCCTAGAGTTTTCATAATTTTATATGTTATTGCTGCACTGTGTTGTCCAGGCATAATTAATATATTTGCATTTCCAACAATTTCAGAAAAAGGATAGAGGTCCTTATATTCATCGCTTAACGCAACATCGGGTTGCATGTCCCCATCAAACTTAAAGTCAACTTTTTTCTTCTTTAAAATTTCTACTGCATCTCTTATATGTTTAGTTCTAGCTGTAATCGGTTGACCAAAGGTAGAGTGTGAAAGAAAAGCTACTTTTGGTTCAAAACCAAATAATCTTGCAACTCTTGATGCAGAAATTGCAATTTCAGATAATTGGTCTGAAGTTGGGTACTCATTTACACTTGTATCAGCAATAAACACTGTTTTACCTTTGTTCACAATCATGTTTAATCCAAACATAATTTCTCCAGGTCTTGCATCTATGACCTTTTTTACTTTATCAAGAGATTGTCCATACCTTCTTGAATTTCCAGTAACCATTGCATCAGCATCACCACATGCAACCATACAAGAACCCCATATAACTCTGTCATTTCTGACCATTTTATCACAATCTCTTTCAAGCAATCCCTCTTTTCTCTGTAGTTTTCTAAATAAATAATTCACATATTTTTTTCTTTTATCGCTCAATGTAGAGTTTACAATTTCAATATCAAAGTTTTCTCCATAACCAATCTCTCTAAGTTTTTCTTTAACCACTTTCTCTTTAGCAACTAATATAGGTGTACCAAGTCCACTATTTTTGAAAGCTATTGCAGCTTTTAAAGTATTTTCATCTTCACCATCGGCAAAGACAACTTTTTTATTTGTTTTTTTAATTTGGTTATTAATTCCTTGCATTATAGTAACTGATGGATCCAACCTTTGTTTTAATTGTTCAGAATATTGATCAAAATTTTCAATTTTTTTTCTAGCTACTCCAGATTTCATAGCAGCTTTTGCTACTGCTACCGGTATTACACTTATTAACCTTGGGTCAAAAGTTGATGGGATAATATATTCTTTTCCATAATTTGGCCTTTCGCCACCCATTGCAGCTGCAACTTCATCAGGCACAAATTCTCTTGCAAGTGATGCAATCGCATTAGCTGCAGCAATTTTCATTTCTTCATTTATGGTTTTCGCTCTAACATCTAATGCTCCTCTAAATATATAGGGAAAACCTATTAAATTATTTACTTGGTTTGGATAATCGGATCTACCTGTTGCTATAATTGCGTCATTTCTAACTTCTTCTATATCTTCAGGCTTAATCTCAGGATCTGGATTTGCGCACGCAAATATAATTGGATTTTTAGCCATTTTTTTTACCATACTCTTTTTTACAACACCTGCAGCAGATAGGCCTAAAAATACATCTGCATTTTTCATCGCATCATCTAAACTTTTATCCTTTGTTTCTACTGCAAATTCTTTTTTCCAAGAATTAATATCTTTTCTATTTTTATTTATTACTCCTTTTGTATCCAACATTTTAATATTATTTTTTGGAATACCTGTGCTTCTAAATAATTTTGCACATGCCATAGCTGCAGCACCGGCTCCATTAATTACTATTTCAATTTTTTTTAAGTTTTTTTTTGCAATATCAACTGCGTTAATTAATGCTGCTGTTGTTATAATTGCCGTCCCATGTTGATCGTCATGAAATACAGGAATATCTAAAATTTTTTTTAATTCTTCTTCAATTATAAAACAGTTTGGGGCTGCAATATCTTCTAAATTTATTCCTCCAAAGCTTTTTGCAATATGTTTTATGGAATTAATTATCTCTTTTGTGTCCTCAGTGTCTATTTCTAAATCTATGGAGTCAATATCTGCAAATCTTTTGAATAGAACAGCCTTTCCTTCCATTACTGGTTTTGATGCTATAGCTCCTAAATTTCCTAGTCCCAATATTGCTGATCCATTACTAATTACTGCAACTAGGTTTCCCTTAGTAGTATATTCATATGCTAACTCAGGATTATCTGCTATTGCTTTTACAGGAGCCGCAACACCAGGAGAATAAGCTAAGGCAAGGTCTCTTTTTGTAGTTACAGGTTTAGATGATACGATCTCTATTTTGCCAGATTTATCATTAGTATGAAAATCTAAAGCTTCTTTATCAGAATAATGTTCAATTTTGTTTTTTTTCATTGTTTGTTTAGATATACAAATGGATTAAATTAGTAATATGATTTATGAATTTAATTAAGTCAACAGGCACATTTAGTTTGTTTGTTATACTAAGCAGAATTTTAGGATACATTAGAGATTTTTTCATAGCTATTTATCTTGGTTCGGGACCAATTGCAGATGCATTCTTTGTAGCATTTAGAATACCAAACACCTTTAGAAGATTGTTTGCAGAAGGTACTTTTAATGCAGCATTCGTTCCATCTTACACATCAGAACTTTTGTTTAGTAAAAAAAAAGCACAAAAATTTGCAAACTCAGTATTTAATTTATTGGTATTAGTACTTTTAGCTCTAACAATATTAGTTGAGATTTTTATGCCAAGCTTTATCAAATTGATTGCGCCTGGTTTCTCAGAGGTAGATAATAAGTTTAAATTAGCAGTCGACTTAACAAGAATTACTTTTCCTTTTTTATTTTTTATAAGCATAGCATCATTTTTTTCAGCAATTTTAAATTCTCATAATAAATTTGCCGCTGCTGCTGCTGCACCACTTTTTTTAAATATAATATTAATATTATGTTTCATTATTATAAAAAATGACACAAATTTAGTTTACTATATAAGTTATGCAGTAACATTTGCAGGAATTATACAATTTATATTTTTAATTATTTTTACTAGAAAATATTTTTACCCAAGTTTTAAATTCAATTTTCAATTGGATAAAAAAATAAAATTCTTTTTTAAGAAGCTTTTGCCAAGTATATTTTCATCTGGTGTTACTCAAATTAATATATTAGTTGGAACGATAATCGCTTCTTTCCAGGCAAGTGCAGTTTCATACTTGTACTATGCTGACAGAATATATCAGATAAACTTAGCTATAGCTGGCATTGCAATTGGTATAATTATTTTACCCAACTTAAGTAGATATGTTAAGAATAAAAATAAATCAAAATTAGAATTTTTACAAAATAAGTCTCTTGAGTTAAGTTTATTTTTAAGTCTTCCTGCTACACTTGCATTGATTTTTGCCTCTGAAGAAATTGTTTCTGCACTTTTCGGGTATGGATCTTTTAATGAAGAAAGTGTTAAAAATTCAGCCCGTGCTTTATTTTATTTTGCATTAGGCCTGCCTGCATTTTCGATGATTAAAATATTTTCAAATTTTATATTTGCTAGAAATGATACCAAAACACCTTTTTATTTTTCATTCATTTCTGTAATTTTGAATATAATTATTAGTGTATCTTTATTTAGTAAATTAGGTTTTATTATAATTCCTATAGCAACATCTCTTTCTTCATGGTTAAATGCGTTTTTATTAATGATATTTGTTTTAAATAAAAGTTACTTTAATTTTAATAATTCTTTTTTTACTCAGCTCTTTAAAATATTTTTTGCTAATTTAATTTGTTTGGGATTATTTAAAATATCAATTAATTATTTCAGTGATTATTTTCTGTTTTCAAATAGCTATAAATTTTTAGCAATTATATTATTAGTTGTTTTAACATTTACTTTTTATTTGTTGATTTCAATACTCATTAAGGCCTTTAAAATATCTGATATTAAATTAAAGTATTAAATTATGTCTAAAAAAATTTTTTCTGGAGTGCAACCAACGGGAAACTTGCATCTTGGCAATTATATTGGTGCAATAAAAAATTTTGTAGATTTACAAAATAATAAAGATAACAGTTGCATCTTTTGTGTTGTGGATCTTCATGCAATTACTGTAATACAAGACCCGATAGAATTAAAAAATAATATTAGAGAGACAGCAGCTGCATTTATTGCAAGCGGTATTGATCCAAAAAACAGTATAATATTCAATCAATCCCTAGTTCCCGCACACTCCGAGGGTTCTTGGATTTTGGGGTGTGTTGCTAGAATGGGATGGCTCAATAGAATGACACAATTCAAAGAAAAAGCTGGAAAGGACAAGGAAAAAGCTAGCGTTGGTTTATATATTTATCCAGTTTTGATGGCCTCTGATATTCTTTTGTATGATGCTACTCATGTTCCAGTTGGTGATGATCAAAAACAGCACCTAGAGCTCTGTAGAGATATAGCTCAAAAATTTAATAACGAATATAAATGTAAAGATTTTTTAACACCACCAGAACCTCTAATACAAAAACATTTCTCAAGAATAATGAGTTTGAAAAATGGTACAAAAAAAATGAGTAAGTCGGATATTGCTGAAGGGAGTAGGATCAATTTAACAGATACCGAAGACGAAATTGTTAAAAAAATAAAAAAAGCAAAAACGGATAATGATACTTTGCCAGGAAATGAAGAAGGACTTAAAGGTAGACCTGAAGCAGAAAATTTAATTGGTATTTACTCTAGCTTAAGTAATCAAAATGTTGCTGATACACTCAATGAATTTGGAGGAAAAAATTTTTCTGATTTAAAAAATAAATTATCTGAAATAATTGTGACTAAACTGTCACCTATATCAAAAGAAATAAAAAAATTGTTATCAGATAAAAATTATATAGATCAAATTTTAGAAGATGGTGCAGCAAAAGCGGAGGGTATTTCCTCAAAAAAGGTTAAAAAGATAAAAGAAATAGTTGGTTTTTAATCATTTAATATTTTGAAATAAACACTATATAAAACTTATGTTTATACAAACTGAGAATACACCAAACCCAAATTCATTAAAGTTTTTGCCTGGTAGAAAGGTATCCAATAATGGTCCTTTAGAAGTTTTAAATCAAGAAGATACAAATAATTTGCTAATAAAGAATTTACTACAAATAAATGGAGTAACCGGTGTATTTTTAGGAGAAGATTTCTTTTCTATAAATAAAGAAGAAAACAAAAGATGGGAAGATATTCAGCATATTGTTATATCTTATGTTAATGAGCATTATGCGAATGGCAATACTTGCATAATTGATAAAGTAAACGATGAAAAGCAAGACAAAAATTATTCAGAGATTGAAAAAAAAATTATTAGTATTCTGGACTCCAAGATTAGACCTGCTGTCGCAAGAGATGGAGGAGATATAAAGTTCCAAGAGTTTAAGAATGGAAAGGTTAAAGTTTTGTTAAAAGGTAGTTGTTCAGGTTGTCCATCTTCAACTCTTACTTTAAAAAAAGGTGTGGAAAACTTACTTTGTCATTACATTCCCGAAGTGAAAGAAGTTTTAGCTGTATAATTAGTTAATATTTATTATATTTAAAAAATGGTTAGACGTACAAAAAGTAAAAATATTAAACAGATTAAAAAAAAAAATAATATATTCAGATTTTCAGCAATTAGTCTTTTAGTCATTTTCTCATTTTTCTCTTTACCGACGATAAACAGTTTTTTATATAAAAATTTTAATCTAAAAAAATCTATTATTTCAAATGCTGGAGTAAATTTTGATCAAGAAATAGAAAAAAGAAAAAAAATTCTTGATGGACAGACAGAAACTAAAACAAAAAAATTAAGTTTAAAAAACATTTTTGCTGATATCGATTTTTTCAGTACTGATGAGGAAGGACAAAATTCAATAAGATTTGATGCAAGAACAATTGAACAATTGTTCAAAGATACAAATTACAATCTTGATAAAGTTAGAGAGACAAAACTTGTAAATATAGGTAATAAAATTGACCACTTACCAATAGAGATTAGAGGTATTGAAAATTCAAAAAAAAGGAAGAGATTGTTTATCCAAATAGTTTTACCATTAATTGTAGAAGAAAATGCAAAAATTCGCCTTGATAGAAAAAAACTATTTAGAATATTAAGTAAAAATATAAACACTCAAAAAGAAAAGAATTGGTTAAAAGAAAAATTTAAACAATATGGCTTACAAGATGGAGATTTTTATTCTTTAAAAGTAAGAATGGATGAGATACCAGTCTCATTAGCACTTGCCCAGGCCGCCAAAGAAACTGGCTGGGGAACATCAAGGTTTGCCCTAGAAGGTAATGCATTATTTGGACAATGGACTTGGAGTGGAGAAGGTATTAAACCAGCAGGTGTAGACAAAAATGCAAAACATAAAGTAGCGAAGTTTGCTGTTCTTAAAGCATCTGTAAGAGCATATCAGCGAAATTTAAATACTCATAGTAGCTATATTGAATTTAGAAAAGAAAGAGCAATTCAAAGAGACAATAATGAAAGGTTAGACAGTTTAAGGTTGGTTAATTATTTAGATAAATATGCTGAGACAGGACAACAGTACATTGATGTACTAAAAAAAATTATAAAACAAAATTCACTTACAGATTTTGATGATGTGAATGTGATGCCAACGAGTAATAAGACTAAAAAATTAATTTAATTTTGAACAAATTGAAAACCTGAAAATCTCCAGCCTTTTTCGTCTTTTAGTGAACAATTAATCCTACCCCTTCTTTCATTAAATTTTTCTGCAAAATTAATATTTAATATATTATCAATTAACACAATTTTTGTTTTTCTCCATTTTGATCCTTCATTTGAAAAGCAATTTATATTTTTTAAATTTTTTTGATCTTTAAAAAATTCTATTGTCATTTTAGGAGGATTTTCTCCATCATTCATAAATTTGTTTTCAGGTTTAACAATTTTATACTGAAGCGGCAAATAAGATATCACCTCTTTAAATCTTTTTAGTTCACCATATTTCTCATTTATAGGAAATCTTGGTAATTCATATCTATCTTTATTTAAATCAATAACACCTGAATGTTGGCCAAATGCAAATTCAAAGTTTTTTGAAATATAATTTTTCTGGTCTAAGTTATACTCACCAAAAGGGTATGAAAAAAAAATTGGGTTATAACCTAATTTATCATTAAAAATTATAATTGATTTTTCAATATCTTTAATAAACCTTTGAAAAGTAAATTTGGTTAAATAATCGTGTGAGTGTGAATGATTGCCTATATATGCAAAATTCTCTTTTTCTACCTCTTTTATTTGACTCCAACTCATATATCCTTTGTTGCCAACTGACTCTGTCGAAACAAATAAAATAAATGGAATCTTTTCTTTCTTCAAGATTGGCCAAGCATTTTCATAAAATGATGTGAAAGCATCATCAATAGTAAGTAAAATTTTTTTTTGTTCCTTAACTTTTTTAAAATTTTTTGAAAATTCACTAGGATTATAAAAATTTAAATTGTTTTCTTTTATTAAATTAATATGTTTTTTGAATATATCTAATCTTATATTTGTTGATGGATACTTATTTTCTTCAAATCTATGGTACATAATTGCTAAAACACCTTGTTCATTTTTAAAATATTTTTTATTTACTACTTCAGCTTTAACGTTTAAAAAAATAATAAAAAAAATGAATACTTTAATTATTAACGCTGCAGACGATAAAATTCTATTCTCTCTCATATCTAACAAAGAATCTTATACTACCACTCATACAAACAGTAGAGAAAATTTTGACAAAATAATGATACTAATTTTAAATTTCCTCAAAGAACATGACTCAAATTTAGATAAAATAAGTGAAATATTTGTTAATCAAGGTCCTGGAAAAATCTCAAGTATTAGAAATTCAATAGCAATTGCTAAAGGTATTGCTTTTGCAAAAAATATTGATTTATATGGATTTTTAAGCGAACACTTAACTGAAAAGGGTATAGATCAGTTAGTAAAAATTGATAAAAAAAATTTTACAAATATTAATTTGATTAAACCCCTTTACTCGAGTTAAAATATATTATGTTAGAAACTATTGAAGAAAAATGTCAAAAAAATGGAGTAAAACTTACAGATCAAAGAAGGATAATTGCAAGAGTAATATCCGAATCTAAAAAAACATATGGAGAGTCTGACCACCCAGATGTCGATGAACTATATAATAGAGTCTCACAAATAGATTCTAAAATTAGTATTGCTACAGTTTATAGAACAGTCAAACTTTTTGAAGAAGCTGGTATTTTAACAAAACATGATTTTAAGTCTGGCAAAGCAAGATATGAGCTAAATGATGATCATAATCACTTGATAGATATCAAAACTGGAGAAATAATAGAATTTGTTGATGAGGAAATCGAAGAATTGCAAAAAAAAATTGCTGATAAATACGGCTACAAGCTCGTTGATCATAAATTAGAACTATACGGGATTAAAAAAAAATAATTCATGCACAAGAAGGTTTTTATAAAGACATTTGGTTGTCAAATGAATGAATATGACTCTAACAGGATATACGATGCTGTTAAATCAATAGGATATAATAAAACAGAAAATCAAGATGATGCTGACTGTTATATTTTGAATACATGTCATATTCGAAACAAGGCCAAGGATAAAGTTTATCATGAAATTGGCAGAGTAAAAAAATTATATAAAGATAAAAAAAAACCAATCATGGTTGTTGCAGGTTGTGTTGCTCAAGCTGAAAATACTGAGATGCTTAATAGAGAGAAATATATAGATTTAGTTATAGGTCCTCAATCTTATCAAAAAATAAATAATCTTTTAAAAAGCTTTGAAGAAGAAAATAAAGTTGAAGAAACTGAATTCGACTCAGTTTCAAAGTTTAGATACTTCGATAATATTAAAAATAACAATACCAATGTATCATCTTTTTTAACAATTCAAGAGGGCTGTGATAAGTTCTGTCACTTTTGTGTTGTACCCTATACTAGAGGACCAGAATATTCTCGACCATTTAAAAGCATTATTGATGAAGCTGAGAGATTGATAAAGAACGGATCTAAAGAAATAACTTTTCTTGGTCAAAACGTAAACGCATATTCTCATATAGAAGGATCCAGAGAGTACCGATTATCAGATCTTATTAACACACTCAGCAAATATAACGAAATAAGTAGAATTAGATATACCACTTCTCATCCAAGAGATATGACAGATGATCTTATTGAATGTTACAAAAATTCAAAAAAATTAATGCCTTTTGTTCATTTACCGATACAAAGTGGTTCTGACAGAATATTAAAAATGATGAACAGAAAGCATACCGTAAATTATTATTTAAATATTTATGAAAAATTAATAAAAATTAATTCTGATATAAAATTTTCCAGTGACTTTATTATTGGATACCCCGGAGAAACGGAGAATGATTTTAAAGAGACCTTAAATTTAGTTAATAAAATTAAATTTATAAATTCATTTTCTTTTATTTATAGTCCAAGACCAGGAACAAAGGCTGCAGAATTAGAGATTACTGATAAAGATAAACTAAAGAGCAGACTGATAACTATTCAAGATAAATTGTTTAGCAATCAAATAGAATTGAATAAGTCATTGGAAGGCAAAACTTTAGAAGTACTTGTAGAAAATAAACTTGAAAATCAAAACAAATTTTTTGGTCGAAATAAATTCTTAAATTCAGTAATTTTCGATGGTAATGAAAGTCATATTGGCAAATTAATAAAAGTTAATATTGAAAAAAGTAATCAAAATTCTTTATTTGGTAAAGTAATAGATGAAATGAAAGCAGCATAGCTTGAAAAATTTTATAAAACCAAAAATCAATTCTGATCTAAAATTTGTCTATTCAGAAAATAATACTATAAGTATTGTATTTCAAAGTAATGAATTATTGCTGGGTGTTTTGGGAGAATTTAATAATAATTTAAAAGAATTAGAAAAAATTACAAAAACTAGCATTTACTCAAGAGGAAACTCGATTTTATTAAAAAATACTCCTGAAAAAAATGAATTAATAAAGAATGCAATTCAATTTCTTGTAGATCAATTTTTAAATAATGGAACATTAGAAAAAAAGGATATAGAGTCATCTGTAAACAAATTTATGATTGACGAGAAAGTTACAAATAAAAGTGGAAATGTAGAATACATAATAAAAACTCCAAAAAAATCTGTAATACCAAGATCAGAAAAACAAAAGAATTATATAAGAGCTTTAAAAGAGTCAGATATTGTTATTTCTGCAGGACCAGCTGGAACTGGTAAAACTTTTCTAGCTGTCGCAGTTGCCTTAACGATGTTACTTGAAAAAAAAATAGAGCGTATCATTTTATCTAGACCAGCAGTGGAAGCAGGAGAGAGATTGGGTTTTTTACCAGGAGATATGAGAGAAAAAGTTGATCCTTATTTAAGACCCCTTTACGATTCATTATATGACTTATTAGATTTTGAAAAAATTCAAAAAAAAATAGAAGTTGGAGATATTGAAATTGCACCACTCGCTTTTATGAGGGGAAGAACTTTAAAAAATTCTTTTGCAATCCTTGATGAAGCGCAAAATGCTACCGATACTCAAATAAAAATGTTCTTAACAAGAATTGGTGAAAATTCCAAAATAGTTATTAATGGTGATCCTTCCCAAATAGACTTACCAAATAAAACAATGTCAGGTTTAAATAGATCAAAAAAATTACTTGGTCATTTAAATGAAATTTCTGTAGTAGATTTCGATCATACGGATGTTGTAAGACACCCCCTAGTTTCCAAGATAGTCAAGGCTTATTCTGATAAAAATTCAGGTTAATGATTAAAGCCAACATAGTTTTAGATAAAAAAATTTGGGAAAAAAAATTAAAAAAACCAGAGCTATACTTCAAAAAGAAATTAAACAAATTATCTAAATTTAACTCCTTCAAAAATAAAACCCAAGAATTCACTGTGATGCTTACTAATAATAAAAAAATGAAAGATTTAAATTTAAAATTTAGAAATAAAAATGTTTCAACAGATGTACTTTCTTTTCCTCTTAAAATTAAATTAAAAAATAAATTATATTTAGGAGATATAGCAATTTCTTTTGAAATAATTAATAGAAGAGCAAAATCATCTAGTTTTGATCATGAATTGGATAAAATGTGGATACACGGTTATTTACATCTCTTGGGACATGATCATAAAAAAAATAAAGATTATTATCTAATGAAGAAAAAAGAAAATTTAATATTTAAAAAATTAAATAAAATAAATTGAACCCTATTCTAGAAAATAAAGCTTACTTATTTTTAATATGCTTACTTTTAGGTATACTAACATCATTTAGTTTACCTCCTTATAATTTAGTTTTTATTAATTTTTTAACACTTCCAGTATTACTTTACATATTAGTTAATTATGTAGATAACAAAACCATCTCATTTTTTGTTGGTTGGATCTTTGGATTTGGTTATTTTATTTCTAACCTTTATTGGATTACAAATTCTTTGACATTTGATGTAAATTTTAAATTTATTATTCCATTTGCATTAATATTGATTCCTTTATTTCTGGGAATATTTTATGGTTTAGTTACTTTTCTATGCAATTTTTTTAATTTAAAAAATAAAATCTCATCAATTTTAATCTTCTCAATTTTTTTTGGAGTAATTGAGTTTATAAGAAGTTTTATTTTTGGTGGTTTTCCATGGAATTTAGTAGTTTTTAGTCTTTCAAATAATTTACCTTCTTTACAAATTTTATCTTATGTAGGCACTTATTCATTAAATTTATTGTCAATAACTATATTTTTATTGCCAGTAATATTTTTTTTTAAATATAGAGCATTAACTAAGTTTTTAATTTTTAGTTTTAGTTTAATTTTAGTAGTAATCAATTTCTTATATGGAAAATTTATTATTGAAGATTTTGAAAGAAAAAAACATGATAACTTAGCTTCCATTATTCGAGTTATCTCTCCAAACATACCTATCGAAAGATTCTTATCAAACCAAGATGTAGAAAAAAATATTTATGAATTAATTAGTTTAAGCGATACAAATAACAAAAAAAAAACAATATTTATTTACCCAGAGGGAATTATTACAAGTATATATTTTAAAGATCTAAAATTTTTTAAAGATATCTTCAAAGAAAATTATAATATTAATCATAAGGTAATATTGGGTATTAATAGTATCAACCAAAATAAAATTTATAATTCTCTAATAGTATTAAATAACGAGTCTGAATTATTATATAAATACGATAAGAATAAACTTGTTCCATTTGGAGAATTTTTGCCTTTTGAAAATTTCCTCAAAAAAATAGGCTTAAAAAAGATAACTCAAGGGTATCAATCATTTTCAGCTGATAATAAAAGAGAAATTTTAGAAATTAATCAATTAAAATTTATCCCACTTATTTGTTATGAAATTATTTATTCAGGAAAAATTAGCCCAAATAAAAAATATTACGATTTTATATTAAATATTTCTGAGGATGGTTGGTTTGGTAGATCAATTGGACCTGCTCAGCATTTATCTCATTCAATATTCAGATCAATTGAAGAAGGTAAAAATGTTATTAGATCTACAAACAATGGAGTGTCTGCTTTTGTTAATCCAAAAGGTCAAATTATTAAACAAATTAGTGAAAAAGGATATTTTGATGTAAATAGAATCAAACGTGTTGATAAAACTTATTTTGCTAAACACGCTAATAAGATCTTCTTTTATTTTGTCCTAATTTATACTACTTTCATTGTGATTTTAAAAATTAGGGAGAATAAATGAAAAAAGATTACTTATTTACTAGCGAGTCAGTATCCGAGGGTCATCCAGATAAAGTTTGTGATAGAATTTCAGATATGGTTGTAGATACATATTTGGCTGCTGAACCTCAATCGAGAGTTGCTTGTGAAACTTTAACAACAACAAATAAAGTTGTCTTAGCTGGTGAAGTAAGAGGTCCAGAAATAAAAAAAGAAGATCTAATAGAAAAAGTAAGGCACTGCATCAAAGATATTGGTTATGATCAAGAGGGATTTACTTGGAAAGAAGCAACATCAGTCGAAAGTCATTTACATTCTCAATCAGCTGATATTGCTATGGGTGTAGATTCCTCTGGAAATAAAGATGAAGGTGCAGGTGATCAAGGAATTATGTTTGGTTATGCGTGTAATGAAACCGACGTGCTGATGCCTGCTCCAATACACTACTCTCATAAAATATTAAGACTTATGGCCGAGGATAGAAAATCTGGCAAACTAAAAAATATAGAACCAGACTCAAAAAGCCAAATTACAATTGAATATAAAGATGGAAAACCATCATCAGTAAAATCTGTAGTTATATCGACACAACACTCTCCAGATGTCAATCAAGCTCAAGTTAGAGATTTAGTAAAACCTTATATTAAAAGATCAATTCCAAAAGAATTATTAAGTTCACTAGATGAAAAAGAAATTTATGTAAACCCAACAGGGAATTTTGTTATTGGAGGTCCTGACGGTGATAGTGGTTTGACAGGAAGAAAAATTATTGTTGATACGTACGGTGGGGCTGCCCCTCACGGTGGAGGAGCGTTTTCAGGAAAAGATCCCACTAAAGTTGACAGGTCTGCTGCCTACGCATCAAGATATTTGGCAAAAAATGTTGTTGCATCTAAGATTGCAGATAAATGTTTAATTCAACTTGCTTATGCAATTGGTGTATCAAAACCTTTATCAATTTATGTTGATTTGTTTGATAATGATGATGAAAAAAATAAGCATGTGGAGAAACTCATAAATGATAATTTTGATCTAAGCCCCAGAGGAATTAGAGAGATGCTAGGTTTAAATAAACCTATATACGAAAAAACAGCAGCTTACGGACATTTCGGAAGAATTCCAGATGATGCAGGTGCATTTTCATGGGAAAAAACAGATAAATCGGACATATTTATCAAGTAAATAAAGTTGAATATTAATAAAAAATAAATATATTTCAAAAACATTATTGAAATTTCAAAATGGGCTTCGGCCCATTTTTTTTTAGGACTAATATAAATGTTAAATAGAAGAGCAGATAAATTAGAGTTAATAAGAATTGCAGAAGCTGTAGCATTAGAAAAATCTATTGATAAAGAGCTAATAATTGGATCGATGGAAAATGGTATTGCAAAAGCAGCTAAATCTAAGTTTGGTTCTGAAAATGAGATTAAAGTAGAGATTGATAGAGAAAGTGGAGACATAGGAATATTCAGAAAACTACTGATTGTAGAAAATCCAGAAAATTCCAATATAGAAATTACACTAGATGATGCAATAAAACTTAATGCAAATAATCAAGGCAAACAAATTGGAGATGAAGTTTTACAACCATTACCATCATTTGATTTTGGAAGAATTGCTGCGCAAACCGCGAAACAAGTAATTAGTTTTAATGTGAGAGAAGCAGAGCGAGAAAGACAATACAACGATTTTAAAGATAAAATAGATACTATATTAAGTGGAATTGTTAAAAGGTTAGAATTTGGAAATGTAATTGTTGACCTTGGAAGAACTGAAGCAATAATTCAAAAAAATGAAATGATACCAAGAGAAAATATTAAACCTGGTGATAGAGTAAAAGCATATTGTTTAGATGTAAGAAGGGAACCAAGAGGACAGCAAATATTTCTTTCAAGAGCACATCCCAAATTTATGGAAAAACTTTTTATTCAAGAAGTTCCAGAAATTTATGATGGTCTTATTGAGATTAAATCATCTTCAAGAGATCCAGGTAGTAGAGCTAAAATATGTGTAAAAGCAATTGATACATCATTAGATCCAGTTGGAGCTTGTGTAGGTATGAGAGGAAGTCGAGTTCAAGCAGTTGTAAATGAACTTCAAGGTGAAAAAATTGATATTGTAAATTGGTCAGAGGATCCAGCTGTTATAGTTGCTAATGCATTATCTCCAGCAGAGGTGCAAAGAGTAAATGTGGATGAAGAAGGAAGAAAACTTGATGTTATTTTAACTGAGGAAAATCTAAGTAAAGCAATTGGTAGGAGGGGTCAAAATGTAAGATTGGCAACAAAATTAATGAACTATGAAATTAATATTATGACTGACCAAGAAGATTCTGAAAGAAGACAAATAGAATTTAAAGAGAAAACAGATAATTTCGTTAAAAATTTAGAATTAGATGAAACATTGGGTCAGTTGTTAGTAGCAGAGGGTTTTTCGTCCATAGACGATATTAAAGATAGTGATCCAGATTCCTTAATGAAAATTGAAGGTATAGAAGAAGATACCGCCAAAGAATTAATCGAAAGAGCTAAAGAATTTTATCAAAAAGACCAAGAAGAAATTGCTAAAAGAATTAAAGATCTTGGTTTAGAGAATGATTTAATTAATCATAAAGGTTTAACGCCAGGAATGCTTGTAACACTTGGTGAGCAAAAAATATTAACATTAAATGATTTTGCAGATTTAGCATCTGATGAATTAACAGGTGGATATGATGTTATCAAAGGTGAAAGAGTAAGAATTAAAGGATATTTAGAAGATTTTGCTCTTTCAAAAAAAGAAGCTGATGATTTAATTATGTCTGCAAGAGATATTGTATATCAAGATTGAGAGATGAAAGATGGAAAAAAAAAAATTAAAGTTATCAATTTCTGGAGCTTCCAAAAAGACAATTAATAGTATTGAACAAGCAAAATCTCAATCAAAGAACACAGTATTAATAGAAAAAAGATCTCCAAGGTTTGGGAGCAAACCAAATTTTGCTAGAGGTGCTAAATCAAATGAAAATAAATCACAAACTACTTTTATAACAAAAAAACCTAGCTTTTCTAAACCGCCATCTCCTATAACTTCTGATTTTGAGAAAAGAAAATTAGCAGAACAAAGAGCTACAAGAAGATTAAAAGGAGAAAATTCTCAAAGGGAGAACAAATCTGCAAAGCCGGGAACTAAAAGAAGAGAATTAAAGCTTACAGTATCTAGAGCCTTAAGTGGAGATGATATTGGTACAAGATCAAGAAGTCTTGCCTCTTTAAAAAGAGCAAAACAAAAAGAAAATAGATTGCTTAACAAAGAGGATTCAAAAGATAATTTTAAACCAGTTAAAAGAGATATTAATATACCTGAAGTAATTACAATTAGAGAATTGGCAAATAGAATGGCTGAGCAGTCTAGTAGTATAATAAAACATTTGATGGGTATGGGCGTAACAGTTACTATAAATCATACAATTGATGCAGACACAGCAGAATATTTAGTTAAAGAATTCGGACATAACCCCGTTAAAGAAGAAAAAGCAGAAGAAATATTAGAAAAAATTAAAGAAATAAAAACACAAAACTTAAAGAGAAGAGCACCTATAGTAACAGTTATGGGACATGTCGATCATGGCAAGACATCTGTTTTAGACACATTAAGAAAAGCGAATGTTGTTTCTGGTGAATTTGGAGGTATTACGCAACATATTGGAGCATATCAGATAATACATCAAGAAAATAAAATAACCTTTATCGATACTCCTGGTCACGCAGCCTTTACTGAAATGCGAGCAAGAGGTTCAAAATTAACTGACATTGTTATTCTAGTAGTTGCGGCTGATGACGGTGTTAAACCTCAGACAATAGAATCAATTAAACATGCAAAGGCTGCCAAAGTGCCTATTGTTGTTGCAATTAACAAGTGCGATCTTCCAGAGGCTGACCCTCAAAAAATTAAAAATCAACTTTTAGAATATGAACTTATATCTGAAGATTTATCAGGAGATACTTTAATGGTTGAAATATCAACTAAAACAAAACAAAATTTGGATAAATTGGTTGAGAGTATTATTTTGCAAGCTGAAATATTAGACTTAAAAACAGATTTTGATACTGATGCAAAAGGAATAGTTTTAGAATCTAAAATTGATATTGGGAGAGGACCAATAGCAAATGTAATCATTACTGCAGGAACACTTAAAAAAGGAGATTATTTTGTTAGTGGTTTAAAATGGGGAAAAGTAAGAGCAATAATAAATGATCAGGGGAAACAAATTGATATAGCTGAACCATCAACACCAATTGAGATATTAGGAATTAATGGAGCTGCGAAATCAGGCGATGACTTTATCGTCCTAAAAACTGAAAAAAACGCAAAATCTTTATCAGATGGTAGAATACAAGAGGCAAAAGAGAGCAAAAATCCATTATCCTTTGTTACTCAAGACTCTGCTTTTAAAGACACATCATCAGAAGAACTAAATATTATTATAAAATCAGATGTTCATGGTTCCTCAGAAGCTATAAAAAATGCAATAAATCAAATTAAACACGATGAGGTAAAGCCAAAAATACTTTTATCAGATATTGGTATGGTTACAGAAACTGATGTTACACTAGCAAAAGCTTCTGATGCAGTAATTATAGCATTTAACGTAAAACCTAGTAAAGAAGCTAAAAAAAGAGCTGAACAAGAAAAAATTTCTATATCCAGCTTTAATATTATTTATGAAGTTTTAGATTTCATAAAAAATAAAATGTCTGGTCTGTTAACTCCAGAAGTAGACGAAAAAATTATTGGAACCGCAGAGATATTAGAAATATTTAAAGTTTCAAAAGTAGGTAAGGTTGCGGGTTCAAAAGTAACAGATGGAGAAATTACTCAGGACTCTAATGCTAGGGTTATCAGAGATGGAGCTATAATTTTCAATGGAAAAATAGGGTCAATATTTAGAGAGAAAAATCAAACTAAACAGGTATCTGCTGGCTTAGAATGTGGAATAACTTTAAAAGATTTTGTCGATTTCCAGAAAAATGACGTAATTGAGGTTTATAATTCAACAATTACAGAGAGAACAATATAATAATGACTAGTTTGGGAAAACCAGTAACTCAAAGACAGCTAAGAGTTGGTGAAATGATTAAACAGGCTCTTGGTATGTTATTTATAAGGGATGAAGCAAAATTACCAAACTTATCTACTAAAGAAATAACAGTAACTGAAGTAAGAATGTCTCCAGATTTAAAGACAGCAAAAATTTTTGTGATGCCTTTAGGCGGAAAAGATGCCGAAGAGGTCGTTGCTAAACTAAAAGAATTTTCATTTGTAATACGAAAAGTTTTATCGAAAAAAATAGTAATGAAATTTTTACCAAAACTATTTTTTGTAAAAGATGATTCATTTGATTACGCGGAAAAAATTGAAAATTTAATAAAACAAACAAATAAATAAGGGAAAGAAAATGGCAAATAAAGCAAAAGAACTTTCAATCCATGATAAGGATACAGGTTCCTCAGAAGTCCAGGTTGCTCAATTGACTGATAAAATTGAGAACCTGTCTAAACACATTAAACAGTTCAAAAAAGATAAACATTCATCTGTTGGACTTTTAAGAGCAGTAAATAGAAGAAAAAAATTATTAGACTATTTAAAGAAAAATAAAATGGAGTCTTATAAAGAAGTAATATCAAAATTAAATTTAAGGAAGTAAATGTTTAAAGTTGTAAAGAAAGAAATAGAAGTAGCGGGAAAAAAAATTAGTTTAGAAACAGGTAAAATAGCAAGACAAGCAGATGGTGCGATTATAGCTCAATGTGGAGAAACAGTTGTTTTAGCAACAGCAGTGGGAGCTAAAAAAGTTAATCCAGATATAGATTACTTTCCCTTGTCAGTAAATTATCAAGAAAAATATTACGCAGCTGGTAAAATTCCAGGCGGATATTTTAAAAGAGAAGCAAGACCAACGGATAGTGAAACATTAATTTCAAGATTAATTGACAGACCTATCAGACCACTTTTTCCAGATGAATTTAAAAACGAAGTTCAGGTACTACCAACCGTAATATCTTATGATAAAGAAAACGAAGCAGATATTTTATCAATAATTGCTTCATCAGCAGCTTTGGCAATTTCAGGAATGCCATTTTTGGGTCCTGTTGGGGCTTCTAGAGTTGGCTTTATTAAAGGAGAATACGTACTTAATCCTACTAAAGCAGAACTTAAAGATTCAAAACTTGATCTTGTAGTAGCAGGAACAAAAGATGCTGTTTTAATGGTTGAGTCAGAGGCGAGTGGTTTAACTGAAGAGGAAATGTTAAATGCCGTTAAGTTTGGTCACAAAGGGTTTGTTCCCATAATTGAGATGATAGAGGAACTAGCTAAAGAATGTAAAAAACCTGACTGGATTGTTGAGAAAAAAGATCTTTCTGAAGTCAAAAATAAATTAGAAAGTGAATTTACAGAAGAGCTTAAAAAAGCATTTTCAATAAAAGATAAACAGGAAAGATCAAATTTAATTTCAGAGATAACTGATAAAGCAAAAAAGTTATATGAAGAAGACGAAAATTATACAGATCTTGATGTAAATTCTGAACTTAAAAATTTAGAAAAAAGAATTGTAAGAACAGATATTCTAAAAAATAAAAATAGAATTGATGGTAGAGGTCTTGCAGATGTTAGACCAATTATTTGTGAGGTCGGAATTCTTCCAAGAGTACATGGCTCTGCTTTATTTACTCGAGGAGAAACTCAAGCAATAGTTACAACTACACTTGGCACATCAGATGATGAGCAAAAAATAGAAAGTCTTGAAGGATTACAAAAAGAAAGATTCATGCTTCATTATAATTTTCCACCCTTCTCTGTTGGGGAGACTGGAAGAATAGGCACCGGAAGAAGAGAAATTGGTCATGGGAAATTAGCTTGGAGAGCAATAAACTCTTCTTTACCCTCTAAGGAGAGTTTTCCTTATACATTTAGAATCGTATCAGAGATAACTGAGTCAAATGGTTCTTCATCTATGGCAACTGTTTGTGGTTCATCTTTAGCTTTGATGGATGCAGGCGTACCAATTAAAGAACCAGTTGCTGGTATTGCAATGGGATTAATTAAAGAAGGAGATGACTTTAGCGTTCTTTCAGACATTCTCGGAGATGAAGATCACCTAGGTGATATGGACTTTAAAGTTGCTGGAACTAAAGACGGAATAACATCTCTTCAAATGGATATTAAAATTACAGGAATAACATTTGAAATTATGGAGCAAGCCTTAAAACAAGCAAAAGATGGAAGAATTCATATCTTAGGCGAAATGAACAAAGCTTTGTCCAAATCAAGAGAAGATGTAGGAAAACATACACCTAAAATGGAAAAAATAACTGTAGATAAGAAAGATATTGCTACAGTCATTGGAAAAGGTGGGGCAACTATAAGAGAAATAGTAGAGGTATCTGGTGCAAAAGTTGACATCAATGACGAAGGTGAAGTCACAGTAGCTGCTCCAGATGAGGAATCTAGGAATAAAGCTATGCAAATGATTAAAGACTTAACTGCTAAAGCTGAACTCAATAAAATTTACAATGGAAAAGTAATGAAAATTATGGAGTTTGGTGCGTTTGTTAATTTCCTAGGAAAACAAGATGGCCTTGTTCACATATCAGAGCTTGCTGATAAAAGAGTCGGTAAGGTAACTGATGTCGTAAAAGAAGGCGATGAAGTTAAAGTTAAAGTAATAGGCTTTGATAGAGGAAAAGTTAAGTTATCAATTAAACAAGCTGCAATATAAATTTATAGGAGATATATGAAAAAATTTGATGATTTGATGAGCGTAAGCAATGAAATTGAAAATATCAGTGCTAGTGATGCAAAAGAAAAGCTAAATGACCCAAATGTTCAATTTATTGATGTTAGGGATAAAGAGAGTTTTTCAAAAGGCACGATCGGTAATGCAATTCACTTGGACAGAGGTTTATTAGAATTTTATTTAGCAGAGGGCAGTCCTCTAGAAAATGATATGTTTAAAAATAATCCTGATAAAGAATATGTTGTTTTTTGTGGTGTTGGTGGACAAGGAACATTAGCAACCAAAACCATGAAGGACATGGGGGTTAAAAATGTCAAAAATATCTCTGGCGGTATGAAAGAATGGGAAAAGATCAAGTAAAAAATAATTATTTTAAATTTTAATAAAATGAAAATTCTAACAAAACTCAAATTTGAAAAACTCAAAAATAAAAATGGAAGATATTTATTACTTGGTAGTTTTGCATTTTTTTTTATTAAAGGTTTAATTTGGTTAGGTATTTTTATTGCTGTTGGCTTAGGTATTACTAATTCTTCTTAAATTAAGACAATTACCAACAAAATTATTTGAACAAAATTTATCACCACAGAAACAAAGTGTGATTGTTTAAATTTTTTATCCTGCTTTTCGTCTCTGAACTTATTTATCAGTGGCATTAGTACAAAATTTGATACAGCAAATAATCCCGCAACACTCAAAACTAAATAAAAATCCAAGGAAAAAATTTTCAGAATTATAAAGCAAATTAAAACTGAAATACTAATAGCTAAATTAACATTGTAGTAATAAGGAAATATATTTCTTATAAATTTTCTAGCATTTTCTTCATCTAATGCAGTGAAAGTAACGGGTGCTACAACAAAAGAAAAGAAGAGCATAATTCCCAATATTATACTCGTTAGATAAAGGCAAATTTGATTTAACATTAATTTAATATTTTATTTTTAGCTTTTTTGAATTCGTGTTCAGTCAATACTCCGTTATCATAAAGTTTTTTTAACTTATTTAATTTTGATAAAATATTATCTTCTCCTACTGATACTTTATTAGTGTCAAAGTTTTTTACATATTTTTCTAAATTTATTTTGTGATGGTCTTTAGCGCCAACTTCTAACTCAAATTTTTTATGACGTGCCGCTCCTATTGAAATGACTTTTTCCATAATAATTTTGTGTTTAGGAAAATCAGATATATTATATTTATGATATTCTGATCTATCTTCAGAAATAAATTTACTTTTTGGTGCTCCCAAGTATTCTGGATCAAATCCATGATTTAATACAAACCATTTACCACCAGTTAGTCTCGAAAAGTAACTATGACTACTACCAATTGCAACTTTTGGTAATTCTATTCCATTATTTCTTAACCAAGCTTTGTACTGAGCATTTACTCCTCTTATTTCTGGGTCTTCTGGATCAAATAATTCTTTATATACATCTTCATGTCCAATCCAAAAACAGTTATGGCTTGAACCTTTAGCAAAAAATTCTAGGATATAATATTCTGGTCTTTCATAACAACCATCATATTTATTTTTGAAGACAATTTCATATAGAGCTGAGTTTAATTGTGACTGCCATTTAACAGGGACTTTCAGTTCTCCTATTGAAAAACCTTCTACTGCTTTACCATTTATAATTTTTAATAATCTATAACCTTTAGTTATTATCCCATAATAGCTATATGAATATCTATCCGCAACAGTCCACGATCCTGAAGGTAATTCAAATATATATTTTTTACTAAATTCGATGTTATTTGTTATAACATCTCCAATTCTATAACTTTTAGCAGTAGAGGTCTGAATAAAGAAAAAAGAGATTAATAAAAGAAAAAAAATTCTCTTCATTAGACTACGTAATATTCTTAGGATCTGGCATTCCAACTTTATTGTAACCGGCATCTACATAGTGAATTTCACCAGTAACACCACCAGCCATATCACTTAAAAGATATAATGCTGAATTTCCCACGTCAAGATTATCTACATTTCTCTTCAAAAATGAATGATCGGCATTCCACTTGTAAAGAAATTTAGCATCCCCAATAGCAGAAGCTGCTAGAGTTTTAATTGGTCCCGCACTTATTGCATTAACTCTAATATTCTTTACTCCTAGATCCCTTGCAAGATATTTAACACTAGATTCTAGTGCAGCTTTACATACTCCCATTACATTATAATTAGGTATGGCTTTATTTGCCTCATAACTCAAAGTAATCATACTACCACCTTGTTTCATTATTTTAGATGCCTCTCTAGCAACTTCAGTAAATGAAAAACAAGATATCAACATACTTCTTAAAAAGTTTTCTCTAGTTGTATTTAAATATTCTCCTGATAACTCGGACTTATCTGAAAATGCAATTGCATGCACAACAAAATCAATTTCTCCCCATTGACTTTTTACATCTTCAAAAAGTTTTACAACTTCTTCTTTTCTTTCTACATCACAGCTAAATGTTACATTTGAATTTAGTTTTTCTGCAAGTGGAACAACTCTTTTTTTTAAAGCATCACCCAAATATGTAAAAGCTAACTCCGCTCCAGCTTCAGCAAGTTTTTGAGATATACCCCATGCAATTGATCTCTCATTGGCAACGCCCATGATAAGACCCTTTTTTCCCTTCATTAAACTCATAGATTTAAACTTTCTCAAAAACTAATGTTGCATTAGTTCCACCAAAACCAAAGCTGTTAGACATAATTGCATTTAAATTTACATCTTTTTCAACTTGTTTAACAATCGGATAGTTTTTTGCTTCATCATCCATTTCTGAAATATTTGCTGAAGCTGAAATAAAATTGTTTTTCATCATTATCAAACTATAAATTGCTTCGTGAACTGAAGTTGCACCTAATGAATGACCTGATAAAGACTTGGTCGAACTTATTTTAGGTTTATAGTCTGGGAAAGCCTCACCAACTGCTTTTAATTCTGTAATATCTCCTACAGGTGTTGATGTCCCGTGAGTATTAATATAGTCAATTTTATTTTTAGAAGTTGCTAGAGCCATTTTCATACATCTTACCGCTCCCTCACCAGATGGTGCAACCATATCATAGCCATCTGATGTTGCTCCATAACCAGTTAATTCTGCGTATATTTTAGCACCTCTTGCTTTGGCATGTTCATATTCTTCTAAAACAAGAACTCCACCTCCACCAGCAATCACAAAACCATCTCTTGTTTTATCATATGGTCTTGAGGCTTTTTCAGGGGTATCGTTATATTTTGATGACAGTGCAGTCATTGCATCAAACATAGCAGTCATAGCAAAGTGAACCTCATCACTTCCTCCAGCAAAAATAATATTTTGTTTTCCTAATTGAATAAGTTCCATTGCGTTACCAATACAATGACCACTCGTTGCGCATGCAGAACTTATTGTGTAATTAGTGCCTTTGATTTTAAATGGAACTGCTAGAGTAGCAGAAGCAGTACTTGCCATAGTTCTTGGAACTATAAATGGACCCATTTTTTTTGGATTTTTTTCTCTAGTTTTATCTGATGCTAAAATCACATTTTCTATTGATGGTCCTCCAGATCCCATGACCATGCCTGTTGAAATATTACTAACCTCATTTTCTTCTAATCCAGAGTCTTTAACTGCTTCACTCATTGCAACATAATTATATGCTGATCCAGCACCCATAAACCGAATAACTTTTCTATCAATGTAATCCTCTAATTTGATATTAGGTTTACCATGAACATGGCTTTTTAAATTATGCTCTTTGTATTCCTCAGAAAATGTTATTCCTGATTTTGTATTAACTAATGATTGATAAACCTCATCTTGATTATTTCCCAAACATGAAACTACACCAAGTCCTGTTACAACTACTCTTTTCATTATTTAAATAATCCTACCTTAAGATTTTCTGCACTATAAATCTTTTTTCCATCAGCAAGCAATATTCCATTCGCAAGACCTACAGTTGTTTCTCCTTTAACAAGAATTCTTTTCATATCTATTTCATATGTTGCCATTTTGACATTTTTAAGAACTTCCCCAGTAAATTTTACAGTGCTTACACCTAATGCTCTACCTCTTCCAGGATTTCCAAGCCAACCAAGAAAAAAGCCAACTAGCTGCCACATAGCATCTAAACCAAGACAACCAGGCATAACAGGATCTTCTCTAAAATGACAATCAAAAAACCACAAATTATCCTTAATATCAAGTTCGGCTTTCATAGAACCTTTTTTATAAAAACCCTCACCTTCAGTTATTTCTGTAATTCTATCAAACATTAGCATTGGTGGAGATGGTAATTTTGCATTACCTGGACCAAATAACTTACCATTAGCGCAATCAATTAATTCGTTGTAATTAAAGGAACTTTTTTTCATAATTTTGTAACCTTATTACTTGATTTAGGTACATTATAATATACAAATAGTTTAGAATAGTTTTAAATTGCTAATGACTAGTAAACAAGAATTTATTGAAAAACTAAGAAACTCTAGCTTAAGACCAACTAAACAAAGAATAAATATATGCGAGGTTTTATTTAATAGAGATAAAACTTTCCATTTCACAATAAATGACTTATTCAATTTGATAAAAGATAAAACTGGAGAGAAAGTTTCTTTAGCAACTGTTTACAATACAGTTCATGCATTTCATAAAAAAGGATATTTAAAAGAAATACCTATTAATTCTAATCAAACTTATTTTGATACAAATGTCACAGATCATCATCACTTCTTCGATGTTAAAGAGGAAAAGCTTATTGATCTTAAAAATGAGGATGTAGGACCAATAGAAATTCAAAAATCTATACCTGGAAAAAAAATTAAATCAGTTGAAGTTTTAGTTAAATTAGAAGACTGAGTTTTCAAAATTACATCATAAATATTCTGACTTATTGACAATCTTCTTTAGAATAATTATAAACAAGGAAATAGAATAATTATTAATACTAAAGGAGATAAATAATAATGAGTGCGGAATTTCATAAGAGTAAAACATTTAAATCAACAGAATTAAGCAAGTGCCCCTTTACAGGTGCAGGTACACCAGCAAAATTTAGTGCTGGAAGAGGACAAACAAATAGAGATTTTTGGCCAAATAGTTTGAATTTGAAAATTTTAAGTCAGCACTCGAATTTATCAAATCCAATGGAGAAAAAATTTAATTATTCTAAAGAATTTAAAAAACTGAATTACAAAGCACTCAAAAAAGATTTAAACAAATTGATGACTGACTCACAGGACTGGTGGCCAGCAGATTACGGTCATTATGGTCCTTTATTTATTAGATTAGCATGGCACGCAGCAGGAACATATAGAACAGGTGATGGTAGAGGTGGTGCTGGAACTGGTAATCAAAGGTTTGCACCGTTAAATGCTTGGCCTGATAATGTTAATTTAGATAAAGCTAGATTGCTTTTGTGGCCAATAAAACAGAAATATGGAAAAAGAATTTCTTGGGCAGATTTATTTATATTAGTTGGAAATGTAGCATTAGAATCCATGGGTTTTAAAACTTTTGGATTTGGAGCTGGAAGAACTGACATCTGGGAACCAGAAGATGATATTTACTGGGGTTCAGAAAAAGAAATGTTGGGTGTTAAAAGATACAGCGGAAAAAGAGATCTTGAACAACCATTAGGGGCTTCTCATATGGGATTAATTTATGTAAATCCACAAGGTCCAGATTTTAATCCAGACCCATTGAAAGCTGCTCACGATATTAGAGAAACATTTGGACGAATGGCAATGAATGATTATGAAACAGTTGCGCTAGTTGCTGGTGGTCATACTTTTGGAAAATCTCATGGTGCTGCACCTGAATCACATAAAGGACCTGATCCAGAAGCATCAAGAATTCAAGATCAAGCAACTGGTTGGAATAGTAATTACAAATCAGGAAAAGGTGTACACGCAATAAGTAGTGGTATAGAAGGAGCATGGACACAAACACCAACACAATGGGATATGGGTTACTTTGATTGTTTATTTAACCATGAATGGGAATTGACAAAAGGACCTGCTGGAGCATTTCAATGGACTCCAAAAAAGAATGGTCAGAGAATTAAAATGGTTCCTGATGCTCATGATAAAAGTAAAATGCATCCTCCAATGATGCAAACAACTGATTTATCTTTGAGAATGGATAAAAGTTATGGACCAATTTCAAAACATTTTTATCAAAATCCAGATGAATTTGCTGATGCATTTGCAAGAGCTTGGTTTAAGCTTACTCATAGAGATATGGGACCAAGAGCATGTTATTTAGGCAGTGAAGTTCCAAAAGAACAATTAATTTGGCAAGATCCTATAGATAAACCAAAATATAAACTTAAATCAAAAGATATAAGAGATTTAAAATCAAAGCTTTCAAAATCAAAAATTTCTGTTTCAGATTTAGTTTCTACGGCTTGGGCTTCTGCTTCTACATACAGAGGCTCTGACAAAAGAGGTGGAGCAAACGGAGCAAGAGTTATGCTTGAGCCTCAAAGAAGCTGGAAAGTCAATAACCCAAAAAAACTTTCAAAGGTTATTAAAGCTTTACAAAAAATTAAGAAAAAATTTGATAAAAATAAAAAATCAGTCTCAATGGCGGATCTTATAGTATTAGGTGGAAATGTAGGAATAGAGATGGCAGCAAAAAAAGCTGGTCATAAAATTCAGGTTCCATTTACTCCTGGAAGAGGAGATGCAAGACAAAACCAAACGGATGTAAATTCATTTGGATTACTTGAGCCGCAAGCGGATGGTTTTAGAAACTACATGAAAAAAGGTAAATCTAATGTTTCAGCTGAGGAAAAATTAATTGATAAGGCACAATTAATGGGATTAACGGCACCAGAGATGACAGTTCTTGTAGGAGGAATGAGAGTTTTAGATACAAACTATGATAGTTCTAAAAATGGAGTTTTCACAAAAAGACCTGGAACTCTATCAACAGATTATTTTGTAAATCTTCTTGATATGAGTACCACTTGGAAAGAAACTGACAAATCTGAACAATATTTTGTTGGTAAAGATAGAAAGTCTAAAAAAACTAAGTGGAAAGGTTCAAGAGTTGACCTTATTTTTGGTTCAAATTCTCAATTAAGAGCATTAGCCGAAGTATATGCTTGCAAAGATTCATCAGACAAATTTATCAAAGACTTTGTATCCGCATGGGTCAAAGTGATGAATGCAGATAGATTTGATTTAAGATTAAATTAGTATAGAAAAAGGCGGAAAAAAAATGACATCATTAAATTTTGAAGATTTTTATAAAGTTCCTGAAATCAAATTTGACATCTCAAAATTACGTAAAGATCTAGATGCAATATTAGAGAAAAAAAGATTTAATTCACCAGGAGTAACTCACTTTGGTGCAATTCCTTTAAATCAAATCCCTAATGATGAAGAGTCAATTAAGGGAAATAACATTAGAGGAAGATATTGGACTATTGCTGATGAGACAGGAAAAGAAGTTTCAAGAGACATTGATATTGACGAGTCAAAATACACTCAATTAGTGCCTGAATTCGAGAATACTTATTTCAAGGAAGTTTATAAAATCCTGAGCAAAAAATTTAAACTAGGAAGGGTAAGACTCCTGTTAAAAGAACCTAGATCTACACTAAGCTGGCATAAAGACCCAGAATGTAGATTGCATGTTCCAATAGTAACTAATGCTGGTTGTTCAATGGTCATAGAAAATGTTGCAAAACACTTGCCTGCTGATGGTCATGTGTGGATTACCAATAATACAAAATATCATAACTTTTTTAATGGAGGAGAACAGGCTAGAGTTCACTTAGTTGCTTGTGTTCTTGAGAGCCCGTTTAAAGAATAATGGAAATTACTAACGGTATTTTTAAAGCTGCTGGACAGATTTACACTAATAACAGAGGATCAATTTTAAGAACAATCGTTTATACGATTGGTCACTTTGCAATTGCCATAACAGTTTTGATGTTGGTTGCGGATGTATCATTTATGATAGCCTTAACTGATGCAATAGTAGAACCAATTGCTAATTCTATTTGGTATTTCGTTTTAGATAAGTGGTGGGCAAGTAGATCAAAAAATTAATAATAATCATTATCAAAAAGCATTTGGGAAAAATTTAATAAGGATAATTTGTAGTAATAATAATTATTCGCAAAAAAAATTCGTAAATAATAATTATTCGCAAGGATATTTGTTGAAAATAATTTTTTCATATTTAATTTTAAAGTATGCAAATAGAAAATTATAATTGTAAAAAATGTGGATTAACAATCTCTTCAACTTGTTCCAAGTGTGATAAAATAGTTGATGTTGAAGTCCTAGATGATGGATGTATTGTTCAAAAGACTAAATGTGTTGATTGTGCGAATGCTCCAGTGATCAAAGACGTATGTGTCCAACAAAAATAATTAGTTAATATATATAACTTAAAGGGTTAGTTGATTTTTCCCCAAAGATCTTCTTCATCAACCCACCCTTTAAAACTTTTTGTTTCTACTAAACACCAATTTCTCTCACATTTTTTTACTAACAATAATCTTCCAGTTTCTATTTTAGCCAATGGTTTGGAAAATTTAGTTGGTTTTTTGAAAAGAATTTTATTTGACACAGTTATAAAGGATTTTGATTGCTTCAATTGAGATATATGTATCCACCCACCATTTTTTTTATTATCAATTATTCTTCTAAAATTTTCTTTTTTATCAATCACTTTTACTGGTAAGTTTATTTTCTTGTAAATATACTTTATTGGATAATCAAAACTTGGTCCATATCTTACGTTTACCTTATCATTTTTAAGCATTAAAAATTTTTCATTATCCTCCGAAATTGCATTCGAGGTAAAAAATATTATGATTAAAATCTTGAAGATTAATTGCACAAGCAACCCTTTTTTTTAGTAAATTTTATTTTTCTAAATTCTAGTTTTTTTAGATTAACCACCAGAATTGATGAGTGAAGACTTTTATCAGAAGAAATTATGTTTTTTAAAACTTCATTTGCTTGCATACTCCCAATTATATTTGATGTAGTTCCTAATATTCCTTCACTTTCACAATTTAAAACTTCATCAGAAGGTTCTGACTGGTAAAAACATTTTAAACATGGGCTTGATTTATTATTAAAATCGAATGAAAAAATATGTCCATCAAATTTGCTAATAGCACCAACTATTAATTTTCTTTTATATTTTAATGAAAATTTATTTATTAAAAATTTAGTTTTAAAATTATCTGTTCCATCTACAATTATATCGAAATCTTTTACAATTTTATTTAAATTTTTTTCTGATGCTTTTTCTTTTAAAATTTTGACTTTTACATCTCTGTTAATTAATTTTATTCTTCTTTTAAAGATATCAACTTTAAATTTTCCAACATCTTTTGCAGTATACAAAATTTGTCTTTGAAGATTTGAAATATCTACTTTATCGTGATCAATAGCACCTATATACCCTACACCGCATCTAGCCAACAAATCTGCAACTGGACTACCTAATCCACCAATTCCTACAATTAAAACTTTTGAATTAATTATTTTCTTTTGTCCTAATATACCAATATCCTTAAGTATTATTTGTCTAGAATATCTCTCAAGCTTTCGTTTAGATAATGAATTTTTCACTTTCCCGTTGATCCAAATCCACCCGAACCTCTAATTGTCTCAGGCAAAGTTTCTACAGTTTCAAAATCTACTTTTAGAATTGGCATTAATATCATTTGAGCAATTCTATCATCGTTATTTACTGTAAAGTCTTTATCTCCATGATTATATAAAATTACTTTTATTTCTCCTCTATAGTCACTATCAATTGTTCCAGGAGTATTTAATACACTTATATTATTTTTAGCTGCTAAACCTGAACGCGGCCTGATCTGAACTTCGGTATCCTCAGGTATTGCAATGGATATACCTGTTGGCACTAAAGCGTTTTCGCCCGGTTTAATTACTATTTTCTTTTCAATGAATGCAGTCAAATCTAGTCCAGATGATCCTGTTGTTTTATATTCTGGCAGTTTAACTTTCTTGTCTAATTTTTTAATTAAGACTTTCACCATTAAGTTAATTAATCTGTTGAATTATTCTTTTGACTATTTCCTCAGCGACTAATGATTTACTCATCTTTTCAAAATTTTCTTCAGGTTTATCTTTGTAAAATATTGAAATTTTATTAAAATCTGATCCAAATCCTATAGTTTGATCTGAGACATCATTTGCAATTACCCAGTCACAATTTTTTTCATTCAACTTCTCTTTTGCATTTGTCGAGAGATTGTTTGTTTCTGCTGCAAAGCCAATTGTTATTTTTGGTCTTAATGAATTGTGATTAGATATATGATTTAAAATATCGATATTTTTTTCTAGCTCTAAGTTAAATTCTTCATTCTTTTTAATCTTTGTACTTTTATAATTTTTCACTTTAAAATCAGAAACAGCTGCAGAAAAAATAGCTACATCTGTTGGTAGATTATTTAAACTTTCTTTGAACATCTCTTCAGCTGTTTCAACACTTACAAAATTAACACCGTCCAAAGGTTTAATGCTTGTCTTTCCAGAAATAAGTGTCGTATCAAATCCATTGTCTCTAAGACATTTGGCTATTTCATATCCTTGTTTGCCACTGGATTTATTTGTAATAAATCTTACAGGATCAATATATTCATTAGTTGGTCCTGCAGTAACTAAAGCTTTTAATTTTTTATTTTTATCTAAATTAGAAAAATAATTTTTAAGCGTATTGACTATTTCATTTGGTTCTGTCATTTTTCCTTCTCCATATTCACCACATGCCATATCTCCTATCTCTGGCCCAATAATTTTGTATCCAAAGCTTTTTAATTTTAATATGTTTTCTTTAGTAGAAGGATGCTCCCACATTCTTACATTCATTGCTGGTGCTAGAAATATTTGTTTATTAGAAGCTAATAAAACAGTAGACGCCAAATCTTCTGCATTTCCTGAGGCTACTTTCGATATGGTATTAGCTGTAATTGGTGCAACTAATACTGCATCAGCCCATCTTGATAAAGATATATGGTCCATCTCAGCTTCGTTTTCTGCACCAAATATATCGTCATAAACTTTTTCTTGGGAAAGAGACGAAACAGATAGTGGAGTTACAAATTCTTTTGCATTTTTTGTTAATATAGTTTTTACACGAGCACCATTTTTCTTAAATAATCTTATTAACTCAAGACTTTTGTAAGCAGAAATTCCACCACATATAATCAACAGTATTTTTTTATTCTCAAAATAATTCATCGTCGAGATTAAAATACTACTAATCCTAAAATTACAAGTAATAATAAACCAATGATTGATTGATTTCTGAAAGCTACCATTTCATTTTTTTTTGTATTTAGATCATTATACGTATTAGTATTTTGTGGAATTTGTCCACTTGCAAGAAATGTTAATGCTTGGTTTGCTTTATCCATTATTTGCGGCATTTCTGGTAATCTTTTTATAACTTCTGCAGAATTTTTTAGAGTTTCATTTAATGTTGTTATAGGATCTTTTGTTTCTTTAAGCCATTTTTCAAGAACAGGTCTTGACGTTTCCCAAATGTTTGTCTCTGGATTTAATCTTCTAGCAACACCTTCAACTACTACCATGGTTTTCTGTAGCATGAGCAACTGTGGTTGAGTTTGCATATTAAATTTTTCTGTCACATCAAAAAGTTGTTTGAGTAGTTTACCGCCAGATATATCTTTAATTGACTGACCAAATATTGGCTCTCCTATTGATCTTAGTGCTTGGGCTAGATCATCAACAGGCACTTCTTTTGGAACTAACCCTGCAGCCAAATGAACTTCTGCTACTTTTTTATAATCTCGTTTAATAAATCCATATAAAATCTCAGCAAGAAATTTTTTACTCAAATCATCGAGCCTTCCCATTATACCAAAATCGATAGGAACTATTTGACCGCTATTGTTAATAAAAATGTTACCTTGATGCATATCTGCATGAAAAAAACCATCTCTAACAGCATGTCTTAGAAAATGCTGAATAATATCTGATGCAATTTTTTTGGTATCTATATTTCTTTTTTGCAGTTCTTCTGTTTCTCTTATAGAGACACCTTCAACCCAGTCTAAAGTCATTACATTTTCACTTGTAAAATTCCAATAAATTCTAGGAACTTGAAATCCACTGTCATTCTTTGTGTTTTCAGAATACTCATTAGCTGCAGCGGCTTCAAATCTTAAATCCATTTCTAAATTGGTTATTTCTTTTAGCAAATAAACAACCTCAACTAATTTAAGTCTTTTTGTCTTTTTGATAATTGACTCAGTTAAAAAAGCAAAAAGCATCAAAGCATCAATTTCTTCGTTGAATATTTTTTTTATATTTGGTCGTAAAATTTTTATAGCCACATCCTTAATTGTGCCATTATCATTTATTTGCGCTTTATGAACTTGAGCTATAGATGCTGCTGCCACTGGTTCAGATAGATTTATAATTGAATTAAAATTATCTTCCCCTAGATCCTTTTTGATTATTTCTTTAGCTTTAGATAATTCAAAGGGAGGTAAACGATCTTGCAAACTCTCTAGTTGCTTTGATAACTTTTCTCCAATTATATCTGGTCTTGTTGCTAGAAATTGACCTAATTTAATGAATGTTGTACCCATAGATTGCAAGGAGTTTGATAATCTTTCGCCTTCGGTTTCATTTACAAAAGAATTATCTTTTTTTGAAAATGATAAAGACAACAAATAGAATAAAATTTTTATTCCAATCGGTGGATTATGAAACTTTGTGAATATACTTAAAGCGTCAGATTTTGCTAATTTCCTTCCAAGCTTAAAAAGTATGTATAATTTTTTAATCATATTTTCCAACCTGAATGAATAGCTACTATTCCACCAGAAAAGTTTCTATACTCACATTTAATAAAATTATTTTTCTCCATTAAACCCTTTAATTCCTCTTGGTTAACAAATTCTTGGATACTTTTTATTAGATATTCATAAGGCTCTTTTTCACCAACCACAAATTTTCCTATTTCTGGAATTAATTTAGAGTATCTTTTATAGACTAAATCTAAGCTTAAATTTTGAATTTTTGAAAATTCTAAACAAAAAAATCTACCTCCTGACTTTAAAACTCTGTACGCTTCACTTAAGGATTTATTAATATTTTTTGTATTTCTTAAACCAAAACTGATTGTGTAATAATCACATGAATTAGATTTCAAAGGCAATTTCTCTGCCGACCCCTTAATCCACTTGATATTTTTGTAATTTGATAGTCTATTTTTTCCCTTTTTCATCATTCCTTCATTGGGATCAATACAAAAT
Source organism: uncultured Pelagibacteraceae bacterium (assembly GCA_902618205.1). GTDB lineage: Bacteria > Pseudomonadota > Alphaproteobacteria > Pelagibacterales > Pelagibacteraceae > Pelagibacter. Next base: position 31,864 of record CACMZL010000002.1, on the reverse strand, counting down.
AATTCTATATTTTTATTTGAACTATTATCGATAAAAAGTTTTGCTATATCACCTGTGCCACATGCAACATCTGCTAGAATTTTATTTTTTCCTGGGTTCATCCAATTTATTAAGTTTCTTTTCCAAATTCTATGAACACCAAGTGACATCAAATCATTCATGATATCGTATTTGTCATAAACCTTATCAAACACACCTTGTACTAGACCTTTTTTATTTTGGAGATATTGTTGCATAAAATAAATAATAATAATTAATATAATAATAAATGCCAGAATTGCCAGAAGTAGAAGTAGTTAAAGAGTCACTAAGTAAAACGATAACAGGAAAAAAAATAAAAAAAGTGAGTATTAAGAATAGGAATTTAAGGATTAAAATTAAAAAAGGTTTTGAAAGGAGACTTCAATCAAAATCAATAACCAAGGTTAAGAGGTTTTCAAAATATATTATACTGGTCTTAAATGATGAAACATTTTGTTTAATTCATCTTGGAATGTCTGGTACTATACATCTTTTAAGAAAAAATAATTTAAATCAAAAAACAAATGCGAGTTTTTATCATAGCCCTTATTTACCAAAAAAACACAATCATGTTTTTTTTGAATTTGATAATATAAAAATTATATATAACGATCCTAGAAGATTTGGTTATTTTAAATTATTAGAAAATAAAAATAATTTAGAAAATTTTATAAATAACTATGGTCCTGAACCTTTTTCTTCAAAATTTAATCTTAATTACTTAAAAAAATATTTTTATAAAAAGAAAAAAAATATAAAAAATTTTCTTTTAGATCAAAAATTTGTTTCAGGTTTAGGAAATATTTATGCAAGTGAAATTTTATTTAGTTGTAAAATAAATCCAAAAAAAAAAGCCAAATCTTTAAATGAAAACGATTGTATTAATATTATTAAATATTCAAGAAAAATTTTAAATTCAGCAATTCAAAAAGGAGGGTCTAGTATTAGGGATTTTAAAAATATAGTTGGTAAAAATGGATCATTTCAAGATAGCTTTAAAGTATACAATAGAGAAAATAAGAGTTGTTTTTCTCCAGGATGCAAAGGAACGATAAAAAAAAAATTTATCACTAATAGATCGACATTTTTTTGTAATATTTGTCAAAAATAAAAAATTATTCTATTGACCGTATAAATTTCTCGTTATATACAATCGCGCTTATGGCAAACACTAAATCAGCTATTAAAAGGATAAGACGAATATCGCGTCAAACAACCGTAAATAAGTCCAGAAAAAGCAGATTTAGATCTGCAATAAAAAAAATGAATTTAATTCTTGATAAGAAGGACAAAAAAGAGGCTTTAGCTTTTTTGCCAAAATTAAACTCTGAATTAATGAAAATATCGAAGACAGGAGTGATAAAAAGGCAAAATGCGTCAAGAAATATTTCTAGAATAACAAAAAAAATCAATTCCTTATAACAACTTTTAGTTTACCTAAACAAATTACAACTCTAGAGATTATTTTTTCAATTAAAAAAAGAATTTTTTCAATTTTTTTTGCCCTTACATAAAAAAAAATAAAAAAAGTAAATTTAAGATTACTAAATTTAAGTCTTTAAAAAGAGATTCAATTATTAATTTATACAATTGTAAATTTTATTTTTTTTTGTGAATAAAAATAAATTTATTGCATTGAATTATGAATAGGAGTTTAACAGACTCTCATGAAAAATAATCTCACTAACATTAAATCAGATAATATTCACAAAATTGATTGGAAATTAGTACAAAATCAAATGAAAAATAAATTTGGTCTTGAAATTTATGATAGTTGGTTAAAAAAAATTGATTTGGTTGACGAGTTTAAGAATTATATTTTATTATCTGTATCGACAAGATTTATTAGAGACTGGATAACTTCAAGATATTTAGATCAAATACTGCAAATCGTAAAATTACATAAAAAAGATATATCCAGAATAGAGTTTGTAATCAACGAGAATATAAAGGTCAAAAATAATAATGAAATAAAACAAGATAATTCATCTGATAATGAAAAGGTTTCTTTTATTAAAGATTCATATCTTCAATATAATCGAATTGATCCAAACAAAAACTTCGAGAATTTTTTGCTTGGCAAAAGTAATAAGCTAGCTTTTGAAGCTGCAAAAAAAGTCTCAGAGCAAATAGCCCACTACAACCCTTTATATATTTATGGTGGAGTTGGAATGGGTAAGACTCATTTGTTAAATGCTATAGGTTTAAGTTTGAAAGAAAAAAACAAAGTAATGTTTATTTCTGCTGAAAGATTTATGTATCAATTTGTAAAATCGATAAAATCCAATGATATGGTAAAATTTAAAGAGTACTTTAGAAATACAGACATATTTTTGATTGATGATATTCAATTTATGAATGGAAAAGAAGCTATGCAAGAAGAGTTTTTCCATACATTTAATGTTTTGTTAGAGAAAGGATCTCAAATTATCGTATCAGCAGATAGACCACCAAACAAATTGACCAGAATACAAGAGAGAATTAAATCTAGATTTTCAGGAGGACTAGTAGTTGATATCCAAAGTGCCGATTTTGAATTAAGATACAATATAATAAAATCTAAAAATGATGATCTCAAAATTCACGATCCAAATAATATTAAAATTAGTGATGAAATTATAAAATTTATTAGTACAGAAGTTAATACTAGTATCAGAGAACTTGTAGGTGCATTTAATAGAATAATATCTTTTTCAAGAATTTATGGAAAAACTCCTTCGATGTCTGAGGTAAAAGTAATATTAAAAGATCTATTAAATTTAACTGAAAATAAAGTCGATATAGATAATATCCAAACAATAGTCTGTAAATATTTTAAAATAAGTAAAAACGAAATGCTATCCCCAAGAAGGTCAAGATATCTTGTAAGACCAAGACAAACTGCTATTTATTTGGCAAAGATGCTGACATCTAAATCTTTGCCAGAGATAGGTCGATCATTTGCTAATAGAGATCACACAACTGTTATTCATTCAGTTAAAACAATAGAAAAATTAAGAAAAGATGATAATGAATTAAATTTGAGCATTGATAGCCTAAAGAATAAAATATTATACAAACAAGAAAATGAAATTTAGTGTTAATCAACAAGATTTGCAAAAATCTTTAGGTTACTGTCAGGGTGTAATAGAAAAAAGAAGCACTTTACCTATTCTTTCAAATATCTTGATAGAGGCAGCAAATTCAAAATTAAGAATTACAGCAACAGATTTAGATTTAATTTTTGTAAATGAAATTTCAAACATTAAAATTTTCGATGAGGGCAAAACAACTACTTCTTCATCAATAATGTTTGATATTGTAAGAAAAATACCTTCTGGTAGTCAGATAAATTTTGAAAATACTGGAGAGAGTAAATTACAATTAGAATCAAGTAAATCTCTATTCAATTTAAATTCAATTAATGCATCTGAATTTCCAATTACTGATGAAAATTTTAATGAAAATGAATTTTCTATAAATTCAAAAGATTTATTAAAACTTTTAAACAAATGTAAATTTTCGATTTCGAATGATGAAACAAGGCATTATCTTAGCGGTATATTTTTCCATCAGACCCAAACGGACGATAAGAATTTTTTAACCGCAGCTGCAACGGATAGCCACAGAATGTCTATTTCAAAAGTAAGACTTAAAAATAAAATTGAATTTGAACCAGTAATACTTCCAAAAAAAACTATATTTCAATTATGTTCCCTTTTAGAGGATTATGATGGAGAGGTTAAAATCTCAAATATTAAATCCAAAATTAAATTTGAACTTAATAATAGTGTTTTGATATCAAAATTAATTGATGGCAAGTTTCCAAACTATATCCAAGTCGTTCCAAGAGATAATCAAAAAAAATTAGAAATTGATCTAAAAACTTTTTTAAACTCTGTAGATAGAGTAGCATCAGTTTCTCTAGATAAAAAAGACGGTGTAAAATTTAATTTAACTAAAGATAATTTAGATTTATCAGTCAATAATACAAACAGTGGTGATGGTAAAGAAAGCCTACCTGTAAAATTTGAGACAGATTTAGATATAAGTTTTAACTCTAGATATTTGCTTGATATAGCGTCTCAACTAAATGGAGATAACATAGAAATATATTTGAAAGATACTGGATCTCCTGCTTTAATAAAAGATCCTGCGGACTTTGATAGTATTTATGTAGTAATGCCTATGAAAGGTTAATTAGAAAGTCCAAGCTCGGAATAGATTTCTTTTTGCAATAATTTTACAAATTCTGTTTGCTCGATACCAGTATTAATTGGTTTTAAAATGGAAATAGTAATTGTTTTATTAGACATCATCTTTCCAGATTTTGGCCATACTCTTCCAGAGTCAATAGCAACAGGTTGACATTTTACATTTAATTCTCTGTAAATTCTTCCAACTCCCTTTTTGAAAGGAATAATTTCATCTGGTAGAACACGAGTAGCCTGAGGAAAAATTATTACAGGTCTTTTTGTTTTTTCCATAACTTCTTTAATTTTTTCAGTAAAATTAAGGTTTTCTTTTGAAACTTTATTTCTATTCACAGAAATAGAATCTATCTTTCTTAAATACCAACCAAATATCGGAATATTTAATAGTTCTTTTTTAAGAATAAAAATCGGTGAATTAAATATTGTTTGTAAAAAAAAAGTTTCAAACATCGATTGATGAGAGCATGCGATAAAGAAATTTTCGTTATTAATTATGTTCTCTTGACCTTTTATTACTATGCTGGTTGAGTAAAAAATTTTTAAACAGAATGAGGACCAGTATCCAAAAAGTTTACCTCCAAAAAGAGTGATTTTCTTTGGTAGTAATAAAGATGGAAGAAAAATAATACATATTAAAATTAATCCAGAAAAAAATATACTTTTGAAGAGGATATTTCTCATTATAAGTTTTAAGTTAGATAATATCTGTTATTTTTTGTCTTTTTCTTATAATCTTTACTTTATTTCCTTTAATCAAAATTTCAGCAGGCCTTAATCTAAGATTATAATTAGATGATAATGAATAACCATATGCACCTGTATCGCATATAATCATAATATCATTTTCTTTTATATTCTGAAATTTCCTTTCTGTTAAAAATTTATCAGTTGTTTCACATACTGGGCCTACAAATTCTAATATTTTCTTTGATCGTGACATATTTCTTAGGGATGGAACTATCCTATGTTTTGCATTATACAAAGCTGGTCTTATCAAATCATTCATTGCCGCATCTAATATTACAAATGTTTTTGTTTTGTTATGTTTTAAATAAATCACTTTAGATGCAAGTATACCAACATTTCCAATTATAGATCTTCCAGGTTCAAAAATTATTTTACAATTATATTTATTTTTAAATTTAATTATTGATTTTTTATATTTTGTATAATTAAGTTTTTTCGTTTTATGATCATAGTTTATCCCCATACCACCACCTAAATCAATGAACTCAAATTTATAATCTAAATTTTTTAAAAGTTTATCAAGAACATTTAGCATTTTTTCATAGGGTTTGTGGTTTAAGATTTGACTACCGATATGAACGCTTAAGCATTTAATATTTATAAATTTTGATTGTTTCATCAAATTAATAATTTTTACAAAAGTCTTTTTATCTACACCAAATTTATTTTCGCTTTTACCAGTTGAAATTTGTTTCAATGTTTCAGCATCCGTATCTGGATTTAATCTTAGTCCTATATCAACAATTTTATTTAGTTTTTTTGCAGCTTTTTCAATTGCTAAAACTTCACTCAATGACTCAGAATTTATTAATAATATTTTTTGCTTAATTGCATACTCAATTTCATTTTTTGTTTTACCAACTCCAGAGAAAACTATTTTGCTTTTATTAATACCAGCCTTAAGTGATGCATATAATTCACCTTTTGAAACCACATCTGCTCCAAGGCCAAGTTTTTTTATTTCTTTTAATAATGAAATATTAGAATTAGATTTCACAGAAAAACAAATTAAAGGTTTAATTTCCTTAAAAGCTTTTTTAAAATTCTCTACATTTTCTCTTAAATTTTTATAAGAGTAGCAGTATAGAGGTGTATTAAATTTTTTTGTTAGACTCCTTATGTCTTTTCCTTCAATAAAAAATTTATTGTTTATATATCTCATAATATTTTTTGAATATTCTTAGTTAATTCAGATTTATACTCTGGATCACCTTTACGTCCACAAGCAGCTATAAAATATAAACAAAGTATAATTATTAAAATTTTTTTACCCATTTTTTGCTTTTTTTATCATTTTCTTGACATTCTCAAAAGAAGTTCCGCCATATGATTTTTTTGAATTAACTGAATTTTCAAGATTTAGTATTTTATAAACATTCAATGTTAGTTTTGGCTCAATTTGATTTATTTCTTTCAATTCTAATTCGTGAAGTTTTTTATTTTTTTTTTCTGCTAAATTAATTATTTTTGCTGTAAGTATGTATGCCTTTCTAAATGGGTATCCAAGTTCTCTTACAATGTAATCAGATAAATCTGTAGCTGTAGTAAATCCTTTTTCCGCAAGGGATAGCATACTTTTTTTATTTATTATCAAATTTTTTATTACATCATTCAACAATGATAGTGATATTTTTAATTGATCATTTGTTTTAAAAACAATTTCTTTGTCATCCTGTAGATCTTTAAAATATGATAAAGGCAAACCTTTTAATATTGAAATCATAGAATTGATATTTCCAATAAATATTCCAGTTTTACCTCTTAAATATTCTAATGGGTCAGGATTCTTTTTTTGTGGCATTATTGAAGAACCGGTCACTAATTTATCATTCAAAGTTATCATATTGAATGCATCTGAATTCCAAATTATGAGTTCTTCAGCAATTCTAGAAATGTGTAAAGAACAAGCTAGAGAAGAATATAGAAAGTCTAATACAAAATCTCTATCAGATACAGTATCTACAGAATTGTTTGTTGGTTTTTTAAATTTAAGTTTTTTTGAGGTATAATTTCTGTCAATTTTAAAAGAAGTGCCAGATAAAGCACCTACACCTAAAGGATTTTCATCTAAAAATTCTAAATTATTCTTAAATTTTTTCTTATCTCTCTTAAACATTTCAACATATGCTAGTAGATAATGTGCTAAAGATAATGGTTGTGCATTTTTTAAATGTGTAAATCCTGGCATAATTGTTCTAACATTTTTTTGTGCAAGATTTAGAATATTTGAATTTGTATTATCTAATAAAATTATTATTTTTTTTGTTGCTTCTTTTAACCATAATTTAAGGTCGGTAATTACTTGATCATTTCTAGATCTAGCAGTATGAACATATCCAGCATCATCACCAATAAGTTCAAATAATCTATTTTCTATATTCATATGAATATCCTCTAGATCATAATTAAAATTAAACTTTTTCTTTATAATTTCATTTTTAATTCTCTTTAATCCCCAAATTATTTTATTTTTTATTCTGAAATTTATAATTTTCTGCTTGTGAAGCATTTCGACATGAGCAATTGATCCCTCGATATCTTCTTTAAATAGTCTTTTATCTATTGGTAATGAGCCACCAACTTTTTTAAATAAAGTTGAGGCATTTTTCTTAATTCTTGTACCCCAAATTGGTTTATTGTTTTTATTTTTACTCATGTTATTTAATTATTAATCTATGAAATTTATATTTATATCCATTAAAATAATATTTCTTTACTTCATATCATTTAGCTCTTCATATTCAATAGAAGCGCCAAATATAAAAAATCTAATAATCTATGAGGAAAAACAAAAAATTAAGTTTTTTGACTTTTTAAATGAGGCTGGAAACAAAGTTAATTTGAAAGATTTTAAATCTGAATTAATTATTTTGAATTTTTGGGCAACATGGTGCGCTCCTTGTAGAGAGGAAATGCCATCTTTAAACAATCTTCAAATACTTAAGGATGAAAAAAAAATAAAGATTATCCCAATAAATATAGGTGGAGAAAATATTAGTACATCTAAGAAGTTTTTTGATGACCTGCTTATAGAAGAATTACAAGTTTTTGTTGGTGATGGCGCGGGAATCGCAAAAAATTTAAAATTAAGAGGACTACCAACAACATTATTTATTGACAAAGATGGTTATGAGTTTGCAAGAATAGTTGGTTCAATAGATTTTAATAGTGATGAATTTTTAAATTGGTTAAATGAATTAAATTAATTCTTATAAAAGTAAGCTAATGCTACGAGCACAATTATAGCAACAAATTGCAGTAAAACTCTTAGCTGCATTAATTTGTTTGATGTTTTTTTATCTCCATCTCCCTTAAAAAGAGTTCTAATTCCAAGAATTAAGACTACAGCCACAGCTGCAAGCAAAACAATCGCTGCAATTTTAACAAATATTTCAGAAATCATACTTTGATTTTAGTTTCTTTTTAAAATAAAAAAACATAATTACTTATCTATGACATTTTGCCTTGAATCAACAATTATAAAACCTGAAAATGGGTCTGACATCAAAAATGCAGTAATTCTACTTCATGGATATGGTGGAGATGGAAAAGATATAAGCATGTTAACTCTGAATTGGAAAAGATTTTTAACCAATACATTATTCTTGTGTCCCAATGGACATGAACCATGTAAAATTAATCCGATTGGTTATCAATGGTTTGATTTAGAAACAAATGATAAAAATTATATTTTAAATGAAGTAAAAAAAGCTGAAAATAAATTAAGAAAATACATTGAAGAAGTTAAAGCAGAATATAATTTGGAAAATTCAAAGATATGTTTATCTGGATTTAGTCAGGGTTGCATGATGTCAATAAACTTGGGCTTAACTTCTGAAGATCCATTTAATTGTATTGTTGGATTTTCTGGAAAGATTATAGATAAAGAGGATCTTAGTTTAAGATTAATTTCTAAAACAAAAACTTTATTAATTCATGGTGAAAAAGATGAAATAGTTCCACCCTACAATTTATTGGAAGCAAAAGATTTTTTTACGCGAAACAATATTAGTATAGAAACTTTAATAATAAAAGACTGCGACCATCATATACCAGTGGAAGCCTCAAGCAATGCTTTAAAATTTATCATAAACAATTTTAATTCTTAAAGATAATTAATTTTTTTGTTACATTGATTAATGTTAATATATAATATATTAAATAATTATGACTTTGATGATCAATGAAAACCTTTCACTTGAAAAATGTCCAGCTCTAGTTCTTAACGCAGATTATAGACCATTAAGTTATTATCCTTTATCATTATGGTCATGGCAAGATGCTATCAAATCTGTATTTTTAGATAGAGTCTCAATTGTAAGTCATTATGATAGAATGATAAGAAGCCCATCATTCTCTATGCAGTTACCGAGTGTTATTGCATTAAAATCTTTTATAAAGCCTCGTTCAAATCCAAATTTCACAAGGTTTAACGTTTTCTTAAGGGATAAGTTCAGTTGTCAATATTGTGGAAGTAGTGAGGAGCTAACTTTTGACCATCTTCTTCCAAGATCAAAAGGAGGGAAAACTGATTGGGAAAATGTTGTTACTGCTTGCTCAGCATGTAATGTAAAAAAAGGTGGAAGATTGCTAAAAAATTCTGGAATGAAGTTAAATCAATGGCCTTTTCAACCAACAACAGAAGATCTTCATAGAAATGGGAAGAATTTTCCTCCTAATTTTCTACACAGCAGTTGGATGGATTATTTATATTGGGATGTGGAATTAGATCCTAGTTAAATTTTTTCAGAGATATTTATAGCAATTTTTGAGCCAGTTTTAATAATTTTATCCATTACTGAATATAATCCTTTTTTTGTTGCGCCGTGCTCATATGCAATATCCTTATGTTCTAGCTCATCAGCTCTAAATTTTTTAATTTTTTCTCTGAGTTTTTTCTCATCATCTTGTAATTGATCTATTTGACTTTGGTAATGTTTATCAATTACTTCCTCTACAGAGGCTGTACACAGCATTGCTGCCTTTTTTCCTAATATTGTTGATCCGAAACCTAAACCTACTCCCAATAAATCCCATAGTGGTAAAAATTTAGTTGGTTTTATATTTCTTTCTCTGATTTCATTTTCAAAAAAATCACTATGTTCTTGCTCATGTTCTCTCATTTCTTCAACTAATTTTAATAGTTCAGGATCCTTTTTAAAAGTTTTCAGTGCTAAAAGTTGACCTTCATATATTTTAATTGCACCTCTTTCACCTGCGTGATCAACTCTAATAAATTCTTCTAATTTTTTCTTGTTAGTCTTTTTCATAAACAAGAGCTCTTAGCGAAAATAATACAATTAGTAAAGATGATAAAAAATTCAATCCAGATAAAGATATGCCTAAAATAGTAAACTCTACATCTTTACAATTTTTAACGATTCCAAGACTTTCGATTATTTTTTCTTTATCCGTGATATTTATGTTTGTGTTTGTACAACCAGCATATTCATCAAAAATGCCATTTTCTATACCAAAATGATATCCTGCAAGAGAACTGCTTAGTGTGAATGTAATGATTAGAGCAATTAATATTCTATCAGATTTAAAATAATTATATCCCAAAAAACAAATGAAGATCGCTACTAAAAAAGGAATTCTTTGATAAATACATAATTTACAAGGTAAATACCCAAGAACTTTTTCAATATAGATTGCGGACAATATAGAAATTATTGAGTATATAAAAATTAATAAATAAATATTTTTTCTTTTTAAAATAAAATTCATTTTAGCTCATAAAGTTCTGTAAAAATTTATAAATTAAAAAAGCAAATACTATTAATACAATTGAGATTATAATTGAAATTTTAAGCAGCTTTTTTTCAATTATTGTTTTCATAGCTGGACCAAAATTTCCAACTAAGAAAGCTATTATAAAAAATCTAGATCCTCTCGTTAGTAAGGAGACAATTATAAAATAGAAAATATTAAATTGAACAAACCCACTTGTTATTGTAAGTAATTTAAATGGGATGGGCGTAAAACCCGCTATAGCCAACAACGTTGCCCATGCAAAAACCCCTCCATCTGATGAAATTTTATCTTTTAAAAATGAAGTATTATCTACACCGTAAAGCTCAAAAATCTTAATTCCAATTTCATTGAAAAAAACATGTCCTATGAAATATCCCAAACATGCTCCTAAAACTGATCCTATCGTGGCAATAATTGCTATCTTGATCCATCTTTGTCTATCGGCAATAGTCATTGGAATAATTAGAACATCTGGCGGAATAGGAAATATGAAACTTTCAATAAAAGATATAAATCCTAAAATTTTTTTAGAATTTTTATGTCCTGCGAGTTTAATTGTTTTGTTAAATAGTTCCTTAAACATATTTTCTTTTAATATAAATAGTGTTTTAATACTATTATTTATATTCTATGAAACTAAAAATAAGTGGGCGAATGGCGGAACTGGTAGACGCGTTGGACTCAAAATCCAATAGTAGCAATACTGTGAGAGTTCGATTCTCTCTTTGCCCACCAATAAATACATGAACTTAAAACAAATTAACAATTTAACTGAATTATTCTTTGATCAATTTAGAAAACAGATCAATAAAGACCAAATTTTATTATCAACTTTAGGTGATAAAAGAAAAAATTATTCTTGGCAGGAAACACATGATCTTATTAATTTAGTTTCTTTCGAATTAAAAAAAGTAATATCTAAAGGTGATAGATGTTTGTTAATTTCTGAAAATAGACCTGAATGGTTTATTTCAGACTTATCTATCATGTTGTCAGACGGTATAACTGTTCCAGCTTACACAACTTATGCAGAAAATGACTACGATTATATTCTTAATGACTGCACTCCAAGTATAATTTTTGTCTCAAACATTGAACAATTTAATAAATTAAAAAACATCATTAAGGATAAAAAATTTATAAAAAAATTATTTTCTTTTGAAAAATTACCTAATGTAGAAGTTGAATATACTAATTTAGAAGACTTAATCCAAAATAATAATAAAAAAGATTTACCATTTCATAAATCTCTAGCCTCAAGAAAAGATCCATCTTGTATAATTTATACTTCTGGTACACAAGGAAATCCTAAAGGTGTGATTTTAAGTCATGGAGGCATCTTAAATAATTGTGAAGGTGCAATAGAAATTCTAAAACCATTATTATCTAAAGAGCAGCCCAGGTTCCTTACATGGCTTCCACTTTCTCATTCTTATGAGCATACTGTTCAATTTGTACAAATTACTGTAGCTGCTAGAATTTTTTATGCTGAAAGCATCGATAAATTAGTTAAAAATATGGTTGATTGTTCGCCAGAGATAATGACGGCCGTACCAAGATTTTATCAAAATCTTTATCAGAAAATTAATTCAAGTTTTAAAAAGGCTACAGGATTGAAAAAAAAGTTAATATTTAAAATGTTAGAATTAGGTCTAAAAAAAATAAAAAAAGAAAAATTAAATTTATTTGAAAAAATACAGGATAGTATTTTAGAGAAAATAGTTAGAAAAAAAATAAAATCACAATTTGGCGGTTCTCTTAAAACATTTGTCTCTGGTGGAGGTGCATTAGATAAAGAAGTTGGATATTTTCTTAATGCTATTGGTTTACCAACTCTACAAGGCTATGGTTTAACAGAGACGTCTCCAGTAGTAAGCTGCAATCCAATAGATGATATTAGAATAGATACTGTTGGTCCACCATTTAAGGGAAATGAGGTAAAAATTGCAGAAGATGGTGAAATATTGGTAAAAGGTGAAAATGTAATGTTGGGTTATTGGAATAATGAAGAGGAGACAAAAAAAGTATTAATAAACGGCTGGCTCCATACAGGAGATATTGGAGTAATTGAAAATAATTTCTTAAAAATTACTGACAGAAAAAAAGATATTCTCATCACTCCAGGAGGAGATAATATTTCTCCACTTAAAATTGAAAATGAATTAGTTAATATAGAATTTATTGATCAAGCCCTGGTATATGGAGACAATAAACCTTATTTAGTTGCCTTAATAGTCTTAAATGATGAATTTTCTAATATTGAAAAAGAAAAAATACATAATGAGATCAATAAATTAAATAGTAATCTTTCGAAAATAGAAAACATTAAAAAATTTTTTGTTGTTAAAGAAAAATTCTCAATTGAAAATGGAATGTTAACTCCAACATTAAAGTTAAAAAGATATAAAATTATTAACAAATATAAAAATAATTTCGAAAATCTTTATAAATAACAAAAAAAAAATTGTTCATTAATCCTTATTTTACTTAACTTTTTTTAATAATATTTTTTTTATTTTTTTTGAAAAAAATTTAAAAATTTATAAAAAATTATGTAATTGACATAACTATTCAAAAAAAATACAAAAAGGTAATTAAACGAATCATAAAGATTCGTAATTAAAAAAGGGAGCTAAAGATGGCTAAAAGAAGAAAAAAAGCTGCTAAAAAGAAAACTAAGAAAAAAGCTAAGAAAAAAGCTAAAAAGAAAAGAAGAAAATAGTTTAGTATTCTTTTTATTAAATAACGCTTCTCATGGCGCTAGCGTGGGGAGCGTTTTTTATTTGGATAATTCTTCTGAAATTTCTTCTTGAGTTGATTGTTGCTCAACTTTCACAACCTGCTTCTCTAGATTTCTCTTTAATGCTTTGTCCAGTTTTTTCTGAGTATCCTCTATACTTAGATTTAATATTATTTGAAATTCAGTAAGAATTCTATCATAAGCTTTTTCAAATAACTGTCTTTCACTATAAGATTGATCGACCATTAAATCATCACCTTTATTTAGATCTCTCACTACTTCAGCCAATTCATAAATTTTACCTGAGGATATTTTTGCTTCATATTCCTGAGCTCTCCTACTCCACATACTTCTTTTAATTTTTGGCTTACTTTTTAAAATACTGATGCATTTATTTACCTGGTTAATTGTTGCCAAAGGTCTCAAATGTGATTGTTTATTTACTGGCACCATCCCATTCGCCTTATCTTTTTCAAACTTAATAATATATGTTTCGATATCGATTCCGCCTATATTCATTTTCTTATACTCCGTTATTTGACCCACTCCATGTTTTGGATAAACAACATAATCTTTAATTTTATATTCTTTTTTTTCAACTTCTTGTTTTTTTACTTTTTTTATCTCAGGTTTTTGTTCACTGTTTTTAGGTATACGAAGTAAATTAGAATTTGTCTCAGTAACGTCTTTTTTTTGTGTTTTTAATGATTTTGATTTTGAAATAGTTTTTATATTTTTTTTTTGGACTTTAACTTTTTTTGTTTTAGTTAAAATTTTATTTTTTTTTACTTTACTTACATCTTTATCAAATTTTGATTTAATTAAAGTTCTTGATTTTTTTTTTTTAATTACAGATTTTTTTTTTTTAAATGTTTTCTTCAAAGTATTTATCAAACTTATTTTCTTCATCTTTATATTTTTCGTGATCAGGCAATGGATCTTTTGCTTCAGTAATGTTAGGCCATATTTCCGAATACTTTTTATTGACTTCTAACCACTTTTCACTTCCAGCCTCTGTGTCTGAAACTATAGCATCTATTGGACACTCTGGTTCACAAACGCCACAATCTATACACTCATCAGGTTTAATTACAAGCATATTTTTTCCTTCATAGAAGCAATCTACCGGGCATACATCGACACAAGTCGTATGCTTACATTTTATACATTTGTCATTAACTAGATAAGTCATAGTTTAGATTTGGCTTTCTCTTTTAAATCTCCAACTATTTTAGAATCGAGGTATAATAGTCCAGCAAGTCTTCTCATTAAGTTTGTCTCATAAATATCTGCATTTTCATCTGAATAAATTATGTTCCATAATGCCTCAATAACTATCTTTTTTTCATCTATATTTTTATTTTTAACCTCTTTAGTAAATTCTAAGATTTGGTTTGAGTCTTTTTCTTTAAATTCTGCATCTTTTATTATTTGATCTAAGTTTTTTTCATCAGCACCCATTTCTATCAAAGCTTTTTTAATTATGGCTCTCTCTTTTTCAGTAAAATTTTGATCTATTTTTGCTGAGTGTATTAGAAGGGCAGCGACACTAATTAAAGACAAATGATTTTCATCACTTTCATTCTCTTTTTTTTTAAATAAGCGAAACATTATTTTAAATTTAATTCATTTAATACATTGAAAGGGTTATTAGAATAGTCTTTTTTGTCATGTTTTTTAAAAATTTTCTTTTTTAATGGGATATATTTTATATAGAACTCATTTTCTTTCTCGTAAATTTTATAGTTCATTTTTTTTAGAAGCTTATTAAAATTTTCCTTTGAACAACCAAGCAAGTTTAACATTTCAGGTATGACTTTTATCTCTTTTTTGTAATCTTTTTCTGAATTGAATATTAATAAGAATAATCTTTCAAGTATATCTATTCTAACGTATATATCATCAAATTTTTCAAAGCCACAAAGTAACATAAAATCTTTATTTGTAGATTTCATATTATTCAAAAAGTTTAATCCAAAAGTTGGCGGTGTTAAATTTAAATATTCATTATTATAATTCTTCCATAGTAATATTCTTAAAGATACAGAATTTGGTTTGAATAACTTAAATAGAAATATATGGTATCTTCCAAACTTAACCCCCAGTTTTCTCAATTTTTTCCTATCATCTTGATTGATTTTTTTTAAGTACTCATTGATGTTTGATCTTTTTATAACACCGTTATTTTCATAAAGTCTGTAGGCTAAAGCTCTAAGTTCAGGGTTTTCCTCCTTTATATTTTTTAATTCAATTAAGCTATTTAGTTCAGTTTCAATTTTTTTTTTAATCCATTGATTTAGATAATCGTTTAAATTATTTCTTTGGTTATTTTCAATCATTTCGTCAATCATTAAATCTATTTTTGGATTAAGGTAATCAGATCCAGGTATTAGTTTCCCTATAGGATCATTTCTCCAATAAATTTTAAAATCATCTTTTAACTCTATTAGTCCAGTATCTATTATTTGTTGTATTCTATTAATTATTTCTGGACCTACATTTTGCCTTGCAGCTTTTTTTAATGATTTAATATCTGCATCTAGGGCATCTACTTTAAAATCTAATTGCAACTTCAACCCTTTTAAAATTCCAATATATTGACCATTAATTAATACTTTTTCTTTCTCAACAATCTCGGTTTTTAATTCAATATCTTGCTTTAAGCCTTTTGCTAAAACACTGGCTCTTTTATCTATAAATGTTTTTGTTAATTCGTCGTGAAGTCTATCAGATAATTTATCTTCTAAGTTTTTAGTTCTTTCAATCCAATAATCTTGATTCTCAACCCAATTAGATTTGTTTGAAACATATGACCAAGTTCTAACATTAGATATTCTATTTGAAATTGAATCTACATTTCCTTCAAGTTTATCAAGCATTGAAAGCTGTTTTTTCATATAATAATTTGGCACTTTTTTTTCTTCACTTATTAAAAAATTAAATACCTTTCCAACAACTTCCAAATGATGACCATAATTTTTCTTAACAAAATCAGGTATTTGACAACATTCCCACAGAATTTTTAGAACATTTGAATTATTTTCTATAGAGCTATTATTTTCTTTTAAAAAATATTTTAAAACTTTCTCATCTTCACATTCTCCAACTCTTCTTAACCAATCTTTATCAGGTTTTTCTTCTAATGATTTCAGTAGATTTTCTTTATTATTGAATTTTAAGTTGGAATTTCTCCAAAATATATTTTGTATTTCTGGAAAATTGTGATTTTCTAAAAATTCAATCTCTTCTGGGTTAATTTCACCACATTCACCTGTAATACCAAAACTGCCATCATTTAAATATCGACCTGCTCTTCCTGAAATTTGTCCAATTTCTGATAATTTTAGTCTTCTTATTTTTTTTCCATCAAACTTTTTTAAGTTTGAGAAGTAAACATGATCTAAATCCATATTTATTCCCATTCCAATAGCATCAGTAGCAACCAGATAATCAACGTCCCCTGATTGATATAAATTTACTTGAGCATTTCTAGTTTTAGGACTGAGAGATCCCATCACAATTGCTGCACCACCTTTTTGTCTTCTTAATAATTCTGCGATCGCATAAACTTCTTCTGTTGAAAAAGCTATTATTGCACTTTTTCTCTCGATTCTTGAAATTTTTTTATGTCCTCCAAATGATAGCTTTGATAATCTTTGTTTGTTTATAAATTCAACATCTTCATCAAGTTTTTGAATAATATTTTTAATAGTATTTGAACCCATTAACATTGTTAATTTTTCACCTCTCAGATTTAATAATCTATCTGTAAAAATATGACCTCTTTCCTGATCTGAACACATTTGAATTTCATCAATACCTACGAAATCTAAAACCTTATCTACAGGCATTGATTCTACAGTACATAAAAAATACTTAGCATTAAGTGGTATAATTTTTTCTTCCCCTGTAATAAGGGCTACCTTCGAAGCATCTACTTTTTGTATTATTTTGTCGTAAACTTCTCTCGCCAGAAGTCTTAGGGGAAATCCTATCATTCCACTTTCAAAAGAAAGCATTGTCTCTATAGCTAAAAAGGTCTTACCAGTATTTGTAGGTCCAAGGACTGCTGTGATCTTATTTTTTGACATATCAACTTTTAGTATGGTCTTTTTTTGGCCTACTATATTTTGTTACTCAAAAAGAACAAAAATAGACTAAAACTAGTCCGAATCAGATAGGAAAAAGTTCTCATTTTCAATTTTTATCATCTAAGGTTAGCATAAATTTTACAATATAAATATAAATTTTTAATGCCTAAAAAACTTTGGGAACCGTCAAGAGAACTTATAAAGAATTCGAATTTATTTAAATACGAGAAGTTTGTTTCAAAGAATTATAAATACAATTTTTCTGGAAAATATAAAAAGTTACTAAACTGGAGTGTAAAAAATCCAAAAGATTTTTGGAATTCTATTTGGAACTATTTTGAAATAATTGGAGCAAAAACTGATAAATTTAAACTAACAAAGGATCTTATTAATAGTAAGTTTTTTGTTAATTCAAAATTAAATTTTGCAGAAAATCTTTTAGCTAAAAATTCCAATCAAAAAGCTATCACATTTGTTAGTGAAAATGGTTACAGAGAGCAAAAATCCTGGAAAGAACTTAATATAGATGTAAAAAAAATAATTACATTTTACAAAAAAATAAATATTTCTGAAAAGGATAGGATAGCAGCATATACTCCAAATCAGATAGAAACAGTTGAGTGTTTTTTAGGTGCTAGCGCTATAGGATCAATCTGGAGCTCGTGCTCACCTGATTTTGGTGTACCTGGTGTTATCGAACGTTTTTCCCAAATTAAACCTAAATTACTAGTTATTACTGATAAATATTATTATAACGGAAAGGAAATAAATATTATTGAGAGATTGCCTAAAATATTAAAAAAAATAAAAAGTATAAAATCAGTATTAATTTTAAATTACCCTGGAAAAAAATTAAGAAAATTTAACAAAATTAAAAATATAAAAATTTATAATTTCACTGAGATTAAAAAACTTGAAATAAGCAGGAATAAATTAAAAAAATTTGATTTTGACCACGAATTAGCAATTTTATATTCAAGCGGCACTACAGGTAAACCAAAATGTATTTGCCATAGATCTGGCGGTGTTTTATTGCAACATTTGAAAGAGCATCAATTACATTGCAATATAAAACCAAATGATAATGTATTTTACTTTACAACTTGTGGATGGATGATGTGGAATTGGCTTATTACAGCCCTAGCATCTAAAGCATCAATATTGCTATTTGATGGTTTTCCTATGCATAAATCTCCAGAGTTATTGTTAAAAATTGCAAATAAGGAGAAAGTTACTCTATTTGGTATAAGTGCGAAATATATTGATCAACTTATTAAACAGAATGTTAAGGTAAAAGAAAAAATAAAACTCAAGTTTTTAAAAACAATTTGTTCTACAGGATCTCCACTTTCTAAAGATGGCTTTGAATTTGTTTACAGAAATATAAAAAAAAATGTTCATTTAGCATCTATTTCTGGAGGAACAGATATTGTCTCCTGTTTTGTAAATGGAAACATTTATTCATCTGTAAATATTGGCGAAATACAAAACAATGGTCTTGGCATGGATACAGCAGTGTTTTCTGAAAAAGGTAAATCAATTTTAAATAAAAAAGGAGAATTAGTTTGCAGAAACCCTTTTCCATCAATGCCTTTAAAATTTTGGAATGATCCTGGAAAAGTTAAATATAAAAAAGCTTATTTTTCAAAATTTAAAAATATTTGGCATCATGGAGATTATGCCGAGAGAAAGAATAATGGGTCTTATATTATTTATGGAAGATCTGATGCAACATTAAACCCAGGCGGTGTTAGACTTGGCACAGCTGAAATTTATTCTGTTGTAGAAAAATTTAAAGAAGTAAAAGAGTCTATCGTAGTAGGTCAATCTTGGGATAATGATGTAAGAATAATACTTTTTGTAATATTATCAAAAAATAATAGATTAAATGAAAAATTAATTTCGAAATTAAAAACAACAATTAGATATGAGGCTTCTCCAAGACATGTACCTGCTAAAATAATTGCAGTAAATGATATTCCCAGAACTAAGAATGGTAAAATTGTAGAGGTAGCTGTTAAAAATATAATAGATGGCAACAAAATAAATAATATTGAAGCATTATCCAATCCTTTTGCTTTAAATGAATATAAAAATCTTACTGAATTAAAATCGTAATGATCAAAGATACAATCAAAAACCTAAGTTTATCAGCAACACTAAAAATAAATGAAAAATCAAAAGTTATCGAAATTGAGGGAAAAAATATTATTAAGTTTGGATTTGGACAATCACCATTTCCAGTTCCAATTACTATTGTTGAAGAATTAAAAAAAAATGCACATCAAAAAAGTTATTTACCTATCCAAGGATTAGATAAATTAAGACGTTCAATTGCAAAATATGAGTCAAAAAAGAAAAATTATAATTTTGACTCAGATCAAGTCATAATTGGTCCTGGTACCAAAGAGCTTATGTTCTTGATGCATTTAGCATTTGAAGGCGAAGTTTTATTGCCAGCTCCAAGTTGGGTATCTTATAAGCCACAATCAATAATAGCTAAAAATAACTATAATTGGATACAAACATCTGCTGAAAATAATTGGTTTCCTAAAGCTCAAGAAATAGAAAAAATTATTTTAAAAAAACCAGATAAAAAATATCTTTTATTTCTTAATTCTCCAAATAATCCATCAGGACAAGTATGCGAAAATTTGAAAGAAATTTCTTTAATAGTAAAAAAGTATAATATTTTAGTTTTATCGGATGAAATTTATTCTGAATTAACATTTGATGAAAATTATATTTCTATTTTCGAACACTGCCCTGATAATGTCGTAATAAGTAACGGACTTAGTAAATGGTGTGGCGCTGGAGGATGGAGACTTGGGTACTTTATAATACCAAAGAAAAAAATTGAATTACTTAAATCTATGAAAGTTTTAGCAAGTGAAACATTTTCCGCCGTAAGTTCACCAATACAGTTTGCTGCAATATCTGCTTTTAATGCTAACCATGATGAATATATCTTAAAATCAAAAAAAATTCTTAAAGCTGTTGGAGAATACGTATATAGAAATTTAAAATCTAATAATATTATTATGAACAAACCCATGGGTGGCTTTTATTTGATGCCTGAATTTTTGAACAAGAAATTTAATAATTCTTCAATCATGTGTGATGAAATTTTAACTAATTTAAATATTGCTTTACTTCCAGGAAGTGACTTTGGATTTGATGAAAAAAGGATGATTGTTCGTCTAAGTTTTACAGATTTTGACGGCGATATATTTATGAAAAATATTAATGAAAAAACTGATATTAATGATGAGTTAATAAAATTGTACGCCCCTAAGGTTGTAGAAGGAGTAAATAAATTAAAATCTTGGGTTGAAAAATAATAATCAGTTAAAAAATTCCTTAATTAACAATACTTATATTAACTGAATTTACTAGACACTCGTAGTAATAAATAGTTAGATTCAATTTTAAAACTTTAGAGAGGGTATATGAAAAAAATATTATCAACAATATCAAGCTCTCTGATTATTTTTGTTGCTATATTTTCATTCGGATCAATAGCAAAATCAGCAGAGTTTTTTACAATAGGCACAGGAGGACCAACTGGAGTTTATTTTCAGACAGGAAACGCTATTTGTAAAATGTTACACAAATCAGCAATTAGTGCTGAACATGGTAGAAAAAAAGGTATGAAAGATAAAGCTTACAGATGTACCGCTCCTTCAACTGGAGGCTCAAATTATAACATCGGACAAATAAAAGATGGCGAGTTTCAATTTGGTGTAGCACAATCTGACTGGCAATATCATGCTTACAATGGATCAAGCAAATGGGAAGGGAAACAATTCAAAAATTTAAGAGCTGTATTCTCAGTACATAATGAGCCATTTCAAATCTGGGCTAGAAAAAAAGCAAAAGTCAAAGATTTTATGGGTCTTAAAGGAAAAGTAGTAAACATTGGAAATCCAGGTTCTGGTCAAAGAGGAACTATGGAAGAATTAATGAAAGCTATGGGAGTTGACAACAGCTTCTTTAAATCAGTTACTGAGCTAACATCTTCAGAGCAAGTAAAAGCTCTATGCGATGGTAAAATTGATGCGTTTGGATATTCAGTAGGTTTTCCAAATGGGGCAATGGAACAAGCGGCAACATGTGCGGCTAAAGCAATGCCAATCAATTTAACAGGAGATGTAATTGATGGAATTATTAGTGGAGCTGATTATTATGCATCTGCAACAATTCCAAAAGGTACTTATACTAAACAGAAAAAAGATGTAACTACATTTGGTGTTAAAGCTACTGTAGTAACAAGTATGGATGTTTCTGAGGATTTAGTTTATCAGGTTACAAAAGCTGTTTTTGAAAATTTTGATGATTTTAGAAAACAACATC
This sequence comes from uncultured Pelagibacteraceae bacterium, assembly GCA_902618205.1. GTDB lineage: Bacteria > Pseudomonadota > Alphaproteobacteria > Pelagibacterales > Pelagibacteraceae > Pelagibacter. The sequence goes on along the minus strand of CACMZL010000002.1, from coordinate 9,962 downwards.
CAGCTTTCGCTCCTTTAGAGAAAAAAAATATGATAGCTGATGGCTTATCAGCACCACTTCATCCTGGAGCTGTTAAATATTATAAAGAAGCTGGTTTAATGTAATTAAATCTATATAAAAAATTTAGGCCCAATATATCTATTGGGCCTTTTTTTTTATATATTAAGCTGAATGTCAGCAGACATAGATAAAAAAATTGAAAATAAGATTAAAGAAGATCTTTCTCCTACAAGAAACCTAACAGGTTTTCATTTAAAGTTAGTTGCTATTATTGCAATAACCTGGTCTTTATTTCAGCTTTGGTATGCTTCTCCATTTCCATTTTGGTTAAATTTTGGAATGTTTAAAGGTTTACCAGCTAGAGCAATTCATCTTGGCTTTGCACTTTTACTAGCTTTTTTAATATTTCCATATGCAAGGGGTAAAAAAGTAAATTTTATGGATATATTAATTGCAATAACAGGTGCAATTTGTTGTTTATATATTTATGTTTTTTATGATCAATTAGTAGATAGGGGTGGAATATTACTTAAAATAAATCTTTCCGATAATTTTACTATTCCAATTGAGTTAATACTCGGAATAATTGGAATATTAATTCTTTTAGAGGCTACACGCAGAGTAATAGGTGTCCCATTAGTTGTTATTGCAGTTTGTTTTTTGTTATTTTCTTATTTTGGGCAATATGCACCAGACATAATTTCTCATGGTGGATTATCATTAAAAAGGTTAGTTGGTTTTCAATGGTTTGATCAAGAAGCTATTTTCGGAATTCCGATAGGTGTTTCTGTAGATTTCATATTTCTCTTTGTACTTTTTGGAGCACTTTTAGAGACTGCTGGAGGGGGTAAATATTTTTTAGATTTAGCTTTTGCAATGGTTGGAAAAATGCGAGGTGGTCCTGCCAAAGCAGCTATTCTTGGATCTGGTATGACAGGATTAATCTCTGGATCATCAATTGCTAATACTGTTACAACTGGAACATTTACAATTCCAATTATGAAAAAGACTGGTTTTTCCAAAGAAAAAGCGGGTGCAATCGAAGTATCTTCATCAGTTAATGGTCAAATAATGCCTCCTGTTATGGGAGCAGCAGCTTTTGTGATGGCAAGTTTTATCGGTGTTACATATTTTGAAGTTGTCAAACATGCTTTTTTACCAGCTATAATTTCTTACATTGCACTATTTTATATATCTCACCTTGAAGCGCTTAAATTAAATTTAAAAGGTATGGATGAAAACGATATTCCAAAATTGAAAAAAACATTTTTTGAAGGAATACATTTTTTAGTTCCAATATTTGTTCTTATATATCTACTAGTTTATATGAGGCTTACGGCTTCTTACTCTATTTTTTTTGCAACAATAACTTTAATTATAGTTAATCTTTTAAATAAAATTTTTAAAGAAAAGAACTTTAAGAATGCTTTAATATATTGGTATAACCAAACTATTGTTGGTTTCGAAAAGGGCGCCCTGAATATGGTTAGTGTCGGAATAGCAATTGCAACAGCAGGTATAATAGTTGGTGCAGTTGGATCTACAGGTTTGAGCACTAATTTAATAATTGTAATCGAGTCGATTGCAAAAGATAATGTCATTATTCTTTTATTTTTGACTATTATTTTGTGTTTACTGCTGGGTATGGGTTTACCAACTACGGCAAACTATGTTGTTGTAGCGTCTCTAATGGCAACTGTTCTTGTTGATGTTGGAAATGCATCAGGATTTATTTTTCCTTTAATTGCGGTTCATTTATTCGTATTCTATTTTGGTCTAATGGCAGACGTAACACCTCCAGTTGGCTTAGCATCTTACGCAGCTGCTGCTATTTCGGGTGGAGACCCATTAAGAACAGGAGCCCAGGCATTTTGGTATAGTCTGAGAACTGGAATACTTCCTATTGTATTCTTATTTAACAGCGAGTTATTATTAATTGGTATTGAAAGTATATGGCATGGCTTAATGGTCATAGCAACCTCATTGATTGGGATTTTAGTATTTACCTCTGCTACTCAGGGATGGTTTATAAATAAACTGAGATGGTATGAGATTATTATTTTTTTAATAATTTCAATATCATTATTATCTCCAGAATTTATTCTAAATAAATTTTACCCAAAATATAACTATTTAAGTATTGAAGAAATAAACAAAAAACAGTTTGATTATAATAAAGAGATAAGAATTAAAATTACTAGACTTACAGAGTATGGCGAAAGATATAAATTATTTGTAATTGAAAAAAATAGTTTTGATGAAAATTTCAGTTTAGATGATTATGGAATGAGCTTAGTTGTAGAAGATAATAAAACCATAATTGATACTTTAAAATGGAATGGAATTGCAAAAAAATCTGGTTTAGATATGGGAGACATTATTAATGAATTTAAAATTGAAAATCAGAATAGACCAAAAAAAGAAATAATTTATCCTATCGCTCTTATTCTTTTATCTATCTTTGGTTATTTAAATATAAGAAGAAGAATTTAGCTTAGACCTGCATGGGGTAACTTACGTTGAAGTATTTTCCAAATACCTGTAGCAGATGCAATTATTTTACCTTTACATTCTAAATAGCACTCTAAAAAAACCATGCTTTTTGTTTTTTTTTTAATTTTTACATATCCAAAAATTTCATCACCAATAGTTGAAGGTCCGATAAAGTTAATATTAAGTGCTATAGTTACACAAGGCTGATTACCCGAAATTCTATGGGCTCCGGATCCACACCCGGTATCTATGATCGATGCTATATACCCACCATGAGTTATGCCAGCTCTGTTAAGATGGTTTTTTTTTATTTTAGTTTTAAATTCATATTTAGTTTTTGAGATATCTCTTAGTAGCAAACCACCATTGTGTCTCATGAAACCTTTTTTAACGCTAATTTGTTTAAATTTTTTCATTAAATTATTAAAGTTATTAAAAATAATATTATTAACACTATTACAAAAAAATAAATTACAGATTTTTGCAAAGATATTTTCATTTTTCCTTCTTTTTGGTGCGCCTGCTAGGAGTCGAACCCAGAACCTCCTGGTCCGTAGCCAAGCGCTCTATCCAATTGAGCTACAGGCGCTAAATATAATCTATTCTTTTAACATTTATTATTAATTTTACTAAATTTTAATAATGGTCAAAAATATACATCTATTAAAAGTAAATAATATATATATATACAAATAGCGAAATGAGTGAAAAATTACTAGTTCCAGATATTGGAGATTTTGAAGAAGTAGAAATCATAGAAATTCTTGTAAAAGAAGGAGATAAAATCTCTAAAAATGACCCTGTAATAACTTTAGAAAGTGATAAATCAAGTGTTGAAGTACCATCTGCTTTTGAGGGTGTCGTAGATAGTATTAACATAAAGATTGGTGATAAAGTTTCTGAAGGAGATTTGATACTAACATTATCCTCTGAGAATGGAACTAAGCAAAAACAAGAAACTATTGAAAAGATACCACCTGCAACGGAAAAAATAATTGCCGAAGCGGAAAATTCTAATGGATATAATAATTCTGAATTAGATACGAGTGCACATAAAGAGATCAATGTAGAAAATACACAAGTAGAAGAACATAATGAAAGATTAGAAATAGTTGAAAATAACAATGATATTGATCCTCAAGAGACAAAAGAATGGTTAGAATCTTTGTCTGCGGTAGTACATTCCGAAGGACCTGAGAGAGCTCATTTTTTAATTAAACAATTAATTGATCAGGCATATAAAGAGGGATCAAATATACCCTACACCCAAAATACACCATACATAAACACTATACCAGCAGATGAAGAGATAAAATCTCCAGGCGATCAAAATATCGAGAGAAAAATCAGAGCACTAATTCGATGGAATTCAGCAGTGATGGTTGTCAGAGCAAACATGAGAGATCCTTCATTAGGAGGTCACATTGGGACATTTGCTTCAGCAGCAACTCTTTATGATATAGGAATGAATCATTTTTGGAGAGCTAAAAGTAATAAATTTGGTGGAGATTTAATTTATTTCCAAGGACATTCAGCGCCAGGTATTTACGCTAGAGCTTTTTTGGAAGGAAGACTTGACGAGAAGCAATTAGATAGATTCAGACAGGAAGTTTACCCAGGAGGTTTGTCATCTTATCCTCATCCATGGCTTATGCCTAAGTTTTGGCAGTTTCCAACTGTTTCCATGGGTCTTGGACCAATGATGGCAACCTATCAGGCAAGATTTATGAAATATCTTATTAATAGAAAATTAATAAAAGATGAGAATAGAAAAGTTTGGTCTTTCTTAGGAGATGGTGAAATAGACGAGCCTGAAGCTTTAGGATCTATTGGTTTAGCAGCAAGAGAAAAGTTAGATAACTTGATTTATGTTGTGAACTGCAACTTACAAAGATTAGATGGTCCAGTAAGAGGCAATGGTAAAATTATTCAAGAATTAGAAGGAATTTTTAGAGGAGCTGGATGGAATGTAATAAAAGTCATTTGGGGATCATATTGGGATCCTTTACTCGCAAATGATAAATCAGGTTTACTTGTAAAAAGAATGAACGAAGCGGTTGATGGAGAATACCAAGCATTTAAAGCAAAAGGCGGTTTATATGTTAGAGATAACTTCTTTGGGAAATACCCTGAACTTAAAAATCTAGTTGCAAGTTATACGGATAGCGATATTTGGAAATTAAATAGAGGCGGTCACGACCCGCATAAAGTTTATGCTGCTTATCACAAAGCTATTAACACAAAAGACAGACCAACAGTCATATTAGCTAAAACAATTAAAGGATACGGTATGGGAAAATCTGGTGAAAGTATAAATACAACCCATCAGCAAAAAAAATTAGGTGTAGATGATTTGCTATATTATAGAGATAGATTTGATGTTCCATTAACAGATGAACAAGTCAAAAATATAGAATACTTTAGACCTGATGAAAATTCAGAGGAAATAAAATACTTAAAAAAAAGAAGATTGGCTTTAGGAGGATATATTCCTGAGAGATCGTCTTTTTCGAAACCAATCAAAACACCAAGTAATGATATTTTTGACTTTATGAAAAAATCAACCGGTGAAAAAGAAATGTCAACTACTATGGCACTTGTTAGGATGTTGACGAATTTGCTAAGAGATAAAAATGTTGCTCCAAGACTTGTTCCAATAATCCCTGATGAAGCAAGAACATTTGGTATGGAAGGTTTTTTCCAAAAAATAGGTATATATGCGCATGAAGGTCAAAAATATGAGCCAGAGGACTCAGCTCAATTAAGCTCTTACAAGGAAGAGAAAAGTGGTCAAGTTTTAGAGGAAGGAATAAATGAGGCTGGATCCATGGCATCATGGATAGCTGCAGGAACATCATATTCAAATCATGATATAGAAATGATACCAATTTATCTTTTTTATTCTATGTTTGGTTTTCAAAGAACTGGCGATTTTGCGTGGGCAGCTGGAGATAGTCAAACAAGAGGATTTCTAATTGGAGCTACAGCTGGAAGAACAACTTTGGCTGGAGAAGGCCTTCAACACCAAGATGGTCACAGTCATTTATTAGCATCAACAATTCCAAATTGTGTTTCTTATGATCCAACCTTTCATTATGAATTAGCTACAATTTTTAAAGAAGGTTTAAGAAGAATGCATGAAAAACATGAAAATATTTTTTACTATATTACAACAATGAATGAAAATTATTCTCATCCAGAGATGCCCAAAGATTGTGAAGAAGGCATATTAAAAGGGATGTACAAAATAAAAGATTTCAGCAAGAATAAAAAAAATAAGATTCAATTATTGGGTTCAGGAACAATTTTAAGAGAGATGATTGAAGCAGCAGAAATTTTACATAATGAATATCAAGTTGATAGTGAAGTATGGAGTGTTACCAGTTTTAATGAATTAAGAAGAGAGGGACTTGAAACAGAAAGGTATAATTTGCTTAATCCAGGAGGAGAGAAAAAAATCTCTTACGTTGAAAAATGCCTAGGAAAAACCGAAGGTCCTATTTTAGCAGCTTCAGATTACATGAGAATGAATTCTGACCAAATTAGACCTTACATAAATAAAAGTTTTTATTCATTGGGTACAGATGGATTTGGTAGAAGTGATACAAGAAAAAATCTAAGAAAATTTTTTGAAGTCGATAAAGAGCATATAGTTGCATATGGCTTAAGTATTTTATCTAATGAACAATTAATTGCTTCTAAACATGCGGTAGATGCAATTAAAAAATATAAAATTGATAAAGATAAGCCTATGCCCACAAAATTATAATGAGCGAGAAAGAAGTATTAGTTCCTAACATTGGTGATTTTAAAGATGTTGAAGTAATTGAAGTATTAATAGAGGCAGGATCAAATATTAATAAAGATGATCCGATAATTACAATAGAAAGCGATAAATCAAGTGTTGAGATACCAAGCCCATACTCAGGTAGTGTTAAAAAAGTTAATTTAAAAGTTGGTGATAAAGTTTCAGAGGGTTCATCAATACTAATAATTGGTTCAGAAGAAGAAAAACCAGATGAGCAAATTGATGAAGAGGTTAAAGAGATTAAAGAAGAAACTATTATACAAAAACCATCCGAAAAAGTAATTTCAAAACCAAAAGAAATATTAAAAAATAATAGAGTTAGTGTATTCAAATCAAGCAAAGCACTTGCTAGCCCAAAAACTAGAAAATTTGCAAGAGAACTTGGTGTTGATATTAATAATATTACTGGATCACAAAGATCAGGGAGAATTATAGAGGAGGATATAAAAAAATTCGTATCTTCTAATTTTAATAAACCTCAAGAAGAAAAGAAGGCTCCATCTATAAAGCCCTCAGAATATGATCACGCTGATTTTGGAGATGTAGAAATTCAAGATATACCAAGAATTAAAAGAATTGCTGCTCCACATTTATCAAATTCTTGGCAAACAATACCGCATGTTACTAGTTGTGATGAAGCAGATATTACTGAGCTAGAAGAATTTAGACAAAATTTGACTGATACTTTTACTGGAGAAAAAAAGAAAATTACTCCATTGGCATTTATTATAAAGGCAGTTGTTGAAGCTTTGAAAGTTTTTCCAAGATTTAATAGTTCTATTGACAATATTGAAAATGGAAAAATAACATTAAAAAAATACTTCCATGTAGGAATTGCAGTTGATACTCCCAATGGTTTAATGGTGCCAAAAATAAGAAATGCTAATCAAAAGAATATAGATCAAATAAGTAAGGACCTAAAAAAAGTTAGTGATGATTGCCGAAATTTGAAGATAGATAAAAAAGAGTTTTATGGAGGATCCATAACTATAACAAGCCTAGGTGGCATTGGAGGAACTTATTTTACACCTATAATAAATTATCCTGAGGTTGCTATTTTAGGAATAGGAAGGACTTATATTAAACCTGCTTATATTGATGGACAATTTAAACCTAGAACAATGTTGCCTTTATCTCTCTCTTATGATCATAGAATTATTGACGGTGCTGAGGGTTCACGATTTAATAATGAATTAAAAAATAACCTTGGTAAAAACTTTGCCTACAAATTAGCTAAGCAATGATCAAAAATTTTAAACTTTTAAATAATAAAACCGTATTTTACTTTAATGACAATAAGTTTGAAACATTTCCTAATATTTGGTTAAGAGATCATATTAAAAATAAAGAAAACTGGGATTTTAAAACCAATCAAAGAATAACTTATACCGCAAATTTAGACATTAATATCAAAGTTAAAAAAGCAAAATTATTAAAAAAAGGGAAATTCATTGAAATATTATGGTCTGATGAAAATAAACCAACCAAATATTCATATGAATTTTTAAAAAAAAATTCTTTAAAAAAAGAAGAAACTAAAAGCGATACTCAATTTTGGAAAGATAAAGACATAAAAAATCAAATTTTCATTAACTATAAGCAATTACAAACTAAAGTTGGATTTAAAAATTTATTAAAAAAAATTCACATATATGGTTTTGCAGTCGTAAGAAATTGTTCAAAGAATTTAAACTCTGTTGAATATATAGCTAAAAAAATAGGTTATGTCAGAAATTCAATTTTTGGAGGATTGTGGACTTTTGAGTCAAATAATAAAAAAGCAGACAGTGCATATTCAAACCAAGAACTGAGACCACATACTGACTCTACATATAGTAATGACGCTCCGGGTTTACAATTACTGCTTTGTTGTAAGTATGATGCTAAAGGTGGAGATTCTATAATGGTAGATGGATTTAAATTGGCAAATGAAATCAAACAAAAATATAAAAAACATTTTAAAACTTTAACAAATACAAAAGTTAAAGGTTCTTATATTGGTGATGGTGTTCGCCTTGAAGCAAAAAGACCAATAATAAAATTAAATGAAAAAAATAATTTTGATCAAATTAGTTTTAACAATTACGATAGAGCACCTTTTAGAGAAACCAACCAGAAAACAATTAATTTTTATAGAGCAATTAAAGTATTTGATACGATGGCAAACCAAAAGCAATATCAGTGGAGGCATATTTTAAAACCTGGTGAATTACTAATTTTTAATAATTGGAGAGTAATGCATGGAAGAGGTAAATTTTCAGGTATAAGAAAAATGGCTGGTTGCTATATCAATAAAGAAGATTTTGATAGCTGTTGTAGAATGAATAATATTATCTAAGTTTAATTTAATTAATGTCCAAAACTACATCGCTTATATGCGCTTTGATAACAACATTTATTTGGGGCACTGCTTTCATTGCTCAAGACACAGGCATGGACAATATTGGTCCATTAACATTCAATGCATCTAGATTTTTTGTTGGTTTTCTTACAGTCCTACCCATTGCTTTAATTTTAGAAAGAAAAAAAATTAATTATGAAATCAATTCTGATAAAAAATTATTTTTAAAATATTTATTTTTAATGGGTATATCATTATTTTTGGGCACCTACTTGCAACAAGCCGCCTTACAATACACGAATATAGCTAATGCAGCTTTTTTTACAGTTTTTTACGTTCCATTAGTTCCAATTTTATTATTTTTTATTTATTCTATTAAAGTCCATTGGAGTCTTTGGCCTTCAATAGGTTTGTGTATAATAGGTGTTTACCTATTAAGTGATTTTTCAAACTCAGAAATTATGATAGGTGATGCTTTAGTTATTCTATGCTCACTATTTTGGGCTTTACATATAATTTTCGCTGGAAAATTTATGGAGAAATTTAATATACCAATTTTTTATGCAGCATTACAAGCAGCTCTTGTTTTTGGTTTATCTCTTATATTTGCTTTTATTTTAGAGGAAGTAGTTATTACAAAAATTTTAACTGAGTATAGTTCAATATTATATGCAGGCGTCTTATCTGGAGGAATTGCTTTTACTTTACAAATGTTTGCACAAAAAAATATTGAAGAAGCTCCAGCAGCAATAATTTACTCTCTTGAAGGTGTCTTTGCAACAATTGCTGGATGGATTATTTTAAGTCAAGTTCTTAACATAAATAATATTATAGGATGTGTATTAATTCTTATTGCTGTAATTTTTTCTCAAATTGCTCCAACGTCTAAAAAATTATAAGTAAATAATTGAAAAAAGAATAATACTTAAAACTATTCTATAAATAACAAAAAAACTCAAACTAAACATTTTAATATAAATAAGAAAATATTTAATTGTAAAATAAGAAAATAAAAATGAAGCTGAAGTAGAAAAAATAAATATAGCATCAAAATTTATTTGATCATAAATAACATCTTTAAATCCCAAAACACTTGCGCCTGCTAAAGCTGGAATAGACAAATAAAAAGCTATCTTTGATGATTCAACTCTGTCAAATTTTAAAAATCTTGAAGCTGTAATTACTATACCTGATCTACTGACTCCTGGAATAATAGCTAAAATCTGAAATAACCCTATTATAATAATACTTTTAATATTTAATTCTGAAGAAATTTTATTTTTCAATTCAAACTTATCTGAAAAGTATAATAAAATTCCA
>CACMZL010000001.1 GCA_902618205.1 uncultured Pelagibacteraceae bacterium | reverse complement strand
TCTCTGCTGTATTTTTTTCATTATCATTATTATAAAATATTTCAGAACGATATTGAATTCCCACATAAGTTCCTTGTCTATTCTTTTGAGTAGAGTCATGGAGTTTAAAAAATAATCTGACCATGTCTTCATAGCTTAAAATATTTTCATCATATTGAACTTTAACTACTTCTATGTGACCTGTATCTCCACCACAAACTGCTTTGTAAGTAACATTAGGATCTTCACCTCCGCAGTAACCACATTCGGTAGATAATATTCCTTTTATACCATCGTATTTTTTTTCGTCCCAAAAACAACCAATACCACCAATAAACGTTTTCATAATTTTACAATATATTATTGCTTCAAAATTGAAACAGCTTTTATCTCTTCAACTCCTATACCACAACAACCACCAACAATTTTTACACCTTTGCTAACCCATTTTTTTGCAACTTCCAAATAATCATTGGGTGAAAAATCATCCACAAATTTCCAATTTGGTTTTTCGTAATAGCCTTTATTAGGGTATGCACCAATAACTCCATTATAATTTTTTAATGCAGTGTCTAAAGCTGCACTCGTTGTTTTAATATCTGAGTGAGCAATTAAAATAGGCCCCTTATGTAATTTACTAAAATTTTTCAACGATTCTTCTAAATCCTCGTAAATTTTAGTTTTATTCTTCACATCATCATAGCCAAGTGTAATATTTTTTGTATTCTCATCTATTACACAGGAAATAGAAAGCCAAACAGGCAACTTTATATTTGAAGAACACTCAAGCATAGTCTCCACAATTTCTGCTTGAGATGTCATTGCTTCTAAAATTATTAAATCAACACCTTCATTTGATAAAATTTTAATCTGTTCATTAAAACTTGGCTTCATACTCTTTGTTCCAAGTTTAATAAAACTTCCATAACTTGAAACACTACCTGCTAAACAAACGCTTTTTTTAGAATTATCAATTGCTTGTTTTGCAATTTGAACTGCTTGTTTATTAAATAATTCAATTGAGTCTTCATATCCATGTTTTCTAAGAGAAATTGGAGTAGTTGCATAAGTATTTGTTGTAATAACATCAGCACCTGCATAAATATAATTTTCATGAACTTCTTTTAGAAATTCTGGGCTATCTACCGAACATTTTCCACACCAGAGGTTTTGATCCATTTTAGCTCCTTTTTTTTCAAGCTCAGCACCTATGCCTCCATCAAGTAAAATAATTTTTCCTTGATCGATTTTTTCTTGAATTAAAGTGTAAGACATTAATTGTTTGTGAAAGCACAAATTTTATTATTATCAAGATCTCGAATATATGAATAGTAAACTCCAGAACCTTCTGGTCTTTCACCTCCAGCTCCCTCACTTTTTCCACCTGCCTTAAGTCCAATCTCATGAAACTTGTCAACTATTTTTCTTGATGATGTAATAAATGAAACTTGCGTTCCATTTCCATTAGTTGCCTCTTTCATATTTACAGGTTTAGTTACATAAAACTCTATAGTTCCGTCACCATTTTTTTCTGTGTAACCGGCGCAAACGTCATCTTTATAATTTCTTTCTAAATTTAAAACTTTTAAGACTTCATCATAAAAAATTATTGCTTTATCTAAGTTATTGGTTCCCACCATTACATAACCAAGCATTTTAATTTTTCCATTCAGTAATAGTTTTTACCTCAAGATATTCATGCAATCCCCAGGTTCCACCTTCACGTCCATTTCCAGATTGCCTATATCCACCAAAAGGAGTTCCAGAGTCTGCTGCTTTATGATTTACATATACAATTCCAGACCTTAATTTTTTTGAAACTCTTTTAGCCTTTTCTTTATCCTCTGTTTGTAAATAGTTTCCTAATCCATATTCTGTGTCATTTGTAATTTGGATAGCTTCCTCTTCATTTTCAAAAGGAATGATTGACAATACTGGTCCAAATATTTCCTCTTTAGCAATTCTCATATTATTATTAACATCAGTGAATACCGTCGGCTTAATAAAATAACCTTTCTTTAAGTCTTCAGGTTTATCAGGACCACCTGCTACTAAAGTAGCACCTTCTTCAATTCCACTATTTATTAAACTCTGAATTTTATCAAATTGAGTTTTTGAAATTACAGGTCCTATGTGATCACCAGCTTTTGAAGCAAGATCAACTTTAATTTTATTAGCTTCGTCTGCAGCTTCTTCAACAGCTCTTTTATAAATTGATTTTTCAACAAGCATTCTAGTTGGAGCATCGCATGATTGACCTGAATTACTCATTACGTTTCTAATGCCATCTCTAACTGCATCAGGATATGCATCAGCAAAAACAATATTTCCACCTTTGCCACCAAGTTCAAGACAAACTCTTTTTATAGTTTCTGCAGCATTCTTTGTAATTAATTTTCCAGCTCTAGTAGATCCTGTAAATGAGACCATATCAACATCAGGATGTCCTGACAGGTCAGTTCCAACACCAGGCCCATCACCATTCACTAGATTAAACACTCCAGCTGGAAATCCAGCCTCATCTATCATCTCAGCAAATAACATTCCTGACAATGGTGCAATTTCAGATGGCTTAAGTACCATTGTACATCCAGTAGCAAAAGCTGGAATTACTTTTAAAGCAATTTGATTTATAGGCCAATTCCAAGGAGTAATTAATCCGCAAACTCCAATTGGCTCATATACAATATGATTAGTAGATCCTTTATCAAAACCTGGCTCGAATTCGAAATCTTTTAATCTTTTTATAAAGTCTTCTATGTGACCTGCGCCAGAAGATGTTTGATTAGCTGAACACCAATCTTTAGGACAACCAAGCTCTGTAGTAATAGCATCAGTCATATCATCCCATCTAGAATTATAAATTTTTAATAATTTTTCTAATAAATTTAACCTTTCTTCTTTTGTAGTTTCTTTCCAAGTCTCAAATGCAGATTTTGCTGCTTTGACTGCAGTATTTGTATCATCAGAGCTTCCAAGACTTATAATTGCACAAACTTCTTCTGTTGATGGATTAATAACTTCACATTCATTCTTGTTTACTGGCTCAACCCATTTGCCATTGATATAAAACTTTTTTTTATCTAACATTTTTATTTCAAAATTAATTTTTCTTATTATACGTTTATTTACTCTTACCATTCAAGAAATTAGATGCAGTTTTTAAATTTTAATGATTAATCAATATGTGGTGGTATATTGTATTTATGAAATCACAAAAAATAGAACCAAAGTTTGAAAATAACCAAAATCCACGTATTGGACTTATCGCTTTAGCAACCGATCTAGTGATTGAAAAAGATTTTATAAGTGTAATTAAAGATAAAAAAATAGATTTTTTTGTAAATAGAATAGAATGTTACAACCCCTTAACCAAAGAGAATTTGATCAAAATGTCAGAGAATATTACTCAAGTAACAAAAGATATCTTGCCAGAGCAAAAATTAGATTGTGTTGTATATGCTTGTACATCAGGAACTATAGCAGCAGGATATGATAATATTAAAAATAAAATACAAGCAGCAAAACCTGAGGCAAAACTTTCAACACCAAGTACAGCCGCTTTGAAAGCATTGAAAAAATTAAATATTAAAAAACTTTCTATATTCACACCTTATAGTAAAAAAGTTAACGATGATGTTGTTGATTACTTTAAATCATCTGGTTTTGAAATCACCTCAAATTCATACTTTGATATTCAATCTGACATGGAGATTGGTAAAGTAGATCAAAATTATCTGTTTGATGTTCTTATAAACTTAGATGTAAGTGAGTCAGATGCTTTATTTGTATCTTGTACTGCTTTACCAGTTCTATCTTTGATACAAAAATTAGAAGATAAACTTGGAATACCAGTTCTTTCAAGTAACCAAGCATTAATATGGGAGTCTTTGGAAAACATTGGTGAAAATAAATCTGTAAAAGGATTTGGAAGACTGTTTGATTAATTTATGTCTTTTTCAAAAGAGGAATACAAACAAAGACTATTAAAAGTTCAATCTCTGATGAGAGAGAAAAAAATTGATTTAATTATTTCTCACGACACAAATAACATGAATTATCTTACAGGCTACGATGCTTGGTCTTTTTATTATGCACAATGTGTATTAGTACATGTTGATTCAAAAGAACCAATTTGCTTTGTTAGAGACCAGGATGCAGGTGGGGCATACATAAAAACCTATTTAAATAAAGATAATATTATTGTTTATGATGAGGATTATATTCATACTTGGCCAAAACATCCCTATGATTACTTGACCAAAGTAATTGAAGAAAAAAAATGGGATAAACTATCTATTGGAGTTGAAATGGATGCTCATTATTTTACAGCTTTTTGTTATGAAAAGATTAAACAGGGATTACCAAATGCAAACATAATAGATTCTGATCGACTAGTTAATTGGGCTAGATTAATTAAATCTAATGCAGAGATAAATTATATGAAGTCTGCTGCTTTAATTTCTCAAAAAGGAATGCAAACCGCAATGGAAGTAATTAAACCTGGTACAAGACAATGCGATGCTGTTGGAGAAATTCAAAAGTCTTTGTTTTATGGCACAGAAGAATTTGGAGGTGAATATTCTAGTATTGCAACGCTTCTTCCAACTGGAAAAGGCACATCTGCTTCTCATTTAACAGCAACACAAGATAAATTTGTTGAAGGTGAAGCAACTATAATTGAACTTTCAGGTGTTTATAAAAGATACCATGCACCTATGGCTCGAACAATTTTATTAGGTAAGCCTGATCAATTAAAAATAGATACAATGAATAAAACTATAGAAGCTTTGCAAGCTGGAATTGATGCTACAAAACCCGGAAATACAGCAAATGATGTTGCCCAAGCTTTTTGGAAAATTTTAGATAAATATGGTATCGAGAAGAAATCAAGAACGGGTTACTCAATAGGTATCGGATATCCACCAGATTGGGGAGAGCATACTTTAAATATTTATAAAGGCGATATGACAGTACTTGAACCAAATGTTTGTTTTCATATGATTGCAGTAATGCAGTTTGGTGATTGGGGAGTAGAAGCATCAGAAGCAATCCGAGTAACCGACAAAGGTTGTGAATTATTCTGTAATTTTCCAAAAGAGCTACATATAAAGAACTATTAGCTATTGATAATTAACTTCTTAAATGTTTTAAACACTTGATGTCTAAAAATACAGAATTCGTTAAGTTTGATAAAGTTGACAAAAGTTACGATGGCAAAGTCTTAGTAGTAAAAGATTTAAATCTTAATATCTCCGAGGGCGAGTTCATCACTATGCTTGGCCCATCTGGTTCAGGAAAAACAACTTGTCTAATGATGTTAGCTGGATTTGAAACACCAACAAATGGTGAAATATATTTAGACTCTAATCCTATTTCAAATATTCCACCACACAAAAGAGGAATTGGAATGGTTTTTCAAAATTATGCATTGTTTCCTCATATGACAGTTTATGAAAATTTAGCATTTCCCTTAAGAGTAAGAAAAGTTCAAAAAGATGAGATTGATAAAAAAGTAGATAAAGCTTTGTCGATGGTTTCTCTTTCAGGATTTGAAAGTAGGATGCCTGCACAATTGTCTGGGGGACAACAACAAAGGGTAGCTGTTGCAAGAGCTCTCGTATTTGATCCAGCGGTAGTTTTAATGGATGAGCCCCTTGGAGCTTTAGATAAAAACTTAAGAGAAAGTATGCAATACGAAATTAAACACATCCATGAAAATATTGGTGTTACTGTGGTTTACGTTACACATGATCAAGGAGAAGCATTAACAATGTCAAATAGGATTGCAGTGTTTAATGATGGAAAGGTTCAACAATTATCAAGTCCTGATAAATTATATGAAGAGCCAGTTAATTCTTTCGTTGCAGAGTTTATAGGTGAAAATAATACTTTTGGTGGAGAAGTAACAGACATTTCAAAAAATGTTTGCAAAGTTAAACTGCAAAATGGTGAAATTTTAGCTAATCCAATTTCAGTTAATTCTAAAGGTGATAAAACAACAGTTTCAATAAGACCAGAGAGAGCACTAATAAATCCAAAAGATAAAATGGATAATAATCAAACTGGAAAGATTGAAGAGGTTATCTACCATGGTGATCATACTAGAGTAAGATTAGATCTTTTAGGTAATAAAGAATTTATTTTAAAAGTTCCAAACAGCTCAAACGAGCTAGATTTAAAATTAGGTAATGAAATTAAAGTAGGCTGGAACAGTCAAGACGCTAGAGCCCTAGATCCTAAATAATTTATCAAATAGTCTAGTATTCCTATAACAAAATGGCCTGTTGACTCTGAATAACGATTTTGTTGTACTTCGCTTATATAAATTAATTTATATTAAACGTTTAAACGGAGGATAAATGAAAAAATTAAGTAAATTATTACTTGCTCTTTCTTTTGCTCTTTCAATAACTTCATCTGCATTTGCGGTTACAGTAGCATCTTGGGGTGGAGCTTATACAGAGTCTCAAAAGCTAGGGTATGGTGATCCAACTGCAAAAGCTCTTGGTGTTGATATCAACTGGGTAGACTATTCAGGCGGATTATCTGAGATCAAAGCTCAAAAAGAAGCAGGTGCAATTACTTGGGATATAATCGATGTATTCGCATTTGATACTATCAATGGATGTGATGAAGGAATTTTCGTCGAATTCGATTTTGACAAAGATTTCCCTGCAGCTCCAGATGGAACTCCTGCAAGTGAAGACTTCTTTGCTCCAATGCCAAGTAAATGTGCTGTAGGAAACATTTTATATTCATGGAACTACGCATACGATACTAGAGCATTTGATGGAAAAGCACCTTCAACTATTAAGGACTTTTTCAACACAAAAAGATTTCCAGGAAAAAGAGCAATTTATAAATCAGCTCTTACAAACCTAGAAATCGCTTTAGCAGGTGACGGTGTTTATATGGGTAAAGGTGGATCTGAGATCTACAAATTACTAGAAACAGAAGCTGGAGTTAACAGAGCAATGAATAAAATCAAAGAGCTTTGTACAGATCCAAATGGTGGATGTGTATTCTGGTCAGCTGGTGCTCAACCACCAGAATTATTAGTTGCTGGTGAAGTTGTAATGGCAACAGGCTGGAATGGAAGATTCTTTAACGCTGAAGTTGGCGAAGGTGCTCCAATTGCGCAAGTATGGGATGGACAAGGTCTTGACTATGAATATTTCGCACTTGTAAAAGGTGGACCAGATGAAGCAAATGCTAAAAAGGCTTTAGCGATGATGACTAACACAGAGATGTTAGCAGGTAGTGCTAAATACATTGCATATGCTCCTTACAGATTATCATCTTTAGAAATTATCAAAGCAAATGAGCCTTGGTACAAAGATGGTAAAACTGAAATGATGCCACAAATGCCAACTGCTCCTGCAAATACTAAAAAATACTTTTTAGTTGATCCATTTTTCTGGGCTGATAACGGTACAGAACTTGGTGAGAAGTGGGAAGCTATGAAAGCTGGTCTATAAAAGAGTATAAAAGACTAGAATAATATAATATATATGGGGCGACTTTTTTAAGTCGCCCTTTTTATTTATGAGCAGTGAAACAAAACAAATACTTACAACTGACGGAATTCCTTTAGAGATAAGCTTAAAAAAAGCTGAAAGGAAAAACAAAATTAAAGCATTTTTACTTGTAGCTCCTTTACTATTATTTTTGATTATTACTTATATTTTTCCAATTGGAGAAATGTTTACAAGAAGTATTGATGATAAAATGATTACAAACATGCTTCCAAAAACATTTAAGTCTATGGAAACATGGGATGGTAAAGAGCTTCCACCAGAAGAGGTATTCGCTTCATTCCTAACTGACTTTAAAGTTCTTGTAGATAACAAAGAACATGGAAAATTAGCCCAAAGACTTAATAAAGAAAAAAATGGGTTTAACACCATTACAAAAAAATTATTCAGACAGGTAAAAAGAAATAAAATTGATGAGACACAAAGTATAAAAGAACAAATAATGAAAGTTCACAAGAGATGGAGGAATGTAGAGTACTGGCAAGCAATTAAAAGAACTGCACCTCCTTATACTTCAGCTAAATATTTAAAAGCTATGGATATGTATTTAAATGAGGATAACAAAATTACTCAAGTTAGTGAGGATAGAAGAATACATAGAATTTTATGGTTAAGAACAGTAGAGGTTGCTTTCTTTGTTACGGTATTCTGTTTTTTGATGGGTTATCCAATAGCTCATTTACTGGCAACACTTCCAATGAAATATAGTAATTTATTAATGATATGTGTTCTCCTTCCATTTTGGACATCATTGTTGGTGAGAACTGCAAGCTGGATGATATTGCTTCAACAGCAAGGAGTGGTTAATGATTTCTTTGTAATGATTGGACTTGTGGCAGACGATAATAGGCCAGAAATGATGTACAATAAAGTTGGAACTTATGTTGCAATGACACAAATTCTATTACCATTTATGGTCTTACCACTTTACAGTGTGATGAAAACTATCTCACCAAGTTTAATGAGAGCAGGCAAATCTCTTGGCGGAACGCCTTTTGTAGCTTTTTGGAAAGTATATTTTCCATTAACAATACCAGGTATTGGGGCTGGGTGTCTTTTAGTTTTTATTTTAGCAATTGGATATTACATTACACCCGCATTAGTTGGGGGAGCATCAGGAACCTTAATTAGCAACCAAATTGCATATCATATGAAAACTACATTAGATTGGAGTTTTGCTTCAGCGATGGGACTTATGTTGCTTGGAGGAGTTTTGGTTATCTATTGGCTTTATAATAAATTAGTTGGAGTTGATAATATTAAGTTAGGTTAGTATGGCATTACCAAAGTATACGGAAACGAGATATAGAATTTGGCACTACTTTTACATTGCTATATGTACTTTTGTTTTTATTTTTTTAATAGCACCTTTGTTTGTAATATTTCCATTATCGTTTAATGCAGAAGAGTTTCTTGTTTTTTCAGAAGGAATGAAGAATTTAGACCCAGATGCTTTTTCATTAAGATGGTACAAAGATATGGTTTACGGTACAAAGAATCCATGGGGTCTTGCTGCAAAGAATAGTTTTATTATTGCTATATTTGCAACTTTAGGGTCAGTAATTTTAGGAACGGTTGCTGCATTAGGATTGAGCAGCAGACATATGCCTTTTAAAGGAATAATAATGGCAACTTTGATTTCACCAATGATAGTTCCACTTATTATATCAGGTGTTGCAATATTCTTTTTTATGGCAAAAGCAGGTTTAGCGGCAACTCATACAGGAATAGTTTTAGCTCATATAATTTTGGGAACACCTTTTGTTGTAATTACTGTTACTGCAACATTATCAGGTTTTGATCATAGTGTAACGAGAGCAGCAGCTAGTTTAGGTAGTAACCCAGTAAATACATTTATGAAAGTTACACTTCCGCTAATTTTACCTGGAGTAATATCAGGAGGTTTGTTTGCTTTTGTAACTTCTTTTGATGAAGTTGTAGTCGTTTTATTTTTAGCTGGTCTTGAAAACACAACTATTCCAATTCAAATGTGGACAGGTTTAAGAGAACAATTAAGTCCGACAATTCTGGCAGTTGCTACATGTTTAATCGTTTTATCAACTTTAATATTAATTAGTGCGGAATTATTGAGGAGAAGATCGGAACGTTTAAGAGGAATTAATAGATAATTAATTTACCGACTCGATTACTGTCGCAATACCCATACCCAAACCAATACATTGAGTAGATAATGCGTATTTCTTATTTTCACGTCTAAGCAAATCCGCAGCTTTGCCGGTAATTCTAGCTCCTGTTGCTCCTAGAGGATGACCAAGTGCTAAGGCTCCACCATCTAAATTAGCTTTCTTTTGATCGATACCAAGATCTTTTAAACATGCTATTGATTGAGATGCGAAAGCTTCATTAATTTCTACAATATCAATATCATTAATTGATAAATTTGCTCTCTCTAATGCTTTTTTAGTTGCTCCAATAGGTCCAAGCCCCATCACATCAGGCTCACACCCTTTAACTCCAGTTGCAACAATTCTACCTAAAATCTCTAATCCATTTTCTTTTGCATAGCTTTCTTCACATATCAATGTTGCTGCTGCTCCATCGGTAAGAGGCGAGGATGTTGCAGCTGTAACAGTTCCTTCTTGATCAAATGCAAGTTTTAAACCATCTAAAGTTTCTTGATTGCTTTTTGGTCGTATGTTTCCATCTTTTTTGCAGCCAGCAATTTCAACTATTTCATTTTTAAATTTACCATTAACTTCAGCTTCATTAGCTTTTTGATGACTTTGAATTGCAAACTCTTGTTGTTCAGTTCTTGAAATTTTATATCTTTTCGCAACATTTTCAGCAGTTATACCCATTGAAAAATAAACATTTGGATTTTCTTTATCTGTGTAAGGATAGGGTATTGGTTCAAAGCCAGTTGTAACTCTAGTCATACTTTCAACACCTCCACATACGAAAACTTTACCTGCGCCCATTGCTATTTTACCGGCTGCAACATGAATAGCTTCCATAGATGAACCGCACCATCTATCAACGGTCATTCCTGACGTATGTATTTCCATTCCAGATAAAAATGTTGTGAGCTTACCAATATTAAAACTCTGCTCTCCAACTTGGAAAGCACAACCAACAACAATATCTTCTATATCAGCAGGATTTACTTTTGTTTTAGATACAAGATTTTTAACTACTTCTGCAAACATGTTTACAGGCTTAACGTCAATTAATTCACCTTTTCTTGCCATTGTAAAAGGTGATCTTGAATATCCTGCTATAACTGCTCTTTTCATATAAGTCTTATACCCACTAATTATTATTTTGAAAATGGTAAAGAGGACACAATTCCTTTTCTTAATTTGTTATCTGGAGTGTGCACTAAAACTTCTGACCCTATTTTACAAAATTCATTTAAAATCATGGATAAACCAATATTTTTTTTGAATTTTGGAGAATAAATCCCTGAGGTAATTTTACCAATTAATTTCTTATCTTTTGAATATAGCGGAAAAGGAATTGAACATGGAGGAAAATCTAGACCGTCAAACAATACTCCTTTTAATTTTTGTTTTACACCTTGTTTCTTAATCTTTTCTAAAGCATTTTTTCCAATGAAATCGTGATCACTTTCGTAATTACAATATTTTTCTAAGTTACATTCAATTGGATTGTTTTCTTTTGTAAAATCATTTCCATAAGACATTAATCCTGCTTCTATTCTATCAATTAAATTCGGGCATCCTGGAGCAATATTAAATTCTTTCCCCGATTTCCATATTATATCCCAAATTTTTTCTCCCATTTCATTTTTGTCGAAGTAATCTTCAAAGCATTTAAAATAAATCTCAAATCCATCTTGTTTGCTATATCCTGACCTTGCAATAACTTGTTTAGTTCCTAAAAAATCAAATATTCTAAAATTAAAAAATTTTAATTTTCTAATATCTTCTCCGAATATTGATGCCATCAAATCTTCAGACTTTGGACCTTGTACTGCAAGAGGATATACATCTGGTTCTGTTATGCTCACATTTAGATTTAAACCAACTGCAATACCTTTTGCCCAAAGCAATACATCAGAGTCAGCTATTGAAATCCAAAACATATCATCATCTAACTTTAACAACACTGGATCATTTATCATTCCAGCATTTTCATCTATCATAGGAATATAAAAACATTTTCCAGTCTCCATATTTTTTAATGATCTTGGCGTCATTTTTTGTACTAATAAACTAGCATCTGGACCTGATATCTGAACTTGTCTTTGACAAGAAACATCCCATAGCTGAACATGTTCATTTAAATGCCAATAATCATCCTCAACAGATTTCTGAAATCTTTTTGGTAAAAGCATATGATTTACAACAGTAAAATCAGTTACACCACATTCCTCAACTCTATTGGTGTAAGGAGTTCTTCTTATTCTCCTTGACATATTTAGTTTTGTGCTAATTTTGCTTTGAATCAACGAAGCCATATATTATTTTGACCACCACACTGTATAGCTGTTAGGAGAAATTATTATTGGCAAGTGATAATTTTTTTTATTATCGGTCATTTTAAATTTTATGACTATTTCACCCACAATTTTTTTCTTTTTAAAGTATTTTTTAATATCACAAATCATTTCATAATCGCATTTACAATCTTTTTTGCTAAGATTGAAATGCTGAGTAATCCTACCATTTTCATCAGTCTTTGTATTCAAAAAAAGCTTTTTTAATTTTGAGGATTGTATTTGATAAATCTTTACTTTGACATTACTTGCATGAGTTCCATCAGAACCATTCAATAAATGTGAGCTAAATTTTGCCATTTTACTCTATTGATGATTTCTCTCTCTTGCTGGCAACAGCAGCAACAATTGGACTTAATACAGGTTTAGCTTTTACATTTACACAAGCAGTTTTACCGCTTGCAATAGCTCTTTTTAGTGCTGGACCCAATTCTTCTCTTTTCGTTACTAATTCTCCATGACCCCCAAAACCTTCAAATATACTGTGGAAAGGTATATCTCTAAAGTCTGTTGCAACTCTTTTTCCGCTTTCAAATAGTCTTTCTTGTTGTTGACCAATTGATGCTAAGCCACCATTATTGTCAATAACAACAACAATTGGTTTCTTTTCAAAAAATGCAGTTTCTATAGACATGCCTCCAGATAAAAAGGCACCATCTCCACTAATTAAAATTACATTCGATTTAGGGTTATTATTTTTTGCAGATAATGCAAATGATACACCAACACCCAGCATACTAAATGTGCCAGGATGTAAAATTCCACCTAATTTTTTTCCTTGAGCTCCAGCTAAATTTATTGCGATCTCCGACCAGAAATGAGTATTTCCTCCATCAATTACAAGCCAATCTTTCTCATCCATTGCGTCTTGAACATCTAACGCTAATTGCAGTGGATGAATTTTTCCACCATTTTCTTTGGCTTTATCTGCTTCAATTTTTAATTCATTTAAAGATTTATCCACCCAATCTTTTTTTCTATTTTTATTATCTTGAAACCAACTATTTCCTAAATTCCATTTATTATTTTTCTTTAAATTACATAGAGTATCTAAAAATACTCCTGGATCACATAAAAGGTTATGGTCAGCTGCTCTATTAAACTCAATTTCTTCATGGGAACCGTTAATACAAACTAAAGTAGTTGTTTTTGGAATGAAAGGAGGGTTTCCAAAATTCATTTGGTTATCTAATCTTGCACCAATCATTAAAACTAAGTCTGAGTTATGTAATGCAAATTCTGAGGGTGGATATTGGTGAATATCTGCTAAACCCATATATGCATTTGCCTCTTCTCCCAAAAGTTTTTGATGGTATGGCACATTAAAAACTGGAATATTTAAACTTTCACCTGCAGTCTCTAAATTTTTTTCTGAGTTTGACCACCAAACACCATGTCCTCCAATTATGACAGGTTTTTTTGAATTACATGCTAGCTCAAGTATTTTTGATAAAGCATTTGGATCTGGCCATGCCTTAGCAACTGGCTTTGCTTTATGTGAAAATGGTCTTTCTTCCAGTCCAACATTTTCTTCAAATGAAGAAAACATTATATCTACTGGTAAACTAAGATGAACAGCTCCAGGATATCCATTGGTTGCAATTCTGTAAGCTTTATCAACAAATTCTCTAATTCTTGTTCCATCTGTAATGCTTGCGCTATATTTTGTAAGAGGAGCAGCTATTGAAACATCATCAATTTCTTTAAAGCCACCTGAGCCTTGTCTTTTTAAACTACTTGATCCAGTTATATAAATTATCGGTGTTCTTTCTCCCCATGCTTCCATCATTGATGGTACTGCATTTGCAAAACCTTCAGGTCCAACTAAACATACGGATGGTTTTCTTGTAATTCTTGTGTGTCCATCTGCTAAGTGTCCAGCTATTTGTTCATGAGGACAATTAACTACATCAATTTGACATTCCATGAATCCTTCAATTGCAGGATTACAAAATCCACCTGATAGAGTAAAAACTTTATTAATACCTTTATCTTTTAATGCTCTTGCAATTAATGCTCCACCTCTTATTTTTTTTTCCATATTAGTAAGTTGTATTCATAAAAAGTTTCTGTTCAATTATATCAGAAGAAACTTCATTAATATCATTTAATCCAACCAAACCTAGTGTTGTGCTAGTTTCTTCTTTAATTATATCCACAATTCTTCTTAGCCCGCTAGCTCCATCAGCTCCCATCGCATACATTACAGGTCTTCCAATCATCGAAAAATCTGCTCCTAAAGCTAATGATCTTACAATATCGCTTCCACTTCTTATTCCACTATCAAAAATAATTGGAAAATTATTTCCTACTGCCTCTCTAATAAAAGGTAGAATATTTATTGCTGCTGAGGCACTATCTAATTGTCTACCTCCATGATTTGAAACTTGAATAGCATCAGCGCCCATTTCTTTAATTTTAACTGCATCATCAGATGACATGACACCCTTTACAATTAATTTGCCTTTCCATTTATTTCTTACTCTTTTTAAAGTTTCCCAATCTGTCTTTCCTCTACTTTCTTTTCTTTTAAAAATACCTTTTCCACTTTTTGAAGTTTCGTAGTTCATTGGCTTTGGTATTCCATTAAGTAATGTAGATATTGACCAAACTGGATGAGTTGCAAAATCAAAAAATTGTTTAGGTCCAATTTTAAATGGATATGAAAATCCATTTTTATCATCTCTAGTTCTTCTAGATAAAACCGGAACATCAACAGTAAGTATAGCGACTTCATAACCAGTTTTTTCTGCTCTATCGAGCAATTCCATGACAAAAGCTTCATCTTGAAAAATATATAGTTGAAGCCATGAATGACCTTCTGAAAGCTCATACATTTTTTCTAAGGTAGTTGTTGAAGCCATCGATACACAAGTTGGTATATTATTTCTTGCACTCTCTTTTGCCAGCATAGAATCTGCGCCTGGCCATGAAAGATTTGTCATGCCCATTGGGGCAAAACCAAAAGGATAATCATAGTTAAATCCAAGAATATTTTTTTTTAGTTTTCTTTCCTCTACATTTCTTAGAACTCTTGGCTCAAGACGTATTTGATCTAAAGCAAAACTATTAATTTCTGATAATTTTTCATCTCCTGATGCACCATCAATAAAATCATAAACTAGCTTTGGTAATCTTTTCTTCGATAGTTTTTTTGCATCTTCAATGCTAAAAATTTTGTTACTGGCTTTAATATTATCCATTTAATTTCTTTATATATGTTTTTAAACTAATCTTATCATGTCTAGTCACATAATAAGCGTCATGATTAATTCTAGAAGAATAAACCTCTGAAGGAATTCCGTCAATAAAAAGCACAGCTACACCATCATCAATAGCTATTCCATCTGGTAAATTTCCAACTTTAATTTCTGAAATAAATTGTTGAAGTCGATTATTATCTGAAGAATGCGGTGTGCAACTTCCCTCTAAAAAATTTATTCCTTTTAATGGACTCAACTCTTTATTGACTGAATCTGATAATATCCAATCAAACCAACAGACAGCACCTGCACTTATTCCACTCATAATTATTCCTTTTTCATATGCATCTTTAAAGTCTTTGATAAGATTATGTCTTTTCCAAATATTAATCATGTCAGAGGTATTGCCACCTCCTACATAAATTATATCTTTGTTTAACAGCCATTCATTAAAACCTTCCACACTTGAACAAAGATTAAAATGAGATAATTTAAATTTTTGCGATTTAAATCTTTTATAAAAAAGATCGGTTTTTTCTTGATTATCATTGCTAGCTGTAGGTAAAAAACCGATATTGATTTTTGATTTATTAACTTGATTTATAACATATTCATCCAAGTCTTCATCAGACGAATGTATAAATCCACCACCACCAATTGCTATTATTATTTTTTTATTCCTGACCACGGAGAAGGACCTGTTGGAATATCGATTTTTAAACCTCTTACAATTTCATTTTTAAAGTCATACATTGGTAAGGCACATATTTCACCTTTATGAATTTTATTATCATTGCAACTAACATCCACTATTAATCCTGGTTTATGCTTTGTTGAATTCATTAAAACTATTCCAACACCACATTTTTGATAAGGAGACCAAGTACTTGATGTAATTTTTCCAATTACTTCATTATTAAATTTTATGTAAGTTCCTTTTAAACCTGTTCCATTTTCTACTCGTATTCCCCAACATCTTTTTTCTTTATCGGCAGTCATCAATGCTGATTTACCAATAAAATAATTTTTTTTTAAATCGACATACTTACCTAAACCAACATCATATGGATTTGTTTCATGATTAAAGTCTTGCCCAGCTGATAATAATCCAGATTCTATTCTTTTACATCTGAAACCAGGCGTACCTGTGAGTATCATTCCCATTTTTTTTCCTTCCTCAAGTATGTAATCCCCAACTTTTTCAGTATTATTATTTTTTCTAAAATAAATTTCCCAACCAAGTTCATTACTAAAACCTGATCTACTTATGATTACCTTTTCATTTAGTATAGTTATTTCTTTCCAATCAAAATATTTCCAATTCTCAAGAAAAGTTTCTTTACTTAAAACTTTTAAAAGATCCATAGATTTTGGTCCTTGAATTTGACTTACCCAAACGTCTGGGTCAGAAATTTTTACATTAAGATTATCAGTGTGCGCTTTATACCATGAAAAAAGATCACCATCAGCTTGAACAAACCAGAATTTATTTTCCTCAAGTTTTAGCAAAACTCCATCTGTCAGCATGCCTCCATCATTGTAACAAGCAAATTGATAAGAACACCTTCCTACTTTTACTTTTGAGATATCTCTTGTGAATATTTTTTGTAAAAGTTTTTCTGCATCGGGACCAGATATTTCATATGGGTGTTCACCAGTATGACGAAATATTACCTCTTGTCTTACTTTCCAATACATTTCATCAGCAGTAGCGTGTGAAAGCACTTCTGGATTTAATCTTCCTGCATAAAATGAATACTCAGGATCGTAGGGAAGCTCTTGATATGCTAGAGGATGTATTCCTACAGTTCTTGCAAGTTCAACAACTTTATTATCATTGGATTTTAAAGGTTTTACTGAAAATCTGACTTTGTTTAATTCGTTTTGCATTTATAAATTTAAAAAAAGTGTATATTAATTAAAATATCTATTCAATTAGTAGATGAATCACTACATTTTGCATGTTGTTATCTAGTTCTGGAATTGTTATCTTTTTGATTATTTAAACAACTAAAGAAAAAGAGGAAACTTATGAAATACATACTTAAAGTTTTTTCAGTGACTTTTATGTCTCTGATATTATCTTTTTCTATTGCCAATGCATCAAGTGGAGTATTTAAAGTATCACATGATCTTGGATTTGGAAAAGATACTAACTTAGATGCCATAACAAAGGGGCGATTGTTTCAAGTTGTCATCAAAACACAAAATAGATTAGTAAGACCTGATATGAACGGTGTCCCATCACCTTCATTATCAACAGATTGGAGTGCTAATTCTGATGCAACTGAATGGACATTTAATTTAAGAAAAGGAATATATTTCCATGATGGATCGGCATTTGATGCTCCAGATGTAAAATATTCTCTAATGAGAGCTAAAGATCCTGATATTGGATCTCCGGTAAGAAAAAGTTTAAATGTAGTTGAAGATATTGAGGTAGTTGATCAGCATACTGTTAAAATGAAGTTATCAACTTCATTTGCTGACTTTCCATTATTGTTAACCGACTACAGATTAAGAATGATACCTGAAGGATCAGGAGATACTATAGGTCAAACTGGAGTTGGTACTGGACCATTCATGGTTGATAAATTTGATCCAGAAGGAACTACAATTCTAAAAGCTAACCCAGATTATTGGGAAGGTGCACCAGGAGTTGCAGAAGTTCATGTCATTGCGATACCAGATGCTCAAGCAAGAATTCAAGCTCTTTTAACGGGTCAAATTGATATGAATAGATATGTTCCTTTCAATCAAAAAAAGATATTTGACAGTAATTCTAAATTTACAACAACTGTAATTCCTACTGGAAACTGGAGAGGTGTGGTTATGAGAACTGATACTGCTCCATTTGATAATCCTAAAGTGAGAAAAGCTTTTAGGTTAGCAGTTGATAGACAAGAACT
Organism: uncultured Pelagibacteraceae bacterium; assembly: GCA_902618205.1. Lineage (GTDB taxonomy): Bacteria > Pseudomonadota > Alphaproteobacteria > Pelagibacterales > Pelagibacteraceae > Pelagibacter. The sequence continues at coordinate 381,223 of CACMZL010000001.1, read as the reverse complement.
TGTAGATCTAGTTATGGGTGGTGCAGCAACTGTGTCTTGTGATACACCTGTAATGCCTTCCGATCAATATCGTTTACAAATGGATTGTCCTCAAAATATTAGTAAAGCAAAAAATTTATTAAGAGAAGCAGGATATCCAAATGGAATTGAATTGACTGTTTACCCAGCAACTTTAGAACCAACTTGGCCTACAATTGCAGAAGTCGTTCAGCAGCAAGTTGCAAAAGCAGGAATTAAAGTTAACATTGAAATGGTACCTTCTAAAGGTTATTGGAATGAAGTATGGATGAAAAAACCAGTTTCAATGACACGTTGGAACCAAAGACCAGCAGATACAATCTTGCATGAAGCTTATCATAGTGGAGCAAAATGGAATGAGTCTTATTTCAAAAATGCTGATTTTGATAAAAATTTAGCAGATGCTAGAAGTGAATTAGATTTCAATAAAAGAAAGAAAGCATATCAAAATGCTCAAATGACTTTATGGGAACAAAGTGGAACAATGATCCCATATCACGTATCTAGACTTGTAGTTACTTCATCAAAAGTTAAAAATCTTGATGCTGTAGACCACTTTTCTATACAGTGGCACAAAGTTAAAGTTGACTAAAAGTATTTAGATAAAGGCCGCATATAAGCGGCCTTTATTTTATTTCTATTTAATTTATTTTTGTTAAAAAGTTCTATTTAATCTTATGCTTTTATTAATTTTAAAAAGAATTGGACTAGGGCTTATCACCTTATTTATAGTTTCATTGATTACATTTGTAGGTGTTGAAGTTTTACCTGGGGATGCATGCACAACATATTTAGAGAGAGAAGCTTATGGAGCAGCTCTTGATACTTGCATAAAAAGACTTGGTCTAGATGTTCCTGCTTATGAAAGATACTTGGACTGGGCATCAAATGTTGTACGAGGTGATTTTGGTTACTCTTTAAGTGGTGAAATGCCAATTAATGAAGTGCTAGGTCCAAGAGTTAAAAACTCTTTAGTTTTAGCCTCTGTTTCAATACTTATAGGAATTCCTTTAGCAATCGTATTAGGAATAATAACTGCTCTTTGGAGAGATAAGCTTCCAGATATTATGATCTCAACTATCACAATTTTTTCAATGACTATTCCTGAGTTTATTAGTGCTACTTTACTTATTTTAATTGTTGCAATTTGGCTTGGTTGGCTACCAGGTATCGTCATTATACCATCGGATGCAACTTTTTATGAATTACTCTCGAATATAATTTTACCTGTTGTTGCAATTTCAATGATTATGACCGCACACATGGCAAGAATGGTACGTTCAAGTGTAATTCAAGTAATGGCTAGTGATTATGTTCAAATGGCAATTTTAAAAGGTGTTCCATATTGGAAAATGGTATTTAGACATGTATTGCCAAATGCATTATTACCAGCAATAAATGTAGTAGCGTTAACAATTGCTTGGTTGCTAGGTGGTGTTGTTGTTACAGAAGTTGTTTTTAATTATCCAGGTTTAGGCAGACTGGTAATTGAGTCTATATCAAATAGAGATTTGCCTGTTGTTCAAGCATTAGCAATAATATTGGCATCAATCTATGTGGGAATAAATTTAATAGCAGATTTAATGACACTCATGCTTAATCCAAGATTAAAAAGTTTACAGATAAGAAAATAAAATGGAGAGTAATTTAATTACAGAAGATAAACAAAAAAATAAGCTAGAAAAGGCTTTTGAGATTTTAAAGACTATGGCCTCCAAGCCCTCTGGATTAATTGGTCTTACAATTGTTTTATTTCATGTAGTCTTAGCATTAATAAGCCCTTACATTGCACCATACGATTATAAAGCAATTAGCCCAAATACCATGTTACTTGCACCTTCAGCTGAACATTGGTTTGGAACAGATAGTTTGGGTAGAGATGTTTTTACAAGAACAATACTTGGAGGACGAACAGCTCTTACGGTAACTTTTTTTGGATCACTTATAGCTCTTCTGTGGGGAGGTTTACTTGGAATTTTTTGTGGTTTAGTTGGAGGTAAAATTGACGATGTTGTAATGAGAGTTGTTGATGCGTTTCTTTCTATTCCTTGGATACTTGCAATGTTATTAATTGTTTCTCTTTTAGGAACATCAACAGAGGTTTTAATTCCTGCACTAGGTTTTTTTTATGGTAAAGGAATAGTAAGAGTTGCTAGAGCTGCTACTCATGATGTTATTGCTAAAGACTTTATAGTTTCAGCCAGAGCTAGAGGTCATAGCAACATGTCTATTATTTGGAATGAAATTATTCCAAATGTTAGAGATGCTATATTAGTAGAAGGAGCAATGAGATGGTCTTGGATGTTATTAGGATTTAGCTCATTGTCATTCTTAGGTTTTGGTGTAAGTCCTCCAACACCTGATTGGGGTTTGATGATATCCAATGCTAGAGGATTGATGTCGTTTGCATACTGGTCTGTAATTGCTCCAATAGTAGGATTAAGTTCGTTAATTATTGGAATAAATTTAACTGCTGATGCATTTGCAAAAGCTTTAGGAATTGATCGTTCAACAAAGGCACCTGTTTAAATGAATGAAATAATTGAAAGTGTTAAAGATTTATCAATTGGATTTAACAGTCAGAAGGGCAAACAAATTTCAATACTAAGAAATGTTTCAACCAATATAAAAAAAGGAGAGACCGTAGGGATCGTAGGGGAGTCGGGTTCTGGAAAAAGCACATTAGCACTTGCTATGATGGGCTATATAAAACAAGGCTTATTTCCTCTTAAGGGTGAATGCCTCTTTAAATCTGAGGATTTATTGAAGATGAGCAGTAGACAGCTAGAAAAAATTAGAGGTAGAAAAATAGCCATGATACCTCAAAATGCAGGACAAGCATTAACACCGAATTTAAAAATTGGATACCAAATTGATGAAGCATTAAAATTACATACAGAACTAAACAAAACAGAGAGAGATAAAAAAATTTCAGAGTTACTAAATAAAGTTAGACTTCCTTCACCAGAAACTATGGCTTTTCGTTATCCTCATGAGCTTTCTGGAGGACAGCAACAAAGAGTGGCTGTTGCAATGGCATTGGCTGGCAAACCAGATTTACTTTTATTAGATGAACCAACTACTGGATTAGATGTTACAACACAAGCGCATGTATTAGAACTATTAAGATTTATAGCAAAAGATACTGGAACATCTATGATCTATGTTAGTCATGACCTTGGAGCCATAGCACAAGTTAGTGATAGAATAGTTGTAATGTATGCGGGAGAAATTGTTTTAGAAGGACCAGCAAGAAAAATATTAAAGGAACCTATTCATCCTTATACTTATGGACTGTTAAAATCGATACCTAAGCTTTCACTAGCTGGACTTCCAGCTTCTATGCCAGGTAGCCAACCTCAGCCTGGAAGCATAAATGAAGGTTGTAGTTTTTATGATAGATGTAACTTAGCAACTGATAATTGTAAAAAAAATTCGCCAGATCTGGAACATATTAAAGAATTAGATACCAATGTCAGATGTTTTAATTATAAAGAATTAATAAACAAAAATAATAATTTACAAACTTCAATAACAAAAAAATCAAATAATAGTGAAGCAAATGAAGTTTTAAATTTAAAGGATGTTTCAATTAGTTACGCAAAGCAGAAATTTTTTGATCAATTATTAAATAAAATTTCTGATCAAAACCCAACAGTTAAAGATATAAATATAGATATAAAAAAAGGAGAGACTATTGCCCTGGTTGGTGAATCTGGAAGTGGTAAATCTACCATCTTAAAATCAATTGCTGGCTTACTCAAAACAAAAGATGGTCAAATTAAATTTGAAAATGATCGTATTTTATCTTCTGATTTAAAAATGAGAAATCCAAATGATCTGCGAGCAATACAACTTATATTTCAAAATCCTGATGAGTCATTAAATCCCAACCACACAGTTGAGCAAATACTTTCTCAACCTTTAAAGTTATATTTTAATTTATCAGGAGAAGAATTAAAAAAAAATATTATCGATCTACTAAAAAAAGTAAGGTTGGGAGAATTTTATATGTCAAGATATCCTAGACAACTATCAGGTGGTGAGAAACAAAGAGTTGCAGTTGCAAGAGCATTTGCTGCTAAGCCAGATATAATTTTGTGTGATGAGGTTACATCAGCTTTAGATGTTTCCGTTCAAGCAGCTGTTTTAAACTTATTACAACAACTAAAAGAAGATCTAGGAACAACCTACGTATTTGTTTCTCATGATCTGGCTGTTGTTAGAGCAATTAGTGATAGAGTTGCAGTTTTATATCAAGGAAGGTTATGTGAAATTGGTCCTTCTCAAAATGTCTACAAATTTCCATCACATCCTTACACTGAAGTATTATTAGGTGCTGTTTTGGAACCAGATCCAGATATAAAACCAAAATTAGTAGCTGAGGATATAGTAGAGGAAAAACCCCCTGAAAAAGGCTGTTCTTTTCAAGGAAGATGCCCTAGGAAAATAGGTGATATTTGTAATTCAGAGGTTCCACCATGGCAAATAGGTGAAAATGGTAACGCTATTAGATGTCATATTAATATTGAGGAATTAGCAAGTTTACAGCAGTAGTTATGACATTTATTTTATTTCCTACTCAGTCTCAATTTAATATAAGAAATCTTCTTTATGAAAATAAATAATGTAGTTGTAATTGGTTCTGGAACAATGGGTAGCGGTATAGCTGCACATTTGTGTAATGCAAATGTTCCTGTCACTTTGTTGGATTTAACTACAGAAATTAGTCAAAAGGCTAAAGAGAGAATAGGAAAATCTAGACCTCCTTTGTTAATAGATAAATCAAAATTAGATAATATACATGTAGGAAACATTGAAGAAAACTTTGATGTAGTTTCGAATGCAGATTGGATTGTAGAAGCTGTTGTAGAAAGAATAGATATCAAACATAATATTTACGAAAAAATTTTTAAACATAGAAAAAAAGAATCTGTTGTTTCATCTAATACTTCATCTATTCCAATAAGTGTTCTATCAGAAAAATTATCTGATCAAGACAAAAAGGATTTCTGCATAACTCACTTCTTTAATCCTGTTAGATACATGGATTTACTTGAAATAGTAAAAAGTAATGAAAGTGATTTAGATAAAGTTAAACTTTTAAAAGACTTTTGTGAAATAGACTTAGGTAAAGGTGCAATTATCTGTAATGACACTCCGGGATTTTTAGGTAATAGAATTGGAGTTTATGCAATGCAAATTGCAATGACCGAAGCATTTAATATGAAACTCAGTGTAGAAGAGGCTGACGCTGTCTTTGGCAGACCAATGGGTATACCTAAAACTGGAGTATTTGGATTGTATGACCTAATTGGTATAGATTTAATGGCAGATGTATTGAAAAGTTTTATTAAAGAGTTACCTGAAAGCGATCCATTTCAACCTGTAGCAAGAGAAATGCCACTTGTGAAAAAATTAATAGAGACCGGATATACTGGTAGAAAAGGAAAAGGTGGATTTTATAGAATGAATAAGGAGGGTGGCAAGAAAATTTTAGAAGCCATCAATCTTGAAACTGGGGAATATTCACCCTCAAAAAAAATAGATATTAAATCTGAAAGAGTTGATTTAAAAAAATTAATTAATCGCGGAGATAAATATGGAGATTATGCCTGGTCAGTAATTTCTAAAATAATAACATATTCTTCTTCATTAGTTCCAGGTATTACTGATAAGTTTAACGACATCGATGAAGCAATGAGACTTGGCTTCAATTGGTCTAGAGGGCCTTTTGAAATGTTAAAAGAAATTGGAGTAAATAATTTTTTTCAAAAAATTGATAATTTTGAGGGAAATAAATTTTTAGAAAATTTATCAAAATCCAAAGACGAAAATTTTTATGGTGAGAGACAACAATATACTGAAATTGAAACTTTAGGAAAAATTAAACCAAGAGCCCTTAAACTTGATAAAAATAATTCTGCTGAAATTTACAGATTTCCTGAATTTAACATTGTCGAATTTACAACTAAAGCAAACGCTTTGGATTATGACTCAATGGACTCTCTAAAAAACGCTACAGATAAACCATTGATAATTATTAATGAAAGTATGCAGTTTTCTGCTGGTGTTAATTTAACATATACTATGAATTTTGCAGATAAAGGTGACTATAAATCAATAGAAAAATTTGTCGGTTATTTTCAAGAAACATGCAAACACTTAAAATACTCAAAATTTCCAGTTGTTTCAGCACCATCAGGTCTTACACTTGGAGGCGGTTTTGAAGTTTTAGTTCAAAGTAACTTTGTTGCTTCCCATACAAATATTGTTGTTGGATTAGTTGAAACATTGGTTGGTTTAGTTCCAGCCGGAGGAGGATGTAAAGAAATGTTATGGAGATGGTCTCAAACAGATGAGGCAAAAAATGACCCAGATTTTGCACCTTTAAAAGTTTTTGACATCATTGGTTATGCAAAAACTGCAACATCTCCAGTAGAAGCCGAACCTCTAAAGTATTTAATCCCTGAAAATAAAAAAATTATGAGCAGAAATAGTCTATTAAATGAAGCAAGAAAAATTTTGGATCAAAATAAAGAATTTACTCCTCCAAAAGAATGCACATTTAATTTATCTGGTAAATCTTTAAAAGATAAAATGGTTGGTATGTTAGAAAAACTGTATAATGATAAAATTATATTAGATCATGGAATGATGGTCGGAACAGAGCTAGCAAATGTTTTAAGTGGTGGTGATACAACTATAGATAAAACTCTTACAGAAGATGAGTTGTTTAAATTAGAGTTAGATGCTTTCATGAAATTAATTGAGACAAGTAAAACTCAAGATAGAATTAAACACACATTATCTACTGGAAAACCTCTAGTTAACTAATAACTTCATATTTTTAATATAATCAGGTTTTAATACATAAGTTGATTTATTTCCCGCTTTAACTTTTTTTAAAGAGTCCATCCCTGCGATTACTCTTCCAATTGGAGTATATTCACCTTGATATATTGGTATATCTATTAAAGTAATAAAAAATTCACTATCTTCTGTGTCGAATTGATCTTTCCTAGCAAAAGCCACAGAGCCAGCATTAAATAAAAAATTACCACTAAGCTCAGATTTAATTGTTCCTAAACCAGACTTACCAGTTCCTACTTTAGAATAATTTAGATTAGATACATTTCCATATTCAATATCTCCAGCTTGTATTAAAGTATTTTCTATTACTCGATAAAAAGTTGAACCATTATAAGAACCTCTATTTATTAACTTCTTAAATCGATTTACAGCTTTAGGTGCAATTTTAGGATCTAATTCTATTAGAACGTTACCGCATTCAACTTCCATAATTGCAATATTCTGCTTATCTTTAAAATCAATATTATTTAAATCAATTTTTTTTACAAAAAGACATTTATTATTTAATATATAAAATGAACCTAAAGTTAAAATAATAAGCAGAATCAGAAAAATAAATAATATTTTTTCAGATAGCGATGGTTTAATTTTTTTTATCATTCAAAAAATAAACTTTTCATCTATTTCTTTAAGACCATTAATTAAGAAATTTTTCTTCTTAGTTAAAATATTATCTTTTTTAATTAATAAATCTATTTCTTTAAAGTTTGTTTTTAATAATGAATAAATTTCAGCCATATCTTCTTCAGCTGTGCTCATTGAATATTCTGTTAAAAAGCCTTTCGTAATTTCTAAATCTAAACCTAATAAATCAGTGCATGTAGAACATGATGCGTAAGAAAAATCTTTATTATTAAGTTTGCTCCACTTATTTTTTTTAAAAAGCTCAGGGAAACTGTTATCAATCATATGAAATATTTCATGATGGATCATTCTTTCAAAATAATTTCGGTTAAATGTTAAGTCTAAAATTAAAGTCCTGAATTTATTATCTGGTATACCTCCTGTATTAATGCCTGAAATTTCTAAGTTTTTGCAAAGAACCACAAATTTCAAATTTATTTTCCTTAAGAAATTTGGGTTATAATCCCTCAGATTATTTTGAATTGTATTAAATTCTCGATCCAAATCATTATTATTTATGCCGTTACATTTAATATTATTTTTATCACCTATTACAAAACCTCTTTTCGATACCAAATATTTGATACCATTTAAATTATCAACCTTATGAACTTCTAAATTAGGAATTTTAATCAAATTATATATTGCATCTGCATTTACATAAGAAAAATTAAAAAATAATAGAAATATTAATATAATGTATCTCATTTTAATAATTTTGATGATATTAGATATAATATGAATGTGATAGGATTTATTTAATGAAAAAAAGAAAAAGAAAAAAAAATATTAATAGAGATCATGAGTCAGTGCCTAAGATGTTTGCAAAAAAATACATATATTTCTATTATCCCTTTTTCTGGATCATTCTAATAATATTCTTATTACTAAAATGACAAAGTCTAAAAAACCTATTCAGCCTGTTAGTGGCACAAAAGTGCCAAGATATGCGGGCCCTTCTACATTTGCAAGATTACCTGAGCTAAGAGATGTAGAAAGTTGTGATGTTGCTATTGTCGGAGTTCCATTTGATTCAGGAACTAGTTATAGACCAGGTGCAAGATTTGGCCCACAAAGTATTAGACAAGCATCTAGACATTTAAGGACTAATTATCATCCTAATTATGATGTAGAACCATTCAAAGTACAACAAGTTGCAGATGCAGGTGACATTACTTGTAATCCATTTAATATTGATGAAGCCATTAAACAAATTGAAGTAGGAGCAACCGATTTATTAAATAAAGTTGGAGGAATAATAAGCCTTGGAGGAGATCACACAATTGCTGTGCCTTTACTTAGAGCAGCCAATAAAAAGAATAATGGACCCGTATCACTTGTTCATTTTGATGCCCATTTAGATACCTGGGATACCTACTTTGGAGCACCATATACGCATGGCACTCCATTTAGAAGGGCTCGAGAGGAAAATTTATTTTTAGATGATGCCTCTATGCATGTAGGTATAAGAGGTCCACTTTATAGCAGAGATGATATAAAAAATGATGAAAGCTTTGGATTTAAAATTATTCATTGTGACGAATTTCAAATAGAAGGAATTGATAAAATCGTTGAAAGAATAAAAAATAGAGTAGGTGATAATGCATTATATTTGTCCATTGATATTGATGTATTAGATCCAGCATTTGCACCAGGCACAGGAACACCTGAAATTGCAGGAATGACCACAAGAGAAATGGTAAACGTCCTCAGGGGTTTATCAGGCTTAAATTTGATTTCTGCAGATGTAGTTGAAGTTGCGCCTGCTTATGACCATGCAGAGGTAACCTCTCTAGCTGCAGCAACAATTGTTTATGAATTAACAAATTTATTTGCAAAATCATAAAGAAAGGATAATTTGCGCGCATGATTGAAAAGAGAAATTTTTATATTAATGGTTCATGGGTTCCCCCAAAAAACCCAAAAGATATTGAGGTCATAAATCCAGCAACAGAAAAAAATTGTGCAGTAATTTCTTTAGGCAGTAAGGAGGATATCAATGATGCAGTTTTAGCAGCTAAAGAAGCTTTTAAAACTTGGGGATTTACCTCTAAGGAAGAAAGATTGTCTTTATTAGAAGTATTTTATTCATTATATAAAAAAAGATGGAATGATATTACAGATGCAATTATTCAAGAGATGGGAGCGCCAAAAGACTTTGCGTCAAAACTACAAACAGGAACTGGCGCGAGTCATACAAAATCATTTATTCGTTATCTAAAAGAATTTGAATTCGAAAAACCTTTGGGAGATCATGCAAAAAATCAAAGAATAATATACGAGCCTAAAGGTGTGTGTGCATTAATAACACCGTGGAACTGGCCAATAAATCAAGTTACTTTAAAAGTCATTCCTGCATTGGCCTCTGGTTGTACTATGATTTTAAAACCTTCAGAACTAGCACCTTTATCGGCAATGATCATAGCTGAGTTAATAGATGAAGCAAAATTTCCGAAAGGTGTTTTTAATTTAGTAAATGGAGATGGGGAAATAACTGGAGATGCATTAACAAGTCATCCAGATGTAAATATGATCTCATTCACCGGCTCTACAAGAGCAGGGGCTTTAATTTCTCAAAATGCTGCAAAGGACTTTAAAAGAGTAAGTTTGGAGCTAGGAGGAAAAGGTGCAAATATTATATTTCAAGATGCTGATGCTGAAGCAATAGAAAGAGGTGCATTTAGATGTTTTAGAAATTCAGGACAATCATGTAATGCCCCTACAAGAATGCTTGTTGAAAAATCAATTTATAATGAAGCGATAGAAAGATTAAGAAAATATGCAAATGAATTTAAAGTAGATGATCCAAATAAAAATGGAGAGCATATTGGTCCTGTAATTTCTGAAACTCAATTCAATAAAATTCAAGGTTTAATTCAAAAAGGAATAGATGAAGGAGCAAAATTAGTTGCAGGTGGAGTTGGAAAGCCAAACGGATTAAATGATGGTTATTATGTAAAACCGACAGTTTTTGCAGATGTAAAAAATGAAATGGAAATTGCAAGAACAGAAATATTTGGTCCTGTTTTATCTGTTATTCCATTTGAAACTGAAGAAGAGGCAATTAAAATTGCAAATGATACTGATTATGGATTAACAAACTATATTCAAACTCAAGATAAGGAAAAGGTACAAAGAGTTGCCAGAAAACTTAGATCTGGAATGGTTGATGTAAATGGTGCTGGTATTGCAGTTGATGCACCTTTTGGAGGTTTCAAACATTCTGGAATTGGAAGGGAAGCAGGTAAAGAAGGATTGCTTGAATTTCTAGAAGTTAAATCTGTAGGTGGTTGGAATTAATTTATAGATTTATCTTTTACACCTTTTAAAAAGTCTAGACATTTCTTTAATTCACTAAGTTCTATATATTCATCAATTTTATGAGCCTGTTCAATCGAACCGGGCCCACAAACTACAGTGCTAATACCAACTTCTTGAAAGAGTCCAGCCTCTGTTCCAAATGAAACAGCTTCTCTTGAATTGTCACCAGTTATACTAGAAACAAATTCACAAGCCTCAGAATCGTTCAATCTATTAAATCCAACCACTTCGCCTATAATTTCTTTTTTAATATAAGCATCTGAAAAAACTTTTTTCATTTCTGGCAATAATTCTTTATCAACATAATCGTCTATTATTTGATTTACAAAATCTCCATCTTCTCTGACCACTGGTCTAGTTTCCCATTCAACTTTACATTTATCAGCGATAACATTATGAGCTATACCACCTGAAACTCCACCAACTGATAATGTAGAATATGGTGGATTAAATATACAATCTTTAGGAGCTCTATCTTTTAGTTTTGATCTAATTTCTATTAGTTTGTTTACATACCTCGATGCATATTCAACTGCATTAACACCTTGGCCTGGTTTAGAACTATGACCAGCTAAACCTCCAAAGTGAACTGTATATTCATTCATACCTTTATGGGCATCAATGATTTTCATATTGGTTGGTTCACCAATAATGCAAATTCCATCTTTAATATCTCTTTTTTTTAATTCTTTTATTAATAATGGTGCGCCGATGCATGCGGTTTCTTCATCGAATGTAAATGAAAAGTGAATGTCTCTATCTAAATTATTTTCTTTAAATACAGGAGCATATGCTAGAGCACATGCAATAAAACCTTTCATATCACAAGAACCTCTCCCAAATAATTTCTCATTTTTTATAGTTGCAACAAATGGATCAGTAGACCAGCCTTTTGAAACCGGGACTACATCTGTATGACCTGAAAGAATAATAGGTTTTTTACCATTTCCATTTTTAGATTTTAAAGAAGCAAAAAGATTAACTCTTTTTTTATCACCATCAAAAATTCTAAATGAAGTTGCTCCTAAATTTTTCAAAATATCATCACAATAATTAATAAGACTATTATTATCGTTTCCAGAAATAGTTTTGAAAGCAATCAAATCTGTCAATATTCGTATCGAATTATTATAAATTTTGTCAGGATTATTTTCTGTACTCATTTACAAATCATTATATATTAAATTTATGAAAGAACAAATTACGTATGAAGACTTTGATAAAGTCGATATTAGATTGGGTACAATTATTTCTGTAAGAAAAAATGAAAAAGCAAGAAAACCTTCATTAGTTGTAGAAGTTGATTTTGGAGAAAAGATAGGGATAAAACAATCTTCAGCTCAAATTACCCATTATTACAATGAAGAGAATCTTAAAGGAAAACAAGTAATTGGTGTTTGTAATTTTGCAGAAAAAAATATTGCAGGAGTTGTATCACAAGTATTAATTCTCGGAGCTATAGATGCAGAAGGTAGAGTAACTTTAGTTCATCCATCTCAAGAAGCAGAGAATGGATTACCAATTGCTTAAATGCATCCAGAACTATTATCATTAAGTTTATTTTTTTTTGTTACCAGTTGCTCACCTGGCCCAAATAATATTGTTGCATCTCATTCAGGTTTTAATCATGGAGTAAAAAAAACCATACCTCTAATGTTAGGTGTTATATTTGGTTTTACTTCAATGTTATCTTTAGTCAATTTTGGGCTCATTAACATTTTTAAATTATATCCAATAATTCAAAAAATTTTAGTTTTCACAGGGTCTGCATTTTTAGTTTATTTGGCTTACAGAATTTCATTTTCCAAATCTTCTAACCAGAAAGAAAAACTAGAACCTGTTAAATTTATAGAAACATTTCTTTTTCAATTCTTAAATCCCAAAGGAGTAATCGTTGCTATTATTGCAGTATCAACTTATATCGAATCTGGAGATAACTTTTTTACTTATTCTTTCTGGCTCCTAACTTCTGCCTTTTTCTTTGCTATATTTAGTATCTTATTCTGGACTTTAATTGGTAAATTTATGAGAAAATTCGCGACAAATGAGAAATTTATTAAATGGTTCAATTATGTTATGTCAGCGCTTTTATTAGGCTGCATAGCTACATTTTATTATTAAATATGAAACCAGGAGACAAAAACTCGTTCAATTCGTTAACTAAAATTTCAGTTAACGGCAAAAGTTATAATTTTTACTCACTGAAAGAGGCTGAGAAAAATGGTTTAGCAGGTATATCAAAGCTTCCAAAATCATTGAAGGTCTTACTTGAGAATTTGTTAAGATTTGAAGACGATATAACGGTTAATAAAAATCAAATTCAAGCTATTAAAGATTGGTTAAAATCTAAAAGTTCTAATACAGAAATTGCGTATAGGCCTGCGAGAGTTTTACTTCAAGATTATACTGGAATTCCTGCGGTTGCAGATTTAGCTGCAATGAGAGAGGCTGTAAAAGAAAAAAATAAAGATCCAAGCACTATCAATCCATTATCATCAGTTGATTTGGTAATTGATCACTCTGTACAAGTAGATAAATTTGCAAATAAAAATTCATTAAAAGAAAATGTTGATATTGAATTTAATCGAAATGCTGAAAGATATTCTTTTCTTAAATGGGGGCAACAAGCATTCAATAATTTTAGAATAGTTCCACCGGGAACTGGAATATGTCATCAAGTTAATCTGGAATACCTTTCAAAAGTTGTTTGGAATGAAAAATATAAAGGTGAAGAATATATATTTCCAGATACTTTAGTTGGAACAGATAGTCATACAACTATGGTGAACGGCCTATCGGTTTTGGGCTGGGGCGTAGGTGGAATTGAAGCTGAAGCTGGAATGTTAGGTCAACCTATCTCGATGTTAATACCTGAAGTTATTGGATTTGAAATGAAATCAAAAATGCCAGAAGGTACAACAGCAACTGATCTTGTTTTAACTGTAGTTAAAATGTTGAGAGACAAAGGAGTTGTGGGAAAGTTTGTCGAATTCTATGGTGAAGGTCTAAAAAATCTGACTTTAGCAGATAGAGCTACTATAGCAAATATGGCACCTGAGTATGGTGCAACTTGCGGTTTTTTCCCAATAGATGAGGAGACTTTAAAATATTTAAAATTCTCAGGAAGAGATGATCAAAATGTTGAAATTGTAAAACAGTATGCTCAAGAACAAGGACTTTGGGCAAGTTTAGATGTAGAATTTACAGACACTCTATCTTTAGATATGTCAACTATAGTGCCGACTATTTCAGGACCAAAACGTCCCCAAGATAAAGTTTTGCTAACTAATGCATCATCAAATTTTAAAAAAGTGTTTTCAGAAGTTACTAAAAAAGAAGAACCAAATATTTATAATGTTGAAAAAGAAGAATTTAAAATAACTGATGGTGATGTTTTAATTGCTGCAATAACTTCTTGCACTAATACTTCTAATCCAAGTGTACTAATTGGAGCAGGTTTACTTGCAAAAAATGCAATTGAAAAAGGTTTAATGACTAAGGCCTGGGTGAAAACATCTTTAGCACCTGGATCTCAAGTAGTTACAGATTATCTAGAAAAAGCCGGACTAAATATTTATTTAGATAAGTTAGGATTTAATTTAGTTGGTTATGGATGCACTACTTGTATTGGTAATTCAGGTCCATTAGCTGATAACATATCAGACTCCATAAAAAATAATAATATTTATGCTGTTTCAGTTTTATCTGGAAACAGAAACTTTGAAGGAAGGATTTCACCTCTAATAAAAGCAAACTATTTAGCGTCTCCGCCATTAGTTGTTGCTTATGCAATAGCAGGAACTATGAGATTTGATTTGTATAATGATCCGTTGGGTAAAGATAAAGATGGTAAAGATGTTTTTTTAAAAGATATATGGCCATCTAACAAAGAAATAGAAGAAACATTGAGAAATTCGTTAAATGCAGAAATGTTTATAAAAAGATACTCAAATGTTTCCCAAGGACCAGAACAATGGCAAAAAATTAAAACAGAAGAAACGAATATTTATAATTGGGAAGATAATTCAACATATGTAAAAAAACCTCCATTTTTTGATAATCTTCCTGATAAACCTGAAGGATTTAAAGAAATTAAGGATGCAAGGCCGTTATTAATATTAGGTGATAGCATTACCACCGATCATATTTCACCTGCTGGATCAATTCAAAAAGATAGTCCGACTGGAGAATATTTTATGAAACATCAAATACTTCCTAAAGACTATAATTCCTATGGAGCAAGAAGAGGCAATCATGAGGTTATGATGAGAGGGACTTTTGCTAATATAAGAATTAGAAATGAAATGGCACCTGGTACTGAGGGTGGTTTTACAAAGTTGTACCCTGAGGAAAAAGTAATGCCAGTATATGATGCGGTTGTTGAATACAAAAAAAGAGGTACAGATTTAGTTGTAATTGGTGGTAAAGAGTATGGAACTGGTTCCTCAAGAGATTGGGCGGCCAAAGGAACTAAACTTTTAGGTATAAAGGCTGTCTTTGCAGAAAGTTTTGAGAGAATTCATAGATCAAATCTTATAGGAATGGGTATACTACCATTACAGTTTAAAGATGGAATAAATAGAACGAATCTAAAATTAGATGGCTCAGAACTATTTTCTATTATTGACTTAGAAAAAGGTATAGATCCTAGAGATGAAGTTGATGTTGAAATCAAATATGTCTCTGGAGACATCAAGAGAATTAAAATGTTAAGTAGAATAGATACTAAGAACGAATTAGAGTATTACAAAAATGGTGGAATTTTACAATATGTACTTAGGAACATGATTTAATGGATGAAGATATTGAAATAATAAATACCCAAACACGTAATGAAAAAATTAAAAACTTTTTCATAAATAATAAAAATTCTTTAATTTCGATATTAGTAATAATTATTTTAGCTTTAATTGGCTACTTTTCTTTTGAAGAATATCAATCTAGCAAAAGAGAAAAATTAGCTGATAAATACGACTTAGCTGTAATAAGATATGAAGCTGATAATAAATATAATGTGATCCCAGATCTTAAAGAGGTGATTAATGCTAAAGACAAAACATATTCTCCTCTAGCTTTTTATTTTTTGCTAGATAACGATTTGATAAATTCAAAAGATGAAATTAACAATTATTTTGATATTTTAATTAATGATATTGGCTTGGATAAAAAGTTTAAAGAGCTAACAATCTTTAAAAAAGGCCTATATAATTCAGATTTTTCTGATGAAAATGAATTGTTATCTATTTTTAATCCTTTAATTAAAGCAAATAGTATATGGAAACCACATAGCCTTTATATTATGGCAGAATATTATTTATCAAAAAATCAAATGCAAAAATCAAAAGAATTTTTTGAGCAAATAGTTAGTCTTGAAAATAATAACTCTAAAATAAAAGCCAAAGCTCAAAAAAGGCTAAGATCTAGTTTCAGTGAGTAGGATAGTATTATATTTCGTCTTTTTAATTTTATTATCAAGTTGTGGTCAAAGTGATAAATCTGTAGAAAATACTAATTCTAAAATTTTATTTGAAGAAATTAAACCAATTCAACAACAATTAAATCCCAATATAAAAATAAATCTATCTAAATTTGTTAAAGATAATAGTTTTATAAATAATAATACAAATAATAATGGAAATATAAACTTTGAGCCAACATTTGAAAAAAAGAAAATATTTAAATTTTCAAAGATTAAACAGTTTAATTCAATCGATACAGATATTTTATTTATCAAAAATAATGATCTTATTTATTTTGATAACAAAGGCACAATATTCAGAATTAATGAAAATTTTGAAACTTTGTGGAAAGTAAATCATTATACAAAGAAAGAGAGAAAACTTAATCCAATATTATATTTTAATTATATAGATAATAAAATTATTGCCGCTGATACTCTTTCAAATATTTTTTCATTAAATTTAGACAATGGGGAACTAAACTGGAAGAAGGACAGTCTATCTCCATTTAATTCAAATATTGCTATAAAAAATGATAAATTTGTTACTGTTGATTTTGATAATGTAATTAGATGCTTCTCAATAGTAGATGGAAATGAAATATGGAATTTTAAAACAGAAAACACATTCATTAAATCTCAAAAAAAATTATCTGTAATTATTAAAGATGACATTGCTTATTCACTTAATAATTTAGGTGATCTTACGGCATTAAATATTAATGACGGGAGTTTGGTTTGGCAAACACCTACTCAGAGCAACGAAATATTCTTAAATGCATTTAGTCTAAAAAATTCAGAAATGATCTTAAATAATGAAACAATATATTTTTCAAATAACAAAAATGAGCTATTATCAATTGATACAAGAACTGGCATATTAAAATGGAAACAAACTGTAAATTCCAGTTTAAAGCCTACGATTTCTGAAAATTATATTTTTAATATTTCTGAGGAGGGATATTTATTTGTAATTGATACTGAGACTGGAAATATAATCAGGATCACTGATGTTTTCTCAACATTTAAAAAAAGAGAAAAAATCACACCAGTAGGTTTTGTTATTGCTAAAAATAAAATTTATTTGTCTACCGATAATGGACGAATTTTGATTATTAATTTAACTAATTCTGAAACAGAGAAAGTAATTAAATTTAATAATGAAAAAATATCGAGGCCATTTATTAATAATGCTAATATTTTTTTAATTAAAAATAATGGAATTATAAGATCAAATTAATGTTATTAAAATTTTTAGAAAAAATCGGAAGAAAAAAGGTAGTTTTAGATAGGGGGCCGTCTCACCCAAAATTTAATGAAGCTAAACCATGGATGAATAGATATTATTTATTATTTAGGAATAGACCAAAATGGTTTCCATTTAATATATTAATTCATGAAATGTTGGATGATGATCATGGGGATGGAGTTCATAATCATCTATTCCCTTATATTACAATAATTTTGAGAGGCGGTTATTGGGAAACTACAAAAAAAGGCAAGTTCTGGAGAAAACCTGGATATATTGGATTTAGATCAGCCAATGCATATCATAGAGTAGACCTTGAGCCAGGAACAAGGCCAATGACAATCTTTATCTCTGGACCTTTTGGATTAAGAAAAGGACCAAGATCAGAATATGGTATCGATTTTAATTCAAAAAAGAATTAATGCAAAAAAGTTTTGTTAAAGAGTTTAAACTTTACTGCAAAAAAAAAAATTTAGATGTTAATTCTCACCAGATAAAACTCATAAAAAAATTAGAAGAATATTATAAATTAAACTACAAATCATTTATCTCAAAAATTTTATCAAAAAAAAATTATAAAAAAGGCTTTTATCTTTATGGAGATGTTGGTGTCGGCAAAACCATGATATTAGATTTTTTTTTCAACATAGTTGATGGTAAAAAATTAAAACTTCACTTCAATGAGTTTATGCTTAGCTTTCACGACTTTGTACATCAATCCAAAGATAAAAATGATGAAAATAAATTAAGTAAATTTGTTAAAAAATTAAAATCGAAAGCAAAATTAATATATTTTGACGAGTTTCAAGTTACAAATATAGTAGATGCAATGATACTTGGAAAATTATTTGACGAAATATTTAAAGAAGATTTAAAAATTATTGTAACTTCTAATATAAAAATAGAAAATTTGTACAAAGATGGGTTGCAAAGAGATCAATTCAAACCTTTTATAAAAATAATGCAAAAGCAATCATTTGAATATCAATTAAATATAGATGATGATTATAGAAAGTCCAAAGGTAATAAAACTCAAAGATATTACTCACCTTTAAATCAAGAAAACAATTTTAAAATAAACAAATTATTTAGAGTGATGACTAAAGATAAGGCTTTAAAAGAAAAGATTTTAAACATTAAAGGAAGAAAATTTATTTTAAAAAATTTTTATGATGGTATTGTTCGATTAACTTTTAAAGAAGTATGTGATAAAAATTTAGGATCAGAAGATTATATTAAAATAGTAAAAAATTGTTTTTTTATAGTTATGGAAAATGTACCAGCATTTAATGATTTAAATTCAAATCAACAACAAAGATTTATTACTTTTTTAGATATCGTGTATGATCAAAATATACCTATGGCTATTAGTGCAGAACAAAATATTGACAAACTCACATCATCAAGTTTATTGGAAAAACCATTTAAACGAACCATTAGCCGATTATATGAATTAACATCTAAAAAGCATTTATGAGACAAGAATTTTTTAATTTTGAACTTAAAACAAATGGTCAAAAATTATATGAATTTACCAATCAAACGATAGACTGGATAAATAAAAATAATTTTAATAATGGTATTTTAAATTTAAGCATACAGCACACTAGTGCATCTTTAATAGTCCAAGAAAATGCTGATCCTGATGTTCAATCAGATTTAATTAATTATTTTGATAAAATTGCTCCAATGGATAATAAATTATATATTCATACAATAGAAGGTAAGGACGATATGCCAGCTCATATAAAGTCAGCTTTAACTAACA
Organism: uncultured Pelagibacteraceae bacterium; assembly: GCA_902618205.1. Classification (GTDB taxonomy): domain Bacteria; phylum Pseudomonadota; class Alphaproteobacteria; order Pelagibacterales; family Pelagibacteraceae; genus Pelagibacter. The sequence continues at coordinate 361,912 of CACMZL010000001.1, read as the reverse complement.
ATCAAATATCCCTCAGTATAAAAAACAAACAACTTTTGTTAGGAACTTGGCAAGGAATTTACCTTTTTGAACATAGGTTAGCTTCTACGAAAAGGCTTATTATTCATCATTTTATTGGAGATTAATTAATTTTTTAATGTTTGAAATGCTTTTAGAGCTGCGTTTCTAGCTTCTTCATGCACGACTATTGGGGAAGGGTAATCAGAACCAATTTTAGTTTTTATAGCTTCTTGATATTTAGTTTCCATTTCCCATGGTTTATGAATAAATTTATTTGGAACTCTCTCTAATTCAGGTACCCATTTTTTTACATACAGACCTTGTTTATCAAATTTTTCACCCTGCAATATAGGATTAAAAATTCTAAAATAAGGGGCTGCATCTGCACCACAGCCAGCAACCCATTGCCATTGTGCAACATTGTTTGCTTCGTTAAAATCTAACAAACAATTTCTAAAATGTTTTTCACCCTCTTTCCAATTAATTCTTAAATGTTTTACAAGAAAAGAACCAACTACCATTCTAATTCTATTATGCATCCAACCTGTTTCATAAAGTTGTCTCATCCCAGCATCAACAATTGGGTATCCAGTCATACCATTTTTCCAAGCTTTCAAATTTTTTGCATTTTTATCCCATGGAAATTTGTCAAATTCTTTTCTTAAATTACCTTTTAGCATTTCAGGGAAATAATTAATTAAACTATGTGAAAATTCTCTCCAGCCTAATTCATTTAGATACTTTTTAACACTAATATTTTTTGATTTATATTTATAACATTTGTCCCAAATATTACTTACGTGTATTTGTCCGTTTCTAATGAATGGCGAAAGTTTTGACGAACCATTTATAGCTGGATAATCTCTATCAACTCCATATTTCAACATTCTATTTTCAACAAACTCATTTAAAAATTTTTCAGATTGTTTTTCAGATGGATACCAATATTTTTCAAATTTTTTATACCAATTTTTCTTTGGTAAAATTTGATCTGGAACATTACTATTTTTGAATAATTTTATTTTGCTCTTAGCTCTTTTTACATTTAATGATTTGCTTGGGATACTATCTAAGTAAATTTGTTCTCCAACTCTCCAAAATGGACTATAAACTTTATAAGGGCTTCCATCATCTTTTGTAACATTTTTATATTCATTAAGAACATTTCCTTTAAAGCATTTTGAGAGTATTTTGTTTTTTTCAAAAATTTTAATGAGTTCATCATCTAACTTTAATTGAGATGGCTCATATATTTTATTCCAAAAAATAGAAATTTTATGTTTGTCTTTGATTTTACTAAAAAAAGTTATCTCATCAGAAAATACTAACTCTAATTCAATATTATATTTAATTAATTCATCTTTAAAATTTATTAATGATTTACTTATCCACCATTTTTGTGCTTCTCTAACATCATCAAAATTTTTCTTGTTATAAATATACAATGCCGTGACAGTATCGTAATTATTTGTTGCATAAGATAACGCAGAATTATTTTTTATTCTAAAATCGTCTCTTATCCAAACAACAGCTTTTTTTGACATATAATTTACTTTCTGCCTTTAGATAGCAATTGTTTGTAAAGTTTTACATCTGCATTACCTTCGCATCCAATAACTAAAACATTTGATTTTTCGTTAAGATTTATTAATTTCTTTGTTTTAGGATTATTACAGAGACTAATAAGACTGATAATTCCTGGTGTAGCACATTCACCACCTATTATTGATCTTTTACTGAGTTTCTTGTCTTTAAGCATTGCAACAGTTTTAGGAACTTTTGAGTCATTTACAGTGACACAACAATCACTAGCCTTTTTTAATACATGCCAAGGAATGAGAGACATTTCATTGCATGACATACCACCCATTATACTTTCTTTTTTTATTTTAATTTTTTTTAAACTTTTGCTTTTTATGCTTTGAAGTACACAATCAGCTCCATCTGGTTCAACTATTATTATTTTAGGAACTCTCTTGAAATATTTTGCAACTCCTGCAACTACACCTGCTGCCATGCCACCAACGCCAGCTTGAAGGAATATATGCGTAATATAATGCGTAGTTTGTTTTGAAATTTCTTTAATCATAATTGAATAACCAGCCATAGTTAACAAAGGAACATAACTATAATTCTTCGTAGATACATCCTGAACAATATTCCAATTATTCTTTTTTGATAATTTTTTACACTCGTTTAATGAATTTTCGTAATTACCTTTTACTCGAATTACATCGGCTCCAAATTTTTCAATTTCTTTTACTCTCTCTTCACTTACATATTGACTAACAAAAATTTTACATTGTAAACCCAATCTTTGAGCACCCCAAGCAACTGATCTACCATGATTTCCAGCTGTTGCAGATGATATTATTATATTTTTTTTCTTTTTAGATATTTTTTCTACGGCATATGCACCACCTAAAGCTTTAAATGATTTTAAATGAAATCTTTTCGACTCATCTTTGTAAAAAATATTATTAAGTTTTAAATTTTTGTTTAGTTTCTCTAATTTTAATAATGGTGTTTTTTTATAGTATTTCCACTTAGATATAGAATTAAAAGCATCAGTGATTATTTTTGACGAAATAATATTTAAAATATAATTTCGATTAAAACTATAATTTTTATTCGATAAAAATTTTGTATATTTCCATTTTCTATAACTATCAAAGCTTTTCACTTTAACAGTCTAGAGTATTCTGTCTTTCCCATTTTGTAATTGGTTTGGACTTATCAAATTTTTCGTTATCATTAAAATCTTTTAATTCCGAAGTCCTTAACTTGACATAACTTTTAATTACTTCTTTTCCAAATGCTTTATTCAATTCTTTATTATTTTCAATTTTATCAAGAGAATCTTTTAGTTCATTTGGTAATTTAGAAAGGTTTGGATATTTTTTATAATCCTCATACATATTACAAAAAAGAGGTTTGCCAGGATTAATTCTTTTACTTAATCCCTCTATTCCTGCAGCTATTACACTAGCTTGAAGTAAATAAGGATTTGCGGATCCATCCATAAGTCTTAATTCAAATCTTCCCGGATCAGGAACCCTTATCATATGTGTACGGTTATTTCCTGTATATGATATACTGCTTGGAGACCATGTGGCACCTGATTTTGTTGGTGCAGCATTTATTCGTCTGTAACTATTTATTGTTGGATTAAAAAAAGTAGATAAGGATGAAGCATGTTTCATGATGCCTCCTAAAAAGTTATAAGCTGTCTTGCTTAGCCCAAGCTTATCATGTTTATCAAGAAAGATATTTTTCTTTCCTTTCCATAAAGAAATATGTGCATGACATCCATTACCAGTTAAATTTTCAAAAGGTTTTGGCATAAATGTTGCTCTCAAATCATGCTTTTCTGCAATAGCTTTAACCATAAATTTAAAAAAAGTATGTCTATCAGCAGTTTTTAGACAATCTGAATAATCCCAATTCATTTCAAATTGCCCGTTAGCATCTTCGTGGTCATTTTGATAAGGACCCCATCCCATTTCAATCATACAATCACATATTTCTTTTATAAGCTCATATCTTCTCATTAATGAAGACTGGTCATAACAAGGTTTAGATTGAGTATCTCTGTTATCTGCAATTGCGTTCCCATCAGGAGAAATCAAAAAATACTCACACTCCACACCTGACTTCATGCTATATCCCAATGCAGATAATTTTTTTATTTGTTTTTTTAACATCACCCTTGGTGAAGCATCGACTGGTTTACCATTCATCCATAAATCTGAAGCCAACCAACCAACTTCTTTATTCCATGGTAGTTGAATTAAACTGTCAGGATCAGGTATTGCAAACATATCAGAATCAGCTGGTGTCATATCTAGCCAGGCTGCAAATCCAGCAAATCCAGCACCATTTACTTGCATATCTTTTATTGCATGAGCAGGAACCAATTTTGATCTTAAGACACCAAATAAATCTACAAAACTTATCAAAAAATATTTAATTTTTTTTTGTTTTGAAATTTTAAATAAATTTTTAGCCATCTAATAACGTAACACAATTATTTAAAAAATGATAAAAAGAAATCTTTGTAATAAATTAAATTTACACCGATAATAATTAATATCGCTATAATTACTCCATACTTTGCTTTTGGCCATGCAAGACGTGCCATTTTGCTAGGAGTTTTATTTTCATTTTGATTATTTTCTTCAGAATTTTGCATTAAAAAAAAAGAGGGCACAGTATTTCATGCGCCCTCTTAAAAGTTTTAACCGTCTGTTATATTGCTTTTCCAGTCGTTAGCACTTGGTTTTTTTCTGACAATTGCATTCATTTTACCATCTTCTTGTTTAGATGAAATAACATGCCAGCCAACCCAAATAAGAATTGCTATTATAACTAGCACTCCTTCCGAACCAACACCTGGATAGACAGATCCTTGTACCTCAGAGGCACTTAAATGATCTATCCAATTTGATACTGTTGCCATTTACATACCTCCTTTATCTACTGGCCGAGACTACAGCTTTTTCGTCTTCTTTAGCCTCTTCCATAATTGTATAGTCAAGTCCTGCAAGTTCTACTTCTCTTGGTATTCTTAATTTACCCATTCCGTGAAGAACTTTTGCAATTATATATCCAGGAAGCATACCTAAAACAAAAAACATTATTATTGCTCCGATAAACATTCCTAGTGGATTAATTGCTGCATAATTAGTTCCGTCCCACATTGCTCCAACACTGTATCCAGATGAAGGATAACCATTTAAAACGAAACCACATATTACAAGACCAACAAATCCAGCATAACCATGAACAGCTACTGCTCCAACTGCATCGTCGATTTTATATTTTTTCTCGACCCAGTAATGCATTTTGTAAGCTATAACTACTCCGATCATACCGATTATCATTGATTGTATTGGATGATATAAATCATTACCTGCAGATGCACATATTATTCCCGCAAGTCCTGATGAATAAGTCCAGAAAGGATCTCCCTTCGAGACCACATACCCTGCTAACAACCCTCCAGATAACGACATTAAAAAGTTCATCGTTATTCCACTAAGTGTGGTGGGAGTTAGGTAGATGTTCGTTGCAGTAAAGAAAGTTACACCTTCCATACCATATTCAGGTCCAAGATCATAAATCGGAACATTACATGCAGCGTAAAAGCCCCAAAAACCTGTATAGATTAAGAATAATCCAACAGTCACTAACCAAGGATTTCTTGGTCCAATGTTTCTTGGTTCTCCGCTAGATGAAAATTTTCCAATTCTTGGTCCTAAAACAATTAGAACACCTAAGGCAAAACCTCCGGCAATTGCGTGAATTACTCCGGAAGCATAAGCATCGTGATATCCTAATATTTTTAACATCCATCCATCAAAATGCCATCCCCATGAAGCATCTATTGTCCAGAAAACAGATCCAATTGCAATTGCAAGTATTCCAAATGCAAAAGTAGTTATCCTTTCAATAACCGCTCCAGATACAATTGAAGCTGCAGTCCATGAAAATAATAAAAAGGCTGCCCAGAAGACACCCATTATATGATCATTAAGATTTACGGCCATCAATGCATTTGTAGGATTAGCAAGATCATTTCCACCAAATCCACCTCCAAGAACTAGACCAGTACTTTCGGTCATAATCGAGGGAGCTAATCCGGGTCCTGTTGGAAATGCCCAGTATATCCACCAACCAAAGAAAAACCATGTGACTGTTACCAGTGGTATCAGCATTGTATTTTTCATAAGAGTGTGTTGGTGATGTTTGTAACGAGATGCCCCAACTTCATACATACAGAAACCCACGTGGATCAAAAACATAAGAACCACAGTTACCCAATAGTAAAATTCTGTAAATAAGGTTGTGAGAGCACCTAATTGATCAGTCATATTTCTCTCTCCTATTAATAGTTAACAGACTCTATGAAATTTTTTTTACGCTGACAATTTTATTTTATTTATAAAAAGTAGAAGTTAATAATTATTTTATCAACTTGAAATTGAAATTAGAATTTTAAATATGCTTTTTTAAGGTCAACCAGAGGATGATTCGGGGACATTTGAAACTTTACCAATAATTCTCTAGCTATCATATCTCTATCCTGCTGATTATTAGGTAATTTTATTTTACTTGGTATCGTTACCCAACCGTTAGCATTTCTATCGAATACAGCAGGTCTATTTTCTTCATATCCCATATGAACATCTTCTAACCAATTAAGATCATCCCAACCCATAGCTTCTATATATTTTTTTAAAAATGGAGTGAGTCGACTATAGTCAGGCAAAAGATTAACGTCATATCGATAGCCAATTGTTTGGCCAATCATTTTTTCTCTAGCAGTCTCTTTTTTCTTACCTAATTGACCTTTGATCTCTTTTGATTTGACTTTTTTCTTACCTTTTTTCTTTGGCATATTTGCTATTAGATTTTATGGAAATCTTTAACTCCTACTGTATGATTTGTTCCTGCTAGAGGCACTTTAGCTAAAGCAGAAGCCTCCATTGTTAATGCAGCCATATCTTCTGGTTCTAGTGAGTGAATATTTGTTTTTCCACATGCTCTAGCCAACAATTGAGCCTCCAATGTCATCGCATGCAAGTAATTATACACTCTTAATGCTGCATCATCAGGATTTAATCTTTTCCTTAATTTAGGATCTTGAGTAGCAACTCCTACCGGACATCTACCCGTGTGACAGTGGTAGCAATGACCTGCGGGAACACCCATTTCTTTTTCAAAGTTAGATTCTGGTATTTCCTTATTGCAATTTAAAGCCACCATTGCGCCTGTTCCGATTGCAATTGCGTCTGCACCAAGTGCTAAAGCTTTAGCCATATCTGCTCCATCTCTAACACCACCGGCATAAATTAAAGTTACTTTTCCAGTTTTACCTACATCATCCAAAGCTCTTCTTGCTTCTCTAATTCCAGCAATTCCTGGGATACCTGTGTTTGCAGCTGCAATGTGTGGCCCAGCACCTGTTGAACCCTCCATTCCATCAAGATAAATTGAATCTGGATCACATTTCGCTGCCATCCTTACATCATCATACACTTTAGCTGCTCCAAGTTTTAATTGAATTGGCACTTTATTTTTTGTTAATTCTCTAAGCTCTTGAACTTTTAAAGCTAAATCATCTGGACCCAGCCAATCAGGATGTCTTGCTGGAGATCTTTGATCAATACCTGCAGGTAGCGATCTCATTTCTGCAACTTGGTCAGTAACTTTTTGACCCATCAAATGACCACCCATTCCAACTTTTTGTCCTTGTCCAATAAATACCTCAATTCCATCAGCTAATTGTGCATGGTGTGGGTTAAAACCGTATCTTGATTGTATGCACTGATAAAACCATTTTTCTGAATATCTTCTCTCATCTGGTATCATTCCACCTTCACCAGAACATGTTGCGCTACCAGCCATTGTAGCACCTCTAGCTAATGCAGTCTTTGCTTCATAAGATAAAGCTCCAAAACTCATTCCCGTAATGTAAACTGGAATATCAAGCTCAATTGGATTTTCACATCTTGGACCAATAATAGTTTTGGTCTCACATTTTTCTCTGTAACCTTCAATAACAAATCTTGTTAATGTACCTGGCAAGAAAACTAGATCATCAAAAGTAGGTATCTTTTTCATCAAAGCCATTCCTCTCATTCTGTATCTTCCTAATTCGGCTTTGATATGAATGTCGTCCATAACTTCTGGGGTAAAAATAGCGTTGTGTCCCAACAAACTTTTGTTTCTTGAAGCTATTCCATTACCATTAGAATGTCCGTTTGATTTTCCATTACCATTTTTTTTCTTTGCCATTTAAATTGCTCCTTTTTTTTCTGTAGGTTCAAGAGCATCGTAATTCCAAAGTTTTTTTCCTGCTACAACTTTGGTCATCTTAGAAACATCGAAGTTTTCTCCGATCTCCGCAACCTTTAATTTTCTTTTAAGCCAATCTTGATCTGAATCAGTTAATTCAGCTTCGACAGCATCACTACCAAATGATCCAATTTTTCCACCTACAAAAATTGTCCCATCATACATAGAATCTCCTAAATTTATTCCAACATCTCCAAGAATAATAATTCGCCCTCTCTGCATCATAAAACCTGTAAAAGCACCAGCATCTCCGCCAATAATTATTGTCCCACCTTTTTGATCAATTCCTGTTCTGGCACCTACGCTTCCTTTGCATATCAGATCTCCACCTCTAATTGCCGCACCAAAACAAGACCCTGCATTTTTTTCAATTACTACTTTTCCCGCCATCATATTTTCTGCACATGACCATCCCACTCTTCCATTAATTCTAACAATAGGACCATCCATTGATCCACACCCAAAGTAACCCAAACTACCTTCAAATATTAAATTTAATTTATTGAGAATTCCAACTCCCAAGCTATGTTTTCCCTGTGGGTTCTTTATTACAATAGTTCCGTATCCATCTTTCATTAATTCATCAATTTTTTTATTTGCTTCACGACAATCCATGTTCTTAACGTCAATCTCAGTTCTTTTATTAAAATCTACATCATATGTCCCAAAGTAATAAAAATTCTCTGCCTCATCTGGATTAAAAAATTTTTGTTGTGTTTTTCCAGTTAAGACTTCTGTATGAAGTCCCATTGATTGAGCTTTACTTTTTTTTTCTGATGTTTTTAAATTTGCCATACTTTAACTTCTCCATCAAAAGGATCATAAGTTTCGATTTCTTGTGGTAATATTGATCTTATTGCAATTTCCTCTGACCCCATTGCAACTAAATCATCTGACTCATACAATACTAGTGGTTTTGCAGCCATTGTATCTTTCGCCATTCCTAAGCTATCTTTTGTAGCAACAAAATAAGTAAATACCCCATCTAAACCGACGAGAGACTCTTTCATTCCCTCTTCTAATGTAGCTCCATTTCTCATTTTTTCTGCAAGATATACAGCGATTAATTCAGAGTCACATTCTGACATAAATCTCATGCCCTTGTTTTCCAATACTCTTCTATTGTTCCAATAGTTTGTTAATTGTCCATTATGAACGACTGACACATCGCTAAAAGGATAACCCCAAAATGGGTGAGCAGATTTAATATCCACTCCCGACTCTGTTGCCATCCTAGCATGACCAATTGCATGTGTCCCGACAACTTTATCTAAATTATATCTGTTACAAACAACTTCAGCGTTTCCTAGATCTTTAATTACTTCAAGAGATTTTCCCATAGATAATATTTCTACACCTTCAACACTTTCTATTTTTTGAGAAAATTCCATTAAATCTTTGTCATACTGAATTTCATATCGTAATGAATAAGGAAGAATTCTATCTTCTTTTATTACTTTAGCGCCTAGCTCAGAAAGATAAGAATCAACAATTTTTTTTCTTTCGTCATAAACTGATACATCTTCTTTTACTGAAGAACTTCCCTCTGCAACATTTTCACCAACCTTAAATCGCATGATGAAATTTTGACCGTCAGTTTTTCCGTATAGAGCGTATCCAGTTGAATCTTCTCCTCTATGCTTTAATGCTTGAAGCATACCTTGAAGTTCAAAACCAACGTTTGAAGTATTTCCTCTATGAATTAATCCTGCAATCCCGCACATATAATTTCCTTATTAAATTATGGTAAACAATCCAGATAAGTATCAAGATCCCATTGTGTTGTTGCACCCAAGAATTTTTCCCACTCATCTCGTTTGTACCAATTAAATACTTTATACATTTCATCTGGCATTGATGATTTTATTACCTCATCTTCCGCCAATCTATCTAAAGCTTCACCTAAACTTAGTGGAAGTTTTTTAACATCTTTACCAGCTTTTTGAGCTTCATATATATTTCTAGACTCAGGTTTGGCTGGTTTCATTTTTTTAGATATTCCTTCATCACAAGCTTTAAGTAATGCTGCACCTAATAAATATGGATTATGCATAGAGTCAACTGATCTGTACTCAAATCTACCTGGAGCAGATACTCTTAGACCACATGTTCTATTTTGATAACCCCAGTCAGCATATACTGGTGCCCAAAAACCTTGATCCCATAATCTTCTATATGAGTTCACTGTCGAAGAACCAATTGCTGTTAAAGCTGGTAAGTGTTTCATTATCCCTGCAATTGATTGTAATCCAATCTTTCCAGGCAATTGCATATCCTTAGTATCTGGCATGAAAGTATTAGTTCCACCGGATACATAGCTAAAGACTTCTTCTACTCCTGGAAGTTTTTTGTTACCCAATTTGTTTACTGATACTTTTCCACCTTTCCACAAAGACATGTTGGTGTGACATCCACTTGCTGAAACTCCCATAAATGGTTTAGTCATAAAGCAAGCTATAAGATTATGTTCTCTTGCTACTTGAGCACAAATTTGTCTATACGTAGATAATCTATCAGCATTTCTTAAAACATTATCAAATGTCCAGTTAAGCTCTAATTGACCAGGAGCATCTTCATGGTCACCTTGGATCATATCAAGACCCATCGCTTTTGCGTATTCAATAACCTTCATAAACACAGGTCTTAATGATTCAAATTGATCAATATGATAACAGAAAGGTTTTGAGAAACCTTGTCCAGTTGGAGTTCCGTCAGGATTTTTTGTTAACCACATCATTTCAGGCTCTGTTCCAACTCTTAATTCTAATCCATGTTTCTTTTTGAACTCATTCATGAAAATTCTAAGATTACCTCTGCAGTCACTTGTTAAATGACCACCTGGATTTTTTCTTTCTTCTCTATTTCTAAAACAAGTAACAAAAACTCTTCCAACTCTCTTATCCCAAGGCAATTGAACAAAAGTTTCTGGATCAGGTATTCCTACCAATTCCATAGCTTCTGGACCATATCCAATATAATTATTATGACGATCTAAAAATAAATTTGCTGTTGCTCCATAAACTAATTGAAAACCTTTTTCTGCAGTTCTTTCCCAGTGGTCTGCTGGTATTCCTTTTCCAACAACTCTTCCAGTTACTGAAATAAATTGATAATAGATATAAGTAATTCCTAATTCGTTTATTTTTTCTCTAACCTTTTTGACGAGTTTAGCTCTACCTGGTTGGTTTACGTGTTTTTCAAGATCCGTCATTCTTCCCCCTTTGAATTTTCAGATCAAAAAGGTAACTGAAAAAAAAACGTTTGTCTACTTAGATAAATTAACTCCAAGGAAACGGACTGTTCGATGTCGGATGAAGTTTGCCTTTTTCATATCTATCGAACCTGAACGGTTTTAGTAATTCACTTTCTTGACCTAAAATTTCTTGTGCAACAAGGTGCCCAACACCTATCATTTTATAACCATGATTTGCATCTGCAATCATGTAAACATTTTCAAAAAATCTATCGAATATCGGGAATGAATCTGGAGTTAAACAACCCAATCCTCCTGATGGTCCCTTTCTATACAAATGAGATTTACCAACAAAACGTTTCTGAATATGTGCAAGTGCTGAAGTCCACATATCAGAAAATTTATCAGTAGTTTGATATTCAGGAGAGTCAATTCCATATGGGTCAACATTAACTTCATCAAAATGTTTTTGAACAATGTAAGGTGATGTTCCACCTTGAACTCCCAATCCTTCAATATCAGGTTTATAATATATACCCCATAAGTCTTCTGTAATTATTTTACCATCTTTGTCAGAATAAAGTGGTGCATCTGTATCAACATGAATTACTGGAGGCGGTTTACCTTCATTAGTTTTTAAATAATCTGCATCTACACCCAATACACCTTCTTGTAAAAACCAGTACTTCCACATTTCAACTTCATGCATTTTTCCATTTTTAGCATCTTTTATGTTAGTAGTTTTTGGTAACTCCAACATATTCCAAAAATCTCTTACCCATGGTCCTGCTCCAATAACTACCTGATCACAATCAATTGTACCTTTATCTGTAACCACGCCAGTAATTGCATTGCTGTTGCTCCCTCTTTTAAAACCTGTAACCTTTACTCCTTTATGAACGTTTACACCGTTTGAATTTGCTTTTTTCTCTAGTGCTTTAATTGAGTCCTTATTAAATGCATATCCACCTTTTTTTTCATGCAAGACTGATGTAATACCTTTTGCTTGCCAATCACTAAAAATTCCTTGCATATATTTCATGCAATCTTTTTCACCTTCTATAAATTCTGATTCATATCCAATAGCTTTTTGTTGTTCATAAATACTTGCAACATCTTTATGCATTACTTCTGGAGAAATTTGCATATAGCCAACAGCATTATATTTAAATGCCTCTGGATCACTTTCCCAAACACTAACTGAATGAGCCATTAATTCTCTCATTGCTGGTTGAAAATAATTATTTCTAACAACTCCACATGCAATTCCACTTGCACCTGCAGCAGTGTCTTTTTTTTCTAGGACAACTACATCGTTTGGATTTTTATATTTTTCGGAAAGTTTCCAAGCAGTACTTAACCCGTGAATTCCTCCACCAATTATTACAACTTTTGCTTTTGTCGGTAACGACATGGATCAACTTTAATTTTTTAGCAAAGGAAAGAATATAATAATTTTTATATATAATTTATATAAATTCTAAATATTTATTAGATTTTTAATTAAAAACTCAAATTTTTGAGAGTTTTCAAATATTCGTTAAATTCATTAACAAAATTCTGTGTGGGTAAAACGTACTTTTTTCTATGGTCATTTCCGGTTTTCTCGAGGTAAAAAAATTCTTTATCACAAGCTTCTTTGATCATGAGTGCAGATTTGGGTCTAGAGGTTTTGAAAAGTCTAGTCTTAAGTTCTTCGACAGATAGGTTTTCATTTAATTTATAGGAATTCATCACAATCAACATCATGTGATAATGTGAAGGAGACTTTCTGAAAAAGTAATTACTGGATGTATGGGACAGTTTCATTTGATCTTCCCAAAATTCCAGTAAATCCTTTGATGATTTTGACATTAAGATTTTACACGTGTTTTTTGAGGATCGTAATGCGGGAAACCAACAATTTTAGCAGGTATTCTTTTTTGATGTCCATCAATTTTACCGACTTCAACGTTCATACCTATTTCTGAATGACCCACATCAATTCTACACAATGCAATATTTTTATTCAAAGTAGGAGACAAACATCCGCTTGTAACTACGCCAACTTGGGATCTTCCAATGTGAACGCAATCACCGTGATTAGCTTTTTCTTTGCCTACAAGTTCTAATCCAACTAATTTCTTTTGCGGATTTTCTTTTCTCTTTATTAATGCTTCTTTACCAATGAAATCTACTGTTTTTGTTTTTAAAGGAACCGTAAATCCAACACCAGCTTCAAAAGGGTCAACTTGGCCGTCAAATTCATTACCAAACAATATTAGACCAGCTTCAATTCTTAATAAATCTAATGCTCCAAAACCAGCAGGTATTAATCCTTCATCTTTTCCAGCTTCCATGAGCACATCCCAAACCGCTGGTGCATCTGAAGGGTGACACCATATTTCATATCCTAACTCGCCTGTGTATCCAGTTCTAGAAACCATTAATGGGATTCCACTAAGTTTTCTTACTCTACAGATTGTAAACCTAAACCATTGTAATTCTGAAATAGAAGGTTGTGTTGGTGGAGTAAAAATAAACTTTTCTAAAATTTTTCTGCTGTTTGGTCCTTGTAGAGAAATATTATTTATTTGATCAGTAGAGTTTTTAACTAAAACATTAAACTTTTTCTTCTTTGCTTGCTCTTTTAACCATTCACCTGCGTATTCATCACCACATACCCATCTAAATCCATGGTCACTCATTTTTAACAATGTTCCATCATCAAACATAGAACCATTTTCATAACACATCGAAGAATAAACAATTTGTCCAACTGACAATTTTTTAACATTTCTAGTTAAAGTATAGTCCATTAATTCTTCTGCATCTGGACCTAATATTTCAAATTTTCTTAAAGAAGATAAATCAATTAAAACTGCTTTTTCTCTACACGCTGTATATTCATTTATTACTCCGTGTTTAGTGTAATCATTGGGTAGCCAATATCCTCTAGCATCAACAAAGTTTCTTGTTAACTTAGAAGTTCTTTCATGAAATCCTGTATTTTTTGTTAGTTTTAATTCTGAGTCTGGTTTCATTCTAAATGCAAAAGATTTTGTAAATTCTCTTTTTTTTTCGTAAGTTCTAACAAAAATATCTGTAGGGTTCCATGAATTACATGGATCTATATCACTTGGACAGGCTGATGTTCCGCAGGTTAAATCTTTTAAAGCTCTTAATATTACATAATCTCCAGGTCTAGCAAACGACTCATCAGAAAGTACAGTATTTAAACCTCCTGCTGAAGTATTAAAAAATAAATTTATAGCGTGCCATCCTTTTTGTCTATTAACCCCAAAATTTTCCATAGCACCACTTAAGTTATCTGAGCAATTTGGATGTCCAAAATAACCAGCATCTTCGTAATACTTCGATGTACAAGCAAGATTAAAAGTATCATGTCTACCAACAGTATCTCTTATTACTTCTACCAAAGGTTCATGGTCTGTATCATAAAATTTTGAATACAATCCTGGTCCTGGAAATGTATTTCCCATAAAGGTCCTAGTTGTTTGCCAATCTAAACCTTTCTCAATACCTTTACCCAATTTAGCTGTATCAAAAGCAACAAAATCTGAACATTGTCTACCAGTTGGACAAATTATTTGAATATAATCTCCTTCTTTAACTTCAAAAGAAATCGCAGATTGTTTTGCAATATTTTTTTCATCTAGAGGATCAAAAATTGGATCTGGAATTATTCTATGTTCTTTATAGTCAACAATATTATTTCTTTTAATAAATAAAGTTAATTCTGTAGGAGGATTTTGTTCATGAACCAACATATCATTCCCAGGGGCAGAAAAAATACAATAACATTTATCTTTTGAACTAATTTTAATTTTTTCTCCTGGTGGAGTTTCTTTATCAAAAAGGATTGAAGATTTAGACTTTGCAATTTTAAGATTTCTTTTTTCTAATTGACGCAATGCAATTTTTGAACTTTCTTCTTTTCTATTTAAAATTTTGATTATATCATTTTCTGATTTAGAAGATTTTAAATTTAAAATCGATGGATCTGAATTTCCATCAGAATTAAAAACAACTATTTCGCAAATTTGATTTCCTTCATTATTAATAATTTCAATTTCATCATCTGGAAAAATCTGAACTCCTGTAAGTCCACCACCATTAATTACATATCTTTCAACTCCAGGTGGCAAAACATTTAAACCAGGTTCATTTATTCTTAAATTCTCTTCCAACATTTTAAATTAGTGATAATTAGTTTTAAGAATAAATCAGTACTGATTAATTGTATATATAAATTTTAATATCAACTTTTGTTGACTGTTCTATTAATTTTAAGGATAATTAAAAACTTAATATATTAAGAGAGGAGAAATAAATGAAGAAAATACTATCATTACTATCAGCTATAGTAATTTCATTAGTAAGTTTTGCAGGAATTTCAAACGCAGCAGATAGTAAAAAACCTATAGTAATCCCAACTCACAACTGGTCAAGCCAAATTGTTATGGCTTATGTTATTGGTGGGATTTTTGAAAGTATGGGTAATAATGTTAAATATGTAAATGCTGATTCACAAGCAGTTTACGAGTCTATAAGAATAGGTGACGTGACTTTATCTCATGAAGTGTGGGAGTCTGCTTTCGGTAAGTCATTTACAACAGCTTTAGACAAAGGTGGTTTGTTAGACTGGGGTGATCATGAAGCAAGAACACTTGAGGATATGGGATACCCAAACTGGGTTGTTGAAAAAGGTCTATGCCCTGGTCTACCAGATTGGACAGCTTTAAAAAATCCAGACTGTGCAAAAAACTTTACAACACCTGACTCTCCAGATGGAAAAGGAAGAATGTTGGAAGGTCCACAGACTTGGCATGGTGACTTAATCCCTCAAAGGATTGATGCTCTTGGCTTAGGTGATTTATGGTGGGTTAAATTTGCAGGAGGTGCAGATGCACTTTGGGCAGAGTTAGCAGCTGCTGAAAAAGAAGGAAGAGGAACTATAATTTTCAACTGGACACCAAATTTTACTGATGGTGCAGGTTTTACATTTATCGATTTTCCTCCATACACAGCAGGCTGTAGACCAGCTGATGGCGGTGATGGAAAATGTGGTTCTCCAGATGGTTATTTGAAAAAAGCAGTTCACGAGGATTTTCCAAAAACCCATCCAAAAGCTGCTAAGGTATTCAAAAAACTTTCATTTTCTACAAGTCAAATTGGTGCAATGGCGGCATTGGTTGACGTTGATAAAATGACTCATGAGGATGCAGCTAAAAAATGGTTAGCCGATAACAAAAAAGTGTGGGAAGAATTTACACACGATCATTAAGGCTAATAATTAACAACTTATATAAATCTCCCCCAACTCTGTTGGGGGGGATTTTTTTTTAAAAGAAATTGTGTAGAATACATTAATGATAAAATACCTTGTTTTAATATTTTTTAGTTTATTTTTAATTACAAATGCAAACGCAAGAAGCACAGGATGCAAAGAAGGTAATTGCGAAAATGGTTATGGCAAATGGGTTTATACAGATAAAACAACTTATGAAGGTGAATGGGTTGATACAAAAAAAAATGGCCAAGGTGTAGAAACATGGCCTAATGGATATATATATAAAGGTGAATTTAAAAACAGCGTTTGGAGTGGAATGGGAACTTTAACTTTTCCGGATGGCTCTACATATGAGGGTGAGTGGTTAAATGGATTTATGAATGGCGAAGGAACATTTACTTGGGCAAATGGAGAGCAAAAAAAAGGAATTTGGCAAAATGGTAAATTACAAGATTAATGTCTAGCGATAATTCAATTAAAACAATTAAAAAACTACCAGAAACAGCAAAACAATTTATTGGACTTATATTTTTAACATTAGTTATCATTTTATCTTTTGCAATTTTAAATAAAATATTTGGAGAGGGAGATGAATTAGTCAGGAAAATGAAATTAGAAGAAGAAAGAATTGCGAACGAAAGAAAGCTAAGCGCATTAATTTCAAAACTCCCATCAGGTATACTGGTCACCTTTGATGGTACTGAGCATTACAAATTATCTGATGAACTTTATGAAGGTGTATGTAATGCTACAAAACTTATTCCTCAAAGAGCTATAATGGGTGCTAATTTTCTCAATTTTAGAGCTCATGAGCTTTACACAATTAATGGAAACAAGATTGATGATACATATGTAAAATGGGATGCTGAAAAAAAAAAATGTTATGCAGGTTTTACTGTTAGTGGAAATAACGTAGGAGTGGATGAAACAATTACAATAAGCGGTGAAGCATTAAGTTTTTTAAGCACTGGAATAGATACAAGGGTTTATTTTATTAAAAATTTCTGATGAAAAATAGCATCAATTATATTGATTTTAATTTAATTAATTTTCGTATACCTTCTTAATAATTATGTCTGAAGCAGTGATTAAGTGCGATGGAGTTTATAAAATTTTTGGTGAAAATGCTAAAAAAATGCTTCAAGACTCGAATGGCAATGTTGATGCTAAAACATTTCAAGAAAATGGTTGTATAGTAGGTGTTAACAACGCTTCCTTTGAGGTAGAAAAAGGAGAAATGCTTGTTGTGATGGGTTTATCTGGATCGGGTAAGTCAACTTTACTAAGGTGTATATCCAGATTAACAGATGCAACGGGTGGAAAAATTTTCATTGAGGGTCAAGATTTATTAAATTTAAATAATAAAGAATTAATAGAGCTTAGAAGAAATAAAATGGGGATGGTTTTCCAAAGCTTTGCTCTTCTTCCACACAAAACTGTTGTAGAAAATATAGCATTTCCTCTTCAAATCAAAGGTATCAAAACTGAGGAAAGCATTAATAAAGCAATGGAGATGGTTAAATTAGTTGGACTTGATGGGAGAGAAAATTATTTTCCAAGAGAACTTTCAGGCGGACAACAACAGAGAGTTGGAATTGCTAGATCTCTTGCAGTTGAACCTGATATATGGTTTTTAGATGAACCTTTTTCTGCTTTAGACCCTTTGATTAGAAAAGAAATGCAAGATGAATTCTTAAGACTTCAAGAAAAATTACAAAAAACAATTATGTTTATTACTCATGATTTTGATGAAGCATTAAAACTTGCTGATCGAATTGCAATTATGAAAGACGGAATAATTGAACAACTGGATACACCTGCAAATATAGTTTTAAACCCAGCTACGGAATATGTAAGAAAATTCACAGAAGAAGTCCCTAGAGAAAAAGTTTTATTAATTAAAGATGTAATGGACAAATCTATATCTAATAATTTAGGAGATGTTAAAGTTTTAAAAAATGAAATTATACAGAATGTTGCTGAAAAAATATTAACGCAAGAAAAATCTGTAGCAGTTATAGATGAAAATAACAAAACTGTGGGGTCAATTAACCCGACAAAAATAATAAATACTGTCTTTGGCGGAAGAAAGAATGGGAAATAAATTATGAAATTTCTAAAAAAATATCCAAAAATATTTCAGTGGTTATTTCTATTAATTGTTTTCTTTGCTCTTTGTTTTGCTATTGATGTTCCAGAAACATATAAATTCATTAGAGGCCAAGCTGAATTCGTAAAAGACCCTAATCAAAGTAGTTATATATTTTTAGGCAAAGAAGTAAGATATTACGCCTTTGATGTTTTCTGGCGTCTTCCTCCATTACTTGGATGGTTACCAATATGGATAAATGACTCCTTGTTTTTCTTAATGAATGAGTGGATGCCAATGGAGTTTTGGAATGAGGACACTCAAGAATTTAAAACCAGACCAATAGTTTTGCAAATTAGCAGAAATTTAACAGCTTTTATGACCTTTTTAATAGAATTAATTAGAGAAATTCTATTAGGTGGACTTGAAACAATTGTTGCCTTTACAAGTTGGGATTGGATCGATGCGAACCCTTGGGCAGAGTTACCAGGTCTACCTTGGACAATAGTTGCAGCTGGCTTTGCAATACTTGCTTATAAATTAAGTGGTATTGGACTCGCTTTATTTGCCGGTTTAACAATGGTTTATATTTCTATATTTGGACAATGGAAACCATCGATGCAAACACTCTCTTTTATTTTAGTTGCTGCGCCTCTATCTTTTATATTTGGGTTAAGTTTAGGTATTGCAGCTTATAAAAGTAAACGTGTAGAAAAAGCTCTATATCCAATTCTATTAGTTATGCAAACAATGCCACAATATGCAGTATTAGTCCCTGCACTTGTTCTTTTTGGAGTCGGTGACCACGCTGCAGTAATTATAACTATGGTTGTTGCTGTTCCACCCATGATATTACTTACTTTACTAGGATTGAGAGCTATTCCTCCAGAAGTAATTGAAGCTGGAAGAATGAGTGGTTGTAATAATTGGCAACTAATGTCTAAAGTGCTAATTCCAACGGCCAGACGAGATATTTTAATTGGCGTAAACCAGGTTATCATGGTGTGCTTTTCTATGGCTGTTATTTCAGCCTTCATTGGAGCGAAAGGTCTAGGTTTTAATTTATTGTTAGCACTAAATCAGCTTAATATCGGATTAGCATTAGAAGCTGGTCTTTGTATAAGTCTAATTGCAATTTTATTAGATAAAATGTCATTAGCATGGGCAAACAAGCAAGTCGATTATTTTGGCAATTTGAATTTTTTTCAAAGAAATAAAAATTTATTATTTTTTAGTATTACGGTCATAATTGGAATTTTACTCGCTTACTTTGGATCTGTTTATTTTAAAGGTGGTTACAATTATTTATTTGAAGTTCCACACAATAAAGGAATATCAACAGCTGATTTTTGGAATAAAGGTGTCGATTGGATTTTTGATACCTTCTTTGTTTATATAAAAGCATTTAATACATGGTTAATTCAAGAAGTGTTACAACCAATGAGGGCTTTGTATTTAAGGATGCCAGCTGTTGCTACATTAGTTCTAGTTGTTGGTGCAGGCTATTTAATTGGTGGAATTAGATCTGCATTAGTAGTTTGTGGTTTGACATTATTCATAGCTCTAAGCCCTTGGTGGGATAGAGCCTTAGTAACGGCTTACATGGCAACATTTGGGGTAATTGTCTCTTGTATAATTGGTTTTACGGTTGGCACATTATGTTTTCAAAATAAACATTCTGCAAAATTTATGTTAGGGGTATGTGATATATTTCAAACATTTCCATCATTTGTTTATCTTATTCCTGTTATGATGCTTTTTGGAATAACTGACACTTCTGTTCTTATTGCTGTCATTGTTTATGCAACTATACCAGCAACAAGATACACAATTGAAGGGCTTAGAAGTGTTCCAGCAGGTTTACATGATGCAGCGACGATGTCTGGTGTAAATAAATTTCAAAGATTAACAAAAATTGAATTTCCTTTAGCATTCCCTCATATGATGCTTGGCATAAATCAAACAATAGTGTTTGCATTATTTATGGTGATTATAGGAGCATTTATCGGCACTGAAGATTTAGGGCAATATATTTTAAAAGCTTTATCAGATAAAAATGGTGCTGGTATTGGATTAACTTTGGGTATTTGTGTAGCTTTTATAGGTTTAATTTTTGATAATTTGATAAGAACTTGGGTAGAAAAAAGAAAAAAACATCTAGGAATTGCTTAATCTTAAATGAAAAAAATTTTAATAATAGGCGGTGGCGCAATGGGATCTGCTTTTACTTTTCCATGTATAGATAATAAAAATGAAGTAACTATCACAGAGCCTTATAATAAAACTTTTATTAAAAATTTGTCTTCAAAAAAAAAATATCATTCTAGTTTAAAAATAAATTTACCAAATAAACTAAAATACAAAAAATATTCAACTGATCTATTAAAAAATAAATATGATTTGGTAGTTGTTGCGTTAAGTTTATCAGGAATAAATTTTATTAGTGAAGAATTTAAAAAATCAAATATTAAAAGTCCAATTCTTATTCTTACCAAAGGTTTGAAGTATGAGAAAAAAAAACAGAAAATTTTTACTATTTCAGAGGATATAAAGAAAACTAATAAAAATATAAACGTTTCAGTTTTAAAAGGACCTTGCTTAGCAAAAGAACTTTCAAATAAAAAACAAACAAGTGTAATTGTTGCTAATAAAAATATCAAAACCGCAAAAAAAATTTGTAATATGATAACTACAAAATACTATTTAACCGAAATTTCGAAAGATGTTATTGGAGTTGAGATCTGTTCTTCAATTAAAAATATTTATTCAATGATTATTGGGGCTGGAGATAGTTTAAATATGTCTTCAAGTTTATTCAAAAAATCTATAAATGAGATGATATATATTACTAAATATTTTAAAGGAAAAATTGAGACTGCTCTTGGATTGGCTGGAGTTGGAGATTTATACGTCAGTGCTGCTGGAGGTAGAAATAGTAAAATGGGAAGTTACTTAGGGCAAGGCTATACATTCAAAAATGCTAAAAGAAAATTTATGCCTAATGAAACCGTAGAGGGAGAGCAACTTGCAAGAGAAATTGCTCCATTTGTAATAAAAAAAATTCAACAAAAAAAAATCCCTTTGATGACAAAATTAATTAAATCTATAATTAATAACAAAAAATTAATATTAAATTAAAAATGGCGAGTATTAAAATAGATAAAGTAAACAAGTTTTTTGGTAGCACACATGTGATCAAAGATGTTTCTCTTGATATAAAAAGTGAGTCTTTCACAGTTCTAGTAGGCCCAAGCGGATGTGGTAAATCAACAATCTTAAGAATGATTGCTGGTTTAGAGGAAATTAATTCAGGTACAATATCTATTGATGATAAAGTTGTAAATGATCTACCACCTAAAGAAAGAAATATTGCAATGGTATTTCAATCTTATGCTCTTTATCCTCATATGACTGTATTTGATAATATGGCTTTTGGTTTAAAAATTGAAAAAAAATCAAAAGAAGAGATAGAGCAAAGAGTGATGGAGGCTGCTAAAATCTTACAGATAGAAGAGTATCTTGAGAGAAAACCCAAACAATTATCTGGAGGACAACGTCAAAGAGTAGCTATTGGTAGAGCTATTACAAGAAAACCAAAAGTTTTCTTATTTGATGAACCATTATCTAACTTAGATGCAGCTTTAAGAGTACAAATGAGAGTAGAATTGGCAAAATTACATGATCAACTTAATGCTACCATGATATATGTAACTCACGATCAGACTGAAGCCATGACACTTGCAAATGATATTGTTGTATTGGATCAAGGTATAGTTTCACAAAAGGGATCACCTATGAATTTATATAATAACCCTGACAATTTATTTGTTGGCGGTTTTATTGGATCTCCAAAAATGAATTTTATAGATAGTAAAGTTTTAAGCAAAAGTTCAAAGAGTTCTGAAGTAGATGTAATGGGGACGGGAAAGTTAAATGTACCAAAAATTTCCGAAAATATTCAGGAAGGTGACAGTATAAAAATTGGAATAAGACCAGAGCATTTAATATTAAACGCAGAATCAGACTCATTATGGGAAAGCAAGGTTTTTGTTGTAGAAAAATTAGGTTCAGGAACTTATTTATATTTAGAGAAAGAGGGAGATCCTCTTGTTGTACAAACAGATGGAGATACAGATATTAAAGTAGGAGATACTGTTAAAATAGGTTTTGATCCATTTCGTTGTCATTTATTTGATAATAAAGGTATTTCTTTTAAAAATTCGTAAATCAATCTCAGGTAGTATTTTATTTTAAATACCTAAGGTTCTTCATTTAAATTTAAACTTTCATTTATTGTACATTTTTAATATCTTTAAGAAACATGAAACAAGAGGGGAATATATGTTTAAAAATATATTAATAACAATCTCTGCAATAGCTTTTGTTTTTAATTCAATTGCATTTGCAGATATCAAATTCTGGACGACAGAAATTCAACCAGCAAGAATGGCTAAGCAAGAAGAGATGGCTAAAGCGTTTGAAGCTAAAACTGGAATTGGAGTTGAAGTTATTCCGATTGATGAAAAAGATTTAGGAACAAGAGCTACTGCAGCAGCGGCAGCTGGTGACCTTCCAGATGTAATTTATCATACATTGCAATATGTATTGCCATGGGCTGAAGCTGGAATTTTAGACGTTGACGCAAATAATGATATAATTAAAACACTTGGAAAAGATACTTTTGCTCCAGGCGCTTTAAAGATGGCAAAAAAAGGTGGCAAAATTGCTGCTGTTCCTGTCGATGGCTGGACGCAAATGGTCGTTTACAGAAAAGATTTATTTAAAGCCGCTGGTTTAGAACCACCAACAACTTATGCAAATATAGAGAAAGCAATAGACGCTTTATCTAGTAACGATATGTTCGGTTTTGTTGCAGCAACTAAAACTGATGAAAACTTTATGAGTCAGGTTTTAGAACATGTTCTACTTGCAAATGGAGTTAACATTGTCAAAAAGGGTGGAACAAAAAAACAAGGAAGAGCTTTAAAAAATTCTTTACAGTTTTATAAAAAATTAGCTAAAGCTAGCCCTCCAGGAGAACTTTATTGGAAACAATCAAGAGAACTTTATTTTGCTGGTAAAACTCCAATGATAATATGGTCACCATTTATTATGGATGAATTAGCTGGTTTAAGAGATTCAGCTCCACCAACAATTAATAGTGATCCTACATCACCAGAATTAGCATCTAAAACTGGTTTTATAACTAATTTTAGTGGACCAAATAATGTAAAGGGTGCAGCTTGGGCAGATGTTAGATACTTTGGTGTAACTGCAGATGCAGATACCGATGAAGCTAAGCAGTTTATTCTTTATTCAATGGATGAGGGTTACACTAGTACTTTATCTATCGCACCAGAAGGTAAATTTCCTGTAAGAAGAGGTAATGCGAGTGATCCAAATGCATTTACAACGGCTTGGAGCAAACTACCTGTTGGAGTTGATAGAAAAGCTCCTTTAACAGATCTATATTCAGCAGATGTGATTAATAATATTGTTGCTGGTTTAGATACTGCTAACAGATGGGGAGTAAAAGAAGGTGAACTATCTAGAGCATCTAAAATTATTAACAATAAATTTATAAATAGAATCACTAGACAATACATTGACGATCAATTGACGCTAGATGAAGCAGTAGATGAAATTAATACTGTGCTAGCTAACTTCTAGTAATTTAAATTATTAAAAAAAGCGGGTAATATTAATTATCCGCTTTTTTTTATGAGTTCAAAACTTGCAAAAATTGAAAAAAGAACAGCTTATCTTTTAATATTACCATCAGTTCTTTTAGTATTTTCTATAATTTTATTTCCAATATTTTCTAATATTTGGATAAGTTTTAAAAATGTAGAACTTAAAGATTTAAGAATTCCGGAACCAAGAGCAAAAAAATTAGTAAAATCAATTAAGGATACTCCAAATAAAATAAAAGTAATTTATAAATTAAGAAATAGTTCTCTTACACAAGAAATTACTAATGTAAAATTTAAAGACAAATATCCAGATAATATAGAACCAACAAATTTAGATAAAAGATGTGAATTTAAGCGAAAGTCACTTCTCTGTGAGTTAGGTAATTGGCCAAAAAAATATCGAGAAAATTTAGAAATAGTATTTCAAAATACAAATAATCAAGAAGTTTCTAAGAAGGAAATAAAATCTTATAATCCTAAACTATCAGGTAAGTCACAAAATATATTATTAACTTATGAATTTACATTAAATAATTTCAAAAAAGTAATTAAAGACAAAGCTTTTATAGATCTATTATCAACAACTTTTTATTACACTTTTTTTGGGACCATAGGTGCAATAGTTTTTGGAATTTTGGCTGCACAAATGGTAAATCAAAAATTTTTTGGAAGAACATTTATGAGAAGCGTTTTGTTGTTTCCCTATGTTGCGCCAGTAGTTGCTCTTGCTTATACCTGGGAGCTTTTACTTGATCCAACAAGTGGAACTTTAAATAATTTATTAATTAACTATCAAATTATTGATGGGCCAATAAATTTACTAGGACAAAAATATGTAACTTTAAACATACTTGGTTTTGATTTTAAGTTGAGGCTAGCATTAACAACAGTAATTATTTTTGAAATTTGGAGATATTTTCCTCTAGCATTTTTATTTATTCTTGCTCGTCTTCAGGCAGTTCCAAAAGAACTTTATGAAGCAGCCGATGTTGATGGCGCAAATCCTATTCAAAAATTTCTTAACATAACTTTACCCCAGATTTTAGCAGTGATTTCAATTTTATTTATGATTAGATTTATTTGGAATTTTAATAAATTTGAAGACATTTTCTTACTTACTGGAGGAGCATCAGGTACAAGAACATTGCCAATAAATGTATATCAACAAGGTTTTTCAATCGGGGATATTGGTATGGGTTCTGCTGTTTCTATTGTGATTGTAGTCTTTCTGTTAATTTTTATGTTTATCTATTTTAAACTTTTAGGAAAAAGAGTGGATGAAAATTAAAAATATATTAACTTATTGCTTTATCTCGTCATTATTTTTGTTTTCATTAATTTGTATTTGGAAAATCTTAGTAACTTTACAAGGAATTGAATTAATAAATTTTAATTTTAATAAATTATTTATTTTTGGAATAATTCTTTGTGTAATAAATCTTCTTATTGGAAAAAAATTTAATTTAAATATTAAACTAATTATACTTGCTCTTTTATTTTCTATTTTTGATTATTTTATCTCAATAAATTTACCTATTTGGTACAGTTTTGGCATATTCTTAATCTCACTATTTTTCTTTAATACAATAAAAAACTACGACAAAAACTTTTTGTCAAAAAATCATTCTTCTCAAAAATTATTCTTTAATTTTTTAACACTATTTGGGATTACACTGTTCTCTTTTGTAATTCTTTTCCCTTTTTACATGATGTTAGTTACAAGCTTTAAAACTCAAGCATTATTATTATTAAACCCTTTAGACTTTAGTATTAATTTTGCACAAGGGTTGCCAGAATTATTCAAGTCTTATTTTGTAGTATTCAAAGATTACAATTTTGGAAGATATATGCTCACGAGTACAATTGTCTCGTTAGGAACTGTAGTTATAACATTAATTTTTGCAATCCCAGCTGCTTACGCAGTTGCAAGACTTAACTTTTTTGGGAAAAATTTTTTATCGACATCTATATTGATAATTTATTTATTTCCAGCGATAGTTTTAGTGATACCTTTATATACAATTTTTAGTCAACTTGGTTTACGAAATTCTATTGAGGGTTTACTAATAGTTTATACAGCTACAACTCTACCTGTAGCAATTTATATGCTGCAAGGTTATTTTAAAAGTATACCAAAAGAACTTGAAGAAGCTGGCATAATAGATGGTCAAAATTGGCTTGGTATAATTTTTAAAATTATACTTCCGCTAAGTTTGCCCGCAATATCATCTGTAGCCTTGTATGTATTTATGATAGCTTGGAACGAATTTTTATTTTCATTAATGTTTTTAGACCGGCCAAATACATTCACATTATCAAGAGCTATTCAGTTTCTTAATATTGGGGCTGAAACACCTAGACAATATTTGATGGCAGGGTCTGTAGTGGTAACTTTACCTATTTTAATAATATTTGTTTATTTTGAAAAATACTTAGTAAGTGGTCTTACCGCAGGAAGTGTTAAAGGCTAATAAAAAATGGAACTTACAAGAAAAATTTAATTTATAGATTTTGGAAAATTATATAAGATTACTATAATTAATTTCTGATAAATATTTAATGGATCAATCTATTTACATATCAAAAATAAATAAAATTTTTCATGATTTGTACAAAAGTTATGAGGATAAAAATGATTTAAAATTTTATTCATCTGAAATATCTAATTTAATAAAAGATTTTAATAGACGAATAAAGTTATCCAAAAATTTATTAATAGACGAAAAGTTATCAGTTCTAATTACTTATGCAGACAACATTACTGCTGGAAAAAATAAAAAAAAACTTAAAATTTTTAAAAGTTTTTATGCAAGATTTTTAAGAAATTACTTTAATACAATTCATTTTTTACCATTTTATCCCTCAAGTAGTGACAGCGGTTTCTCAGTTAAAGACCATTATGAAGTAGACGGTAAATTAGGTACCTGGGAAGATATTAAAGATTTGTCAAAATATAATTCAATTATGGCAGATATCGTAATAAATCATTCTTCTTCACGTGGTATCTGGTTTAAAAATTTTTTGTTAAATAAGTCACCAGGAAATGATTATTTTTTTACGATAGATAAAAAATTTAATTCTAAAAACGTTGTGAGACCCCGTGAACATAAATTATTAAAAAAAATAAAAATTCGTAATAAAACAACTTATCTGTGGAGAACTTTTAGCCCTGACCAAATAGATTTAAATTTTAAAAATCCAAAAGTATTAATTAGATTTATTAAGATAATGTTCTTTTTAATAAATCGTGGAGTAAATATTTTTAGATTAGATGCAATAGCATATTTGTGGAAAGAAAGTGGCACAAAATGTATTAACCATTCAAATACACACAAAATAATTAAACTATTAAGAATAATTTGTTCTAATCTAAAACAAAAAAAAATTTTAATCACTGAAACTAATTTACCTGAAAAACAAAATCTTAGTTACTTTGGAAAAAATGATCAAGCGAACTGGATTTATAATTTTTCACTACCTCCTTTAATAATTAAAAGTTTACTATTTGAAAATGGCTCTGAACTTACTAAATGGAGTAAAAAATTTCCATGTTTAAAAAAAGGAACTAGCTATCTAAATTTTTTAGCCTCTCATGATGGAGTAGGAATGAGACCAGTTGAAGGATTATTAACCAAATCATCTTTAAATAAATTATTTAGTCGTCTAAAAAAAAACGGAGGTGAATTTTCATATAGAAAAATAAATAGTTCAAAAAAGCAAGTGTATGAAGCAAATATTACTTTATTTAACGCATTTAAAGCAAGTGATTTTGATGAAAACGGAAATTATTCATTAGAACGTTATTTAGCTGCACATAGTATAATTCTTTCATTCGAAGGAGTTCCTGCTTTTTATTTCAATTCCCTTTTTGGAACTTCAAATGATATTAGTAAATTTATAATTACAGATAATAAAAGAGATTTAAATAGATATAAATGGAACAATGAAAGACTTATAAAAAATTTAAAAATAAATAATTCCAAACAATCAGTATTTTATAATGAAATGACAAATTTAATAAAAATTAGGAGAAAGCAAAAAGCATTTCATCCAAATGCACAAAGAAAAAATCTAAATTTTGGGTCAAAATTCTATGCATTGGAAAGAATAAGTTTAGACAAATCACAAAAAATACTAGCAATCACAAATTTAACATCAAAAACTCAAGTTTTAAAAATCAACTCAAAATACTTAAAATCAAAAAATTTATTAGGTCAAAAATTTAAGATTACTTTTGATAAAGAATTAGTTTTTAATCCTTTTCAAACTTTTTGGTTGAGTGTTAATTAAAATTAATCTCATTTATTATTCATGAAAGTTTCAGATGAGTCATCCATTGCTTTTGCCCAAGGTGTATGATGAATAGGAGCCACTGATCCTGTAACTGGAGATGAAAAAGATTTATTTCTATAAGTTGATATATCTTCAACTTTATGATGCTCCCATTCTTTAAAATGTTTTCTGATTAGTTCAAAATCTATTTTTGGATAATCCGACATCTTATGTAATTCTTTTGTGTATTCAGTCTGAAAATCAATCATCTGATCAGGAATTTCTAGTTTTTCTTCTAAAGCAACCCATTTATTAATATCTTTTTCAATATCCCCTCCACTTGGTATATTTATCTTCCCCATTATAACATCTCTTGCGTACCAAGCTTGGCAATCAAACATATTGAATGTGTGAAACTGGTCTTGCATTCCTAAATACAAAAGTTTGTGATTATCCTGCCAAACAATACCTTTGTACAATTTTGGAGGATAGAGTCTGTTTCTTGTTTTAAGTTTTAAATTTTCTTCCAAGAAAGGAAAATGATGCAGGTAACCAGTACACAATATTATTACATCTGCTTCCTGTTCCGTACCATCTTTAAAAATTGCTTTTTTTCCCTCTAGTCTATCTAAATAGAATACTTCTTTCATTCCTTCGGGCCATTTAAAACCCATAGGATTATGTCTGTAGCCAATTGTTACACTTTTTGCTCCATATTTATTGCACTGAAGTGCAATATCTTCTGCAGAATAACTACTTCCTAAAACTATAATATTTTTTCCTCTAAATTCTTCTGCATCTCTAAAATCATGTGAGTGCATTATTCTTCCAGGAAATGAACTCATACCTTTATATTCAGGTATAAAAGGAACTGAAAAATGACCTGTAGATACTACAACATAATCAAATTGATCTGTTAAAATTTTATCATTTTCTTTATCTTGGTAGCTAACTTCAAATTTATTTGATTTAAAAACTGTATTAACTACTCTTGTATTAAATTTAATTTTATTTCTTAAATTTCCTTTACTCACTCTACTCGTAATATAATCATATAGTACTTCTCTAGGCGGGAAAGAAGGAATTGGCTTTCCAAAATGTTCATCAAAAGAATAATCTGCGAATTCTAGACACTCTTTAGGTCCATTTGACCAAAGATATCTATACATACTATTATGAACTGGATCTCCATATTGGTCAGATCCCGTTCTCCAGCTATAATTCCAAAGACCTCCCCAATCACTTTGTTTTTCAAAGCAAACTATTTCAGGTATTTTGTCTCCTTTTTTTTCGGCATGTTCAAAAGCCCTAAGTATTGATAACCCACAAGGTCCAGCACCGATAATAGCGACTTTAGTCACGATAATTTTTCCTCTACAATTAAAATTATAAATATATTGTACTAAGAAAAATAGAAAAATTAAATATTATTTTAATATGAAAACTAATTGGAATTATCCTACTACAATTTGGGTTGGAGAGAACAGAATTCAAGATTTAAGCCTAGCATGTAAAAATCTTAAAATTGATAACCCATTATTTGTCACAGATAAGGATTTAATTAATCTAAAAATGGTTAAAGATATTATTTTAAATTTAAAAAAAACGTTTAAGCATCTTCAAATTTTTTCAAATTTTTCAGGTAATCCTGTAGGTGAAAATGTGGAAGAGGGAGTAGGGCAGTTTAAGAAATTAGGTTGTGATGGAGTAATTGCATTTGGTGGTGGAAGCGGCCTTGATGTAGGTAAAGCCATTGCTTTTATGTCAGGACAGTCTAGACCAATATGGGATTTTGAAGATATAGGTGATTATTGGAAAAGAGCAGATGAAACTAACATTGCACCAATTATTGCTGTACCCACTACAGCAGGAACAGGATCAGAAACTGGAAGAGCATCAGCTATAATCAATAAACAAACAGGTATAAAAAAAATTATTTTCCACCCGAAATTTTTACCTTCAATTGTAATTTTAGATCCTAATTTAACTTTAGATCTTTCTCCAAGATTGACTGCAGCGACAGGTATGGATGCTTTGGCACACAATTTAGAAGCTTTTTGTGCACCAGGATTCCATCCGATGGCTGATGGAATTGCGATTGAGGGAATGAAGCTAATTAAAAACTCATTAATTAAAGCAGTTAAGAACGGTAAAGATTTAAATGCTAGAGCAGAATTATTAGCTTCAGCTAGTATGGGTTCTACTGCTTTCCAAAAAGGGCTTGGTGCTATTCATTCTTTAAGCCACCCTATTAATGCACAATTTAATGTTCACCACGGTTTATCAAATGCAATCTTTATGCCTTATGTATTAACTTTTAACAAAGAAATGATTGAAAAAAGGATAATTTCTATATGTGATTATCTCGAACTGGATAAAAGTTTTGATAGTTTTTTAAACTGGATTTTAGAACTAAGAAAAGAATTAAATATACCGCATAAATTATCAGAAATTGTTGATGTAAATAAAATAAATTTAGAGCAGTTATCAGTTATGGCATTAGAAGATCCTTCAACTTCTACGAATCCAAGAACAATGAGTAAGGATGACATGAAAGCACTTTATGAACATAGTATTTCAGGTAAATTATTTTAATGAAAAGAATTCTGATAGTTGAAGGTAACCTTAGAGAGGAAAATCAAAGCTTTACTGATGGTGGAATTAAAACTCATACTGAAAGTTTAAAAGACAGTATTAGTTATTTTACAGATCAATTAGATATTGATGTTGTTAATCCTTCATCAGATGAAAATATTAATGAAGTAGCTAAAGATTTAACTAAATATCATGGAATGATATGGGGGGGTAGTAGTTTAAATATTTACAATGATACTCCAGAAATAAGAAGACAAATTAACTTTATGAGGGAATGTCAAAAGAATATAAAAAATATATTCGCAATATGTTGGGGAATGCAAGTTGCTGTGACCGTTGCTGGTGGTGAAGTCAAGAAATGCCCTAATGGCGCTCATAGGGGAATAGCTCATGACATAGAAATAAACGAAAACGGTCTTAAACACCCACTTTATAAAAATAAAAATAAAAAATTTAATACTCCTGCGTTTAATTTTGATGAAGTTGTAAAATTACCCGAGGGATCTACATTACTTTCATCAAACCCGATAAATAAAGTGATGGGTATAAATTTTAATGTTGGTTCAACAAATATATGGGGAATTCAATATCACCCAGAGATAACTTATGCCAAAATGATAAGCTTAATTCATTTTAGGAGAGATCGACTTTTAGAAAAAAAAGCATTTATTGACCAAATGGAAATAGACTCTCATGTAAAAATTATAGAAGATGAAAATAAAATTTCAAATAAAGATGCAAGGATGAGAGAATTAGAAAATTGGCTAAATAATTTAAATTAGAACAAGCCTTCTATTTCACCTTTTTCATTAAGCTTAATAGAGTCTGCTGCAGGAACTCGAGGAAGTCCTGGCATTGTCATGATGGCTCCGCATATAACAACAATAAATTCTGCACCTGAAGATAATCTTACTTCTCTAATTGGTAATGAATGGCCTGTTGGAGCACCTTTTGCGTTTGGATCAGTAGAAAAACTATATTGTGTTTTTGCCACACATATCGGTAAATTTCCATAACCCGCTTCTTCAAAAGATTTTAATTGATCTTTAATTTTACTGTCAGCAACAACTTCGTTTGCTCGATAAATTTCTTTTGCAACAGTTTCAACTTTCTTTAGTAAAGGTGTTTTTTCATCATATAAAAATTTAAAATTTGCTTGTTTTTGATCAATTAAATCTACAACATGAGTGGCAAGTTCTTTTGTCCCCTCACCACCATTTGACCAATGAGTACATAAATTAGCTTTAACTCCCATATTATCGCAAGCATTTATTAACTCTTTTACCTCATTATCAGTATCAGCAACAAAATGATTAACAGCAACTGCTACCGGTAAACCAAATTTTTTTACGTTTTCAATATGTCTTTCTAAATTTACTAAACCTTTTTTTAACGCTTCTACATTTTCATTTTTTAAATCATCTTTAGCTACACCACCGTGCATTTTTAATGCTCTGATTGTTGCAACAATAACTACACACTCAGGTTTTAAATTTGATTTTCTACATTTAATATCTAAAAATTTTTCTGCTCCTAGGTCTGCTCCAAATCCAGCTTCAGTTACAACATAATCAGCTAGTTTTAAACCTGCTTTAGTTGCTATTACAGAGTTACAACCGTGCGCAATGTTTGCAAAAGGACCACCATGAATAATGGCAGGATTATTTTCTAAAGTTTGAGTTACATTAGGCCTGATTGCTTCTTTTAATAAAACAGTCATTGGTCCGTGAGCATTTAAATCTTTTGCAAAAATAGGCTTTCTATCTCTAGTATAAGCAACTGTAATATTACCTATTCTCTTCTCCAAATCTTCAAGATCATTTGCTAAACAAAAGATAGCCATTATCTCAGATGCTACTGTAATATCAAAACCATCTTCTCTTGGAAAACCATTGGCTACTCCACCTAAATTAATATTGATAGATCTTAAAGATCTATCATTCATATCCATAACTCTTCTCCAAACTACTCTTCTTACATCTATGTTTAATTTATTTCCCCAATAAATATGATTATCAATTAACGCTGACAATAAATTGTGAGCAGATGTAATTGCATGGAAGTCTCCTGTAAAATGTAAATTGATTTGTTCCATTGGAACAACTTGAGCATATCCTCCACCTGCTGCTCCACCTTTCATTCCAAATGAAGGACCCAAACTAGGTTCACGTAAACATACTATAGAATTTTTACCAATTTTATTTAATCCATCATTTAAACCAACTGACGTAGTAGTTTTTCCCTCACCTGCAGGAGTTGGTGTAATAGCAGTAACTAAAATTAATTTTCCATTTTGTTTATCTTTTAAACTATCTAAATATTCTAAATTTATTTTAGCAATATGACGTCCCATAGGGCTAAAAGCACTTGGTTCGTCTGGAACATTAATTTTACCCAAAATCTCATTTATGGGTTTCATTTTTGCTTCTCGTGCAATTTGGATATCTGATTTTGACATAAATCTAATTACTTATTAATGAGCAGAATTACTATCCTTTTTTGTCACGTATTTAAACATCTAAAAAATATATATAAAAAAAATTAGCAAAAACTTATATTTAATTTTATAAAACTTACGGATGCAGAAATATTCAGTATTTAGTCTAATTAAAAACGCTTTCTCCAATCACCAAAATTGGGAAGTTGCTTGGAAAGATCCAACTCCAAAAAGTGAATATGATGTAGTCATAATTGGAGGCGGAGGACACGGTCTTGCTACTGCATATTATTTAGCAAAAGAACATAATATTAGAAATGTAGCTATTATTGAGAAAGGCTGGATTGGTGGTGGAAATGTCGGTCGAAATACAACGATCATAAGATCAAATTTTATGTACGATGCTAATGCAAGATTTAATGAATTTGGAATGGATTTATGGAGAAACTTAAGTCAAGAGCTGAACTTTAATGTGATGTTTTCTCCAAGGGGAATAATAAACTTAGCCCACTCAGATGCTCAAATGAATGCATATGCTCGCAGAGGAAACTCTATGAGATTAAATGGAATAGATGCAAAATTATTGGATAGAGACGAAGTTAAAAAATTAATTCCAATGGCTGACTTTAGTGATGAAGTACGTTTCCCAATTTTTGGAGGCTTAATGCAACCAAGCGCTGGTACCGCAAGACATGATGCTGTTGCTTGGGGTTACGCACGTCAAGCAGATGATATGGGAGTAGATATAATACAACATTGTGAGGTCACTGGTTTTGATGTTGTTAATGGAAAGATAAAAGGGATTAGAACCTCAAGAGGAGATATTAAAGCAAAAAAAGTTGGATTATGTGTTGCAGGTAGCACAAATATATTAGCTGAAAAATTAAATATGACACTGCCAATAGAAACTCATGTACTGCAGGCTTGTGTTTCAGAACCTGTAAAACCATTATTAGACGGAGTAGTAACTTTTGGTGCAGGCCACTTTTATATAAGTCAATCAGATAAAGGTGAGATGGTAATGGGTGGTGATCTTGATGGATATAATAGTTATGCCCAAAGAGGTAACTTGCCAACTATACAACATGTATTGACAGGTGGCTTAGCTTTGTTTCCATTTTTAAGTAGATTAAAAATGTTAAGGACATGGGGAGGGATCATGGATATGTCTATGGATGGTTCTCCAATAATTGATAAAACTCATATTGAAGGTTTATATTTAAATTGTGGATGGTGTTATGGAGGTTTTAAATCAACTCCTGTCTCAGGTTGGACATTTGCTCACACAATTGCACAAGATCAAGTTCATGAATTAAATTCAGAATTAAGATTAAATAGATTTTCTACAGGCCATCTTTTAGATGAAAAAGGTTTAGGAACTAAAACCTGGATTGGTTAAAAAATGTTATACATCAAATGTCCTTATTGCGGTTTAAGAGCACAAAAAGAATTTTCATATGGAGGTGATGCAACTGTAAAAAGACCTAATATAAATGAAGAAGTATCTAGTGAAGATTGGGATAATTTTGTTTATATGAGAAAAAGTCCAAGAGGGAAACATATAGAGTTATGGCAACATATAGCTGGATGTAGACAATGGATTAAGGTGCAAAGAGACACCGCTACACATGAAATTTTCCAAACAGCAAAAGTTACAGAAGAAATAAGATGAGCCAACCATTTAGATTAAATAAAGAGGGATTAATTAATCGAAACAAAAAAATATCTTTTACTTTTAATGGTAAAAAATTATTTGGATATGAAGGTGATACAATTGCATCTGCTTTGATAGCAAATGGGATACACTTAGTTGGTAGAAGTTTTAAATATCATAGACCAAGAGGTTTTTTTGGTGCAGGAGTAGAGGAGCCAAACGCAAAGCTTCAAGTAGAATTCAATGGTCATTCAGAGCCAAATGTTAATGCAACAGAAATGGAACTTATTGAAGGTTTGTCTGCAACGAGCCAAAACTGTTGGCCATCTGTAAATTTTGATGTAGGTGCAATTAATAATTTTTTAAAAATGTTTTTCCCTGCTGGATTTTATTACAAAACATTTATGTGGCCTAAAAGTTTCTGGTATAAAATTTACGAACCTTTCATTAGAAAAGCAGCAGGATTAGGGGTTGCTTCGATAGAAAAAGATAAAGAAAGATATGAACATAAATTTGAGTATTGCGATTTGTTAGTTACTGGATCTGGACCCTCTGGATTAGCAAGTGCTTATGCTGCTGCAAAAAATGGAGCAAAAGTAATTTTAGCTGAGGATAAACCAAGATTTGGAGGAACACTTTTAACTGATGACGTAAGCATCGATAATTTATCAGGAAAAGATTGGGCAGAAAAAATAATTACTGAATTAAAATCTATGCCTAATGTAACTGTAAAAAATAGATCTCAAGTTTTTGGTTACTATGATCATAACATGTTGGTTATGTTTGAGAGAGTAAGTGATCATTTAGAGAAAAAATCAAAATTCACCCCAAGACAAAGACTTTGGTATATTAGAGCCAAAGAAACAATTTTATCAACTGGTTCAATTGAAAGACCAATTGTGTTTGGCAACAATGATACTCCAGGAATATTTTTATCAGCAGCTGCAAAAGAATATATGAAAGTCTACGGAGTATTGGTTGGAAAGAAACCTTTAATATTTACAAATAACGATAGTGCATATGAAACAGCTTTAGAGTTCAAAAAAAATAATGTTGAACCAATTATATTAGATACAAGAGAAGAACATTCATCAGAATTAATCGATGAAGCTAAATCAAAGGGAATTGATATAAGATTTTCTCATGGTGTTATAGTTGCTAATGGATACAAAAAAGTTAAATCTGCAAAAATTGGTAAACTGAATAAAGATAAAAATTCTTTTGAGAAAATAGAAACTGTAGATTGTGATTGTATTTGTGTGTCTGGATTTTGGACACCATCTGTACATTTAGCATCACAATCAGGAAATAAACTTAAGTATGAAGAAAAAATTGATGCATTTATTCCAGATAAGAAAAAACAACATGAGACATCAGTCGGTTCAGCAAATGGATCTTTTACTTTAGAAGAAAGTTTAAAAAATGGTTTTGAAAATGGTTCAAATCTTTCTGCTAAAATTACAGATACTAAAACAGAAATTGCAATTCCAAATGTAAATGAAAAAAAATATGGTGCTCATGATAAATTTTGGTGTATGCCATTACCTAAAAATGAAAATCCAAAAAGATTTGTTGATTTTCAAAACGATGTATCTGTTTCTGATATAGAAATTGCACTAAGAGAAGGCTACAGATCAATAGAGCATGTCAAAAGATACACAACTCTTGGAATGGCAACAGATCAAGGCCGTACAAGTAATTTAAATGGTCTTCAGTTGGTATCAAATATAGAAAATAAAATAGTTCCTGAAGTAGGACACACAACATTTAGACCACCTTTCACACCAATTACAATCGGGACAATAGTTGGTCGTGAAGTAGGTATGGAATATATGCCGACTAGAAAAACTCCAATGCATGAATGGCATGAGAAAAATAATGCTGTTTTTGTCGATGCAGGTGCCTGGAAGAGACCTCGATATTACAAACAAGGAAATGAAACTTTATTTGAAGCCTCAAAGAGAGAGGCAAAAAATGTTAGAGAGAACGTCGGTATCTGCGATGTAACAACTTTAGGAAAAATTGATATCAAAGGTCCAGACGCAGCAGAATTTTTAAATAGAGTTTATACAAATGCTTGGATGAAATTACCTGTTGGAAAAGCAAGATATGGATTAATGCTTAGAGAAGATGGAATTGTCATGGACGATGGAACAACAACAAGAATTTCAGAAAATCATTATCATATGACTACTACAACAGCACAAGCTGCAAATGTTTTATCCCACTTAGAATATTATCTTCAAATTGTTTGGCCAGAATTAAACGTAAATGCTGTCTCTACAACAGAGCAATGGGCAGGAGCTGCAATTGCAGGACCCAAATCTAGAGACATGTTATCAAAATTATATCCAGACTTAGATGTTTCAAACGATGCTTTGCCTTTTATGGGCTATAAAGAAGCAGAATTTTTTGGTGTTCCATCAAGAATTTTTAGAATTTCATTTTCTGGTGAGCTTGCATATGAGATTAATGTCAAATCAGATCATGGTATGTTCATGTGGGAGAAAATGATGGAAGTAGGAAAAGAATTTGGAAATCAGCCTTACGGAACTGAAGCTTTGTCAACATTAAGAATTGAAATGGGACACGTTGCAGGACCAGAATTAGATGGACGAACAATCCCATCAGATGTTTCATTAAATGGATTAGTTTCAAAGAAAAAAGATTTTATTGGCAAAAATTCTTTAGGAAGAGAAGCATTTAATGTTGAGAGCAGACAAAAAATTGTTGGACTTATTCCAATTGATAGAAAATCCAGTATTCCTGAAGGATCTCATATCGTCCAAGATCAGAATGCAAAATTACCTAATCCTAAACTTGGTCACGTTTCTTCTTCTTGTTGGAGTGTAGAAAATAATAATCCATTTTCTCTAGCAATTATGAAAGATGGAAAAAACATGATAGGTAAAAAGTTTTTTGCAGTATCACCATTAAAAAATAAATCAATTGAAGTAGAAGTTATATCTTCACATTATGTTGACCCAGAAGGAAAAAGAGTAAGATCATGAAAAATGTTTCTGCACTAGAAAATATTCATAAACATGGATTGTTTGGCAATCACGATAGTAAAGATGAAATAATAAATATTAAGGAAATTAAAGATATTTTGATTTATCAAATTGTTAAATATAAAAAATCTTTAATTAGTATTGATAAATTAAAAATAGATAATTTAAATTTACCTCAGACACTTTTGGTATCTTCAAATGTTAATACAAGAATTTTATGGATGGGACCTGATAATTGGTTAGTCGTTTCAAAAAATAGAGAAATAGAAAAATCTATTTTAGAGAACTTAAGTCATGATGATTTTGCATTAACAGATCTATCTCATTCAAGAACAATACTTGAATTAGAAGGTTCTTTGGTAGATGAAGTATTGAAAAAAGGTTGTCCGTTAAATTTAGATGGTCTTGATGAAGGAAAATGTTCTAATTCTGCTTTTCATGCAATTACAATAACTATTGATTTTATTAGCTCTAATCCAAGAAAGGTAAGAGTATTTGCTTTAAGAAGTTTTGGTGAATCTCTTTACCACTCAATAACTGATGCTTGTTTAGAATTTGGCTATAAAGCTGAATAAAAATTATTCTGAAGTTTTAAATTTAGTTTTTTGAATAATAACCACAAACACAATTGGAATTATTAAAGTTATTAGTGTTACTGTTATCAACAAAATACCTAGATCTGAATAATCGGCAGTGGTAAGAATAGCGTTTGTTACCTTATCTTTTACCTCTCTAGTAATAACATAAATTTCATTTAAATATTTAGTCCCCAAAGCACTTGCTGATAAAGCAAGATTTGTAAAAGATGCGAATACTGCAAAGAAAGTTGCTTTTAAGTGCGAAGGTGCATTTTTAGCAATCCATGCAAGCAATGGTATCATTGAGACTTGTCCCAAAGGTGACTCAAGTGCAGTATTTAATATTGCAATAAACTTGGCATCAACAACTCCATTAGTAATAGATGATGTCCAGTTGTGAAATCCATAATACATACCAACACTTGGTAAAAATAAAATGGCACCTGCAATAGATAAAATCACTATTATTCTAGCTATTGAATTGTTTGCCATAAATGGTCTTAATAAAATAATACCAACAAGCGTTAAAACAGAGGCTATAAGAGATAATACAGAAAAAAATTGTTCATTGAATTCAAGTACATCAATTTCAAACCACGATAAACCTGGACCAGGTCCTGGCATTGCTCTAAAAATAAAAATTATTATTGCAGTGCCTACAACAGTAAGTCTTAAATCCTGAGGAAGTTCTTTAACTAATTTATTCATTAAAAATAGAATAATTGCCATTGAACCTACGAAAACAATTTCTTGAGCAAAAGGTACTTTGAATGATCCAATACCTAAAGTGAAAATAACAAAAACTAAGCTTCCACCTAATATCCACCAGTTTACTTCAGTTTTCTCTGAAGGAGCATAATCTTGGTCACCCTCTAAACCTTGTTCAATAAGTTTTTTTTTCTTTTGATTTTTTAGATATGAAGCAAGAAATATTCCTAGTACAGATACAATTGGAATAATTAAAGCATATATATAAATTGAACCGTATAAACTTATCTTATCTGCTTGTTCAAGTTCGTCTACTCCTTTAAATAGAATTACATTAGCTAAAGCAACTAAAACAGTTCCGCCAATTATTGCAAATCTTCCAAGAGTTTGCATTGTTGTATGCATAAGTTTGATTTCATCTCTTGAAAATTTATTTCCGCTGTCATCTACTAAAGGAACTGCTTCCACAGTCATAGCATCAGCTACAACATCTTGCACAACATAACCAATTGGAGCAAGTAAAACACTGATCACAAACCATGTCTCTACTGAAAGAATTGATGACATCCATTCAGTATGAATTATTAAACCGTACATTATAATTAAACTTAATGAGATTAAGGATGCTCCTACAAAAACCATGTAATTTTTTCTATTCCAGATTAGATCAACAAGATGACCTAAAGGCATCTTCAATGCCCATGGAATTCCAGCCCAAAAACCCAGTCCAGCAAGGAAAGCAGCAGATAAGTTTAGATAGTCTTTAACAAAAAAAGTTCCAACAATGCCTGTTAGTCCTGAAATACCAGCAGCAAGATAAATCATCAACGGTGGTAGATAAGTCCACTTAAACTGTCTTCCTAAATCTATTAAAGTACTATCTATAAATCTCAAAATTTTATTATTCATAAATTATTCTGTTAAATTTAATAATATTAATCCATTTTGTTTAGTTTCTTTACACCAAAGTTCATAACTTTCACAAACTCTCCACAAATGATCAAATGCTCTTTGAGATAACTCCAACGGAAAGTGACTTTTTGCATAATATAATTTTGGGATTTTCATTAATTGTTTAATCATAGTATCTTTTTGTATTTGTAAAAGTCTTATAGTTTCTTGATTAATCTTTTTTTTTGTAGATTTATCTACGTAGTCATTGCTCTCAAGTTCTTTAAACCACTTATCATGAAAACTTCCTGAACTAATTTCATTATAATCATCTGATGCAATAAATATTTCAAAAGCTTGAATATTAGTTAAATTAGGGTTTTTAATTTTGATTTCATATATCTTTTGATAAATGATTTCGGCAACATATAATACAAATGGTCTCGATTTATCAGTTTCCAAACTAAACTCCTCAAATATCTACTGAATAATAGCATGAATTAGGATCATCTTTATAGTGCGCAAAAGGCCCACACTCTTCGAAACCAAAACTTTTAAAAAGTTTTCTAGCAGGTGCAAAAAAATCACCTGCACCAGTTTCGACACTTAGTTTAGTGATTCCTATTTGTTTAGATTTTTCAATAAGATGTGAAATTATTTTTCTACCATATTTTTTATTTCTAAACTTATCTGAAACTCTTATAGATTTAAATTCTCCATGTGTTTCATCAAATAATTTTAGAGCTCCACAACCAATTAATTCATTATTTTCCCATAAACTCCAGAATTTTATACTTGGGTCCTTTAATCCAGGTATATCTAATACATGCGAACTTCCCTCAGGAGAAACTGATCTCAATTCAATAAAATGCTTAGTTAGCAACTCATTTACTTGCGGATCATCAAAATTATTTTCTATTGATTTCATAGTTTTGAAAAACATATAATCTAAATTTAGATTAAACCAAGAAAATTAAATATGTGTGGAAGATACGTAATAACTAGCCCCGTTACAAAAACAAAAAAACTTGTTAAGTCAGCTATACAAGTTGAAGATAATGAAAATTATAATGCACATCCATTTCAAAAATTACCTGTGATTAAAAAATATAATAATGGAAATACTCTTGAAAATTTAAAGTGGGGAGTAGTACCTAGCTGGGCTAAACAAAAAGATTTTAAACCTTTAATAAATGCAAGACTAGAAACTATTGATGAAAAAGTGTCTTTCAAAAAATTAATTCGACTACATAGATGTGTAGCTGTAGCAGATGGTTTTTATGAATGGAAAAGAGAAAAAGAAAATAAAACACCTTATTATTTTTTAAGAGAGGATAAAAAGCTTATGTATTTAGCGGCTATTTATGACAATGATCAATTTTGTTTAATAACCGAGGATGCAGATGAAAATATTAAAGAAGTACATCATAGACAACCTGTTATAATTAATGAAAATGATGTTAATAGATATTTAAATCTTGAATTAACAGGATCGAGTTTTCTTAAAGAGTGTAAAAAAACAAAATTAAACTTTCATGAAGTCTCAAAGGAAGTTAATAAACCTACAAACAATAATATTTCTTTGATACAAACTATATCTTAAAACTATTTTTCTATAGTTGTTAAATGTCCCATTTTTCTTTTAGCTTTAACTTCTTTTTTTAAATAATCATAAAAAAATTCATTTTCTTTAAATTTTTTATTTTTATAATCTAATATATCCTCACCAATCAAATTAAGCATTTTTGCATTATAAATTTTTTTTGTTTCTAATTTTTCAAGTCCACATACAGCTCTGATATGATTTTCAAATTGGCTAATGTTGTGTGAATTTATAGTTAGGTGTCCAGAATTATGTACTCTTGGCGCAACTTCATTGGCATATAAATTATTATTTTTATCTATAAAGAATTCAACGCACATAGTACCAATATAATCAAGCTCTTCAGCCACTGTTTTTGCCCAGTCCAATGCTTTATTTTTAATTTCATCACTTATATCAGCGGGAATTTTGGAGTGTTTTAAAATCTGGTCTTCATGATAATTTTCAATTGGATCATAAATTTCATATTTTTGATGACCAAATCTTGTAACCACTACTGAAATTTCTTTTTTTAAATTTACTATCTTTTCCAAGATGTAGCCTTTTGAAAAATCAAAATCTTCATTTAAATCATTTGCATTATTTATTTTATATTGGCCCTTTCCATCATAACCAAGTGTACAAGTTTTCAATAAACCAGGTATTAATCTATCGTTTATTTTTATATCATCTAAATCGTTAATACTTACAAACTGTGTTGTAGTTATATTGTTTTTATTCAAAAACTCTTTTTCAGTCATTCTATTTTGAATTAATTTATTTATTTCGGGGCTTGGTAATACAGATTTGGTTTCATTAATTTTTTTCAATATTTCGTATGGGATATTTTCAAACTCATAAGTAACAAGATCAACTTTTTCTAAAAAGTTATTGATGATATTTATGTCTTGGTAATCTCCATAAATAAATTCATCTGCAAAATTAATTGCGGGTGCATCTTTATCATCTGATAAAATAACCGTTTTAATATTAAGTTTTTTTGCTGCGGATGCTAATAGACTTCCTAATTGTCCTCCACCTATAATTCCAAGATCAGGTTTAGACATTAATTACTTTGGTTTTTTTTTTACTTTTGATGTTTGTTTTTTTCGCCAATTTAAAAGTGTTTTTTTTACATTGTTATCATACGTAGCTATAATTGAAGCAGCATATAAACCAGCATTGATTGCACCATCTTCACCAATAGCAACAGTACCAACAGGAATTCCTTTTGGCATTTGAGCAATTGATAGTAGGCTATCTAAACCTTTTAACTTTTTACTTTCAATGGGAACACCTATGACCGGAATTCTAGTTATTGCAGCAATCATACCAGGTAAATGTGCTGATCCTCCAGCCCCAGCAATAATAATAGAAATATTATTATTTTCTG
The DNA here is from genome assembly GCA_902618205.1 of uncultured Pelagibacteraceae bacterium. Taxonomy (GTDB): domain Bacteria; phylum Pseudomonadota; class Alphaproteobacteria; order Pelagibacterales; family Pelagibacteraceae; genus Pelagibacter. The sequence goes on along the minus strand of CACMZL010000001.1, from coordinate 318,663 downwards.
CTTTCTTTGCATAGGTATATAGTCTATCAGGCGTTCTATGTGCAGAGACGATATTTGTCTCATAATTAACTTTTAAAATCTTAAGAACTTTTTCACAATTCTTCATTGTTTTGTAATCAGACTGACTGCCCATTACAATTGATACTTTATGTGATTTTTTTTTGTATTTCATGAAACCAATATCAATTTATAGATATTTCCCTTAAATTGCAATTTTTAGCTAAGGACAGTTTAAGTTAGTGACAATCATAATAATAATAATAGTGTATACCAAATATGAATTATCGAATTGATAATCTTCAGTATTGTAAATGGTCTAGAGAAATCTTTGAAATAAATAATAAAGCTGGATTAAATGCGGTTCACGTAACGTTAGTTTATCATGAGGACTATGATGAATTACAACAAAGAATAAAAGAGTGGAATAAACATTTTGAAGAAAATAAAGATCTTATATTTCTAGGCAATAACTACAATGATATTACAAAAGCAAAAGAAGAAAATAAAACTGCAATTTTTTTTGGATTTCAAAATTGTTCTCCAATTGAAGATGACATAAGTCTTATAGAAAAAGTACACTCACAAGGTTGTCGATTTATGCAATTAACTTATAACAACCAATCATTATTAGCCACCGGATGTTATGAAAAAAATGATAGCGGAGTTACTAATTTTGGAAAAGAGGCTATTAAAGAAATGAATAGAGTAGGTATCGTTGTTGACATGTCTCATTCAGCAGAGAAAAGTACACTTGATGCAATTGAAATTAGCCAAAAACCTATTGCGATCACTCATGCAAATCCAACTTTTTGGTTTGAAGCGAAAAGAAATAAATCTACAGAATTATTAAAAGTTTTATCCGATAGTGGAGGAATGTTAGGGTTATCATTGTATGCTCATCATTTGAAAGACGGAACGAATTGTAAAATAGAAAGTTTTTGTGAAATGGTTGCAAGAACAGTTGAAATTATGGGTATTAATAATGTTGGTATAGGATCAGACTTATGTTTGAACCAACCAGACAGTGTAGTTGAGTGGATGAGAAATGGAACATGGTCAAAATCAAAAAATTTTGGTGAAGGCAGTAAAGATAAACCTGGTTTTCCAAAACAACCAGATTGGTTTTTGGATGCAAGAGGATTTAATAACATAAACTCAGAACTAAAAAATAAAGGTTTTAACGAAGAAGAGATAAATAAGATACTTGGTAATAACTGGTTTAATTTTTATAAAGGAATTAATTAATGCAAGTTCCACTAAGAGATCCTAAAATTGTAATGAAACTTTCTAGGCTTGGATCGTTTCATCAATCTAAATTATCTTTTCTAAGATCATTTTTAAATGAGTTCAAAGATTGGAAATATAACAGAGATTTGTTTGACTTGAATGATAGGGGATATGGAGTCGCTATTTATTCATTTTCAAAAGATAAAAAAACATATTCTTTAGTTTGTTTTGCTAATGAGCTTAAAGATGATGAAAGATCTGATAGAGTAATAGCAACTAAATGGGATGCTGCATTTGCATTGTATGATGGCATTCCTTCAAAAATTGATATTGATAGACTTTCACAAAATGTTCCTAAACAAGAAGTAGGGAGACTTTCTTATAAAGAACTAACTCTCTCAAGAGCAAATAGATCAGTTAGAGCATTTAATTATGTGGTTGAGTGTTTATCAAAAGGCATCCAGCCCAATACTAATGAGCTTTCAAAAGTTGGATATTTGTACAGAACAACTGCAGTATATGGCTCAGGAAAATTTGGATTAGCAGACAGGTTTAGAATTAAAAATAGAGATGAAATAAATGGTCCTTTTAGATTGGAAATGATGTTAGTTTACCTTGTAAGACAATTCACTTTCGATCAAGTCAATCATATAGCAAAACATAAAAATCCAAAAGACGCTGTAGAATTAGACTTGGATATTTGCAGAAATTTAGGAATTGGAAATTCAACTGGATTAGGAATGGCACCATTTATTGTTAACCACCCTTCATTATTAAATAATTGGATTCTCGCTAAAGAGACAGCTTTAAAAAAAATAAGAGAAATAGAAAAAGTATCAGAAGAAGAGTTTAAAATTTTTTACAATTGTTTAACAAAATCTTTAAAAAATGTAACTTCATGGAATACTGACAGCGAATACCAAAAGAAAAAAATAAACAATTTAATTAATGATTTACAGAATTTAATTAATTATTTGAAAGATAATATTGATAAATCAAATTTTTATATATTTGATAAATTATATAACTGGGCAGAGGAAAATTTATCTGAAGAAGGAGTTGAGTATTTGGTTTCTATAATTATGGAGCCATATAATGAAATAACTGATCCTTTAATTTCTCAAATGAGTTCAGACGAGGATAGTAGTTTTAATATACCTGTAGACAGAACTATAAATGACCTAAGAGAAATAATTGAGAAAAATTATTCAGATATTTTAAAAATTGATTTTTCAAAAAATGAAAATAATAAAAAATTTTGGTTCATATCAAAAAATAAAGAAGAACCTAGGATTGGAGATCGGTTTGAAGATAATGGTTCAGAACTCGAGCAGCCCACGGCTATTGCTAGAGATATAAAAAAACTTTATGAAACTATTTTTAATTTAAAAAACAGCTTAAAGATTGGTAAATTTCTAGTACAGAACAATGATTTAAGACATATTGTAAGAAGAGTGTTTATAACAGAGAAATATCCATATTCTGAAATTCAAGACAACACGATCGGCTCAAAATTAGTTCCTATTGATATGCTAAGACTTAAACTATCTTTTTTTGGGGCAGTAAAGTTTGATCCAAGATCTGACAAATGGTTAAGGATTTGTATGTTTCAAGGAGCTCCATTACCAAATGAACTTAAGTCATTTAATCAATATTGGATATATAACTAAAGTAATTAATGAGAAGTTATAGTGAAATTGACACGATTGTTAAACGTTCAACTAAAGCGAAAGGTTTCTCCTGGGGAGTTGCAGAAGAAATAGGAAAAAACATTAAGCAACTCGAGTTATTTGGTTTACCAGGAATAAAAAACATAAACCAATATTTTAAGATTTTTAATAATGAGAAGTTTGAAAATTGCCAATCTTTTAACAAAAGCAACAGACCTCAAAACTTTTATTGTCCAATTAAACTTGGATTAAGTTTTTTTGATCAATCTATCTCTATCCAAGAACTAAATGATATAGAAATTGAAAAAATGGCTTACCCATTGATATTTTTGCCGTTTGTCAGCAGATCTTCTGAAATAATAGGAAAGAGAATTTTTTTAAAGATAGATCAAAAAGAATTTTTATTAAATTTCAATCAATCAATTTATTCAAATTATTTAAGTGGTGAGGTTGTAGAAAAAGCTGATGTAATTAAAATCCAATTCTTAGAAAACAAGAATAATTTTTCCGAAGAAGATTGGAAAGAATTAACAAAATTATCTGAAAACACATTTGTAGAAGAAACAGATGAGTTAAAACAAAAAACTGCAGGAGCAGGATTAACAGATAATGACTGATAACTTTGAATATAAATCAGACAATTCAGATAATAATGAATTAAATGATATTTGTGATGAATGTAAAAAAGAAGATGAGACAGTAACTCAAAATTTAATACTCACAGGATATAAACTTTGCAACTCCTGCAGAACATCAAAAACTTTATTTCCACTTTAGATATTCGTACTAATAGGCAATGAATTAATTTTTGTCATTACAAATGAAATTGTCAAAAAAGAAATAATCAAAAAAGATAAAAATACAATTCCAAATGCTTTTAAATTTGATTTTAAATTTAAAATATGTCTTGTTGCAATGATTAATGAAGCAAAAATCCAAAATTGAGTAAGAAAAATAATTAAAAGAACAAGTTCTGGTGTAACTGCAAAAAATCTTATCAGGCCTGGAGCGTGTGCGTACCCAACAGCTATAAGAACCCTTTTAAATGGAATTTTTCTATCTTTATCAGGAAAAATTTTAACGCCAATTACAAATATAAAAATTGACCAAACCAACCATGTTAATAAAGCCGTTAAACCAGATATACCAACTGATGTTTTTACAATCGTATTAGCCGCAACTGCTCCAGCAACCCCATCTAAAATCATAATTAGAATTGCAAAATAAATTCCAGCTTCTCCATAATATCTTGGAGTTCTGTAAAGAGTTTTATCAAGCTTTAACGATTTAAAAACAATATCTAAAAACTGAGCAAACATTAATTATCTTTATTTTTTTTTTGCGCTTTATATGAAACGATTAATGGGAATATTATTAGTGCAATAGCGATTATAATGCAAACAACTATGAAAAAGGTTTTCGTCATATTTAGGGGGAATTAAATTCCCCCTAAAAAAATTTTTATCACTTATTGACAACTTCTCTTGTATTTGCGTTGTAAGATTCTGTAAATGGAATATCAACTACAACTGCATCTACTGGTTCTCCAGGGTTATCAGAATATTTTTCTGGTAGGTGGACTTTAAATTTCGATCCAACCTTACCTCTTGGAAAACCATTTGCATTTAGCGTGCCATCAAATGGAACATATCCCATAGCAATATTTTTACCTTTTTCTGGGTGATACCATGGAGATGTTATAAACCCTACAGGCTCACTGCCGTTCTCTGAAATTAACCAAAAATCTGGAGCATATTCTTCAATAGGTTTTCCTCCTAATTCAAGTCCAACTAATTGAAGTTTGTAAGGTTTATGACCTGCTTTTAAATCAGCTTTCATTTTCTCGAGAGCTTTTTTACCAACATAATCACTTTTTTTGTTCCATTCACCTTTTCCAGATAAAGAAACTTGATATCCAAGATTACATTGAAAAGGATTATGTTCATGATCCATATCTTGTCCCCATGAAAGAATTCCAGCTTGTATCCTTCTATGGTGTGCAGGAGCAATTACCATTAAATTATGTTTTTTACCTGCCTCAAGAACAGCATTCCACATATCTTCAGCATATAAAGTTGCTTCTCTTAAATATATTTCAAATCCTGATTCTCCTGAAAAACCTGTTTGAGAAATAATACAACTTCTTCCACCAACTTTTGCAGACGCCAAACCGTAAAAAGGCATGTTGTCTATGTCAACTTCACTTCCACAAAGATCTTTCATTAAAGCTTTTGCTTTAGGACCTTGAATTTGGACAGGACAAGCATCTATTTCATTAATTTGAACATTAAACCTTTCATCTGCATTTACTCCTTGCAGATATAATCCAATATCACTATCTGATAAACTAAACCAAAATTCATCTTTAGATATTCTTAAAAGAATAGGATCATTTAATACTCCTCCATATGCATTACACAAAATTACATATCTTCCTCTCATTGGAGAAATTTTTGTAGCATCTCTTGTAATTACATAATCAACAAATTTTTCTGCATCTGGACCTTTAACTTGTATTTGTCTTTCAACCGCAACATTCCACATTGTTACATGGTTTTTAATTGCTTCGTACTCAACCATTGCACCACCATCTTCAGGTTTAACATAACCTCTTGGATGATAAATTCTGTTATATACAGTTGCTCTCCAACATCCTGCCTTCATAGATAAATGCCAGTATGGAGATTTCCTTACTCTTGTTGATATTAGCATCTCAACTTTAGTAGGTCCGCTTTGTCTTAAATTGTATGGTACTTTTCTATCAGACTGATCTACTGATGTTGTGTGTCTTACTTTACTATAGTCAAATTCATTAGACATAGTTATTCTCCTTCAACCACTTGTTAGTTTCCTTCAAGCCGCCGAATGTATAAATGTGGAAATAATCAGTATGCGATTTAACTTTCCCAATTAAATCATTAGGGTCTTTAGGTTTCAATAAATCTAACGCCTTACTAAAATTAGATTTAAGAAAGTTAATGGAATTTTTTGCCCCTACAATATTAGCAAATTTAATTAAGCTAGATATTTTCATTGGCCCAGTTATTCCAACATGAACTGGTATTGTTTGCTTAGAGATAAAATCTATAATAGGCTGAGTATCCATTAGCCACTGTGTAACTATATAATCAGCATAAGGCTTTTTATCTATCATAGCTTTTTCTAAATCAGAGTCGGATATATCAGGACTCCCCTCAGGATGTCCAGCAATTCCAATCTTGATACCATCAAAAAACCCTGTCTCTAACATTTGATACGAGCTATCAAATTTTCCGATAGGATCACGACTTCCACCTATCACTAAGACCTGCTTAACACCCAAATCTTTACATCTAGAAACATAGTCTTTCAGCTGATTTTCGTCATTTATTGACCTTGCTGGGAAGTGAGGAACTGGATTAAATCCCTCTTTAACTAACTCTCCCGACTGTTGAGCAGTCTCTTTATAATCACCTCCAGGTAGCATTGTAACATAAACATCTTTTACCTTAGGCAACGTGCTTAAATCAGTTTTAGGACCTATTTCTAAAGAAAAATTCATAAGTAAATTCTTAATTATTTTATATTCCGTGTCTATAAAAATATTAAACAGATGAACACATTGTAACCCATTGTCATGATCTGAAAATTTAATTAAATTTAGTTATGGAAAATAAATTATCTCAAATTACAGAATTATTCTCCAAAACAAGACAACAAACTCTATCCCTGTGCGAGAACTTAGAGGCTGAGGATATGGTCATACAGCCCAGCAAAAATGTTAGTCCTCTTAAGTGGCATCTTGGTCACACCACATGGTTCTTCGAAAAATTCATCTTGTCAGAATTGGATGAAAGTTACAAACCTTATAACAAAGATTATAATTATATATTTAATTCGTATTATAATTCTGTAGGTGAGTACAATCCTCGAAATAAGAGAGGTTCACTAAATAGACCCATCTTAAAAGATGTTGTAAAATATAGACATTATGTAACTGAAAATATTATTGATTTTTTAAAAAGGACAAAAAATAACAGGACATCATTTTTAGTTGAACTGGGTTCTAATCATGAACAACAACATCAAGAATTAATGTTAATGGATATTAAAAATATTTTTTACAACAATCCATTGATGCCGACTTACAATTCTAAGGACGATAAACCAACTGCTAAAGAAGAAAATGAATTGACATTAGAAACTAGTAAAAAATTTAAATATGGAAACAGCGAGGATATTTTTTGTTACGATAACGAATTACCAGTATCAGAAACACAATTAGATCCTTTTAAAATATATTCATTTGTTACTAATGGAGAGTGGAAAGAATTTATTATTGATGGTGGATATAAAAATCATGAGTATTGGCTATCTGATGGATGGGATTTTGTAAATAATAACAAATTAGAAAAACCAATGTATTGGATAGATAATAATAATTATTTTACATTAAACGGTGTAAAAAAAATTGATAATGAAAAGCCAGTTTCTCATATAAGTTTCTATGAAGCAGATGCTTATGCAAGATACAAAAACAAAAGATTACCAACTGAATTTGAATTAGAATATTTTTTAAAACAATCTGAGAAAAAAGGTAATTTTTTAGAAAATAAAATTTTTCATGAAGTAGAAGAAAAAACAGATGATGTTTATGGAAATCTATGGGCTTGGACAAGTAGTAATTACACACCTTACAAAAAATATAAACCATATGAAGGAAATCTAGGAGAATATAATAATAAGTTCATGTGTAATCAGTTTGTCTTAAAAGGTGGCTCACATTCTACGTCTATTAACCATATTAGAGCATCTTATAGAAATTTCTTTTACCCAAGTGATGCTTGGCAGTTTTGTGGTGTCAGACTAGCTGATGACATCTAGTGACTAATTTAAAATTAATAAACATAAACAATCAAATTCAAGATGATAAAAAATTAATCTTAAAAGGATTATTAAATAAAAAACAAAAATATTTACTATCTAAATATTTTTATGATGAAAAAGGTTCGAAGTTATTTAATAAAATTACAAACCTCAAAGAATATTACCCAACAAATAAAGAGTTAGGAATACTAGGAAACTTACAAAAAGAAATAAGAAAGAAATTACCAATTAATTCAACAATTGTAGAATTTGGTAGTGGCTCAAATAAAAAAATTAATAAATTTATAAAATCATTGAGTGAACCTAAAGAATACATTCCTATAGATATTAGCAAGGAATATTTGTTTGAAAATGCATCAATAATTGCAAAAAAATTCTCTGATTTAAAAGTAACTGCAATATGTGCAGACTTTAGTCAAACAAATAGATTAAATAAAATTTTAAAAAATAAAAAAAAAATAGTCAGTTTTTTTCCAGGATCGACCATAGGAAATTATTTACCTAAAAATGCAAAAAAAATACTAAAAAATTTTTCAAAAATTATAGGCAAAAATTCTTATTTAGTAATTGGGGTAGATTTAATCAAAAATAAGAAGACCATTGAAAATGCTTACAATGATAAATTGGGAGTTACAGCTAAATTTAATAAAAATATATTAAATGTAGTAAACAAAATTTGTAATTCAAATTTTCAAACTAAGAATTTTGATCATAAAGCATTCTACAATTTAAAAAAAAATAGAATTGAAATGCATCTTATTTCAAAAAAAAATTTCACGTTAAAAATTAATAAAAAGAATATAAAATTTACTAAAGACGAAACAATTCACACTGAAAATTCTCACAAATATTCAAAAAATAACTTTGTTAAATTAGTTAATAAATCAGGCTTTAAAGTCTTAAAACATTTTACAGATAAAAAAAATTATTTTGGAGTTTTTTTATTAAAAGTGAAGTAAGTTTTATTATGGCTCAAAAAGACGTAGGTAACAAAATTCCCATCTATAAGCTAAAAGACACTGATGAAGTAATGAAATATTATGATGAGTGGGGAGATGGTAATAAATATGATAAGGATATGGTCGATTGGAATTACACAGGACCAATAGAAACAACAAAAGTATTTTCAGAATTCCAAAAAAATAAAGATGCAAAAATTTATGATGCTGGTTGTGGAACTGGATTGGTGGGTGTTGAATTAAAAAAATATGGTTTTAAAAATTTTCATGGGGCAGATCTTTCAAAAAAGTTATTAGAATTAGTACCAAATGATCTTTATGAAAAACTTGAACAAGTAGACTTGAATAAACCCATTAATAAAAAAGATGACGAATATGACTCTGTTATGTGTGTTGGTACATTTACTTTTGGACATGTAAAGCCACCAGCTTTAGAGGAATTTATCAGGATTACAAAGAATGATGGATTTATCTGTTTTACTATTAATGAGGGAATACATGAAGAATATGGTTTTGATAAAAAAATTGAACAACTTAAAGAGCAAAATAAATGGAAAGAAATAAAATTTTTTAAATCAGATTACATTGCGAGTAAAGACGTAAATGCTTGGTTAGGGTTATATCAAGTGATAAAATAAACCATGTCAGAAATTTACAATATTATAGATAAACAAAAGTTAGATATTGTATCTAAACCAATTAGTGAAGCTCATGGTTTACCAAATGAATGTTACATCAGTAAAGAATATACTTTAATTGAAAGAAAAAAATTATTTGAAGATAAGTGGATCGTCATTGGAGTTGGAAGTTCTATTCCAGATGAAGGTGATGTGAAACCAATTGATTTACTTGGAATACCTTTACTTATTGTTAGAACAAAAAATAAAGAAATAAAAGTTTTTCATAATATTTGTAGTCATAGAGGAGTTAAATTAGTTAAAGAAGCTGGCAAAATTAGAAATGTTATGAGGTGCTCATATCATTCATGGTCATATGATTTAGAAGGAAAATTAGTTGCTACACCTCATATAGGAGGCATGAATATTCATCAAATACCTGAATTTGATAAATCAAAAAGTAATTTAAAAGAGATAAGATCATATATTTGGTTAGATCTAATTATGATTAATATTAACAAAAATGAAATTTCATTTGAGGATTATATTAGTCCTTTAAGTCAAAGATGGGAAAAATTTTGGCCCTTAAAAGATAGAGAATTAATTCATCATGCAAATGATTATGGTTATTTTAAATTAGATGCAAAATGTAATTGGAAATTTGCAATTGAAAATTATTGTGAAAGCTATCATTTGCCTTGGGTTCATCCAGGATTAAATTCTTATTCAAAGTTAGAAGATCACTATCATATTCAAGGACTGCCAAATCGTTTCGCCGGACAAGGAACAGTGGTTTACAACCCAAGTTTTGAAGGAAATGAAAAGTTCCCATGCTTTCCTAATTGGCCTAAAGATAAGGAAAATATAGCTGAGTATGTAGCGCTATTCCCAAATGTAATGTTAGGAATTCACAAAGATCATTATTATGCTTATTGGTTAGAGCCAATCAATCATGAGTTTACAATAGAACATATGGAAATTTATTATGTTGGAGATGAAGCAGCAAATTCAACAAAGTATAAATCTCTAAGACAAAAAAATCATAAACAATGGGAAGATATTCAAAAAGAAGATGTAGATATAATTCAAAGTATGCAAATAGGCAGAAACTCTCCAGCTTATAATGGTGGTAATTTTTCTCTAAAGATGGACAACCCAACCCATCATTTTCATAAGTGGGTTGCTGGTAATTTAATTTAAAGGTAAAACTAAAACATGAAAATTATATTAATCATGGGACTGCCAGGAGCTGGCAAAACAACTTTAGCTGAAGAATTAGCACCACTATTAAATGCAAAAAGATTAAACGCAGATGAAGTAAGAAAAGCTGCAAATGATTGGGATTTTTCAGAAGAAGGTAGATCAAGACAAGCAAAAAGAATGGCAGACTTTGCTTTAAAATTAAAAGATGAAGGAAATTATGTTGTTGCAGATTTTGTTTGCCCAACTCCAAAAGCTAGAAGCTTATTCCCAGCAGATTATGTAATTTGGGTAGATACAATAAAAGAGGGTAGATTTGATGATACGAATAAAATGTTTGTAAAACCTGAGAAATATGACTTTCACGTTACCTCTCAGGACGCTAAGTCTTGGGCACCAAAGATTTTAGAGGAGATAAAAAAATGACGTATCAATGGGATAACAAAAAACCAACAGCCCAAATGTTAGGAAGATGGCAACCGTTTCATGATGGTCACTATACTCTATTTAAGGAAATTATAAAAAAAACAGGACAAGTATGTATTCAAATTAGAGATGTACAAGGTGTTGATGATAACCCATTTGATTTTGAAACTGTAAAAAAAAATATTGAGGAAAAACTTAATCCAGAGTTTGAGGGTAGGTTCAAAATTATGCTTGTACCTAATATTACAAATATTTGTTATGGAAGAGGTGTTGGATATAAAATTGAAGAAATAGTTTTACCTGAAGAAATTCAAAAAATTTCAGCAACTAAAATTAGAGCTAAGATGAGAGAAGAAGGTAAATTAAAATAAGTGACTGTAAAAATAAATAAATTATCACCTGGCGTTAAAAGAATATTAATTAATGATCCAAAAACTTATAATTCATTATCCTACAAAACTCTTTCATCTTTATTAAAGGCATTCAAAAAATTAGATAATGATAAAGAAACAAGGGTCATTATTTTAGAAGGAGCTGGAAAAGGATTTAGTGCAGGCCATAACTTAAAAGAGGTAAGAGGTATAAAAAATAGATCTAATCATCTAAAACTTTTTAAACTTTGTTCAAAACTTATGATGCAAATTGTGGAGGGAAACAAACCAGTGATAGCGAAAGTACATGGAGCAGCTTACGCAGCAGGATGTCAATTAGCAGCCAGTTGTGATCTTGCATATAGTACAAACTCAGCAACATTCGCTACACCTGGAGTAAAAATTGGATTATTTTGTAGTACACCAATGGTAGCTGTCAGTCGAAAAATTAGTAGAAAAAGAATGATGGAAATGCTTCTAACTGGAGATCCAATTAGTGCAAAATATGCAAAGGAAATAGGTTTGATTAATGATCATTACAGTCCAAAAACTTTAAATAAGAAAGTGTTAGAAGTTGCAAAAAAAATATCATCAAAATCAAATTTAACAATCAAAATAGGTAAAAAAGGTTTTTATAAACAATTAGAAATGCCCCTAAACAAAGCTTATGATTATACAAGTAAGATGATGACACTTAATATGTCATCTTATGATGCCAAAGAGGGTATAAGTGCATTTATCGAAAAAAGAAATCCAAGTTGGAAAAACAAATAACCATTAAGTTGAAGTCACTTAAAAAAAAGATTAAGTTGTAATTAAAGGAGAAAATCAATCATGGATGGATGTTGTGGCCCTGGATATGCTAGTCCTGCAGAAGCAATAAAAGCACCAAAAGAAAAGCTTTTATATACAATAGCTATTTACACAGGAACAGGAATACAAAAACCAGACTACTTAGCAACAGTTGATGTTGATCCTCAAAGCCCTACTTATTCTAAAGTAATTCATAGACTTGAAATGCCAGGTATTGGTGATGAATTGCACCATATGGGATGGAATGCATGCTCTTCTTGTCATGGTGACTCAAACATGAGCAGAAAATATTTATTAGTTCCAGGTGTTAGATCAAATAATATTTATGTTGTTGATACTGCATCCGATCCTAGAGCTCCAAAAATACATAAAGTAGTAGATGGATCTGAAATAAAGAAAAAAACTAATTTATCAGGACCACATACAGTTCATTGCCTAGGTTCTGAAATTATCATTTCTTTTCTTGGAGATGCTCGAGGAGAAGCGCCAGGAGGGTATTTACATTTAAATAAGGATTTTGAAATTGTCGGTAGGTGGGAAAATTCAATGGGAGACATACCTTTTAGTTATGACTTCTGGTATCAGCCAAGACATAATGTAATGGTTAGTTCCGAATGGGCTGCTCCTAATACTTTTATGCCCGGATTTGATTTAGAGGAAGTCGGTCATTTAAAATATGGTAGACGACTTCATGTTTGGGATTTTAAAAAAAAAGAACCAGTTCAAACAATGTATTTAGGTGAAGATGGTTTAATACCATTAGAAGTTAAATTTATGCATAATCCTGATAGTAGCCATGGATTTTGTGGTGCAGCGCTAAGTGCAAATGTAATTCATTTTTGGAAATCAAAAGATGGAAAATGGGAATGGGAAAAAATAATTGATGTTGAAAACGAACCTCATCCTGATTGGCCAATCCCAGTGCCTGGAGTTATGTCAGCGATATTAGTTTCTATGGATGATAAATATCTCTATATAAATAATTGGCTTCATGGAGATATGAGGCAATATGATATTTCAGATCCGCACAAACCTAAATTAACTGGTCAAGTTTGGATGGGTGGATTGTTAGGAAAGGCTCCAGAAGTAAATGGTGTTAAAATTGCTGGTGGACCTCAAATGTATCAATTATCTTTAGATGGTAAAAGGATGTATGTAACAACATCATTATTTTCTACTTGGGATAATCAATTTTATCCTGAAATAAGAAAACAGGGCGGAGCAATGATTATGATTGATTGTGATGTTGAAAATGGGGGAATGAAAATTAATAAAGATTTTATTGTTGATTTTGGTAAAGAACCAAATGGACCTAGTAGATGCCATGAAAGTAGATATCCAGGTGGAGATTGCACAAGCGACATCTGGCTATGACAAAGATTACAATCTCAAACAGAAATAATAGTGCATTTGAAGTAACTGGAAAAAAACCTTTATTAAATGAATTAAGAGATCAAGGGGTTGATCTTCCTTACGGATGTCAGTACGGAGGATGTATTACATGTGCAGCTAAACTAATTAATGGAGAAGTGGATCAACGTTCTCAAGTTGCTTTAAATAACAGACAAATAAATGATGGATATATTATTTTATGTGTTGCTAAAGCAAAAACAGATTGCACAATTGAGATAGGAGTTGAAAGTCATGATAAATTATACCGAAATCCTTTTCTTGATCCTTTAGAGCCACACGAATTAAAAGCAGACATCGCAAGTAAAAAGGATGAAAAAAAATAAAAATGAACCATAACGAACCTTATAGCGCTGAATATTTAAAAGATATTTTAAGCTCAGTTAAGACAATTGCAATGGTTGGTGCTAGTCCAGATAAAACTAAATTTAGTTATGGTGTGCTAAGAGTTTTGCATGAAACTGGTTATGACATGATACCTGTAAATCCTAAACCAGGTATAAAGGAAATTAGAAATTTAAAAGTTTATCCAAATTTATCTGCTATCGATAGACCTGTTGATATGGTTGAAGTATTTAGAAAATCTGAGGATCTTTATGGAATTGCTGAAGAGGCAATATCAATTGGAGCAAAAGTATTATGGGGACAAATCGGTGTAATTAACCATGATGCAGCAAAAATTGCTGAAGATGCGGGTTTAAAAGTAGTTATGAATAGATGTCCAAAAATTGAACTCTTCAGACCATTTTGGAAACCGCGACTAGATCTTAAAATTTAAATCAAATTATGGATACAACACTTTTAGATGAAAAAATAAAAGAACTATATTTAAGTTATAGGACGATAGCAATTGTCGGAGCAAGCCCAGACTCAAAAAAAACTTCCAATATAATAATGAAATATTTAAGAAATACAGGTTACAAAGTTTTTCCCGTTAATCCAGTAACAGATAATAAAATTATACATGGCGAACCAGTTTATAAAAAACTAACGGATATTAAAGATCATGTTGGAATTGTTAATGTTTTTAGACCTAGTGAGGAGGCTGAGGAAATAGCAAAACAAACAATAGAAATTGGTGCAAATGTATTATGGTTGCAATTAGGAATTCACAACGAAAATGCAGCTAAATTAGTCTCTCAAAATAAAATTTATTATATCTCTAATAAATGTATTAAAAACGAATACGATAGATTATTCAAAACTATATAATATCAAATTATTAAGTGTGATATTAAGACCTTTTATTTCATTTAAAATTTAAGATAAATTTAAAATATGAAATTCAAAATTTTATTTTTTTTAATTACATTTTTTTATTTTAATTCTTCATTTGCCGATGTTTTAAAACCAAGCGTGAATATAAATCCGAAACAAGTTGTTTTAATTCAATTAAAGGCGTTAATGAAAAATGACAGTCCATATAAAGATAGAGGGATTGAGCAAACATGGGAATTTGCGCATCCAAATAATCAAAGGATGACAGGTCCGTTAGATAGATTTAAAAGAATGTTAAAAGGGGCTTCATACTCGATGCTGATTGATCACAAGGAAAATACAGTAACTGAAGTTTACAAATCAAGTACAATGGCAACTTATGAAGTTGTTGTCTTGGATAAGGACAAACAATATTTTAAATTTAAATGGAAAGTTGAAAAGAATAATAAAGAAGGCAATCTTTTAGATTGCTGGCTAACAACAGCAGTTTCACAACCAATACCAATGGGATCATCAATATAATGAAAAAGCCTCCAATGTATATTAGGTACGCAATTCTAATGTTTATATTATGCTTTCCAACAATTTCATCCACTCAACTTGGATGGTATTTTTGGGGAAGTGAAGTTGGGATTAATATTGGCATGGTAGTAGGTACAATTTCTGTTATAGTTGCCGCTTATTTAATGTTCAGAATGGGCTGGCGTGACGCAGATGATGAATAATAGAATTTTGTTTCGTTAGTAATTAAAATTTAGTAGGAATCTGATAATGAAATCCAAAGCAAAAGTTGTTGTAGTTGGTGGTGGAGTAGTAGGAGTTAGCGCACTCTATCACTTAGCAAAAAAAGGTTGGTCAGATGTTGTTTTAATTGAAAGAAAAGAACTAACTTCAGGCTCAACTTGGCATGCAGCTGGCTTATTACCACTATTTAATATGAGTTATTCTGTGGGACAACTTCATAAGTATGCTGTCAATTTGTATAAAACTTTAGAAGAAGAGACAGGCAAGAATGTAGGTTTCAGCGTTGTATCTAATATTAGATTAGCAAGCACTAAAGATAGAATGGATGAATACTTTCAATACGCTGGTGTTGCTCAAACAATAGGTGTTGATGTAAAATTTTTAACTCCAGATCAAGTTAAAGAAATATGGCCATTATGTAATACATCAGATTTAGTTGGTGCAATACAACATCCTGAAGATGGATATATTCAACCAGCTGATTTAACTCAAGCACTTGCAACAGGTGCAAGAAATAGAGGAGCAGAAATTTATAGAAATACAAATGTTATTGGAATGAAACAAACTAAAGATGGCTGGGTTGTTGAAACAGATAAAGGTTCCATAGAATGTGAACATATTATTTCTTGCTCAGGAAATTTTGCAAGACAAACTGGAAAGATGGTTGGTTTAGATATCCCGGTCATTCCAGTTGAACATCAATACATTGTTACTGAACCTCATCCAGAAATTCAAAAAAGAAAAAAAGATGGATTACCAGAGATGGGAGTTTTAAGAGATAGTGATAGTAGATGGTATATGAGAGAAGAAGCAGGTGGATTAATTTTAGGACCATATGAAGATGGTGCACCAGCTTGTTATGTAGATGGACCATCAAAAGATTCTGAATATGAATTATTTCAGGAAGATTTGGATAGATTGGCTCCTCATATTGAAGGTGCAATACACAGAGTGCCTGCATTTGGAGAAGTAGGAGTTAAGAAAGTTTATAATGGTGCAATTTGTTATACTCCAGATGGTAACCCAATTGTTGGACCAGCTTGGGGATTGAAAAATTTTTGGATAAATGAAGGTCATAGTTTTGGTATCACAGCAGCAGGTGGAGCAGGATGGCAACTTGCTGAATGGATAGTAGATGGTGAACCAACTATTGATATGCTTGGTGTTGAACCAAGAAGGTATGGAGATTATTGCTCTAAATCATATTTAAAAGCTAAAAATGAAGAAGCCTACAGTCACGTTTTTATAACTCACTTTCCTGATGAAGAAAGACCAGCAGCAAGACCATTAAGAACAGCGCCATGTTATGACAGAATGAAAAATTTAGGAGCAGTGTTTGGTCAAAAATTTGGATGGGAAAGACCTAATTTTTTTGCGACTGATGGAATGGAGCAAAAAGATGATTGGTCATTTAGAAGATCAAAATGGTTCAATGCAATGGAAAAAGAATGCAAAAATGTAAAAGAAAATGTTGGTCTTTTAGATATGACTGCATTTGCAAAATGTAGAATTAAAGGACCTGGTGCTGAGGAATTTTTAGATAATTTAGTTGCAAACAAATTACCAAAAAAAGTTGGAAGAATTAATTTATGTCACGCTTTAAATACTAAAGGCGGAGTTCATTCTGAATTTACTATTATGAGAGAGTCAAATGATAGCTTTTATCTAGTATCAGCAGGAGCTTTCCAAAGATTAGATCATGATTGGATTTTAAAATGGATGCCTTCAGATGGCTCGGTACAGTTTGAAAATTTAACTAATAGTAATGGGGTTTTGGTTGTTTCAGGTCCAAAAGCAAGAGAGTTAATGCAAAGAGTTTCAAAAGATGATTTTTCAAATGAAAACTTTAAATGGCTAAGTGCAAAAATGGTTGATGTAGGTTATGCACCAGTAAATGCTATGAGAGTTAACTTTGTTGGTGAATTAGGATGGGAACTTCATCATCCAATTGAATATCAAAATCACATTTTTGATAAACTTATGGAAGCAGGACAAGATCTTGGACTAAAGCCATATGGTATTAGAGCCATGAATAGTTTGAGAGTAGAAAAATCGTATAAATTGGTTGGAACAGAATTATCAATAGAATACTCACCTTATGAAAGTGGTCTTGATAGATTTATACATCCTAATAAAGGAAGTTTTATTGGACTTGAAGCATTGAACAAGTGGAGAGAAAAAGGTTTTGATAACAAACTTGTTACCTTGGAGGTTCACAATCCAAAAGATGCAGATGTATTAGGCAACAATCCTATTTATGAAAATGGAAGTGTAATAGGAAGAGCCACAGGTGGAGACTTTGGTTTTAGAATTGGAAAATCATTAGCATTAGGAATGGTTAAACCAGAATTAGCAAATGTTGGACAGAAACTTAAAATTGAAATATTAGGTGAGAAATATGACGCTACAATTTTAAATGAAAGTCCTTACGATCCAGATAACAATTTATTAAGAGCTTAATGAAAATATTAGTCGCAGTTAAAAGAGTTATTGATTACAACGTTCAAATAAGAGTTAAAGAAGATGGTTCTGGCGTTGTTACTGACAACGTTAAAATGTCAACAAATCCACCAGATGATAATGCAATAGAAGAAGCAGTAAAAATTAAAGAGGCTGGCAAAGCTAAAGAAATAGTTGCAATTACAATCGGTGAAGAAAAAGCTCAAGAAACAGTTAGAAAAGCATTAGCTGTTGGAGCGGATAGAGGAATACATGTCAAAGTTGATAATGTGATTGAGCCATTAGCAGTTTCAAAAATTTTGAAAAAAATTGTAGAAAAAGAAAATCCTGATTTGGTGTTTATGGGAAAACAAGCAATTGACGATGATTGCAATCAAACGGGTCAGATGCTTGCAGCTTTATTAAATTGGCCTCAAGCAACTTTTGCATCGAAAATTGAAGTTAAAGATAATGCATTAGAAGTAACTCGTGAAATTGATGAAGGTTTAGAAACTATTGAAGTAAATGTTCCAGCTATTGTTACATGCGATTTAAGATTAAATGAACCAAGATATGCTTCGCTTCCAAATATTATGAAAGCTAAGAAAAAACCAATAGAACAGATAAATGCTTCAGATTTAGGAGTTGATATTAATCCTAGAATCGAACAAATTAAAGTTGAAGAACCACCAAAAAGAAAAGCTGGAATAAAAGTCGCTAGTGTAGAAGAATTAGTGCAAAAATTAAAAAATGAGGCTAAGGTAATTTAAATGTCAGTATTATTAATTGCAGAACATAATAATAAAGAGGTTAGACCATTTACCTATAATGCTATAACTGCAGCTTCTCAAATAAATGAGGATCTTCATGTTTTGGTTTTAGGTCATCAAGCTGATGATGTTGCAAAATCTTTATCTGAAGTTCCAAATGTAAAAAAAGTTATTCACGTTGATAATGAAATTTATGAAAACTACATTGCTGAAAATTATACAGCAGCAATAATTAAGCATGCAGAAAGTTATTCACATATTGTAAGCTCAGCAAATACATTTGGTAAAAATTTAATGCCAAGAATTGCAGCATTACTAGATACTTCGCAAGTGAGCGATATAATTAAAGTTATTTCTGAGGATACTTTTTTAAGACCAATTTATGCAGGAAATGCTTTTGCTACAGTTAAAAGTAATGACAAAAAAAAATGTGTTACTATTAGACCGACGTCGTTTGACCCTGCTGATAAGAGTGGTGGATCTGCTGAAATTACAAAATCTGATCCAGCAGAAGCTAGTTCATCAACTAAATTTCTAAAGAAAGAAGAAGTTAAATCAGACAGACCAGAGCTTGGAACAGCTAGAATAGTTATTTCTGGTGGAAGAGGAATGCAAAATGGTGAAAATTTCAAATTAATCAGTGATATTGCTGATAAACTTAATGCAGCAATAGGTGCATCAAGAGCCGCAGTTGATGCTGGTTATATTACAAATGATCATCAAGTAGGACAAACGGGTAAAGTTGTGGTCCCAGATTTATATATTGCAGTTGGAATTTCAGGTGCGATACAGCACTTAGCAGGAATGAAAGAAAGTAAAGTTATTGTAGCTATAAATAAAGATGGTGAAGCTCCAATTTTTAGTGTCGCAGATTACGGATTAGAAGCAGATCTTTTTGAGGCGCTTCCTCAGTTTTTGTCAGAATTGAACAAATTAAACACTATACAAAAATAGCAAATACTGTAAGAAATTATCATTATGTCCAGAGAAGTGATGGAATACGATGTTGTTATCGTAGGTGGCGGACCATCAGGACTTTCAACTGCAATTAAATTAAAGCAGTTAAATCCAGATATTAATGTCTGCCTTTTAGAAAAAGCATCTGAAATAGGTGCACATATTTTATCAGGGAACGTGTTTGAAACACGTGCTTTAGATGAACTGATACCTAATTGGAAAGAATTAAATGCTCCAATTAAAACAAAAGTTACAAAAGAAAAATTTTTATTTTTAGGAAAACAAAAATCATTAAGTTGGCCAACATGGTTACTTCCCAAGGTTCAACAAAATCATAACAATTATATTATAAGTCTTGCAAATCTTTGTAGATGGTTGGCAGAGCAGGCTGAGGGATTAGGAGTCGAAATATTCCCAGGATTTCCAGCAAGTGAAGTTTTATATAATGATGATGGATCAGTTAAAGGTATTGCAACCCAAGATATGGGTATCGACAAAGAGGGAAACAAAAAAGATACTTATGAACCAGGAATGGAATTGCATGCAAAAGTCACAGTATTTGCAGAAGGATGTAGAGGTCATTTAGGAAAAGAATTAATAAAGAAATTTGAATTAGACAAAGGCAAAAATCCTCAACAATATGGAATTGGTTTTAAAGAAATTTGGGAGATAGATGAAAAAAATCATACAGAAGGTTTAGTAATGCATACTGCTGGATGGCCTTTAGACAATAACACCTACGGTGGAAGTTTTATGTATCATGCAGAAAATAAACAAGTTTTTCTTGGTTACGTAATTGGATTAGATTACCAAAATCCTCATCTCTCACCTTTCGATGAATTCCAAAGATTTAAAACTCATCCAGATATAAAAAAAATAATTGAAGGTGGAAAAAGAATTTCTTATGGCGCAAGAGCTTTAATTGAGGGTGGCATACAGAGTTTACCTCAGATGTTTATGCCAGGTGCTTTGTTAGTTGGATGTGATGCAGGAACATTAAATATGCCTAAAATAAAAGGGTCTCATACTGCAATGAAGAGTGGGATGATCGCTGCTGAAACAATTTATGAGCATCTTACAAAAAATTTAAATTTATCTACATATGAACAAAAATTTAAAGAAAGTTGGGTTTACAAAGAATTACATGAAGCCAGAAATGTAAAACCAAGTTTTTCTTGGGGATTAATTTTGGGTATATTATTTACTGGAATTGACCAGATTTTATTTAGAGGAAAGCTTCCTTTCACATTAAAGCATAAACATGCTGATCATGAAGCTTTAAAACCAGCAGATAAAATGCCAAAAATTGATTATCCTAAGCCTGATAACATTATTACTTTTGATAAAACAAGTTCGGTTTATTTAACGGGTACAATTCATGATGATAATCAACCAGTCCATTTAAAACTTAAAGATCCAGATTTGCCTATAAAATATACTTTAGAACAATTTGATGAGCCTGCACAAAGATATTGTCCAGCAGGAGTTTATGAAGTTCAAGAAGTAAATTCTGTTCAAAAATTTGTAATAAATGCACAGAACTGCATACACTGTAAAACATGTGATATTAAAGAGCCATCTCAAAATATTACTTGGGTCACTCCAGAAGGTGGGGGTGGACCTAAATATGGGAATATGTAATTAAGATAAATCGATTGCAAACTTTTTCAAAGTTTCAATTGGAATAAGTTTCAAAGTGTTTTTATGAGTTTTCTTTAAATAAATTGGACATCCTTTTCCGGCTTCTAAAGCTCTAGCATACCAACCTGCACACACACACCAACTATCACCATCTTTCAAACCTGGAAAACCAAACTCAGGATGAGGTGTAATTAGATCATTCCCTGCTTCTTTGCACCATTCTAAAAATTCAGTATTTACTTTTGCACATACAGTATGAATACCATGGTCATTTTCATCTGTATTACAACATCCGTCTCTATACCATCCTGTTAAAGGATCATTAGAGCATAACTCCAAATCTTCATCTAAAACATTTTTTTGTTTATCAGCCATGAAATAATTCTGTTAATTTTTTATCAATATCTATGTTAAATGAAAATGATCTTCTTTCACCATCAGATTTAAATGGATATGCAGTATGCATTAAATTATTCGGGAACAAAATAAGATCACCAACTTTTGGTTTATGATTAAATATAGAATTGTTCAAAAAAGATTTAGAACCGTAAATAAAATCAATTGTTCCGTTAGTTTTAATTTTTTTATGTCCCTTTGTTAAATTATTAGGAATTTTTAAATAACCAACTCCAGAAACATTACCATCATGGAAATGAATAGGATTGTAATCATTTTTAAATTGTCTTACGACCCATAAATTCTTAATTTTTATATTTTTAGACTGTTTATTAAGATTTTTTTTTAAATATTTATTTACACTTTTAGAAATAAAACTTTTTAAATTTTTTTTTATAAATTTATTTTTTAATTCAATTTCTTGTTCTACTTGACCTACCAACTTTTTTGAATAGTCATTTAATCTTGATTTTTTTTTATCTTTAATAATACTTTCAACTTCATCATTAATTTTTTTTACCAAGTTTAATGGAATTTTAATAACAGCAATTTTTGGTCCAAAGGGACTTAAAATTTTCATTAATTTTTTATATTTTTGTTGGATTAGGTTGTCCTTTATAAACAACCTCTGGATCAAATTTTTTTTCTTCTTCTTCAAATTTCATTTCGATTTGTCTTGCATTATCAATTTTACCCAAAGGAACAGATCTGTAAAAACAGGATCTGTACCCAACGTGACAACTAGAGCCTTCGCCAATATCTACAGTCATCCAAACTGCATCTTGATCATCATCAATTCGAATCTCCTTTACTTTTTGAACAAACCCACTTGTTTTTCCTTTGTGCCAAATTGATTGTCTTGATCTGCTCCAGTAATGAGCTTCTTTGGTTTCGATTGTTAACTTGAAGGCTTCGACATTCATATATCCGTGCATTAATATTTCTTTCGTTTTTGAGCATGTTGTAATGACTGGAATCAATCCATCATTGTCGAATTTAGGAGATAAAAGCTTGCCTTCTTCTATTTCTGCTACATTTTCTCTTTTTTTAAACATATATGTGGAATTATCTAACATAATAATAAATATAATAAATATTTTAAAATTAAGGTTTTATATATATAAAAGCACGTCATGAAATTAGTAAAAAACGAAAACGAAAAAAAAATTAATGAAGTAACTGACAAAGAAGCTGAAGAAGCTTTTGTCAAAATCCTTAAATGGTTAGGTGAAGATCCTACTAGAGAAGGTTTATTGGAAACTCCAAAAAGAGTAACAAAAGCATTTAAAGAATATTTCAAGGGATATAAAGAAGATCCTAAAGCAGTCTTAGATAAAACATTTGGTGATGTTGAAGGCTATAGCGATATGGTTGTTCAAAAAAATATTTCAGTACAAAGTCATTGTGAACATCACATGGCACCAATTATAGGAATTGCTCATGTAGCATATATTCCAAATCAAAGAGTTGTAGGATTAAGTAAAATAGCAAGAGTTGTAGAAGTATTTTCAAAAAGATTACAAACACAAGAAAGATTAACTGTTCAGATCGCTAATACTTTAATGGAGTCGTTGGATGCAAAAGGAGTTGCGGTAACAATAGATTCAACTCATCAGTGTATGACTATGAGAGGTATAAAAAAAGAGCAAGCTACAACAGTTACAAATTTTTATCTTGGACAGTTTAAAGACGATTTAAGTTATCAAAATAGATATTTGCGATTTATTGCAAAATAATATTTACTTATAAACATGGCGGACTCATTTAAAGCAGTTGTAATAAACAATCAGAACGAAAATTTTACAAGAGAAGTCAAAGAATTAAGTTTAGACCATTTTAAAGATGGTGATGTGCTAGTTAAGATAGATTATTCTGACCTTAATTGGAAAGATGCAATGATACTAAAAGATGGTGGCAAATTAGTAAAAGAGTATCCAAGAATACCTGGTATTGATTTTTCTGGAATTGTTGCACAAGGCGATGGTGAAGAATTTAAAGAAGGAGACAGAGTTATATTAACAGGTTGTAGGGCAGGTGAACTTTTTGATGGTGGATATTCTCAATACGCAAAAGTTAAAAAGGATCATATTACAAAAACACCTGAGGGAATGACAAACAAACAAGCTATGATTTTAGGAACTGCTGGTCTTACAGGTTTATTATGCGCTTTTGCAGTTAAAGCAAGAGAGGAGCTATTGATGCAGTCAAAAGTTAATGATGTATTAGTAACTGGTTCTACAGGAGGTGTTGGAATGGTGGCAGTTATGGTTCTTGCTAAAATGGGTATTAATGTTACAGCGATAACTGGTAAACCAGATAAAGCAAATTATCTAAAAGAACTTGGTGCTAAAAACGTTATAGATCGTAAAGAATTTGAAGGTGAAGCAAGATTAATAGATAAAGGAACATGGGATGGTGTTGTAGATACTGTGGGCGGTAACATTTTATCTAATGCAATAGCTCAAACTAAACCAAAAGGAATTGTTGCTATATGTGGAAATGCTAGTGGCAATAAATTAAATACTTCAGTAATTCCATTTATTTTAAGAGCAGTCAAATTGTGGGGAGTAGACTCGGTTAATATCAGTAAGAAAAGAAAAGAGTTTGTATGGGGAGAATTTCCTGCTTTGTTAGATTTTAATATTTTAGAAAAATCTGTAAATACTATTGGATTAGATGAATTATTAAATGTCTATCCCGATATATTAAAAGGAAATTTAAAAAATAAAATAGTAGTGGATGTAAATAAATAATGGATTGGGATAAATTAAAGATATTTCATGCTGTTGCTGAAGCAGGTAGTTTTACAAGCGCTACAGTTATTCTAAATCTTAGCCAATCTGCAATTAGTAGACAAATTCAATCTTTAGAGGAAGACTTAAAAGTTAAGTTATTTGAGAGACATGCTAGAGGATTAACACTAACTGAGAACGGTGAATATGTATTTAAAACAGCTCATGAAGTTATCTCTAAATTAAAAGAGGTAGAAACAACTTTAGGAGACAAAAAAACCAAACCTTCCGGAAAATTATCAGTAACAACTGTAGTAAGTTTTGGAACAACATGGTTAACGCCAAGAATACAAGAATTTATGCAATTAAATCCAGAAATTGAGGTCGAACTTATATTTGATGATAGAGAGCTAGATTTAAGCACTAGACAAGCAGATATTGGAATATTTATGAGAAGACCAAAACAACTTAATTATATCCAAAAAAAGCTTATAGATATTAATTATCATATCTACGGATCGCCAAAATACCTAGAAAAACATGGATATCCTAAGACAGTGAATGACTTAAATAAGCACAATTTTATTTCATTTGGTAGAGGGGCTCCATCTCCAGTTTATAATCCAGATTGGGCATTAAAACTTGGAATGAAAGATAATAAAAAAAGAAAAACTGTAATGAGAGTGAATAGTGTTTATGGTTTACTATTAGCCGTTCAAAGCGGTGTAGGATTAGCCGCAATTCCAGATTACTTAACTGTGAAACAACCAAATATAGTAAAAGTTTTACCAAGCGTTCAAGGTCCAACTACTGAGGCACACTTTGTATACCCTCAATCACTTAAAAATGTTGCTAGAGTTCAAGCTTTTAGAAACTTCCTTTACAGTAAAATTTCTGAGTGGGAATTTTAAAAAATCATCAAAAAAACATCACTAATTGCGATTGATTATCAATTGCGACATTATTGCAATTGATTATCATTTACATTGAGAATAGTTATCATCCGCATTGCAGGACAAATTACGTTTAATATAAATATAAATTTAAGGAGTAGAGTGAGAAAATTGACAATAATTTCATTGTTTTTTGCTTTAATTTCAAGTTTTACGATTGCAGCTGAGGTCAATATTTTTAGTGCAAGACACTATGATTCTGACATTCAATTATATGAAAAGTTCACAGCAGCAACAGGAATTAAAGTAAACGTAGTATCAGGTAAAGATAAAGCCCTGCAGAAAAGAATTACTGAAGAGGGAGCAGACTGTGTTGGAGATTTATACATCACAGCTGATGCTGGCAGATTAGGTGCATTTGCAGCAAAAGGAATGATGCAAAATGCAGGTTGGTCAAAAGCTATTAAGGATGCAGTTGCATCGCAATTCAGATCTGCAAAATGGACTGGAATAGCTAAGAGAGCAAGAATAATTTATTATTCACCTGAAAGAGTAAGTGCAAACGAACTTAATGGTATGACTTATGAAGGTCTAGCTGATCCTAAATGGAAAGGTAGATTAGTAATAAGAAAATCTAACAACATTTATAACCAATCTTTAGTTGCTTCACTTGTTAAGAATAATGGTAAAGCAAAAACTGCAGAATGGTCTAAAGCTGTTGTAGCAAACATGGCAAGAACTCCAAAAGGTAACGACCGTGCTCAAATCATGGCTGTTGCTGCAGGAGAAGCTGATATTGCTGTTGCAAACACGTACTATCATGCGTTGATGTTATCCGGAAAAAAAGGTGCTGAACAACAAGAAGCAGCAAAAAAAGTAATGCCTTTTTTCCCGAATCAACAAGATAGAGGAACGCACATTAATATTAGTGGAGCTGGTATGCTTAAACATGCACCAAACAAAGCTAATGCTGTAAAATTAGTTGAGTTTTTATTATCAACAGAGGCTCAAAATCACATTGTAAATAATACTTTTGAGTATCCAATGATAGGTGGTGTAACACCTAATGATTTAGTTCCAGGTAAAGAGATGAACTTTGTAATGGATACTAAAACAAGTGTTAAGTCATACGGTGCAAAACAAGCAGATGCATTAGAAGTAATGTTAGCTGCTGGTTGGAAGTAAATGACAGCTGTTAAAAAAAAATTTACTACGGAAGTTGATTATAATAAATCTACCAAAGCTTGTCCTGCATGTGCTTCGGAGTGTGAAAAAATCAATAAACGTGTAAATAATAGAAAATTGTCTGAAATTAAAACTAAGGAGGTTCCGCATATCCTAAAAGTATTTAATTTTTGATTTTCTAAAGTTTGTGCCTATGGTTTGGTCTCTCAAGCCATGGACACTTTTGATTTTCATGATTATAAGGCGGATTATAATATATGAAATTTAATTCCTGGTACTTATCATCTTTTATAGTTTCATTTATTGTCGCAATTCCAATTTTAACTGTGTTTGCAAGTTTCTTCCAAGAAACAACTAATTACTTTGATATTTTAAAAAATACATTTTTAATTGAATATATTCATAATTCCTTAATATTACTTTTAGGAGTTTTAGTTCTTACATTATTCTTAGGTGTTGGCTGTGCATATGTAGTTTCATTTTATGATTTTCCAGGAGTTAAATTTTTTAAATGGGCGCTAATATTATCTTTTGCAGTACCTGCTTACATTTATGCTTATTCATTAACTGCTTTCTTTGAAAACTTTGGAACACTATACTCAATATTGAAATCTTTATTTGGACCTGGTGAATATAATCAATCCATCCCAAAATTTGATGGTATGTTTGGTGCTATTTTATCAGTTTCTTTTTCCCTATTTGGATATGTTTACGTTCTAACTAGAGCATCTTTTCATTATCAGTCTCAAAATTTAATTGAATTAGGACAAAATTTAGGTTTTTCAAAATATAAGTCTTTCTTTAAAATCATTTTACCATCTGCAAGACCAGCGATAGTCGCGGGTTTGGCATTAGTTGCTATGGAAACATTATCAGATTTTGGAGCAGTATCATTTTTTGGAATAGCAACTCTTACTACCGGAATATATGATTCATGGATATCTTTTGATGATTTAGCTTTTGCAAATCAACTCTCATTTTTTTTACTATTATTTATTCTAGGACTTTTTTTTATTGAGAATATCTCAAGAAAAAAAGCTCAATATCACTCTCCAGTTAAGGGAGGAATTAAAGAAAAGAAAAAAATTAAATTAAACTTTTCAAAAGGGTTTTTAGCATTCGGATTTTGTTTTTTAGTTTTTTTAGTCAGTTTTTTATTCCCTGTTTTACAAATGTTGTATTGGACAATAATTTTTCCAAAAAATTTATTTGATTTAAATACTTTTCAATTATTTAAAAACACAATTTACCTGGTATTTTTATCAAGTGTTGTTCTAGTAATTTTTTCATTTATTTCAAATTATGGAAACAGAGTAACTAAAAGTAAATTCTTAAATTATCTTACAACATTTTCTATTACTGGTTATGCAATCCCTGGTGTAATTTTAGCTGTAGCATTCATCACTTTTATTGCTTGGTTTGATAATACTTTTATAAAAGCCTTTGAATTTAATTCTATAAAGAGAGTATTTATAGGATCTATTTTTGGTTTAGTAATAGTTTATTTTATCAGATTTTATTCATTAGCTTATAACGGCTTGAAAACTGGTTATGAAAGAATAAATAGGTCAATTGATGAAAGTTCTTATCTTCTTGGCTACTCGAAAACAAAAACTTTTTTAGGAATTCATGTTCCTTATTTAAAAAATTCTGTTTTTCTTATAGGGATATTGATTACTATAGAAGTAATAAAAGAATTACCTATAACTTTGATATTGAGACCATTTAACTTTGAAACATTCGCTACAACAGCATATATTTTTGCATCTCAAGATCTCTTAGAGGCTGCAGCAGTTCCATCATTATTCTTGATATTAATTGCAAGTACATTTATTTTGATTACGTCTAAATTTATTTTGAAAGACTAATGGCTAATAATTTTTTTGAAATTGAAAATGTATCTTTTGCTGCTGGTGGGAAAAATAAAGTTAACAATGTTTCTTTAAAAATTGAAAATGAAGGAGAAATTGTATGTTTACTTGGCCCCTCTGGCATAGGTAAAACCACAATATTAAGAACTATTGCAGGTTTAGAAAAAATTAATAAAGGTAAAATTAATCTAAAAGGTAGAACAATTTCTTCTGAAAATATTCATATCGAACCAGAAAATCGTAATATTGCTCTATCATTTCAAGAGAACAGCTTATTTCCTCATTACAATATAGAAAAAAATATTAATCTTGGTTCAGATAGAGTGAAAGATGATAAAAAAATACAAACTAAAGAAGTAATTAATTTTTTAAACTTAAATAAAATATTAAATAAATTTCCACATGAGATTAGTGCTGGTGAAGCCCAAAGAGCATCTTTAGCAAGGTCATTGGTCTCTCAACCAGATTTATTAATGCTTGATGAGCCATTATCTAATGTAGATCAAAGTTTTAAGGAGGAAATTCAAGTTGAATTAAAGCAAATTTTAACAAATTCTAAAATAACAACAATAATTGTAACACATGATTCTTATGAAGCTTTTTATCTAGGCAGTAAATGTGGAATAATATTAGATGGTGAATTAAAGCAATATGATGATCCATATAACGTTTATCATTTACCAAATTCAGTAGAAGTAGTTAATTTTTTAAATAGAGGTACATTAATACCAGCAGAAGTTACCAGTCCGAAAAGTCTTGAAAATGAAGATTTAGGTACAATAACTGGAAATTTCGCTAGACCGTTTCCAATAGGATCTAAAGTAAAATTATTAATACAACCAGAGGACTTACAGCATGATGATGCGAGTAATCTCAAACTTGAAGTAGTAGATAGAAAATTTAGAGGATCAAATTTTATTTATACATTAAAAACATTAAGTAATAAATTAATACCAGTTTTTGTGCATTCTCATCATATTCATCAACATGAAGTTGATGAAAAATTTGGTATAAAAAGACCCATCCATATCGATCATATTGTTTGCTTTTAAATTTAATTGTATAAATCACGTTAAGTATGAAAGACTTACCAAAAAGTACTCAAGTAGTTATTATAGGCGGAGGTGTTGCCGGAACATCATGCGCTTATCATCTGGCAAAATTTGGTTGGAAAGATGTAATATTGCTTGAAAGAGATCAATTAACATCAGGAACTACTTGGCATGCTGCAGGTCTTCTAGGTCAATTAGGCGCATCTTCTACAATTACTAAAATTAGAAAATACTCTTTAGATCTTTATAAAGAATTAGAAAAGACTACAGGATTATCAACTGGGATGAAGCAAAATGGTGCAATTACAGTTGCATCTACTAAAGAAAGAATGCAAGAATTGCTAAGACAAGCAACGACTGCACAATTGTCTGATGTTGAAGTAGAAGTCTTAGATCACAAAAGATTAAAAGAATTATATCCAGTGATTCATAGTGAAGATCTTGTAGGTGGTGTTTACATGCCAAAAGATGGACAAGCAGATCCTGTTGGAGTTACTAACGTACTTGCAAAAGCTGCAAAAATGGAAGGTGCTCAAATTTTTGAAAAAACTCCTGTAAAAAAAATTCTTACAAAGAATTCAAGAATAAGTGGGGTAGAAACAGAAAAAGGTATTATAGATTGTGAGTATGTAGTGATGGCTACAGGAATGTGGTCAAGACAACTAGGCGAAGAAATTAATGTTAGTGTTCCTTTATACCCAAATGAACATTTTTATATAATCACTGAGCCAATGAAAGATTTACCTCAAAATCTTCCAGTTTTAAGAGATTATAATGCTTGTTTATATTTGAAAGAAGATGCAGGGAAAATGCTTGTTGGAATTTTTGAACCAAATGCAAAACCAGCATTTAAGGAGACGGGAAGAGTACCTGATGACTTTTCTTTCGGCGAACTTCCCGATGATTTTGATCATTTTGAACCATATTTAGAAAAATCATTTCATAGATTACCAATGTTAGAAAGTGCAGGAATTAGAAAATTTTTCTCAGGCCCAGAATCTTTTACTCCAGATACGCAATACTTATTAGGAGAAACTCCTGAGGTAAAAAATTTATACACGTGTTGTGGTTTTAATAGTATTGGAATAGCAAGTTCAGGTGGTGCGGGTAGAGTAACAGCAGAATGGATGATGAATGGATATATTAACGAAGATTTATTTTCTCTAGATATTAAAAGATTTCAGAAATTCCACTCTTCAAAAAACTTTATTATGGAAAGAGTTACAGAAACATTAGGTGATTTGTATGGAATGCATTGGCCATTTAAACAGCACAATACATCAAGAAATCAAAAGCTTTTACCTTATCACGAGGAATTAAAAAATGCTGGAGCTTGTTTTGGAGTTGCAGGAGGTTTTGAAAGACCAATGTGGTATTCATTAAATGGTAAAGAACCTAAGTATGAATATAGTTTTAATTATCAAAACTGGTACCCATCAGCAAAGCATGAAACTTTAAATGCAAGAAAAAATGTTGGACTTTTTGATTTTTCAACTTTTTCAAAGTTTGATTTAAAAGGGGAAAAAACTCATCAAGAACTTCAAAAGTTATGTACCGCAAACATTAAAAACGAAATTGGTAAAACAACATATACTCATATGCTGAATGAAGATGGGGGAATAGAAACAGATTTAACTGTTGTATGTATGGATAAAAACTTTTTTAGAGTTGTAAGCTCTGCAGCTACAAGAGAACACGATAAGTACCATATCTTAAAGTATTTAGATGAAGAAGTATCTTTTAAAGATGTAACAGAAGATATTTGTTGTTTAGGATTGTTTGGTCCAAAGAGTAGAGAGATGATCTCGAAAATAAGCAATGATGATTTTAGTAACGATAAATTTAAGTTTGGAACTGGAAAGTTCGTAATGATAAATGGTGTTAAAGCTTGGGCTCAACGACTTTCTTACGTAGGTGAATTAGGATTTGAGCTTTATGTTGAATCAAGTTTAGCTAAGGATTTATATGAAATTCTAATTGAAGAGGGGAAAAACTACGAACTATCTCATTGTGGAATGCATGCAATGGATATTATGAGAATGGAAAGTGGATTTGTTCATTGGGGAAATGATATTTCACCTGAAGAAAATCAGTATCAAGCAGGTTTAAAATTTGCAATTAGTTATAAAAAAAATGTCAACTTTATTGGAAAAGATGCTTTATTGAAAATTAAAGACCAAAAATTAGATAAGAGGATGATGATGTTTACTCTTAAAGACAGCAAACCTGGTGAGCCACTTTTACTACATGAAGAACCTATTTATATGGATGACAAAATAATTGGCAGAACAACTTCAGGAAATTATTCTTTTTGTTATGATAAAAATCTTTCATTTGGATATGTCAATTCTGGAAATACAGTTGAAACATTAAAAGACAAAAATATTTATATTGAAGTTGAAAAACAAAAATATCCAGTTGAGGTATTAGAAAAACCTTTAAACTATAAGGATTTTAAGAACTAATTTTCTTCTTTCTACTTTCGACTTGAACAAATAAAACTCCAAAAACTATTATTCCAATAACTCCAAAAATTTTATTAAAATCAAAAGGTACACCAAAAATATAAAAATTGATTAATGTTGACCAAATTAACTGTGAATATTGAAAATTAGTTACAAAAGATAAATTTGATAGTTGAATTGCAAATATAATTAAAAGGTGACTAGTAAAACCTAATACACCTAAAAATATCAACCAAACCCACAACCTTTTATTTTCAATAGGAGTCCAGTCTAAAATTACATAAATAGAAAAAACAATAGCCCCTACAACAGCAGCATAAAATAACGCCACTAAAGGATCATTATTACCAGAAATAAATTTTGTAAAAAATTGATATAAAGCCCAACATACTGGTGGTACTAAAGGAAAAATTAAGTCTAAACTTAAAACTTTCATACTTGGACTCATTGAATAAATTATACATCCAAAGCTTAACAACATTAAAATTATACCTTTAAGAGAAAGGATATCTTTTAAAAACAATGCTGTCAGAATTGATACTATTAATGGAGCTGAGAAGAAAACCACATAGATATCTACAAGGTCAAATTTTTGTAAAGAATGAATGAAAAAAAAAGTAGCAAAAACCATTAGTATAGATCTAATAATATTGATATTGAAATTTTTTTTTAAATTCAATTTCGGTTTTAACACAGCAAATAAAATTAAAATAATAACAAAATGAAAAAAAAATCTGCCCCAAATTACTTGATTTAATGGCATTAATGTTCCTAAATATTTTGCAGTAGAGTCTTGGCAAACTAAAATAAAAAAACCTGATATTGATAAAATTATAACTTTGGCAATAGATTTATTTTTAATTAAATTCATAATTTTGATTAAATTTTAGACTGAACTAAGATTATCTAAAATTTTTTTTGAACATTGTTCTGTATTACTAGAGCCTTGAAGATCTTTTGTTCGACTGTTTTTATCTTTAAGAGTTAATTCAATTGAATTTATTACTCTATCAGAAGCTTCTTTTTCACCTAAGTAATCTAACATCATTGCAGCTGACCAAATTTGACCAATTGGATTAGCTATCCCTTGTCCCGCAATATCTGGTGCGGATCCATGAACGGGTTCAAATAAAGATGGGTATTTATTTGTTGGATTAATATTTCCAGATGGTGCAATTCCAATAGTTCCAGTACATGCTGGCCCGAGATCTGATAAAATATCGCCAAAAAGGTTCGATGCAACTATCACATCAAAGCGTTCAGGACTTAAAACAAATCTAGCAGCCAATATATCGATATGATATTGATCAGTTTCTACATCAGAGTAATTTTTCTTATTTTCGTTAAATCTCTCATCCCAATAAGGCATTGTTATTGATATACCATTAGACTTAGTAGCACTTGTTAGTTTTTTTCTTTTTCTTTTTTTAGCTAATTCAAATGCAAATTGTTGAACTCTATCTATTCCATATTTTGACATTACTGTTTCTTGAATAACAACTTCTCTATCAGTTCCCTGATACATTCTTCCACCGACTGATGAGTATTCACCTTCAGTATTTTCTCTAACAATTATCATGTCAATATCACCAGGTTTTTTACTAGCTAGTGGTGCATTAACACCTTCAAAAAGTTTTACGGGTCTTAAGTTAATAAATTGATCAAACTCTCTTCTAAATTTTAACAATGATCCCCAAAGTGTTATGTGGTCAGGGTATTTATCTGGCATGCCAACTGCACCAAAGAAAATTGCATCGTGTTTAGTGAGCTTTTCTTTCCAGTCGTCTGGCATCATTTTTCCATGTTTTTCATAATAATCACATGATGCAAAATCATAATCTTCTATATTTAATTTAAATTGATGTTGCTGAGAAATTTCTCTTAAAATTTTTTGCGCTTCAGGTACAACTTCTTTTCCAATTCCGTCACCAGCAATTGACGCTATTGAATATTCTTTCATTTATTTAGTGAATGTATCGTTAAATTGCTTAGTAACTCTGACAAAAGTTGTGCACTTACTTAATTGTTTTAAAGAGGGTGCACCAACATACGTACAACTACTTCTCACACCACCTAAAATATTTAAAATGGTATCATTAATTTTACCACGGTACTTCACTCTGACTGTTCTTCCTTCGCTACTTCTGTAGTCTGATAGTCCGCCGTAATGTTTATTGTTAGCTGTTTCAGAACTCGATCCATAAAATTCGACATATTTAGAACCATTAGATTTTACTAATTTTCCTTTACCTTCATCATGGCCTGCAAACATTCCTCCAAGCATAACAAAATCAGCTCCTCCTCCAAATGCTTTAGCAACATCACCTGGACATGTGCATCCGCCATCTGCAATTATATGCGCACCTAATCCATGAGCTGCATCTGCGCATTCTATTACTGCACTTAATTGAGGATAGCCAACTCCAGTTTGTATACGCGTCGTACAAACACTTCCTGGTCCAATCCCAACTTTAACAATATCTGCACCGGATAAAATTAATTCTTGAGTCATATCAGCAGTAACAACGTTACCTGCAATTATTGTTTTCGTTGGATATTTATCTCTAACAGATTTTAAAAATTTACTAAAATGTTCTGAATATCCGTTTGCAACATCAATACAAATGAATTTAATGAAACTAAATTCTTTTAAAACTTTATCTAAATTTTGAAAATCTTCTTTTTTTGTTCCAATACTTAAAGCTACATTTGGATATATTGATTTTATTTTTTTAAATTGTTTAATTTTCTTTACATCATGTTGTTTTGTCAAACATGTAATCATTCCATAATCAGATAATTTTTCAGCAACACCAAGCACACCTACACCATCCATGTTAGCTGCCATTATAGGAATTCCAGACCATTCATTTTTACTGTATTTAAAACGATAAGTTCTCTTTAAATTAACATCTTTTCTACTTTTAAGAGTGCTTCTTTTAGGTCTAAAAAGTACGTCGGAATAATCTAGTTTTAGCTCTTCTTCTATTCTCACAAAAATGAAGGTATACATCCAATGAATGATAATTCAATTTAATAATTGACCTTATTAACGTTGTATTTGAACAATTTTAAAATTACTGATTGAATAATAAAAATATATATTAAAGTAAATAAATGTTTAAAGGATTTAAGAGCAGATACATAAAAGTTAAAAAAGGGAAAGTCTTTTGTAAAGTTAAAGGAGATGGACCACCTTTATTATTACTCCATGGTTACCCTCAAACACATTTAATGTGGCACAAAACAGCACCAGAGTTATCTAAAAGTTTTACAGTGGTTGCAGCAGACCTTAGAGGTTATGGAAATAGTTTAGCACCTTCATCTGATAGTAAGCATTTTAATTATTCAAAAAGAGAAATGGCAAGTGATATGAAACAAATGATGGTAAAATTAGGATATGCAAAATTTTTTGTTGCTGGCCATGATAGGGGCGGAAGAGTTGCTCATAGATTGGCAAGAGATCATAAAAAAAACGTGCTTGCTCTAAGTGTATTAGATATTTGTCCAACTTTAGATATGTATGAATTAACAACAAGAGATTTTGCAAAAGCATACTTTCATTGGTTTTTTTTAATTCAGCCAAAGTGGTTACCTGAAAGAATGATAATGAGTGATCCAAGAAAATGGATGAAGTATTGCTTAGATAAATGGTCTGGGAATCATAAGTTTGGGAAAGTTGAAGAGGGCTATCTAAAGTGCTTTAAGCAACCAAAGAGAATACATGGATCTTGCGAGGATTATAGAGCATCTGCAACTATTGATCTTGATCATGACAGATACGATCGAAAGAAAAAATTAAATATTCCTGTTCAAGTATTATGGGGAAAAAATGGTGTTATAGGTAAACAATTTAAACCAATTAAAATTTGGCAAAAATATTCAAATAAAAAAGTTTTAGGTGTTGCTGTTAAATCTGGACATTTTATACCAGAGCAAAATCCCAAAGAAACAATTAAACAATTAAAAAATTTCTTTTTAAAAAATGCTTAAAATTATTCCTAATAAAAAAAATATAGGTGCAGAATTAATCTGTGATTTAAATAAAATTAATAATTTTACATTAAAAAAAATAAAATCTGCTCTTTCAAAATATGGGATGATTTATTTTAGAAACCAAAAATTGAGTTCAGATCATTATGTAAAATTTGCAAAAAAATTTGGAAAACTTGCAAATTATCCAAGACTTAAAGGATTGAATAAAAAATATCCTCAAATAACTGTTGTTCAAAGAAAATCTACAGATAAAGGCCCTAGTTTTGGTGAGCAATTTCATACTGACTCAATTTATACTAAAAAACCACCTAGATTTACTATGTTATTATCTAAATTAGTTCCAAAAAAAGGTCAGGCAAACACAGATTTTTGTTCCCAATATTTAGCTTATGATAAATTACCAGCAAACTTTAAAAGAAAGTTTAAAAACGAAAAATGTATATTTTCTTCTGAAGGACCCATTTCTGTAACAAGATTAGAAAGAGAGAAAGAAAAGGGAAAAAAAGCCAAAGAACTTATTTCAAAGCATAAATTAATAAGAAAAATAAATAGTAAATATACTTTATACTGTAGTCCTGGACACTTTATTCGTTTTAATAACAGCAAAATTGATAAAAAATTAAAAACTTATTTATTTAAACACCAATTAAAAAAAAGTTTTCAATATTCTTTAGAATGGGAAAAGAACCAATTAGCCATTTGGGATAACAGATCTATGCTACATCAAGCAACGGCCTTTAAAGGTAATAGAATTATGCATAGAATTACTGTCCAATAATGTTTCAGGTATTTCTAGGATTAACACCATTTATAGGCATTACGCTTATAGGTTATCTTTTAGGATATATTAAAATATTTGATTTACAAAAGGCTAGAATATTTAATTTATTTTCATTTTATATAGCGGTACCAGCTTTAATCATAAAACTAGTTGCACAAAGTGATGTTGGGGAAATAGATGTGTCTCAAATTTCATCATATTTTTTAATGCAATTAACGAGTGGAATATTTGCTTTCGCATTAACTAAAAATACTTTCAAAAGATCAATGCAAGAATCTATTATTTGGGCCCTAACAGTTGCTTTATCTAATCACGTAATATTAGTCTTACCTATTGCAGAAATTTTCTTTGCTGGAAGCACGATAACTCAAATATCAGGTATTATTTTAATGGATAGTGTAGTTTTATTATCCATAGTTAGTTTCTTTTTAGAGCTTACTGTTAAAAAAAAAATTAAACTATTTCAGTTTTTAAAAAATTTAATATTAAATCCAATGATATTAGCAATTTTAATTGGATTGATAATAAGAATTTCAAAAATCAATATAGACGAAACCCCATTTGAATATATTCTTCAAAGACTAGCAGCATGTGTGATGCCAGTTGGGCTATTTGCAATTGGTATTATTCTATCTTTTTACTCAAAAAAAGTTTTCAATAAATTAACAATTACTATTTCAATATTAAAACTTATTATATCACCACTGATTTTGCTAATTTTAGGGTACACATTCTTTAGCTTATCAAATCCAATAAATTTTGCTGGAGCTTTGTTGGTTAGTGTTGGCCCATGTGGAGCTACCTCAATTGTTATGTGTTCTGCATATAATGTAAGTCCAGAAAATATTATTAAGGCAATATTTATTTCAACATTTGCTTCAATATTTACCTTTTTATTTACAATAAATTTATTAAATTATTAAAGTATGTTTAAAAAAATATTTAGCATTCTTTCCATTTTTCTTTTTTTATCATCGATCTCAATAGCTAAAGATAAAATAGATGATACCATTGATAAAACTACTGATTTTTTAAAATCTATAACTAAGAAAAGTTTGAATAAGTCTCAAACGGCGGAATTTTTAAATAATTATGCAATAACTCTTGAAGATGAGAGAAATCAAGGTGTTGTAACATATATATTTGATGAAAAAAATTACAAAAGATACCAAGATGGAAAAGTTATTTCAGAAGATGGATGGAGATTTACAAACTTAGGCAAGTTAAGAGTGTTTTCAGGAGACATCAAATTAACATGGAAATTTAAACTTGATAAGCAAAACGTAATAGTAATTAAGACTAAATTCCAACCACTTGGAAAAGAATATCCTTTTACCTATCAATTAAAAGATAAGTTCTTTGAACAATTAAATTAAATGTCAAAAAGATATAGTGGAAAATCATTTAAAGACTCTAGTGTAATGAAAAAAGCTAAACTTTCTCTAAAGGAAAAAAGAAAAATTAAAAAAGATAAGAAAAAGAACAAGTGAAATCTTGTTTGCATCAAAAAATAAAAGTAGTATAAACCAACAATTATTTAAGGCGGGGTAGCTCAGTTGGTTAGAGCGCGGGACTCATAAGCCCGAGGTCAGTGGTTCGATCCCCTAGATTTCCTAATTAATTTAAGCAAACATAATTATTGGTCCACTGGTGGTCCACTGATAATATAGTTTTATGAGAAAAATTTTTGGAATTTTATTTTTAGTTTCGTTTATATCTACAAGTACTGCTGCTGAAGAATTAATTTTGAGGTGTATTCCCAAAATTACAACTGTTAAAGCTGGTGATTTAAACGTGGGAGCTTTATTGCAAGACAGAGTTTTATTCGTAGAATTTAAAGAGGAATTCGATCTAACCAAAAGTGAAAAACCAATTAAAAGTATTAAAAAACTTAAACTTTATTTAATTAACGAAAAAGGAAAAAAAGA
The DNA here is from genome assembly GCA_902618205.1 of uncultured Pelagibacteraceae bacterium. GTDB lineage: Bacteria > Pseudomonadota > Alphaproteobacteria > Pelagibacterales > Pelagibacteraceae > Pelagibacter. The sequence goes on along the minus strand of CACMZL010000001.1, from coordinate 280,036 downwards.
TAAGTTTTCAATGAGTGATGGAAACTATTCTGAAAAGGGAAAGATTAGAAGGTTTGATTTTGAGGATATTTGGGAAACCAAAAATTTTAAATCATATTTCACATTAAACATTAATTTTGATGGAGGTAGTTGGGTAGCTAGTGGAAATCATAGCACAACTGAAGTAGTAGAAAATAGTCTTTCGAAAAACATTTTTGGCTGGTTTGGAAAATGTTATAACCTTGATAAAAAGCAATTCAAAAAACCACTAAAAAACTCAGAGTTTCACAAAACTGTCAGTTAAACATATATATTTGTCCACTGGTGGTCTACTGATAAGATAAAAAAGTGAGATTTTTTATAATATTATTTTATATAATTTTTTTTATTCCAGCTGTATTTGCAGATGATGGTGGTCCAATAAAAGTTAAAAGAATTGAGTGCAAATATGTTGAACATCCTAAAGCGCAAAGTGTATATTTTTTAATTTCAGATGATGATAAATCAGCTCAAAAAATATTTTTATGGTCTAAAGATAAATTTAAAAATAATAAAGTTGAAGTCATCAGAAAGCTGCGACTTATAGAGTTTTGGGATAGGACTGAAGATGAAGTTTGGAGTATGTGGAGAGAAGATGGAAAAATCTATAATCCAAGTATGAGTTGTGTGCCGCTGTCTGAAAATTTTGATCCTGTGAAATACTTTGAAAATTATATTAAAAAAGAGATAGAAGAGCAAAAAAAGAAAAACATATTTTAATAGAATATTATTTTCAATTAACTATAATCTAAATAGTCCTGATTTAGAAAAAAACTCTACTTGCTGGGACTTTAAACACAACGCTAAAGGAGGCAAATGAAAATAATAATACAATCAATAAAAAACTATTTTAAGTCAAAGAAGGATAGGGGATTAGAACCTGTATTTTTTGAAAAGATAGGTGATCAAAAAACATCAAGAGATCAGATGCGTGAAAACTTGATTAAAGCATTAAAAAAAAACGGTTGGACGATAAAAAAATAAATCACGCACGGGTTTCCACGTGACCAGAAATCCTGGTCCAAATTTGGTCCACTCACGGTCCACGGGGAAACCCTTATTAAAGACGATTTCTTAATTTCTTGTTTGTAAGAAAAAATATAAGTAGTATAAATCAACATTTATTTTAAGGCGGGGTAGCTCAGTTGGTTAGAGCGCGGGACTCATAAGCCCGAGGTCAGTGGTTCGATCCCACTTCCCGCTACCAAAAAAGTATTCTTATTCAAAACAAATAGATCAAAAACACTAACAGAAAGGAGTACGAGTAGTGATTTGGTCAGGTTTGGAAAGTATAGGAAAATCAAATCATTCTGAGAAAATAGGATTATGGTACGTACAATTGCGTACCATCTTTTTTTGTTTCTCAAGGATAGGTTTTAAAATTCGAGCGCATTACATTGACTTGAGCTTTACAAATAAGTCCGAAGCATTATTCAATTAATATGTATCAAAAACAAACATATTGGATAAGGCATAGAAGAGGTAAATTTTGTGTCGTTAAATTGGTTGAAGGTAAGCAAAAACAAATAGCTGACTTTCCTAATAAAACATTAGCACTAGAGTACGTGGATAAGCATAAGATTGCTCACCATGAAGGAATAGTTGTAGATAAAGAATACAGCTTTCATGAGCTGTTTCTAAAATTTGCAAATCTTAAAAAAGATGGTGGTAGAAATTATGCTAGTGTACTGACCAAAGCTGCTGGAGATATTTATTTGAGACATTTCAATCTGCATATCCAGCCAAACTTTCCAGATGTACCAGTTCATAAAATTGGTGGTAAACTTATGGGAGAGTTTGTTGATAAGCTTTTGGACAGTGGAAGAAAACCTGAGATGTACAAAACTGCTAAGCTTGTTACTGCAAACATGAGAAGATTTTTTAGATGGTGTTTACAGCAACAGTACCACAATAACTTTCAATCAGCTTTGGAATATAGAATACCAAAAGAATATGAGCCAGCTGATCCTGATTTGAAAGATACTGTGAAAGCAACTGTTATTACACCAGCTGAAGCAAGCAAGCTTTTGCAATTTGTTTGGGATCATAGGAACGATAGTGTTTATGCTGCGTATGCTTGCATGATATTTACTATCAATTTCTATTTTGGTTTCAGACCTTCAGAAATGTTAGGCTTGAAAAAGTCAGCTGTTGATCTTGAGAAGTGTTACGTTGATGTTCAAGGTATGTTTGATTTTTCAGATCAATATATTTTTAGACATACAACTAAGAATGCTGGATCAAAAAGAAAAGTTTACTTTGCTCCAAATGGTGAGGCACATAATAAGCTTCGATGGATTGTAAATTATTCTTGGAAATATAATCCAACAAATGATTATTTAATTCCAGCAACAAGAGGTAAAAATCCTTTATCTCCATTCATGCTAAGAAAAATAGTATGGGCAACTTACGAGATACTTGGCATGGCAAAGATAAAGTGGTCCAATGACAATGGCTCTAAAACATTTACTATTCTTGAAGGTAAATTTAAAGGCTGCATAAATAAAACTTGGAGGCATCTAAAAGCTGTCCAGTTAATACAATCTAAAAATATTTTGCAGCTATCAGAGGACCATATCAAAAGAGTTATGGGGCATGACGATTTTGATACAACAGAAAAAATCTATGGAAACCACGATCTCTTTAATGAAGAAGAGCATCAAGGTATGGCTGCTAAGATTGAGCAGTACAGAGAAACTCCAATAAAACTTCTAAAATAAGTCTATACCTGAGGTCATGCAGACGGCACAATCGCTGTCTGCGTGGCTCTATGGAGCTTTTATTTTATTAAATCTAGCGTCTTTTTGATTTCTGTAACTAAGTACGGAATAATCTCTTCTTTTTTCTCTGGATAAAAAACAGTTATATTTCTGTCAGTTATCTTACATAGCTCATCTAAAATCACTTCTAATTTTTCTTGCATGATTTATTGTATGCTATTGCTGCAGCTCCCACAACTGCAGCTTTGCCTTCCATATACGCACATGATGAAAAGCCTGATCCGACAAACGTATATGAATAGGTCTTTCAGAAAGAAGTGTCGGTAGGCGTATCTGAACACTATTTATTATTCCTTACCATGGACAAGTTGGAGTTCTCTTCAGTAAGTCTTTCATTCTCTTTACTCAAAGTATCTCTCTCCTCGGTCATTACCTTTAGCTCATCCATGAGTGTTTCAATTTTGTGTACCAATGAAGCCTTGGATATTCCTTTTACTGCAGCTTCCTTGATTGCTTTATTCTGTTTTGATAATGGATTTTTAATCATCTTGTATTACCTCCAGTTGGTCTTGCTCTGTTAAGTCGTATTGGTCCATTGGATCATCGAACAATGCGATCTCTTTTTTTGTTTCTTTAATAATATGTTTGGTATGGTCCTTAGCTTGTTCTAATACAGTTGTAAGATTAGGATAGTTGGAAGGATAAACACCATAGATATATAAATCATTTATTGCTGCAGCAACTCTTTGCAATCCTTGCAGCCTCTTCCTCATCCTTGTTAGTCTGTTATCTTTAGGTAGGTCGTAAGGTAAATTATTCATTTTCTACTTCTCCTTTTTTCCAATTGATATGATCTGGTTTGATCTCCGTAATCTCGACACTTGTAACATTAGGAGCTTCACCGTTATTTGCAGCAGCTTCGCTTGCATATTCTTCCGTAATAATACAAGCCACTTCTGCAGTAGTAATTTTAATGATCTTAGCCATGTCATAATCTCGCTTGCAATTCCGCCATGTCATAGTCTCTGATAGCCTCAGCTTGAAGCTCATCAATATCAAGCAGCTCAGGTGGCATAGCAGCATGATAAACTCTGTTGTGATATGCTTTCATTCTTTCGATGTATGTTGCATCAAAAAAATATTTTATTTTGCATTTTAAAATTTGTGACAATTGAAGAACTCTGTAAGCAGACATTTGATCTACTCCTAATTCATACTTACCTATCTGTTGGTATCTGCAACCAGCTGCAGCTGCTAATCTCTCCAACGTCATCTTCCTACAGTGCCTAATAAACCTTAAATTTTTTCCAATAATTTTATTCTGAACATTTGCTGCATCTGTTCTTCTAGCTCTGGTGTTCATGGAATGCCTCCAGTTTCTTCTTGATGGAATAGGTGTCCAGATGTTTTGAGTTTTCTAATGTAGCTTCAAAACAAGCTGGTGATACTTCATGATAAAAAGCATCTGAAGCTCTTACCAAGTAGTGAGCTTTGCCTAATAATTTTTTTATATAGAACGGTCCACCTAGTGCAGCGTATGCACCAGTATTAACATCATGATAGACCGATTTATGAATTGATACAGTATGCTTACGCTGCTTACTCATAGCTATCCTCCGAGTGTTTTCTAAGTATGTATGTTGATAGTATAGACAACGCTCTGACAGCTGTTGTCTGTGAAGGAAACTTTATCGTTTCACCAAAATTTGACATGACCTCTAACTCAGCATCATCAAAGAGAAGTACATCCCAATATGGCTGCTGCATCTTTGTTTCGATTGAGGCTATAATTTTATTTAATCTGTTTGCTTGATCTATTTGTTTCTTGTTAGCTACACCTTTTGCAAAAGGCACTACGTTATTCTGATTTCTTTTTTTCCAACTCATCTAAATAATATTCGTAAAATTTTTCTGCGTTCTGAGAACTGAAACCGCAAAACTCCATTTCCAATTTAAACTCATAAAGAGACATCACCTTTGGGAAAGTAGCTATCGACCAGCTCCGAGACATCTTCTCGGTGAATTTCATCTGCTTGTACTAAATAGTTAATTGCATCAATGTAACTGTCATATTTATATTCATTGTTCGCTCTGAATATTTTTGCTGCTGCATACATGAGCGCCACCTGATGCGGTCTAATTCTTTTACCAACAAGTATGGACCATATATCTGCAATTGCTTGCATCTTCTTATTGAATGGTCCGTACTCATCGGATTTTATTTTTCTGAGTTCTTTAAGTTCTTTACTAAGCTTTTCTATTTGCATTAGATTTATACTCCTCATGTCCTTTTTGGACTAAGAACTCGACAGTCTTTGACATACTGATTGGCAATTCAAATTTCTTTTGCGATAACTCTTCAAGCAATCGATATGTCTTGATATTTATTGCAACTGATTTGAATTTATCTGGGTTCATATTTCTATGCCTCCAGTTCTTTTGGATCAAAGTCAGTAGCACCAGCAGTTGTAGCTGCTGCATCCATTGGCTCTACTCTGTGAAAGTAAAAGTACTCTTGACCTTGAGCCATCTTACCTTGACCAGATGCTTGAGCTTTGTATGCACCAAACCGATAGGATTTACCGTCTATAATTATGTTACCTTTTAAGTCATAAGAACTACTCTTAACTTTGTTGGTAACTGGTATTGCAAGACCTAATTGTGGTCTCTCTTTTTTCTCCTCAGACATTATTGTAATACTCCTTTTTGTTTGAGTTGATTTTTAATAACAGTGAACTTCTCCATGAAGCCTTGATAGCTGACTGGGTTTTGAGCCTTCAGGTTAGCTAACATAGACTTGTTGTTGGTAAGCCACTGTTGGAAATTACCAGCATGAGAAACAGCCTCTAAATCTTTTAAGGCTTGCTGGATTTCTTTTGATTGCTGCTCTATTGCAGCTGCAACTTCTTCAGCACTTGCGATACTATCATTTGTAATACCACAAAAAGCTAATGCTCTTCCAACTGCAGATGTTTCGCAATTTTCTAAGGCACTCGTTTGATTTATTCTTGAAGCAGCACGTCTCTCTTCAGCGTGACCAGTAGCAATTAATGTTCCTCCAACATGGACCGTTGCTTTACAAACAACTGTATCTTTATCGATAGAAACAATAGCTGTATTGATCGTAGCTTTAGCTCCAAGATTTCTACGCAACACTGCAAGTCTTAATGCAACTGTTGCATAATCTTTACCATGGATGCTAATCGTCTGACCGTTCAATGACTTTTTAAAATCATTAATGCAGAGGATTAAATCATCAGGTATTATATTTGTTTTTGCTTTTGACATTTAACCTCCTAGTTAAAATTCCATAATCGTTTTGCTTGTTTCAAATTCTCATCACCAAAAGAAAACCATGCCCAAGGATGGTCAAAGTTTGGATCTATTAAAGATGCTGCACCTTTTATAATTTCGATTGCATCCTTCTTTTCAAACTGAGCTAATATTTTTTCTCTTCTTTTGAATACGTTACAGATCAACCTGAAATTTTTTTGAAGACCTTCAGGTGTTAGATCCCAACAATTATCTTTATTAAATATTTGATAACCAGCTTTGGTTAAATAGACTAAAGCTACTGGAGCTTCATAATTATATTTAGCTGCATAGAATGCACATTGAGTAAGGTGATTGAATGAAGGAGCTGCTGGTAAAGGCAAACTAATAAATCCTCTACTACCATCTTTCCTGATCTTACCAAGTTTCGACCAAGATGTTTTTAACTCAACAATCAGTGATGGGATTGTAGCATCTAAGCTACCACCAAAAGCAAAGTCAGTCCGACCAACTACACTAAGCAACAATGGAGAAGAACTTTGCGTAATTGATATTTGTTCTTCACAAACTATCGGACCAAGATTTGCAGCTCCTAACTTCTCAAGCGCTGAGAAACCATGTAATGATACTTCAGGTATTTCTGCCTGATACTTTTCAAATTTTTCTCTATCCTTATCATCGACAGGATCATACTCTTTAAACTTATCTAAATTTTTTGTAATTAATTCTTGCTTGTCTGCATACTGCAAAGCATTTGCGTATGGCATTAATTTTTTTGTAAGTGGATTTAATTTCCAAATAGTATCTCCGTAAAACTGTTGGAGTATTTCATTGACAGCTACACCAGCTTTCATGTTAGCATTACTTGGAAGCATTCTTCTTTGTTCCTGAGTAAGCACTAAATATTTAAAAAGCCATGCACCATCTGGTAATGAAGCTTGAGTAGGTGAGTGATGATTTATGCCAAGCTTTTGTCCAAAGAGTGGTAAAGCTGGATGATCTAAAGGATCATCTAAAACTGTATCGTTTTTTTTCATATAAGCCTAGATAACGACTTATAATTTTAATACAATGAAAATGGTCAAGCTTGACCACTATAGACTTTTAAGATGCTTTTGCCGTTTTTGCCGTTTTGTCCGCAGTGTTCTTATGCCATCCAAGAAACTGATCGTATTGATAACGTGGTCTTCCAAATCTTAAATCAACTGGTGGAGCATCATTACCTTTATATGCTGCTGATCTAAAATGTTTTAATTGATTAGCAGTATAGTCTGGAAACAATATTAATATCTGACCTACAGTTAATTTTAAAGACGGATTATTTTTTATTTTTTTTAAAATTTCTTCTTTGCAATAATTATGAGTTTGTTTCTTTCCAACAATCTTAGGCACGTTTCTTCTCACTATCTAATCTAGCTTCAGTTTCTTTAATTTTATTATAAAGCTCATCTTGTATTTGTTTTAATTTTTTCTCTTGGTCCTTTTGAAGTTCTTCATGCTTCTTAATTATCATTTGCATTTCTTTAACTTCATCTTCTTTAATTCTTTTGTAATCTTCTATTTGATTTTTTACATCTGTATCATCTGCTAGCATTGGATTTACAACAGCAACAATTGGAGCAACAACTTCTATATTTTGTACATCAATTAATATATATTTGTTTTTTGCAAACGGATCTGGATTAGCAATATTTATTTTACCGCCTAGTCCTTCTTCATAGATACCTACAAAGTATGAAACATAATCAGGCATCACATCATCAAAAACATTTATTCCAATAAGACATAGTTTGCCATGACAGTTAGGTGGACTTTTATCTTTTGATTTATAATAAAATAAATTGTGTCTATCTAAGAATGATCCTTTTGATCTTACAGTTACACATCTAATTAATGGTCTCCAAATATCTCTTGGAACTTTTGTAAATTTATCTTCATTTAAAAATTTTAATTGACCAGCTGGATATAGAACTTCATTTGCATTTGATCTTGGATGAATAAAATCTACATCTGCCCATACTTTGGTTTGTAAATCTTCAAACAGTAATTTTGCTGGATCACAATTTAAAAACTTAGAATATTCTATTGCTTGGTTTAAAGATATTTTTCTTTTTCCTTTTAATTCTTTATGGATATTTGAATAATCTTTTTTTGATTTTTCTGCAAACTCTCTTGCTCCACCATAAAAAGTATTATTTATTTCATGCTGTAATTTTTCACTTGTGTATGCTTGCTTAAATGGAAAGACAGTTAAGCTATCTAAATTTTTATTCTTTGCAACTTGCCAAGCTCTCTCGAACATACCTCTTGATGCACTGGCTCTTTCATAATGATAATCGTAAACTTCTTTTGGATTACCAGAAACAGTTCTTACTCTTGTTTCTGTTTCAGGAAAAAACTTTCCTTTTTTTACTGTTTGATATGAGAAGTGAGATTTAACCTGAGCATAATCATCTTCAAGTAATCCGTAGTTTTGTCTAAGTTCTATGTCGAAATATTCTAGCTTGCCAGCTATGCCAGACGGAGGAGCTTTGTTCCATTTGATACTAAATTTCATAAATTTTATTATTTATTTGTTGGTCTCATATATACCTATACAACCATAATTCAAGTCAAATTTGACCATTTTCTTTGTTGACAAATAAGCCTCGGAAACTAAAGGATTTTTAATGCCTAGATATAAGCGTTCACAATCAACCATAGATAGTCCATTTTCTACATGGCATAGGAGGCAACATGATGGAGTAAATATGACAGATATTGACGTAGTTGGGATCTGTCCAGCTTGCGCTGCTCCACTATTTATAGCTGATACTATCTACAATATAGACTTTAGATTTAAAGGCAAAGACTGGTGGCATCAAAGACCATACAAAGTATTGGCTGAAGGATCTGATATTCCATACTATGAAATATTTTATACCGTTGATGAAAGTACTAGGCTCAGAGAAATCATTCGCTTTGATATAAATAGAATTAGACCATACAGCGATAAGAAGTGGAGAAACTTATCGCCAGATAATATGCTGCAATTTCTGGAACACATGAGCCTTAAATCTCATGGACCTGATTGCACTGCCAAAGATTATTTAATTAGAAAAATAGAAAACAATAAATGCGGAAATAGATTTATTCGCCAACAAAGCTATGTCAAATTTTTATCTATCTGATCCTAAAGTATTGACTGAATTAAAATTACAAGATGATGACTTTAGAATTTATTCGTACTGTTGCAAACAGTTTAATGTAAAAAACCTAACATCATTTATTAGACTTGTAGATATAGCTGGACAGTTTCAGTTATCACTTGAGCAAGTGCAGCATAGTCTGGTCCGTATGACTAGAATAAGAATTGATAGTGAGCCGCTGATAAAAATAAAAGATGCTGGTAAGTATTTAGTATTTGATTTGCCAAGACATAGAACCTTTATCAAAGATCTAGGTTTCAAAAGATATAACTCAAGTAAAGGATGGAAGTTATTAAAAGATCACATATCAAACAAAGCTACAAACAAAACTTATCTATATCCTAAGTTGGACCAGTACGAATTAGAAGAGCAGCTGGTGAAACTTCCAACAGCAGAATTTAAAAAAATAAATAAAACAGATTTAAAATATCCTTGGAGTTACGAGAATGCGAAAAAGCTTAGAGCGAGTAATTGAAGAAAAAATAAAACTAGAAGCTATGATAGTAGATATACTAGATGATGCTGCTTATGCTGAAAGATTTATAAGTAAGCCTAATAATAAAAGATGTCCTTCAATGTATAAGATCTTAGATTATTGTTATGAGAAAAAAGATATTGGTTACTATGATAAACCTAAACTTGTTTTGCGAGCAACACCAAGACAGATGACTAGATATAATTTAGCTTTAGATATTTTGTTGGAGATAGATCAAACAGTATCAGATAATCCAAGAGAGGCACGAAAGCTGTTATGGTTAAGAGCTAATAGGTTTAAGTGGACCAAGCTTGGTAACTTCTTTGGTTATCATCGAACAACAGTTAAAAGAATGTATGAGAACATCTTAGACAAGTTATCAAATAAATTAAAAAATAATCTTTACATTTACGACAAAATATTTAATTAATCTAAATATCTTCAAATTAGTTTTTCAAAAAAAAAGTATAGGATAAAAAATTAAATAATAATAATAGACAGTTTAGAAATCACTTGTATAATTTTACTGTTGTAAGCGTATTGCCAAAAAATAAATTTTTTTTTCACTTCTTTTTTTTTATTCCAGCAGCGTTTGCTAACTATGAAATTCAAACCAGATCAGTGCGAAAGTTTTACTAGATCAAGTCAATATACAGTACGCTGTCGTAGAAAAGGTTTCTTTTGCAAGACTTCTAAGAGATATAGATGTCCTAACCATGCTGGTCTTTCAACTGGTCCAAAAACAAAAGAAGGTAAATTAAAAGCATTACAAAATTTAAAACAGTATCGGAATGACAAAAGCTTTGCAGATAACTACAGAAATAACAAACCAGATTTGTGAGAAGTTAATGAGTGGTGTTCCACTTACTCGTATTTGCGAAGCCAAAGATTTGCCAAGCCTGAGTACTGTACATAGACTTATTAATAAAGATCCATCATTTGCTAAACAAATAATACAAGCAAGAAAAGTTGGTTGTCAGTTTTATTTAGACAAGATGATTGATGAACTTGAAACAGTATCAAATAAAGATGTTGGTATTGTAAGAGAGAAGCTGCATCACTATCGTTGGCTAGCATCAAAGCTATTGCCTAGTCTGTACGGTGATAAGCAAGAAGTTATACAAGATACAAAGATTACAATTCAATGGCAGCAACCAGAACAAATGAAAGTGGTTGAAGCTGAAGACCGTTAGTAGTTGCGGACTGAAATAGTCTCGCACGCATCATGGAGTTCGAGTAATAATTGAAATCATTCTAAAGTGATATGGATGCGGACCAGATACGTACCATACCATCAAATTGTTTTTATTTTACTTGCTAGAGCGCTAGAGAACTTATCGCAGTATTGTAAAAAACGTGAGGTCAGCGATTGCATTTTGGTTTTTTTGCAAGAGGTATGCACCCAAAATCTGCGCTGCCGTCTATATATGTAAATTACCGATGAATAAGAAACAGAAACCTAAACATAAATATATTCCAGAGAGATTTAAGAATGTCGAGAGCTTCTCATTTACGACAATGAATGATGAGCTAATGGTAGTCTTCCATGGCTTCGATCAAGAATTAGATATGTCTGACTTTGCAGATTATTTATTTAGTAAAATAGGTATGAACTATCATCACATAAAAGGTCCACCAACTATTCACTAATGGATGTTACGATACCTTATACACCAAGGAAGCAACAAGCTTTCATTCATAAAGAATTAGATAAAAAAAGATTTAGTGTTCTTTGTTGTCATAGAAGATTTGGCAAAACTGTAATGCTGATAAATCATCTTATCAAATGTTGCATGACAAACCAAAATCATGCTCCAAGGTTTGCTTACATAGCACCAACATATTCTCAGGCAAAAAAGATAGCTTGGGATTATTTAAAATTTTATACAAAAGGTTTGCCGCAAACAAAGTATAACGAAACAGAGTTGCGTGCAGATTTTTTTAACGGATCGAGAATACAACTGCTGTCTGCTGAAAATCCAGATAGCATTAGAGGAATATATCTTGATGGTGTTGTTTGTGATGAAGCGTCACAAATAAATAGAGAACTTGTTGATGAAGTTTTACGACCAGCTCTTTCAGATAGAAAAGGTTGGATGACACTTTGCTCGACACCAAAAGGTATGAACAATATTTTCTATGAGCTGTATTTAAAAGCTCAGTCTGACAAGGACTGGTTTTTATATACTGCTAAAGCAAGTGAAACTGGTTTAGTAGATAAAGAAGAATTAGAAGCTGCTCTCAAAGTAATGGGAACAGCAACTTATAATCAAGAGTTTGAGTGTTCATTTATAGGTAACGTAAAAGGCTCTATTTATGGTGATATTATTACTAAGTTAGAAGATGAAAGAAGGATTACTAGAGTTCCTCATGATCCGTCTTACAGTGTTAATTCCGCTTGGGATCTTGGTTATAATGATAGTACTGCTATCATTTTTTATCAGAATGTTGGACACGCTGTTAATATTATTGACTACTACGAGAACAATAATCAAGCGTTTCCGCACTATGCTCAGATACTCAAAGAAAAAGATTACAACTATTCTGAACACATAGGACCACACGATTTAGAACAAACAGATTTCACCACTGGTAGAACTAAAAGAGAAGTTGCTTATCAGATGGGATTAAGATTTAGGATAGCTCCTAAAATAAATATAGAAGACGGCATCCATGCAGTTAAGATGTTGCTGCCTCGATGCTATATTGATGTTGATAATTGTTCAAAGCTAATCAATGCGCTTAGACATTATCACCGTAAGTATAAAGAAAAAGATAACATCTACTCTGCTAAACCTAACCACGACTGGAGCAGTCACGCTAACGATGCTCTAAGATATTTGGCAACTGGTTTACAAAGAGAAAAAATAAACAACAATCAAAACTTTCAAAGAGATTATAATTATGGGTTCACTATTTAGAAGACCGAAGATGCCTCCAATGCCTCAGGTAGAATTACCAGATGAAAGCAAAGTACCATCTGCAGAGGATGCTGCAAGAGAAGCAGCTGAAGCTGAAGAAATGAGAAGAAGAAATAGAAAAAGAAAAGGTCGAAGATCTACAATTCTTACAGAGCCAGACCTAGAAGACGAAGCTGTAAAATTAAAAAAACCATTATTAGGAGATTAACTTATGGGAACAACAACAGGCAGCAGTGAAGATAGAGAAGAAAAAAATATTCCTTCATACGCAAAACAATTTAGACAAAATTTTACAATTACAAAAAAAGGTGAAGTAAAAGAACGAAGCGGAATATCAAAACTTATTGGTAGTTTACCATCTGTACAAGCTGCTGGCAGATTTGCAGATGAAATGAATTATAAAAGAAGATTAAAGTTTGCTCAGAAAAAAGGAATAAACCTTCTTTCAGAAAGTAAAGAGTATGTAACTTCACCAGATGCACTTAGAGTTTTAGAAGCTGCTGGTTACAAAAGACAACCTGATAGTGGATCAAAAAGGCCTGATGATGCTGGAGGCAATCAATCTATGTTGGCTACAGCTCCAAGTTCAACTCAAGCAGATGAAGTAATTTATGAAACTGGATCAGAGAGTGCAGTAGAAAAAGCTAGAGAGACTGAAGAAGAAAGATTGCTTAAAATTAAAAGAGGCAAAGTTACAAGAACAAAATTTAAACAAGACGACAGTAAAGCAACTTTAAGTAAAAAGATTTTACTAGGCGATTAAATGCAAAAACAAGAATTTAGAAATTTGGCTCGAGAGCTAAAGACAAACCTATCTAGGTTGATGGAGAAGCGTTCTACATGGGAGAGCCATTGGCAAGAATGCGCTGACTATATCCAACCAAGAAAAGCAGAGATCACAAAAGAACGAGCAAGAGGCGACAAGAGAAACGTACTTATATTTGATGCAACGGCTATTCATGCTTTAGAATTATTGGCTGCATCTTTGCATGGTATGCTTACAAGCTCAGCAAATAGGTGGTTTTCTTTACGTTATAAAGAAGATGTCCTAAATGATAGCGATGAGGCTAAAGAATGGCTTCAAGATGCTACTGATAAAATGTATCTTGCTTTTGGAAGATCTAACTTTCAACAAGAAATATTTGAGAGTTACCATGATCTTATTTGTTTTGGAACTTCAGCTTTGATGATTGAAGAGGACCAAGAAGATATACTCAGGTTCTCTGCTAGACATATAAAAGAGATTTATATCCAAGAAAATAAAAAAGGTTTTGTAGATACAATTTATAGAAGATTTAAAATGGCAGCTATTGCAGCTGCAGAAAAATTTGGTTTAGAAAATTTATCAAAAGAAAGTCAACAAACAATTCAAAAAGATCCATTCAAAGAATTAGAGTTTGTTCATGTTGTCAGACCTAGATCTATGTTTGATGATAAAAAATTTGATAAAATGAATATGCCATTCCAAAGTGTATATTTTGAATATAATTCTGGACATATAATATCTATCGGTGGATTTAGAGAACTACCTTATGTAATTCCAAGATACTTAAAAGCATCAACTGAGATTTACGGAAGATCTCCAGCTATGAATGCTTTACCAGATGTAAAAGTTTTAAATAAAATGGTTGAGACTGCATTGAAAGCTGCAGCTAAACAAGTAGATCCACCTTTACTTGTTCCAGATGATAGTATGCTTTCTCCTATTAGAATGTCTGCTGGTTCTTTAAATTATTATAGATCAGGCAGCAGAGATAGAATTGAACCATTACAAATAGGCCAAGCAACAAGTGTAACTCTTAATCAAGAAAATCAAAGAAGAGAAGCAATTGCAAAAATGTTTCATGTTGACCAATTAGTAGTTTCAACAAACAGAACAATGACTGCAACCGAAGTTGTTCAAAGAAACGAAGAGAAGATGAGAATACTTGGTCCAGTACTAGGTAGATTGCAATCAGAATTACTGCAGCCAATGATATTAAGAGTTTTTAATATCATGCTTAGAAATAATTTATTTTTACAAGCTCCAGAAATTTTAGCTAATCAAGAAATAGATATTGAATATGTATCACCAATGGCATTGGCTCAAAGATCTCAAGAACTAACAAACTTGATGAGAGGATTAGAAATGTTTGCGCAAATAGCGCCACTTGCTCCAGTACAAGATTACATCGATGAAAACGGATTAATAAAAAATATTATTTCATTGTTAGGACTACCAGCAAAAATGATTAAGTCTGACAAAGAAGTAATGATGCTTAGAGAAGAAAGAGCAGCTGTTCAAGCTCAACAAGCAGAAATGATGCAGCAGATGCAAGAAAGTCAAATTGCAAAGAATGCAGCTCCGTTGGCTAAAGAAGTAAATAATGCAAGTTAATAAAAAGATTGAACAACTAATAAAAGATTACCAAATTATTTTTGGAACTGATGAAGGTAAAAGAGTTTTAGAAGATCTCAAAAAGAGATCACACTTCTATAGTACGTCTCATGTAAAAGGTGATAGTCACGAAAGCGCTTTTTACGAAGGTCAAAGATCTTTAGTCGTATTTATGGAAAGCTTAATAAATCATAAACAATAACGAGGTAAATATGTCAGATCAGACAACTGCTCCAGTGGAGCAATCTGAGCAACCAAAGGAAGTTGCTCAACCAGAGGCAACGCCAGCGGTAAAAGAAAGTGTTTTAGCTGAACCAGTAAAAACTGAAGAAGTTAAAACTGAAGAGCCTCAAGTAATTAATTTCAAAGAATTAATTCCTGAGGAATATAAAGAGGAAAAGGCTCTACAAAATTTTTCTAATATGAATGATTTTGTTAAGTCATACCTAAATGCACAAAGTTTAGTTGGTGCTAACAAAGTTGCTATACCTAATAAGATGGCAACAGAGGAAGACTGGGAAGAGGTCTATAGTAAATTAGGAAGACCAAACAAACCTGAGGATTATAAATACTCATTTGATAATGAAGTAGATCCTGAGCAACTCAAACAATTTAATGAGACTGCTCATAGAATAGGTTTACTCCCAAAACAAGCTGAACGTATTATTAAGTTTTATAATGAACTTAATACTCAAACAGATGCAGATAGAGTAAAAACTTTTGAAGCAAAACAAGTTGAGGCCATGGCTGAACTTAAAAAAGAGTTTGGTCCAGAATACAATAAGCGATTAGATCAAGCTAAAAGACTTGCAGTAGAAACATTAGGAAACGATATTTTAAATAATGCTGTTCTTAATGATGGAACTAGATTAGGTGATAATGCTCAAGTCGTAAAAGCTTTTTCAATGTTAGCAGATAAATTATCTGAAGATGAATTAGTTAAAGGTGATGGGATTGATTATCAAACAGCAAGTGAGATAGAAAAAGAAATATCTGAACTTACTGAAGATGGATCACCATACTGGAACAAAACTCATCCTAACCATGCAAAAACTGTTGATAGAGTTTTCAAACTTAGAGAGCAATTAAATGGCTAATGAAAAGTTTGATCCTCAAGGACAGATAACAGATATTGAAATCAGATTAGAATGTTTAAGACTTGCTACAGAGTTTGGACCTGAGAACGAACGAAGAGATCCGCTCGATAAAGCAACAAAATATTTTAACTGGGTAAAACAGATTTCTAGCGATAATCGAAAGACCGCTCGAAAAAAAGTCTAATTGCAGACTATAAACGCAAAGACGAGATCCGAGTAATCGGAAAATCAAATCGATCAAATCAATAAACATCATAGGAGGAACTTATTATGAGTTCACAAATAACTACAGCTTTTGTACAGCAGTATTCAAACAACGTACAAATGTTGTCACAACAAAAAGGTTCTCTTCTAAGAAATACAGTTGATGCTGAAACAGTTGCAGCGAAGAATGCGTTCTTCGAACAAGTGGGACAAGCGACAGCTGTAAAAAGAGTTTCAAGACATGGAGACACTCCACAGATTGACACTCCTCACTCAAGAAGAAGAGTATCTATGGTGGATTATGAGTATGCAGACTTGATCGACAAACAAGATCAAGTGAGAACACTCATTGATCCAACGTCTTCTTATGCTCAAGCTGCAGCTTTTGCACTTGGTAGAGCTATGGATGACGAAATAATATCTGGTATCACTGGGAACGCATTTTCAGGCGAGACAGGCTCAACTACAGTTGCGCTTCCATCTGCTCAGAAAATAACTGAAAGTGGTACAGACGGATTAACAATTGCAAAATTAAGATCAGCTAAAGAGAAATTCGATAGCTCATCTGTTGATCCGAGCATTCCGAGATACCTTGTTGTAGGTCCAAAACAAATCTCTGATTTATTAGGAACTACTCAAGTTACTTCATCGGATTTTAACACTGTTAAAGCATTAGCGAATGGAGAGATCAATTCGTTTTTAGGTTTTAACTTTGTAGTATCAAACAGACTTTCGATTGCATCAAGTAAGAGACTTTGCTTAGCTTACGCTATGGATGGTATCAAGCTTGCGTTAGGTCAAGACATCATGACTAGAATTGATGAGAGATCTGACAAAGGATATGCAACGCAAGTTTACGTGTGTATGACTATGGGAGCGACTAGAATGGAAGAAGAAAAAGTCGTAACTATTGAAGCACACGAAGCGTAATAGTAGGAGGTATATATTATGGCTAGTGTAAAAGGTGCAAACATCACAAACATAGACGCAACTCCTATTGTTAAAGTCTCATCTGAAGTTTTCGGTGGTAAAATGAGAGTACAACACGATACTTTCGAAGCATCATCTTTAGCTTCTGGATCTGACATCACAATTGCTAGAGTACCAAAGAACGCAACAATCCATGACGTTGTATTAAAATGCGATGCGCTTGGTGGTTCTGTTACTCTTAAAGTTGGAGATGCAGACGATGACGACAGATACATCGGAGTTACTGGAACTTGGAACGTAGCTGGACAAACTCAGTCAATGTTGGCTGGTAGTTCAACTGGCGCTCCAATTGCAGCTGTGACTGGATTAGGTCATAGAACAACTGCGGAAACAGACATATTGATTACTACTGGAGGCGCATCTGCTTCTGGTACAATCTTTTGCTGGGTTTACTACTCAGTAGAATAATCTGCAATTAGACTAGGCGGTGTAATGCTGCCTAGTCATTAAAAATTTTTAATGAAATATATTTTAGTTTTATATCTATGCAGCATGGTATCTGGAGAGTGTCCTTCAAGCACTATCTCTATGTATCAATTTGAAAATCATTACGATTGTGTAAATGCTGGTTATGGAGTTTCACAACAAACTTTTAGAAACTTAGAAGCACTTGAAGAGTGGGATAAAGATTACATAAACGAGCATAAGATAGCTGTAAGATTTGAATGTAAAAAATTAGGAGCAAACATATAATGGCATCTGTTGTTGACATCTGCAACTCAGCGCTAAATTTGCTGGGAGCAAGTACAATTTCATCTTTAACTGAGGATAGTAAAAACGCTAGACTTTGTAATCAAAGATATGAACCAATAAGAAATAGAACTTTTAGAAGTCATGCTTGGAACTTTGCAACAAAAAGAGTTCAGTTAGCAAAAGACAGTACAGCTCCAGTAGTAGAATTTGCTAATCAATATACTTTACCAAGTGATTGCTTGAGAGTTTTGAAAGTACATACTGGTACAACAGATAGTATTAAAGATGATTTGCCATACGTTGTTGAAGGAAGAAAAATTAAAACAGATGAAGGTACAATATTCTTAGTTTATATAGCTTTAATTACAGATCCTAATCTTTACGATAGTTATTTTAATGAAGCTTTATCAGCAGCTTTGGCAGCAGATATTGCTTATGCAATTACAAACAACGCAACTTTATCAAATAATTATCAATCAATTGCAGATGAAAGATTAAGAGAAGCTAGATTTATCGATGCTACAGAAAACAGTCTTGGAACTGTAGAAAGCAACGAATTTACAGATGCGAGATTATAATGCCAAGAACTACACTTGCACTAACAAGTTTTGTTTCTGGAGAACTTGGGGATAAATTATCAGGAAGAATAGATTTTGCTAAATATAATTCTGGAGCAAAACAACTTACTAATATGTTGATCCATCCTCAAGGTGCAGCAACAAGAAGAGTAGGTACACAATTTATTTCTGAAGTTAAAACAAGTTCAAAGAAAACAAGATTAATACCTTTTGAGTTCTCAACTGTTCAAGCTTATGTATTAGAGTTTGGAGATCAGTACATGAGAGTTTATAAAGACAAAGGACAAGTACTCTCAGGTGGATCTGCTTTTGAAATATCAACACCATATTTAGAAGCTGAACTATTTGATTTAAAATTTGCTCAGTCTGCAGATGTACTTTACATAGTTCATCCAAACAGAGGAGCTAGAAAACTTAGTAGGACTGGACATACATCTTGGACCTTAACAGAAATAGAATTTACAGATGGTCCATATTTGATTGCTAATGATACAGCAACAACACTAACACCATCTGCTACTACTGGTAACATTACAATCACTGCATCTGCATCAACTTTTGCTTCAACAGATGTAAATAGATTAGTTAGATTTTCAAACGGTTATGCAAAGATAACTGGGTTTACTTCAGCAACAGTTGTGAATGCAACAGTAAGAGATGATTTTGATAATACGAGTTCAGTTACAGACTGGAAGCTTGGAGCTTTTTCAGATACGACTGGACATCCTTCAACAGTCTCTTTCTTTGAACAAAGATTAGTTTTTGCTGGTACAGATACAGAGCCACAAACATTATTTTTTTCAAAGTCTGGTGATTATGAAAACATGACCACTGGTACTAATGCAGATGATGCTATGGTTTATACTATTGCATCAAACCAAGTAAACAGGATTAGATATTTAAAATCTGTAAGAACTTTAATTGTTGGAACAACTGGAGGTGAGTTTACAGTAAGTGCAGATGGAACTAACGCTGCTGTAACTCCAACAAACGTAACTATTAAAAAACAAAGTTCTTATGGTACTGCTAATGTAGATGCGATCACTGCTGGTAATGCAACTTTATTTCTACAAAAAGCAAAAAGAAAAATTAGAGAACTACAATATAACTTTGATAGCGATGGTTATATTGCTCCAGATTTAACAATTTTAAATGATATTGTTACAAAGTCTGGAATAAATGAAATGGCTTACCAACAAGAGCCAGATAGTATTTTATGGTGCGTGAGAGACGATGGCATATTTGCTGGTCTTACATATCAAAGATCAGAAAATGTTGTTGCATGGCATCAACATAAACTTGGTGGTACTTTTGGAACTGGAACTAGCGCAACTGGATATGGAGTTGTTGAAAGTGTTGCTAGTATTTCTGGTGAACTTACAGAGGACCAGCTTTGGGTTATTGTAAAAAGAACAATTAACGGAGCAACTAAGAGATATGTAGAGTGTTTTGCTGATTTTGATATTAACGAAGAAACATCAACAGATTTTAGGTTTTTGGACAGTCACTTGACTTATAGTGGCTCTTCCACCAGCAACCTGAGTGGTCTGTCTCATTTAGAAGGTCAGACTGTTTCTATCCTAGCGGATGGCTCAGCACACGCAAATAAAGTGGTAAGTTCAGGCGCAGTAACTCTGGATCGATCAGTTACTAGCGCTGTTGTTGGACTTGCTTATGACAGCATTTTACAAACCATGAGAATAGAAGGTGGAGCTGCTGAAGGTACAGCTCAAGGTAAAACAAAAAGAATTTCGAAAGTAGTACTAAGATTATTTGAAACAGTTGGTGCAAAAGTTGGACCATCATTAACAAGTTTAGAAACTATTCCGTTTAGAACAACATCATCTGCTTTAGGTCAACCAGTTCCAACATTATTAGCTGGTGATAAAGAGATAGAGTTCAGAGACGATTACAATACAGATGGTTTCATATTTGTTAAACAAGATCAGCCACTTCCTTTAACGGTGTTGGCTATCTTTCCAACAGTTGTAACCAGCGATGGATAAATTTGAAATAGTTCCTTACGATCCGCAACATGGTGAAGACATGATTGCGTACGGACTGAACGATAAATTAATGGATCATGACGCAACATTTAAAGACAATAGGATCGATTTTAAAACGCCTGCTTTATCATACACTTTACTATGCAACGGTGAGTGCGTTTGCAGTGGCGGCATTATTCCTTTATGGAATGGAAATGCTCAAGGCTGGGTTATATCGAGCAAAAGAATATTTAAAAACAGAATTAGAGCATCAAGACTAATTAAAAAAAGAACTGATATACTTTGTGCTGCAAATAAAATTTGGAGATTACAAACTTCAGTCAAAGCAAATTTTACTACTGGAATGAGATTTGCAGAATTTTTAGGATTTAAAAACGAAGGTTTGATGAGAGGTTATGGACCTGACAAGTCAGACTATTATTTAATGGCAAAAGTTTATTTATGAGTTTTATAGGAAATTTCGCAGCAGCTCAGTCTGCAAAAGCAATTGGTAAGTACAATTCAGATCTTTATTATCAACAAGCTCAACTTGCTAAAAAAAAAGCAGATATAAATTTAAAAACATACAATCAAGTCACTAGACCATTGTTTGTTAAAAATGCAAAAAAACAATATTCACAATTTAAAGTAGCTGCCTACAATTCAGGTGCAGAGTTTAGAGAAGGTGATAGTCCTTATCTTGCAGCATTAGAATTTAATATTAATCAAGCAACTGATTTAGCAATACTTGATTACAATGCAGAGATGGATAACCAAGATCAAATTAATCAATCTATCTTGCTACAAGCAAAAGGTGTTGGCGAAAGATTTAAAGGTGATCTGACAGCTAGAACAGAAACTATGAGAGCGTTTGGTTCTTTATTATCAACAGGACAAAAATTTGGGATGATAGGCTAATGGCAGTTTTAAAAATTTACGAAAGTCAGGTAAGACCACAATCTCCAAAAGTTCCTACCACTGGAGCATTAACATTACCAGTTGGATTAGCTACACAATATGGAAATGCTTTAGGATCTATCGGAGCTGTAGTTGAAAAGATTGCATTAGAAAATAAAGCTGAAGAAGATGCAAATGAGGCTTCAGATATAATAAATAATGTAAATCAAAAGCTTTCTGAAAATTTTAATAAGTATTCAAAGAGTAGTAAATCTGGAGATATTTTAAACTTTGCTAATGATGTAGATAATATTACTTATGAAGGATCTAACAAACAAGTCGATGAGCTAGTCAGTAAATATATTAGAAAGCAAAAAAATTCTTTAAGTTTAGACCTTGGAAAAAAAATAGTAAATAACTCTGTTTCTAAATCACGATCCAGAAAAGAAAGCTTATTAAATTCTTACATCATGGATATGACAAGTGATGATGAAGAGAAAAGAATTTTCGGAAATAGAGATTATAATACGTTTTTTAGAGATCCAGCAAACATACTTTTCTATGGAGAAGAAAATATAAAAAAATTAAAAAAAGAAAAAGATAATCTTGTTTTAAAAAATATTTATATAAAAAGAATAAATAATAATGAAATTGATTTAACAGATCCAGAATTTATAAAAAAAGTTAAACAAGACTTTGGTGAGTTAGGTGCAAAAGGTTTATTAGAAAAAGCAAGAGCAATTACAATCTCTCAAGTTTTATTAGATGAAGAAAACGAGAAGAACGAAGAAAGAGCAACTGTTGTTCAACAATTAAATAATTTTACTAAGTTAGTTGATAACATTAATACTAATAAAACAGATCCATCTAAAGCTAAGCCTACAATAGATCAAATATATGATCTGTATCAAATAGGTTCTTTGAATACAGCTCAATACAATGCTTTGTTAAAATTTAGTGCAGATCCAGAAAGATTTACCGATACAGAATTATTAGATGTTATTAATGTACAAATAGCAGCTGCAAGATCTGTTTCTGATTTAGACGATATAAACGCAGCATTAAATGAAGATAAAAATTTATTAGATAATGTTGATCCAACTCAAGTTGTAGAGTTTGCAAAAATAATTGATAAATATAAAGGTGATGTACTTGGACTTACTGATTACAAAAAATATCAAGAGCTATTAAAAACTCACGTAAA
Organism: uncultured Pelagibacteraceae bacterium; assembly: GCA_902618205.1. Taxonomy (GTDB): domain Bacteria; phylum Pseudomonadota; class Alphaproteobacteria; order Pelagibacterales; family Pelagibacteraceae; genus Pelagibacter. Next base: position 257,416 of record CACMZL010000001.1, on the reverse strand, counting down.
AGATGTTGCAAATGTTAAAATTAGATTTATCGACAAAGGCGATGATGGAAGTAAAGCAAGAGAAAAATCTATAAATGCTTTATCAGAATACAATAGACTTATTAATCTAGGTAATACACCTGAAGATGCTTATTTAGAATTAATATCACAATTTACTGAACAAGAGTTGCCATCTCCAGAAATGTTGCCGATGCCTATTGGTTTTGAACTTTCAAGTGTAAAAGAAAGTTTAAATAAAAATCCAGATAATGCTTTTGATACACTTTACAAAAAGGCAGTAGATAAATTTAAGAAAGATGGAAACATCTATGAGTATAGAGAAAACATAAAAAGATTAGATTTAATTAACGATGTTTTCAAAGTAAGAGAAACTATTTTTGGAGACGATGACTATCTAGGTAAATTTAAAATCAAAAAGAAAAAAGCTGCGCCACCAAAGAAAAAAGGTTTCTTAGAAAAGTTTGGTGAAATGTTTGAAGGATTTAATAATTAATGGCTGAGATAAATTTAATAGATGATTTTTACTTACCTCTTAGAAAAGAAGAGGAAGTTTACTCAAGCAAAGAGTATAAATTGTTAAAAGAAAATAATGTTGATACAGCACAACTTTTAAACTTAGAGCCAGATGTAAATGCTGGTGTTATTGAGCTTGGTAAAGAAGAGCCTAATCAAAAAGAAGATTTAACTGGCGAAGTGTTGGATTTTGTTAAATCCATGCCAGCAGACTTTTTAACAAGTGTTCTTAGAGGATCAGTAAACGGATTTGATTTTATAAAAGATATAGCTGCAGCTGCTTCTTATGGAACAAGACAAATACCAGAGGATAGTGTTTTTCAGACTATTGATAATGAGCTTGAAAGATTTAAACAAAACCTTGATGCTCAGGATAAAGATAGTCCACTTGTAAGTAAGATTATTGCTACAGCTGGTCAGGATGCAGCTTACGTATATCCAATATATAGAAAGTTTAAATCTATCGGAATACCAAAACAGTTTGCTTTACCGATTTCATTTGCTTTAGGATCTACTTTTGCATTTGATAAATCTACAAGCTTTATGCTTGATACAGAAACAATTAGAGATTTTAAAAGAGCAATTGATATTGACGCTAATAGTCCAGCTGAAGAAGTATTTGATAAGCTTGTTCAGTTTGTAGAGTTTTCTGGTATGGGTTTTGCATTTAATAAGATAGCTCCAATATTCAAAGAAATGAGAAAGATTGATCCTAAAAAAGCTGCTGTCGTATCTGGTGGATCTGCTGCTGCTGGAGCTGGTGCAATAGAAGTACAAGATAATATCAAAAACAATATTATTTCAGAACAAACAGAAAAAGAGTAATAAATAAATATCCTCAGATAATTATTTTCTCTTCAATCAGGAATTACAATACATGGTTAATATACGAGCTATAGGTCAAAAATTTACAAAAAGTGAAGCTAAAGAACTTCTCGATGATGCAAAAAAACTAATAGATGACAAAGTATTAGGAGAAAACTTTAAAAGAGAAAGCCTCATCAAAAAAAAAGAAATAAAAAAGAAAGTTAAAGTTGATGGTGAAGAAAGAGAAACTATCAATGGTGAGCTGGTTACCACTGTAAAGACAAAAACAAAAGTACCAAAACCAGATGAAAAAGCGGATGAAATAATTTTTGCTGTCAAAGCTGGAGGTAAAATCACTCCAAAGATGCTTGCTGATTTTAATATCAACAAGATGAACAGCAAAGATGATATTATAAAATTTATTGATGAAGTATCTAAGAAGTACGCAAAAGATATAAATGTTAGAAAAAGAGGAGTGCAAACAAATGAAGAAACAATTGCACTATCTAAATTACTACAAAAGGACCAGACTAAATTATCCAATACTTTGCTAAACCTCAAAAAAGGTGAAACACTTAATGCTGAATATATTTTAGCTACAAGAGAATTAGTTGAAGCTTCATATAGAAAATTAGATTTACTTGCTCAAAAAGCAATAGAAGGTACACCAGATGATATTCTAGCTTTCAGACAGCACATGGCTTTAACTGGTGAGCTGACAAAAATTTTAAAAGGTGTTCAAACAGAAACAGCAAGAGCATTACAACAATTTAGAATTAAAACATCTGGAGATACAAGATTTAAAAATGTTGATCTCGACAGACTAAATAGAAACGACTTACTACTTGAGCTTGGTGGTGAGGATGAAATAAGAGGATTTGCTAAAGTTTATTTAAAAGAAGCTAATAGCACAAAAGCTAGAGTAAAACTTGTTGAAGGAGTTGGAACTGCAACAAAAATCTCTGAGGCTTTTTCTGAAGTATTTATAAATGCAATACTTTCTAATCCATTAACTCATGTAAGAAACACTGCTGGAAACTGGATTACTCAAGGTATTATTCAAGCTGAAAGAAAGATAGCAGCACGAATGGGTAATGCTCAAAAAGGTGGTGTTGCTGAATACGAAGATATAGCAAAAGCTTTTGGTAAAACTCAAGCTTATACTGAAATGTGGGCTGCTATAAGCAAGTCTCTAAAAAAAGGTGAGTTTCCGTCTATTGAAAGCATGATCTCTGGAAACAAAGTAGAGACAAGAGCTGGTAAATTTACTGCTGCAAATTTTAATATTAGTGAAGGTAAAATTGGTAACTTCTTTGATTTTGGCGGAAAAGTATTAACTTTAAATAGAATACCTACAAAGTTTTTAACTCAGGCAGATAATTATTTTAAAAATTTAGAATATAGATCTGAACTATATGCAATTGCTTATAGAGATACTGTTAAATTAATTAGAGACGGTGCATTAAAAAAAGAAAATGCTGCAGCTTATTTAGCTGACTTAGTAACTAATCCACCTAAGAGCATGACTGAACAAGCATTTGAAGCTGCTAAGTATTCTACGTTTCAAACAAAACTTGGAACTAGAGGAGACTTCTTAGATCAAGGAGCAAAACTTCAAGCTATGAAATCAGGAAGTGGACCAGCTCAGTTTTTTTTTAATTATTATTTACCATTTATACAAACTCCAACTAACGTAGCTGGATTTGTTTTGGAAAGATTTCCAATAGCTAACTTAGCTTTGAAAAAATATAGAAACGATTTATTTGGAGATAATAAAGTTTTACAAGATCAAGCTAAAGCAAAGATGATGTTAGGATCAGCATTCTTTGCAACAGTAATGGGTATGACTTATGGTGGTTATGCTACTGGTACTTCACCTGAACTTGGAACTGATTTTAAATTAAAAGGTTCTAAGTACGGTATGAAGGAAACATTAGGCTATGGCACTGGTACGCTAAATATTCCATACGGTGATACAACACTAAGAATTAATATGCAAAATCTTGCTTTTGATCCAGTTGCTATGGCTTTTAAACAAGCGGCTGATTTATCTGCAATAATGCAAATGGGATTTGAAGATCACGACCAAATGCGTGATTTTTCAAGAGTACTTACAGCATTTATTTATTCTACTGGTGAAAACTTAGCATCATCAACTTTTATGAGCGGTGTTGGAAAAGCAATCAGTGATTATCAAACTTTTGAAAATTTAGGATTTGAAAAAGGTTTTGTTAGATGGGGTAAAAATATTGGATCAAGCTTTGTACCTAGTATTTTAAAACAAGGTGGTAAAACAATTGGTGCATTTACAGATAATAATTATTCAAAGTTAGCTGTTGAGTTTGATGAGTATATTAAAAAATCTTTAAACTTTAATGATCTAAATTTAAGTTATGATTTTCTTGGAAGAAAAAATGAATTGATGGGAGGTTACTCTTTTGAAAAAAAACATCCTATTACAGATGAGTGGTTAAAAACAAAAACAGAATTAACACCAGTAAAAAAAGGAAAATCATTTAATAGAAACGGTGTCAATATAAAGGTTGAATATACAAGTGCTGAGCTAAGCTTTTTAGAAAAAAGAACTGGACAATATAATATGCAATATTTTCCAGAACTTTTTGAAACCGAAGAATATGCAGATGGAGATAATTTTATCAAACAAGGACTTAGCAAAAAGTTACATGCTAAATCAAAACAAGCTGCATTTGCTGACCTTATAGGTGAAGATTTTGAAGGTTCTTTAGGTGCATACGATGATGCAGAAAATACAGCTCAAAGAATTAATGATGAAGCTGAGCGATTATTTGAAAATAAAATTTTAACTTTAAATTTTGGAAAGCCACTAACAGGCGAATATTTCGAGGAGGAGTAAATTGACTATATCTACAACAACAATTAAAAACAGTTATAGCGGAAATGGATCTACATCTGCTTTTACTTATAGTTTTAAAATTACAGATGATGATGACATTCAGGTTATTATAAGAACTGATAGCACTGGAGTTGAGACTGTTAAAACCAAAACTACTCACTACAACGTATCTGGAGTTGGAAGCAACTCAGGTACAGTTACTTTTACAAGTGGTAACATACCAGCTTCAGGTGAGACTGTTGTACTAAGAAGATCAACTCCTCAAACTCAAGGCATGGATCTAATTGAAAATGATCCAATGCCAGCTGATACTTTAGAAACAGCTCATGATAAAATAACTTCTATTGCTCAAGAACTACAAGAAGCAAACGATAGATCCATAAAACTATCAAGAACTAATACGATGACATCAACTGAGTTTACAGTTGGTGCAACTGATAGAGCAAATAAAATTTTATCTTTTGATAGCTCAGGTGAAATTGCTGTTACTCAAGAACTTGGAACATTTAAAGGAAACTGGGCAGCTTCTACTTCTTATGCTGTTCGAGATTTAGTAAAAGACACTTCGACTGGAAATATATTTTTTGTAAACTCAGCTCACACTTCATCTGGAAGTCAGCCACTTACAACTAATACTAACTCTGCAAAATACGATTTAATTGTAGATGCTGCATCTGCAACAACTTCAGCAACTAATGCTGCATCATCTGCTACAGCAGCAGCAAGCTCAGCAACCGCAGCTGCAAGTTCAGCATCAACAGCTACTACGCAAGCATCTAACGCATCGACTTCAGCAAGCACTGCTTCTACTCAGGCATCCAACGCATCGACATCTGCAACGAATGCAGCAAGCTCAGCTACAGCTGCAGCAACATCTGCAACTAACGCTGCAACGTCTGCAACCGCAGCAGCTAGTTCAGCAGCAGCAGCGGCATCTGGATCATCATCGGTAAAAGTATCTTCAAATGATACAACTGCTGGATTACTACTTGCTAAGCTTACAGCTGGATCAAACATAACTTTAACTGAAACAAATGATGGCGGAAACGAAACTGTAACTGTTGCAGCTGCAGATAACTCAATTCCATTTTCAATCGCATTAGGAGGATAATAAATGGCAAATAACTTTTCAGACGCTACGGTAGCAATTTCAAATAATTCGCTAACGACAATTTTTACTGCTAGCAATAAATCTCTGGTTATAGCTGGAACTTTATCTAACACTGGTACTACTGCAATAAATGTAACTGTAAAGAAAAGAGACGCATCTGCATCTACTGATTTTTCTATACTTACAAATGTTCCTTTACCAAGTGGATCATCTTTAGAACTACCAAAAATAGTTTTACAGAGTTCAGATATAATCAAAGCTCAATCAGATAATTCAAGCGGTAACTTAACTGTAGCATTACAATTATTAACGGACATAGCATAACATGACAAAATACATTGGCTCGCAACCAGCAACTTCTTTTGAAGCTGTAAAGAAAGATAGATTTACAGGATTAACTGGAACTGGAGTAACATTATCTCACTCCGTAAGTTCAGTTCAAGATATTGTTGTCTGGGTAAATAACGTAAAACAAGACTATAATAATTACACTGTTTCAAATACTGCACTAACGCTCGGAGGTTCTTTAGTTTCCGCAGATGTTGTTCAGGTCCTTTATGTAGGTAGAACTTTTCAAACAGTAAATCCTTCAGCTGCATCTGTTGGAAACAACGAAGTTGCATCAACAATTATTACTGGTCAAACAGCATTAGCTGCAACACCAGATGATACAGACGAATTACTTATTAGTGATGCTGGTACTTTAAAAAGAATAGATTACAGTTATTTGAAAGCCTCTAATACTCCAGCTTTTGAAGCTCAAAGACCACAATCAGCACAAGTTGTAAGTAATAATACAGATACAAAAGTTCAATTTAGTACAGAAAATTTTGACACAGATAATTGTTATGACAATTCTACTAATTATAGATTTACTCCAAATGTAGCTGGAAAATATTTTGTTTATGCAAGAATAATGACTAGAGCAGAAACTAATGGACAATTAGTTGTTGGTGTAGTTTCTTTGAAAAAAAATGGAACAACAATAGGATCAACTAGATTTGATAATGGAAGTAACAAAGTAAATAATAAAACACCAGTAATAAATCAAATTGTAGATTTGAATGGCTCTAGTGATTATATAGAATGTTTTGGTGAAGTAAGCGTTGGAAGTGGTAACGCACAATTTTATAACGATAGTGCTGAAAGAACAATCTTTGGAGCATACAAGATAATAGGAGCATAATTATGGCATTAACAAAAATAGAAAGTGAAGGATTATTATTAAGCGACAACTTCGCATTTACTGGTACGGTCAGTGGTGCTTCAAGTCTTACACCAGCTTGGAGAGCAACTATGTCAACTGCACAAACAAACTTAACCAGTAACACAGCTTATCTAGTTCATTTTGATACTGAAGTTTTTGATACAGATGGAGCTTACACTAACACTTCATCAAATTTTAAGTTTACTGTTCCAAGTGGTAAAGCTGGAAAGTATTTTATTGGTGCAAATCTAAATTTAGATGATTATGGCCATGATGCTAGTTATCAGATGAAAATCTGTTGGATTTATGTAAATGGTTCAGCAGTTTCAAGAGGACATGACCAATTAGGTACTGCAAATTTTCAAGCTAATGCAAACAATTTTATAGGTGCATATACAGTTCAAGATTTATCTGTAGGAGATTATGTTCAAGTTTATGGACAACTTTATAATAATAATTTTGATCTACAAACAACTCATGCAGAATTTTATGGATTTAAAATTATTTAATAATTAGGAGGTAAATAATATGGCAAGTCAACTATCAACAAAGGTTAAATTATATTGCGCTGACAACGGAGTTAGCTCAATTGATTTTACTAAGGATGTTATGTTACAGGACAATTCAGACGGAGCTGGTCCTTTTATACATACATGGAACTTAGATATTGCTCAACCAACAACAGAGCAATTAGATGCCTACGAAGCAACAGCTGCAGACGAAGAGTATAATAATGCTCAAGTCGCAAAAAGAGTTGCTGAATATGGTAGCTCAGCTGAACAATTAGAAATAATTGTAGAGCAAGGAGCAGACGCATTAGCTAGTAGAAACAACGCTATCAAAGCTAAATATCCAAAAAAATAATTAAGGAGTAATAAAAACTTATGTCATACCTTGGAAGAGGTGTAGATAAAATAAGCAATATTGAGACGTTAGATAATATAACTTTCAACGGAGCATCAAGCTACACTTTACAAAAAGGCGGAGTTAATTTTGTACCAACTTCCGCTGCAGCAATACTTATATCAATTGATGGAGTGGTCCAGTCAGGCAATTTTACTGTCTCATCATCAACGATAGATTTTGGAACAGCTATTGCTAGTTCATCCACTTGTAATTTTATTATTCACTTAGGAACTGGAGTGCTTACAGCTCCTAGTGATGGATCTGTAACAACTGCAAGAATTGCTGATGATGCGGTTACGGAAGCTAAATTAAATTTAATATCGACTAGCTCAGTACCAAGTTTAGAGGCAAAAGGAGATGGGAGTTCTCAAGACGGTTATATTCAACTTAACTGTTCTCAAAATACTCATGGTATAAAATTAAAATCACCACCTCATAGTGCTGGTCAAAGTTACACTTTAACTTTTCCACAATCTATTTCAGCAGATACATTTTTAAAAACAGATGGCTCTGGTAATCTTAGCTTTGCTGCAGCTGGTGGAAATATGACACCAGCTTTTTCTGTAAGACAAACAACAAATCAAACTGGACTTAGTTCAGATACATTAACTAAAATATCTTTTCAATCTGAAGTTTTTGATACAGATAATGCTTTTGCATCTGATAAATTTACAGTACCATCTGGAAAAGCTGGTCGTTATTTTTTTGATGCTTCAACAAGAATAAGATCGGGAACTGTTTTTCAATTAAGAAATGCTGTTATGTATTTTTATAAAAATGGTTCTGCGATGGGAGATCAATATTCTGCACATTATAATTCTAATTTAATGTTAGAAAGCAGACAAAATTATTCTTTTGTAGATGATGCGTCTGTCGGCGATTATTATGAAATATATGCAACTGGAACAGTTGATAGTGGTACTGTAAATTTATATCAAACAACATTTACTGGTTTTAAAATTTTAGAATAGGATAAATTATGGCAATAATTAAATTACAAGCGGAAGGAATAAATTTAGCAGATAACTTTGCATTTACTGGCAACGTCAGTGGAGCTGGAGAAAATAATACACCAATAGTATTTGCACAAGCCAACTCTGGAACAAACGTTGCTACTGCAACTGCCACAAAAATAACTTTAGATAATGAAATTGTTGATACAAATAATTTATTTTCTAGTAGTAGATTTACAGTTACCTCTACGACACAAGGTAAGTATTTAATAGTTTGGCAGATAAGTTTTAATTTGAGTACAGATGGAAAAAGTTTACAAGGTTACATTAAAAAAAATGGAACTACTATAGCTGCAAGTGAAGGTGGAGCGCATAAATCAGGTAATCAAACTTGTATTCAAAGAACAAGTGTAATTACAAATTTAGTTACAGATGATTATATAGAATTTTTTGGTCGACATGACCATGGTGATACGAGAGCCAATAATGGTGATATTTATACACAAGCTGCAATAATATTATTAGCAAGTTAAAATTATGATTGAAACTGAAGATACAATAAGAAAACTAGACAAGGATGTTGCTCTAATAAAACAAAAATTAGACATCTTAGAAAACAATCACTTAGCGCATATTAAAAAAGATGTAGATAGAATTTTATATATTTTAGGTGCAGTAGGTATTGTTGTTTTAGGTGAGCTATTTGTCTTGTTAAATGCAGTTCTTTAATAGAGGTATCAAAGCTCATCTATTAGCAGCACAACATCTTATTGATGACGATCACTTTGTATTTACAAATTTCTGTGGAGTAGGTCCTATCGATCTAGTCAGATTAAATATCAAAACAAAACAGTTCGATCTCTTTGATGTCAAAACAGATGCAGACGAGCATCATCGAAAAAGAGAACGATCAGAATTACAAATAAAATTAGGAGTTAAATTAATTTATGTCAACTTACATAAGCGAACAATCAGAGTGGAAGGAAGAGTGGAAGAACTTCGTACTTGATGAATTTAAATGCAGCTGTTGCGGTGAAGTAAAAATGGATGCAGCTATGATTGATCTTGTACAAAATGCTAGAGATGAACTCGGTCCATTATCTATAACAAGCGCTTTTAGATGTAGCTCACACAATGATAGCGTTTCTTCAACTGGTCCTAACGGACCGCATACTACTGGGCATAGTTTAGATATAGCTGTAAAAAATTCACAACATAGAAAACAATTAATAGACTGGTTTGCAACTAAAGTTACTGGTCTAGGAATTGCAAAGTCATTTATTCATATCGATAACCTAACTGCAGATGATGGTTTTGATATGAGACCTAACGCTTGGAAATATTAAATGTGGTTAAGTGCAATAAAGCTGGCTGTATCAGCTGGCTCTCATATATATAAAAAGAAGCAAGAAACAAAAATGCGTATGGCTGATGCTCAAGCAGCTCACGCAGAAAAGATGGCTAAAGGTGAACTTGAATACTCAGGTAAACTTTTAGAGGCTAGACAATCAGATTATAAGGATGAGGCAATTTTAATTATACTTACTTTGCCTATCTTAGTTTTGGCTTATGGAGTTTTTTCAGATGATCCAACTGCATCTGCAAAAATTCAAGAGTTCTTCAAACAGTTTCAGCAGCTTCCGTCATGGTTTACTAATCTTTGGATATTAGTTGTTGCATCTGTTTACGGAATAAAAGGCACTCAGATATTCAAAGGTAAAAAGTAGTGGCACGTAAGTTCAAGGATTTTATTCCTAGAGAAAAGCCAAAGAAATTAAGAAGGCATAAGAAAAGACCAAACAAGCACGAAAAGCGACAACAAAAAAATAGATGAAAGATCAACTCAACGTAAGTTCAGCAAGTAAAATTTCCATGCCTATAGCTAACTTAGCTATGGTTATAAGTTTGGTAGCAACAGTTGTACTTATGTACAGCTCAATGACGCAAAGAATTACAAGCTTAGAGACATCAAGAGAATTAATGTTGAATGATCTATTAAAAGCTTCAGATCAAAAACCAATAGACCAAGAACAATTTTTGATCCAAGAGAGTTTAGCATCTGACATAGAGAAGACGATTACAAGAGTTGATGAAATGATGCACAACGGAGTGAACATTCAAAGGATGATTAAAGATATTGATAGGCTGCGTGCAGATGTAGAAAAATTAAAAGATAAGGTAAGAGAAAATGGAAGTGGTTATAGCGCTGTTAATGTATCTGAATGATCCACCAGTTTTAAAAGAGCATTTGTTAATGTCTTCTTATTCTGAGTGTTTAAAGAAAAAGAGAATAGCAACAAGAAATTCTAATGCTCAATATCAGTGCATGAAAGTTAAAGCTGTTGTTAAAGATGGCAAAATAATCAGTATTTCTAATTTAGACTAATGGCTACGTATAGAGGAAAGAAGGTTACATTAAATAAAGTTACCAAAGGCGATGTAAAAAAATTCAAGGTCTTTGTCAAAAAAGGTAACAGAGTTGTCAAAGTAAACTTTGGCGACAAGAACATGAAAATAAAATCTAATATACCAGCACGAAAGCGGTCTTTTCTAGCACGTCATAAATGCAGCACAGCCAAGGATAGAACTACTCCTAGGTACTGGAGCTGCAGACAGTGGCGTAAATAATAAATCAACCAAATCATTCATGCGTTCAAGAAGGCGAGAGCCAGTTATACAAGTTAAATGCGACTATTGCGGTGAGCAAACAGAAACATTCGTTGCCACTCCAAACCATTTATTATTTTGTATTGTTCAAACAGTTGGATCTCCACCTGAGAAGGACTGCATGACTGATTATAATAGGAGTAAATCAAATGTACGGAAAAGCGAAAATGAAAAAGAGCAAAGGCGGTTACAAACAAGCCAAGAGCAATTTCAAAAAAGTCAAAAAAAAGAAAAAGAAAAAATAATCAAAAAGTTTGACGATTATCTTTTCGAGTTAAATCAAAAATCTAGGAGGCAACGTGCCACTAAGTAAAAAACAAAAACGTATTGCTAGAGCAGCTCCACCATTCGGTTCAATAACTGGTGCTGACTTTAGAAAATTAAAGCGTAAAAAAAATGCCAAGAAAAAAAAGAAAAAGTTCCGTTAACAAATCAGGTAATTATACAAAGCCAGCTTTGAGGAAGCGTATCTTTAACCGTATTCTAGCTGCTAACATTCAAGGTACTGCAGCTGGAAAATGGTCCGCTAGAAAAGCACAATTACTAGCTAAGAGATATAAAAAAGCTGGGGGCGGATATAGATAATGGCATTAACTAGGAGACAGAGATCTCTTAAATCATGGAGTAAACAAAAATGGCGAACAAAATCTGGAAAGAAATCAAGCGTTACTGGGGAAAGATACTTGCCTTCTGCTGCCATCCGTTCGTTGACTGCTGCGGAGTATGCGGCAACGACAAGAGCAAAGAGAAGAGATAAGAAAAAAGGTAAACAGTTTTCCAAGCAACCAAAAAGAATAGCCAAGAAAGTTAGAAGATTTAGGTTTGTGTAAATAAGCCTTAATTTAGAATCTTTTTTGGTACGAAATATTTAATTTATTTTTCTATAAAATATTATATTGTGTAGGTAATTCTATTTGTAAAAGAATATGAATTACTTGCGTAGGTAGAGGCTTCGTACAATTTGCGTACCAAAGGCTTTAGAAGTTAAGACAGTCTTCGTAAAGTTCTTTTCTCATAAGCCCGAGGTCAGTGGTTCGATCCCACTTCCCGCTACCATTCTAGAAGCATTAGTTTTTTTTGCGTCTCTGAAGCGTCAATTAAAAATTGATATAGACTTGAAAAGCTATCCCACACAAAATAGCTCCACCAAAACCAAAAAAAAGATAAGCAATAAATGTTGAACGATTAACTAAAGACCAAACTGCTGTCATTGCAGGAATAGAACTGATTGCGCCACCAACCAAAAATGCCATTGCACCTCCGGCACTCAAACCTTGCTCAATTAGTCCAGATACAATTGCAGGCGCCGCATAAGAATTTAAGTAGGCTGGCACACCAGCAAAAGCACCAATTATAATTGAAGATAATCCATCACCAGATAAAAAATTTCCTATAACTTGTGCTGACATGAATTGAACCATTAATGCCTCAATTAGATAAGCAAGAGATAGCCATTTTAACAAAAATAATCCATTTGTTATGAACTCTTTTTTAAAAGTATCTATTCTCTCAGTTTTAATCCAAAACTTTAATACTATCTCTTGGTCAAAAGGATCTTTAGTATCACAACAAGATCCGCAACCAGATTTAGTCTGTTGCTTTAATGGACTAGCAAACATTCCAAATTTTGATAAAAAATAAATTCCAAAACCACCTATTAATCCAATTGCTAAAGCAGATATAGTTTTTGCAATTGCATAATCCCAATTTAATGCACTTGCAGTGATTAATAACGCTGGAGGATCAATTAAAGGAGATGACAACCAAAAAGCCATCACAGCTGAGAGTGGCACCCCTAAAGCTAACATACTTGCAATAAATGGAATAACTTCACATGAACAAAAAGGAGCTAGTCCACCAACAAGAGTTGCAATAAAAATAGTTTTAACTTCTTTACCTTTAAAAGCTTTTGAAACTATACTTTCGGCACCACTTGCTTTTAAGTAAGCAACTAAGCTAACAGCAAATAGAATAAAAGGGATAGTTCCCATTAAAGCTTTTAGAGCAAAAGTAATAATCGAACTAAATTCCTTAGGTATGAAGATAAACACTAGTAATGGAATCAACAAAACTAAAGTCCAAACTGATTTAAAACTAAATTTTTCTATGTTGATATTTTTTAAAATTAAAGTTTTCATTATTTTCTTTTTTTCTCATTTACACAGCATTCTTTTAAAAGATAATTGGCCAATTGCTGTATATGTTTAAACTCTGCAAAATTTAAAATAGATCTACCTTTTTGTTCTTGATTAATAAGATTTGCTTTTTTTAGATGATCTAGGTGATGAGCTAAAGTTGAAAGGGGAATTTTAACTAATTTTTGGATTTCTCCAATTGTTAACCCTTTTGATCCAACTTTAACAAGTTCTGTTAGAACAACCAACCTATATTTTGAACCAACGGCGTTAAATCCTTTTGCAGCTGTTATGTTATTTATCATAGCTAAATAACTATATAACTAGTTATTTAGTTTAATCAACTTTTTTTTATTTTTTTAAATCAATCAAGTACTTTTATTGCTCCATATACGCGTCAATGACATTGGTTCTTGACTAAGATTCTTTAATTTGATTCAATGACACTAGAAAGGAAAGAGAGCATTTATAGGAGTAATTGCACTAGAGGTACGCTAAAGGGTTCATGGCGATAGACTCATAAGCCCGAGGTCAGTGGTTCGATCCCACTTCCCGCTACCATCAATGACCAGGAAAATCTAAAAGATTTTCAACTTTATAACCTTTTTTTAAAAGATTATCAGTACCTCCAAGGTCAAATAAATTAATTACAAATATAAATCCCGCTACCTTACTTTTTGATATTTCTATTAGTTTAGCTGCAGCTTCAGCAGTGCCTCCAGTTGCAATTAAGTCATCAATAATTAATACATTATCGTTTTCATTGAAAGAATCTTTGTGAACTTCAATTGTAGCTGTTCCATATTCTAGTTCAAAATCAACAGAATGTACATCAGCGGGAAGTTTATTTTTTTTTCTCAACATTATAAATGGCTTATCTAAGATGTATGAGATAGCAGAAGCAAATACAAAACCTCTAGATTCTACTGCAGCTATTTTATCAAAATTAAATTTTTTTGATCTTTCAACAATTTGGTTGATACATTCTTTAAATGCCTTTTCATTTTTTATAAGAGTTGTGATGTCTCTAAATAGAATTCCCTTTTTAGGATAGTCTTGAATTGATCTAATATGTTCTTTTAAATCCATAAAACTTAATTATAATCTAAAATGTATTATGGCAAATAATAAATTAGCAATTATTGGTGGAAGTGGCCTATATGATGTTGAAGAGTTTAAAGATAGAGAAACTTTAGATTTAAATACACCATGGGGAAAACCTTCAGATCTAATTTTAAAGGCAAACTACAATAATAAAGAAATTTATTTTCTACCAAGACATGGAAAAGGTCATTTTATTTCTCCATCAAAAATAAATTTTAGAGCAAACATTGATGCACTTAAACAACTTGGTATTACGGACATAGTCTCTGTTTCAGCTGTTGGATCTTTAAAAGAAGATTTGCCTCCAGGTAAATTTGTTATCGTTGATCAGTTCATTGATAGAACTTTTGCAAGAAACAAAACTTTTTTTGATGATGAGATTGTAGCGCATGTATCAATGGCACATCCAACTTCAAATGGGCTGATGAATGCTTGTGAAGATGCTATTAAAAAAGAAAATATAACTTATCAAAGAGGTGGAACTTATGTTGTAATGGAAGGTCCACAATTTTCTACATTAGCAGAGTCAAACCTATATAGATCATGGAAAGCAGATGTTATTGGAATGACAAATATGCCAGAAGCCAAGCTCGCAAGAGAAGCAGAAATTAGATATGCTTCAGTTTCAATGGTAACAGATTATGATTGCTGGCATCCAGATCATGAGAATGTGGATGTTCAACAAGTTATAAAAGTACTTTTAGATAATGCCGCGAAAGCAAAAAATATGATTAAAAATTTGATAGATAACTTTGAAAATCACATTGATTCTAATGATCCAACTAATAATTGCTTAGATGTTGCAATAATTACCGCTCCAGAAAAAAGAACTCAAAAAACTAAAGATAAATTAAAAACGATTGCAGGAAGAGTACTTAATAAATGAAAATTAATGGTGATGAATATAAAACAATTTGGTTTGATGACGAAAAACAAGTTGTAAAAATAATAGATCAAACAAAGCTACCACATAAATTTATAATAAAAGAATTAAATTCAGTTAAAGACGCTATAAATGCTATTAAAACAATGGAAGTTCGAGGTGCTCCATTAATCGGAGGCACAGCTGCATTTGGATTAGTTCTAGCTATTAAAGAAAACAACAGTTTAGATTTTATAAAAAAAAGTTCGGAAGAATTAGTTGCTTCTAGGCCGACGGCTATAAATCTTCAGTGGGCAGTTCATAGAATGAATAACAAGTTGTCATTTGTTGAACCTGGAGATTTATTTAATGTTGCACTCAATGAAGCTAAAGAAATTTGTAAAGAAGATGAGGGATTTTGTGAAAGTATTGGTAAAAATGGATTAAATATAATTGAAGATATATATAATAAAAAAAAAGATACCGTAAATATTCTCACACATTGTAATGCAGGTTGGTTAGCTACAATAGATTGGGGAACTGCAACTTCTCCTATTTATCATGCACATAAAAAAGGAATACCAATACATGTTTGGGTAGATGAAACTAGACCAAGAAATCAAGGAGCAAACCTTACATCATACGAACTTAATGAGGAAGAAATTCCAAATACAATTATAGCAGATAATACAGGAGGAATATTAATGCAAAGAGGACAGGTTGATATGTGTATTGTTGGAACAGATAGGACATTATCTAACGGAGACGTATGCAATAAAATTGGAACATATTTAAAAGCTCTTGCAGCTCATGATAATAAGGTGCCTTTTTATGTTGCTTTACCAAGTTCAACGATAGATTGGAATTTAAAAAACTCCAAAGATATTCCAATAGAAGAAAGAGACCCAAAAGAACTTTCTCATGTGGATGGAATTAACAAAGATAATAAAGTTGATAAAGTTTTAATATATCCTGAAAAAAGCAAATCATTAAATTTAGCCTTTGATGTAACACCTGCTAAATATGTTACTGCATTAATAACAGAAAAGGGAGTTTGCGATGCTTCTTCTGAAGGATTAAAAAAGTTATTTAATTAATTATCTTAAAGAAGCTGCAATATTTCCACCGTCTACGGTTAATACTGCTCCAGTTGATTTTTTTGATATCGCAAGATGATAAAAAGCTTTGGCCACATCATCTGCTTTGACCTCACTTAGCAGTAGGTTTCCACTCATATATTGATCCGTAGTTACTTCTCTTGCTTTTGCTCTCTGCTTAATCATTTTATCATTTAATAAACCACTTCTAATTCTATCAGCGTTTACACCATTTGATCTTATGCCAAGGTGTCCATAATCAACAGCATATTGTTTACACAAATTTAAAAGCGCAGACTTAGGCAATCCATATGGTCCAAAATTTTTACCAGGATTAACTGATTGCTTAGATATATTAAATAACAAACACCCATTTATATTTTGTTTTTTCATAATTTTTACAGCCTCTGAAGCACAATTTTGGTGCGAGAAAAAATTATCTTCAAAACTTTTTCGAAGTATTTCATCATTAACTTCTGCAATTGATCCACCTATAGCAGTACCAGCATTAGATATTAAAATATCTACACCTCCATATATTTCCAAAATTTTACTAAATGCTTTTTTTACGCTTTGTTTGCTGGTTACATCGCAGTGAATACAAAGATCACTTATTTTTGTCTGTAAATCATTTATCTTACTTTTATTAATATCAAGCAAAACAACCTCAGCTCCATATTTTTTAAATAATTTATAAGTTGCTTTACCAATTTCACCAGTGCTACCAGTGATAACAACAACGTTGCCTTGCAATTCTTTTTTTGCTTTGTTTAATTTTGCTTGTTCTAAGGACCAATACTCGACATCAAATAGGTCTTTTTTTGATAAGAATTTATATCTAGACGTCTCTTCAACACTTGAAATTACATTTGCATTAGTTTGGGTTAAATCACCAGCAATTTTTGCAGCTTTTAAGGTATCACCGACAGTAAATAAACCAAAATTCTGAATAAGAATTACTCTAGGAGATGTATCAAGCATTACTTTTTTTTCTTTAGTTTTTTTCTTATTGGATTCAAAATATTTTTTATATTTTTTCCGATATTCTTTGAATTTTTTTTCAGCTAAATTTTTAAATTCATCTAAAGTACAGTTTACTTTTGGTGATATTACTAAAGGAAATGGTTTAACTCTTATAACATGATCAGGTGTAGCCGTTCCTTCATTTGAATATCTATTTATATCTTTACCATTAATAAAATAATCTAACTTACTATTTTTTTTAAAATTTAAGATAAATTTGTTATCATTTTTTTCAGATAAAAGACCTCTCAATATAGGAGCTATATCTGCAGTTGAGAAATTAAATTTAGTTTTCTTTATCTGTTTTATTTTTTTCTTTTTTAGTTTGGTTAAAGTTTTTTCAGCATCAGATATATACTTAATCATTAAACTGTAAGCATCTTTTGCATTATCAGCAAATGTAAAAATTCCGTGGTTTAATAAAATTAAACAGTTTATATTTGGGTTTTTAGAATAAACTTCATTTATTTTTTGCGCTAATTTAAATCCTGGCATTACATAGGGTACTATTGCAGTTTTTTTACCAAATATTTTTTTTGATAGCATTTCTCCATTTGGTCTATTAGTGATTTTCATAATTGCATCAGAATGAGTGTGATCAACAAATTTAAATGGTAAAAATGCATGTAAAAAAGTTTCAACTGATGGATTAGGCGATTTTGTATCTATCAAATTTTTTTTTTGAAAAGCAACCATGTCATAATCAGAGAGCGTTTTCTTTTTTTTCATAGAAAGCAATGGATTTAATTTAACAGCTGGCAAACCTGCTGGTTCAATTTCAGCCATATCCCATCCGCTGCCTTTTACGCAAAGGACATCGTAATATTTACCATCTATATCTTTGATTTTGGTCTTAACTGAAGTATTGCCACCACCATGCAATACCAATTCTGGATTTCTTCCTAGAAGCCTAGTTGTATAAACTCTTAAAGCCATATCTTCAGAATGACCTAATTTCCTATACTTTTTAATATATTTTTTAGCTTCGTTTTCTGACCAATTGTTTTTCAATGTTTATCCTTGATAAATTATTATAATAGTTTTTTGTTTGAAAGAAGTAAAAAATTTCGTTAGTTAAAAAAGGTATATATTAGATTTTATGGAAAAAGTTGGGGAACATATAACACTGGATATAGTTGGAACTAAAAAGGAATATACTCCCGAATTTTATGAAAAGTTAGTTTATAAAATTGCTAAAGCAGCAAAAGTTACAGTTTTAAAAATCTCTAAATATAAATTCGAGCCACAAGGATTTACATTGGTCGCTTTGCTTGCTGAAAGCCACATTAGTTTTCATACTTTCCCAGAAAAAGAAATTGTAAGCTTTGATTTTTTTACATGTGGAAAAGTATCACCAAAAGTTTCTCTAGATATAATAAAAGATGAGATGGAGCATACAAATATCATAATTAAAGAATTTAATAGAGATACTATTGATCTTTATCATGACAATTATAGTTCCCCAGGTTTAAAAAAATCATATGTTGTTAATAGAGTTTTAGAAAATTTTAAATCTAAAGTAGGTCAATATATTGAAATACTTGATTTAGAACAATTTGGAAAAGCTTTATTTATTGATAATGAAATACAAGTAGCTGAAAGTGATGAACATTTATATAGCTCAACCTTTGTAAATTCAGGTCTTAATTTAAATTCAAACAAAGAAAAAGCTGCAATTATTGGTGGAGGTGACGGTGGTGTTGCAAGAGAATGCATTTCACAAAACTTTGGTTTTATAGATTGGTATGAATTAGATCCTGAAGTTGTGGATGTGTGTGATAAACACCTAAGTAAAATTGGTGAGAAGGCCACAGAAAAGAATTCAGTTAAATGCGTTTGGGGAGATGCTTTTGAAAGTATTAAATCTGTCAAAGACAATACTTATGATCAAATATTTGTAGATTTGAATGATGATCAATTTTGTATAGATTTGGCTGCAAAAAATATGTCATCTTTAGAAAGAATTTTAAAACCTAAAGGTGTAATTACCGCTCAAGTAGGAAGCCAAGACAAAAAACCAAAACAAGTTGAAAATTGGTTAAATGTTTTTAACAAAAATTTTGGAAATACAAAACTTTCAAGAGTTTATATACCAAGTTTCGATTGTTCTTGGAATTTTTCCTCGTCAATAAATCATTAATTTTTCTTTTTAAAACAATAATTTTATGAAATAATCTTTAAAATTTTTGGAGGAAAAAAATGAAAAAATTAAAAGTATTAGGATTTGGTATTTTAATATCATCATTTCTAACAATTTCTTCAATTGCAGATCAAATTAAAATAGGAACCGAAGGTGCATATCCACCTTGGAATTCTAAAGACTCAGCGGGAAATTTGATTGGCTTTGAAGTCGAATTAGCAAATGAATTATGTAAAATTATGAATCATGATTGCACAATTGTAGAACAAGACTGGGATGGAATGATACCAGCTTTAGTCTCAAGAAAATTTGATGCTATTATGGCTGGAATGTCAATAACTGGTGAGAGAATGAAAACAATAAACTTTTCTCAAGGTTATGCTGATGAAGTTGCATCATTAGCTGTTATGAAAGGATCGAAAAACGAAGGCCTTAAAACAATGTCAGCTATAAATCTATCTGACGTAAGTGCTGATGAACAAGCAACACTAGATATTCTGACCAAAGCATTTAAAGGTAAAACTATTGGTGTACAAACAGCAACAATTCACCAGAACTTTTTAGAATCTGGATTAATGGGCAATGTAAAAATTAGAACTTACAAAACTCAAGATGAAGTTAATTTAGATTTATCTGCTGGTAGAATAGATGCAGCATTAGCTGCAGCAGTTGCTTTTACAGATTATGCAGAAAAATCTGGCAAAGCAGTTGTATTAACTGGACCAACATTTGCAGGTGGAGATTTTGGTAATGGTGTTGGTGTAGGTATTAGAAAAGGTGATTCTAAACTTTTAAATGATTTTAATGCAGCAATTGATAAAGCTAGAGATGATGGCATTATTAGTAAGCTTGCTATAAAACATTTTGGTTTTGACGCTTCTATGTAATAAATTATTTATGGGTGGCTATAATTAGCCACCTATATTATGGAACTTCTATATTTTGGTGATAAAGGCTGGGGAGATGAGTTATTCTTTGCAACCTTAATGACAATTGCGGTTTCAATAACCGCAATGATAATAGGCTTTATATTTGCTGCTTTATTCACTCCATTAAAATTATCTAATAACAAATTTCTTAATTCTATTGGTAATGCATACACCACTGTTATTAGAGGTGTACCTGAGCTTCTAGTAATTTATTTATTTTTCTTTGGCGGAAGTGGAGCAATTATGTTTGTTGCTTCTATATTTGGTTACAATGATTACATTGAAATTAATGCTTTTTTAACTGGTTCATTTTCAATAGGGATAATATCGGGAGCGTACTCTACTGAAGTATTTAGAGGAGCCCTACAATCAATTGATAAGGGTCAGTTCGAAGCTGCAAAAGTTTTAGGTTTTAATAAATATATTTACTTCTTTAAAATTATTTTGCCTCAAATGCTAAGACTAGCAATTCCAAACTTAAGTAATGTTTGGCAAATTACATTAAAAGATACTTCTCTTATATCTGTAACGGGTTTAGTTGAAATAATGAGACAATCCTATATTGCAGCTGGTTCAACTAGAGATCCATTATTTTTTTACTCATTTGCAGCAGTGCTATACTTAATGCTTACATTTTTAAGTATGCAATTATTAAATAGATTAGAAACAAAATATAGCAAAGGTTATTAATGGATATTGAATTAATGATTAATAGTTTTCCTAAGTTGTTAAATGCAACTTTGATTACTCTTAAACTATTATCTGTATCTCTAATTCTTGGTCTTTTTATTGGATTAGGTTTTGCAATCTTGAGAATGAATAATAATAAGTTGATTAATAAATTTGCTTACGGATACTCATATATTTTTAGAGGAACACCTCTATTGGTACAAATCTTCATAATATATTTTGGATTAGGTCAAATTGAATACTTAAGAACAACATTTTTGTGGGTAGTTTTAAAAGAACCATACTGGTGTGCGATAATCGCATTTTCATTAAATACTGGGGCTTATACTTCAGAAATATTGAGATCAGCTTTTCAAACTATAAAACCAGGATATTTAGAAGCTGGAAGAAGCCTGGGGATACCTTCAAAAATTATTTTTACAAAAATACAAATTCCTATAGCAATAAAACAATCTTTACCTGCTTATGGTAATGAAATTATTTTAATGCTTAAAGGTACATCTTTAGCAAGTACAGTCACACTTATGGACTTAACTGGTGTTGCTAAATATATAATTTCAACAACGTTTAAGCCAGTAGAAGTATTTATTGTGGCAGGAGGTATTTATTTGTTTATGACTTTTATAATTCATAATGTTATTAGATATTTAGAAAAAAAATATGGATTTCAAACATGAAAATAGCTTGCATACAATTATCTAGTGGAGAAAATTATGAAAATAATTTTAGAGATATTGTTAAATATGTAAATCAAGCTATAAAAAATAAATCTGATTTAATTATTACTCCTGAAACTTCGTCTTTGATGTCTAGTAGTAGAGAAACACTTTTTAAATATTCATTTGAAATGAATAAAGATCCAATTTTGAAGAAAATTAGAGAAGTTTCAAAAAAATATAAGAAATGGATTTTACTCGGATCAATTTGCGTTAAGGTTAAAAACAAACTCAGAAATAGATCTATACTGGTTGGACCAAATGGAAAAATTGTCAAATATTATGATAAAATTAATATGTTTGATGTTAAAATTCCAAATAAAGAGCAACATAAAGAAAGTAAAACTTTTAAAGCAGGAAATAAATTAGTCACAGCTAATTTACCTTGGGGTAAAATAGGTTTTACAATCTGTTTTGATCTAAGATTCCCAGAACTTTACAGAAATTTATCAAAAAAAAATTTGAGTTTTATCGCTGTTCCTTCAGCTTTCACAAAGTTTACTGGACAAAAACATTGGTTAACACTTTTAAGAGCAAGAGCGATTGAAAATTTTTGTTATATATTTGCGCCAGCTCAAACTGGTAGAAATACTCCTAAAAGAGAAACATTTGGTCATACGGCTATTATTTCACCAGATGGAAAAATATTAGCACTAAAAAAATTAGGCAAGGGAGTGATATATTCAAAAATTAATCCTAAGCTCTCTATGGATTTAAGAAAAATAATACCAAGTTTAATTTAATTCCTGCTATCCACAATCAATGTATCTTTTGATCCACCACCTTGAGAACTGTTAACTATCGTACTGCCTTTTTTTAGAGCAACTCTAGTTAATCCACCTGTTGTAACATACGTTGATTTACCTGTTAAAATAAAAGGTCTTAAATCTAAATGTCTTGGTTCAATGTTATCAGGTGTGATTGTAGGTACCGTCGATAGAATTTCTAATGGTTGTGCAATATAATTTCTTGGATCTCTCTTAATTTTTTTTATCATTTCATCTTTTTCTTTTTTAGATGCTTTAGGGCCAATCATGATACCATATCCACCAGATGCATTAGCCGGTTTTACAACTAATTTGGATATATTTGAAATAACATGATTTCTATGTGTTTTTATATTACATAAAAAAGTTTCAACCTGATCAATTTTTGGTTGTTCGCCTAAATAATATACAATCATCTTTTCTACATACGAATAGACTGCTTTATCATCTGCGACACCAGTTCCTAATGCGTTTATGATACCCACATTACCTTTTCTCCAGCATTTAAATAGACCAGGAACTCCTAAAAGAGACCCTTTAAAGAATACTTTTGGATCAATAAAATTATCATCTAATCTTCTATATATACAGTCTACCTTTAGAGGCCCTTTGACAGTTTTCATATAGACATTGTCATTTTCAACAAATAGGTCTTTGCCCTCAACTAAAGCAATACCCATTTGTTCTGCTAAAAATTCGTGTTCAAAATAAGCTGAATTATAAACTCCTGGAGTTAATAAAACCATGTGTGGGTTATTAGTTTTCTTTGGAATACACTCTGTCATACAGTTATATAACTTATTTGCATACTGATGAACTGAAGATACCTTATATCTTGTAAATAATTCAGGGAAAATATCTCTCATTACCATTCGATTTTCCAACATATATGAAACACCAGATGGAACCCTAAGATTATCCTCAAGCACTAAAAAATTACCATTTATATTTTTAATTAAATCTGTTCCAGAAATATTAGCCCAAGCCTTATGTTTTGGTGAAAAACCATCGCATTCTTTCAAATATTGTGGAGAATTAAAAACTAATTCTTTTGGAATTATTTTGTCCTTAAATATTTTTTTTTGATTATAGACATCATCTATAAATAAATTTAACGCCTTAATTCTTTGGGATAATCCTATAGATACTGTTTTCCATTGCGATTTCGTTATAATTCTTGGTATAATATCTAAAGGCCATTTTTTTTCTTCCGCTCTATTACTTGCAGAGTAAACTCTAAAATTTATTCCTCTAGCATTTATTGTACTTTGGCAATTTAACTCAATTTCTTGAAGTCTCTTTTTTCCATATTTTTCGAGAATACTTGAAATAATTTTAGCATGACTTCTTAACTTTTTATCTTTGCTAATGTATCCGTCAAAAGTTGATTTTGAATCGTAATTTTTCCAAAAATCTGACATATTTACTTAATTTTTTTACATAAGAGTCAAATAAGCAAATGATTAAATTAGATACCTGATATGAAATAAATGGGTTTTAATGTGATAACATATAATTTAAACAGTTAATTGATCATGACTTATTGTATTGGTATTAAAACAGAGACCGGATTAGTATTTGCATCAGACTCTAGAACAAACGCTGGACTTGATAATGTAAATATATACTCCAAAATGCTAACACATGATGTTGGGGATAGATCAATTGTAATTGTCACTTCAGGAAATCTTGGAACTTCCCAGGCAGTTTATAATTCAATAAAAAAAGATTTAAAAAGTGAAACAGGTATT
Source organism: uncultured Pelagibacteraceae bacterium (assembly GCA_902618205.1). Taxonomy (GTDB): domain Bacteria; phylum Pseudomonadota; class Alphaproteobacteria; order Pelagibacterales; family Pelagibacteraceae; genus Pelagibacter. Next base: position 233,163 of record CACMZL010000001.1, on the reverse strand, counting down.
ATGAATTTAAATACATGCAGTGATTTTGAGCAAATTGCTTCGTATATAGGCTCCTTAAATATTGAGCATTCTTCACCTCAAGGCATTAATACTGATAGTGTTTTACTAGGCTCAACCTTTATTGTTGGTGGTCAAATAAAAGATCAACTACCACAATTATATTTAGTTTACCCGCAAGGTAATTATATTCGTCCAGCAGATAGCAAACCATATTTAGTTATAGGAGAAGTGAAATATGGGAAACCTATTTTAGATAGAGTAATCACACCAAAAGTCTCAATTGGCGATGCATCGAGATGCGCACTGATATCAATGGACTCTACATTAAAAAGTGATCTAACAGTTGGACCACCTATAGACTTTGCTGTTATCAAAAAAGATGAAATCAAAATAGCATCACTTAAATGCTTAAATATGAATGACCCTGAATTTTCCAAAGTTTGTAATCAGTGGTCGCAAGGTATTTTTAAGATATTTGACTCTTTTCAAAGGTTTGACTGGGAATAAAATTAATATTTTGTGTATTCTTTAATTTCTTTAATTTTAGAACCTGTTTTATTATTTATTTCTAATTTTAATTTTGCTCGTTCATCATTTAAGAAGTGAACATCTCTTGATAATTTAATAAATTTTTCACCAAAGTCAGAGTTTTTTTCGCAAAGTCTTTTGTCATCCTCTATTACCCAAAGCTTTGAATTAATTTCTTTTAGCGAGTTATACAAAGTTTCAATTTCACTGTAATTTTTAATATTTGTATTTAATTGATCTTTCAAAATATTATATTCATCAATTATAAATTTTAGTTTCTCAGGATCTTTAATTTTTTCAGATTTAATTTCTAAAATCGAAATTTTATCCAGTAATTCTCCAACTGATACTTCTACTAAAATTTTATTCATATAAATTGATATTATGTTAAGTTGTTAAAAATATGTCTAATATACTTATTATAAAACATGGTTCCTTGGGTGATATAGCTCAAGCAAGTGGTGCAATTCAAGATATATCTGACAACCATCCAAATGATAATCTATATATACTGTCGACTAAGCCATATTATAATTTATTAAAAAAAAATCCAAATATAACTGATGTAATTTTAGATAAAAGGCTCTCTAGGTTTAACCTAATTTATTTATATTTATTAATGAGAAAGATAAAAAAATATAAATTTATTAAAGTTTATGATCTTCAAAATTCTAAAAGAACAAGTTTTTACAAAAAAATTCTTTACCCCAAAGCTTCATCAGATATTTGGTCATCAACTGAAACAACTCTTCCAGAGGGAACTAATAAGACAGATTTTGATAAAGACACTGTTCTAAATCGCTTTGAACATCAATTAAATGTTTCTGGAATTAAAACTGATAAGGTAACAAAACCAGACTTTTCTTGGAGCTGTGAAAATATTTCAGAAATCAAAAAAAAATATAATTTAAACAAGTATATAATTTTATTTCCTTTTTCATCGTCTCATTTAACCATAAAAAGATGGCCATATTACAATGAATTAATTAAAAAAATTAAATCTACTTTTGAAGATAAAATTCAAATTTTAATAGCTCCTGGCCCAAATGAAATAAAATTAGCAAAAGATATTGATGCTAATATTATTTTAAATAATGATAAAGCATTAAGTATTTCTCAACTTTCATCATTAATAAAAGATAGTTATTTTGTTATCTCCAATGATACTGGTCCAGCACATATGGCAGCACACTTAAATGTAAAAGGTTTAGTTTTATTTGGATCACACACTACTGCTCAAAAAGTTAGTATTGAACGAGAATACTTTAAAGCAATTCAAGTTTCAGATTTGGCTAAACTTTCTGCTGATAAAGTATTTCAAAAAATGCAAGAATCCATTAATTAGTTTTTCTAAATTTTGATAATAAAAAAGGCAAAAATAAAACTATTATGAAAATTCTTAAAAAATGATGGTAGCTCACAAATATTGGATCAATGTTGTAAGCAACACTAATAACTACCATCTCATGAATTCCTCCAGGAGCAAAACTTAAAAAAGTTGGTATAAATTCAAACCCTATATAAGTAAGCAAATAAGCAGTTATCATTGCAACAATTACTAAAATTGAACTAACTATAATTCCATGGAAAATAAAAAAAAGTAATTCTTTAATTTTCAAACCGTTTAACCTTGTGCCCAAAGCTGTTCCAAGAAATATAAAAGCAATATTTATAAATGCATCTGGAAATCTGGCATTAATTATTTCAAAGGTATAAAAAACTCCAGATAAAGCCATTGCGCCAACTAAAGTTGGAGAAGGAATCTTATATTTTTTTAGTATATTCGCAAAAATGAAACAGATTATTAATAAAAAAAATATTTCTAAAAAATATCTTTCATTATAGATATTTTCATAATTGTAACCTGTGATTTCTGAGAAGCCTAAATTATTTATAAAAAAAATAGGAACAAAACTAACGATAAATATCACTCTTGTAGCCTGAGGGATCAAAACACCTTTATCATTTTTGCTTTTACCAAATTCCAATAAGGCTGCAGATATTGGAACAAATGCACCTGGAAGAGCTGCCAAAACTGAAATAAATTTACTAAATTTACAAACTTTAAAAAAATAATAACCAGCAAGAATAGTACTAACTATTGTACAGACCAACATTGCTAATGATGAGAAAATCCATAAATGGATTTTATACAATAATGTTACATTTAGTGTTCCTCCCAGAATTATACCAACAATTAAAAATATAGGATTTAATAATTTAGTTGGAAAAACTATTTTATAATTCGTAAATGCGAAACATAAATTTAAACCTAAAGATCCTAACAACCATGGTAAGGGTAAATTTATTAATGTACCTATGTATCCACCGACTAGACCTATAAATAGAGCTTTATAACTACCTATTAATGCTAAAAAATATTCTTTTATGTTTTTAGAAGTATTATATTTGAGCATTGACTAAAATTTATAACTTATGTTTAATGATGGTTTCATAAATATAATAAGAGAGGAAATAATGAAACTAATTAAAACTTTTATTTCAGTTTTATTCTCTGCTTTCCTTCTGTTTTCATCAACAAGTTCATTTGCAGTTGAAAAATTACATTTTTTAATTGGCGGTGGTGCTGGTGGTGGTTGGGATGGAACTGCTAGAGGTACTGGAGAAGCATTAACAAAAGCTGGTTTTTTGAAAAGTGCATCATTTGAAAACATGTCAGGTGGTGGAGGTGGTAAGGCTTTGGCTTACCTAATCAATAACGCTCCAAAAGATACAGTTTTAGTTCAGTCAACACCATTGGTGTTAAGATCTATTACAAGACACAAAGGTTATGTAAAAGATACTGGTACATTATCTTATAAAGATGTTAAACCAATTGCAGGTGTAATTGGAGATTATGGTGCAATAGTTGTTGCAAAAAATTCACCTATCAAAAATTTCAAAGATGCAGTTGATCAATATCAAAAAGATCCAAAGTCAATTAAAATGGCTGGAGGATCTGTAAGAGGAAGCATGGACCACTTAATTGGTGCGTTAGCTTTCCAAGCAGCTGGAGCAAATCCGAACGATGTGATCTATGTTCCATATGATGCTGGTGGAAAAGCGCTTGCTGGACTTTTATCTGGAGAAACTCAAATACTTTCAACAGGCTTAGGTGAAGTAATGGGTGCTAGAGATCAAGTAAGAATAATTGGTATCACAGCTCCTGAAAGAGTAGGTGATGCACCAGAAGCTCCAACATTAAAAGAGCAAGGGTATGATGTTCAGTTTGTTAACTGGAGAGGTTTCTTTGCACCAAAAAGCATGAGTATGAGTGATTATAACAAAATATCTAAAATGCTTGGGGATGTTCAAAAAACACCAGAGTGGGAAGCTGTTAGAAAAAGAAATGCATGGGTAAATATTTATAACCCAGGTTCTAAATTTGATGCATTCTTGGAAAAACAAACAGTTGAAATGACAGCTCTGATGAAAAAACTTGGAGTAATATAATCTTTATAGATTATTAAAGAATGTAAAGCAGTGAGAATAAGTCCTACAAAATTTATCTCACTGCTTTTTTTAGTTTTATCGGTATTTTATTTATACACGGCTTACAACATTCAAGTATTTGCATTCGATGAGAATGCACCATTCAATGCTAGGACTTTTCCAATATATTTAGGTTGGGCAGGAATAATTTTATCGAGTTTAAAAATAATTTTACCTGAGAAAGTTACTACAGAAGTAAATCACAAACACTTAGATTATAAAAGTATAATTTATTTAATTGTAATCTCTTTAATATATGCAGCTGTAATTTTGAAAATTGGATATTTTATATCAACTTCTTTATTTCTTTTTGCATCTTACTATTTCTTAGGTGAAAGAAGATGGGGGTTAATGTTTATTTTATCTTTCCCATTTGTTGCTGCATTTATGTATTTGTTACATGGTTTATTAAACATTTACCTACGTGATCCGTTTTTAAAATATATTGGAGTTATGGGATGATCGAAGGAATACTAATTGGGTTATCAACTGCGCTATCATTAACGAATATTTTAATGGTGATGGTTGGATGTTTTGCAGGAACAATAATTGGAATGCTACCAGGACTTGGTCCAATGACTGCAATTGCATTAATGATACCAATTACTTACGGCTTTGATCCTTCAACAGGTTTAATTTTAATGGCAGGTGTTTATTATGGAGCAGTATTTGGAGGATCTACATCTTCTATTTTATTAAATGCTCCTGGAATACCAGGAACTGTTGCTACTGCATTTGATGGTTATCCAATGGCACAACAAGGAAAAGCTGGTAAGGCTTTAGCGATAGCAGCCTATAGTTCATTTGCTGGAGGAACAATTTCTGCAATATTTTTATTAGTTGCGGCCCCTAGTTTGTCAAAAGTAAGTTTAGCTTTTAGGTCACCTGACTATTTTGCACTAATGATTTTAGGTTTAACCGCCATTTCAGCATTTTCATCTAAAGGTCAATTTTTAAAAGCAATGATGATGGTAGTTTTAGGATTAATGTTAGCAACTGTAGGACAAGACTCTTTATCAGATATAACAAGATTTACCTTTAACAATATGAATTTAACTGATGGAATAAGCTTTGTATTAATTGTCATGGCTACATTTGCAATGAGTGAAGCTCTTACAATTATTTTTAGAGGGAAAGATCCAAACAGAGCAGCAAAACAAATCTCATTAACAGAACTAGGTTCAATCAAAGTAAATAAAGAAGAAACCATCAAAATGGCTAAAACAATTCCAAGATCTTCAATACTTGGTTTCTTAATTGGCGTTTTACCTGGTGCAGGCGCAACAATTGCATCTTTCTTAGCATATGGAATGGAAAGAAATTATGTAAATGAGGAAGAAAAACAAAAGTTTGGAAAAGGAAGCGTTCATGGTTTATCAGCACCAGAGACAGCAAATAATGCGGCTTGCTCTGGTTCATTTGTTCCATTGCTAACATTAGGAATTCCTGGAAGCGGTACAACTGCAGTTATGCTTGGAGCCCTTTTAGGATTTGGTATTCAGCCAGGACCAAGACTTTATCAAACTAACCCTGAAATATTCTGGTCAGTTATAATGTCAATGTACATTGGCATGGTCATGCTTTTAATTTTAAATTTACCTTTAATACCTTATATCGCTAGAATTTTAGCAGTACCTAGAAATTATTTAATTCCTTTAATTTTATTTTTTTCAGTAACGGGAATATATCTAATGTCGTTTAATAATTTCGATATTTTTTTAATGATAGGTATTGCGCTGGTTGCAACTTTTTTAAGACTCTATGATTTTCCCATGCCACCTTTAATATTAGCTTTTGTACTAGGTGGATTAATGGAGGAAACATTGAGAAGGTCACTTTTAATAAGTGATGGTTCGCCTAATTTTTTATGGGATAGGCCAATAACACTCATAATATTATTGATCACAATCACAATTGTTGGTTGGCAAATTTTTTCAACTTTTAGAAAAAAAAGTTAAATATAAATTTTATCAGCTAGACCGTAGCAAAGAATTCCACTTAGCACTGTTAAAATTCCTGATGCGATGACACCTTCACTATTTGTTTTTTCGTTATGTCCAAGCTTATTGATATAAATTGTATATATCCCAATTAACAAATATAAAACGTTTTGAGCAAAAATTAATGTAAAGAAACCCCATGTTCCTGCCAAACCATCTGCTTTAATTAACATTATGTATAGTGCTACTAAAACTGATGCAATAAACGGTGCTCCAAAAAATCTAACCATCACAGCTGCAGAATGATCTATATTGTATTGGTCTAAAAATGATTTTGTTGCTACCACTGTTCTAAAAGCATAAACAGCGTAAACGATAAAATGGACGATAAAAATACTTAAATAAATTACTCCATTAAATTTATCTAACATGTTTTGATTTTATAAGATTCCTTTGTAGTTTTCAATTATCTTATCCCAAAGAAAATTTTCGGAATGACTTTTGCACTCTTTTCCAAACTCAATATATTTATTACCTTCAAATAAACTATCTATACTTGAATAAATTTCATCTAGACTATTACCATCACAAATTAATCCCGTTTTATTATGAACAATTGCATCAGAAGCACCGCCATCTTTACCACCTATAGATGGAATCCCGTATTGTGCGGCCTCAATAAAAGAAATTCCAAAGCCCTCAACTGAAGATTTGTGAATTATTGAGGGCATTATAAAAATATTGGATTTTGCTATTATTGCATTTTTTAATTCATTAGAGATATCACTTAAAAAAACTACATATTTATCAAGTTTTAGTTCTATAACTAATTTTTTCAAATTTTCCTCTTCATCTCCATATCCTATGCAAGTGTAAGTAATATCAGGATATTTCTCTTTTAAATTCCGAATAGCCATTATAACTTTTTCATGATTTTTTCTTTTGTCAAATCTAGAAACAGTAATTAGCCTTTGTTTTTTTCCTCTTAGCATTTCTTCTGCTTGCTTAAGGTCATCTTTTGAAATTTCTTCAACAGGATCTACACCTGGATTTATGACTATTAATCTTTTTTCTTCAACTCCAAGACTAACTGCTAAATTTTTCGTAAAGTTCGAGTTTGCTACTACATGGTCAACATTATTTAAAACTTCTAAAACTTTTTTGTTTAATCTAGATCCTTTAGGATGATTAATTTCTTTAGAATGAATTAAACATATTTTCTTTTTTGGGGATTTTATAAGTTCTAAACTTTTCCAGTGATCTGCAATGATACAATTTACATTTTTATTTTCATTTAAATATTCATTTATTAGTAGAGATTTTCTATATTTTCTTAATAATTTAATTCCACTAACTCTTTCAATTGTAAAAGAAACTTTATCATCAAACGTTTTATGATCTTCGTGGTAATCTGCAAAAACTTTAACCATATCTAACTTTGATAAAGATCTTGCTAATCCCCACATTAAATTTTGCATACCACCAACATCGGGTGGAAAAGTTCTAGTTATTATTAAATACATTAATTAGATGACCACTTAATACCACAACCCATACTTGGGAATTGTTCTTCAGGACCTTTGCCTGTTTCTGAAACTTGTTTCATAGCAATAAATAAATCACTGTCTCCTGATCTAACAGGTTTTAGTTCTCTTAATTCTCTTATTCTTCCTCTATATTGAAGACCAAAATCTTTATCATATCCAAAAAAATCTGGAGTACATACAGCATCATATTTTTTTGCAATGTCTTGTGTTTCATCAATCAGGTAAGGAAAATTAAACTTGTGTTTAATTGCAAACTCTATCATTTTTTCAAAAGAGTCTTCTGGATAATTAATTGGATCATTAGAGCATATTGCAACTGAATTTATTCCTAAATCACTAAGCTTAGTACAGTCCTCCACCACATCTTTAATAATTGCTTTTACATAAGGACAATGATTACAAATAAACATTATCAAAGTTCCATTTTCACCTTTGATATCATTTAAGGATATTAATTTGTTCTCTGTAGATTTTAACTCAAAGTTTTCTGCTTTTTTTCCAAAATCACATACTGGTGTTTTAATAGGCATAATGTAATAATATATAAATTATGTTTTACGATTTAAAAGATAAAAAACCAAAAAACTCTGGCGAAAATTGGGTGGCACCAAATGCAACTATAATAGGAGATGTCACTTTAGAAAAAAACTCTAGCGTTTGGTTTAATGCTGTAATTAGAGGGGATAATGAAAACATTCATGTTGGAGAAGGTTCAAATGTTCAAGATGGGAGTGTTCTGCACACTGACCCAGGCTGCCCATTAAGAATAGGTAAAGACGTAACAATCGGTCATATCGTTATGCTTCATGGATGTACAATAGGAGATAATAGTTTAATTGGTATTGGAGCTGTTATTTTAAATAATGCGAAAATAGGCAAAAACTGCATCATTGGTGCAAAAGCATTAATAACTGAAAACAAAGAAATTCCAGATAATTCATTAGTGGTAGGTTCTCCTGGAGTTGTTAAAAGAAAACTTACAGATGAAGAAATAGGTAAAATTACTGAGAACGCTAAACATTACCAAGATAATTGGAAAAGATACATAAAAACTGTTTTTTAATATGCTAGAAGAGTATGTAATTGCACAATTAAGAATAAGCAATCAAGAAAATTATAATGAGGCATATTTTTATAATAGAAATGAGTTAAAGAGAACTTTTTTACAAGAAAAGAAAAGTATTATTAATTGAAAAAATGAAAAAAATATTTTTGCTTTTATTTTTATTAACTTGTTTATTAAGCTTTAATTTTGCAAATGCTGGAGTTAATGAAACTGGTTCGAGTTCAATTTCTTTAGAATGTAAAAAAACAATGCTAAAAAAATATCAGTCAGACTTATCTGTATCAAAATCAGAAGGTAAAAATTTTTTGATGTATGCATCTGTGACTGAAAATGATTGTGTTTGGTATCAAACTTGGCCAAAAAAAGAAGTCAGTAAAAAGGACCATAAATACGCATTTAAGAAATGCACAAAAGAAGCAAAGAAAAACAAATTAAAGACAGATTGTTTTATATTTGCTGTAAATGATAAAATAGTTTGGAAGAATTTTGATAAGCAAGCTGTTTTAGCGAGCAAAGACGCCCCACTAGAAAAAAAAATTTCATATTTAGAGGATGACAAAAAACCAGGTAGGTTTTTTAAGGATCAACCAGATATAAATCAAGATTACCAAGTTCACTTTATTTATTTACTTGGATCTGAAGGCAAGGACAGAGAATGGGATATAAATGGAAAAATGGCTGAAGACATTGAGGCAATAAATAATAAATTCTTCAAAATGACTGGAAACAAACAAAAGTGGAAGATAGATAGGAGAAAAGATGGAAAAATAGATATTTCATTTGTCAGATTAGATGCAAAAGCTAATAGCAGAAAGGGATGGAATATGCAGTACCCTGATTTTTTCTTAACTTCAATAGGTTTTAATAATCCAAAAAAAACATATTTTGCATTTGTTGACGAGAAACATCGTGATGGAGGCATGGCAGGTGCTCATCATGGTTATATTTTTCTAAAAAGTAATATAGGATCAAACAATGATTTAAGAAGATTAATAACTTTACATGAGTTAGTTCACACTCAAGGACCTGCGTGGGCTTGTAATAAAACACACAGTAACGGACATACAGCTAGAGGTGTTGTTGGATTAGATCCAAGTTGGAGTTTAAAATATATTTATGGAGATGTAGAGAAAGGTTGTCCTGATTTGAAAGACTCCGTTTATATGACACCTACAGTTGAAAATCCATATGATCCAATTCAAATAGTATGTGCAATGGCTCAAAATTCTAGAGGTATTTTATCAGACTATAATTTTTCAATTCCAGAAAAATACAATCATAAAAAATTACTCAAATTTATTGAGAAAAAAAAGGATAGTTGGTGTACGCTTGATATTCACAAATATGCAGATGCAAAGTGGTTTAGAAAATGGTTAAATTAATTAAATGAAAAAAACTATTTTATTATCAATCATTTATTTACTTAACTTAATTTCAAATGCTTATGCTGACAAATGTTATGATAGCGATACAACACTAGTTATTTTAGATGGTGACAAAAAACCAGGTAGGTATTTTGAGGATCAACCTGATGTCAACGATGATTTCCAAGTTCATATTGTTTACACTCTATTAAAAGATTCCAAAGATAAGGAGGGAGATATAAATGGAGAGTTAGAAAAATGGGTTGAAACTGCAAATAAATGGATTTTAAAAACAACTGCTAAAGCAAACAAGAAATCAAATTTTAATAATGGAGAAGGTCAGAAATTAAAATGGGATAGACGTAAAGACGGAAAGTTAGATATTACTTTTCTTAGAATAAATAGAACTAAGAAAGACATGAAAAAGTCTAAGTGGGGTACTTGTGGAAATGTATTTGGAAGATCCATTATTAATAACGGAATGAACAACCCTAAAAAAATATATTTTAACTTTGGAGACTTTACTCATAAAGATTGGCCATTTTCTGGTGGATTTCCAATTTTTAGTGTATTTTCTAAACATCAAAAAAAATGGCCACTTAATAATAAAGAGGTTGGATATTTTATTTTACACGAGATTTTACATGCTATGGGAGGAATTTATAAATGTTCACCAAATTTTACTGAAGGACATAATACTAAAAAAACAAAAGATATGATGAGTAGATCGGGTGACGGAACAAATCATACCTTAGACCCAAAAAATGATGATTATTGGGGTCATAATAATAAAACTTGTCCAAACATGCAGGACAGTGTTTATTTTACACCTACATCAGATACACCTTTTGATCCTTTTGAAGTGACTTGTATACCAAAAGAAAAATGGAAATTTACAAAACATAATTATGAAAATATTTATGATAGAGGTGAAGGAGGAGACTGTTTTTATGCACGCGACGATGTAGAAGCTCCATGGGAAAAAGAATTTGGTATTTTTCAAGGGAATTAAATGCAAAAATTATTCTAATATGCCAGCTGGGTATGTAATTGCGCAATTAAAAGTAACCAATACAGATAATTATAAAGAGTATATTGAAAAAGTAAATCCAATTGTAAAAAAATTTGATGGAGAGTTTTTAGTAAGAAATGGTGAATATCAAATATTTGATGGTGAAACTAAATTTCCAAGAATAATAGTTCTAAAATTTCCTAGTTATGAGAGAGCGCTAGAGTGGTATAATTCGGAAGAATATAAACCTATCAAACAAATTAGACTCGATAATGCTGAAGGGACTAATATAATAATTAGAGGATTATGAAAAAAATATTATTAGCATTATTAATCACTTTATTTAGTTCATCATTATTAGCATCAGATGAAAAAGACGGACGGTTTTTTGAAGATCAACCAGATGTAACTGATGATTATCAAATTCATTTTATATACATGCTGACAGCTAGTGATAAAGACCGTGAGCTGGATATAAATGGTAAAATTGAGGAATATGCTAACAAAATGAACGCTCTTGTTGAAATGTTTAGTAAAAAAACAAAAGGATCGTCAGGTGTAAAAAAGTATAAATACGATTATCGAAAAGATGGAAAATTAGATGTTACCTTTATAAGATTAGATAAAAAAAGAAAAGAACTCCACAAACATATAAATAATAACTATCGTGCTTACCTCTGGCTAAATGGATTTAATAATCCAAAAAAAGTATATTTTACTTTTGCTGATGTAACTAGCCAAGATGGTGGAGAAGGTGGTGTAGGAATGGCATCAATTTTTCTTAAAAGTAAATACAATAAAAATATAAATAGTATGGTTAAAACAGCTGTTCACGAAGTGCATCATGCAATGGGAGGAGGTTTTGCTTGCGTTCCTGGAATGAGTAAAAAAGCACATTTTAAAAGTGGACAAGACACTGATGCAAAACAAATGTTTTTTGGAAAAGCTTATGTTCACGATGTCGAAGGCTGTCCAAAAGGAGAAGACTCAGTCTATCTAACACCAACGTCAAAAGATCCTTACGATCCTTTTAAGCTAATATGTTTGAACAAATGGGGAAAATATAATCACAAAAAACTTGTTAAACTTAGAGAAAAACAGGCAAGCGATCTTAAAAGAGGTAAGTGGAACTATAGGAGTGGCGGATCTGGATGTAAGTTTACTTATTGGGACAGAAACGGTAGTGGAGTTATGAAATTATTTAATAATGAACAAGCTAATAAAGAGTATAATCGAAATCCAAAAGATCATTAAATAATTAAGGAACTAACCAAGCATCTTTATTATTATCAACATCAAATCTAGCTCTACGATGACCTTTTGCAGCTAAGTACAACCATTCTATAGATTTAATTTTACATTGTATAACAGTAAAGTTTTTATATCCTTCTTCACTTTGTTCTTTTGTATAATCAAAATTATCTAATTCAGGTTTTAAGCCAGATGTTGGAATATCAGACTCTGTACCTGGTCCTTTATCTACTAAGTAACATTTACGACTTATATGTTGAGTTTTTTGCCAAGCTTGTTTTGTTATATCATTATTGTGATTGATAATAGCTTCAACTTTTAATCTAACCTGAATTTTTTCATCTTTGTCGTAAAATAACATAGATGAATTAGGATTTTTTTCTAATATTTTAATTTTATCAGATCTAATATCACTGTGAAATTGAACTAAATTATTTTGTTCGTCTGATTTTCTAAGAACAACAATTCTACTTTCGATATCATTCTCAATTCCACACGAAAAAACAGGTATTCTAAAAGGAGATGATCTATTAGTAACTGCATCAGTTAACATTGACCAAATTTTCTTTTTTATTTCGGAAATATCCTCGTAGTAGGGAACAGTGGTAGACACAATTATTTTTTTTTTAATCTAGCAATTAAGCTGGAGCTATCCCAACGGTTACCACCCATTTTTTGAACTTCAGCATAATAACCATCAACAATTTCGGTTACTGGTACAGGTGAACCATTTCTTTTTGCTTCTTCAATGCAAATTTTTAAATCTTTTCTCATCCAATCTACAGCAAATCCGTAATCAAATTTATCAGCAACCATAGTTTTATATCTATTCTCCATTTGCCAAGATTGAGCAGCACCTTTTGAAATAGTTTCCATAACTTTATCCATATCTAAACCTGCATTAATTCCAAAATTTACTGCTTCAGATAAACCTTGAACTAAACCACCAATACACATTTGATTAACCATCTTAGTTAATTGTCCACTGCCTGATGGGCCGATCAAAGTTACTTTTTTACTATAACAATCAATTATTGGCTCTGCTTTTTTAAAATCACTATCATCTCCACCAACCATGACAGTTAATATCCCACCTTCTGCACCTGATTGTCCTCCAGATATAGGAGCATCTAAAAAACCAAATCCTTTATCTTTTGCAGCTTTATAAAGTTCTCTAGAAATTTCAGCAGACACTGTTGAATTATCTATATATACGCATCCTTCTTTGGCATTATGAAATAATCCATGTTCTCCTAATGAAACTTGTCTTAAATCATCGTCATTCCCAACACAGGTAAAAATAAAATCAGCATCTTTCGCAGCTTCAGATGGTGTATCAGCCATATTACCTTTGTATTCACCAATCCATTTTTCTGCTTTTGATTTTGTTCTGTTAAAAACAGTTACATTATGTCCTGCTTTTGATATATATCCTGCCATTGGATAACCCATTACACCAAGACCTATGAAAGCAACTTTAGAAGTCATATTTTTTTATGTTTAAAAATTTAAGTTTAAAAGTAATTGTATTTGGTTTTATATTTACATTTTTTTCAAGCTTTGGACAGAGTTTTTTTCTTGGAATATTCAATACAAGTATTAGAGAGACACTATCGATAACACATGGACAATTTGGCTCAATATATGCATCTGCAACATTGTGCAGTAGTTTATTACTTATTTGGGTAGGAAAGAAAATTGATGATATAAATATTTTTCGATTTGCAATCTATGTAACATTACTTTTATCTTTTTCTTGTTTTTTCTTTTCAAAAATTTCATCAATAGTTTTTTTATTCATTGCAATTTTTTTAATGAGATTTTCTGGTCAAGGAATGATGTCTCATACTGCAACAACAACAGTTTCAAGATATTTCACAAAATCAAGGGGTAGGGCGTTAAGTATTTGCTGGTTTGGTTTATCTAGTGCTGAATTTGTTTTACCTGTTTTAATGGTATTTTTATTGTCATTAACCACTTGGCAAAATATTTGGACTGTAATTGCAATATTAATTTTAATATTTTTACCTATAGCATCGTTCTTTTTAGTTCGAACTGTTAAACTTGATACAAGAGAAAGTACTGGAGGTGAAGAATTCAAAGAGGAAAATATTAAGCAATGGAAAAGAATTGAAGTAATAAAAGATTATAAATTTTATATCGTGAGCATGAATATGCTGGCCATGCCTTGGATTGCAACTGGTGTATTTGTTTATCAATCATTTATTACTGAATCAAAAAACTGGGGACCATTTGTAATTGCGCAGTCTTTCATGTCTTATTCAGTATTTTCAGTAATTACACTTTTAATATCTGGTTTTTTAATTGATAAATTTACAAGTCGAAAACTTTTAATTTTTATGAATATTCCATTATTTCTATCGACTTTTGTAATTATTTATTTTGATGCACAATTTACTGCATTTATATTTTTAGGTTTAATTGGAATATCAAATGGTTTGGCAAACGTTTTGGGATCTTCTACTTGGGCTGAAGTTTATGGTGTAAAGCATATTGGATCTATTAAGGCTTTGACCACTGCTCTTATGGTTTTTTCAACAGCTTTCGGAACTGCTCTTTTTGGAATTTTAATTGATATTGGATTTTCAATTGAGAAAATTGCTATAATATCTGCACTTTATATACTTATTTCTTTTATTCTTCTTTTTTTAGTTAGAAAAAAATTAAATCCAATTTTAATGTAAAAATACTTGATTTTGTTGATCTTGGAGTATATTTAATCGCCCATGGCAAGAGTTACCGTTGAAGACTGTATTGACAAAGTAGATAGCCCTTATGAATTAGTTTTAGTTGCTAAAGAAAGAGCCACTCAACTTAATTCAGGAATTGAACCTACATTAGATAGAGATAACGATAAACACACAGTTATTGCTTTAAGAGAAATAGCTGAAGAAACAATTAAAGTTCCAGATTTAACCGAAGCTGCAGTTTACAAACTAAGAAAACATGTAGAACAAATCGACGATACTGCTGAAGAAGACGAAGATATTGGTGATGATTTTGAGAATTTGTACAAAGGTGAAATTTCAAAGAGTGGTGTACCAATTCTTCCTTCTAAAAGAGCTAGAAAAATCCCTGAAAAAATTCAAGTTTCAAAAGAAGATCTTGCTGAATTATCACCATCAGCTCAACCTGATGTTAATGTAGAAACTCCAAGCGAAGCTGAAGAAAGTGATGATGTTTCACTAGATCAAGTTTCTGAAGCAGAAGAACAAGTTTCAGATAACGTAAGCGACGAAGAAAATAATTCTTAATTAAGAAAACTCTTTTAATATTTGTTCCCTGTGTTCATCAAGATCAGGAATGTCCCCTCTAGTACTTTTATCTTCGTATGAAGACATTTTTATGGGATTTCCTGCCAATCTAAAATCACCAACCACTTTATGATAAGCTTTAACAATCATGTTTCTTGCTTCGACTTGAGGATTTTCTACAGCTTCTTTAATATTAAATATTGGTCCGCAAGGTATCTTTAATTTTTCCATTTCACTAACCCATTCAGAAGTATTTTTTGAAGAAAGCTTATCTTCAAAAATTGATTTTAGTTCATTCATATTTTCACATCTGAGCGAATTAGTGTTAAATCTTTTGTCACTGACCATTTCAGGTATTCCTAATACTTCACAAAGTTTTTCATATAATTTATCGTTACCTGCAGCAATTATTATATAACTGTCTTTTGTTTTAAATGCCTCAAACGGAGCGATTGAGGGATGTCTAGATCCCATCGGTTTAGGAATTTCATTTTTAGATAAATATCTTGCAATTGCATTTTCCAAAATCGCAATTTGGCAGTCTAACATTGAAACATCTATAAACATTCCCTTACCTGTTTTTTGTCTATCATACAAAGCTGCATTAATTCCGATTGCAGTAAAAAGGCCTGCTGTAATATCACCAATTGATGTTCCAACTCTTGTTGGTTCACTATTTGGATGACCTGTAACACTCATCAGTCCACCCATTCCCTGAACAACCATGTCATAAGCGGGCAATTCTTTTAAAGGGCCAGTTTGACCAAAACCAGATGCAGAAGCGTATATTAATTTTGGATATTTTTTACTTACATCTTTCCAACCATACCCCCATTTTTCTAAAGTACCTGGTTTAAAATTTTCTACTAAAATATCTGCTTTTGCTAAAATTTTATCGAAGATTTTTTTATCATCTTCATTTTTTAAATTAAGAGCAATACTTTCTTTTCCTCTATTCAGTGACATAAAATATGCTGAATAATCTTTAACAAAAGGTCCAAATTTTCTTGAATCGTCACCAATTTCTGGTGCTTCTACTTTAATTACACGTGCACCGAGATCAGATAAAATCATTGTACAATATGGACCTACTAAAACCCTAGTAAGATCAACAACTAATAAATTTTTTAAAGGACCATCCATAATAAGTACGTCATTTCCTTATATTGACTCTTCTGCTCAAGTTCAATTTAATATCATCATTATAAATAAAAAGGGGAAAACTATGTTAAGAAAAATAACATTATATTTGTCTTCAATAATTATAGCTTTTTCAATAGTAGGATCTGCATACGCAGTTACATTAAAAGCAAGTCACCAATGGCCAGGTACACCAAGAGCTGATGGCTCTTTTGACCCACGTCATGAAATGGTTCAAATTATTGCTGATGAAGTAAAAAAAGCAAACGTTGATTTAGAAATTAGAATTTATCCAGCTAAGTCACTTTATAAGCCAAAAGAACAGTGGAAACCTATGACTACAGGTCAATTAGATATTTCTGCTTTCCCATTAGCTTATGCATCAAAATTTCATCCAGAGTTTGATGCTACATTAATGCCAGGAACTGTAAAAAATCATGAGCATGCATTGAGATTTAATAAAGGTCCAATGATGACTGAGATTAAAAAAATAATCAGTGATGCTGGTGTTGTAGTACTATCTGATGCATGGTTAGGTGGTGGTTTTGCATCAAAAACTAAATGTATCAAAAATCCAAGTGATGCTAAAGGACAAGTGATGAGAGCCGCAGGAAAAGCTTTCAACCAAATGTTAGAAGCTGCTGGTGCAGGTATTCAAAGTATGCCATCATCTGAAATTTATACTGGATTACAAACTGGTGTATTAACAGGTGCAAATACTAGTTCAGGAAGTTTTGTAAGTTACAAAATTTATGAACAAGTAAAATGCGCAACTCCTCCAGGAAAATTTGGTTTATGGTTTATGTATGAGCCAATTTTAATGTCTAAGAAAAGTTACAATGCTTTAAATTCTAGCCAACAAGTGGCTTTAATGAAAGCAGGTAAAGTTGCTGAGAAATATATGACAGCTCAAGTAGAAAACTTAGATAAAAAGTTTGAGGAAGCATACAAAGCTGCAGGTGTTAAATTAGTGTATATGGATGCTGATGATCATGCTGCATGGGTTGATATTGCAATAAAATCATCTCACAAAGCTTTTGCTGAAAAAGTTCCAGGTGGCGATAAGCTAATGGAAATGGCTTTAGCAGTTAAATAAAATAATATATAAAGAACCCCTATTTATTCTCTGTAAGTAGGGGTTTTTTTTATGAAAGAAAAATACTTAAAATTCTGTGATTATGTTGCAAGAGCTTGTGGAGCTTTTGCAGTTCTAGCTTTACTGTTATCAATTCTTGTAATTGTAGAATTAGTTTTTGAAAGATACTTTTTTCAAAGAGCAATAACATGGCAAACAGAGCTAGTTACAATGCTTCTAGTTGCTTCAACATTTATTGGAAGTGCATATGTTTTAAGTGAGAAAGCTCATGTGAGTATGGAGTGGATCTATGATTTCTTATCAAAAAAAAATATATTAAGACTTAAAATTTTTACCTCATTAGTCAGTTTATTATTCTTCTTAATTTTATTCTATTTTGGTTTTTTAATGGTTGAGGAAGCGTTTACTAAAAATTACTCAACAGGAACGGTTTGGGATCCTCCATTGTGGGTACCATATTCGTCAATGATGATAGGTGCTGCATTAATGATTTTACAATATATAGCAGAAATTATTAAGCTTACAGACGAAAAGGATACTAACTAATGGATCCATTAATAATTGCAATAATTGTTGCTGTTTTTACTTTGATAGTATTATTTTCCGGAATACCAATTGCTTTTGGTTTAAGCTTTGTATCAATAGCTCTTTTAGTTGCTTTCGAAGGTTTCCAAATGCTAGATGTTTTTGCTGAAACTTTCTATGCGGGATTAAATTCGTTTGTCCTACTTTCAATACCAATGTTTATATTAATGGGGATGGCAGTTGCTAATTCCCCAGCAGGAAAAGATTTATATACAGGATTGGACAGATGGTTATGGAGAGTACCTGGAGGTTTGGTTATTTCTAATATAGGAGCTTGTTCAATCTTTGCTGCACTAAGTGGATCAAGTCCCGCAACCTGTGCTGCAATTGGTACCATGGGAATTCCTGAAATGAGAAAAAGAGGATATTCAGATCAAATTGCAACAGGAACTATAGCAGCTGGTGGAACTTTAGGAGTATTAATTCCTCCAAGCATTGTTTTAATTGTTTATGGAATTGCAACTGGAACATCTATTGGAAGATTATTTTTAAGTGGATTGATACCTGGATTTATGCTTGCAGGCATGTTTGCTATTTGGGCACTTATACACAGTTATTTTATAGATAAAGACTCAGCTAAAGCTTTAAAGAATAGAACGCCTCCAACTTTTAAAGAAAAAATTGAAGTTCTGCCAAGAATACTTCCTTTCTTAGCAATCATTGCTGGTGTTTTATATGTTTTATATGGTGGTGTTGCTACTCCATCAGAGGCTTCAGGGGTTGGAGCCTTTTTAGTTTTTGTTTTGATTGCAGTCGTCTATAAGATTTATCAACCAAAAAAAATTTGGAATATTGTTAAAGTTTCAATGAAAGAAAGCGTAATGATAATGTTTATCATCGCAGCTTCTTATCTTTTTGCATTTACATTATCACAACTTTACGTAACTCAATCATTAGCTCAAAGTATGGTAGAGATGAGCTCTAATAAATGGGTAGTATTTATTTTAATAAATATATTTCTTTTGATTGCAGGTTTCTTTTTACCCCCTGTTGCCGTAATTGTTATGACTTCAGCAATATTATTGCCAGTTATAACTCAACTGGGATTTGATCCGTACTGGTTTGCAATTGTATTTACAATTAATATGGAAATTGGTCTTATTACTCCACCCGTTGGATTAAACCTTTATATAATAAAGGGTATAACACCTGATGTTAGTTTGTCAGAAATTTTAAAGGGATCTATACCATTTATGATAATTATGGCTTTAGCTATACTTATTTTGTGTATTTTTCCTGAGATTGTGACCTGGTTACCTGACAAAATAATGGGTAAAAGTTTAGGTTTTTAATATATAAAAAACACAATGCTAAATATAAAAAGAATATTCGAGACAATTGCTGATGCTGGTCAAAAAATTTTAGAGAAAAAATCATTAAAAAAATTCTCTAAAAAAAGAGATTTGATTGAGCTATGTGATGACCTGTTATCATCAAAAGGAGCAGCTTTTGGAATTACATTAGCAAGAGATGTCTTGTTTAGGTATCATAACTTGTCTTACGATGAAAAATTAAAATTCTTATTACAAGTTAATGAAAAATATAAACCAAATTCAGATAGCATAGATGAGGCAATAAAAGATTATAGTCAAAACAAAAATAGTAGGTCAATTTTAAATTTATCAAGAATATCATCAGGTAAACGAAAAGAATTATTTAAAAGATTAAATATGGCACCAAATGGTACACCAGAAATAGTTTCTTTAAGAGAGGATTTACAAACTTTTCTAATTAAAAATCCAGAATTAAAAGATTTAGACTATGATCTCATAGATATCTTTAAAAATTGGTTTAATCCTGGATTTTTAAAATTAAGAAAAATTACATGGGATACTAAAGCAGCAATATTAGAAAAATTACTAAAATATGAGAAAGTTCATTCAATGAAAGATATGAATGAATTAAAAATTAGACTTGGAGAAAATAGAAGATTTTTTGCTTATTTTCACCCTGCTTTAGATGAAGAACCAATTATTTTTGTTGAGATTGCATTAACCAAAGGTTTGGCTAAGTCCATTCAAGAGTTGACACGACCTAATAATGAGAAAAAAGAAAATTATGACACCGCAACATTTTATTCAATTAGCAACTGTCAAGAGGGACTATCTAGGGTTACTTTAGGAAATTTTTTAATCAAAAGAGTAGTCTATGAGTTGCAAGAAGAATTAACTGATGTAAAGAATTTTGGAACACTCTCTCCAATGATCGGTTTTGCCGATTGGGTTAAGTCTTTAGATAATGAAAAATTAGGAGAAATAGTTAAAAAAGAAAACTTTCCCAAAGTTGAATTTCTAAAATCATTAGGATTAAAAATTGGAGATAGAAAATTTATAGACAATAAAGATTTACTTACAAAAATTGCTCTAAATTATTTAGCTATTCAAAAAAATGATCTAGGTTTTCCAATTAATGATGTTTGTAGATTTCATCTAAACAACGGTGCAGAAATTGACGATATTGTAATAAATGCAAATGTGTCCGATGTAGGTTTTAAAAGATCATTTGGAATAATGGTTAATTACAAATATGAACTTGGAAAAATTGAGCAAAATCATCAAGAGTATGTAAACGAAAAGAAAATTAATTTATCAAGCAAACTCAAAAAATATGTCTAGATTAAATAGAACAGTTTCTGTTGCTCCTATGATGGATTGCACAGACAAACATGAAAGATTTTTCTTAAGATTAATCAGTAAAAATGTTCTTCTCTATACTGAAATGATTGTCTCAGAAGCTATTGATAGAGGAGATAAAAAGAAACTATTAGAATTTGATATGAGGGAAAAACCTGTTGCTCTGCAACTTGGTGGTTCTTCTCCAAAACTATTAGGAAATGCAGCATATTTAGGTGAAGAATTTGGTTATGATGAAATAAATTTAAATTTAGGTTGTCCAAGTAAAAAAGTTCAGAAAAATAGATTTGGGGCTTGTTTAATTCGAGAACCTAATCTTGTTGCTGATTGTCTAAGTGAAATGATTTCAAAAACATCAATTCCTGTAACAGTTAAAACTAGAATTGGATATGACAATGTTGATCAATACGAAAATTTATATAATTTTGTGAATATTTTAAAAGAAACAGGTGTTAAAACTTTTATAATTCATGCCAGAAAAGCAATGTTAGGAAAATTTACACCTAAACAAAATTTAAATATTCCACCTTTGAAATATGAATACGTAAATAGATTGAAAAAAGATTTTAAAGATTTAGAAATAATAATTAATGGAGGAATAACGTCTACTGATCAAATCAAAGAACATTTAGATAATGTAGATGGTGTGATGATTGGAAGGTCAATTTATCATTCCCCTTACATGTTAGCAGATATTGAGAACCAAATTTTTAATAATAGTGAAATTTTGACAAGACAAGAAGTTGTTGAGAAACTAATTAAGTATTTAAAAGAAGAAATTAAAAAAGGTACAAGATTAAATCAAATCATGAGACATACTCTTGGTTTATTCCATGGACAAACAGGTTCTAGTTTTTGGAAAAGATATTTAAGTGAAAATATGTGTGTAAGAGACGCCGATGTTAAGAAAATTGATCACATAATGGATAAAGTAAAATTTAATCCACAAAGTATATCGGCAGGGCAAATTGAATAATACTCTTTTAGAGATTAATAATATTTATTTTATTTTTTTAATGATGGCAGCCGCTGTTCCGGTTGGTTTTTTTGCAGGTTTTTTTGGTATCGGAGGAGGATTAATTTCAGTTCCATTTTTATTTTTTGTATTTGAAGCATTTGACGTTGATAAAGATTATTTAATGCATTTATCTGTAGGGACAGCTTTTTCAATAACAATTCTAACTGCTACAGCATCAGTATTAACTCACAGAAAATATAATGCTGTTGATTTTAATATTATTAAAAATTATGGAACATTTGTAATAATTGGAGTTTTCTCTGGAACATTGATGGCGGCATTGATGAATACTAAAACATTGTTATTTTTTTTTTCTGCAGTTGTTTACTTTTTTGGAGCTTACTTGTTGTTACAAAGTGAAAAGAAAAAAAAAATTAAGAAAAAATTCAATATTTTCCCAAGAATAATATTTGGATTTTTGTCAGGATTAATATCTGCTCCTATGGGCATAACAGGAGCTATGATGAATGTTCCAATACTAAGATATTTTGGTTATCCTATTAACTTAGCAATAGGAAGCTCTGCAGCCATTGGATTTATAATAGCTTTATTTGGATCAATTGGATTTTTTACATCTGGTTTGATGTTAAAAGCTGATATCCCATTAAGTATAGGGTTTATTAATATACCTGCATTTATAATATTTGTTCCAATAACAACATTCATGGCAAGGATTGGAGCAAAAACAGTTCAAGATCTAGATAGAGTTAAAACACAAAGATTATTTGGTGTTTTTCTTTATGTTATTGGTACTTTATTTCTATATAGATTTTTAGTGACTTAGAAGACGAGGTGGTTTCAGTCTCCCTCCGCCACCTCATCTTCATATTAATCGATTCTCTAATTTTTTCTTAACTCTTTATAGTTGAATTTTAAATTTTTTGATCATAATCCCCAACTTTACCAGTTTGTTGAAGGAGATTATCAATAAAGTCAAAAATCTTCTTTTTTCTATCTTCGGAGGTTGGACTTTCGGTAACTACAACTAAAGATGGTTTATTAGAAGATGCTCTAATTAATCCCCAAGACCCATCATCAAAAGAAAATCTTACTCCATTAACAGTTAATATTTCTCTGATTTCTTGATCATCTACTTTAGTTTTATTTTCTTTAATATTTGTTATTTCTGTAACTAAATTCTCAACTACATCATATTTTTCACTATCTTTACAATAGGGAGCCATTGTCGGGCTTTGATAAGTTGTTGGTAATTCACCAAGTATTTCACTCATTTTTTTGTTATTTTTATCGAGTAACTTACAGACCTGTATTGCTGAATTAATTCCATCATCATAGCCATATCCCAAAGGTTTATTAAAAAAGAAATGACCACTTTTTTCAAATCCTGCTAAAGCGTTATCGGTATTTACCTTTCTTTTGATATGGGAATGACCGGTTTTCCAATAAATTGTTTCACATTTATTTTCTTTTAATATTTTGTCATTGGAATAAAGTCCTGTCGATTTTACATCAACAATAAATTTACTATTTTTATGATCTTTCGAAAGATTTCTAGCAATTAATAGCCCTATTTTATCTGAAAAGATTTCATTACCTTTATCATCTATAACCCCAACTCTATCCCCATCTCCATCAAAACCAAATCCAATATCTGCATTATTTTCTTTAACTGCTGAAGAAATTGAATGTAACATTTCTAAGTCTTCAGGATTTGGGTTGTATTTTGGAAAAGTCCAATCAAGTTCACAATCAAGTTCAATTACCTCGCACCCAATACTTCTTAAAATTTCTGGTGCAAATATTCCTGCTGTTCCATTGCCACAAGCAACTACAGCTTTAATTTTTTTATTTAATGGGTTTTTTGTTATCAAATCATTTTTATAAACATTCTGAAAATCATCAATTTTTTTAACATTACCTTTACCATTAATAAATTTTTGATTAAGAGTAATATCTTTTAGTTCTTTCATTTCTTCAGGTGCATGAGTAAGTCCTTTTTTGATACCCATTTTTACACCCGTCCAACCATTTTCATTATGACTAGCTGTAACCATAGCTATTGCATCTGAATTTAAATTAAATTGTGCGAAATAAACCATAGGAGATAAGGATAATCCTATATCCTCGATTTTGCACCCAGTTGAAACCAAACCCTCTTTTAATTTTTCTTTAATATGTTCGCTGTAAGACCTGTAGTCTTGGCCAACTATAATTCTAGGATTGTTTTTCTTTGTATGATTAATTATTTGAGTTCCAAGACCTTTACCAAGTTGAACGATTCCATCGTCATCTATGTCTTTTTCGTATACCCATCGTGCGTCATATTCCCGAAAGCCGTAGGGATCAATTTTTCCCGAATTATTCATGTGGATATATGTACATTTTTTTAAAATTTTTATTGATAAATATTTAATAAGTTCTATAAATGTTCTATTGATTTACAATTTATATAGTATATCAGTTAAATTTACACACTATATCTAGTTATTTACTAGATTTTTTAGTATAAAGAATAAAAGGGAGTTTAATGAACAAAATATTGTCTCAGGCAATTAGGAAGGCTGTCTCTGATTATAAACCAGCGGAAAAAATCAGAAATAACGACAAAAGACCAGACTTATTTTCACTAAATAACAACACAGAGTTGTTTCAAAATTCTAAAGGGATTACTATTAAAATAGACAGATCTAGAGATAGTAACTTAACTGATTTTGGAAGAGCAACACTAAGCGATAGATACCTTGGAGAAAACGAGTCATTCCAAGATTTATTTGCAAGAGTTGCAAGTCATTATGCAGATGACAACCTACACGCGCAAAGACTTTACAACTACATAAGTAATTTATGGTTTATGCCAGCAACACCAGTTTTATCAAATGGTGGAACAAAAAGAGGTTTACCAATTTCCTGCTTCTTAAATGAAGCTGGGGATAGCTTAACTGGAATATTAGATCTATGGAGTGAAAATGTTTGGTTGGCTGCCAAAGGCGGAGGTATTGGAAGTTATTGGGGCAACTTAAGATCCATTGGAGAAAAAATTGGAAGAGTTGGAAAAACTTCAGGAATTATTCCTTTCATCAAAGTTATGGACTCTTTGACAATGGCGATCAGTCAAGGTTCTTTAAGAAGAGGATCAGCAGCTTGTTATCTTCCAATTGATCATCCAGAGATAGAAGAATTTATTGAGATGAGAAGACCAACAGGTGGTGATCCAAACAGAAGATCATTAAATTTACACCACGGTGTTTTAGTTTCAGATGCATTTATGAGAGCTGTAGAGTTAGATGAACAATGGGCACTAAAAAGTCCAAAAGATCAATCAGTGCAAGCTACTGTTTCTGCAAGAAATTTATGGATTAGATTATTAACTGCAAGAATTGAAACTGGAGAACCTTATATTGTTTTCATTGATACAGTTAATAGAATGATACCTCAACATCATAAGCTTGCTGGTTTAACTGTTAAGACGTCTAACTTGTGCAGTGAAATAACTTTACCAACAGGAATTGATAAAGATGGCAGAGATAGAACGGCAGTATGTTGTTTATCATCTTTAAATTTAGAAACTTATGATGAATGGAAAGACGATGAAAACTTTGTTCCAGACGTAATGAGATTTTTAGATAATGTATTAACGGACTTTACTGAAAAAGCACCTGAGTCATTTAGTGATGCAGTTTATTCAGCATTAAAAGAGAGAAGTGTTGGCCTAGGTGTTATGGGACTTCATTCATTCTTCCAACAAAAAATGATTCCTTTTGAATCTGTGATGAGTAAAGTTTGGAATAAAAAAATATTTGAAAGCATCCAAAAACAGGTTGATCAAGCTTCTAAAGATTTAGCTGATGAAAGAGGTGCATGTCCAGATGCTGCTGATTATGGTATTAATGAAAGATTTTCAAATAAAACTGCAATAGCTCCAACTGCTTCAATTTCAATTATTTGTGGTGGAACATCTCCAGGTGTTGAACCAATTGCAGCAAATAGTTATACACATAAAACTTTGTCCGGATCATTTAATGTTAGAAATAAATATCTAAGTAAATTATTAGAGAAGCACGGTAAAAATGATGATGAAACATGGTCAAGTATCACAACCAATCAAGGTTCAATTTCTCATCTTGATTTTTTAACACAACAAGAAAAAGACGTATTTAAAACAGCTTTTGAACTAGACCAGAAATGGATCGTGGATTTAGGTGCAGATAGAACTCCTCATATTTCTCAAGCACAATCAATAAATATATTTATACCTGCAGATATTCATAAAAGGGACTTACACCAAATCCATTTCCAAGCTTGGAAAAAAGGATTGAAGAGCCTTTATTACTGCAGATCTAAATCAATACAAAGAGCGGAAAACGTAAACGATGCAAATTCTACAGATATAACTGCAAATGTTTACAAATCTAAGAAACAAGAAAATCAACAACCAGAATATGAGGAGTGTTTATCATGTCAGTAGAAAGTCTAAAAGATGCAAAACAAAAAATTGTAGAACCAAAAAAAATGGGTTTATTAGTTGAGAACCCAGTCTATAAACCATTCAGATACCCATGGTGTTATGATGCTTGGTTAACTCAACAAAGAATTCATTGGTTACCAGAGGAAGTTCCACTCGGTGACGATGTTAGAGATTGGCAAAAAAATCTTTCTGAGTCTGAAAAAAACTTACTAACTCAAATTTTTAGATTTTTTACTCAAGCAGATGTTGAAGTTAATAACTGTTATTTAAGACATTACACAACTGTATTTAAACCTACAGAAGTTTTAATGATGATGACAGCATTTGCCTCTATGGAGACAGTCCATGTAGCAGCTTATTCACATCTATTAGATACAATTGGAATGCCAGAATCTGAATATTCTGCATTCATGAAATACAAAGAGATGAAAGATAAATATGATTACATGCAAAACTTCAATGTAAATTCAAAAGAAGATATCGCAAAAACTGTTGCAGTATTTAGCGCCTTTACAGAAGGTCTTCAATTGTTCGCAAGTTTTGCAATTTTATTAAACTTTCCAAGACATAACAAACTTAAAGGAATGGGTCAGATAGTTACTTGGTCAGTAAGAGATGAAACTCTTCATTGTAATTCTATGATTAGAATTTTTAAAGAGTTCATTAAAGAGAACCCTGAAATTTGGACTCCGAAACTTAAAAAAGAACTTTATGAAGCTTGCAGAACTATAATTGAACATGAGGATGCATTTATTGATCTAGCTTTTGAAATGGGTCCAATGCAAGGTTTAACTGCTCAAGAAGTTAAAGATTACATAAGGTTCATTGGTAATAGAAGATTAACTCAGTTAGGTCTTGAGCCAATATATGATGTTCAGAAAAATCCATTAACATGGTTAGACACTATGTTAAATGCAGTAGAGCATATGAACTTCTTTGAAGGTAGAGCCACTGAATATTC
This sequence comes from uncultured Pelagibacteraceae bacterium, assembly GCA_902618205.1. Lineage (GTDB taxonomy): Bacteria > Pseudomonadota > Alphaproteobacteria > Pelagibacterales > Pelagibacteraceae > Pelagibacter. The sequence continues at coordinate 205,829 of CACMZL010000001.1, read as the reverse complement.
AAAAGCATCCACACAAGGTAACTGGATAGACGCTTTCTCCTAGGATTAAGTGATAGTAAGCCCCTGTATAAGTATTTGTAAGACTGATCCTGTATCAGGCCTATGCTATGGATGTGGTAGATCTGATGAAGAAAAGAAAATTTGGAAAGACCCTGAAACAACAGATGATTGGAAAAATAACAATCTAAAAGAAATTGAAAACAGACTTTCAGGTTGGCAATTAGAGAGCTTTAAAATGTCTTACAAAAACAAAATTGAAAAAGGCATTTCTTTGTATAAACAAAAACAATCTAAATAGAATATATTTTATAAGTAAAGATAATTAACTAATTAAATTTAAATAATTAAATTTTTTCTTTATCTTCATAATTTGCCTCTTCATTAGAAACTTTGTTCTTCTTTGTATTTAAAATGTCAGCAAAACTATGATTCACATCTCTATGCCCAGCTTCATCATCTCTAATAACCTTTACAACATCTTTCAATCTAGAATTTAATGGAAGATTCCAATAATTTATTGCTATGTCTGGAGCCTTAATATTTTCAATTTTACCCTCTTCAATTTCATTTAGATACTCAGTGTAACTTATGACGGCTTCTTCTTCAAAATATCCAACAATTCTATGAGCCGTCTTTTGTGAAATTAAATATATAAATAGATACATCAAAATAAATATAAATTGTGCAATCATTATAATTAATCTTTCTACAAACGTAGGTTTTGCAATTTTAATAAAAGTCATTAAATGCATTCTTTCATTTGCAGCTTCATCTAATAGAATTTTGATCCAACCTTTATCATCTTGCATTTTTCTTAAAGATTTTAGGTGAAGTAACATTCCAGCTACCATACCAGGAACAGCTGCTACAGTTTCTAAAACAACCGCTCTATGCCCATATTTTTTTTTAAAAAAAGTGTCAGCTAAGAATCTTAAAAATTTTGTGAAGCCAAAAGCAATCCTATCACTCAGGTCTTGGGGTTTATGATGTCTATTTAGAATTTCCATACAATATATATGGCAATGATTAAATATTTTTAAATGAGTAAATTAGACCTATCTTTGGTTCAAAAGCATTACTTTTCTGTATTTACTTCCTTTGTATTTAGCTAATGGTCTTATTAGTTTATTAGATGAATGTTGTTCCATTATATGAGCTGACCAACCAGTAATCCTTGAAATTACAAATATTGGTGTAAAGAAATCTGTATCAAAACCCATTAGATGATAAGTTGGTCCTGTTGGGTAATCTACGTTTGGGTGAATATTTTTTTTACTAATCATTACTTTTTCAACGATATCGTAAATCTTTAAAAACTTTTTATCTTTTTTGAGTTTAGCAACTTTTTTGAAATACGCTTTCATAGTTGGAACTCTAGAGTCTCCACTTTTATAAACTCTATGTCCAAAACCCATTACAACCTCTTTTTTCTTTAATGCATTATTGATCCATTTTAAAGCATTCTCAGGTTTTTTTATTTTATTCATCATATGCATGACTTCTTCATTTGCTCCACCATGTAATGGTCCTTTTAGACTAGCTATAGCACCTGTTATAGCTCCATGAATGTCAGATAAACTACTTGTTATAGTTCTAGCTGTAAAAGTTGAAACATTAAAACTGTGCTCTGCGTATAAAATTAAAGATACATCAAAAGCTTTTACAATTTCTTTTTGAGGTACTTTTCCAAAACACATATAGAAAAAGTTTTCTGCAAAAGTTAGTTCTTTTTTTGGTTTAATAATCTTTTTACCTTTTCGAATTCTATAAAACGCTGCTAAAGCAGTTGGAGTTTTAGCTAAAATTCTTAGTGCCTTTCTTGTATTCGCTTCCTGAGAATTATCTGTTGTCTCTTTATCTTCTAATCCCATTACGCTAACTGCAGTTCTAGCAACATCCATAGGATGAGATTTTTTTGGCATGTGTTTAATTATTTCGTAAAGATTTTTTGATAAATCTCTATGTCCACGTTCAATTTTTTCAAATTGTCTTAGCTCAATACTATTTGGTAAATCACCTTTTAAAATAAGATATGCAGCTTCTTCAAATCTACAAAATTCACACAGATCTTGAACAGCATATCCCCTATAAGTTAATGAGTTGATCTCAGGCATAACTTTAGAAACTTCTGTTTCATCAACAACAATTCCTAATAAACCTTTTTTTACTTCTTCACTCATTATTCATGTCCCTCTGTACTAAAATTATATATCTTTTCGTCTAAAGAGTTATATTTTTCATATTCAACTAAATCATATAATCTTTTTCTGGTCTGCATCTTATCTATAATATTATTTTGATGTCCATCCGCAAAAATGGCACGTAGACCATCCTCAACACTTTTCATTGCTAATCTTTGTGTTGTAACTGGATAAATAACAATATTATAACCAAGCTTTTCTAATTGTTTAAAATCTAGCAACTTAGATTTTCCAAACTCAGTCATATTAGCTAAAAGGTAACAATCTAGTGATTTTCTAACTTTTTCAAACTCAGACTCATCTTTTAATGCTTCTGGAAAAATAATTTCTGCTCCAGCATCAATATAAGATTTGCAACGATCAATCATTTTATCAATACCTTCTACGCTTTTTGCATCAGAACGTGCAATGATTTTAAATTTTTTGTCTGATCTTGCTTCTACACACTCTTTGATTTTTTTTGTCATATCCTTTTTTGATATCAATTCTTTATTATCTAGATGTCCACATCTTTTCTGTTCAATTTGATCTTCTAAATGAATTCCTGAAATACCAAAATTTTCAAATGTTCGAACAGTTTCTTTACAAGATTTAAAACCTGTATCGACATCAACAATAGTTGGAAGATTTGTAACACGTGCAATTTGCTTTGATCTGTTACTTACATCATTAAGAGTTGTTAATCCTATATCTGGATAACCCAAATCATTAGACATAACGCCACCAGATACATAAACTCCATCATATCCAATTTCTTCAATAACTTTTGCTGTTAATGGATTATATGCACCAGGTATTCTTAAAATTTTATTAGATTTAAGTTTATTATCTAAATCAATTCTTTTCTCTTCAGGTTTTTTTTCAACAAAGTGCACTAAAATATTCCTTTTCTATTATTCGATTTTAAGTATCTTGTACTTACTTCAATATTTAGTTTTGTAAGCTGATTATTTTTTAATTTTTTTAAATTTTGAACATCTTTTAAAAATCTATCACTCTCTTTTTTTGAAATTATATTTTCTGTTAAAATTTTAAATTTATTTATATAATCTATTCTTTCAAAAGGTCTATTGCCGTAGGGATGAGCATCTGCTCTTTCTAATTCTTCAATTACTTTTTTCCCATTATTTAATGTCACAACAACCCTTGCACCAAAAGATTTCTTTTTTGGATCAGGATCATGATATTTCTTCGTCCATTTTTTGTCCTCATGTGTTTTAATAGATCTCCATATTTTAATTGTACTTTTTTTGTTAGCTCTCTTTTTAGTATAAGATTTTACGTGATGCCAATCTGCATCTTCTAAAGCTACAGCAAAAATATACATTATTGAGTGATCTAAAGTTTCTCTACTTGCATTAGGATCCATTTTTTGTGGATCATTAGCTCCAGTTCCTATTACATAATGAGTATGATGGCTTGTATATATATCTATTTTTTTAATTGAATTTAAATTATCAATTTTTTTATTAAGAGCTTTTGCAATATCAATTAATGCTTGAGCTTGATATTCTGCAGAATATTCTTTTGTATATGTTTCAAGAATAGCTTTCTTTTCTTCGTTTTTTTTAGGCAAAGGAACAAAATATTTAGCATTTTTTCCATCTAATATCCTTGCAATTACACTGTCTTCACCTTCGTAAATAGGACTTGGAGCTCCTTCACCTCGCATCGTTCTATCAACAGCTTCAATTGCTAATTTTCCTGCATGAGCTGGAGCATATGCCTTCCAACTTGAAATCTCACCTTTTCTTGATTGTCTTGTTGAAACACTTACATGTAATGCTTGTTGAACAGCTTGATAAATAGTTTCTGTATTTAATTTTAACATTGATCCAATGCCAGCAGCAACACTTGGTCCTAAGTGAGCGATATGATCGACTTTATGTTTATGAAGACAAATAGCTTTTACAAGATTAACTTGAACTTCATAAGCAGTTATAATTCCTCTTAATAAATCATTTCCATTTTTTTTTAATTGTTGTGCGACTGCTAATAGAGCAGGAATATTATCACCAGGATGGCTGTAGTCAGCCGCTAGAAATGTATCATGAAAATCTAATTCTCTAACAGCAGTTCCATTTGCCCACGCAGCCCATTCACAATCAAATTTAAGTTTTGAATTTATGCCAAAAAGATTAGCTCCATTTTTTCTAATATGCTTTTTTGCCATTTCTCTTGCAGATATTACAGGTCTTCTATTTAAGGAAGCTATAGCAACAGAAGCGTTATCAATAATTCTATTAATAACCATTTCTATTGAATTTTTATTTAATTTAGCGTTATCACTTGCCATCTCTGCTATTTTCCAAGCAAGCTGTTTCTTCTTTGGAAGATTCATTTTTGATGGATATACTTTAATTGTATGCAATAACAAAATAACTCCTAATTTGTGATTTTGTTTTAATAGTTAAAATAAATTAATCAATATTAAAGATATTTAGATACAATTTTTTCAATACCTACAAAGTCTTTTATTAAGTGATTATGATAAATTTCATCAATTTTTTTTTCAGTATATCCATCCTCTAATAAAATCATTGGAATTTCTGCCGCTTTAGCGGCATTAGCATCCGACTCACTATCACCAATCATAATTGATTTGTTTATACTACCATCTAAAATTTCTATAATTGTTGTTATATGTCTCGGATCAGGTTTACAATAATCAAAAGTATTATAACCAGCAACATACTCAAAGTAGTCATATATCCCAATTTTTTTTAGAAGATCTACTGCAAGATGTTCTGTTTTATTCGTACATACAGCCATTGATATATTTTCTTTTTTACACCAATTTAAAAAATCTTTTACTCCAGGCATCAGAGTACTTTCATTTAAAATATTATTTCCATAATAAGAAATAAATTCATCTGTCATTTCATTTTTGACTTTCTCATTAATCGAAGTTAATTCTTTTTTGGCCTGGCTCCATATAGATCTACCAATCATTGCTCCAGCTCCTTGACCAACAGTATTTTTAAGTTCATCAAGAGATTTTGTGGGATATCCAAATTTCTTCATCACATGGTTATGAGCAAGCATTAGATCAGGTGCTGTATCTACTAACGTACCATCTAAATCAAAGAGAACTGTGAATTTTTGTGTCATTTAAAAAGTATTAATAAGAAATATATTGTGAATTAATTAAACTAGTACCCAGCTATATACAACTATCTAATGAATAGTCAAAATTTACAAAATAAACTTAGAGACAAATTTTTAAAAAAAGGTGTCAAAATGAAAGGGCCTGAGACAGTTTTTTTTTCTAAAGATACTAAAATTGGAAAAAATGTAGAAATAGAACCTTATGTTGTATTTGCCGATAAAGTACAAATAGGAAACAATGTAAAAATTTTATCTTTCTCTCATCTTGAGGGTGTTAAAATAGATAATGATGTAAGTGTAGGTCCATATGCACGTTTAAGACCTGGAACAAAAATAAAATCTGGATCAAAAATTGGAAATTTTGTTGAGGTAAAAAAATCTACAATAAATAAAAATTCTAAAGTTAATCATTTATCTTATATTGGAGATTCACTAGTGGGGAAGGAAGTTAATATTGGAGCTGGAACAATAACTTGTAATTATGATGGAAGAAAAAAAAGTAAAACAAATATTAAGGATAAAGTATTTGTAGGTTCAAACACATCTTTAGTAGCACCAGTTACTCTGAATGAAAAAAGTGTCATAGGCGCAGGTTCAGTAATTACTAAAAATGTAAGCAAAGGGTCGTTGGCATTAACAAGATCAAATCAAAAAGAAAAGAAAAATTACAAAAGGAAGTAATAAGTAATGTGTGGAATAGTTGGAATTACAAGCTCTAAAGAGGTAACTCCCAGAATTATAAGTTCATTAAAAAAACTTGAGTATAGAGGATATGACTCTGCAGGTTTAGCAACTCTTTCAAATGGAAATATAAATGAGGTAAAATGTGAGGGTAGAGTAGACGCTTTAGAGAAAAACATAATACAAACTAAAATATCTGGCTCTATTGGTATCGGACATGTTAGGTGGGCAACTCATGGAAAACCTAGTTCAATAAATGCACATCCTCATTCATCAGAAGACGTATCTGTTGTTCATAATGGTATAATTGAAAATTCAACTATTCTAAAAAAGTTATTAGAAAATAAAGGTTATAAGTTTAAATCACAAACAGACACAGAAGTAATAGTTCATTTGGTAACTGATTATTTAAAAAAAAATAACCTTAAAAATACAATTATAAAAGTTTTAAAAAAATTACACGGTAGTTTTGCGCTAGGAATAATATTTAAAGACCAACCAGATTTAATAGTTGGGGCAAGAAGAGGCTCTCCTCTTGCAGTTGGTTATGGTCCAAACGAACACTATCTTGGTTCAGACTCTTATGCATTAAAGTCAATGACTAATAAAATTTCATATTTAAATGATGGAGAATTTTGCATATTAAAAAAAGATCAAGTCGAATTTTTTGATGCTGATGGAACCAAAGTAAACAAAAAAATTTTAAATCTTTCTAAAGATGATCAAAATTATGAAAAAGGAGATTACAAATATTATATGGCTAAAGAAATAGATGAGCAGCCGATTACCTTAAAAAATTGTGTAAATGAGTACATCGACAAACATAACAAAGAAATAAATATTTATAATTTTCCTTGGAAAATCAATGAAATTTCATCAGTAATTTTAATTGGATGTGGAACAGCATATCACTCATGTCTTGTTGCAAAGTATTGGTTTGAGCAAAATACAAGTTTAGATGTGAGAGTTGATATAGCTTCTGAATTTAGATATCGAAAAATTAAATTTAAAAAAGATTGTCTTTATGTTTTTGTTTCTCAATCTGGAGAGACTGCGGATACATTTGCTGCATTAGATTTGTGTAAAAAGAATAATGTTAAAACTTGTGCAGTAGTAAATGTTGTTGAAAGTTCAATTGCAAGAGATGCAGATCTAGTTTTACCTATTCATTGTGGCCCAGAAGTAGGTGTTGCATCGACAAAGGCTTTTTTAGGACAAATGTTAGTACTTTATTTATTATGTACTAAGCTTTCTTATGAACAAAAATCAATTAATAAAAAGGACTATCAAAAGAAAATAAAAGATTTACTGTCTTTATCTAAATCTGCAAAAAATACATTGAATATTGAAGATAAAATTCAAACACTTGGAAAAGATTTTGCTAATTCTAAAGGATCAATGTTTTTGGGCAGAGGTTATTCATATCCAATTGCACTTGAAGGTGCTTTAAAACTAAAAGAGCTTGCTTATGTTCATGCCGAAGGTTATCCAGCAGGGGAAATGAAGCATGGACCTCTTGCACTCATAGAAGAAGGTATGCCTGTAGTGGTAATTGCTCCAAGAGATGAGCATTACAAAAAAACTATTTCAAATATGCAAGAAGTTATATCTAGAGGTGCAAAAGTTTTATTAATAACAAATAAAAGTACTGATGAAATTTATTCAGAAAATATTTGGGAGCAGATTGAAGTCGATGCCATATCTGATGAACTTATTCCCTTTTTGACCACTATACCTTTGCAAAAGCTAGCTTATTACTCTGCGCTAGATAAAGGATACGATATTGATAAACCAAGAAACTTAGCTAAATCTGTCACTGTTGAATAAATAATAAAGTCTGTTAAAACAATTCTGAGTTGAAATGAAAAATTGGAAAATAAATAGCTGGAGAAAATACCCTGTCAAACATGTTCCTCAATATGAAGATGAGAAGGAATTGGAGATGGTTTTAAATAAATTAAAAACCTTTCCTCCGTTAGTTTTTGCAGGTGAAACAAGACATTTAAAAGATCAGTTAGCAATGGTAAATGATGGAAAAGCTTTTCTATTACAAGGTGGTGATTGTGCAGAAAGTTTTGCGGAATTTCATCCTGACAATATAAGAGATACCTTTAAGGTTATTCTTCAAATGGCTTTAGTGATGACTTACTCAGCTTCTTTACCTATTGTAAAACTTGGAAGAATTGCTGGACAATTTTCAAAACCAAGAAGTGCTCCAACTGAAAAACAAGGTGATAAAGAATTACCAAGTTATTTGGGAGACAATATAAATGCAATAGATTTTAATGAAAAAGCTAGAAGACCTGATCCAAAAAGAATGTTTAAGGCTTATTCTCAATCTGCTTCAACTTTAAACCTTTTAAGAGCATTTTCAAAAGGTGGTTTTGCCGATCTAAACAAGGTTCATTTATGGAATTTAGATTATATTAAGAAAAGTCCTCAAGCTAAGAAATTTAAAGAATTAGAAGATAAAATAGCAGATGCATTAGCTTTTATGGAAGCTTGTGGAATTACATCTGATTTTAATAATAGATTATACACAGTTAATTTTTGGACTTCCCATGAAGCTTTACATTTACCTTTTGAAGAAAGCATGACAAGAGTAGACTCAACCACGGGTGAATATCACGATACTTCAGCTCACTTTGTCTGGATAGGAGATAGAACAAGACAATTAGATGGTGGACATGTTGAATTTTGTAAAGGAATAGAAAATCCAATTGGCATTAAATGTGGACCAACTTCAAAACCTGATGAGATTGCAAAAATATGTGAAGTTATAAATCCTAAAAATGAAAAAGGAAAAATAACTTTAATCTCAAGATTTGGTCATCAAAACGTTGAAAAATTCTTACCAAAACTAATTAGAGGAATTAAAAAAGAAGGATTAAATGTTGTTTGGTCATGTGATCCAATGCATGGCAACACAATTAAATCAACTACTGGTTTTAAAACTAGACCGTTTAATGATGTTGTAAGCGAAGTTAAAAATGTATTTGCAGTTCATCAAGCCGAAGGTTCCTATGCAGGAGGTCTTCATGTTGAGATGACTGGGCAAGATGTGACAGAGTGTACAGGTGGAGCAAAAAAAATATCTGATGCAGATTTATCAAGCAGATATCATACGCATTGCGATCCAAGATTGAACTCTGATCAAGCTATAGAATTAGCATTTTTAATTTCAGATGAGATAAAAAAGAATAGTTTGTATTCTAAATCTGCAATTAAAGCGGCATCTTAACAGTTTAAAAATAAATTTTTTTTCTTATATTTGAATTATGACACCCAAAGATAAAGTGAATCATATTAAAAACTGGATTTCAGATTATGTGAATTCTATGCCAAAAAAAGCTCAATCTTTAGTGATTGGTATTTCTGGCGGAATAGACTCATCTGTCTCAAGTACATTAAGTGCAATGACTGGTTTAAAAACAATTGTTTTATCAATGCCTATTAAACAAAAATCTGCTCAACATGATTTAAGTTTGGCGCATCAAGAATGGTTAAAGAAGAATTTTAGCAATGTAGAGGGGCACACATTAGAATTAGATAGTTTATTCAAAACATTTGAAGGAACACTAAACAATTTTGGTAGTGAACATGGGATGGCAAATTCTAGGGCAAGATTAAGAATGACAACACTTTATCAAGTAGCTGCAGCAAACAATGGGATAGTTGTTGGAACAGGAAATAAAGTAGAAGATTTTGGAGTTGGTTTTTATACAAAGTATGGTGATGGTGGAGTAGATATTTCTCCAATAGCAGATTGTAATAAAACTGAGGTATGGGAACTTGGTAAAGAACTTGGAATTTTAAAAGAGATTATTGATGCTCCTCCTACAGATGGTTTATGGGATGATGGTCGTACTGATGAAGGCCAGCTAGGTTTGTCATATAAAGAATTAGAAGAAGCAATGGATAATGAAAATTCTGTAAATAGAGATAAATATAATTCAATTCGAAGTGCAAATTTGCATAAAATGGAACCAATTCCAGTATGCAAAATTCCTAATTAATCAAATAGATTCACAAATCTATAATTTAAGTATATTCCTAGTTGTATGACTAAAGATATATTTTTAACTAATAGTCTAGGTGGCAAGAAAGAAAAATTTACTCCCAAAAATGAAAAATCCATAGGCATGTATGTTTGTGGTCCTACTGTTTATGATGATCCACATATTGGTAATGCCAGACCATTAGTTGTTTTTGATATTCTATATAAAATTCTAAAAAATAAATATGGATCAACATCTGTAAAATATATCAGAAATATAACAGACATAGATGACAAAATAATCAAAGCATCTAATGATCAAAATATTTCTATAAACGACTTAACTTCAAAAATTACTGAAAATTTTCATAAGGATTGTAATTATTTAAAATGTGAAACACCAAACAGCGAACCAAAGGCAACAGAAAATATAAAACAAATGATTGAAATGATCACAGAACTAGAGAAAAAAGGGTTTGCATATTCAAAGGATAAGCATGTTTATTTTGAAGTTAAAAAATTTAGTGATTATGGAAAACTATCTAATAAAAAGTTAGATGAATTAATAGCTGGTTCACGAGTAGAGGTTTCAGAAATAAAAAAAAATCCTGAAGATTTTGTATTATGGAAACCATCAACAGATAAAGAGCCTTCGTGGGATTCTCCTTGGGGTAAAGGTAGACCAGGTTGGCATTTAGAATGTTCAGTTATGTCTAAAAGATATTTGGGTGAAGAATTTGATATTCATGGGGGTGGTAGAGACTTGATTTTTCCTCATCATGAAAATGAGATTGCTCAGTCAAGATGTGCAAATGAAACAAATTCGTTTGCAAATTATTGGGTTCATAACGGATTTATAACTCTTTCTAATGAAAAAATGGCAAAATCTCAGGGAAACATATTGAAAATAAAAGATTTTAAAAAAAAATATAATGGCCAAGTTTTGAGATTAGCATTAATTAGTGCTCACTATAGACAAGGATTAGATTGGAATGAAAAACTAATATCAGAATGTGAAAAGACTTTAAGCAAATGGTATTTAGCCTATTCTGATGTTCACAAAGATACAATATTACCAGATGAATTATTAGATCCTTTATATGACGATTTAAACACCCCAGGTTATATTGCTAATTTACATTCTTTATATAGTAAAGCTTCAACTGGAACGAATGAGGATAAGGCAACTTTTGTAAAAGCTTGCAATTTTATAGGTCTATTAACTGATACTTCAGAAGATTGGCTACAAACAAAAAAAAATACAATTTCTCTTTCAGAGGATGAAATTAATTCAAAAATAGCTGAGAGAAATAAAGCAAGAGATGAAAAAAATTATGAATTAGCTGACAAAATAAGGAAAGATCTTTTAGATAAGGGTATTTTAATTGAGGATAAAGATGGTACAACCTCGTGGAAATTAAAATGAGTAAAGAAAAAATCTATATATTTGATACAACTCTTAGAGATGGGGCACAAACTCAAGGAGTAGATTTTTCATTAAATGAAAAAGAAAAAATCGCTAAATCTTTGGATAACTTGGGAGTTGATTATATAGAGGGTGGTTGGCCAGGAGCAAATCCAACAGATACAGAATTTTTTAATAAAGATCAAAACTTTAAAAATGCAAATCTTACAGCTTTTGGTATGACTAAAAAATCTGAGCATAGCGCAAAAAATGACCCGATGTTGTCATCTTTGATTAATTCAAAGAGTTCATCAATTTGTTTATTTGGTAAAAGTTGGGATTTTCATGTTGATGTTGCCTTGGGTATTTCAAATGATCAAAATTTAGAAAATATAAGAGAGAGCGCAAAGCATATAGTTAATTCAGGTAAAGAATTTATGTTTGATGCTGAACATTTTTTTGATGGTTATAAATCTAATCCTGAATATGCAATATCATGTTTAAAAGCTGCATATGATAGTGGTGCAAGATGGATTGTATTATGTGATACTAATGGAGGAACATTGCCTCACGAAGTTTCTAAAATTGTTGAGGAAGTAAGAAAGCATATACCCGGAAAAAACCTTGGAATTCATGCCCACAACGATACTGAAAATGCGGTTGCCAATAGTTTAGTAGCCGTTCAAGCAGGAGTTAGACAGGTTCAGGGCACAATAAATGGACTCGGAGAAAGATGTGGTAATGCAAATTTAATGTCTTTGATCCCAACTTTTTTTTTGAAAAAAGATTTTTCAGATAAATATGAAATTAATATTAAACCAGAAAATATTAAAAATTTAACTCAATGTTCAAGATTATTAGACGAAATATTAAATAGAAAACCAAATAAACATTTACCTTATGTGGGTGCATCTGCATTTTCACACAAAGGTGGAATGCATGTATCAGCTGTACAAAAAAATCCAAAAACTTATGAACATATTAATCCTGATGAAGTAGGTAATGCTAGAAATATTGTTGTTTCAGATCAATCTGGACAATCTAATATAATGTCTAGATTGAAAGCAATTGGCATTAATATTAAAAAAGAAGATCCTAAAATCAAAAAACTTCTTCATGAAGTAAAGGATAGAGAATTCATAGGATATAGTTACGATGGTGCTGATGCATCTTTTGAACTTTTAGCCAGAAGATTGATGGGAGAAATACCAAGATATATTTCAATTAACGAATATGATGTTTCTGTTAAGAAAGATTCAACTGGAGAAGTAATATCATTTGCAAAAGCAAAACTTGAAGTTGATGGTCATGAAATATTGTGTGAAGGCCAGGGTAACGGACCAGTTAATGCTTTAGATAATGCAATTAGAAAAAATGTAAATAAACTTGAAAAATACTCAGAATACTTAAAAGATCTAAAATTAGTTGATTATAAAGTTAGAATATTAAATACAGGAACTGGAGCTGTTACTAGAGTTTCTATAGAAAGTGCAGACTCAAAACATGGTAATTGGTTTACAATAGGAGTTTCTCCAAATATTATTGATGCATCTTTTAAAGCTTTAGTTGATAGTTTGGATTATAAGCTTTTCAAGGATAATGCTCCTGCAAGTACTTGATGTCATTTAAAAATATAACTTTCATTTTACATAAACCTCAATTATCAGAAAATATAGGAGCATGTGCCAGAGCATTAAAAAATTTTAATTTTAACAATCTATCAATTGTTAATCCAAAACCGTCATTTCCGAATGATAAAATTATAGCAACATCTGTAGGGGCAAAAGATGTTATTAAAAAAGCAAAAGTATATAAGAATTTAGAAACATCATTAAGTAATTTGGATATATTAGTTGCAACATCTGCAAGATTTAGAAATAAAAATATTAAACATATATCAATAACTGATCTTAATAAGATTAATTACAAAAAAAAGGTTGGTTTTCTTTTTGGATCCGAAGCATCTGGATTATCAAATAATGAAATTAGTTATGCTGATTATACTTTACAAATCCCAAGTAATAAGAATTTTAGATCTTTAAATTTGTCTCATAGTCTAATTATAGTAGCTCAAATAGTAAATGGCCTAATTTCAAATAAAAAGTTTACCTTTCAAAAGTCAAAAAAAATTAAAAATGCAAATAAGAATGACATTCAAAGAATGTTGAATTTATGCATTAATAATTTAGAAAATAAGAATTTTTTTCATCCACCTGAAAAAAAACCGATCATGATGGAAAATTTAAGAAGTATTTTCTATAAACTAAATCTTTCAGAAAAAGAAACTCGTATTTTATCGAGTGTATTTGCAGGTTTAAGCAAGGAAAAGGTTGATTGACAAAACATAACTTACGCTTATAAAGCCACCTATTAATGACAAAAAGATTAAACTCTAAACATAAAGTAGATAGAAGATTAAAAGTGAACTTGTGGGGGAGACCCAAAAGCCCTTTCAATACAAGAGCCTATCCTCCAGGACAACATGGACAAACAAAAGCTGGCAAACCTTCAGATTATGGAATTCAACTTCAGGCAAAACAAAAATTAAAATCTTATTATGGAAACATGAATGAAAGACAGTTTAGAAATGTTTACAAAAAAGCGATCATGAAAAAAGGCGATACAGCTGAAAATTTAATTGGATTATTAGAGAGAAGATTAGATGCTGTAATTTATAGATCAAAGTTATCAAATACTATTTTTTCATCAAGACAGCTTATTAATCACGGTCATGTTAAAGTGAATGGAAAAAAAGTAAATATTTCGAGTTATCAACTCAAAGAAGAAGATACTATTGAAATTAGAGATAAATCTAAACAACTTGCTTTAATTGATATTGCACTTGCTAATAAGGAAAGAGAAGTTCCGGAATATCTACAATTAGATGAAAAAAATAAAAAAGTTAAATTTGTAAGAGTTCCATCTTTTGAAGAGGTGCCTTATCCAGTTGTGATGGAGCCAAATTTAGTAATTGAATATTACTCTAGATAATTAATTTTTAGCCTTAAAGTATATTCCTTTAGCTTCTAAAAGTTTTGCAAGTTCTCCACTCTCATACATTTCTTTTACGATATCACATCCACCAATAAACTCGTTTTTAACGTATAGTTGAGGAATAGTTGGCCAATCACTATATACTTTTATACCCTCTCTTAACTTTTGATCAGATAAAACATTTACACCTTTAAAATTTACCTCAAGAACCTTTAAAATATTTGAAGTTGCCATCGAAAACCCACACTGAGGTGCATCTGGCGTACCTTTCATAAAAAGACATACATCGTTATTTTCAATTTCACTTTTTATTAAATCATTTGTTTCTTGTTCCATTTAATTTTCCTTTGTTTTAATTGCTAAAGCGTGAAGCTCGTTTCCCATTTTACCTTTTAAAGAATTATATACCATTTTATGTTGTTCTATTTTACTTTTACCTGAAAATTTAGATGATGTCACTGTAGCAGAATAGTGATTTCCATCACCTGCTAAATCTTGAATTTCAACTTTTGCGTCAGGTAATCCTTCCTTAATTAAACTCTCAATTTCTTTTAAATCCATTGCCATTAGCTATCCATATACTTCTTTAACCAATATTTATGTGCATCTGCTAATTCTTCAATAGGCAAATTGATATCAGCATTATATTTGATGGAATTGCCATCTATTATTCCTAATTCGTCAAAATGTACTGAATATTTGTTTAAAATCTCTTTTACTTTCTTCAAACTAGCTTTAGGTATTTCGATAATATAACGAGCCTGATCTTCACCAAAGAAATATTCATATTTATTTGTTAAACCTTTAAGTGAATTGATTTTTATTCCTTTTTTTCCCTTAATACACATTTTTGATACCGCAGTTAAAATTCCACCTAATGACACATCATGGCAACTCACTATAAGATTTTTTCTAGATAAATCTAAGATTGTCGCACCAATATTTTTTTCATTAAATAGATTGACAGTTGGAGGAGGACCTTTTTTTTCATTTAGTAGCTCTCTTGCAAAAATACTTTGATCTAAATGTCCGTCCGTTTTACCAATTACATAAACTAGGTTCCCTTCGGTTTTAAAATCCATTGTAAGCATTTGTTGATAGTCAGAGATTAGCCCCACACCTCCAATTGTTGGTGTAGGCTTTATTCCTTTATCTTTTGTTTCGTTATAAAACGAAACATTTCCAGATACGACTGGAAAGTCTAGATACTTACTTGCTTCTGTAATTCCTTCAACACATTCTACGAATTCACCCATATTTTTTTCTTTTTCTGGATTTCCAAAGTTTAAACAATTTGTAATAGCAATAGGTTTAGCTCCTACCGAAATAAGATTTCTATAGCTCTCACAAACTATTTGTTTTCCTCCAGTTAATGGATGAGAGAAGCAATATAATGCAGATGAATCTACTGATGCTGCTACCGCTTTATCAGTTCCATGAACTCTTACAACACCAGCGTCACCACCTGGTTTTTGGATTGTATCACCCATTACTGTGTGGTCGTATTGATCCCATATCCACTTTTTATCTGAAATATTTGAATTACTTAAAATCTTTTTTAGACAATCTGATAATTTTAGAGATTTAAATTCATCCTTATCAAATTTTAATTTTTGAGGCAATTTAGTTTTTTTCCAAGGACGATCATAGATGGGAGCATTTTCAGCAAGAAGATCAATCGGTATTTCAGCAACTTTTTTATTATCAAATATTAATTCTATTTTTTTTGAATTAGTTGTTTTACCTATAACTGCGAAATCTAGGTTCCATTTATCAAATATTTTCTTCGCGTGCTCTTCTTTTCCTTTTTCAAGAACTATAAGCATTCTCTCTTGACTTTCAGACAACATTATTTCGTATGGTGTCATTTTTTCCTCTCTACAAGGAACTTCACTAAGATTTAATTCAATTCCAAGATTTCCTTTTGATGCCATTTCCACACTTGAAGATGTTAATCCTGCTGCTCCCATGTCTTGAATTGCAATAATTGAATTATCAGCCATTAATTCTAGACACGCTTCAAGTAATAATTTTTCAGTAAATGGGTCACCAACTTGAACTGTTGGTTTTTTTTCTTCAATTTTGTCATCGAAAGTTGCAGAAGCCATACTGGCACCATGAATTCCATCTCTTCCAGTTTTTGAACCTACGTATATTACTGGTTTATCTAATCCAGCTGCTTTTGAGTAAAAAATCTTATTTTTATTTACTAAACCAAGAGTCATGGCATTTACTAATATATTGCCATTGTAAGACTCATCAAAAGTTGTTTGACCAGCAATCGTTGGAACTCCAATACAATTTCCATAACCCCCGATGCCTTTAACAACTCCTCTTAATAAGTTTCTTGTTTTTTTATGTTGTGGTGAACCAAAATGAATTGAATTTAGATTTGCTATTGGTCTTGCTCCCATTGTAAATACATCCCTCATAATTCCACCAACTCCAGTCGCTGCTCCTTGATAAGGTTCAATAAACGAAGGGTGGTTGTGGCTTTCAATTTTAAATACAATTGCATCGTCATCTCCAATATCAATGACACCAGCATTTTCTCCAGGTCCTTGAATGACCTGTTTTCCTTTGGTGTGCATTTTTTTTAAATGTTTTCTAGAAGACTTATATGAGCAATGTTCGTTCCACATTGCTGAAAATATTGCAAGCTCAGTTAAATTAGGTGTCCTCTTAAGAAGTTCACATATTTTAGAAAACTCTTCTTTTTTTAATCCGTGGTCTATTGCAACTGCTTCTGTAACTTCCATTATTTAAAATTATCTAAAATATTTTTGAAAAATAATGAACCATCTTCACCTGATAAATATTTATCTATCATTCTTTCAGGATGAGGCATCATTCCCAATACATTTTTATTTCTATTAAATATTCCAGCTATATTTTTAATTGCTCCGTTAGGATTAGTTTTTTCATTTTCTGCGCCATCTACTCCGCAATACGTTACAGCTATTTGACTATTATCCTCTAACGATTTCAATTCATCATCACTACAAAAGTAATTTCCTTCATTATGGGCAATATGAAGTTCTAAAACATCTTTTTTCAAATCTTTAAAATATTTATTTTGTTTATCTTTAACTTTTACATAAACATTGCTGCATATAAAATTTAGAAACTTATTTTGTTGTAAAATTCCATTTAGTAGTCCAGTTTCAGTTAAGATTTGAAATCCATTACAAATACCCAATACTAGACCTCCAGAATTAGCAAAATCAATCACTGATTTTATAATTTTTGATTTTGAAGCAATGCTTCCACATCTTAAGTAATCACCGTAAGAAAAACCCCCGGGTAATACTATTAAATCTGATTTTGGAATAGATTGATCATTGTGCCAAACCATTTGATTATTAAAACCAAATTTTTTTAGAGCAACATCCATGTCTCTATCACAATTTGATCCTGGAAAAATAATGACTGATGATCTCATTTATTAAACTATTTTGTAATCCTCAATAACAAGATTTGCTAATAGCTTTTTGCACATATCATCTACTAAAGACTTTGCTTTTTTTTCATCTTTCTCTTTAACTTCAATTTCAAAATATTTACCTTGCCTTACATCTTCTACATTCCCAAAGTTCATTCCGTTAAGTGTTTGTTGAATAGCTTTCCCTTGAGGATCTAAAACTCCATTTTTAAGAGTTACAATTACTTTAATTTTCATTACTTCTTTTTAATCTTTACTGCTTGTGGCTTGGTGTATTTTAATGGTCTTATATTTGATTGTTCATGAAGTATATCTAATCTTCTAGCAACTTCTTGATAAGCCTCAATTAGATTACCAAGACCTTTTCTAAACCTATCTTTATCTAATTTTTTATCACTATTTACGTCCCATAGTCTGCATGTGTCTGGACTTATTTCATCTGCAAGCATGATCTCTTTTTTTCCATTTTTTTCATATCTTCCAAATTCTACCTTAAAATCTACAAGTTTAATTCCAACACCCCTAAACATACCTTGAAGAAAATCGTTAATTCTATTTAATTCTTTATTAATTAATTTTAGTTCATCCTTCTCCATCCATTTAAAAGCTAAGATGTGTTCAGTACTTACTAAAGGATCACCTAATTCATCATCTTTTAAGCAATATTCTATTAATGGATTATCTAAGACTGTCCCATCTTCAATACCCAATCTTTTGGTTAATGATCCAGTTGCTATGTTTCTTACAATAAATTCAATAGGTATAATTTCAATATGCTGAACTAGTTGCTCTCTCATATTTAAACGTTTTACTAAATGATTTTTGATTCCAACATTGTTTAATTGAGTTAATATATGTTCAGATATTCTATTATTTAAAATTCCTTTACCATCCATAACTGCTTTTTTTTGATTATTAAATGCAGTTGCATCATCTTTAAAATGTTGGATAACATATTTTTTATCATTACTTGCAAAAATTATTTTTGCTTTACCTTCGTATAATTTTTTTCCTTTTTTCATTATTTAAATACTCTTTTAAATATATAATTTACATTTTTTAAGTGTTTGTCATATGTAAAAATTTTATCTAATCTTTTTTCACTTATTTTACTAGTGATCGATTTATCAGTTTTTAAAAGTGTTAATAAGTTTGTATTCTTTGCAAAACTAGCTTTTGCATGAGACTGAACCAATCTATACGCTTTCTCTCTAGCGATACCTGATTTAGTAAGTTCTAACATTACTTCTTGAGAAAAAACAAGACCTCTTGTTAAGTTTAAATTCTTTATCATCGTTTTTGGATAAACAATCATTTTATCCAAAATTCCTGACAATCTGACTAAAGCAAAATCTAAAGTTATATTTGCGTCTGGACCAATGTTTCTCTCAACACTAGAGTGAGAAATATCTCTTTCATGCCACAAAGAAATATTTTCTAAAGCTGGAATTACATAGCTTCTTACCATTCTTGCAAGTCCTGTAAGATTTTCACTTAATATTGGATTTTTTTTATGAGGCATAGCAGATGAGCCTTTTTGATCTTTTGAAAAGTATTCTTGTAATTCATAAACTTCTGATCTTTGTAAATGTCTTATTTCTGTAGCTACTCTTTCAACAGATCCAGCAATAATCCCGAGAACTGAAAAATAATGTGCATGTCTATCTCTTGGAATAATTTGAGTTGAAATTGGCTCAGCTTTTAATTTTAATTTTTTTGCAACATAAGTTTCGACTTTAGGATTTATATTTGCAAATGTTCCTACTGCACCTGAAATTGCACATGTTGATACATTTTCTATTGCATCTTTTAATCTTAATTTATTTCTTTTAAATTCCTCATAAAATGATGCTAATTTTAGACCAAATGTAATTGGTTCCGCATGAATTCCATGACTTCTTCCAATACATGGAGTTAATTTATATTTTTTTGCTTGTTTTTTTAGAACAGATAAAATTTTATCAATGTCTCTTAATAAAATATTTCCTGATTGAACCAATTGAATATTTAAAGTTGTATCCAAAACATCGGATGATGTCATTCCTTGATGAAGATATCTTGCTTTAAGACCCGTTTGTTCTGTAATTGATGTCAAAAAAGCAATTACATCATGCTTAACTTTTGCTTCTATATCATGAATTCTTTTAACTTTGATTTTGCCTTTTTTTTTGACTAATGACGCAACACCTTTAGGTATAATTTTATATTTCTCCATTGCCTCAGCTGCAGCAATTTCTACATCTAGCCAAATTTTATATTTGTTTTCTTCAGACCAAATACTGACAAGTTCTTTTCTAGAATATCTTGATATCATTAATTATTTGGGGGCCTCGTATAACCTTTAACAGATTCTGTGAAAATTTCATATGAATCTTCTGTGATACCAACAGTGTGCTCAAATTGTGCTGATAAAGATTTATCTTTAGTTACAGCTGTCCACCCATCATTTAAAACTTTTGTTTCATATTTTCCGTAATTTATCATTGGTTCAATAGTAAAAGTCATACCAGGTATTAGTTCTTTGCCAGTATTTTTAGATCCATAATGAAGTATATTAGGAGGTTCATGAAATACATTACTTATTCCATGCCCACAAAAATCTCTTACAACTGAATAACCTTTGCTTTCAACATAAGATTGAATTTCAAATCCTATATCACCAAGTTTTTTACCTGGTTCTAAAATAGATATTGCTTTCATCAAAGAGTCATAGGTTGCTTCGATTAAATTTTTTGCCTTAACTGGAACATTTCCAACTTCATACATTCTACTTGTATCTCCATAATGATTATCAATGACCGCTGTCACATCAACATTAACTGCATCACCATCTTCTAAAATTCTCTCAGAGGGTATTCCATGACAAACTACATGGTTTAACGATGTGCAGAGTGATTTTTCAAAACCTCTATAAAATAATGGAGCTGAATAGCCACCATTATCTTTTATAAATTCATAACCTAATTTATCGATCTTATCTGTTGATACTCCTGGTTTAATATAATCTGTAAGCATGTCTAAAGTTTTAGATGCAAGCTTTCCAGCAACTCTCATCTTTTCAAATTTTTCTTTATAATCACTCATCTATAATATTAATTTTTTTTTCAATTTTAATCTCTTTAGAACTAAGTTTGCATCTATAAGCAAGAAATTTAACTCCTGCTTTTTTTGCTTTTTTGTAGTTTTCAAAATAAATTTGATCAATATCTTTTGCAATTCTAAAGTTATTAATATTTTGAATTTGCGTTAAAAATAAGACATATGGCTTATATCCTTTTTTAATTGATTTAATTAGCATATTTAGATGTTTTGTTCCTCTTGATGTTACTGCATCAGGAAATTCCGCAAGATCATTTTCTCTAAATAATGTTACATTCTTTACTTCTATTAAATAGCTGTCACATAAAAAATCAAATCTTGTATCATCACTAAATTTAAATTCCGGTTTAATATTTTTGATAGTTTTAAACTCAGATATTAATTTATTTTCTAATCCATGATTAACGATTTTGTTAGCTCTATGAGTATTTACACCAACGTATCTTTTATTTGCTTTAATAATTTCTAATGTAAATTTCAGTTTTCTCTTTGGATCATTGTGTTCTGTAAGCAAAACATCATTACCTTTATCTAAGAGGCCCTGCATAGATCCAGTGTTAGGACAATGTGCCGTTATAATCTTGCTATTTACTTTTATATCGGCGAAAAATCTCTTATATCTTTTTAATAATTTTCCTTTAATAAGGCTATTTGTAAATTTCATATAAATTTACTTATATTTACATATGCAAAATAAAAAAGAGATAAATGCTGGTATTTTAATTATCGGTAATGAGGTTCTTTCTGGAAGAACGCAAGATGTTAATACAAGCACATTAGCTATTTGGTTAAATTCATTAGGCATACCTGTTGCAGAAGTTAGAGTTATTCCTGATGATGAAAGTATTATAATAAATACAGTTAATGAACTAAGAAAAAAATATTCTTACGTATTCACAACAGGAGGAATAGGGCCCACTCATGATGATATTACAGCAGAGTCTGTTTCTAAAGCATTTAATATTGAATACGGTTTTCATAAAGAAGCTTTTTCAATACTAGAAAATTATTATAAGCCAGGAGAATTTAATGAAGGTAGACAAAAGATGGCTAAAATGCCTGTTAGCGCTAATTTAATTTTAAATCCATCTAGTGGTGCCCCTGGCTTTTATGTTGAAAATGTATTTTGTCTTCCAGGAGTTCCATCTATTATGAAGGCTATGCTTGGAAGTTTAAATAACCTTTTGGTTGGAGGGGAACCAATATTGAGTGAAACAATTAATTTAAGAACTGTTGAGAGTGAAATAGCCAAATCTTTAACAGAGGTCCAAAATAATAATTCTGAAGTTGAAATTGGAAGTTATCCCTTTTTTAAAGCTGGAAAATTAGGGGTTTCAATTGTTGTCAGATCAGTAGATAAAACAAAAATTGATAAATGTAATTCAGAAATACTTAAGTTTGTTAAAGATAAAGAAATTGAAATAGTTGAGAGATAATTATGCTTTATTTTGCTTACGGAAGTAATCTAAATCATTTTCAAATGAAAAGAAGATGTAAAGATTCCAAATTTATTAAAAAGATAAATTTAAAAGGATATGCACTTAACTTCAGAAGCAAGTATCGTGCAGCAGATATAGAAAAGAAAAATAATTCAATTGTGCCTGGTGGATTGTACGAGATATCAAAAAGTGATGAAAAAAAACTTGATATTTATGAAGATTATCCAATTCTTTATAAAAAAATGTATTTTAAGTATTACAACAATACTGTGATGACTTATATCATGCCTAAAAAAACAATTTTTAGATATCCCACAGAAAGATATCTAAACGTTGTTAAGCAGGGCTATAAAGATTGTAAATTAGATAAAAAATATCTCAAAAAAGCTTTAGTGAATTTTTAATTAATGCTTTCAAAATCAAAAATATTTTTTAAAGGTATAGTTGCTGTTTTACCTCATATGTTATCAGTAATTCCTTTTGGAATTATAACTGGAGCCATTGGTATTGAATTAGGTTTTGATCCAATTTTAGTTTATGCAACTTCCTTGATTATTTTTGGCGGCGCTTCACAGATAATATTTATGCAACTTTTGTCAGGTGGAGCTTCATCTTTAGTAGCCATTACATCAGTTGGAGTAATAAACTCGAGACATTTATTATATGGAGCAGTTTTATCTGAGTATTTAGAAAAACTAAGCTTTATTAAAAAATTACTTATTTCTTATTTTATCGTAGACCAAGGCTTTGCAGAGTCTAACAAGTACATTAAACAAAATAAAAATTTATCTAACCCACATTATTATGTTCTTGGTACAGGAGTAACACTTTGGTTTTGTTGGCAGTTATCTACAATTAGTGGAATTATATTGGGCTCATTTATTCCTGAAGAATTGGGTTTAAAATTTGCGATCCCTCTTACTTTTTTAGCAATTATTGTAAATGACTTAAAAAAATTAGATCATGTTTTTGTGATGTTGGTATCTGGATTTGCATCATTAATTTTATTTAATGCCCCATTTAAATCTTACATAATATTATCTCCTATAGTCGCTCTAATTGCTGCATTTATAATGTTGAGGTTTAAAAAATGACCTGGTTTTCAATTATAGTATCTGGAATTGTTACTTATTTCTCTAGAATGGCCATGGTAGCTTTAATTGATAGAGAAATGCTTGGAACAAAAGTTAAAGAAGTTCTTAATTATGTTCCAGCAGCTGTATTTCCAGCAATAATATTTCCTGGTATTTTTTTTAATGATTTTGGTTCGTTTGTAGAAATCACAGATCCAAAAATTTATGGTGCAATTGTTGCTTTGGTTGTTGGATTTTACTCAAGGAGTGTAATCGCCACTATTGTTTCAGGATTATTATCTTATTGGTTTATTATTTTTTTCTTATTAAGATAGACCTGTGTATTTATATACTAAACTTCAAAATTTAAAAAAACCAATCAGAGTTGCTTTTGTTGGCTGTGGGAAATTTGTTTCAATGTTTCTCGCTCAATATAATCAATTAAACAAAATCATTTTAGATTCGATCATAGAGCTTGATATTGAGAGAGCAAAAAAAAATTGTTTAAATAGTGGATTATCTAGTGAAACTATACAAAAGATTAATTTTGCAGATAATTTAGACAAAGTTTTTAACAGAGAAATTGATGTATTTATTGAAGCTACAGGCAACCCTATAGCAGGCACATTACATGCAAAGAAAATCATAGAAAGTAAAAAGCATGTAATAATGGTTAATGTTGAGGCAGATGTTTTATGTGGAAAGTATTTGTCTGATTTAGCTAAAAAGAACAACGTTATCTGTTCAATGGCTTATGGTGATCAGCCATCATTAATATTAGAACAAATTGAATGGGCAAAATTAAACGGTTTTGAAGTTATATGTGCAGGTAAAGGAACAAAATATCATCCATCATTTGAATATTCGACTCCAGAAACTGTTTGGGGACACTATGGTTTAACTAAAGAAAGAGCTGAAAATGAATCTGGGATGAATCCTAAAATGTTTAATAGTTTTTTATGTGGGGATAAATCATCAATAGAAATGTGTGCTGTTAGCAATGCTACAGACTTAAAATGTCCAAATAGTGGATTAACATATCCTCCAATCGGAGTTTATGACATTGCTAAAAAATTAATTCCAAAATCTGAAGGCGGTCTATTAGACCACTCTGGTCAAGTTGAAGTTATCTCTAGTATTGATTTAGATAAAAAAGATATACCTAATGATCTTAGATGGGGAGTGTATATTGTTATTAAAGCTCAAAATGAGTATGTGAAAAACTGTTTTAAAGACTATGGAATGGTAACAGATTCTTCCGGAAGTTATTCAGCTATTTGGAGGCCTTATCATTATATTGGATTAGAATTAGCTCAATCAATTTATTCTATTGTGCTTGATAATAAAGCAACCGGTCATACAAAAAATTTTAATGCTGAGATAGCTAGTGTCGCAAAAAAAGATTTAAAGGCAGGTCAAAAACTTGATGGAGAAGGGGGTTACTGTGCAAGGGGAAGGTTGATTTCATCTAAAAAATCCAAACAAGAAAGAATTTTACCTATGGGTTATACTGATAATGCAGTCTTAAAGAATGACATAATGAAAGATCAATTTATAAGACTTGATGATGTTGAGCTAAATTTACCAAAACAAATAATGGAAGCTAGAGAATATCAATACAATTTAATATAGTTGAGGTATAAATTTTAATATATATAACTATAAACTTTATAAATGCCCTCGTGGTGAAATTGGTAGACACAAAGGACTTAAAAAACATAGCGTTGAGATATTTTATAGTCTCACACAGTCTCATACAGTCTTAAATCCCATCAAATCCTACATTTTAATAAAACCTTAACCTATTATTATTTGAAAATATGTATAATAAATTCACTCCAACTAGACGTAGACTAGACGTTAAAGAGATAGAATATTATTATTAATATATATGAAAAAATTTTTAATATTTTTATTATTTTCAATTTTTACTTTTACAAATCCAATATTAGCAGAACAAATTTATTCAGATGAAGCAAAAGAAATGATGGATGATCATGTTAAATCAAGTGAGCTTCTAAAGGTTCCACTACCTAAAGTGAATAGAATTATAAAAGACTATGACAGATATAAGTTTTATCGAACAAATATACAGGCCAATAATTGGTCTCACACTAATTATCTTTGGAAAGATGAGATTGATGGAAAAATTTTATCAAAAAAACTATGCACAAAAGTAATAAGTGAATTTCAAGTGCCAAGCACTCCTACAATTCAAGAAAAAATTTTTAAAAAATGTCAGAGATCTTTAATGAGTTATGCCACAATAGATTTTGAGGGAGGAATCGATTTACATGGAGAAATAATATTAAAAATTGCAACTGCCAAAAAAGATAATTGGGTTTACAAAAATTCAGGTAAGGATAATTTTAATCCAAGAGACTATCAGTTATGGGGTGTTCTTTCTCCACTTGTAACATTTTATGCAGTTAATTATGATCAATTTAATTTTACAGAAGATCAGCATAAGACTATCCAAAATTATTTTAAAGATAAAGCAATGATCGAACGACTTGATAGAGATAGCAATCGTAGTAGGACAAAACTTTGTCCAATTAAAAATCCTATGAAGCTGAATAGAAAAAAATATAAAGTTAATAATTGTGGAACTGTAAGATTGAGATTTGCTTCAGCTGAATTAGCGTTGGCTATAGTTATGCAAGATAAAGAACTTTGGTCTAAAGGGTTGTGGGATTTAGACTATGTTTTAAGCATGATTGGTGACGAAGGATATTTTATTCCAACAGCAGCAAAAGGTTGTAAAGCAATTGGATATTCATACTCTACAAGCCAATTATTTTCTACTAATGTGGAGTTATTGAATTTAGCAAAATTTAATCTTCTTGATTATAAAACAAGACATGGAAAAACTTTAGCTGAAGCGTACGAGCAACTTTTCAAAATATATGATGATATCACTTTAGTGAAACATATAGCTAAAAAAGGAATAGGAGCATTTTCTTGTGGTACAAAACCATTTAAAACACATATGGAACACGTTATTTATGAACGTGGTGGTCTTGAAAAATACCAGCAAGATTTAAAAATAGGGAGGATCCCGGACAAACAATCTTATATCAATTGGTCAATAAGATTTGTGACAGAGAAACATCCTGAGTGGCTTGAGGATAAATTTTCACCTCATGAAGTTAAAGTTCATCCATTCCATGGTGCATATTATCATATTCAACCAATAGAGATATTTAATGCAAATATAATGTCAGAAGGGGACAATTTTTGGACAAAAAAACTATCTGAAAAACCAAAAGATTATGAAAAAAAATTTAGATATTCTGAATTTAAAATTTTTAACAATATGTTAGGTGGTACATTTAAGCTTAAATCAAATAATGTAAAATTTGCATCCAAATCAAATCCTATTAAGCCAAAAAAACAAAATGATCACCAATTATATAAAGCTTTTATTAAAGGAAATTTGATTACCGAGGATAATAAAATTATTAAATTTAATGAAGCTTTGGTTTACCAGGATAAATTAGATGAGATGAGGAGTCAGATTTTATCTGTTTATATCGGAGAGAAACCTAATGATGATGCTATCATGCCTTTATTTAGACACCGTGAAAATATTCAAAAAAAATGTAGCACATTATTTATGGAATTAAATTTTATTAACGGTGGTTGGATGAATTTTGTAAGTGAGACTAAAAATGTTAATTTTGCGAAAAATCAGCAATGTATTCATAATTACTTTTCAGAAACAAATGATAAAGAATCTTTGGAATTGTTTGAAGCTATTTTGGCTGGAACAAATTCTATTTTGAAATATTTAAAAGATAATGAAAATTTAAGAACTTTACCAAATGATATAAAAAAAATAGCTAAAGCGAAAATAACCGAGGAAATTGCAGAACCAATGAAAGATATTTTTACAATATTTAATTATGAAAATGGAATATTTAAACTTAAATCAAATAATGTAAACTTCTCATCTAATACAAATCCAATTAAACCAAAAAGGCAAAAAGAAGATCAATTATATAAATCAATTATTAAAGGAAATTTAATAAATGAAGTTGATAAGAAAGTTAAACTTGAAGAAGCTTTAGTTTATAAGAGAAAACTTGATACTGATGATCAAATTTTAGTGATTAATATTGGAGAAGAACCAGGAGAAGATGCTATTATACCTTTCTTTAGACACAGCGAAAATATTCAAAGTAAATGTGGTTCTAGATTGTTAAATCAATGGGGCTGGATGAGCTTCATAAGTATGACTAAAAATGAGAAAATTGCAAAAAACCAACAGTGTCACTATGATTACTTTAAAGAAACAGACGACGTTGAGGCTATTGAATTGTTTGAGAGCGTTTTAGGTGGGACAGATTCCATTTTAAATTATTTACAAGCCAATGTTAAATAATAATTAGCTAAAATTAAAATAGGATTTTATAGGACAACTAGACGTAGACTAGACGTTATAGAGATAAAATAAAAAAAATTTACTTATTAATCTTGTTCAATTATAAATATTAGCATAAACACTCATGAAAATAACTCATGCCCTCGTGGTGAAATTGGTAGACACAAAGGACTTAAAAGGCAGAGGATAGAGTAAATTTATAGTCTCACACAGTCTCATACAGTCTTAAATCCCATTAAATCCTACACTTTAAAAAAACCATTAATTATTTTTATTGGAAAATATGAATAATAAATTTTACCAAACTAGAAACCAACTAGAAACTAGAGAGATAACACAATATCATTAATTTATGAAAAAAATTTGGAATAGTATCAAAAATTTATACAACGATAGTCCCTGGCATGCATCGTTCACTTATCCAATATTATATATTTTTATTGCTAATATTTTAGGAGGCATAATTGCAGCCATAAGTGCTAGTCGTGACTTTCAAGATAATTTTTTGTTATACATTTCTTTAATTTTCTTTTTGTCAATATACTTAACTCCAATATGGGTATTTGTTGGTTTAATTGTATCGAAAAGAAAGAAACCATATATTTTATCATTGATTATTGGTCTTGGTTTGCTTTTTGTATTATTATTTTTAGCGCAAATATTTGGTGAAAATTTAGAGGTTAAATAATGACTTTAAGATCTTTATTCACTTGGTTAATTGAAAAAATAAAGTCTATAATAAATACTATTCTTGATTACGATTTAACCTACATCATATTAGCGATTATACTTTTTTGGGTTTATATTGTCCTTCCTTGGATGGTTTACAAGAATTTTCCAAAGACGAAAAAAGCATTTAAGGAATACAATATTTTTGTAAAAATTCTTTTTATTCTTGCCACTTTAATTTCATTTTTTATGCTTCATGTATTACCAATAATTTTATTTTTATGGGATTAAAGTATAGGATTTTATAGGATAACTAGAAACAAACTAGAAACCAGGGAGATAAAATAAAAAAAATTTACTTATTAAACTTGTTCAATTATAAATATTAGCATAAATACTCATGAAATTAACTCATGCCCTCGTGGTGAAATTGGTAGACACAAAGGACTTAAAATCCTTGCCCTTTTGGGAGTGCCAGTTCGAGTCTGGCCGAGGGCACCACTAATGGTTAATCCTTTTGTAATTTCAGATAAAAATTCTAGATCATTTAAAATTAAAAACGCAGTCTTAAAAAAAATAAATACACATTCTTTATCAAAATCTAATTTAATAATTGTGATAGGTGGTGACGGTTTTATGCTCGAAACTTTAAAAAAATATAATAAATACAAAAAACCTTTTTATGGAATAAATTCTGGAAATTATGGTTTCCTTATGAATAAATTTTCTGAAAAAACCAATTATAAAAATTTAATTAAAGGAAGATTAGTCTCAATATCTCCATTAGAAATGAGAGTAAAAAATAAATCAAATATTATAAAAAAATTTATAGCAATTAACGAAATTTCAGTTCTCAGACAAAGTAGACAAACAGCATCATTAACTATTTTAAATGGTAAAAAACAAATTATTAAACATTTAATTTCTGATGGTGTTTTGGTATCAACACCTGCTGGTAGTACAGCTTATAATCTTTCTGTTCATGGTCCTATTCTTAGCTTAGATTCTAATAAGTTATCAATAAGTCCAATCAGTGCTTTTAGACCAAGGCGATGGAAAGGAAAAATAGTTAGTGATAAATCTCAAATCACAATTAAGAATTTAAATTATTTAAAAAGACCTATAAGTGCTGTCGCCGATAATATAGAGGTAAGGAATGCAAAATCAATATCTATTAAAACTAACAAAAAAATTAAATTTAATTTAATATTTGACAAAAATAGAAGTCTTCAGAAAAAAATTAAAATTGAACAATTAAGAAACGAAATAAATTAATGGTGCCCCCGCACGGACTCGAACCGCGGACCTATTGATTACAAATCAATTGCTCTACCAGCTGAGCTACAAGGGCACGTAGAGTTTTGTATTACGATTTTTAATATTATCAAGTTTTATTTTTATATTGATTTATGTGATGAAAAACTATTGCAGCGCTATTAGATATATTTAAACTCTCTATATTTTTGTTTATATCTATTTTTACTGAAAAATCTGTATATTTTTTTGTATGTTCTCTCATACCAAATCCTTCTGAACCAAAAAGTAAAATGTTATTTCCATCCCATTTAATATTATTAAATTTTTTTTTACTTTTTGCTTCAAAACCATAAATCCAAAAATTATTTTCCCTTAAATATTTAAGAGTGGTATTTATATTTGATACTTCAAATATATTTACATGCTCCATGCATCCACTAGCAGATTTGTACATAAGTTTGCTTTCTGATGGAAAATGTCTCTCTTTAATAATTATTCCATCGATATCAAATGATGCAGCACTTCTAATTATAGAGCCTATATTCCTAGGATCTGTTACCTCATCCAAACAAGCAAAAGTTAAATCGTTCTTTACTTTAATAAATTCTTTTAAATTATTTTTTTCAAAATGTTCTATTTCAGCAATATATCCTTGATGAGTAATCCCATCTTTCGAACAGTATTTATCAAGTTCTTTTCGAGTTTTGTAATAAATTTTTAAATCTTTAAGAAGGTTTTTCCTTGAACTGACTCTGTGTATATTTTTTTTACTTTCCTCAGTAAGAAAAATTTTCAAAACTTTTCTTTTGGGATTTTTTAATGCTTCTATTACCGCATGTTTTCCAACTATAAAAAAAGATGATTTGTTCATTATAATTGTTGAATTTAGACTAATTTTTAAGCTATTTTCCTATATTTCACGTATTGCATTTGTACAATAAAAATATATAAAACGCATGTTGTTTAAAGCTTTATTGAACATGGGGTGCTTCCCCCTAAAACTTTGTTAAGGAGGGGTACCAAAGCGGTCAAATGGGGCGGGCTGTAAACCCGTTGACTTCGGTCTTCGAAGGTTCGAATCCTTCCCCCTCCACCATTCAATAAATATTTTTTATGACGAGGAGTGTACTTGGGTGTTGCGGGTGTAGTTCAATGGTAGAACGCTAGCCTTCCAAGCTGGATGTAAGGGTTCGATTCCCTTTACCCGCTCCAAAAATTAAATTAAGGAAAAAAAATAAAAGAGGTAAATAAGTAATGTCAAAAGAAAAGTTCGTAAGAAATAAACCGCACTGTAATATTGGTACTATTGGTCATGTCGATCATGGTAAAACAACATTAACTGCTGCGATCACAAAAGTATTAGCAGAGTCAGGCGGTGCACAATTTACTGCTTATGATCAAATTGATAAAGCTCCAGAGGAAAAAGAAAGAGGAATTACAATTTCAACTGCTCACGTAGAATATGAAACAGAAAAAAGACACTATGCACACGTAGATTGTCCTGGTCACGCAGATTATGTAAAAAATATGATTACAGGAGCTGCACAAATGGACGGTGCAATTTTAGTTGTAAATGCTGCAGATGGCCCAATGCCACAAACTAGAGAGCATATTCTTTTAGCAAGACAAGTTGGGGTCCCAGCCATAGTTGTTTACTTAAACAAAGTTGATCAAGTTGATGATAAAGAAATGATCGAACTTGTTGAAGAAGAAATAAAAGATTTATTAACATCATATAAATTTCCAGGTGATAAAACTCCAATTATCAAAGGTTCGGCATTAGCTGCTGTTGAAGGTAGGGATGATGAGATTGGAAAAAATTCTATAATGGAGCTAATGAAATCTGTAGATGAATTTATTCCACAACCAGATAGACCGAAAGACAAAGATTTCTTGATGCCTGTTGAGGATGTATTCTCAATTTCAGGTAGAGGTACAGTTGTTACAGGAAGAGTAGAGTCTGGAGTAATTAAAACTGGTGATGAAATAGAAATTGTTGGGATAAGAGAGACCAAAAAAACAGTTTGCACTGGAGTAGAAATGTTCAGAAAACTTTTAGACTCAGGTGAGGCAGGAGATAACATTGGTGCTCTTTTAAGAGGTGTGGAAAGAACTGATGTTGAAAGAGGCCAAGTTTTATGTAAACCTGGTTCAATTACTCCGCATACTAAATTTGAGGCTCAAGCATATGTATTAAAAAAAGAAGAAGGTGGAAGACATACACCATTCTTTACAAAGTACAGACCTCAATTTTATTTTAGAACGACTGATGTTACAGGTGAAGTAGAATTACCTGCTGGTACTGAAATGGTTATGCCAGGTGATGATGCTAAATTTACAGTAAAATTAATTACACCTATAGCGATGGCAGAGAAATTAAACTTTGCTATTAGAGAAGGTGGTAGAACAGTAGGAGCTGGAGTAGTAACTAAAATTATAGAGTAAACTCCATAGGAGTGTAGCTCAATTGGTAGAGCGCCGGTCTCCAAAACCGGAGGTTGGGGGTTCGATTCCCTCCGCTCCTGCCAAAAATATTAATTATGAAGAACCCTTTAAAATTTATCCAGGATGTAAAGCAAGAAGCTTTTAAAGTGACTTGGCCAACAGGCAAAGAGGTTATACAAGGATCTTTGATGGTTGTTGCAATGGCTGTTGTTGCAGCTTTATTTTTTTTACTACTAGATCAAGTCCTTCAATTTTTTTTAGAATTAGTTTTAAAGGTTAATTTTTAATGAAAAATTGGTATATAGTTCAGTCTCATTCAAGCTTTGAAAATAAGGTTGCTAAAGAAATTAAAGAGGAAGCTTCAAAAGCAAATCTTTCTGATAAAATTGAAGAAATCATTGTTCCAACACATGATATTACAGAGGTTAAAAGAGGTAAAAGAGTTCAGAGAAAAAAGAAGTATTTCCCGGGATACGTTTTATTAAAAAGTGAAATGGACAATACAATTTACCATATGATAAAAAATTTGAAGAAAGTGAGTGGCTTTCTAGGAACAAAGGGAACACCAATACCAGTATCCGAGAAAGAAATTGAAAAAATACTTGGTCAAATTAAAGATGGTGTTGTACAACCTAAATCAGGAGTAGAATATAATGTTGGTGAAAAGGTTCAAGTAATTGATGGACCTTTCGCATCATTCAGTGGTTTAGTCGAGGATATTGATGAAGATAAATTAAGGTTAAAAGTTTCTGTATCAATATTTGGCAGACCTACACCGGTTGATTTAGAATATAGTCAGGTAGAAAAGGCAAGTTAATGGCAAAAAAAGAAGTAAGTGGATATATAAAGTTACAAATTAATGGAGGTCAAGCCAATCCAGCTCCTCCTGTAGGTCCCGCATTAGGTCAAAGAGGAATAAATATTATGGAATTCTGTAAAGCATTCAATGAAAAAACTAAATCGTTTGCGGGCAAACCAGTTCCTGTAATAATTACTGTCTATAAAGATAAAAAATTCGATTTTGTAATTAAATCACCACCTGCATCTCATTTTATCAAAGAAGCTGTGAAACTAAAGAGTGGATCAAAAGAACCTGGAAGAAATATTGTGGCAAAAATATCAAAAAAACAACTGAAAGAAATTGCAGAAAAGAAAATGGCAGATTTGAATGCAAATGATTTAGACGAAGCTGCAAAAATTATTGCCGGTTCAGCAAGATCAATGGGAATTGAGGTTGTTGAATAATGCCATCTAAAAGATTTAAAAAACTACCCGAAAAAACAAGAGATCTACAAGCAGAAACTGTAGATACATTAATTCCATTATTAAAACAAAATTGTACTACTAAATTTGATGAATCATTAGATTTAAGTTTACAAATTAACAACAAACAAAAAAAAAACGAAATTAGTATTAGAACAGTTATTAATTTACCAGGTGGAACTTCAAAAAAAGTCAAAGTAGGAGTGGTATGTGAGGAAAATAAAGCCATGGAAGCAAAAGAAGCCGGAGCTGAAATTGTTGGTAGCGATGAACTCATTGAAGAAATAAAATCTGGGAATATAAATTTTGAAAAATTAATTTGTACACCAGGTATGATGATTAAACTTTCAAAATTAGGTAAGGTTTTAGGTCCCAAAGGACTAATGCCAAATCCAAAATTGGGATCAGTAACTAATGACATAAAAAAAGCCGTTACGGATGCTAAGTCGGGTCAAGTCGAAATACGAAATGACAAGGATGGAAATATTGGTGTTAGTATAGGAAATAAATCTTTTGAAAATAATAAATTAATAATGAATTTTAATGCTGTGATTGATGCTCTTGAAAAAGAAAAATCAAATAACACAATCAAAGGTGATTTGATAAAACAAGCTTTTATAACATCAACAATGGGAGTTTCATATAAAATTAAATTAGGTAAAAATATATAACATGAAGACCAAAGAACAAAAAAAACAATATATTTCTGATATGACAAATCAGTTTGAAAAATCTGAAGCTGTTATAGTTACTCATTATCAAGGTTTAACAATGAACCAACTTGATGACTTACGAGCTAAAATGAGGCAACATGGTATAAAATTTAAAATTACAAATAATAGAATAACAAAACTAGCTTTAGAGAAAACTAGATGTAAAGATCTGTCGAATTTATTTTCAGGTCCAACTGCTGTAGCTTTATCTGAAGATGCAATAACCTCAGCAAAAGTTTTAACAAGTTTTTCTAAAGAAAATGAAAACCTCAAGATTCTCGGTGGAATCATGGGAACTGATATTTTAGATGTCGCTGGCGTCAAAAATGTAGCAACTTTACCATCGATAGACGAAGCGAGGGCTAAAATTGTAGGAATATTAAGGTCTCCAGCACAAAAAATAGCAAGTATTTTACTTGCGCCAGCTTCAAAAATCGCTATTTTAGCGCTCGAAAAATCAAAAAAATAACCAGGGACAAGATTTAATATGGCTGATTTAAATAAAATTATAAATGACTTATCAAGTTTAACTGTTGTAGAGGCAGCTGAACTTTCAAAACAACTTGAAGAAAAATGGGGAGTGACAGCAGCTGCAGCTGTAGCAGCGGCACCAGCAGCATCAGCAGGCGCTGCACCAGCTGAAGAAAAAGATGAATTTACAATCATGTTAACTGCTGCAGGTGATAAAAAAATTAATGTTATTAAAGAGGTGAGAGCAATCACCGCTTTAGGACTTAAAGAGGCAAAAGATTTAGTTGAAGGCGCACCAAAAGAAGTCAAAACAGGTGTGAATAAAAAAGAAGCTGAAGAGATTAAGCAAAAACTTGAAGCAGCTGGCGCAAAAGTAGAACTAAAATAAATTAGATAGGATTTTTTGCTGGTTAAATTTATTTAATCAGTGATAGAGATGCGATTATCTTTTACAGAAAAGAAAAATATTAGAAAAAGTTTTGGTAAGCTTAAAGAAAGTTTATCAATACCAAATCTTATTGAGGTTCAAAAAAATTCATATAAAGAATTAACGGAGTTTAAACAAGATATTGAACAACATTTAGTTAAAGGATTTGATAGAGTTTTTAAAAGTATTTTCCCTATTGAAGATCTCAATGATAAGGCTACTTTGGAATATGTTTCTTACAAACTGGAGAAACCCAAATTTGATGTTGAGGAATGTATTGCAAGGGGCTTAACTTATTCTGCTGCTTTGAAATGTACTCTTAGACTTGTCGTATATGAAATAGACCAAGAAAACAATACGAAGGATATATTGTCTGCTAAAGAGCAAGAAGTCTATATGGGTGAAGTGCCTATGATGACAAACAGTGGTACATTCATAACTAATGGCGTTCAAAGAGTAGTTGTTAATCAAATGCATAGAAGTCCGGGTGTTTTCTTTGATCATGATAAAGGTAAATCACATGCTAGTGGAAAATTACTATTTAATTGTAGAGTAATTCCCAATAGAGGCTCTTGGTTAGATTTTGAATTTGATGTTAAAGATTTATTATATTTTAGAATTGATAGAAAAAAAAAAATATTAGTTTCTACTTTATTACAAGCTTTAGGCTACTCGAAAAATGATATTGTTGATGAGTTTTATCAAAAAGAAACTTTAATATATGATAAAAATATAAATAAGTGGAAAACAAAATTTGATCCAGAAAATTACAAGGCAAAGAATTTTTCTGAAGAAGTTATAGATGCAAAAAATAATAAAGTTGTAGTAAATCTAGGACAAAAAATAAATTTTTTAACAGCAAAGAAATTAGCAAATGAAGGACTTAAAGAGATATTTGTTTCTAGCGAGGCACTTTATGGTAAATTCTTACATAGAGATATAAAGATTGGTGAAGATGTTTTTAAAATAGGAACCGAGTTAAATGAAACCATAATTGAAAAAATATTAGAAGCAAATATTAAGTCTATTGAAATTTCAAAAACAAATTCAATAAATAAAGGACCTTATTTATTGTTAAGTATTTTTAACGATAAAAATGAAAATAAAAATGATGCCATCACTGAAATTTATAAAGTGCTAAGACCTGGAGAGCCTCCAACAATAGAAATTGCAACACAAATTTTTAACAACTTATTTTTTAGTTCTGATAGGTATGATTTATCTGATGTTGGTAGGGTAAAAATGAATTCGAGATTAGAGCTATCCTGCTCAGATAAAATTACTATTTTAAGAAATGATGATATTTTAGCAATAATCCAAAAAATGTTAGACCTAAGAGATGGTAAAGATGATGTTGATGATATTGATCATTTAGGAAATAGAAGAGTTAGGTCTGTTGGAGAACTTGTTGAGAACCAAGCGCGTATAGGTGTTTATAGAATGGAAAGGGCAATAAAAGAAAAAATGACCACACTTGATGTTGAGTCTGCTATGCCACAGGATTTGATTAATGCAAAACCTTTGACTATTTCACTTAAAGATTTTTTTGCTACATCTCAACTATCTCAATTTATGGATCAAACAAATCCTCTTTCTGAAATTACACACAAAAGAAGAGTATCCGCTCTTGGTCCAGGAGGTTTAACTAGAGAGAGAGCAGGCTTTGAAGTTCGAGATGTTCATCCTACACATTATGGAAGAATTTGCCCTATAGAAACTCCAGAGGGACCAAATATTGGTTTAATAAATAGTTTATCAACTTACTCAAAAATAAATAAATATGGATTTATTGAAAGCCCTTATAAAAAAGTTAAAGACGGAATTGTCCAAAATAATATTGAGTACTTGTCTGCTATGGAGGAAACCAGGTTCACAATTGCACAAGCTAACTCGTTAATTGACAAAAATGGTAAATTTACCGAGGAATTGGTTTCTTGTAGACAGAATTTAAATTTCATCTTATCAAAGCCAGAGAGTATTGATTATATTGACGTTTCACCAAAACAACTTGTATCTGTAGCTGCATCTTTGATACCATTTTTGGAAAATGATGATGCTAATAGAGCTTTGATGGGCTCAAATATGATGAGACAAGCAGTTCCTTTACTAAAACCAGAAGCTCCTTTGGTTGGAACAGGTATAGAGAGTGATGTTGCGTTAGATTCTGGAGTTACAATCGTGGCTAGAAGAGATGGTGTAGTAGACAAAATTGACGGAAAAAGAATCGTTATTAAGGCGTCAAGTGAGAAAGATTATTCTAAATCTGGTGTTGATATATATAATTTGCAGAAATTTAAAAGATCTAATCAAAATACTTGTATAAATCAGAAACCATTGGTTAGGGTGGGAGATAAAGTAAAATCTGGAGATATTATTGCTGATGGTCCATCTACAAAAGTAGGAGAATTAGCTTTAGGAAAAAATGTTACTGTCGCCTTCATGCCATGGCAAGGCTACAACTTTGAAGATTCAATATTGATTTCAGAGAGATGTGTTACAGACGATGTATTTACATCTATTCATATAGAGGAGTATGAGGTAATGGCAAGAGACACTAAACTTGGTGAAGAAGATATTACAAGAGATATTCCAAATGTAAATGAAGAA
Source organism: uncultured Pelagibacteraceae bacterium (assembly GCA_902618205.1). Classification (GTDB taxonomy): domain Bacteria; phylum Pseudomonadota; class Alphaproteobacteria; order Pelagibacterales; family Pelagibacteraceae; genus Pelagibacter. Next base: position 168,154 of record CACMZL010000001.1, on the reverse strand, counting down.
TCATTGAAAAATTTAGACGAGTCTGGAATTGTATATATTGGTGCAGAAGTTAAACCCGGAGATATTCTTGTAGGAAAAGTTACACCAAAAGGCGATACCGCATCTGGACCAGAGGAAAAGTTGTTAAGATCAATTTTTTGGTGAAAAAGCTATAGATGTAACCGATACTTCTTTAAAAATGCCTAGCGGAAGTGGAGGCATAGTTGTTGATGTAAGAGTTTTTAACAGACATGGTATAGATAAAGACGAAAGATCTATAACTATTGAGAGGGCTGAAATTGAAAGCGTCCAAGAAGACAAAAAAGTTGAGGAAGAAATTTTAGAAAGAAGTATTAAACAACGTTTATATTCTATATTAGATGGCTCAAAAACAGTCAAAAAAATCAAAGAAATTGAAACCAATACCATTCTAACTGAAGAAATTATAAACAATTTGCCAGTATCAGATTTATTTAAAATACCAGTTGAAAATCAAAGTAAACAATCATCCCTGTCCCAAATTAAAGATCAATACAACAGTGCTAAACAAGATATTCAAGACAGATTTGAAGATAAAGTTTTAAAAATTAAACAGGGTGATGATTTATTGCCAAGTGTAATGAAGATGGTTAAGGTTTTTGTTGCAATTAAAAGAAGATTAAGACCAGGTGATAAAATGTCTGGAAGGCATGGCAATAAAGGAGTTGTGAGTAAAATTGTGCCCGTAGAAGATATGCCATATCGTGAAAATGGAAAACCTGTAGATATTGTTCTAAATCCATTGGGTGTACCTAGCAGGATGAATGTTGGCCAAATTCTTGAGACACATTTAGGTTGGTCTTGCACAGAATTAGGTGAAAAATTAAATCAATTAGTAAGCGAAAATCAAAAAAAAATTGAAAAAACTGAAAAAATTAAATCTTTTTTGAAAAATGTTTATGGCAATGAAATTTACAACGAAAATATTGATAGTCTTAATTCTTCAGAATTTGAAGACTTATGTTCAAACATAAGAAAAGGAGTCCCAATTGCAACTCCTGTATTTGATGGTGCTAAAGAAAATGACGTAACAAAAATGTTAGAATTAGCAGATTTACCAAATTCTGGCCAAACAACTTTATGGGATGGAAGAACAGGAGAAAAATTTGATAGACCTGTAACAGTAGGAACAATTTATATGTTGAAACTTCACCATTTAGTAGAAGATAAGATTCATGCTAGGTCCACTGGTCCATATAGCTTAGTAACTCAACAACCACTCGGTGGAAAGGCTCAATTAGGAGGACAAAGATTTGGAGAAATGGAAGTTTGGGCATTAGAAGCATATGGAGCCTCATATACATTGCAAGAAATTTTAACTGTTAAATCAGATGACGTAGCTGGTAGAGTTAAAGTTTATGAAACAATTGTTAAAGGAGAAGAAAACTTTGAGTCAGGTATACCAGAGTCATTCAATGTTTTAGTTAAAGAAATTAAATCATTAGCCCTAAATGTGGAGTTAAACTAAAATGAGTAAAGAACTTACAGATCTATTTAAATCTTCAGAAATTTCAGAAGCTCAAAATTTTAATAGCATTAAGATTACACTAGCTAGCCCAGAGAAAATTAAATCGTGGACGTATGGTGAAATTAAAAAACCAGAAACAATAAATTATAGAACTTTTAGACCAGAAAAAGATGGTCTATTTTGCGCAAGAATTTTTGGACCAATAAAAGATTATGAGTGTCTTTGTGGTAAGTACAAAAGAATGAAATTTAGAGGAATTATATGTGAAAAATGTGGTGTTGAAGTAACTAAATCAAATGTAAGACGTGAAAGAATGGGCCACATAAATTTGGCAACCCCAGTAGCTCATATTTGGTTCTTAAAATCTTTACCAAGTAGAATATCACTAGCTATCGATATGAAGCTCAAAGAAGTTGAAAGAGTATTATATTTTGAAAACTTTATAGTCATTGAGCCAGGCTTAACAAGTCTTAAAAAAAACCAGTTATTAGGTGAGGAAGAACTTATTAAATACCAAGATGAGTATGGTGAGGAGTCATTTACAGCAGGAATTGGAGCTGAAGCAATCTTAGAAATATTAAAATCAATAGACTTAGAACAAGAAAAAGAAACCTTAATTAAATCAATTAAAGAGACAAAATCAAAAGTTTCAGAAGAAAGATCTATAAAAAGACTTAAATTAATTGAGTCATTCATTGAAACAGGTAATAAGCCTGAGTGGATGATATTAACTACAATACCAGTGATACCTCCAGAACTAAGACCTTTAGTTCCACTTGATGGGGGAAGATTTGCCACTTCAGATTTAAATGATTTGTATAGAAGAGTTATAAATAGAAATAATCGATTGAAAAGATTAATGGATTTAAAAGCTCCAGATATAATTGTCAGAAATGAGAAAAGAATGCTTCAAGAGTCAGTAGACGCTTTATTTGATAATGGTAGAAGAGGAAGGGTAATTACTGGTACTGGGAAGAGACCTCTTAAATCTTTAGCTGAAATGCTAAAAGGTAAACAAGGTAGATTTAGACAGAATTTACTTGGTAAAAGAGTAGATTATTCAGGAAGATCTGTAATAGTAGTTGGACCTGACTTAAAATTACATGAATGTGGTTTGCCAAAAAAAATGGCATTAGAATTATTTAAACCATTTTTATATGCAAGATTAAATAAACTTGGATTGGCTTCTACAATTAAGCAAGCAAAAAAACTTGTTGAAAAAGAGAGAACCGAAGTTTGGGATGCTCTAGAATTAATTGTTAGAGAACATCCTGTTATATTAAATAGAGCTCCAACACTTCATAGATTAGGTGTTCAAGCATTTGAACCAAAATTAATTGAAGGTAACGCAATTGAGTTACATCCATTAACGTGTGCTGCATTTAATGCAGACTTTGATGGTGATCAGATGGCTGTTCACGTACCATTAAGTTTAGAAGCCCAATTAGAAGCAAGAGTGTTAATGATGTCTACAAATAATATTTTAAGTCCATCAAATGGAAAACCCATAATTGTACCGAGTCAGGATATGATTTTAGGTATTTATTATTTGTCTCAACCGCCGTATCAAACTGATAGAGTTGATGGGTATTTTGTAAATACTTCAGAAATTGAACATGCTTTAGAAATTGGCCAGATTAAAGTACATTCAAGAATAGTCTCTAGATTTGAAACAGTTGATGAAAAAGGTAATACAAAATATGAAAAACATATAAGTACAGCAGGTAGATTTTTATTAGCCAACTTAATTCCAAAAAATATAAATAATAAATTTGCTCTTGTTGATAGATTACTGCCTAAGAAAATAGTTTCTGAAGTCATTGATCATATTTTCAGATTTTCCGGACAAAAGAGTACTGTTATTTTTTGTGACAGATTAAAGGATCTAGGATTTAAACATGCATTTAAAGCTGGAATTTCATTTGGAAAAGATGACTTAGTAATTCCAGATAATAAGCAACAATTGATTGATGAAACAAAAAAATTAATTTCAGATTATGAAAATCAATATGCAGAGGGATTAATTACTAGAGGTGAGAAATATAATAAAGTTATTGATGCATGGTCAAAATGTACGGATAAAGTTGCATCCGAAATGATGAAAAGGATTTCTGCTACAGAAATGACAGAAGATGGTCTAAAAATTAATTCAGTATTTATGATGGCAGACAGTGGAGCAAGAGGTTCTGCAGCTCAAATGAAGCAATTAGCTGGTATGAGAGGTTTAATAGCTAAACCATCTGGTGAAATTATTGAATCACCAATAACATCTAATTTTAAAGAGGGTTTAACTGCTCTAGAATATTTTAACTCTACTCATGGTGCCAGAAAAGGACTAGCTGATACTGCATTGAAAACAGCAAGTTCTGGGTATTTAACCAGAAGACTTTGTGATGTTGCACAAGATTTAACAATAACAGCATCTAAGTGCACAAAAAAATGCGGTTCGATAAAACTTACGGAAGTTTTAGAAGGTGGAAATATAATGGTTAGTTTATCAGAAAGAGCTCTAGGAAGAGTTGCTGCAAAAGATGTGAAAAATCCATTAACTGGCGATGTATTAATCAAAAAAGATCAAATGATTGATGAAGCTGGATGTGAAAAAATAGATTCTGCAGGCGTAAAGAGCTTGAATGTTTATTCAGTAATGACATGTGGAATGAAGGAAGGTGTTTGCGCAACTTCATATGGAAGAGATCTTTCAAGAGGAAAAATGGTTCATGTTGGAGAGGCAATTGGAATGATATCAGCTCAATCAATTGGTGAACCAGGAACTCAACTTACAATGAGAACTTTCCACGTTGGAGGGACAGCATCAGTAAAACAAGACTCTCAAATTATATCAAATAATGACGGTATTCTTAAAATTGTTAACACAAATCTATTAGTAGATTCAAAAAAGAATTTAATTGTAATGGGTAGAAATACAGAATTATCAATAGAAGATGATAATGGATTACAAGTAGCTGCATATAAAGTTCCATATGGATCAAAACTTTTCTTTGAAAACGGGGATAAAGTTAAAAAAGGATCAAAAATATGTGAATGGGATCCATATACAACACCTGTTATTGCAGAAAAAGATGGAATAGCAAATTATGTAGATTTAATTGATGGTGTATCAATCGCAGAGACTACCGATGATGCAACAGGAATTTCTACTAAAGCAGTAGTTGATTGGAAAACCCAATCTAAGAATACAGATTTAAAACCAAGAATTACATTAAGAGATGCAAAAGGTAATGTTATAAAAAAAGCTGATGACAATGAAGCAAGATACTACTTAGTACCGGATTCAATTTTATCTGTTAAAGATGGTCAAAAAATTTCAGCTGGTGATGTAATAGCTAGATTACCTAAAGAGACTACAAAGACTAAAGATATTACAGGAGGTTTACCAAGAGTTGCTGAATTATTCGAAGCAAGAAAAGCAAAAGATAGTGCTATTATTGCTGAGAATGATGGTAAAGTAATATTTGGTAAAGAGGTAAGAGGCAAACAAAGAGTAACAATTGAATCTGAAAATGGCGATACTTCAAGTTATTTAATACCAAAAGGCAAACACATTAATTTTAATCAAGGTGAAAAAATTAAAAAAGGTGAATATTTATTAGATGGTCAACCATTGCCTCATGATATTCTTAGAATTTTAGGCATTGAAGAATTAACTGAATATTTTGTAAACCAGGTGCAAGATGTTTATAGATTACAAGGTGTAATTATTAATGATAAACACATTGAAGTTATATTAAGACAAATGTTGAAAAAAGTTGAGGTAAAAGTTCAAGGAGATAGTACATATTTGCCTGGTGAAATTGTCGATAGAATTAAATTTGAAAATACTAATGAACAACTTGTTAAAGATGGTAAAAATCCAGCAGTAGGAGAGAGAGTTTTGATGGGAATTACTAAAGCCTCACTTCAAACAGAATCATTCATTTCAGCTGCTTCATTCCAAGAAACCACCAGAGTATTAACAGATGCTGCTATAAAAGGTAAAGTAGATAAACTATCAGGATTAAAAGAAAATGTTATTGTTGGTAGACTTGTCCCTGCCGGAACTGGATCTGTTAAAAATTTGTGGAACAAGAAAGCTCGTTTAGATGACGAAAAATTCATTGCTGAAAATGAGAAGATTGAGCAAGCAGAAAGCCCCGTAAATCAATAAAAAATCGTCATTTTTCCATGTCTTTTAATTTGACAAATGGAATTTCTATAGTATTTTGTGCGTGTTTTTGGTTGGAATGTAGTGACTAGTGCACTAAACGCTGCCACAAATAACCTGACAGTTATTTCCTCTAAAATCAAATTTATATAATACTTTTTATGCCAACAATTAACCAGTTATTAAGAAAAGGTAGAGTAAAACAAATTTCTAGGAATAAAGTTCCAGCTTTACAAAAACAACCTTTGAAAAGAGGTGTTTGCGTAAAAGTTTATACAACCACTCCTAAGAAGCCAAACTCAGCATTAAGAAAAGTTGCAAGAGTTAGATTGTCAAATGGTTTTGAAGTTACAGCTTATATACCAGGCGAAGGTCACAATCTACAAGAGCACTCAGTAGTCATGATAAGAGGTGGAAGAGTAAAAGATCTGCCTGGAGTTAGATACCATATTTTAAGAGGCAATCTAGATACACAAGGTGTTGCTAATAGAAAACAAAGACGTTCATTATATGGAACGAAAAAGGGTAAATAAAAATGTCTAGAAAAAGAAAAGCTCCAAAAAAAATCCCAGTTGTTGATCCAAAGTATAAATCAGTAATAATTCCAAAATTAATAAATTCCATAATGTTAGATGGAAAGAAAACTACTGCAGAAAAAATAGTTTACGATGCAATTGATAAAATAAAATTAAAATCTAAGGACGAGCCCATGAATGTTTTTAATGATGCAGTAAATAATGTTAGACCAACTGTAGAAGTGAGATCCAGAAGAGTTGGTGGAGCAACCTATCAAGTACCAGTAGAAGTAAAAGCTAAAAGATCTCAAGCATTAGCATTAAGATGGATAATCGATGCATCAAGAAAAAGAAAAGATAAAAAGATGTCAGATAAGTTATTTAACGAAATATTTGATGCTTATCAAAATAGAGGATCAGCAATTAAAAAGAAAGAAGACACACATAAAATGGCAGAGTCAAATAAAGCTTTTGCACATTTTAGATGGTAAAATATATGACTAAAACACATTCACTTAATAAATATAGAAATATTGGTATCATGGCTCATATAGATGCTGGAAAAACCACAACTACTGAAAGAATTTTATATTATACTGGAAAAAGTCATAAAATTGGTGAGGTACACGATGGTGCAGCTACTATGGACTGGATGGAACAAGAACAGGAGCGTGGAATAACAATAACATCTGCAGCGACAACATGTTTTTGGAGAGAACATAGAATTAATATAATTGATACACCTGGACACGTAGACTTTACTATTGAGGTTGAAAGATCCCTTAAAGTTCTAGATGGAGCAGTTGCCGTATTTGATGGAGTTGCTGGTGTTGAACCTCAGTCAGAAACTGTTTGGAGACAAGCTGATAAATATAAAGTTCCTAGAATTTGTTTTGTAAATAAACTTGATAGAACAGGAGCAGATTTCTTTAGATGTGTAGATATGATAAAAGAAAGACTTGGTGCAAAACCATTAGTTATGCAAGTTCCAATAGGTATTGAGGCATCACTACAAGGTGTTGTTGATTTAGTTAAGATGAAAGCCATCGTATGGAAAAATGAAGACCTTGGTGCAGAATGGGAAGAAAAAGATATTCCAGATGATCTTAAGGAAATTTGTGAAAAATATAGACAAGAATTAGTTGAGACGGCTGTTGAACAAGATGAAAAACTAATGGAAGCTTATTTGGGTGGAGAGGAAATAAAAAAAGAAGATTTGATTAAATGTGTAAGAAAAGGATGCTTAAATTTCGAGTTTGTACCGGTTTTAACTGGTTCAGCTTTTAAGAATAAAGGTGTTCAGCCTTTATTAGATGCAGTCGTTGATTATTTACCTAGTCCAGAGGATCTAGGATCCATTATGGGAACAAAGCCTGGGTCAGATGAGGAAATTGAAATGAAGTTTGAAGACAGTGCTCCTTTTTCAGCATTAGCTTTTAAAGTGGCAACAGACCCATTTGTAGGTAGTCTTACGTTTATAAGAATTTATTCAGGCACAGTAAAATCAGGAACTGGAGTATACAATACTTCATCTGATAAAGAAGAAAGAGTTGGAAGAATGCTTCTAATGCATGCCAATTCAAGAGAAGATATTAAAGAAGCAAGTGCAGGTGATATAGTTGCACTCGCTGGATTAAAAAATACAATAACTGGACACACACTAGCTAATAAAGATGCACCAGTATTACTTGAACCAATGGAGTTTCCAGATCCTGTTATAGAAATAGCAGTTGAGCCAAAATCAAAAGCAGATCAAGAAAAAATGGGTGAAGCATTAGGAAGATTAGCTAAAGAAGATCCATCATTTAGAGTTTCATCTGACGAAGAGTCTGGACAAACAATAATTAAAGGAATGGGTGAGTTACATTTAGATATTATTGTTGATAGAATGAAAAGAGAATTCAAAGTTGAGGCAAATGTAGGAGCTCCTCAAGTTGCTTACAGAGAAACAATATTAAATGCTGCAGAGTTTGACTACACACATAAAAAACAGAGTGGTGGAGCTGGACAGTTTGCTAGAGTTAAATTATCTGTTGAACCTTTAGAACCAGGCAAAGGTAGAGAGGTTGAAAGCAAGATTAAAGGTGGCGCAATACCAAAAGAATTTATTCCAGGTGTTGAAAAAGGTGTAGAGACAATTGCTGATAGCGGAATTCTAGCTGGATTTCCCTTAATTGATTATAAAGTTACAATTCTTGATGGTTTACACCATGACGTCGATTCAAGTGTATTAGCTTTTGAGCTTGCTTCTAGACAATGTTTTAAAGAGGCATGTGCACGTGGAACTTTAAAACTTTTAGAACCAGTGATGAGAGTAGAAGTTGTAACTCCAGAAGATTATATGGGCGATGTCATTGGTGACTTAAATAGTAGAAGAGGTCAAATTAACACTCAAGAACAAAGAGGAAATGCAACCGTAATAACTGCCATGGTGCCATTAGCAAATATGTTTGGTTATATAAATAGCTTAAGATCCATGTCACAAGGAAGAGCTCAGTATTCAATGTTTTTTGATCATTATGACAAAGTCCCACAAAATGTTCAAGATGAGGTAATTAAGAAAACAGGTTAATTATGGATAAACAAAACATTAGAATAAAATTAAGAGCTTATGATAATAAAGTTTTAGATCAATCTACTGAAGAAATAGTAAATACTGTTAAAAGAACTGGCGCTAATATTAAAGGGCCAATTCCTCTTCCAACAAAAATTGAGAGATATACTGTTTTAAGATCACCACATATTGATAAAAAAAGTAGAGAACAATTTGAAACAAGAACTCATAAAAGATTAATTGATATAATTGAACCTACTCCTGCAACTGTTGAAGCGTTAATGAAACTTGATTTAGCATCAGGTGTTGATGTGGAGATAAAAATATAATGGAAAATTTAGCTTTAATTGGAAAAAAAATAGGAATGTCGAGAGAATTTTTTAAAACAGGTCAATCTGTTCCAGTTACTGTGTTAAAAATGGAGACTGGAAGAATAATAAATATAATCAGTAAAGAAAACCGTGGATATAGTGCAGTCCAAATAGGGTTTGGAAAAATTAAAAACTCAAAATTAACTAAAGCTATGAAAGGTTATTTTGCTAAAAAAAATACAGAGCCAAAAAAAACTCTTAAAGAATTTAGGTTAGAAAATACTGAGAATTTTAAAGAAGGAAATGAAATTGGATTAGAAATATTTGAGAATGTTAAGTTTGTTGATGTCAAATCTAAGACGATTGGTAAAGGATTTGCCGGTGCAATGAAAAGACATAATTTTGGTGGTTTAAGAGCATCACATGGAGTATCGATTTCTCATAGAGCACATGGTTCCACTGGGCAGAACCAAGATCCAGGTAAAGTTTTTAAAGGAAAAAAAATGGCTGGTCATATGGGGGATAAAATTAGAACTATACAAAACATTGAAGTTATAAAAACTGACAAAGAAAACAATTTGCTATATTTAAAAGGTTCTATTCCTGGATCAAAAAATACAGAAGTTTTAATTAGAAAATCTGTCAAAAATATTAATCGAATGTCAATTGATGAAAAAATTGATCAAATTGAAAAACAAAAAAAATCTGCTGATAAAAAGAAAAAATAAATGAAAATAGATAAATTAAGTATCGATGGAAAAAAACAGAGCATAGAAGTGCTAGATAAAATCTTTAGCGCTAAAATTAACAATCAGTTAGTGAGTGGTGTGATTTATAAATTAAATGCAAATTTTAAAGGTAGAAAAGCAAAGACAAAGCAAAGAAATGAAATTACTGGCTCAACGTCTAAAATCTACTCTCAAAAGGGCACTGGTAATGCAAGACACTCTAGTAAAAAAGCTCCTATATTTGTTGGTGGTGGAATTGCTCATGGACCAAAGGGTCAGGATAACTACAAAACAAGAAAATTAAACAAGAGTGAAAAAAAAATGAGTATAGCTTCACTTATTACTGAAAAAAATAAATCAAATAACTTAATTATTTTTGATGATTTTGGAAAAAAGATTGAAAAAACAAAAGAAATGTTTGAACTTTTAAAGAAATTTGATGCAAACAATTCATTATTAATAGTCGACACAAAGTCAAAAGATAACATTCAAAGATCTACCAACAATATTCCTAATGTTAAATTAACAGACGCAAATCATTTCAGTGCATTTGATTTAGTCAAATATAAAAAAATCATTTTTACTGAGAGTTCAGTTAAAGAATTAGAAAAAAGGTATCAATAATGAATAAACTAAACTTATACGATAAAATCTTATTTCCTGTTGTAACTGAAAAATCAACAAATTTATCAGAACAAAATAAAATTGTTTTTAAGGTGCATCAAAGTGCTAATAAAAAAACATTAAAAGGATCAATTGAAAAAATTTTCAAGGTAAATGTAACAAAAATTAATATCATTAATAAAAAAACATTAATTAAATCAACAAGAGGAAAAAAAGTTAAAAAGAAAGGTTTTAAAAAAGCAATTATTACTCTTAAAAAAGGTCAAAATATTGATCTTACAACAGGAATTTAAATCATGGCATTAAAAACTTTTAAACCATATACAAAATCTACAAGAGGCACCATCCTAGCAAGCCGAGAGGGTTTATGGAAAGGCAAGCCTTACAAACCATTAACAAGTGCGAATTACTCTTCAAAAGGAAGAAATAATTATGGAAGGATAACATCACGAAACCATGGTGGCGGACATAAGCACAAATATAGAAAAATAGATTTTTATAGAAAAAAGAACGATATGAAAGCAATTGTAGAAAGAATTGAATATGATCCTAATAGATCATGCCATATTATGTTAGTTAAGTTTGAAGATAGTCAAAAATTTTATTATTTAGCTCCACAAAAAATAAAAGTTGGAGACCATGTACAAAACGGTTCTTCTTCAGAAATTAAAATTGGTAATTGCTTACCATTACAGGATATCCCAGTAGGAATTGATATTCATAATGTTGAAATACAACCAGGAGCAGGTGGAAAAATAGCTAGAGCCGCTGGATCATCTGTAACTATTTCAGGTATAGATGGAAATTATTCGATTATAAAAATGACTTCAGGCGAAGTTAGAAAAATAGATTCAAGAGCATTGGCTACAATTGGAGTGTTATCTAATCCTGATCAAAAAAACATTAAAATTGGTAAAGCTGGTAGATCAAGATGGTTAGGTAGAAGACCACATACTAGAGGAGTTGTTAAAAACCCAGTTGATCATCCCCATGGTGGAGGTGAAGGAAAATCTGCAGGTGGAAGACATCCAGTTTCACCTACTGGTCAATCAGCTAAAGGATTAAAAACTAGAGATAATAAGAGAACAGATAAATTTATAATTAGAAGAAGAAAGAAGAAAAGAGCATAAATTATGGCAAGATCTGTCTGGAAAGGACCATTTGTTGAGGAGAGTTTAATCAAAAAAGTTGAAAAGATTAAAAACGATCCTAATAAAAAACCAATTAAAACTTGGTCTAGAAAGTCTACAATAATACCAGACTTTGTAGGATTTAGTTTTTTAATTTATAACGGTAAAAAATTTATTCCAATAACTGTATCTGAAGACATGGTAGGACATAAATTTGGAGAATTTGCACCAACAAGACAATTTTTTGGTCATACGCCAGCTGATAAAAAAGCAAAAGTTGAGGGCGGGGCAAAAGGAGCTGATAAGAAATAAATATGAGCAAGAAAAAAGATATAGATTTAAAACTAGTTAGATCAATAAATAAAAATGTTAGATCTAGTGTACGAAAGTTAAAACCTATACTTAAATCAATTGTTGGTAAAAAAGTAGAAATTGCAATTAGAGATTTGTCTTTTTCTGAAAAAAGAATTTCAAAAGATGTAAAGAAAACAATTTCATCAGCGGTTTCAAATGCTGAGAATAATTTTCAATACGATATTGATAATTTGGTAGTTAAAGAGGCTTTCTGTGGAAAACAAGTAATAATGAAAAGATTTAGAGCAAGAGCGAAAGGTCGAGCTGCAGAAATTATGAAACCATATTCAAATGTAACAATAGTTTTGAGTGAACAAATGAAACAAAAAGAGAAGGAACATGGGACAAAAAGTTAATCCAGTAGGTTTAAGATTAGGTATCAATAGAGGATGGGATTCAGTTTGGTATGCAAAGAAGCAAGATTTTGGCAACTATTTAATTGAGGATTTTAAAATTAGAGAGTTTATTAAAAAAAATGTAATTAATTCTGGAGTTTCAAAAGTGATGATAGAAAGGTCAGCAAAAAAATGTTTTGTAACAATCTATACTTCTAGACCAGGGTTTGTAATTGGAAAAAAAGGAAGCGATATAGAAAAAATAAAAGGAAAATTATCAAGGTTGAGCGCTCATGAAATAGTGTTAAATATCAAAGAGGTAAAAAAACCTGAGACAAATTCATTTTTAGTTGCTGAGAATATCGCTCAGCAGTTAGTAAAACGTGTTTCGTACAGAAGAGCAATGAAAAGAGCTATGCAATCAGCTTTAAGATTAGGGGCGAAAGGAATTAAAGTATCTTGCAGTGGAAGATTGGGTGGAAATGAAATTGCGAGAACAGAATGGTTAAGAGATGGCAGTATTCCATCTCACACTTTAAGAGCGGATATTGATTACGCTGAAGCCGAAGCCTTAACTACTTATGGAATAATTGGAATTAAAGTTTGGATATACAAAGGTGAAATTTTTACAAAAGAATTTAGTCAAGAAAGGAACAAAAAATAAAAATGTTGCAACCAACTAGAACAAAATTTAGGAAAGCACATAAAGGAAGAATCCATGGAACTGCTTCACGCTGCAATGTTATGAATTATGGTTCTTTTGGCTTAAAAGCAATTCAGCCTGAAAGAATTATATCTAGACAAATTGAAGCTGCTAGAGTTGCATTAACAAGACATATGAAGAGACAAGGTAGAGTTTGGACAAGAATGTTTCCAAATATTCCAGTATCAAAAAAACCAACTGAAGTGAGAATGGGTAAAGGTAAGGGATCTCCTGAATATTGGGCATGCAGAGTGAAACCAGGAAGGATTTTATTTGAAGTTGATGGAGTTACCGAGGAAATTGCTAGAGAAGCACTTTATAAAGCATCTGCAAAACTACCAATAAAATGTAAATTTATTAAGAGAATATAAATGAAAAAAAATGAAATAAAAAAAATGTCTAAAGAACAAGCTTTGAAAGATATAGATAAATTAAAAAAGGACCTTTTTAATTTTAGATTTCAAAAAATTAACGGTCAAATAAAAAGTCCATCAAAAATAAATGAAACAAAAAAAAATATTGCAAGATTAAAAACATTAGTAGTGAGAAAAGATGCCTAAAAAAGTATTAAATGGAATAGTTGTAAGCGATAAACCAAATAAAACGATAACTGTTTTGGTTGAGAGAAAATATCAGCATCCAGTACTAAAAAAAGTAATTAAAGCTAGAAAAAAATATAGCGTTCATGATGAAGATAATAAATATAAAAATGGTGATAAAGTATCGATACAAGAGTGCAAGCCTCACTCAAAGTCAAAAAAATTTGAAGTAATAGGAGTTTCCAAATGATACAAGTTCAGACAGAATTATTTGTTGCAGACAATACTGGGGCAAAAAAGATTGAATGCATAAAAGTATTAGGTGGATCTAAAAGAAGATATGCAAGTATTGGTGATACTATAGTTGTTGCTGTTAAAGAAGCAATTCCTAAAGGAAAAGTTAAAAAAGGTGCAGTTCATAAAGCCGTCGTAGTTAGAGTTAAAAAAGGAATACATAGGAATGACGGATCTAAAGTAAGATTTGATAACAATGCAGCTGTTCTAACCGATGATAAAGGGGAACCAATAGGTACAAGGATTTTTGGACCAGTTACTAGAGAATTAAGAAACAGAGGACAAATGAAAATAATTTCTTTAGCTCCGGAGGTATTATAATGATTAAAAAAGGTGTTAAAGTAAAGATATTAACGGGTAAGGATAAGAATAAAGATGGAGACGTAATTGAAATTGATAGAAAAAATAATAGGGCAAGAGTTAAAGGTATAAACATGGTAAAAAAACATGTGAAAACTACAAAAGAAAAAAAAGGTGGAATAGTATCTAAAGAAAATTTTATACATCTCTCGAATTTAGCGATCTTTAATACCAAAAATAAAAATGAGGCTAAAAAATAATGACACCTAGATTAAAATTAAACATAACTAAAGATATTGAGCCAGCATTAAAAGAAAAATTTGGTTATAAAAATTTATATATGGGACCAAGAATACAAAAAATAGTTTTAAATATGGGTTTGGGACTTGATGGAAATGATCAAAAGATTTTAAAATCGTGCCAAGAAGATTTAGCAAATATAACAGGTCAAATGCCAGTAATAACTAAATTTAAAAAATCTGTTGCAAACTTTAAAACTAGAAAAAATACTAACGCTGGGTTGAAGGTAACATTGAGAAAAAATAAAATGTATGAATTTATTGATAGATTAACAAATATAGCTTTACCAAGAATTAAAGATTTTAGAGGGTTAAATCCAAATGGTTTTGATAAATATGGAAATTATACATTTGGTGTAAAAGAACATATTATATTTCCAGAAGTAAATTTTGATAAAGTTGATAAAATCAGAGGTTTAGACATTACAATTGTGATTAAATCTCAAAAAGTAGTGCACAGTTTCGAATTATTAAAACATTTAAATTTTCCATTTAGAGAAACAAGGAGTAATTAATGGCTAAAATAAGCGCAATTAACAAGAATAATAGAAGAATTAAGTTATCAGACAAATTTTTTAAAAAAAGACTGAAGTTAAAAAAAATAATAATGGATAAAAAATTATCCTTAGAAGAAAGATTTAAAGCGCAACAAAAATTATCAAAGTTACCCCGTAATTCAGCAAAAGTAAGAGTTATGAGTCGTTGTCAAATTACAGGTAGACCGCACGGAGTTTACAGAAAATTAAAAATTTCAAGAATAGCCCTTCGACAACTAGGTTTAGAAGGTAAAATTCCTGGAATGGTAAAATCGAGTTGGTAGAAAGGAAAATATGAGTTTAAGTGATCCAATTGGTGATATGTTAGCAAGAATTAAGAATGCTCAAGTGAGAAATCATAGAAAAGTATCATTACCATCATCAAAATTTAAAACTAAAATTGCTGATGTTTTAAAATCAGAGGGATATATTATTGACTACAAAGTTAATGATGATGAAAAACCTTTAATTGAAATAAATCTTAAATATAATTCAGGAAATCCCGTCATAAATACAATTGAAAGAGTTTCCAAACCTGGGAGAAGAATTTTTTCTAGCGCAAATAGTCTTCCAAAAATTAATAATGGTCTTGGTATAGCTATTGTGTCTACACCACAAGGTGTAATGACCGATGTTGATGCAAGAAAGAAAAAGCTTGGTGGTGAAATTATTTGTAAGGTATTTTAATGTCTAAAATAGGAAAAATAAATATACCAATTCCAGAAAAAGTAAAAGTTTTACTATCTGGTAATATAATTAATATTGAGGGACCACTAGGAAAACAAAAAATCAAATTAGATTTAGAAATGTTCGAACTTAATATTACAGAAGGCAAGGATGTATCAATTAAACCAAAAAAACTAGATGATAATTCAAAAAGATTATGGGGCATGAACAGAAGCTTACTTAATAATGCTATTATTGGCGCAAGCAGTGGTTATGAAAAAATCCTTGAACTTACGGGGGTTGGTTTTAGAGCTGCTCTAAAAGGGAATGTTTTAAATATGCAACTAGGCTTTAGTCATGACATAAACTACGATATTCCAGATGGAATTAAAATTGCTGTTGAAAAACAAACTACACTAAAAATAAGTGGCTCAAATAAACAACAGGTAGGTATGGTCGCTTCACAAATTAAAAGTATAAGACCTCCAGAACCATATAAGGGAAAAGGAATAAAAGAAAAAGGTCAATATATTCTAAGAAAAGAAGGTAAGAAAAAATAATGAGATTAAATACAATTGAAAGAAAAAGATTTAGAGTGAGAAAAAAACTTAAAAAAGTATCAAAAGACCGATATAGGCTAAGTGTTTCAAGATCTACAAAAAATATTAGTGCTCAAATAATAGATGATGTAAAGAAAATTACTCTAGTTTCAGCATCATCAATAGATAAAGAAATCAAAGGACAAAAAAAAAATAAATCAGAGTTATCAACCATTGTTGCCGAAAGTCTAGCAAAGAAAGCAAATGAAAAAAATATTAAAAAGATTTATTTTGATAGGGGTATTTATAAATATCATGGAAGAGTAAAAATTTTTGCTGAAACATTAAGAAAAAATGGAATGGAATTTTAAAATATGGAAAAAAATACTGAGTTTGTAGAAAAATTAGTTCATATAAATAGAATTACTAAAGTTGTAAAAGGGGGAAGAAGATTTGGTTTCTCTGCTTTAGTTGTAGTTGGTAATCAGAATGGGAAAATTGGTATTGCTCACGCAAAAGCAAAACAAGTTCCTGATGCAATAAAAAAAGCAAATGAACTTGCAAGAAGAAATTTAATACAAATTCCATTGCGAGATGGAAGAACAATTCATCATGATATATATGGCAAGGATGGAGCTGGTAAAATTAAATTAAGATCTGCTCCTAAAGGAACTGGTATAATAGCGGGTGGCCCAGTCAGAGCTGTATGTGAAGTACTTGGTATAAAAGATATTGTAGCTAAATCTTTAGGTACAGCAAATCCACATAATGTAATTAGAGCATGTATAAAAGCTTTATCAAAACAAAACTCTCCAAAAAACATTTCTAATTTACGAAATAAAAAAATATCAGAAATAATTGAGAAAAGGGGATAATGACAACTTTTAAAACACTCAATAGCACCAAAACAAGAAAAATTAGAGTAGGAAGAGGCATAGGTTCTGGCAAAGGAAAAACTTCTGGAAGAGGTGTTAAAGGACAGAAGTCAAGATCAGGTGTTGCAATAAAAAGTTTTGAGGGTGGGCAGATGCCTTTGTACAGAAGATTACCAAAAAGAGGTTTTAACCCTATAAATAAAATAAATTTAGCAACAATAAGTTTAACTAATTTAGAAAGATTTATTCAGACAAATAAAATAAATTTAGATCAAAAAATAAATATATCTATTTTAAAAAAACACAAAGTATTTAGAAAGACAGTTAATAAATTTAAAATTTTATCTAACGGTGAAATAAAATCGAAAATAAATATTGAAGCTGATTTTTCATCAAAATTAGCAAAAGAAAAAATAGAAAAAGCTGGTGGACAAGTTGCTATAAAAAATCAAATCAAATAATGAGTGCATCATCACAATCAAATGATTTAAGGAATAGAATTTTATTTACTCTTTTTATCTTGGCAGTTTACAGATTAGGTACTTTTGTGCCACTTCCTGGAATTGATCCAGATCAATTACAAATCATGATGGAGGGCAATCAAAAGGGCTTACTTGGAATGTTCAATGTTTTTGCAGGTGGCGCTGTTAGTAGAATGGCAATATTTGCATTAGGAATTATGCCTTATATTTCATCATCAATTATAATTCAATTGCTAACCGGAGTTTCAGATTATTTTAAAAATTTAAAAGCCCAAGGTGAAATTGGGAGGCAAAAGATAACTCAAATAACTAGATACGGAACAGTTTTATTAGCTACCATACAAGGATATGGTTTGGCAGTAGGTTTAGAGTCTTCTGCAGATTTGGTTATAAATCCAGGTATTTTTTTTAAAATATCTACAGTAACAACAATTGTAGCAGGAACTATTTTTTTAATGTGGCTTGGCGAACAAATAACACAAAGAGGTATTGGAAATGGAATTTCATTAATTATTTTTGCAGGAATTGTTGCTGAAATTCCAAGAGCTTTAGTTACAACTTTTGAATTGGGAAGAACAGGAGCAATTTCAACTTTAATGATAATATTTATATTTTTGTTATTAATAGCAACAATTATGTTTATAGTTTTTATGGAGAGGGCTTTAAGAAAAATTCTTATTAATTATCCAAAAAGACAAATGGGAAATAAAATGTATGGTGGAGATTCATCTCATCTACCTTTAAAAATAAATTCTGCAGGAGTAATTCCGGCTATATTTGCATCCGCATTATTACTATTGCCAGTTACATTTTCAAATTTTAATATTTCAGAAAATGAGACATTTTTAAATATTTCATCATATTTTTCCCAAGGGCAACCTCTGTATATGTTGTTATATGCTTCAGGGATAATATTCTTCACCTTCTTTTATACATCTATAACTTTTAATCCTACTGAGACAGCAGAAAATTTAAGAAAATACGGTGGATTTATTCCTGGAATAAGGCCAGGAGAGAGTACTGCTATTTATATTGATACAATATTAACAAGACTTACAACTATAGGAGCTCTATACCTTGCTTTAGTTTGTTTGATGCCTGAATTTTTAATAGCAAATTATCCTATTCCTTTTTATTTAGGAGGAGCGTCAGTTTTAATTGTGGTAGTCGTTGCTATAGATACAGTAACTCAAATTCAGACTCGTATGATGAGCTCTCAATATGAACAACTTATAAAAAAAACAAAATTTGGAAGATAAGTGAATATTATTTTGTTTGGTCCGCCTGGAGCTGGCAAAGGAACTCAAGCTAAGTATTTGGTAAAAAAATTAAATGGATTTCAAATTTCTACAGGTGATATTCTAAGAGAAGAAATCAAAAAGGATACAGATATAGGTAAAAAAATAATTAATAATATGAATGAAGGCAAGTTTGTTAGCGATGAAATAGTTAACAGTCTTTTAAAGAACCATGTTTTTGATCCCAAAAAAAGAGGAAAATTAATTTTTGATGGTTATCCAAGGTCATTAGATCAAGCACAAAACTTAGATATATTATTAAAAGAGTCAAAACAAAGCATTCATTTTATTTTTTTTTTGAACGTAAATAAGGAAACAATTATGAAGAGAATTGAAAAAAGGAAAATTTTAGAGAAAAGATCAGACGATGATTTGGAAACAATTCTTAAGAGGTATGATACTTATATTGAAACTACAAGACCAGTAATGAACTACTATTCAAAAAATTCTAATTTTCATGAGATTGACGGATCATTGGAAATCGATCAAATAACCGCTAAAATTGAGGCTTTTTTGAATGTTTAATGCGTTGACTTTGATTAATCTTCTTATATAAAAGGCACAATTTATCACAATAATTATGGCTCGTATTGCAGGTGTAAACATACCACAAAATAAATTAGTTCATATAGGACTTACATATATTTATGGTATTGGTAATAAATTTTCTCAACAAATTTGCACAGATTTAGAAATACCAAAATCAAAAAGAGTTAACGAATTAACAGATGATCAAATTCTAAAAATCAGAGAATACATAGATCAAAAATTTACAGTTGAAGGAGATTTGAGAAGAGAAACTTCGCTCAGTATTAAAAGATTAATTGATCTTGCAACATACAGAGGATCCAGACACAGAAAAAAACTTCCTGTGAGAGGTCAAAGGACAAGATGTAATTCTAGAACGAGAAAAGGAAAAGCAATAGCTATTGCAGGAAAAAAATTAACACCACTTAAAAAATAATGAAAAAAGAAACAGCAGAAAGTAAAGAACAGAAAATAGAAAATAAATCAAAAAAAAGTTCCTATTCAAAGAAAAAAAAAGGAAAAAAAAATATTTTGAATGGTATTGCTTATGTTCAATCGACCTTTAATAATACTATTGTATCAATTGCTGATACTAATGGAAATGTAGTGTCCTGGGCCTCAGCTGGTCAAAAAGGTTTTAAAGGTTCAAGAAAATCTACACCATATGCTGCACAAGTAGCAGCTGATGCAGCTGCTGCAAAAGCTTTAGAAGTTGGAATGAAGGTTCTTTCAGTTGAAGTCAAAGGGCCTGGATCAGGAAGAGAAACTGCATTAAGAGCTTTGCAAGCTAGAGGATTTAAAATTATTTCAATCAAAGATACAACACCAATGCCACATAATGGGACGAGACCACCAAAAAAAAGGAGAGTTTAATGGAACAAACTGAAGTTAATACAAAAAATTGGAAATCATTAATCAAACCAACAAAACTAGATGTACAGTTAAGTGATGATAAGACCTTTGCAAAGATTATAGCAGAACCATTAGAAAAAGGTTATGGGTTAACACTTGGTAATTCATTAAGAAGAATACTTTTATCTTCAATAAGAGGAACTGCTGTAACATCTATTCAAATTGATGGTGTACTTCATGAATTTACTTCAATAAAAGGTGTTAGAGAAGATGTAACTGATATTGTTTTAAATGTTAAATCATTGGCACTTAAAAGCTCAACAGATGAACCAAAAAAACTAGTTTTAGATGTTAAAGGACCAGGTGAAATTAAGGCTTCAAATATTACTCCAGTTAGTGATATTGAAATATTGAATCCAGACTTAGTAATTTGTAATTTAGATGAAAATACAAAATTTCATATGGAGATGACTGTAGGCACTGGAAAAGGGTATATTTCTGCTGATATGAATAAACCAGAAGAACCACCTCTTGGTTTAATTCCGATAGATTCTCTTTTTAGCCCTGTAAAAAAAGTATCATACTCCGTTAGTACTGCTAGAGAGGGTAAAGCTTTAGATTATGATAAATTAACTATGGAAGTTGAAACAAATGGATCAATTTCTGCAGAGGACGCTGTAGCATATTCTGCTAGAATTTTTCAAGATCAATTAGGAATGTTTGTTAACTTTGATGAACCACAAGAAGTTATTGTAAAAGAGCAACCTTCAGAGCCAGAATTTAATAAGAATTTGTTAAGAAAAGTAGATGAATTAGAGCTTTCTGTAAGATCAATGAACTGCCTAAAGAATGACAATATTATCTATATCGGTGATTTAGTTCAAAAATCAGAGGGTGAAATGTTAAGAACACCTAATTTTGGAAGAAAATCATTAAATGAAATTAAAGAAGTGTTAACAGGAATGTCATTATATCTTGGAATGGAAATCCCAAACTGGCCTCCAGATAATATTGCTGAATTATCAAAAAAACTAGAGGAAGCTATCTAATGAGACATAAAATGGGCTATAAAAAGCTGAATAGAACTTCAGAACATAGAAAAGCTCTGATTAAGAATATGCTTAATTCATTAATAAAGTATGAGCAAATTACAACTACTTTACCAAAAGCAAAAGTATTAAAACCTCAGGCAGACAAAATCATAACATTAGGAAAGAAAAATACATTATCTAACACAAAAACTTTAATATCAAAGTTGCAAGATATTAAATCTACAAATAAAGTTAAAAAGACTCTTTCTAAAAGATATGAAAATAGAAAAGGTGGATATACAAGAATTATCAAAGCTGGATTTAGATATGGTGATAATGCTCCAATGGCAGTAATTGAGTTTGTAGATAGGGATGTTGAAGCGAAAAGAGTTGATAAAAAGAAAAAAAACCCAACTAAAGATACACCAAAAGTAGAAGATAAAAAACAAGCTACAGCTTAATCTTTAATTCATATTTTATTTAATTGAAGTTGTAAAACAATTATCTAATATTTTATATTATAAAAATGAAAAATATAATTTTTCAACTAATTATAATATTTTTTTTTACAACCAATATTTTAAAAGCAAATCCATCAAAAATCGACGGTTTAAAATTTTATACTTTAGGAGACGATGACATGCCTTGGTTTAATTTAGATAATGAAAAAGATTTAATAGACTTATCAAAAATTGATTGTCAATGGAGTCATGGAAAAAAAACGAAATGCAGAATTCACTTGTCACCATTGTATAACTTTCCTAAAGATGGATTATTAATTCAAAATAAAATTGTTAGATCTGGAAAAATTGCTTGGAAATTTAAAAATGGTGATGGTGATTGCGGTCAACAAAGAAAATCAGACGAGTGCAATACTTTTAGAGAAAGATCTGAAGTAAGCATGTTAGGATTAAAGTCTAAAAATACATGGTTTAAATTTAGCATTTATATCCCTGACAATAGTGAATTTACTGTCCCTATAAGTAATACTATATGGCAAATACATTCTAAAGCGGGTCCGGTAAATTTTATGTTTAGAATTGCTCCAAATGGAGATTTACAATGGACAGATTTTGTAAATCATAGTTTTGGAGGATTTGATACTTATAAAATTTTAGAAGCAAATAATGTAAAAGGCAAATGGAATGATTTTGTTATTAATATGGAATTTGTTGATTGGCCAAATAAGAGTTTTATTAAGATTTGGGCTAATAACGAACTTGTAGTTAATTATACTGGATTGACTAATAACAATATAAGTAAACAGTCGTATATGAAGTTTGGAATATACAAAAGTAATATTAATAGGTTTAATTTAATGCATAAAGGCAATCCTCCAAAAAGAGCTGATACAGTTGTATATTATGACTCCATAGCTATAGGTAAAAAGTGCGAAGATCTTAAGCTAGATAAAGAAAATAATAGTTGCAAAAATTTAAAGTTAAAATGAAAAAATCAATTAACGTAGATAAATCTTTTAATGATATGCGAATTGATAGATTTATTCGAAATCATTTAGGAAAAATTCCACAAGGACTAATTGAAAGAAATCTAAGAAATGGGAAATTAAAACTAAATCAAAAAAAAGTAAAAAGTTCGCAAAAAGTTAAAACTGGTGACAAACTGAATATTTATAATTTAAATTTTGAGGAAAAAATTGAGCAACTGAAAAAAAAATACAATCCTAGTAATGAAATTATAAAAGAAAATGAAGATTTAATTATTGAAAATAATGTCAATTTTGTTGTTCTAAATAAACAATCAGGAATATCAGTGCAGGGTGGTACAAAATCTAAAAAGAATATAATTGATATATTTGCAAAAAGTAATTTATTTAGAGATCAGAAGCCTTATTCTGTTCACAGATTAGATAAGGATACCTCTGGTGTTTTTATAATTGCAAAGAATAGAGAGACAGCCCAACTGCTCACTTCACTTTTTAGATTAAGAAAGGTTTATAAAACCTATTTAGCAATATGTAATGGTGAATTAATTTTAATCGATAAAGGTGTAATAAAAGATGATTTGATAAGATTTGAAAATAAAAAAAAAATTGTTGAAAAAGCTGAGACAAAATATGAAATCTTAGATAAAAATAATAATGCGACCTTCATACAGCTAAATCCAATTACAGGAAGAAAACACCAACTAAGAAAACAATTATTTAATTTAGGAAACTCCATTATTGGTGATAAAAAATATAATTCAACAAATAATTCAAAAATGAATAATAAAAATTTAATGTTACATTCTTATGAAATAAAATTTAAAATAAATGAGAAAAAATACACTTTTAGAGCCACTCCTCCAGATTATTTTAGAAATATGTTAAAAACCAAAAGACTTAATTTTTAATATTTGATAAAAAATTTTTTATCAAATCATTCTCAATATTTTTATAATTTTGTTTTTTAATCTTATTTAAATTTGAAACCCCTCTATCCCTTATTCCACAAGGAACTATCTTTTTATATACATTAAGATCATTAGAAATATTTAATGCAAAACCGTGATAAGCAATCCATTTCTTTACTTTTATGCCTATAGCTGCAATTTTATCTATTTTACCAGATTTGTGCTCAAACCAAATTCCAATATTTTTTCTATCAGCAAAACATTTTATATTGTAATTTTTTAAAGTATCTATAATTGTCTTTTCGATTGCAGTGATAATTTTCTTTATATTCTTACCTCTTTTGTTTAAGTCAATCACAAAATAAAAAATTAATTGACCAGGACCATGATATGTTATTTTACCTCCTCTATTCGTTTTAATAAAGTTTATAGATTTATCTAAAATCTCATTATCACTAAAACTTGTTCCACCAGTATAAATCTCTTCATGTTCAAGTATCCAAATAAGTTCTTTATTTTTATTTACTTTGATTTGCTCTAATCTATCTTCAAGTATATCTACTGCAAATTTATATTTTATTGGTTTTACTGACTTTTTGATCTCTATTGTCATTATAAATTTGTATTATTTTTATTTTGTATTAATAGTGCCAACTAAATTATAGGTAAATTTTATGACTATAGTGAAAAAAATAAAAGATAAAAAAGTTAACTTTGAATTTAACAAAGAATTCATCAAAGTTGTCACAGATAAAATTGCCTCAAATGATGCCGGATTTATTACAAATTCGTTCAATGCAATGCATCCTGCAGATGCCGCTGACATAATTGAACATTTAAGCCAAAATGACAGAGAAAATTTAATAAAATTAAATAATTTCAAAGTTGATCCTGAAGTTTTTATTGAATTAAATGAATCAATCCAGTCCGAAATGATTGCTTATTTATCGTCTGATTCAATAGTGAATATTCTGAAAAATTTAGAATCAGATGATGCAATTAAGATTTTAGAAAATGTTGATGAAAAAGATAAAAATACCATTCTTAGCTCATTACCTCCAAAAGATCGATTTGCATTACTTGAAAGCTTAAGTTATCCAGAAGATTCTGCTGCTAGATTAATGCAGCGTGAATTTACAGCTATACCGAGTAATTGGTCTGTAGGACAAACCATAGACTATCTAAGAGAAAATAAAGAACTTCCTGAAGAATTTCTAGAAATATTTATAGTTGATCAAGAATTCAAACCCATCGGTACTGTTCCTTCATCAAGAGTATTAAGAACTCCAAGAGACACAAAAATGATGTCTATAATGGCTGAGTCTCAAACTTTAATACCAGTTGATATGGATAGAGAGGAAGTCGGTAATTTATTTGAAAATTATAATTTGAGTTCAGCAGCTGTAGTGGATAAGTCTGACAAATTAGTTGGGATGATAGCTTATGATGATGTTCTAACGGTTTTAAAAGAGGAAGCTGAAGAGGATGCGCTTAGATTAGCTGGAGTAGGTGATGAAGAAATAACTGATGGAGTAATAACAAAAACTAAGAGAAGATTTAATTGGTTGTTATTAAACTTATTTACTGCCTTTCTTGCAACTTATTGTATTAGTTTATTTGGTGCCACTATAGAACAAATGGTAGTCTTGGCTTTTTTAATGCCAATCGTAGCATCAATGGGCGGTAACGCTGGCATGCAAACATTAGCTGTCACAGTAAGATCTTTAGCAACACAGGATTTAACAAAGAATAATTTTACTAATAATATTATTAAAGAATTTAATATTGGAGTTTTAAATGGAGTAATTTTTGCAATTATAAGTTCTTTGATAGTTCAACTATGGTTTAATGATATTCAGCTCTCCCTAATAATTTCAATTTCAATGGTTTTAACTATGATAGTTGCTGGTCTTTTTGGTATTTTAGTGCCTGTAACATTAAATAAAATGAAAATTGATCCTGCAATTTCTTCTAGTGTGTTTGTTACAACAATAACAGATGTAATTGGATTTGTATCTTTCTTAGGTGTAGGAGCTTATTTTTTATAATCAAAAATTATCTATCAATCTTACACCATTAATATGATAGGCAATAAATAGTCTATATTTAAATTTAAAATTATCTAATTTCATTTTTTTCTCATCCCTAAATTCAAGATAATCAATTTTAATTTTAAATTTATTTTCAAGCTCATATTTGGATTTTGACAAATCCAATAATTTATTAGTTTGTGATAGTCTTTTAATCTTATCCAATTTGATAGCTATTTTTGATGCTTTTTTTATACATGAATTATTTAACAATTTATTTCTTGTGGATAAAGCAATTTTATTATTTTCTCGAATTGTGGGACAACCAACAATATTTATTTTATATTTTTTACCTAATATTCTTTTAATTAACATGTATTGTTGAAAATCTTTTTCACCCATATAAACATTCTTAGATTTAACAATAGATAACAATCTATTCATTACGTTTAATACACCTTCAAAATGACCTTTTCTATATTTAGCACATAAAATTTTATCAGATTTATTAAGTTTAAAATTTTTCATTTTTTTTTTATATATTTCATTGACTTCTGGTAAAAACAAATAATTAACTTTGAGTTTTTTTAATATCGAAATATCTTTTTTTATATTCCTAGGATAATTCTTAAAATCTTTTTTTTGATTAAATTGAGTTGGATTGACAAAAATACTAACTATTGTTTCTTTATTATTTTTTTGTGAAATTTTTATTAAAGATTCGTGGCCTTTATGAATTCCCCCCATTGTAGGTACAAATCCAACATTTTTATAATTTTTTACTGCCTTATTTAGTTCAAAAACATTTTTTAAAATTTTCATTTTTAATAAATATGATTATAAGTAAAACATCTTAATGATTAAACAAGCTATTATTCCTCTTGCTGGTTTGGGTACACGTTTGCTACCTTTGACAAGTGTTTTTCCTAAAGAACTGCTTCCAATAAATGGAAAACCAGGTATTGAGTATATTTTAGATGAATGTATTGAAGCTGGTGTAAGTGAAATAATTTTTATTATTTCAAAAAAAAAAGAGATGATAAAGAAATATTTCAATAATGATAGTTTTTACAAATCAATTATTAAAAAAAAGAAAGATCCCAGAATAATTAAAGAGTATAAAAAAATTCATTTTTTTAGAAAAAAAATCAAATTTGTTTATCAAAATAAACCCTTGGGAACTGGTGATGCTGTACTCAAAACAAAAAAGCTTATAAAAAATGATTATTTTTTATTGTTGTTACCCGATGATTTAATTATGAAAAAGAACTGTTCAAAAGATATGATAAAAATTCATAAAAAATTAAAAGGATCTGTAATGGCTAGCATGAAAGTTAAAAAAAATAATGTAGATCGTTGGGGAATTTATTCAATTAAAAAAAATATTGACAAATCAAATTTTAAAATTTCAGATGTAATTGAAAAACCTAATACTAAAGATGCACCTTCAAATAACGCAGTAATAGGGAGATATATATTATCAAAGAAAATTTTTCATTATCTGCAAAATCAAAAAAAAGGTAAAGGTGGTGAAATACATATTACAGATGCAATAAGACGAATGATATTAAATCAGTATTTATTCATTGGACATAAATTTGCAGGCAATTATTTAGATTGTGGATCTATGAAAGGTTATATTAAATCTGGAATTGAAATTTCTAAGCTATGAAAATTTGCATGATAGGATCTGGTTACGTTGGTTTAGTAAGTGGGGCTTGTTTTTCTGATTTGGGTAATACAGTTACATGTGTTGATATTAAAAAAGATATTATAGAAAAATTAAATAAAGGAATAATACCAATTTATGAGCCCGGTCTTCAAGAATTGGTTTTAAGAAATTTAAAAAAAAAAAGACTTTTATTTTCAACAGATATTTCTAGCTCAATAAGAAAGTCTGACATTATCTTTGTTTGTGTTGGAACTCCTACCAAAAATAATAAAACTGATTTGAAATATGTAATTAATGTTATCAAAACTATAAAATCTAATCTAAATAGATACAAAATAATAGTTACTAAATCTACAGTTCCAGTTACCACCGGTGATAAAATTGCTAAAATCTTAAAATCAAATAAAAATAAAAACAAGTTTGATGTTGTATCAAATCCTGAATTTTTAAGAGAAGGTGAAGCTATTAGAGATTTTCAATTTCCAGACAGAGTTGTAGTAGG
This sequence comes from uncultured Pelagibacteraceae bacterium, assembly GCA_902618205.1. GTDB lineage: Bacteria > Pseudomonadota > Alphaproteobacteria > Pelagibacterales > Pelagibacteraceae > Pelagibacter. The sequence continues at coordinate 140,451 of CACMZL010000001.1, read as the reverse complement.
TACTAACAGCAATAAAGCAAATAAAATTATGAAAAAACTATATCTTCCTTTAATTAAGAAGGGTGGAAGATATTTTCATACTTCCAGAAGATCAGCAGAATTAATTAAGTATGCTTCAAATGCCTTTTTAGCTACTAAAATAACTTTTATTAACGAAATAGCTAATTTATGTGAAAAAATAAATATAGATGTTAAAGAAATAGCGATCGGTATGGGATTAGATGAAAGAATCGGAAGCAGATTCCTACGTGCTGGTCCTGGTTATGGAGGGTCGTGTTTTCCAAAAGATACAAGGGCACTTGTTTCAACTGGTCGAATATTTAATACAAATCTTTCAGTCGTAAAGTCTGTAGTTAATTCAAATGATAATAGATTTAATTTATTATTAAATAAAATTAGCAAAATAATGAATAATAAAATTAAAAATAAAAACATTACATTTTTGGGTGTTACTTTTAAACCAGGTACAGACGATATGAGAGAGTCCTCATCATTAAAATTGATACCAGCTTTATCAAGGAAAGGTGCATATATAAATTATTATGAACCTACCGGCCAAAAAAAGGAATTTAAATCGAAAAATATAAATTTTTTTGAAAATATAAGAGATGCTTGCAAATATGCAGATTTAATAATTATTCATACAGAATGGAATGAATTTAAGCAACTCAACTTTAAAAAAATTACAAAAAAAAAAAATTTTAAAGTTTTTGATATGAGAAATCTTTACTCAACTTCTGAAATGAAAAAAAATAAAATAAATTATTTTAGTATTGGTAGATAATTAATTAAGATCAAATATTGCATCAACTTCAACTGCAACACCCAATGGAAGACTATTAGTGCTTACGGCAGCTCTTGCGTGTGAGCCAGCTTCATCAAATATACTTTTTATTAGATCTGAGGCTCCATTTATGACTTTTGGCTGCTCAGTAAAATCATCAGTAGAATTAACATATCCAGTAAGTTTCAAACATGATTTAATTTTGGATAAATCATCACCACATGCTTTTTTTGCTTGAGATATTATGCTTAATGCACATCTTTTAGCTGCCTCATAACCTTCTTCGGTATTATAATCTTTTCCGAGTTTTCCCTTAATTAAATTTCCATTCTTATCAATTGATATTTGACCAGATATGTATAGTAAATTTCCAGATATTCTAGTAGCAGCATATGATCCTACAGGATCATTAGCTTTTGGTAATTTGATATTTAAATTCTTTAAATTTTCATCTGCCGACATTATTTGCCTTTCTTTTTCTTTTTATTTCTATCGTATTCTTTTCTTTTCTCAATTAAAATTAATGCTTCCTCCATAGTTAATTCAACAGGATCTTTTTCTTCAGGTATAGTCGCATTTAAAGATTTGTATTTAATGTAAGGACCATACTGGCCCTTCATGATTCTAACTGGCTTTTTATCTTCAGGGTGTTCTCCTAAATCTTTTATCATAGATGATGAAATTCTTCCTGGTTTAGCTTCAGCAATTAATGTAACAGCTCTATTTAATCCAATTGTGAATAATTCGTCCACATTTTCTAGTCTAGCAGATTTATTTTCACATTTTAGGTAAGGACCAAATCTTCCAACATTCACAGTAATATCTTTATCATTTTCAGGATTTTTACCTAAACTTAATGGTAACGAGCATAAATATTTTGCCTTTTCTAAGTCAATATTTTCAATCTCAATTCCTTTAGGGATAGAAACATTTTTTAAATTATTTTCTTCTTTCTTTAATTTTCTTTTTTTCTTTTTAGTTTTTTCATCTTCCTCTATGATTTCTTTCTCAAATTGCAAATATGGACCAAATCTTCCATTTTTAAGAAAAATATCTTTACCTTTATCATTTTTCCCAATGAATTTAGGTTCTGCTAGTGTCAATTGTTGTGCTGCTTTAGATTTTGATAGTGGTCTTGTAAATTTGCATTCTGGATAATTTGAGCACCCAATAAAAGCACCACCTCTAAAACTATTTTTTAAACTTAATTGCCCAGACTCACAAAGCTTGCATTTTCTATCAATATTTCCATCCTTATCGACCTCAAATATTAGTGATCCAAGACTTTCATTTAATAGGTCTAATACTTCTCTGGTTCTTTTTTCTTTCACACCTGAAACATTAGAATTAAAGTCTTTCCAAAAGTTTTCTAAAACTTTTATCCAATTTTCTTTACCTGATGTTATATCATCTAATTGATCTTCTAATTTAGCAGTAAAATCATAATCAACATATTTGGTAAATAATTTTTCTAAAAAAGCAGAAAGTAATTTCCCTCTATCAGTTGGGAAAAATCTTTTATTATTTATGTCAGCATAACCTCTATTAGCTATCACTGAAATAATACTTGCATAAGTAGACGGTCTTCCAATTCCTAGCTCCTCTAATTTTTTAACTAAACTTGCCTCTGAATATCTAGGTGGTGGTTGTGTATAGTGCTGTTCATCAATATGATCTTCAAACATTACGTCACCTTTTTCAACATCTGGCAAAATATTTTCATTGTCATCATCATTTTCATCGATCTTATATAGTTTAAGGAAACCATCAAATTTTAATGTTGAACCACTAGCTTTAAATATATTTTTATCATCATCTGAGTTGATGGTAATAGTTTTTCTATCAAATTTTGCTGACTTCATTTGTGATGATAAAGATCTAGACCATATTAAATTATAAAGTTTATATTGATCAGTACTTAAGTATTTTTTCATATCTTCTGGTTTTCGAATTATTTCTGTTGGGCGTATAGCTTCGTGAGCTTCTTGAGCATTCTTTGCTTTTTTACCACTATAATTTAGAGGATGTTCTGGTAAATATTTATCACCATAATTCTTCATTATAAAATCTCTGAAAGATGTTATCGCATCTTTTGAAATATTAGTACCATCTGTTCTCATATAAGTAATTAATCCTACGGTTTCACCTTCAATATCAATTCCTTGATATAGTCTTTGAGCAATTTGCATTGTCCTCGATGCTCCAAAACCAAGTTTACTGGATGCTGTTTGTTGTAAGGTTGATGTAGTAAAAGGTCCTGATGGATTTCTGTTATAAATTTTTGAACTTATATCTGTTATACTGTATTTTTTATTTTTTATTTTTGATAAAGCGTCATTAATATCTTGTTTATTTTTAAATGAAAATTTCTCAATCTTATTTCCATCTAATTGAGAAATAGTTGTATTTATTTTTTCATTTTTGTTATTTTTAAAAATTATATTTAAAGTCCAAAATTCTTTTGGTTGAAAAACTTCTATTTCCTGTTCTCTTTCGGTTAAAAGTCTTAGAGCTACAGACTGAACTCGACCAGCAGATTTAGAACCTGGTAATTTTGTCCATAGAATGGGGGAGATATTAAAACCTACTAGATAATCTAGAGCTCTTCTTGCCATATAAGCATCAACTAAATGTGGCTCTATTTTTCTTGGATTATCTATTCCATTTGTAACTGCTTTTTTTGTTATTTCGTTAAAAACAACTCTTTCAACTTCTTTATCTTTTAATAATTTTTTTTCTTCAAGAAACTCTTTTACATGCCAAGCTATCGCTTCACCTTCTCTGTCAGGGTCAGTAGCTAGAATAATTTTTTTTGAATCTTTAGCACTATCTGTAATTTCTTTTAAATATTTTTTTGAAAAACTATCTACTTCCCAAATCATTTTAAAATCATTTTCAGGATCAACAGAACCATTTCTCGAAGGCAGATCTCTTATATGTCCATAGCTAGCAAGAACTGTATAATCTGATCCTAAATATTTATTAATTGTTTTTGCTTTTGCTGGACTTTCAACAATTACTAGCTTCATATTTAGAGAACGTACTTAAAACAGTTAAACTGTCAAATTATTAAATTTTTGTCTTAGTTTCTTCTTTATTTATCAAGCGTTTAACGTTTTCTCTATGAGTGTAAAAAATTAAAATAAACATTATGAAGTAAAACATAATGTAATCATTGCTATAAAAAAATATAAAAATAGGAACACTTAATGATCCTAGAATTGATCCTAATGATGAGTATTTAGAAATTAAATATGTAATTACCCAAACAATACCAAAAACAATACCCAAAAAATAATTTAAAATAATCAACATTCCAACATATGTTGCAACACCCTTACCACCTTTAAATTTCAACCATATTGGAAAAACATGTCCTAAAAATACTGATAATGAACAAATGTAAATAAATTCTGGATAATTTAATTTAACATAAATTATTGGCAAAACCGCTTTTAAAATGTCTAGTAATAAAGTTGAGTAACCTAAAAATTTATTACCAGTTCTTAAAACATTGGTGGCGCCTATATTACCCGATCCTGTTTCTCTTATGTCCTTTTTTAAAAAAATTTTTGTTAATAAAAAACCAAAAGGAATAGAACCTAATAAATATGATAAAAGTGATAAAATAAAAATTTCCATTTAAATATTGTAAAGCTCTTGTCCTTTTACATATGTATTAGTTACTTTTCCTTGTAATCTTTTATTTTCAATTGACGTATTTTTTGATTTAGAAACTAAGTTTTCTTGCTTTACTATCCAAGGTTTATTTATATCCACAATACAGAAATCTGCATCATTACCTACGGATAAATTACCTTTATTAATTTTCAAAATTTTTGCTGGATTTGAGGTTAATGCAGCAATGATTTTTTCAAGTTTTACAGATCCATTGTGATATAATTCTAATGACAAGGATAATAATGTTTCAATACCAGTTGCTCCTGTTGCGGCTTGAGCAAATGTTAATCTTTTTTGCTCCTCATCTTCAGGTTTGTGATCTGAAACTATTACATCGATTGTACCATCATTTAATCCTTGCACTAAACTTAATCTATCATCCTCAGTTCTAAGAGGCGGTGACAATTTTAAAAAAGTTCTAAAGTCACCAATATCATTTTCATTTAAAGATAAATTATTTATTGATACCCCACAGGAAAATCTTACTTTATCTTTTCTATCTTTAATAATTTCTACTGCTTTTCCTGATGAAATTTGAGAAATGTGATAACGACAATTATATTCTTCTAATAATGTTAAATCTCTCTCTATAATTATTAGTTCTGCTATTTCTGGGATACCTTGCAAACCAAGTTTTGTCGAAATTATTCCATCATTTATCATGCCATTTTCAGCTAATTCTTGATCTTCCGCATGTTGCATTATTAAAGATCCTAAATCTTTTGCTGAATTCATTATTCTGGACATAACTCTTGTATTCTGAATTGTTCTAATTCCATCTGTAAATGCTATTATCCCTTTACTTTGCAGTAGACCAAACTCTGTCATATTTGTACCTTCAGTGCCCTTTGTTAGAGATGCTGTGGGAAATATATTTATTTTTGATTTATCTCTACCTCGTCTTTTTAAAAAATCTACTATAGAAACGTTGTCAATTATTGGATCAGTATTAGGCATTGTTACAACTGAGGTTACCCCCCCAGACAATGCAGCATTGCTCAAAGTTCTAAAATTTTCTTTATATTCATAACCTGGTTCACCAACAAATACTCTCATATCAACTATACCTGGGAAAATATAATTCTCTTTTAAATCAATAACTTTTTCTCTACTAGGAATGTTGTTTTTATTCACTTTTTTTCCAACACCTTCAATTTTTCCATCTTCACCTATTATTAATCCTCCTATCTCACTTATGTTGTTATGAGGATCAATTATATTTGCGTTAATAAAGTATTTCTTTTTCATCATTCACAAAAAATTTTTAAACATGCCATTCTTATCGCAACACCTAATTCAACTTGTTCTTTTACAACACTCATATTGGTGTCATCAGCTAGTTTTGTATCAATTTCAATACCGCGGTTCATTGGACCAGGATGCATAATAATTGAATCTGATTTTGCATATTCTAATTTATCCTGTGTTAGTCCATAGTATTCATAATACTCTCTATTAGATGACAGGAATGAACTACTCATTCTTTCATTTTGAAGTCTAAGCATCATTACTATGTCGCAATCTTTTACACCTTTCTTCATATTTGAAAAAATATTAACCCCAAATTTTTCTATATCTTTAGGTAAAAGGTTTGAAGGAGCTACAATATTAACTTCGGCACCCAACATGTTTAGCAAGTAAATATTAGATCTTGCTACTCTTGAATGTAGAATATCTCCACAAATTGCAACCTTTAATCCTTGAATTTTTTTTTTCCTATTCAATATAGTTAATGCATCAAGTAATGCTTGGGTAGGGTGCTCTCTCCTTCCATCACCAGCATTTAAAACAGCACAATTAACTTTTTGAGATAAAAGATTACAAGCTCCTGAATCTTGATGTCTAATAACTATTATATCAGGATGCATTGCATTTAATGTCATTGCAGTGTCTATTAGCGTTTCACCTTTTTTAATTGCTGAGTTTGTTATATTCATTGACATAACATCTGCACCTAATCTTTTTCCTGCTAGCTCAAATGAGCTTTGTGTTCTTGTTGATGGTTCAAAAAAGAGGTTAATTTGAGTTTTCCCCTTAAGTAAATCTAATTTTTTATTTTTGCTTTTGTTTAATTCAATAAATTTTTCAGCTTCTTTCAAGATTAAATTAACATCATTTATTGATAAATCTTGAATACCTAGGAGATGTTTTTGAGAAATTTTAATAGCTTTGGTTTTAGTTGCCATTAAAACCAACTCTATAGCCACTAAGGTTGATTAATGCAAGTATTAATTATTAATAAAATCTATGGCACCCTGTAAGATAAATGCAGCAGCATTTTTATCTATATTTTTTTCTCTTTTAGTTACGTTAATACCTAAATTTTCGGTTAATTTAAACGCTCCAACTGTTGATAATCTTTCATCCCAAAGACTTATTGGAAGATCAATTTCTTTAGATATTGCTTTTGACACATCATTTACTGATTGAGAAGATTTACCAAAGGTTCCGTCCATATTAATTGGATTTCCAATAATTATTCCTTTAATGTTATTTTCTTTAATAATATCCTCTAATTCATTGATAAGATCTTCAAATTTGGATTTGTTTATTGTTTTAAGCGGTGTGGCAATTTTTTGATTTTCATCACATATAGCTACACCAATTCTCTTTGAACCTAAATCAAGACCAATTAATCTAGATGTATTTAGCTGTTTCTTTTTAAATTCCTCAATTGTGATCATATTGTATATTATTTACTTAAGTGATAGTTTGCGGCAATATTTTTACCATATGAGTATAGATCTTAAAACAGTAAAGCACATTTCGAAATTAGCAAGAATTTCTATTGATGATGAAAAAGCTAATAAATTAAAGGGTGACTTAAATAATATATTTGAATTTATAGAAAAATTAAATGAATTAAATACTGATAATGTTCAAGCCTTAACATCAATTGCTGAAACCACCCTAAGATTTAGAAAAGATGAAATTAAATCAGAAAATATTAGAGAAAAAATTTTAAAAAACTCTCCTGAAGAAAATAAAGATTTTTTTGTTGTACCAAAGGTTGTTGAATAATGTCAGATATAACAAGTCAAAGTTTATTCGAATTAACATCGAATATAAAAGAAAAAAAACTATCTTCAGGGGAAATTACAAAAGCATTTATAGACCGTGCTGAAAAATCAAAAAAATTAAATATTTATGTTACGGATAATTTTGAAAAAGCAATAGATCAATCAAAGAAATTTGATTCTAATCCTAACTTTGATTTAAAACTACCAGGTATTCCCATTGCTGTTAAAGATTTATTTTGTACAAATGGAGTTAGAACAACAGCAGGTAGCAAAATATTAAATAACTTCGTTCCCACATATGAGTCTACAGTTACTCAAAATTTGTGGAGTCAAGGAGCAATACTTCTTGGTAAACTTAATTGTGATGAATTTGCTATGGGCTCTTCAAATGAAACTAGTTTTTTTGGAAATGTTCAAAATCCGGTAGGAGAAAATTTAGTCCCTGGTGGATCTTCAGGAGGTTCTTCTGCAGCTGTCGCTGCAAATTTAACTCCAGTTACCATTGGAACAGATACAGGTGGATCTATTCGTCAACCAGCATCATTTACAGGAACTGTAGGACTTAAACCTACATATGGAAGTTGTTCTCGTTATGGAATTGTAGCATTTGCTTCGTCTTTAGACCAAGCAGGACCTATGACGAAAAATGTAAGAGATTGTTCTATGCTTTTAGAGGTGATTTCTTCATTTGATCAAAAAGATTCAACCTCAATTGATTACAAAAGAAATAATTATTCAAAAGAATTATCAAAAGATATTAAAGGAAAGAAAATTGGTATTCCAAAAGAATATAGAGTTGACAATATGCCTGACGAAATTGAACAGCTATGGAAAAATGGTATCTCATATGCAAAAGATTGCGGAGCAGAAATTATCGATATTTCGCTTCCTCATACTAATTACGCATTACCAACTTATTATATTGTTGCACCAGCTGAAGCATCTTCAAATCTAGCAAGATATGATGGTGTTAAATATGGATTTAGATCTCCTGGTCAAAATTTAATAGAAATGTATGAAAAAACTAGATCTGAAGGTTTTGGTGATGAAGTTAAAAGAAGAATTATGATTGGAACTTATGTTTTATCTTCTGGTTACTATGATGCCTATTATCTAAAAGCGCAGAAAGTAAGACAATTAATAAAAAAAGATTTTGATGATGCCTTTTCTAAAGTTGATGCAATTTTAACTCCATCTACTCCAAGCTCAGCATTTAAAATTGGTGAAAAAACAAATGATCCAGTATCAATGTATTTAAATGATATATTTACAGTTCCAATAAATCTAGCGGGCTTACCAGGTATTTCTATACCAGCTGGTAAAGATAAAAATAATTATCCTTTAGGCCTTCAAGTAATTGGAAAACCTTTTGATGAACAAAATATACTTAATATTTCTTATGCATTAGAAGATAAGATTAATTTTAAAAATGATATTTCAGATTGGTGGTTAAGTGAGTAAAAATAGTGAATATCTTATTGAAAGAGAAAATAAACAATATGAAGTGATAATTGGTTTAGAAGTGCACGCTCAAGTTACTTCAGAATCAAAACTTTTCTCTCAATCATCAACAAAATTTGGTGCAGAACCAAACACTCAAGTTAGTCTCGTAGATGCAGCATTTCCAGGAATGTTACCAGTTATAAATGAATTTTGTATTGAACAAGCAATTAAAACTGGAATAGGACTTAAAGCCAAAATAAATAAAAAATCTGTCTTTGATAGAAAAAATTATTTTTATGCAGATTTACCCCAAGGATATCAAATCTCTCAATACAAATATCCAATTGTCGGTGAAGGAAAAGTAATTTTAGATATGCCGAATGGTCAAAAAGAAATTGGAATTGAAAGATTACACTTAGAGCAAGATGCAGGTAAAAGTATTCATGATATTGATCCAAATAATACATTAGTTGATTTAAATAGATCTGGAGTGGCTTTAATGGAAATAGTAAGTAAGCCTGATTTGAGATCTCCAGATGAAGTAAACGTTTATATAAAAAAATTAAGATCGATAATGAGATATTTAGGAACATGTGATGGCAATATGCAAGAAGGTTCTTTGAGGGCAGATGTTAATGTATCAGTAAGATTAAAAGGGGAGACTGAATTTGGCACCAGGTGTGAAATTAAAAATGTTAATTCAATAAAATTTATGCAAATGGCAATAATATCCGAAGCAAATAGACAAATAGATTTGTTAGAGGAGGGGAAAGACATAGATCAAGAGACAAGACTTTTTGACACTAAAAGAAATGAGACAAGATCTATGAGATCAAAAGAAGACGCGCATGATTACAGATATTTTCCTGATCCAGATCTATTACCGCTTGAAATAAGCCAAGAATTAATTGAAAAAATAAAATCAGATATACCTGAATTACCAGATGAAAAGAAAAAAAGATTTATAGATAAATTTAATCTTTCACCATATGAAGCAACAATTTTGGTATCTGATATTGAAACATCAAATTTCTTTGAGGAAGTTATAAAAAATTCAGATGTTAAATTAGCAACAAACTGGATTACAGGTGAATTATTTGCAGTTTTAAATGAAAAAAATTTAGAAATATCTCAAAGCCCAGTTAGTGCTAAAAATCTATCAAAACTTATAAACCTTATAAAAGATGGAACTATATCAGGAAAAATAGCTAAAACGGTTTTTGAACAAATGATAGATGGAGATCAAGATCCATTAATAATAGTAAAAGAAAAAGGTTTAAAACAAGAAAGCGATCCAAAAGCGATAGAGGAATTGATAAATAAAGTTATTGAAAATAATTCAGATAAGGTTGCTGAATATAAATCTGGTAAAGATAAATTATTTGGTTTTTTTGTTGGTCAAGCCATGAAAGAAAGTAAAGGAAAAGGCAATCCTCAATTAATAAACAAAATATTAAAAGATAAGTTGAATGGATAAAAATTTCATAATTGATCAAAATATGATCAATTATATTTTTTCACATACAAATAATCTTCACAAAGTACAAAAAAAATTATTAAAATATAACGAAAAACTTGGTCATATTAAAAAATTACAAATTTCAATTCTACAAGCTAACTTCATACAATTTATCATAAAAATTAATAACTATAAATCATATTTAGAAATTGGCACTTTTACAGGTTACAGTATTTTATCTGCTGCACTTGCCTTACCTAAGAATTGCAAATTAATTGGTATAGATAAAAATTTAAAAACTAACAATGAGGCAATTAAGTTTTTTAAAGAAGCAAAGCAAGATAAAAAAATAAATCTTCTTTGTGAAAATGGAAAAATTGCTCTTGAAAATCTAATTAAGAAAAAGGAAAAATATGACGTGATATTAATTGATGCAGATAAAGAAAATTATATAAATTATTTTAATCAGTCTCTTAAATTAAAAAGCAAAAAGGGTATAATTTTAATTGATAATACACTTTGGAAAGGAGATGTTGCAAATCCAAAGATAAAAGACAAATTAACTATAAAATTAAGAGAATTTAATAAATACATAAAAAAATTACCTATTAATAAGTATATTTTACCAATTGGTGATGGTTTTACAGTTTGTTGGTAATTATGTTTGAAATCCTATCTTTTTATAAAATATCAAAACTTAATAAATTAAAAATTATTAAAAAAAATATTTTAAAAGAAACTAATAAGCTTGATATTAAAGGTCTTATAATATTATCTCCTGAAGGAATTAATGGTACAATATCAGGTAGTCATAAAAAAATTAAACTTACAATTACAAAAATAAAGAATATCTTATCAATTGATAGATTTGATATTCAAAATAAATTTAACTCAAAAATATTACCATACACAAAAAATAAAGTTAAAATAAAAGATGAGGTAGTTCCAATTAATGAAAAAATTAATTTTAAAAATTTTTTTAATAAGAAATATTTATCACCTAAAAAATGGGACGAATTTATATCTAAAAAAAATATTAAACTGATTGATGCCAGAAAACCTTTTGAATATAAGATTGGTACATTTAAAAATGCTCTTAATCCAGAAACTAAAAATTTTAGAGATTTTAAAAATTATTTATCAAAATTTAGTAAAGATGAATCAATAGGGATGTTTTGCACCGGAGGTATCAGGTGTGAAAAAGCGTCTAATTATCTTAATAATAAAGGTTTTAAAAATGTTTATATGCTTAAGGGTGGTATCTTAAATTATCTTAACAAAACTGATCCAAAAAAAAGTAAGTGGAATGGTGAATGTTTTGTTTTTGATAAAAGAGTTACTATTAAAAAAAACCTAGAAATTGGAAATTATACTGTTTGTGGTGGTTGTAGAATGCCATTGCATAAAAAACTAACTAAATCAAAAAAGTATAAAGTAGGCCTATCATGTCCAAATTGTTTTGATAAATTGACAAATGATCAAATAAAACGTTTCACAATGAGGCACAATCAAATAATAAATTCAAAAAAATAATATCATGAATATATTAAGTGATGACATCAAAGAATTAATTAAAAAATTAGCGATACCTGCATCTGTAGGCACACTCTTTCAAACGTTATATAATATTGCTGATACATATTTTGCAGGAAAAATATCACCTGAAGCTTTGTCAGCTTTAACAAAATCTTTTCCAATTTATTTTATTATTATTGCCTCATCTATTGGTATCACAGTTGCAGGTACATCACTGATAGGTAATAGCATTGGAGAAAAAAATAATAAAAATGCTTCAATTTATTTCTGCCAATTAATTTTCTTTTCTTTTTTGATAATTCTGTTGATTACTTTTATTGGTTTAAATTATGCATCAGACCTTTTTTCAATTATGGGTTCAACTAACGAGGTAATAAATCTTGGCTTACAATATACAGATATCATTTTCCTTGGTTCATTTATTTTTATTTTAGTTGTTGCATTAAATTCATTACTTCATGCAGAAGGCGATACGAAAACTTATAGAAATGCTTTAATATTATCTTTTTTTTTAAACATATTGTTAAATCCAATTTTAATATTTGGATTTTATTTCATACCAGCTTTGGGTATGAAGGGTATTGCTATAGCAACTCTAATTGCTCAAACAGTCGCTTTTTTAATTATATTTAAAAAAGTTTTAAAAAGTAAATTAATTAAAAACATACTTATTTCTTATTTTATTCCTAAATTTTTTTTTTTAAAAAATATTTTTTTTCAATCTATGCCAATAATAATTTCAATTTGTGGTTATTCTATTGCTTCTGCTATTGTATTCAAATATGCAGGTTTATCAGGAGAATATGCAGCAGCTGGTTATGGAGCTGGCACTAAAATTGAACAAGTGGTTTTATTGCCAATCTTGGGAATAAATACAGCAATTATCACAATTATTGCTCAAAATTTTGGTGCACGAAATATTTTAAGAATTAAAGAAACGTACTTCCAAGCTATAAAATATGCTTTCATTATAATGATTATTTCTTCTTTTATTATTTATTTTGGTGCTGAAATGATAACAAAATTATTTTCAAAAGATTTAGAGGTCGTTGAATTTGGAAAATTATATTTGGAGATTTCAGCCTTTGTGCTACCAGCTTATCCAATATTTTTTTTATCAAATGGTTTTTTTATGGCTTTAAAAAAAGCTGAAAACGCATTAATTGCTAATATTTGCCGAAATGGAATTTTTCCATTTGTCGTATTTTATACTGCAATTTATTTTAATTCTGACTTTTCTGAATTTTTTTGGTTATGGGTAATATTCAATTGGATTTTCTCTCTGATGTATCTTGGTTATACTTATTTTTATTTGAATTATAAATTAGACAAAATTAGAGCTATCAACTAACCATTCATAAAGGTGTTCTGAAAACGATCTTCTTACAAATAAATTAACATTATTCTTTGACTTGTGATGAAGAATTACATCAATATGATTTACTATCGTTTGTGTTGATGAACCAACATTATTTTTAAATTTTTCGAAATTAAAAGGTGATCCAGATGATAATAATTCAAATATATTTTCTCCTTTTATATTTATGCAAATTAATTGTGAAGAGATATCAGTAATTGATCCAAAATTTAAAGACGAAATATCTTTATAAAGTTGATCAAAAATATTTGAATTTTTATTTTCATCAAAATATATCATCCATTCATCCGGACTTAGCCACAAAACATCATAGTTTTCATTTGATGAACTGGTATTTGACTCAGAAGGTAAAATAATAGATAGAATTTTACCCACTTTGGTAAAAAATTCTTTATTTTTTCCCCTGATATTAATTTTAATTTTTTCTTCAGATAAATTAATATCGATATTGTTTTTATTAATATTCGAAATATTTGGATGTAAAATGTCAAGCATTTAGTCTTTTATTCTCCTTGTCTAAAAAAATTGTGTCAGAAACGGTCACATTAATGTTTTTGTTTTCCATTGGAATAATTAACTTTTGACCCTTCATTGTTTTACCACTTCTAACTACAGCCAAGGCAATTGATTTATTTAGGTTTGGACTAAAATAGCTTGAAGTTACATGTCCTAGCATATCTATAGGCTTTGATTTAATGTCTGAAACAATTTGAGCACCTTCTTCCAAAATTTCTTTTGGATCATCTGTAAGTAGTCCTACCAATTGCTTTCTATCTTCTCTAATAGTATCACTTCTATATAAAGATCTTTTACCAATGAAGTCATATTTCTTTTTACTTACAATCCAATCCATCTGTAAGTCTGAAGGAGTCATTGTGCCGTCTGTATCTTGTCCAACAATAATGAAACCTTTTTCAGCTCTGAGTAGGTGCATTGTTTCAGTACCATAAGGTGTCAAATTAAACTCTTTCCCAGCTTCTATACACATTTTCCATAATGAATTTCCATATTTCGACTCTATGTTAATTTCATAGCTTAGTTCACCCGTAAAACTTATTCTCATTATTCTACAATTTATATTTTCAAGTTTATCTTCTTTAAATGACATATGAGGAAAGTTTTCATCACTTAAATCTAAATTTGGAAAAAGTTTGTTAAGAATTTTTTTTGAATTTGGACCACAAATACTTGCTGTAGAATAATGATCTGTCACTGATGTTAAATAAACATCTAACTCTGGCCACTCCGTTTGTAAATAATCCTCAAGTTTGCTTAATACATTTGCGGCTCCCCCAGTAGTAGTTGTCATAAGATAATGATTTTCAGATATTCTTGTAGTAACACCGTCGTCATAAACCATACCATCCTCGTTTAACATAAGTCCGTATCTACATTTTCCGATTGCAAGTTTTGACCAAGCATTTGTGTAAACTCGATTTAAAAATTCTGATGCATCTGTTCCTTGGATATCAATTTTTCCTAGAGTTGATGCGTCTAAGATACCTGCACTGTCACGTGCCGCTTTACTTTCTCTTTGAACAGCATCATGCATATTTTCTCCATTTTTTGCATAGTACCAGGGTCTTTTCCACTGACCAACATTTTCAAATTCTGCATTATTTTCTACATGCCATTCATGCATGGATGTTTTTCTTACTACTTCAAAAAATTTTCCAACATTTCTCCCAACTAGTGTTCCGAAAGTTAATGGTGTGAATGGAGGCCTAAATGTAGTTGTTCCCAATGTACCCATTTTTACACCAGCTGTATCAGCTATAATCCCAAGTGCGTGCATATTAGATAACTTTCCCTGATCTGTTGCCATACCAGTCGTTGTATATCTTTTTACATGTTCAATTGATCTAAAGCCTTCTTTTAAGGCTAATTTAATATCTTTTGCAGTTGAGTCGTTTTGAAAATCTATAAAGCATTTTGTTTTACCTAAAGGTATTTTATTTGGTAAAAGCCATATATTTCTTTTATCATTTTCTTTAGAGCAAATTATATTTGTTTCTTGGTAATCTTGATTATCTATATCTAAGAATTTATTAATTTTATTGACTGTTTTATCTATAATATTTTCTAAATCAAAATCTCCATTGCATGAACCAACAGAAATTTGATCCTCACTTTTTTCTTTTGGTAAGAATACTTGGTCTTCATCTCTAAAATCTAATTTACCTCCAGATTGAGTGTGCATATGCACCATAGGTGTCCATCCACCACTCATTCCTAAACAGTCACAACTTAATCTAATTTTATTGCCTACAGTAGTATTTCCATCTTCTGATAGTTTCATGATTTCTAATGAATTTATTTTTCTGTATCCAAAAGTATTTGTTACTACATGATTAAAGTAGATTTTTATTCCTAGACTTTCTGCTTGTTTGATTAATTCAGAGCTAGCAGATTTCCTTAAATCAACAATTATATTCTTTATACCTTTTTTATGAAGTGAAATTGAAGTTTCGTATGCACTATCATTATTTGTAAATAATATTATATTTTCTCCACAGGTAACGCCGTAATAATCCAAATATTTGTTTATAGAATTAGATAATAATATTCCTGGTCTATCATTATTGTTGAATACAAGTGGTCTTTCAATTGATCCAGTTGCAATTACAACTTTCTTTGCTCTTATTTTCCATAATCGTTGTCTAATCTTATTTTTCTTTTTTTCCTCTGGTAAATGATCTGTTAAATTTTCTTTAGCTAAAAGAAAATTGTATCCATGATAAGCTGCAATACTTGTTCTTGTCTTAATTGTTAAATTACTTAGTTTTTTAATTTCTTGAATTTCATTTTTTAACCATTCACTTGATAATTTATCATCAATCTTAATATTTTCATTATTTTGATAAATTGTAGAACCACCTAGTATTTTTTTATCATCTACTAATAAAGTTTTTAAATTATTTTTTGCAGCCATTTTTGCAGCAATAATACCTGAAACTCCACCACCGATTACCAATACATCGTAGTGAACATGTTTGTGATCATATATATCAGGATCTGGTTCTGTAGGAGATTTTCCTAAACCTGCAGATAATCGTATTAATGGTTCATATACTTTTTTCCAAAAACTCTTTGGCCACATAAATGTTTTATAATAAAAGCCAGCAGGAATTAACGGTGATATAAAGTTATTAATTCCCCCAATATCAAATTTTACGTTAGGCCAGCAATTTTGAGAACTTGCTTCTAATCCTTCATACAATTCTAACTCAGTTGCTCTTACATTTGGTTCAGTTAAGTCTTTTTTACTACCAATTTGACAAATTGCATTAGGTTCTTCTGCTCCACAAGAAACTATGCCTCTTGGTCTGTGATATTTAAAACTTCTACCGACTAAATGGATACCATTTGCTAAAAGTGCTGACGCTAAGGTATCACCTTCATATCCAAAATAAGTCTTACCATCATATTTAAATGAAACTCTTTTAGTTTCATCAATATATTCAGTTTTATGTATTCTATAATTGGGCATTACTTATAATTTACAGGAGGTTTTTCACCCATTTTATAAACAGATAATATTTTATCATTAGATGTATCTCTAACAACGTTGAACCATTTCCTACATCCGTGAACATGATTCCATCTTTCAAATTGAATACCTTTAATATTTTTCCTCATAAATAGATATTCTGCCCATTCATCATCGCTAAGTTCAGTTGGTTGTTTTGGTCTAACTATATGAGCTTCGCCACCTGAAGAAAATTCACTTTGATCTCTCTCTCCACAAAATGGACAATTAATTAAAAACATTATTAATGTGCAACTGCTGCAGCACCATGTTCATCAACAAGATCACCGCTTACAAATCTATTTAAATTAAATGCTGCATTTAATTTATGTGGCTCATCATTTGCGATTGTGTGAGCAAATAAATCTCCCGATCCTGGAGTAGCTTTAAAACCACCGGTACCCCAACCACAATTAAAATATAAACCTTTTATATTAGTTTTACTTATAATAGGGCTTGCATCTGGACATATATCAACAATTCCTCCCCATTGTCTTAACATCTTCATTCTACTAAAAATAGGGTAGAGTTCTAAAATAGCCTTTAGAGTTTCTTCAACAATATTATGACTACCTCTTTGAGTGTATGAAACATATGAATCTGTTCCCGCACCTATAACTAATTCGCCTTTATCCGATTGACTTACATAAGCATGAACTGCATTTGACATTACAACAGTATCAATAATTGGTTTTACTGGTTCTGAAACTAACGCTTGTAATGGTTTGCTTTCAAGAGGCAGTTTTAATCCAGCCATATTTGCAATTACACTTGAGTGACCTGCAGCAGCAACTCCAATTTTATTAGTTTTTATAAATCCTTTAGTTGTTTCTAATCCTTCAACTTTATCACCATTTCTTTTTATTCCTTTAACTTCACAGTTTTGAATTATATCAACACCCATATCGCTTGCGCCTCTTGCATAACCCCAGGCAACAGCATCATGTCTTGCTGTTCCTGCTCTTCTTTGTAATGTTCCGCCCAAAACTGGGTATCTGATATCAGGTGATGTATTTATAATTGGGCAAAATTTTTTAACTTCCTCAGTATTTAACCAAACAGCGTCAATTCCGTTTAGTCTATTAGCATGTGTTCTTCTTTTTAAATCTCTTACATCTTGAAGATTGTGAGCTAAATTCATTACACCTCTTTGACTGAACATCACATTGTAGTTTAGCTCTTGAGATAAATTTTCCCATAGTTTAAGCGCATGATCGTATAAACCAGCACTAGCATCCCATAAATAATTTGATCTAATGATTGTAGTGTTACGCCCTGTATTTCCACCACCAATCCAACCTTTTTCTAAAACTGCAATATTTTTTAAATTATGTTTCTTTGCCAAATAATAAGCAGTAGCTAAACCGTGTCCGCCACCACCCACAATAATAGCATCGTATTCTTTTTTTGGCTCTGGATTTCCCCAAGCTTGTTGCCAATTCTCATGCTGTGATAAAGCATTTTTTATAAGAGAGAATACTGAATATTTGTTTTTCATATTTTGGAGAAATTACTTGAATATGATTGAATATTCAATGATTTCAAGTTACACATATTATCGTGGAAGGATGGGTGAGCTGGTTTAAACCAGCGGTTTGCTAAACCGCCGTACGCTTGAAAAGGTGTACCGAGGGTTCGAATCCCTCTCCTTCCGCCACTAATAGAGCGGATTATTTCTAAAAAAATCTTTTAAAAATATTGGTTTTTGAGACAAAATGTATCTATAGACATTGTAATTCTCCATAACCCTCTGAACATAGTTTCTGGTCTCTTTAAACTTAATAAGTTCTACCCAATCAACATAATCGATTTGTTTCTTTTGAGGATCTTTATTTATTTTTTTCCAATACTTCACTCTTTTTGGTCCTGCATTATATGCTGCTACAGCGAAAGGGTAGGATCCATCATAATCAAGAATTAAACCTGCGATATAAAAAGATCCTAAATTTATATTATACTCAGGACTTGTTGTTAAACGAGATTTTGAATAAGAAACTTTTGCCTGCTTAGCAACTGTCTTTGCAGTGTAAGGCATCAACTGCATTAAGCCTTGTGCTCCAACTCTACTTCTTGCAGATATATCAAACTCACTTTCTTGTCTTATAATAGATAATATTAAAGCTTGTTCTGGGATTTTTCTTGATCCAACTTTATTTGGTGTGCTTATTACTGGATAATTATATTTGTTATGAAATCTTTTTTTATAAGATGCTATTTTAGAAACCTGAATAGCAAAATCAAATCTAGAGATGTCAGTTGCTAGTTTTGCTGCCAATATTTCACTCCCTGCTGAAACATTGTCATTTGCTAGAAATCTTAAAATATGTTTAGTATATTTATCTTTTTTTACTTCATCTAATAAGTGTACTATAGCAACTAATTTTTTTTTGTAAAAACTTGCAGCATAATTTTTATCAACCTGTGTACTTTCTTTAAGTTCAAAAGTTTTATTTGGATATATTTTCATATGAGATAATTGACCGTAATAGGTTGTTAGATATTTTGAACCTTCTTTAAACCATTTATCTGCTTCTTCTTTATTATTTAGTGCCAAATTTGCTTTTCCAAGCCAATAAGCACCTCTTGATAAACTAATTGGATATCCAACATTATTATAAAATTTATTAAAATGACTTTTTGCTAAAATTGGATCTTTTAAGAAACTTAAAGCAATCCATCCACTCATCCATTCAGCTTCAGCTAATTCAGCACCCTCTGATAGACCATGTTTACTTGTAATTTTATAAGCTTGCTCATATCTTTTCTTATAAATAAGTGATCTCGCAATTATTGATCTTTCAACCCACCATTTATCTGGGCGAACCATATAGTCTTTATTATTTTTGATACTTAATAAAATTTCTAGAGAACTATCAACTCTTCCTCTTTTTCTTCTCCATTTGAGTCTATCATAATTTAAACCTGCATCTTTTTTTAAACTTGTAGGCACATTTGAGATAGCGCTATCAACTCCATAAGATCTACTCATTAACAATTGCCTTGCTGTATATAAAAGTTGATAATCTTTTGGTAGATATCTTAACATTCTTTTAAGGTCCCAATATTTATTCTCCCAAGCTAAATAATCAGCTCTTTTAATATAATCACTACTGTTCAAATATTTTTTAAATTTTTTTCTAAAAAAAATAAGATCATTTTTATTTAAATCAGCCGTTATAAATCCTTCCTTTATTAAATTTATAGCTGTCTCTTTATTTTTTGATAACAAAGCATCGCCTAGCATCATTTTTCCAAATCCACTTAAAGGTGGGTGTTTATCGAACCACTGTATAATTTCATTTTTAGTATGATTTTTAGAATTTATTTTATGCTCTGCTAAGTAACGAACTCTATCTATTCTTGGATAATCTTTTACTCTTTCGATAAACTGTTTATATTCTGTAAAAGTAGCCCTGTTACCGGTTGTAAGTAGATGTCTCCATTGAATAAAATCATAAATAGATTTTGCTCTTGCTTTACTTGCAGCTTTTTTTGCATCCTTCCAATTACTTTTCTCCATAAATGAAATAGCTTGTTTTGCATATCTCAAATCTCTATCGCTATAAAATTTTTGTTTTTTTATCTTTCTTAATTTTTCTTTAACTATTAGAGGCTTATTTTTTGGAATTATTACACCATCAATTTTCTTAAATATTTCCGTGGTAGTAATTTTTATTTCCTTTTGAATTTCATCTTCTTTTTCAGATGGTTTTGGTAGAGGAATGATTTCAGCTATTTTTTTTGTTGTATTTTTTTCATTTAAATCTGGTTTTTTAATAGGAAGTATAGTTTCATTTGAAAAAGCAGATTGAAACGATAAGAAAAAAAGGATAATTGTTGTTAATAATTTTAAATACATTTTATTAAATCAAACAACTTATGTTATAAATAATTATGTTTAAAGGATCAAATGTAGCATTAATTACACCGTTTAAAGACAACAAGCTTGACGAAGAAAGTTACATAAAAATAATAAATCATCATCTGGAAAATGGAACAAATGGGTTAGTTCCAGTTGGAACAACAGGTGAGTCACCAACATTATCACATGATGAACATGAGAGAACAATTGAATTATGTATAAAAGAAGCTACTGGTAAACTCCCTATAATAGCTGGTACTGGATCTAATTCTACAGAAGAAGCTGTATCATTAACTAAACACGCTGAAAAAGCTGGTGCAGATGGTGCTTTAGTTGTTACACCATATTATAATAAACCTACTCAAGAAGGATTATATCAACATTATAAATCAATCAATGATAACTGTGGAATTCCAATTATAATTTATAATATTCCAAGCCGTTCAGTGATTGATATGACCGTTGAAACAATGGCTAGATTATATGAATTAAAAAATATAGTTGGAGTTAAAGATGCAACTGGTGATCTTAACCGTGTTGATCAACAAAAAGAAAAAATGGGTAATGATTTCATTCAACTTACAGGAAACGATGATAATGCTTTTGAATTTAATAAAAGAGGAGGTGTCGGAACAATTAGTGTTACAGCAAACATAGCACCTAAATTATGTTCTGAATTTCAAAAATTATCAAAATCTTCAAATGAGGATGATTTAAAAAAAGCTCAAAAACTTGATGATATGTTGCAACCGTTGCATAAAAATTTATTTATAGAAAGCAATCCTTCACCAGTTAAGTATGCCGCTAAATTACTTGGTCTATGCGATGATACTGTAAGATTACCTTTGGTAAAAATAACTGAAAATACAAAAAAGGAAGTCGAGAAAGCATTGAAAGTAGCAAAACTTATTGATGAGTGATAAATCTACATCTGGCATCAAGATAATTACAATAAATCGAAAAGCATCTTTTAATTTTTTCTTCAAGGAAATCTTAGAAGCAGGAATTGTACTAAAAGGTTCTGAAATAAAATCTGTAAGAGATGGAAAAATAAATATTGCAGAGTCATATGCAATAGAAAAAGAAGGAGAAATATTTTTAATTAATTCACATATACCCATATATAAACAAGCCAGTTATTCAAATCACAATCCTTACTCAGAAAGAAAATTACTATTTAACAAAAGGGAAATTAATAAACTAATAGGCAAAATAAATGAAGATGGTCTAACTTTAGTTCCAACTAAAATGTATTTTAAAAAAGGTAAAGCTAAAGTTGAAATAGCAATTGCAAAGGGCAAAAAACAATACGATAAGCGACAAACCAAAAAAACTAAAGATTGGAACCGTGAAAAAGCGAGATATTTCAGACGCTCAAGTTAAAAAAGTATATCTATCAATAGGTTCTAATTTAGGAAATAGAATACATTTTTTAGAAAAATCTAAATATCTATTGGAAACCCATGATATTAAAATTATCAAAACATCTAGTTATTATGAAACTGAGTCATGGCCTGATCCTAGTTTTCCAAAATTTATTAATGCTGTATTACTGATAAAAACAAAATTAAATCAATTTGAGCTGTTTAAAATAATTAAGTCTATAGAAAAAAAATTAGGCAGAAAAATAGCTCCTAAGAATCATCCAAGAAATTGTGATATTGATATATTAGATTTTAATGGAAAGATTTTTAAATTAAATAAAAAATTGATCAATCTAGAGATTCCGCATCCAAGAATGCATAATAGAAACTTTGTACTTATGCCACTGTTTGAAATATGCAAAAATTGGTCTCACCCAAAATTAAAAAAAAATATAGTAAAACTCTTAACTTCTTTAAAAAAAATTAATTTAAGAAGTATTAAAGTTATCTAAATAAGTGATATAATAAAATTATGCTAAATTCTGACGAATTAATAAATAAGGTTAAATCATACAATAAGTTTCTTAATCCAGAAACTCTAAGCAAAGCATATGATTTTGCAGTGAAAGTTCACAAAGATCAAAAACGAAAATCAGGAGATCCCTACGTCATTCATCCTGTTGCTGTTGCAAATATTTTAACCGAACTTAAGTTGGATAGTGCAACGATAGCAACTGGTTTACTTCACGATACCATAGAAGATACTTATGCAACTTATAAAACTATAGAAGAACAATTTGGAAAAGAAGTTGCTGATTTGGTTGATGGAGTTACAAAAATTTCAGTTTTTGAAAACCAAGCTATTTCTAATTCAAAAGCTGAAAATTTTAGAAAACTCATCCTGGCAACTTCTAAAGATATTAGAGTCCTTCTTGTGAAACTTGCAGATCGTTTGCATAATATGCGAACTTTGAAGGCTATTGATAAAGAGGAAAAAAGAAAAAGAATTGCTAAAGAAACTATGGAAATTTATGCTCCTCTAGCTGATAGAATGGGAATGAATAGAATAAGAGATGAACTTGAAGATCTTTCTTTCGATATTTTAAATCCTGAAGCAAGAAAAATGATCAAAGATAGATTAGACACAATAAAAGATAATAATTTGATTAATTATAATTCAGTTCTTAGTGAATTTGAAAATCTATTAAATGAAAATAATATTGATTTTAAAATTTATTCTAGAGAAAAAACACCTTTTTCAATTTGGAGAAAAATACAAAAAAAAAGAACCTCACTAGAGCAAATTACAGACATAATTGGTTTTAGAATAATTTTAAATAATGTTGAAAATTGTTACAAAACCTTAGGCGTAATTCATAATAAATGGAATTGCATACCTGGTAGATTTAAAGATTACATTTCATCTCCAAAAATAAATAATTATAAATCTCTTCATACAGCAGTGATCGGTCCAAATAAAAGACCTATTGAAATACAACTAAGAACACAACAAATGCATGAATTTGCGCAAAGAGGTATAGCTTCTCATTGGAAATATAAATCCTCAGAAAAGTTTAACTCTTTAACTTGGAAGGAATATGATTGGTTAGCAGATCTAGTAGAAATTATTGATAAAAATGAAAATCCTGAACATTATTTTGAGTATACAAAACTGCAAATGTTTCAAGAAAATGTTTTTTGTTTTACACCAAAAGGCTCAGTTATAAAATTACCCAAAGAAGCAAGTCCAATTGATTTTGCTTATGCTGTTCACACTAAAGTAGGTGATACTGCGATTGGATGTGAAATAAATGGAAAGGAAAGCCCTCTACAATCAATATTGCGAAATGGAGATGTAGTTAAAATATTAACATCAAAAAAAGATTCACCTTCTTTGCATTGGATAACAAGTGCTAAAACCGGTAAAGCTAGAGCTGCTATAAGAAGATACTGGCAATACAAAGAAGACAGCAAGCCTACTGAAAAAAAATATAACACTACACTTTGGATGTCTTTACCTGACAGACCTGGAATATTAGGTGACGTTACAACAATGATTGGAACGAATAATGTAAATATTTCAAGTGTTGAAATGGTGGAAAAGACTAAAAGAACCATTAATTTTAGATTCAACCTGATTATTCAAGATTTGAAAAACTTTACAAAACTTATTAGTGAGCTAAAACAGAAAGAATATAACTTCAAAATAATTAGACATAAAAACAAAAAATATGCTTTCTTTAAAAGATTCTTTAGCGGTTTTAAAAAAAACTAAGGCACTTTTAGAAGGACATTTTGTTTTATCCTCAGGTTTACATTCACCTCAGTATGTCCAGTGTGCTAAATTATTAAGTTATCCAAAAAAATCAGAAGAATTTTGTAAATCCTTAAGCACTAAAATAAAAAAAAAATTCAAAAAAATTGATATAATTTTGTCACCAGCTATGGGCGGTATTGTAATAGGTTATATTGTTGGAAATTTATTGAACAAGGAGACAATATTTTGTGAGAGAGTTAATGGGAAATTTATTTTAAGAAGAGGTTTTTCAATTAAAAAAAATTCTAAAGTTTTGATAGTAGAAGACGTAATTACTACAGGTAAGTCAAGTTTAGAATGTGCTCGACTTGTAAAAAAATATAAATCAAAAGTAGTTGGATATGCGTGTTTGATTAATAGATCTAGTAAACCAAGTTTAAAAATTAAAGATAAAAATATTGTTTCGCAAATTAAATTAGAAATACCAACTTATAAAAAAAATGATTTACCAATTGAGTTAAAAAAAATTCCAATTACAAAACCTGGAAGTAGATATTTAAAATGAAATCTAGACTAGGTGTTAACGTAGACCATATTGCAACATTAAGAAACGCCAGAGGAGAGGGGCATCCCGATCCTATTTCATATGCAAGACAAGTTATGAATTTTGGTGCAAATTCTATTACTATTCATTTAAGAGAAGATCGTAGACATATACGAGATGAAGACGTAGCCATATTTTCAAAAATTAAAAGAGTACCAATAAATTTAGAAATGGCTGCTAACAATGAAATGCTTAAAATTGCATTAAAATATAAACCTAATTTTGTTTGTATAGTTCCTGAAAAAAGGAATGAAATAACCACCGAAGGAGGTTTAAATATCACAAAAAATAAAAAAATAATTAAAAAAGTAATTAGTAAATTAAATTCAAAAAAAATTAGAACAAGTCTTTTCATCAATCCAAATATTAAAGATGTTTTTGCATCAAAAGAATTAAATGCGAAATGTGTGGAACTTCATACAGGAAAATTTGCTTTACAAGTTAAAAATAACAAAAATTATTTAGTCGAGTTCAAAAAAATAAAAAATTGTGCAACGTTAGCAAAAAAACTAGGAATGGAAGTTCATGCAGGACATGGTCTAGATTATAAATCAACTAAAATTTTAAGAAAGATTAAATCTATAGAGGAATTCAATATTGGACATTTTATAATTGGAGAGGCCATCATGTTTGGTATGAAAAAAGTAATCACTTATTTTAGAAAAATATTAAACTAATGATAATTGGTAACGGTGTTGATATTATTGATAATAAAAGAATAGAAAAATCTCTAAAAATTAAAGGTTTTAAAAAAAGACTCTTTACATTTAATGAAATAAAACAATCAAAAAAATACAGAAATAAAACGAATTACTTTGCAAAAAGATTTGCTGCTAAAGAAGCTTTCGTTAAATCAATAGGCACAGGCTTTAGAGATAATATTAATTTTAATGATATTGAAATATACAATAATAAGAAAGGATCACCTAAAATTAAAATTTCACAGAAAATACAAGATATATTAAAAAAAAAATTTAAATTAAAGAATTACGATATACATCTTTCGCTATCAGATGAAAAAAACCACTCAATTGCATTTGTTATTTTGAATAGAAAAAAATGAAAAATTTCATAATTGATAATACTAAAACATTATTTTATGCATTAATAATTGCAGTATTTATAAGATCAATATTAATCCAGCCATTTTATATACCATCATCATCAATGGAAACTAACTTGCTTGTGGGTGACAGATTATTTGTTACAAAATTTTCTTACGGATATAGTAAACATTCGTTTCCTTTTAGTCCTCCTATTTTTAAAGGACGTATATTAAATAAAAACCCTAAAAGAGGAGATGTTATAGTTTTTAAAACACCTGCTGATAATCGTACAGATTATATTAAAAGATTGATTGGTTTACCAGGTGATACAATACAATTTATTGATGGTGATTTATATATAAATTCTAATCAAGTATTAAAAACAATTAAAAGCAAAAATGATAAGTTATATTGTGGATCATCCCAAATTGATGTCAATATATTTGAAGAAAAACTTCCAAATGGAAAAAGTTATTTAGCTGCATATAGAACCGATATAACTTTTTCTAATTCAGATAAATACATTGTTCCTGAAAATCACTTTTTTTTCTTAGGTGACAATAGGGATTGTTCTAAAGACAGCAGATTTCTATCTGAAGTTGGTTATGTTAATCAAAATAATTTAGTTGGAAAAGCACAAATTTTATTTTTTTCATCTAATCCTAGGAAAGGGAGTATCTTTAATATTTTCAAATGGAATGAAATAGTTCGATTTGAAAGATTTTTTAATAAAATAATTTAAATAAATGAAGTTAAACAAACTACAAAAGAAAATAGGTATTAGCTTTAAAGATGATAAACTATTGATACAAGCCTTAACGCATAAAAGTTTTGATACAAAAAATAATTATGAAAAATTGGAATTTTTAGGTGATAGAGTTTTAGGATTTGTTATATCAAAGAAACTTTTAGAGTTATATCCAAATGAAAAAGTAGGTATGATTGACAAAAAACTTGCAAATTTAGTCAATAAAAATAAGTGTTTTGAAATTGGCAAGGAATTAGAATTGGATAATTATATTTTGACAGGAAACACAGAAAAGAAAAAAAAAGTAAATATTGAAAAAAAAATTATATCTGATTGTTGTGAGTCTTTGATAGGAGCAATTTATATAGATAAAGGTTTTGAGGTTTCGTCAAAATTTATATTAAATTACTGGAAAAATTATTTAAATTTATCAGATATTACTGTAATTGACTCCAAAACAAGATTACAAGAATATTCATTAAAGAAATTTAAAGCATTGCCAATATATAAACTTATTTCTAATACAGGACCAAGACATAAACCAAATTTTAAAATTAGTGTAAAGATTAAGGATAGCAAAACAGTTATCGCTGATGGTAGTTCAAAAAAAAATGCAGAGCAAGCTGCAGCCATGAAACTTTTAGAAATTATTAAAATATAATGAATTGGCAAGATAAAGGTTACTTACTTTCAAAAAATAAATATAATGAAAATTCTGTAATATCTGAATTTTATACCGAAAATCATGGAAAAATCTCAGGAATTATTTTTGGAGGAACCTCAAAAAAAATAAAAAACTACCTACTTAAGGGTAATAAATTGCATATAAATTATAATTCAAAATCTCAATCAAAAATTGGTTCTTTAAAAGTTGAAATTGATGAATTTAAAACTCCTTATTTTTTAGAGGATAAGCAAAAACTCCTTTGTATAATTTATACAATGAATTTGATTAAAATTTTAACAGTAGAGAACGAAAAAAATAGAGAGATTTATTACTTAATTGATAATTATTTTGAGATATTAAAAGATGAAGAGTGGCTTTCAAAGTTTGTAAATTGGGAGTTAAACTTTTATAAATTAATTGGATATGACATTGACTTTAATGATTATGTAGAAGAAGTTTCTGAAGGTAATAAAATTAATTATAAATTAAAAAATTCTGACAAAATCATTCCAAATTTTTTAATAAATAAAGATGAAGAAGATATAAGCTTTGAAGATACTTTTGATGCTTTAAAAATTGTAGGAGATTTTTTAGATAAAACAATAGTTAAACCGAACAATCTTAATTTTCCCAAAACAAGATTTAGTTTTCAAAATTCTTTAAAATTAATCTAGTTTTATTTGATCAGCAAAATAGGTTATAATTGCACTTGCTCCAGCTCTTTTAAAGGAAACTAGACTTTCATATATCGATTTTTTATCTAATATATTCTTTGAAATTGCATTTTGTATGAGACTATATTCTCCCGATACTTGGTATGCGATAACTGGAATTTTAAAATTATTCTTAACTTCCCTAATTATATCAAGATAAGGCATCCCTGGTTTTACTATAATCATGTCTGCTCCTTCTTTTATATCCAATGCAACTTCTCTTAATGATTCATAATTGTTTTTAAAATCCATTTGATAAGTTTTTTTGTCTCCTTTTAAGAGACTTCTTGATCCAACAGCATTTCTGAATGGGCCATAAAAACTTGATGCATACTTAACAGCATAAGATAAAATTTGAACATCTTTAAGATTATTTTTATCTAAAGCTTTACGAATTTTTAAAACTCTACCATCCATCATATCTGATGGGGCAATCACATCGCAACCCATTTTTGCCTGCAATATTGATTGTTTAATCAATATTTCTAATGTTTCATCATTTAAAATTTCATTTTTTTTAATTATTCCATCATGACCATGTGATGTATATGGATCTAATGCAACATCACACATTATTCCAATTTCGTTCTTATAATTTTTTTTGATGAATTTTATTGCTTGGCAAACTAAATTATTTTCATTTAATGCTTCATTTCCATATTCATCTCTTTTTCTTGGATTTGTATAAGGGAATAAAGCTACCATTGGTATTCCCAATTTTAATGCTTTATCAACTACACTTTTTAATTTATCAATAGAGTACCTAAAAACATTTGGCATTGAATTAATCGGAACTTTTTTTGCTTTTCCTTCAGTAAGAAAGATAGGTAAAATAAAATCATTGTAAGATAGATCATTATCTTGAACCAATCTTCTAGACCAACTGAATTTTCTTGATCTTCTCAATCTCAAATTAGGATAGCTACCTGTGATAATCATTATCAATTAGTTTTTTTGATGCGACAATAGTAATATTTAATATAATAGTCTATAAGATAGTAGAGCACCGATGTCACAATTATTCAATGATTTCCAAAAACAAGATGTAAAATTTGATATCTTAAAATTAAAACAAGCTTGTGATGAAGTATTAAAAATAAAAGGTTTTGATACAAGTCTTGGCATACCTCACTTCGCCGGTATACCTCTTAATCAAATTCCAGGTGATCCAGATTCTGTTAAAGGAAATAATGTAAGAGGCATTTATTGGACCAAACCTGATAGCACAGGTGTTGAGGTACAAAGGGAAAGTAAAATTGATGAACATAAATATACAGAATTTGTTGACGACTTTAAAAATACTTATTTCAAAGAAGTTTATGATAGGTTAACAAAGAAATATAAATTAGGTAGAATGAGACTTCTTCTTAAAGAACCAAGATCAACATTGAGTTGGCATAGAGATCCTGAACCAAGACTACATATACCTATATATACAAATCCAGGTGCGATAATGGTTGTTGATAGTGTTGCAAAGCATATGCCTGCAGATGGTTCTGTTTGGATTACTAATAATACTAAATACCACAATGCATTTAATGGGGGCGAAGAAAATAGAGTTCATCTTGTTGCTTGTGTTTTAAATTATAAATTTAATTAAATTGAAAAAAATTTTTATTGCTTCAGATCATGGTGGTTTTAATTTAAAAAAGAATATTTTTAAATATCTTAATAAAAATTATCCTATTAAAGATTTAGGACCAAAACAAAATAATAAGCCAGTTGATTATCCTGATTTTGCTCATAAACTTTGTAAACAAGTAGCAAAAAATAAGAATCATGTTGGAATACTGGTATGTGGTTCAGGTGTAGGGATGTCTATTGCAGCAAACAAAAATAAGGGAATACGTGCTGCTTTATGCTATTCAGTAAGAAATGCCAAATTATCGCGATTGCATAATGATGCAAATGTTATAACATTAGGTGCAAGGTTAATTAAAAAAACTGTAGCTTTAAAATGTGTTGAAAACTTTTTGAAAACCGAATTTGAAGGTGGAAGACACTTAAAAAGAATTAAAAAAATATAGGAAAACAAATGTCGAGTGAAAAAAAATATATTAATACACAATATGAAAATTTTTTTGAAAAGAAATTGTTTGAAGCTGATCCGGAAATATTTGATGCAGTAAATAAAGAATTAATTAGACAACAAAATCATATCGAATTAATTGCATCAGAAAACATAGTTTCACAAGCTGTTTTAGAAGCACAAGGTTCCGTTCTAACAAATAAGTATGCCGAAGGTTACCCAGGTAAAAGATATTACAACGGCTGTGAACACGTTGACGTTGCTGAGTCTCTAGCTAATGATAGATTGAAAAAACTCTTCAATTGTAAATTTGCTAATTCTCAACCTCATTCTGGTGCGCAAGCTAACGGAGCAGTTTTTTTAGCGTTATTAAAGCCAGGTGATACATTTATGGGAATGAGTTTAAATTCTGGTGGTCACATTACTCATGGACTTAAAATTGCAATGTCGGGTAAATGGTTTAATGCAATAAGTTATGATGTAGATAAGACCTCTGAATTAATCGACTATGACGAAGTTGAAAGATTAGCAATTGAAAATAAACCCAAACTTATAATTGCTGGAGGTAGTGCATATTCTAGGATAATTGATTTTAAAAGGTTTAGAGAAATTGCTGAAAAGGTAGGAGCATTCTTTATGGTAGATATGGCTCACTTTTCAGGTCTTGTTGCTGGTAAAGGATATCCAAATCCTGTTGATCATGCTCATGTTGTTACATCTACAACTCATAAAGTTTTTAGAAGCGCCAGAGGTGGAATTATTTTAACAAATCACGAAGATATTTATAAAAAAATTAATACAGCAGTATTTCCTGGTTATCAGGGTGGCCCTCTGATGCATATAATAGCAGCAAAAGCTGTTGGATTTAAAGAAGCATTAGAACCTAGCTTTAAAGAATATATATCTAATGTTTTAGCTAATGCAAAAATTCTTGCAGAAACTTTAAAAACAAATGGTTTTAAGATTTATTCTGGAGGAACTGACACTCATTTAATGTTGGTAGATTTAAGACCTTTTGGTGTAAAAGGTAATGCTGCAGCTGAAAGTTTATCAAGAGCCAACATAACATGTAATAAAAATGGAATTCCTTTCGATACAGAAAGTCCAATGGTAACTTCTGGCATAAGACTAGGATCTCAGGCCGCAACTACTAGAGGTTTTGGTTTAAATGAATTTAAAATTGTTGGTGAACTAATTACTAAAGTAATTAAAGGTTTGTCATCAAACCCTGACGATAATACAAAAATAGAAGACGAAGTAAGAAAAGAAGTTGTTGATTTATGTTCAAATTTCCCAATTTATAAAAATTTGGGATAATGAATTATGATTTGTCCCTGTGATAAAAAAGGTGAAACTTCAGTTGTAGATTCCAGACCAACTGAAGATGGAACAGCTATAAGAAGAAGGAGGCTTTGTAGCTGTGGACAAAGATTTACTACATTTGAAAGAGTTCAATTTCGTGAGCTAACAATTGTAAAAAAAAATGGAAGAAAATCACCATTTGATAGGGATAAATTATCTAAATCCATTTATGTAGCTCTAAAAAAAAGACCTCTTGACACTGAAACAGTAGAAAAATTTATTTCTAAAATTTCTAGATCACTAGAAGAATTTGGTCAAAGTGAAATTTCTTCAAACACAATAGGCACAATGGTAATGGACGGATTAAAAGAATTAGACCCTGTAGCATATGTAAGATTTGCATCAGTATATAGAAATTTTAGAGAAGAAAAAGACTTCGTTCAATTTGTTGATAAAATCGATGTCTTTAAGAAAAGATAAATTATCAGAAAAAAATAAAGCATTCATGAGATTGGCACTAGATCTTGCCCGTCAAAATAAAGGACTAACAGGACTAAATCCATCGGTCGGATGTGTAGTAACACACAAAGATGAAATCATTTCTTACGGAAAGACAGATATTAAAGGTAGACCTCATGCTGAAGTAGTAGCTTTAAAAAATAATAAAATAAATTTCAAAAATTCAAATATGTATGTAACTTTAGAACCCTGTATCCATTATGGAAAAACGCCACCTTGCACAAACATTATTATAAAAAAAAAGATTAAATTAGTTAATTATTCGATTGAAGATTTTGATAAACGAACAGCAAAAAAAACAAAAAATGTTTTAAAAAAAAATAATATTTTGGCTAAAATTGGTTTAATTAAAAATGAGGCAAATCATTTTTACAAAGATTATAAATTCTCAAAATTCAATGATATTCCATACGTTACTGGAAAATTAGCTGTTTCTAAAAATAATAAAATTTATTTATTTAAAAAAAAAATTACAAATGAACATTCTCATAAAGTATCTCATTTATTAAGATATAGAAATCAAGCAATCTTAACTTCTTATAAAACTATTAACTCTGACAATCCTAATTTAAATTGTAGAATTCAAGGTTTAGAAAAGTTTTCACCAGTAAAATTTATTATTGATAAAGATTTGAAGACTAAAATAAATTCCAAAGTGTTAAAACCTAACTCAAATAAAACTTATATTTTTCATAATAAAAAAGATAAAAATATTATTAATAAATTTAAAAATAAAAATGCAAAACTTATTTTTATGAAAATAGAAAATAATATTTTTGATTTAAATACCATTTTAAAAAAAATATACTCATTAGGTTATGCAAATTTATTAGTTGAGTCGGGTCCAAATCTTTTAAAATCTTTTTTAAACAATAATTTAATAAATGATTTCTATTTATTCAAAGCTGATAATAAAATTAATTTAAAAAATTCAGTTGCTCTGAATTCTTTTATTGATTTATTATCTAAAAAATTTAAAAAAAGGTCACAAATTAATACTTTTTTAGATAAAGAAAAACTTTTTAGGTATCAGTAAATGTTTAATGGAATAATTTTTAATAAAGGTAAAATTACAAATATTATCAAAAGAGCTAAAGGAATAAATATCTTTATCAAGTCAAAATTAAAATTAACTAATAAGCAATTAGGTATATCTATTTCCTGTGATGGTGTCTGCTTAACATTAATATCATATAAAAAGGGTATATCTGAATTTTATTTATCAAATGAAACTATTAGAAAGTCAAAATTTAAGAAATCTAATCTTGGTGACTATGTTAATTTAGAATTACCTTTAAAGTATGGACAAAATATTTCAGGTCATATTTGTCAAGGTCATGTAGATACAGTAAGTAAAGTCACAAATTTAACAAACGTAGACAAATCTACAATTTACGAATTCAGTATCGAAAAAAAATTTTACAAATATTTAGTTGAGAAAGCATCGATCTTGATAAATGGTGTGTCCTTAACTATAGCCAAGATAAAGAAGAATAAATTTGAAATTTGGGTTATTCCACATACTTTAAAACTTACAAATTTAGCAAACATAAAAAAAAATGAATTAGTTAATATTGAAATAGATATTCTATCTAAATATGTAAAAAAATTTATTGATGATAAAAAATAAATTTAGCCCAATAGAAAAGATTATTTCTATCTCAAAAAAGGGGGGAATGTATATTCTTGTTGACGATGAAAATCGAGAAAATGAGGGTGATTTAGTATTTAATGCCAGTGATGTTAATTCTAAAAAAATTAACTTTATGGCAAAAAATGGTAGAGGTTTAATTTGTCTAACACTAAATAAGAATCAGGCAAATAAGCTTGGGCTAACATTTATGGCTCCTGTTAATCAATCGAGAAATCAAACAGCTTTTACCATTTCAATAGAGGCAAAGAAGGGTATAACCACAGGTATTTCAGCTAAAGACCGATCACGAACTATTAAAGTTGCTACAAAAAAAAATGTATTAAAAAAAGAAATAGTTTCTCCTGGTCACGTATTTCCAATTATTTCACGAGAAGGAGGAGTGTTAGTCAGAGCCGGTCATACAGAAGCATCTGTTGACATAGCTAGACTAGGCAACAAAATTCCAGCTGCTGTAATATGTGAGATTATGAATGAAGATGGATCAATGGCAAAAGGAGATGATTTATTAAAATTTGCGAGTAAACATAAACTTCATATTGCAAAAATTGAAGACTTAATTTCATACAGATTAAGAAAAGAAAATCTTATTAAATTAAAAAAAACATCCACAATTAATTTAAATAATCAAAAATTCAAAATTTATGTTTTTGAGAACTCAATTGATGGTTCTGAACATTTTGCATTAGTTAAGGGTAAATTTAATAAAAGTAAATCACCGAGAGTTAGAGTTATTTCATCTAATGTGGTTCAAAATTATCTAATTAATCAAAAACTTCCTAACTCATTTGAAAAAACTTTAAAATATTTTAAAAAATACAGTAATTGCGTTATGATTTTTATAAGAGATCCAAATTTAAAATCTGTTACTCAAACACTTAAAGAATTTAAAGATAAAAAGCCTAAAACCAAGGAAAAGGATCAATTAATAAAAAGTTATGGTATTGGAGCTCAAATAATTAAATCTTTAAAAATAAAGAAAATGATATTAGTAACTAGAACTCTGAAAAAGGTTGTTGGGTTAGATGGTTATGGTATCAAGATTATTAAACAAGAAATAATAAAATGAAAAATAAAGTATTAATTATACAAGCAAACTACTATAAAGATATTTCAACTGCTCTTCTTAAAAGTGCTAAGAATGAATTAAAGAATTTTGCAAAGATCAATATAGTCTCTGTTCCAGGTGTATTTGAGATACCTGTAGTTATTTCTAAAAATTTAAAAAAATATGATGGTTTTGTAGCACTTGGATGTGTAATTAAAGGTCAAACTCCTCATTTCGACTTTATATCTAAATCAACAACTGATGCAATTATGAATATATCTGTAGAATCAAAGAAACCTGTTGGCAATGGAATAATTACTTGTTTAAATAAAAAGCAAGCAGTGGCACGAGGAAAAAAGGGCAGAGAAGCAGCTAATGCAGTAAAAACAATATTATCTTTATAGAATGCCACTTCATTTTAGTAAAAAAAATAACCCAAGAGTTATTATAATACAGAAGCTTTACAGTAAATATTATAATAATGAAGTAGAATTAAATTTTCCAAAACATCGTTTCAAAAAATTTATAAAAGATGTAGTTAATGGCACAATTGAAAGAGATGATGTAATTCTTGAAGAAATAACAAATCATTTAAATGATGATTTAAAAATATCAAACCTAGATAAAGTTTTTCAAGTAATAATTAAAAGCGCAATTTTTGAATTAATGTATAAACCAAAAATATCTTCAAAAATAATTATTAAAGAATACCTTAATGCTTCTAATTTCTTTATTGATTTATCACAAACAAAATATTTGAATGCTTTGCTTGATAAAATTTCAAAGAAATTAAGAAACTAATGAATGAAGAATTATTAATAAATAGTTATTTAAAAAAATTAGCAAAAAATAATCCATCTTCGCTTAATTTAAATGATGATGTTTTTTTTGATAAAACTAAAAAATTAGTTATTTCTGTTGATACTTACAATGAGGGTGTACACTTTTTAAATTTTAATAAACCAGATCTTGTTGTAAGAAAAATAATAAGATCATCTATATCAGACATTTATGCTAAAGGGGTAAAACCAAATTATTTCTTTTTAGCCGGCTCAGGAAACAAAAAATATTTTACAAAAAAAAATTTGTTATTAATTAAAAAATCTTTGTCTAATGAACAAAATAGATTTAATATAAAATTATCAGGTGGCGATACCACATCATCAAAAAATCTAAGTTTTACAGTTATATCTTTAGGATATTCAAATAAAATCGTTTATAGAAATAAAGCAAAAATTGGAGATGACATTTATTTAACTGGCAATTTAGGTGATAGTCACATTGGTTTAAAAGTTCTTAAAAAGAAAATTAATTTAAACTCAAATCAAAAAAAATATTTTATTGATAAATATTATTCACCTAATCTACCTATAAAATTCAGTTCACATCTTTTTAAAATTGCAAACTGCTCTATGGATGTATCAGATGGATTGGTAATTGATCTGAATAAATTAATAAATAAACAAAATCTTGGTTATCTAATAGATATAGATAAGATCCCGATATCTAATCATTTAAAGCAATTAATTAAACAGAAAAAATTGAAGACATTAGACTATTTATTTAATGGTGATGATTATCAAATTTTATTTACAGCTTCTAAGTCAAAAAGAAAATATATAAAAACTTTATCCTCTAAAATGAATCAAAAAATTTCAATTATTGGGCAAATTAATACTAAATCAAAAAATTACCTATTAGATAATAGGAAAATTCCAATAAAAAACCTCAAATACCAAGGTTATTCTCATATATTCTAATAAGTTAAATATTGCCTTTTATAATCTTTTTTGTAATGTCCGCATTTTAAAAAATAACTAAAACACTTATTTAAGGAATTATATGTCTGTTGATACCATTTTATTATACACAATTTTCGCTGGAATATTATCCATTGTATATGGATTTGTAACAGGATCTTCAATTTTGAATGCAAGCGCAGGAAATGCAAAGATGCAAGAAATTGCTTCTGCTATTCAAATAGGGGCAAAAGCATATTTAAACAGGCAATATAAAACAATAGCTATTGTTGGTGTTGTTGTTTTAGTTATAATTAGTTTTGCATTTTCATTATTGGTTGGAATTGGATATTTAATTGGAGCAGCTTTATCCGGTATAGCTGGCTATGTTGGAATGTTAGTTTCTGTTCAAGCCAATGTTCGTACTGCTGAGGCATCAAGAAAAGGTTTATCTCAAGGTCTTTCAATAGCGTTTAAATCTGGAGCAATTACAGGAATGTTGGTTGCAGGTTTAGCTTTGTTAGCAATTGCAGTTTATTACTATATATTATTATCAGCTGGTGTTGATGAAAGAGAAATTGTAAATGCACTAGTTGCATTAGGCTTTGGTGCTTCTTTAATATCTATTTTCGCAAGATTAGGTGGTGGAATTTTCACAAAAGGTGCTGATGTTGGTGCAGATTTAGTTGGTAAAGTTGAAGCTGGAATTCCAGAGGACGATCCTAGAAATCCTGCTGTTATAGCAGATAATGTTGGTGATAATGTTGGCGATTGTGCAGGTATGGCAGCGGATCTTTTTGAAACATATGCTGTTACGATTGTTGCAACTATGGTTCTTTCATCAATTTTCTTTGTATCAGATTTAAATATGATGGTTTACCCTTTAAGTATTGGTGCGGCTTGTATCTTAACATCTATAGTGGGTACTTTTTTTGTAAAACTTGGACAATCAAAAAATATAATGAATGCATTATATAAAGGTTTTGTTGCTACAGCTATTTTGTCTTTAATTATTTTATATCCTATAACAGATTACGTTATTGGATTAGGTACTAATTATTCTGTAAATGGAGTTTCTTTTAATGGTATGAGTTTATATTATTGTGGTGTTATAGGTTTAATTATCACTGGATTGTTAATTTGGATTACTGAATATTACACTGGTACAGATTATAGACCTGTTAAAAGTGTTGCAGCGTCGTCTACTACTGGGCATGGTACTAATGTAATTCAAGGTTTAGCTATATCAATGGAAGCAACAGCAATACCTGCGATAATAATTGTAGCAGGAATTTTATTAACTAATTCTATTGCTGGATTATTTGGTATTGCTATTGCAGTGACTACTATGCTTGCATTGGCTGGAATGGTTGTAGCACTTGATGCATATGGTCCTGTAACAGATAATGCTGGTGGAATTGCCGAAATGTCAAATCTTCCAAAAAATGTAAGAAAAACTACGGATGCCTTGGATGCTGTTGGAAATACAACAAAAGCAGTTACAAAAGGTTATGCAATAGGTTCAGCAGGATTAGGAGCATTAGTTTTGTTTGCTGCATATACTGAGGATATTAAACATTTCTCAAAAGAAGCAGGATCTAAATTGGAAGGTATTGTTGTTACTTTTGATTTATCAAATCCATTTGTAGTAGTTGGTTTATTAATTGGTGGAATGTTACCATATCTTTTTGGATCTATGGGAATGCAAGCTGTAGGTAGAGCAGGCGGTGCAGTTGTTATTGAAGTTAGAAGGCAATTTAAAAAAATTCCTGGTATTATGAAACGTAAAGCAAAGCCTGATTATGGTAAGCTTGTAGATTTACTTACAAAAGCAGCAATTAAAGAAATGGTAATCCCATCATTATTGCCAGTTTTATCACCAATTGTTTTATATTTAATTATTTTGCCAATTGGAGGTCAAGTCGCAGCATTATCATCTGTTGGAGCAATGCTGTTAGGAGTAATAATTACTGGATTATTTGTTGCAGTTTCAATGACAGCAGGTGGTGGAGCTTGGGATAATGCAAAAAAATATATTGAGGATGGTAAGTTTGGTGGAAAAGGATCAGAAGCTCACAAAGCTGCTGTAACTGGAGACACTGTCGGAGATCCCTACAAAGACACTGCTGGACCTGCAGTTAACCCAATGATAAAAATTACAAATATAGTTGCTTTGTTATTATTGGCAGTTATAGCTGGTTAATTTTTTGATCTATTTCTTACTGGAGAGTTAATTTTTTCTCTTAGACTTGATAATACATTATACATTGTACTATCTCTTTTGAAATCTTTAACTGTAATTTGTTTAACATATTTTATATCGTTCATATTATTTAAATCTAAAATATTTTTACTTTTTACAATCCCTTTTTGATCAAGTTCTACAACTAATATATTATTTCTTTTTATTTTTTGTTTACCAAATTTAAGTAAAGATTGATTAGTTTTTAACCTTTCAAAATAAAACCATTTATTTTTATCAAAATCACTTATTGTAGAGGGTGGCCCTATCATTTTAATTAAATCGTTTTTATTGGTTTTTTTTATTTCAATTTTCTCATATTTTGCCTCAAGAGATTTTATACCATGGTAATTTGATACTTTATTTCCTGAGCAGTTAATAATAAAAATAAATAATATAATAAAAATATATTTCATGAATAACTTATATTTAAATATTTATAACAATTTGATTAAACTAACCAGAAATAAAATATTATATAATACCGATAAAGGTGATACTTTTTATGATCGAATAATAATTTTTTTCTTTCATTTGGGATTTCTATTAAAAGAATTTAAAAAATCAGAGGATAAAGAAAATTTACAAAAATTTTTTGATTTTTGTGTAAGACAAATCGAACTTTCAATTAGAGAAATTGGTTATGGCGATGCTACAATTAATAAAAAAATGAAAGATTATGTAAATTTACTTTTTTCAATAATCGACAATATAGATAGCTGGGATTCAAAAAATGAAGAGCAAAAAATCAAAATTATTAAATATTATATTGATGAAAACTCTAATTTTCAAAATATTGTTGATTATTTCGAAAAATATGTACTTTTTTTGAGAAATAATACTTTCAATAATCTTACAAAAGATATAATAAGCCCTTAAAATAATTATGGCTGTACCAAAACGAAAAACAACTAAATCTAGAGCTGGAAAAAGAAGATCTCATATAAAAATGAGTTCAAAAAATATAATTGAAGATAAAAAATCTGGTGAATACCGATTATCTCATCACATGGATTTAAAAACAGGATTTTACAAGGGAAGACAAGTACTAGATCCTAAAGAGTAATCAAATTATGACTAACCCAATTATTATTGCAATTGATGCAATGGGTGGTGAAAACTCTCCTACAAAAATAATCAAAGGTATTGAAATACATAGTTTAAGCACAAAGGATGTATTTTATAATATATTTGGAGATCAAAAACAAATTGAACCAATAATTAAAAAAACAAAAATATCAAATAACTCATATAAAATTATACATACAAAAAATATTATAGAAGACTCTGATAGTCCATTATCTGCAGCCAAGAAAGGTAAAGATACCAGCATGTGGCTTTCTATTGAAAGTTTAAAAAAAAATGAGTCAGATGCAATAGTATCTGCAGGTAATACAGGGGCTTTATTTGTTATAGCTAAACTAAATCTAAAAATGATAGAGAAAATAGATAAACCAGCTCTTTCAGCGTTATGGCCAAACAAAAATGGTATGAATATAGTTTTAGATTTAGGAGCAAATATTGAATGTAGTGAAA
This sequence comes from uncultured Pelagibacteraceae bacterium, assembly GCA_902618205.1. GTDB lineage: Bacteria > Pseudomonadota > Alphaproteobacteria > Pelagibacterales > Pelagibacteraceae > Pelagibacter. The sequence goes on along the minus strand of CACMZL010000001.1, from coordinate 100,294 downwards.
AAAACTTAGTAGATTTTAGTTTGATGGGTTCAGCATTACATAAATCGTTGTTTGAAAATGAGGAATCAAAAGTAGCTTTATTAAATATCGGATCAGAAGAATTAAAAGGTAATAACGTAATAAAGAATACATACCAAATTTTAAATGATAAAAAAAATCCACTTTTTAAATTCGAAGGTTATATAGAGGGTAATCATATTATGGATGGTAAAATAAATGTAATTGTGACTGATGGTTTTACAGGAAATGTAGCTTTAAAAACTGCAGAGGGTACAGCTAATTTTATTACATCTGAACTTAGAAATGCTCTTAATTCAACCTTAATGGGAAAAATTTCAGCTTTATTAAATATGAAAAACTTAAAAAAATTTAAAAATAAACTTGATCCAAGACTTTACAATGGTGCAATTCTACTTGGTTTAGATAAACCGGTAATAAAAAGTCATGGATCTACTGATGAAGTAGGATTTGCTAATTCTTTAAAAGTCTCTGAAAAAATTATAAAAGGTAATCTGATTGATAAAATAAAAAAAAATATAATATAATGAGAGTAAATTTAACTAAAAAAGAAATTGTTAATTCTATTTATATGCAATTAGGTTTTTCAAAAAAAGTTTGTGAAAATTTGCTGGAAGATTTTTTTTCAATAGTTATTGAGGAATTGATCCAAAATAAAAAAGTTAAAATATCAAATTTTGGAACTTTTATTCTCAGATTTAAAAAAAGTAGATTAGGAAGAAATCCCAAAACTTTGAAACAAAGTATTATATCTGAAAGAAATGTCATTTTATTTAAACCATCCAAAGAATTCAAAAACTTTATAAATGAATGAAAATAACAAATTTTATAAAACAATTGGTGAAGTTGCAAAAATACTAAATTTAATTGATAAAAAAACTGGCAAATTATCTACGCACACTATAAGATTTTGGGAAAAACAATTTAAACAGGTTAAGCCTAAAATATTTGCTGGTAGAAGAAGATATTATGATGATAAATCAATTGAAATACTTAAAAAAATTCAATTTTTATTAAAAAACAAAGGAATGACAATTAATGGTGTAAAAAAATATCTTAATGATAAAAATTCTAAACTTGACCTAAATGATAATAAAACTATAAACAAAAAGATTATTAAAATAAAAATTAACAAAATATCAAATTTATTAAAAAGTATAAAAAATAATGGCAAAAAAAACTCATATTAAAGTAAGACTTGTGCCAGAGGCAAAACCTGATAGTCCTTTTTTTTATTACGTAAAAAAACCAGCTGGTGGTGAGAAAGCAAAAGTTAAATTAAAAGCAAAAAAATATAATCCCTCAACAAGAAAACACGAGGTTTTTGTAGAAAAAAAACTTCCACCTCACAGTAAATAATTATTTTTTTTTGAAATTTCTTTTCTCAAAATCAATATAAGACATAATCATATTTTTCCATATTCGATTAGTTATCTTTGGGTCAATCTTATTTTTAATTGATTTTTTTTTTATATTTTTAAGAATTACTGAAATTCTTTTCTTGTCAATAATTTCATGCTTGTAGGTTTTAAGTTTAAGAACCTCTTTAACTATATTAGTCCTAATTTTTATCAATTTAATAAGCCTATTATCAAGTAGATCTAATTTCTTCCTTAGTATGTTTAATTTTTTTCTTTTATCAGGCGACATTTGATCAATTGGAATTATAAATAAATATTATATTTAGACAATTATGTATACCGAAATAAATACAAAATACAGAATATACATATCTAATTGGTTACTAATTATGTTTATTTTGATCTCAATAATGATAGTTGTTGGAGGTCTAACACGACTTACAGATTCTGGACTATCAATTACCGAATGGGAATTTTTTAAAGGCTTGTTTCCACCTATTAACAATGATTCTTGGATAGCTTATTTTGATGCTTATAAGCAAATACCTGAATTTAAACTTCAAAATTATTCAATGACTTTAAGTGAATTCAAGGTAATATTTTGGTGGGAGTGGGCACACAGATTTTTTGGACGCATTATTGGCTTGGCTTTTTTGATACCTCTAATTTTCTTTTCTATCAAATTAGGCGTTAAAAAACTTTATAATTTTTATTTTATCTTTCTTTTGATTTGTTTTCAGGGACTTTTAGGATGGTACATGGTCCAGAGTGGTCTAGTTAATAATATAGATGTAAGTCATTTTAGGTTATCAGTTCACCTTTTATTTGCATTTATTATTTTATCGTTAATTTATTGGAATTATTTAAGTTTAGTAAATTTAAATATAAAGGATAGAAAAATTAACAATTATATACCTGAATTCTTTTTATTATTAATTTTTTTACAAATTATTATTGGAGCATTCGTTTCAGGCATGGATGCAGGAAAAATATATAACACTTGGCCACTAATGGGTAATTCTTATTTTCCAGACGACAATAAATTTATAAGTTTATTTAAATTATCTGCTTTTAGCGATCCATCACTAGTTCAATATTTACATCGAAATTTAGCTTATTTAATATTTATTATTTTCATATTAATTTCATACATAACTTATCGGTATAAAATTTTTTATTTATTTAAAGCTGTATCTATTTTGGGTTTTATTATTTTATTACAAATTATATTGGGAATTCTTACTGTTTTATCTGGTGCCAGTATTTTAACAGCTTCTTTGCATCAGTTTAGTTCAATATTACTAATAACATCATCATTGTATTTTTTATACAAAAATAGGTTTAGTTGATTATTTTTTTTCAATTACAAATAACTCATTGTTAAAATATAGTCCTTTATTCTTATTAACTATGTCTTTAACAACTTTTTGGTAATATTTTTTTCTTTCTGCGCTCATTATTTGCTCATCTGATATCTGATTAACATATACTGCAGCATTCCATGCTGAAAATATTAATGAAGTAGCAATACCTCCACTAATTTCATTTGGTAATGCTCTCAAAACATATTTAATCGTTTGTTTTTTATTAAATTTTAATTTTTTTAAAATTTCTTTTTCAGTATTATTTTTTATATATTTAATTATTGATCCGTATAGAGATGGAAATGGTTTTTCTTTTGGCCAGATTTTCTTAATAATTTTGCTTCCTGGATCATTTCCACATGCATGAACTACCACTAATTTACCTCTATTATCTAATGATTTTATCATTGGATCGATAACATACTTTACTTTTTTCTCTGCAGGTATTCTTGATCTATAAGGTTGAGATGCAATGATCAAGTCATAACTATTTTTTCCATTATTTTTTTTTGGAATAACATTTTTCAATGAAAATTCCTGATCTTTTCTATAAATTACAATTACTGATGGCTCTTTGTATGTGGGATTTCCATTTTTAGGGTTTCTCTCGATTTGCCATTTTTTACTAAGAAATTCCTGATTTAGTCTCCTTAATTGATTTGAAAAATCTAGTGATGAATCTCCTTTAAGTTTAACTATTTTCCAATTCATTTTTTTTTGTTTATTTTTGTCATTTGATTTGAGTGATGTTGATTCAATATAATTTAGATTTGAGATAACAAATACTGTATTTTTATGTTCGACAAATCGATCTGGAAGTTTTTCAAGTCCTAATCTAACATCTTCCATGCTTATTTCCTTTGTGCTTACTAGTAGTGGAATTTGAGGCATTTTCTGATGACATTGTCTCATCACATTCATCAATAATGATCCATCACCCATACCTGCATCAAATATTTTTAATGCTGGAAATTTTGGTTTTAATTTTTGAACAATAGGTTTTAACGCATCTGCAATTTTGTTCTTTTCGTTAGTTGTTGTAACGAAAAGTAAATATTTTTGTCTATTATCAAAAAATCTAAAATTTTTTTTCATAAATACAAATTTGCAATTACTAATTTGCTGGATAATTTGTTGTTATGAATTTTTTCAAAACATTTAATACTCGATCTGCTTCCTCTAATAACATCATATGTCCGCAATTATCTATTATATCTATTTGACTTCCTTCGATTAAATTAGCTAGTTTTTTACCTTCTTTTACTGGACACATTTTATCGTCAGTGGCAAGTATAGAAAGGGTAGGTATCTTAATTTGTTTTGCAGCTTCAAAACCATTTTTATAATTATCACATGCTCTAAAATCTACACCGAGGGTATTTTTTATTGTTCTAGTTTTAGCTAACATTGAACCAGTATTAATATGATATAATCCCGGTACAGGATGACCGCCAAAATGGCCAGCTGGCCCATGTGCCCAGTCCATCATTAGTTCAACGGCCTTAGGATCATTATTTTCAGCTAAAGATAATAATTCAGGATTCATCGGAATTGCACCAGCTCCACCCATTAAACTTAAAGTTTTTATTTTATCAGGATTTCTCGCTGTACACTCTACAGTAACCAAACAACCCTGAGAATGACCAACTAACGAAGCTTCTTTATATCCAACTGCATCAATAACATCGCTGACCCAATCAGCCATATCCTCAATTGATTTTAAACTTTCGCCACCTGATAATCCATGACCTGGCATATCTAAAGCTAAAACACTATATCCATGGAATGCAAAATATCTTGTTTGCAAAACCCATGTCATATGAGTTAGTCCACTACCATGGACAAATATTATTAATGGCTTATCTTTATCAAAAGGTCTGCCTCCCGTAGAAGCATAAACTTCGTTATTATTTACTTGAAACTTCATTGATTGGATACGAGCCTAGGTTTCCTAGCAGCTCTAAATCCATTTTCAAAGTCGTTTTTAATATCATCTATATCTTCTATACCAACTGATAATCTGATCATATCATGGGATAATCCCGCAAATTTTAGTGTAGCTTCGTCCATTTGAGAATGTGTAGCTGATGCTGGATGAATTACCAATGTACGTGTATCTCCAACATTTGCTAAATGAGATGCAAGTTTAACGTTATTAATAAATGCTTCACCTGCAGCCTTTCCTCCTTTAATACCAAATGCTATCATTGATCCTTTGCCATTTGGTAATAATTTGCTTGCTAAATCATGATCTGGATGATCTGGTACACTAGGGTGAGAAACCCAAGCAACACTTTCGTGACCTAATAAATACTCGACCATTTTTTCAGCATTCTCACAATGCTTTTTCATTCTGACAGAAAGTGTCTCGATACCTTGTAATACATTCCATGCATTCTGAGGACTTAGACAAGGTCCAAAATCTCTCATTCCTTCTGCTCTTGCTTTCATCGTAAATGCTGTTGGTCCAAATTCTTCTGCAAAAGATAATCCATGATAACCTTCATATGGTTGTGTCATTGTTGGGAATTTATCATTTTGCATCCAATCAAACTTACCACCCTCAACAATTATACCAGCCATTGAAGATCCATGACCAGCCATCCATTTAGTGAGTGAATGAACGACAATATCAGCACCGTGCTCTATAGGTTTACATAAATAAGGTGTTTGATAAGTTGCATCTACCATTAAAGGAATACCCGCGTCGTGAGCTATTTTAGCGATCTCAGGCATATTCATTATTTCGTTACCTGGATTACCAACAAGTTCTCCAAAAATACCTTTTGTGTTTTTTTGAATTGCTTTTTTAAATCCTTCTGTATCTCTTGGTTTTACAAAAGTTGTTTTGATACCAAATTTTGGAAGCGTTAGTCTAAATAGATTTACAGTTCCACCATAAAGCTGGGATGATACAACTAAATGATCTCCTGCTTCGCAAAGTGTCATTACTGCAAGAAATATCGCACTCATGCCAGACGAAGTAGCAAGTGCAGCTGTTCCTCCCTCTAATGAAGCAACTCTTTCTTCTAAAACTGCAACTGTTGGATTTGATATCCTACTATAAATGTGTCCACCTCTTTCTAAATTAAATAATGCTGCCGCATGATCTACATCATCAAATAGATATGAAGTTGTTTGGTATATTGGTACTTGTCTTGAACCAGCATTTTTATGAGGCTGATAGCCTGCGTGTAAACTAAGGGTATCGAATTTATATGTTTTAGGATCCATTCCTTTTTTGTCTGACATTTAGTTTCTCCTGTTTAAATTTTTAAGATTTTATTATAAACAAATATTATCGCTTATTTATAGCTTATTTATTAGTTAAAACTATTAAAAATGACTTAAGTTCTCACTGTATATCGTTTGACAATATATCGATTTATAAGTATTAATCCCGCAATTATGACTAAATTTCTTAAAAAAGACGACCTAAATAGCAAATGGTTTGAAATTGACGCAACTGGAGCTGTAGTTGGAAGACTAGCAACTGTTGTATCAAAAATTCTTAGAGGAAAAAATAAAGCAACATTTACTCCTCATATGGATAGTGGAGATTTTGTTGTTGTTAAAAACGTAGATCAATTAAAATTTACAGGAAATAAGTTTTCAAACAAAAAATATTACAGACACACAGGTCACCCTGGTGGAATTAAAGAAACAACACCTGAAATATTACAATCTGCAAAACCAGGTGAAGTTTTAAAAATGGCAGTAAAAAGAATGTTACCTGGCGGTCCTTTAGCTAAAAAACAATTAACTAAACTTAAAGTTTATTCAGGATCGGATCATCCTCACTCAGCACAAAACCCTGAAGTAATTGAGATTGGAAAACTTAATTCAAAAAATATAGCAAGAAATTAAAATGGAAATAAATCAATCAACATCTTCAAAATTAAAATTAGATTTTAAAGATGCAAAATATGCAACAGGTAGAAGAAAAACTTCAATTGCAAAAGTTTGGTTAAAAAAGGGGACTGGTAAAATTTACGTTAACGGTAAAAATCTAGATGATTATTTCACTAGAGCTACACATAAAATGCAAATACTAAGACCTTTTGAAATTATCAATCAATCTACAGAATACGATGTTAGATCCCAAGTTGTTGGTGGTGGACACACAGGTCAAGCAGGAGCATTAGTACATGGTATATCAAGAGCACTATTACAATTTGATGAAAATCTGAAACCAACACTTAGAAAAGAAAAACTTACCACGAGAGATTCTAGATCAGTTGAGAGAAAAAAACCTGGTCGTGCAAAAGCTAGAAGAAGTTATCAATTCTCTAAAAGATAATATCATTTTATTAAACAACTGTTATATTACAATATGTCTAAGATTAATGCATTAGTTGCTGGAGCTACTGGATACATAGGTATTCAATTGGTCAAATTATTAACTAAACATAAAAGAGTTAAAATTAAATATCTTTGTGGTGATACCTCTGTAGGTAAGAAAATTAGCTTTTATGATAAATACTTTAATAAATATAAACTACCAAATATTGTTAAATTTAATAAAGAGTTGTTAAAAAATGTTGATGTTATATTTACCGCATTACCTAATGGAGAGGCTCAAAAAATTTCAAAAAATTTACAAAATAAAAATATTTTAATTGACTTAGCGGCAGATTTTAGACTTAAATCAGCCAGTGATTATTTGAAATGGTATAAAATCAAACACAATGCTCCTAAATTAATCAAAAAAAGTATTTATTCTTTACCTGAGTTAAATAATAAAAGTATTAAGAAATATAAAATAATTTCTTGTCCAGGCTGTTATCCAACATCAATTTTATTACCCTTAGTACCATTAATTAATAAAAATATTGTTAAATCAAACAATATCATAATTGATTCAAAATCTGGTTACTCAGGTGCAGGCAGAAATATTCATAAAAAATATAACAACAAATTTTTAAATGAGACATTGAGTGCTTATGGTTTAGCCTTTCACAGGCACAATTCAGAAATTGATCAGGAACTAAAAATAAAAACTGGCAAAAAAGTAAAATTTCAATTTACACCTCATCTTTCACCAATGTTTAGAGGAATATTAACTACTATGTATTTAGATCTAAAAAGAAATGATTCTCTTGAAAAAATTTATTCTTTTCTAAAAAAATATTACAAAAATAATAAATTCATTAAAATTTTGAAACCAAATACTTTTTTAGGAACTAATGAAGTAATAAACACAAATAACTGTCATATTTCTGTGTGTGAGAGTAAATATAAGAATAAAATTATTATATTGTCAGCAATAGATAATTTGATTAAGGGTGGTAGTGGACAAGCTGTTCAAAATATGAATATTTTATTTGGATATAAGTCTGACGAAGGATTAAATTGATGAAAATACTGATAATTTTATTAATTTTTTTATTTTTAAATAATTGTTCTAACCAAAAATTTGGTTCTTTTTTAAAGAAAAAAAATGAAGATATGGTTGAAAAACCAAATTTAGATATTGATAAAAATATTTCTTTCGAGGATTTTAAAAATAAAATTATTAATTATGGAAAAAATAGTAGTTTTCCAAGTTTAGATGATTGATATGACTAAAAAGCTTAATATAGCAATTGTTGGATTAGGGCAGATTGGTAATTATCTCTATAATGAATTAAATACAAAAAAAAAAGATATTCTAAAAAAAACTGGAAAAATTATCTCTGTTTCTGCAATTTCAGCTAAAAACATTAATAAAAAAAGAAAATTTAGAATTAATAAGAAAATATTTTATAAAGATCCCTTTAAAATTTTTAAAAATAATAAAATTGATATTTTAATTGAAGCCATTGGTCAATCTGATGGTATATCAAAAAAAATTGTTGAATTTGCACTTAAGAATAAAATTCATGTTGTAACTCCTAATAAGGCATTAATTTCTAAACACGGTAATAATCTTTCTAAACTTGCTGAAAAAAATAAAGTTAATTTAGAATTTGAAGCGTCAGTTGGTGGTGGAATCCCTGTATTAAGAACTATTAAAGAAGGGTTAGCAACTAATAAGATAAGCAAAGTATATGGAATATTAAATGGCACTTGTAATTATATATTATCTGAAATGGAAGAAACTAAGTCTGGCTTTTCAACTGTATTAAAAAAAGCTCAACTATTAGGTTATGCTGAACCAGGTAATCCAAAATTAGATTTAAATGGTTACGATGCTTTAGCTAAAGTTAAAATTCTTTCTGCTTTAGCATTTAATAATAAAGTTTCAAATTCAAAATGTTTAATGGAGGGCATTGAAAATATAGAATACAAAGATTTAGAAATTGCAAATCAATTAAATTATAAAATTAAATTATTGGGAATAACAGAAATTGTTAATAATAAATTATTTGAAAGAGTTCATACGTGTTTAATTAAAAAAAATACTTACATCGCAAATGTAAATGGTGTTATGAATGCTGTTATAATTGAAGGCAATCCAGTAGGGGAGAGTGTTTTACAAGGAGAAGGTGCTGGACCAGGTCCAACATCATCTGCTTTAATGTCTGATCTTTTGTCAATTTTACGTGGAAATATCAAATACCCTTTTGGGATTTCTGATAATAAAAGAAAATCTCCATCAATTTATAATTCGGATAATTATTCCAATGCTTTATATATTAGGCTTGAAGTTAAAGATAAACCGGGTGTACTATCTGAAATCACTAAAAAATTTGCAAAACATAAAATTTCTGTTCAAAGATTAATACAAATACCAAATAATAAAAATAAAACCGCTTCTATTGTGATTATAACTCACAAATCCTTAGAAAAGGATTATCAGAAATGTATTAAATCTTTTAAATCAAATAAAAATATCATTAAAAACCCTACATTATTAAGACTTTTTTAAATGGAACTTTATTTAAAGCTCTTTGAAGTTCTATTTCCTGTATTTTTTATTGTTGGAATTGGTTTTTTATTAGGGAAAAAAAATCCAAATTTCGATACTTCGTTTATAACATCTTATGCTGGAAATTTTGGAACTCCAGCTTTAGTAATTTTTTCTCTTACTTCTACAGGTGTTACATTTGATATATTTGCTGAATATTTTATCTACGCATTAATATTGCTTTCATCATTTGCTTTAATTGGTCTTGTTTTTTTAATTCTTATGAAAAAAGATTATATTAGAGAATTACCTACTTTTTTTTTACCTAATACAGGTAATATGGGTATACCAATATGTCTTTTTGCTTATGGTAAATTGGGTATGGGTGTAGCTGCAGCTATATCATCTTTGGTAATACTCTTACATTTTACTGCTAATATATTTCTTGCAAAAAGAAAATTTGATTTTTCAATAATCGCAAAAAGTCCTTCCTTCTATACAATTATTTTGACCGTTATCTTTTTATACTATGGCAAAGAAATGCCAGTTTTTGTGATTAATACAACAATGCTTTTATCTTATGCAATGATTGTAATGATTTTAATGTCTTTAGGCATTGCTTTAACCCAAATGAAAGTATTTTCTTTGAGAGACTCAATTATAACATCAATTGGTAGAGTAATTCTTGGTCCAATTGTAGGTTTTTTTATTATAATATTTTTTAATTTATCTGGTTTTGCAGCTGGAGTTTTGCTAATTCAATCCTCTATGCCTAGTGCAATATTATGTTATTTGGTTGCTTCAATGTATTCACCAAAAAAAAATGTAGATAATATTTCCAGCACAATTGTTGTTTCTACTTTAATGTCGTTGGTTACAGTGCCAATTACAGTATTTATCGCCCTTAAATATTTTGCTTAAATGAAAGCAATATTTTTAAATTTATCCGCATGGATGGTTTTGCCCTTTATGGATGCCATTGCAAAATATTTGTCATCCGATTTATCTTTCTTTCAAATAACGTGGGCTAGATATTTTTTTACAGTTGTATTCACAATTTTTTTTATGTTTTTATTTTTTAGGAAACAATTGAAGTTTTCTCAAAATATAAAATTACAAATAATTAGAGGTTTGTCTTTATTTTTTGCAAATATATGTTTTTTTTACTCCATTTCTGTAATCTCAATGGCAAAAGCGTTAACATTGGCATTCGTTGCTCCATTGGTTACAACTGCTCTTTCTCCATTTTTACTCAAAGAAAAAGTCGGATATAGACGGTGGACTGCTGTATTAGTCGGTTTTTTTGGTATTTTAGTTGTCATAAGACCTGGAATTATAGAGATTAATCTTGCTAGTTTAGCAGCAGTTGGAACAGGCTGTTTTTACGGTTTTTATCTAATAATAACTCGAAAATTACATTTAACAGATAGTCCTTTGCTCACATTGCTGATTACGGGCGTAGTAGGGGCCATTATCGCATCTTTTTTTGTTCCAATTGTTTGGATTAATCCTACTCCAATTCAATGGTCTTGGATGGCTCTGATGGGTATATTTGCCTGTTTAGGCCATATATTAATCATTTTATCTCTTCGTTACGCTGATGCTTCAAAACTAGCACCATTTGGTTATTTCGAGATAATTACTAACCTTATTTTAGGGTACTATGTGTTTTCGGACTTTCCTGATAAATATACTTTTATTGGACTTTTCATAATTGTTTCGTCAGGTTTATATGTTTTTAAAAGGGAATATTATCATAAATACAAGTAAATATATATGTACTATATATTAATATAATACTTTAATTAACATGTGTAAACTACTGTAATTACATTATTTTATTAAATATCTTAACCACAAATATATTTATATAAAATACAGAAAGAATGGAGTAAAATCATAAAATTTTAAATTAAATAAAAGCAGTAAATTAAAAATTATCAATAAATATGCAGTTATTTAAATTAAAAAATAGACAATAAAATTGGATTATAAGATAGGGGACAATAATTCAATAAAATCATCTATTTTGAAGAAATTTTAAAATAAATCTATTGATAATAAAAATTAGTTTTAATTTGATATGGAAAATTCTTAATATTAATTGCTATAAATATAAAAAAAAATAATTTTTTTCTTAATAATTGCCTAAGTAATGCAATTTATGAATATAGCGTTTAATGCCCCAAATATAGGGCTAATTTAGAGATTTCAATTTATAAGCTGCAACCAATAGGGGAATTTAAAATTGTAGTACTAAATGTTGTTAAATTTAAAAAAAACGTTGGTATTTCTAGCTTTTAGAGCAAAATTCCTTCGGATTTGAGCAGTTTTTTCTTGGTTTTTATACCACCTTTTCCAGAATATCCTCCTAAAGATCCATCAGACCTGATTACTCTATGGCAAGGTATTTTAGGAGCATATGGGTTTTTTCCAATTGCATTAGCTACAGCCCTAACAGCTCTAGGCTTTTTAATACCCTTTGCAACGTCAGAATAGGTTAAAACACTACCTTTTTTAATTGTTTTTAAGTATTTCCAGACTTTAATTTGAAATTTTGTACCTTTAAGAATCATATAAAGAAAAAAACCCTGTATCTCTGTACCTTTTCAGGTACAAAGATCAGTAGTTTTTTGGCACGTCGTTGTATGCGCTACCGCCATGCCTTCCACCCCGCAATTTTAGCGCTACTCTGCGTGGTTTTCTGCCCTCTGGGCTTGAATCTCTCGATTTTTCCCCAGATGGTCAGTTAAGAGTTGCCTCTTAATTCATTTAAGAGATTATCACAGTGCAAATTATATTAGTATCACTTTATAGTTGATAATTATGAGTTTTTAACAGCTGTGAATAGCGTTAACAAACTATTTATCTCTTACACATAAAGTTCTTGATATAAAGTTATGTAGTCCTTGTTTTCTCTCAGTAAAAGCAATCATTAATAAACCAATGAAAATAATCATAATAGATATAGGTAATACAAAATAATTGCCTGAAGCTCTCCAAAAACTAATTTTTTTGTAATTTTCGTCTGAAATTCTCATATCAACCGCTCTCATTCCAAAAGTAGATTGTTTTTTTGATGATTGTAGTAAAGCATAATATAACCAACTTACGAATATTCCGAATATCCAGCCAATTACCGGTATAAAAGCTAAAATGAAAGTGATAATAGCAACTATTACAGTATCTATAACACCCGCAATTAATCTGTACCAAAAACCTGCAAATGCCAATCCTTTTGGTAATTTCGTATAACTTTTCTTATTAATTAAAAATAAACAGCAAAAAAATGCAATGATTGTTGGACTTAAAATTACTAAAAGTGCAATAAGCTGCCATGTTCCGATTGTCATTTTTTTAATTTATTTTATTTGACATTAATTTGCTAATGTTATATTACTATCGATAATTAATTGTTATCAATAGTAATTATATGAATGAGCTGACAACAGACCTAAAATCGCTTCATGAGGCAACTTTAAATAACCTTAAAAGCTCAAAAGCAAATAATACTTTAAGAGCCTATAAATCCGACTTTAAAGACTTTGGTGCTTTTTGCGCTAAGCATGGATTAGACTGTTTGCCGACAGAGCCAAAAATAGTCTCTTTATACCTAACCCATCTCTCTAAAAATTCAAAAATAAGTACTTTAAGACGAAGATTAGTATCAATAGGCATGGTTCACAAATTGAAAGGGCATTATCTAGATACAAAACATCCAATCATCGTTGAAAATTTAATGGGAATAAGAAGAGTCAAAGGAAGTATTCAGAAAGGTAAAAAACCAATATTAATCAATCATTTAAAATCAATTATTAATGTAATAGATGAACAAAAAACTGAGAAAGTAAAAAAACATAGAGATAAATCAATAATTTTAGTTGGCTTTGGAGGAGGCTTTAGAAGAACGGAGCTCATTTCAATTGATCATGAGGATTTAGAGTTTGTTCCAGAGGGTATAAAAATCACTATTAAAAGATCAAAAACTGACCAATTTGGCGAAGGAATGACTAAAGGAATACCCTACTTCGATAATGAAATTTACTGTCCTGTTACAAATCTAAAAAAATGGTTAGAAATTTCTAAAATTAAGTCTGGACCTATTTTTAGAAGATTTTCTAAAGGTTTATCATTAACAGATAAAAGATTAACTGATCAATCTGTAGTTTTATTAATGAAAGAATATTTAAAATTAGCAGGTATCGAAAACAAAAATTTTGCAGGTCATAGTTTAAGGTCGGGTTTTGCAACAGTAGCTGCTGATTCAGGCGCTGATGAGCGGAGCATAATGGCTATGACAGGTCACAAAACAACACAAATGGTTAGAAGATATATTAGAGAGGCAAATATATTTAAAAACAATGCATTAAATAAAATCAAAATATAATAATCTTAAATTAGTTTATCTCTGTATCTATCAATTTTTTTTGAAATATAATTATTAGTTAAGTAAAAATGTTTATAAATCCTTTTTTGTAATGATTTCTTTAAAGACTCGTTTTTAATTAGTTTTTCGATTGAATTTTCAATATTTTTAACAGTTAAAGACTTTATTATCATAGCTTTTGGAGATGCCTCACTAAGTCCACCTTTATCTGTAATAATTACAGCACATCCTGCACTTGAAGCTTCTAAAGCAGTTCTACCAAAAGGTTCATCCCATCGAGAGCAAACAACTGAAATATCAGACTTTATAAACCATTTTGTTACAACGTTATATTTTTGAAAACCCAAAATTTTCATATTTTTATGTTCAAAAACATGGTTTTCTCTAGGTTCATCACCAATAACTATAGCTTTCCAATCAGGATTATTGTTTAATACATTTATAATAGCCTTTCCAAATAGATCATAACCTTTAGAAGCATTTAATCTACCAACAAATAAAATTATTTTTTTTTTATTTTTAAAATTAATTATTTTTTTACTTGTTGACTGATTAATAACTTGAAGTTTATCTGTATTGTATTTTTTATTTAAACCTTTCGTAAATTTTCTTAGAGTCCAATTACTATTAAATATTATTTTTTTTGTTTTGTTAAATATATCAATTCTTTCCTTCACAGTTTTTGATGATTTCATTTCTAGTGGATTATTATGAAAATATAGAACAATATTATTATTTACTCCATAAATAGAATTTATATAATCTGGTCTGTTATGGATTTCTATTAAATTTGATTTTTTTATTTTTTCAATATCCAGAAATTTTTTTACATATTCTTTACTACTACTTCTGAAGAATATTTTTGAAAAATTTAAATTAGTATAATTGGGTAATAATTTATTTTTAAAAGAAGTATTTCCATACACTTCAATATTTTTTTTGTATTTACTTAATTTGATTGTATCATTTAGAAAAAGGGAAACTGCACCTGCATAATTTGGGGTAAAATTTTCTTTATAAGGAAGTAGAATTGAGATTTTCATTTATAAAAAATTAGATTTTATCTTATTTCTAAGTTTATAGTTTTTTTTAAGTTTGTATTCCTCACTCATGGCCTTAGATTTTGTATCATAACTCATACTATAGGCTAATATCCATTTTCTACCTCTGGTAAATTTTGCTCCTTTCGAAGCATTATGTTTAGCCAATCTATTCTTCAAATTATTAGTATATCCAACGTAGCTAAGGTGTTTTTGCTTATTTTTAGATATGATTAAATAAACAATATATTTCATTGTGGCGGTCCCTAGGGGAATCGAACCCCATTTCTGTGATCATGAACGTTGTGTTTATTAGCTATTTTTATCATTAAAATTCAAAAATTTAATTCAAGGGTGCCCAGAAGGTGCCCAGATAATCAGCGATATTTCTCATATAAAGCTTTCTTGTTTTCACTTTGTGCGATCATTTTTTTTATTTGAGCTATAGTCATATGACACTCAACATAAACTGTACTTTCAGTAATTAATTTACCAAGTTCCTTATTAGATAAATCTCTATTATTTGGCGTTAAGAATTTCAAACCATTCGCATTTGCAAAAGTCTTAAGTGTTGATGATTTAATTCCAAAATGAACTCCTTGAACACCCTCCTCTACCCATGTTTGAACTGCAATACCAACTACGTTCCCTTTTTGATTTATAATTGGTCCACCACTATTACCCTGATTAATTGCTGCATCGGTTTGAAAATATGAATAATTATCACCAGCACCTGCAAGAGCAGTTACAACACCTTTATGGGTTTTGATTGCTGAGCTTATTTGTTTACCTAAAGGATACCCAGCAACAACCACATCTTCTAATAAAGAAACATCCTCATTAGATACAGCAAAAGCAGTTAGTGGTTTAATATTAGTTTTTAAAATTGCAATATCGTTAACTTTATCAATTGATAGGACTTTAGCTTCTGATTGAGATCCTTTATAAGAAACTTTATTAAGCTCACAACCTTCTATAACGTGATAATTTGTAATTACAGTTCCATCTTTTAATACAAAAAAGCCTGATCCAGAACCAGCAGGAACAATTTTATCGTCATCTATACTCACCTTTGGTTCCTTCTTTTTCGGTTTTTCTGCAATTAGTGTTACTAATTTTTTAGGACTAATTATTTTATAGTCCCAAATTTCTCCTCTACTATCTTCATATTTTAGTGTTAAATTTTTCCAATTAATTTTTGCTAATGAATAATTGTATTTTGGTTGATGTGCTTTAAAAGTATTATTGTCTATTACTTCCCAAACAATTTTTGCGGAATAATTACCCATTGACCAAGTACCTGTTCCATTTCTATTAAATTCAATAGTATGAGTGTTCTTTTTAGATTTCATAACCAAAGTTGATTGAAGCAAAGTTTGTTTTAATTCTAAGCCTTTTTCTTTTTGATTATTTTTTGGTTCTTGCTTCTTTGGCTTTTCAGCAATTTTTTTTTGTTTTAATTTTTTTTCAAATTTAGCAACCTCTTTACTCCATACAATTTCATCTTTGATTAATTTACCAAAAAATCCATCTTCATGAATAACTATTCTATAAACTAAACAAGACTCTGGCTTTACTTTATTCATTAGCTTTGAGTCTTTGCATAGCCTTAGTGCTTGATTTTTTGCATCCTCTAAAGAAATTTTGCTCTTACCATTTAATGTAGATTTAGTTTGATCATAATAACCTGATACTGCAACTCTATATTGTTCTGCGTAAACACTTCCTTTTATTAACAAACTCAGAACTATGATCATGAAGAATTTTTTCATAATTTAATTATATCAGGGTGCCCAGAAGGTGCCCAGAGATAATGGTGATTAAATTAAGGTTGAATATGCATCCTTAATATGGCGGTCCCTAGGGGAATCGAACCCCTCTTTCATGGATGAAAACCATGTGTCCTAACCGATAGACGAAGGGACCAGAGATGGAGTTTCTATTGCAATTATTAAAAATAATCAAGCTATAGGTTCCTCACTTTTTATAATTTCTATTGTAGATTCTTTGTGTGTGACAAGAGTTTCTGTAATAAATTTTTTATTTTCTTTTTTTACAGCTCCAACTATTTCAGTGCTGGTAATTCCTGTCGCACAAAAAATACTATCCCCTTTAACTATTTCATTTAATTCATATTTCTTATTTAGATCAGATATTCCCATTTTTTTAGCCCTAGTTTTGTCTTTATCGGTTGCAAATATAAATCTACCCTGAAATTTACATCCATAAGCATCCAAAGCTGCTGCAGAAATAACTCCCTCAGGACCTCCTCCAATACCTAAAAATAGGTCAATATTATACTTGTTATCAGTAACTAAGAGAGCCCCGAAAATATCTCCATCTGAAATTAATTTTAAATTTACTTTTAACGATTCTAATTCTTCAATAATCTCTTTATGTCTTGGCCTATCAAGAATGCACACTGTTAGTTCTTTGATATTTTTATTTTTGGCTTCTGCTATATTAGAAATATTTTTTTTTAGAGGATAATCTAAATCAGTAGCATCAAATGGAACATCTTTACCAACAGCAATTTTATTCATATACGTTTCTGGAGCATTAAATAAATTTCCTTTTTCTGAAATTGCTAAAACCGATATGGCACCTGGAATATTTTTTGCAGCAAAATTTGTTCCTTCAAGAGGATCAACAGCTATATCAATACTCGGTCCATTACCGTTTCCTAGTCTTTCTCCTATATATAACATTGGTGCTTCATCAAGTTCACCTTCACCTATCACTACTTTTCCGTTTATTTCTAGATTATTTAAATCATTTCTCATTGAGTCTGTTGCCGCCTTGTCAGCTATTTTTTTATTTCCTTTGCCTAGAAATTGATAACAATTAATTGCAGCTCTGGAGGTAACTTTTACAAGTTTATTAATCAGATCTTTATCTAAAGACATTAAATATTTTCAACAGTGGATTCTTCTGAATTATATTTCAATCTTGCTTCAAATTCACTTAATCTTTTCCAAACTGAAATCAATTCTACTATTGTAGACCAGCTTCTAACTAAATACTGTAATGAATTTTCAACTCTTCCAAATGCTCTAGTTATTTGTTGAACGAAACCTAATGTAATTGCACCTGATACTATAGTTGGTGCAAGTGCTAAATATGGAACTATAACCATACCTTGGAAATAACTCCATTTTACAGCATTAAAATATAAGTAGTGAAAATATGATTTATAGTGAATACCTCTTACTCTATCATACAATTGACCTATAGTTGGTGGAGCTGCCCTTATAGGATCATCTTCTCCATGAACTAATTCTTTTCTATAACCAGCTTCTTCTTTTTGAATATCATATTCAATACCAGGCAATTTTATACCTACAGCTGCTAGTAAAACTGTTCCACCAAGCGCAGATATTATTGCAACCCAAACTAAAGCATGATCAACTTCACCAATCCATGGAAGTACATCGACTTGTTTAGATAGTCCCCATAAAATTGGCAGGAAGGCTACTAGAGTCATTATGCTATCTAAAAGCCCAACACCGAGACCTTCCATTATTCTTGCAAATTTTAAAGTGTCTTCTTGAACTCTCTGCGAAGCTCCTTCTGTTAAACGAGCTTTTAGCCATTGAGAGTGATAATATTCAGCCATTGAAGTTCTCCACCTAAAAACCCAATGAGATACAAAAAATCCTGTTATAATTGCAATTATAATCCAAAGACCTGCAACTTTTGCAAATGTAAACAAATATCCAATAAATTCAGTTTCTGTGACTGAACCAGGTTCTGTTAAAGCTTTTTGAAGAGTATCGTAAAATTCACCAAACCATTCGTTAATTTTTACATCTAATTGAACTTGATACCAAGTTGAAACTAAAATGAAGATTGATCCAAATATACTCCAACCGTACCATCTTCTTTCTGTAAAAAATTTAAACATTATTTTGTAAAATTATCAGCGTAAGACTTTAAAGTAATTTTTCTTTTGTTAGGTTCAATTATTTCAAAATCAATATTATTTTTTTTTGCGTACTCAATTGCTAATTCTTTTGTGGAAAATTCTAATTTTAATTCACCATAAGTATCTGTGGAACTCTCCCACCCCATCAAAGGATTGGTGCCAGGATCATCTGTAATGAATTCAATTATCCATTTATCAAATTTCTTTAGCCCTGACTGCATTGCGGTCTTAGACGGTTTATAAATTTTAGCTTTTTTCATAAAATGGTCGGGGTGGTAGGATTCGAACCTACGGCCCCTTGGTCCCAAACCAAGTGCGCTACCAGGCTGCGCTACACCCCGAAAGCAGTACTAATACAGTAGATAAAAAAAAATTAAAGTATAAAAAACCAATTTTAGAGGTAAATTTTAGCATTTATGCTATATAAAAAGTTATGATCGTAGATTGTCCATGTGGAAAAAAAAAATTTAATCTTGATATTAACTTAATACCTGCAGACGGTCGTTTATTGAAGTGTGGCAGTTGTAGTGAGGTATGGCACTATAAAGTTCCTAGTTCAGAGCAAAAAATAATAAATGAAATAAATAATTTAGAAACTAATGAACCAAATTTTACTCCAGATAAAAATAATGATTATTTGCCAATAAAAAATAAAGATATTGATCTTATTAAAGAAGAAACTAAGACAAAAAAAACCAGAAAATATAATAAAAAAACTGAAAGCAAGTCTAAAGAGTTAATATCTGTTAAAAAGGAACCAGAATTTACTGAAAACAAAATTATTAAAAAAATATTTCTAATACTTATTTCAATTATTGCCTTTATTTTGCTTATAGACACATTTAAAAATCAGATATCAGTTATATTTCCTGGCATAGTGCAAATGTCAGATAGTTTGTATCTAGTAATAAATGACTTGAAATTATTTATTAAAGATTTAGTCAGATAAAAATGATTCAAATAATTACAAAACCATTTAGATGGTTTTTTAAATTAGAAGCCGCTAGTGGTCTCGTTTTACTTTTTGCAGCCATAATAGCTTTGATTGTAAGTAATTCTAATTTATCAGAATTATATTTTTCTACATTGAATAAATATTTATTTTTAGGCATAAATAATTTTGGTTTAAAATTATCTGTTTTACACTGGATAAATGATGCCTTAATGGCAATATTTTTTTTCTTTGTAACATTGGAAATTAAAAGAGAATTCTTACAAGGTGAACTTTCAAATATAAAACAAGCCCTTCTTCCGATTATCGCTGCAGTTGGAGGAATGTTAGTACCAGCATTATTTTATGTTTTTATTAATTTTGGAGATGGTGAAACAATGAATGGTTGGGCAATTCCATCTGCAACTGATATCGCTTTTTCTTTAGGAGTGCTCTCATTATTAGGTAAAAGAGTTCCATTATCTTTAAAAGTTTTTTTAACTGCTTTAGCTATTATAGATGATTTAGGAGCTATAGTAATTATTGCATTATTCTATTCAGGTGATCTGAGTATTAAATATCTAAGCTTAATGCTTTTAGCCTTTATTGTTCTTCTAGTAATAAATAAGTTTAATATAAAGAAATTTTTACCTTATTTAATTGTTGGAATATTTCTTTGGGACTTCACTCACAATTCTGGCATTCATGCAACGATTGCTGGTGTTTTGCTAGCAATGACTATACCTCATAGAAAAAAAGACAAAGACTTTTCGCTACTAATAAAAATTGAACATGCGATTAGTCCATATGTTGCATTTGGTATTATGCCATTATTTGCTTTTGCAAATGCAGGTGTTTCATTAGAAGGTTTATCTTTTGCATCATTACTTGATAAAGTTCCATTGGGAATATTGTTAGGATTGTTTGTTGGAAAACAATTAGGTGTATTTGTGTTTTCTTATGTTTCAATAAAAATGAAAATAGCCCAAATGCCCAATAACTCTAACTGGTTTAATTTTTACGGTGTTGGAGTATTAACAGGTATTGGGTTTACAATGAGTCTATTTGTTGGAAATTTAGCATTTGTTGAAAATATGCAATACATGGATGGAGTTAAAATTGGAGTTTTGACTGGGTCATTATTATCCACTTTATTTGGTTACTTCTTAATACTACTTACACCAAATAAGTAAGTAGTTTATGAAAAGATTAATAATAATAAGTTTAACAATAATAATGTTTTTTTTTAAAAATTCAGCAAACAGCAACGATCAGAAAAGTTTATACGATCTAGAAATTGAGAGCATTAGTGGAGAAATCATTAAACTAAAAGATTATCGAGATAAAGTTATACTTATAGTAAACACTGCCAGCTATTGTGGTTTCACAAAACAATACCAAGATTTGCAAGATTTATGGGATGAATACAAATCTAAGGGTCTTATTGTTCTTGGAGTGCCCTCAGACTCTTTCAATCAAGAAAAAAAAACCAATAGTGAAGTAAAAGAATTTTGTGAGGTCAATTTTGAAATAAATTTTCCATTAACAACTATTACTGAAGTAAAAGGAAGGGATGCTCATGAGATTTTTGTGTGGGCACAAAATAATTTTGGCAAATCTGCAATTCCTAAGTGGAATTTTCATAAAATATTAATCAATAAACAGGGAAATGTAGAGGAAACATATGCTTCTTTTACAAAACCTACATCAAATAAAATCATAAATAAAATTGAAGAAATACTATAGTTCTACAGTTAAACCATCATGTGCTGGTATAACATTTTTAGGTATAACTTTCTTTAACTGATTATAATCTAACACTGGTGATAAATTTGAAAGAATAGCATTTTTCGGTTTAAATTTTTTGATGAAGTGTAAAGATTTATCTAAATTGAAGTGTGATGGATGAAAATTGTACCAAAGACAATCAATTATTAAATACTTAAGATTTTTAAAATAAAAATAATCTTTTTTGTGAATATCACTTACATCAGTAATGTATGCAAGTTTTTTGTCAATTATAAAACAATTAGATTTGACTGAACCATGTTGAACAACAATCGATTTAAATTTTAAATTTTTATTTTTATGTTTAATAAACGAATTTTTTTTTAGTTTATTTAATTTTAAAGTAGCTGGATATTCTTTTGAGAAACTTTCAAAACAATATGAAAAACTTTGTTTTAAATATTTGGATGTTTCATTATCAGCATAAACATTAACTTGTTTTCTACTATTAATAAAAAAAGATCTTAAATCATTTATTCCATGTGTTTGATCAGCATGCATATGTGAGTAGAATACTTTATCAATTTTCTTAATTTTATGACGCAGTAACTGTTGTCTTAAGTCAGGAGATGTATCAATTAAAATATTTTCATCAGTTGTTTTAATAAGTGCAGAACATCTTGTTCTATAGTTTTTCTTATTTTTGGGATCGCAATTTCCAAAAAAACCATCAGGTCTTGGCACACCCATTGAGCTTCCACAACCTAATATTATAAATTTTATAGTCATTTTTGAAAAAATAATCGTTCAAAATTATCATTTGTAATAGTTTCTAATTCATCAAAAGTTTTTGATTTTAATTCTGAAAGTTTTTCCAATGTATATTTAATAAAAGAGGGTTCGTTTTTTTTACCTCTCATTGGTATAGGTGCTAAAAAAGGACTATCTGTTTCAATTAAAATTTTATCATTTTCAATCATTTTAAATGTTTCTTGAAGATCAATACTATTTTTAAATGTTATTATTCCACTTGCAGAAAAATACGAATTTAATGTCATCATTTTTTTAGCAAACTCTTTTGAACCTGTAAAACAGTGCATGAGTATTTTAATATCGCTATTTTTATATTTATTTAAAATATCAAATGTTTCTCTTTCAGCACTTCTAGAATGAACTATCAAAGGATATTTAAGTTCAATAGAGGCTTCTATATGTGTCTCAAAACTTTTAATTTGATCATCTTTATGACTATTTTCATAATAGAAATCTAATCCTGTCTCCCCTACCCCAATTATCTTTTTAAATTTATTAGCATTTTCAACAATGAATTTTTTATCCATCTTATCATTGCTAGACTCGTGGGGGTGAATACCTATACTTCCATAAATTATTTCATCAAGATTTATAATCTCTTTAATATTTTCAAAGCTTTTTGAATTGGTTGAAATAGTTAAAATTTTCTTTAATCCATTTTCCTTGGAACGTTTTATAACATCATAGATATTTGAATAAAGAGGTTCGTGATCAAGATGACAATGAGAGTCTATCATTTTTCAATTTTTTTAAACAAAATATCTAATTTATTTATTTTTAAATCTTTTTTTAAAATTTCATTATTATCAATTGATGTAAAATCAATAGAATTTTCTGTTTCATTAAAAACATTTAGGACTTTTACTGATGTTTCTGGCATTACTGGATAAAGCAAAATAGTAATTTTTCTAATTAATTCTAATGCAGTATAAACAATCGTATTCAACCTTAATCTATCGTCTTTCTTCTTCCAAGGTTCCTGATCATTAAAATATTTATTTGCAGAAAACAATCTATCAACAATAAAACTCATATATTGGTTTATATCTTGATTATCTATAAATGATCTTATTTTATCTAGATTATTTAATGGTTTTAAAATTTCTAAATCATCATCAGTAAATTTGTGATCAGGTATTAAAGAAGAACAATTTTTTTCAGCAAAAGAAAGTACTCTTTGACAGAGATTTCCAAAATTATTTGCCAAATCGCTATTAATACAATTTTCTAATTTTTCCTCAGAAATATTACCATCATTACCAAAAGAAACTTCTTTAAGTAAATAATATCTTAATGGATCTAAACCATAAATATTTATTATTTCTAATGGATCTAAAATATTTCCTTTTGATTTTGACATTTTCTCGTCACCAGAGAGTATCCATCCATGTCCGTATACCCTTTTTGGCGGTTCTATTTTTGCAGCCAATAAGAATGCTGGCCAATAAATAGCGTGAAATCTTAATATGTCTTTACCAATAATATGTAAATCTGCTGGCCAAAAACTTTTATATAATTCATTATTTTCATCGGGATATTTTAAGGAACTTAAATAATTTGTTAATGCATCTAACCATACATAAACGACATGATTTTCATCACTTGGTACTTTTACACCCCAAGAAAATGTTTTTCTACTAACAGATAAATCTTTTAATCCACTTTTGACAAAGCTTATTACTTCATTTCTTCTACTTTCAGGTAATATGAAATTTTTATTTTTTTCATAAAAATCTAATAACGGTTTTTCCCATTCTGAAAGTTTAAAAAAAAAAGATTCTTCTTCAACCCACTCAACAGCTGAACCGGATGATTTAGCAACTTTTAAACCATCTTTTTCTTCGACCTCATCTTCATTATAAAAAGCCTCATCTGATACAGAATACCAACCAGAATATTTAGACAAAAAAATTTGATTATTTTTTTCAAGTATATTCCATAAATTTTGTACAGATACTTTATGTCTATCTTCTGTCGTTCTAATAAAATCTGTATTAGATAAGTTTAATGTTTTAGTTAAATCCTCAAATGTTTTACTTATTTCATCACAAAAAGATTTTGGATCCTTATTTAACTTTTCAGCAGATCTTTGTATTTTCAAACCATGCTCATCTGTACCTGTTAAAAAATAGACATTAAAACCATCAATTTTTTTAAAACGAGCAAAAAAATCAGCAATTATACTTGAATATGCATGTCCCATATGAGGTTTTGCGGAAGGATAGTAAATTGGTGTTGTTATATAATAATTTTTATTCACTTAATAATTTATCCTTAAATTCTAAAAAAAAAGTTTCATAATCAAGATTATATTTTTTTACATTAGATAATTTTGAATAATAATATTCTTTAACTTTATATGACAATTTTTTTGTTGTGTTTATATGTTTATAAAAAAATAATTCAATAATCATATTTAAATTATCTCTTATAAATTCTTGTTTAATATAGTGCTTATTATTAATTAAATTAACTAATAAATCATCAACTGTGGTTTCGGATACTGATAATTCAAATTCATTCATATAGTTTATTAAGGATATTAAAAAAAAAGGTGTTGAGTAATAATTTATTAAATTTGAATTTATTTGTTCATAAATATTTTCATTAAAGTGATTATTGATAATCAATCTAGTATTCTCATTAGATAGACTTAATTTAAATTCTATACATCGGGATTTTATTGTATCTATTAAAAACTTCTCTGAATTAAAAATTAAAATAAAAAAAACATTTTCATTTGGTTCTTCTAAATTTTTTAATAAAGCATTTGATGAATTAATATTTAAAAATTCAACATCGTCGAGAATTATAAATCTTGATTTATTATTAAAGGAAGATTGATTTGTAAACTTTACGATTTCTCTAATTTGATCAATTTCTATATTTTTTTTATCATTAATTTTTTTAATATTTAAAACATTAGGATGAGATTTGTTTTTTATTAGCTCGTAATCGTTATTAGAATTAAAAATTTTATATAAAAATTTTTCAGTAAGTAAAAATTTTCCTATTCCCTTCTTACCAGATAATAAAATTTTATTTGGAAGATTGTTATTTTCGTAAAGTGTTATAAATTTTTCTAAAAATGTTTCATGTCCTATTAATTTATGTTCAGACATTTATATTAATTTCTCAAGTTTATTTATTATGATTTTTTTTACTTCGTTAATAGTATTGGTATTTGAATTAATTTTAATATATTTGCTCTTATTTCTTGATATTATTTCATATCCGTTTTGAACTTTATTATAAAATTTAATTTTAAATTTATCATATCTATTTAATTTAGATCTATTTCTAAGTCTTTTTTGTAAATTTTTAGAATTTACAGTGCTTAAAAAAACTATATTAGGATTAAAATTTCCAATTATAAACTTATTCAGCATTTTGATTACTTTTAAATCAATTTTCATTCCATAATGTTGATACGCAATAGTAGAGTCTGTAAAACGATCAATTAGTATTATTTTTTTTTTATAATTTTTTTTAATAATTTTCTCAAAATTTTCTGATCTTCCAGCATAAAATAATAATAGATCAGTTTTATTATTTAAACTTAGTTTCTTATTTAAAATCAATTTCCTTATTTTTTCTGAAAAAATTGATCCACCAGGTTCTCTTAATTTTACAAAACTTTTTTTTCGTTTTTTTAAATAATTTGCTGCAATTTTAAAATTTGTAGTTTTTCCTGAGGCCTCAATGCCTTCAAATATAATAATTGGATATTTAGACATCGCCCCATATCAAAAAATTGATAGAAGTTATCAATCTTGATATTGCATTTTGCTGTTTGATATTTTCTGTAGAAAATAAGTCATGATTAGATATAACTTCATCTTTATATAATACTTTTATTTCTGCTAATTTTTCTCCCTTTTTTATAGGTGCTTGTATAGGACCTTCATAAACTATCTTCACTTTCATGTATTTTTTTTTAGCTTTTGGAATGGTCTTATAAATTATATCTTTAGTATTAACCTTTACTTTTTTTTTATTTCCCTGCCAAACATCTAGTTCATAAAGATATTCGTTATCATTGCTTATTTTTATTGTATCAAAATTTGTAATTCCCCATGTTAACAATTTTTGTGATTGCTTTGATCTAGAGTTTTTTGTTTCAAAACCACTTGCAACAGCAATTAATCTTCTTTTTTTTCTTAATATAGACGAAGCAAGTGAATATTTTTCTGAACCAAGGTAGCCTGTTTTAATTCCATCTACACCCATATTTTTATATAATAATGGGTTTCTATTTCCTTGTGTAATTGGATCCCCACCTGTCCTACTCCAAGTAAATTCTTTAATTTTAAAATACTCATAATATTTAGGGTGTTCTTTGATTAAATAATTAGACATAATTAAAATATCTCTAACAGTTGAATAATTGTTGTCATCATTAATCCCTGACGAATTTGAAAAATTAGTATTTTCCATCCCAATTTCTTGAGCTTTCTCAGTCATTAATAAAGCAAACTCATCCTCAGTTCCTGCAATACCTTCAGCAAGAGCTACACAAGCATCATTACCCGAAGCAACAATTATACCTAATAATAAATCTTCTACCGAAACTTCATCTCCAACCATTATAAACATTGATGAATAACCAGATGAGGATAATCTCCAGGCATTTTCAGAAACAATAAATTTTTCATCTAATGTGATTTCACCACTTTTCAATAAATCAAAAGCAACGATTGAAGTCATTATTTTTGTCATAGAAGCAGGAAATATTCGCTCATCAGGATTTTTTTCATATAAAATTTCACCAGATAAGAAGTCTTGTAAAATTGCAGTTCGTGCATTTATGTTAAATTTTGCATAAGAAATATTAGTAACTATTAAAAAAGATAGGACAAAACTTAATAGTGAATTTATTTTCATAATTTTATTAATTCAATATTTTCAAAATTTATATCAGATATCTCATTATATACATTTTTAATTGATCCTAAATTATAAAAAGGGCCCTTATAAACCCTATATAAATTTTTAGACATTTTTTTGATATTTATGTCTTTTAAATTGTATTCATCTTCAAGTCTTTTTTTCAATGTAATAGCAGATTCTTCAAAAAATAAATCAGCAAATTTAATTATAAATTCAAATTTTGTATTTTTTGCTTTTTTAACTTTTGTATTATTATTTTTTTCAAGGGATATATTTTGAATTGATATACTGTCTACAGGAGCTTTATTAGCTACTTTTTTTTCCTCATCAAAAGTTTTTGCTTTATTTGCAACAAATGTATTATTAGAATTTATTGTTTCTACACGCACATAAGGCTGATCAGGATCTATATCAAGTTCAGTTGCTATTCTTTCAGAAATTACAGAATTATAAAATATTGGATATTTTGAATTTTTTCCTACTTTAGCAATCAAATATTTTTCATTTAACAAATTAGTTATTTTTATATCTGTATCTTTTTTAAGTTTATTATTGAAAATAATTAATGATCTTTGATCAATTTTCTTTGAAACTATACGTTTTTTGAAAATATCATTATTAAATATAAGAGCAAAACCATCATTTGAATAATTTTTGAAATCTTTATTAGTAATTACCTTTTTATTAGTAGTTTCACATGATGTTAAAATTATTGCTAAAAAAATTATTATCTTAAGTTTCATTTTCAAAACTATTTTTTAATGTGCATACCGCTAAACTAAATCTTAATGATCTATTCCACTTTAAGATTAGCTTATAATTATTAAAAATAATATATGCTGGTTTAAGTTTATTTGCATTTTCAACTATTTCAGCATCAGGAGTAACTATTGCTGCTGTCATATTGTCATATTTATCCAAAAAAGATGAATTATTTATATAATTTTTTAAATATTTTACTTTTCTCTCATTTTTAATTTTTTTTGCTGATGTATTTAAATATTTATCAGGAATATTTTCATTTAGATTAATTCCAAAAAAACATGGAGTATTATCATTCCATCCAAGATTACTTAAATAGTTAGCTGCAGATGCAAAAGAATCCTCAATATTTTTTAGATCAATTGATCCATCTTTGTTGTAATCAATGGCATGATTTTTAATTGTGGATGGCATAAATTGAAAATTTCCAAATGCTCCTGCCCAAGATCCAAATAATGTGCTCGGATCAATAATTTTTGTATCTACTAATTTTAAAAGAGTAATTAATTCTTTAGTAAAAAATTCACTTCTTCTTTGATCGTAGCTTAATGTTGCAAGTGAAGAAACAATATCCATTTTACCTAAATAGTTTCCAAAATTAGTTTCAATACCCATAAGTGCTAATAGCAAATTTTTATCTACTTTGTATTCGGAAGATACTTTATTAATAGTATTGTTTTCTTTATTTAATATAATTTTTCCTAATTTTACTTTTTTGGATGAGGTCCTTTTTGAAATATATGTCTTTGTGTCTTCATAGAATTCAGGTTGGTATCTGTCATACTTTATTACATCAGGTAAAAACTTTGAATTATCTATTAAATTATTAACTGTTGATTTACTAACACCTTCTTTAATTGCTCTTTTTTTAAATTTGGCTTTCCAATTGTTGAAATCATCAGCAATTAGAATTGAAGAATTAAATATAATTAATATCGATATAATTAATAATTTAATTTTTTTCATATAGATCTTTCAAATATATCGATACAGCAATCCATATCAAAATAAAGCTGATTAATTTATGTATATTTAATTCCTCATTATATAAAAAATAACCCAATAAAAATTGCAATGTTGGGGTTATATAAAAAACCATGCCAGTCGGACCTAAACCACATAATTCAACACCTCTAACATATAAATATAAAGGAATCACGGTCATAGGGCCTGCCAGCATGAATATTAACATTAATTTAACATTCGATATATCAAAATCATTTAAATCATTTTGTACAATTAAATAAAAAGCAAATATTACTGCTGGAAAAATAAATAAACTTTCAACTAATAAACCAATATCTGTTTCTACATCAATTTTTTTTCTTACTAAATTATAAAAACTCCAACTTAAAGCTACTATTAATCCAACCCATGGTATTGATTGGAAACTAGATATTACTAAATACAAAATTGATATAGTTACGATTAAAAGTGAAATTTTAGTTTTAAAACTTAATTCCTCTTTTAAAAAAAAATAACCTAAAAAAACACTTATTATAGGCATTATAAAATATCCAAAACTAGCATCAATAACTTGATCATTCCCTATTGCATAAATCCAAACAGCCCAATTCGTAAAAATTAATAATCCAGATAAAAACAGCATCATAATTTTTTTTTTATCTTTAAAAACTGAGCTAAATTTTTTCCACTTTGATAAAATGATTGTTGTTAAAATTAGCATAACAGTTGTCCATGCACTTCGATGTAGGACAACTTCAATATGGCCAGCGAAAGCAATATACTTAAAATATATAACTCCGATAAAACCCCACCAGAAAGAACCAAATGCCGTTAAAATTATACCTTTATTAAATTGATTTTTGCTTAACATTATATTGATCAATTAAACTATTTTGTTTATGAAATATAGAATTTTAATTATTACAAATTAGGAGAGATGGCTGAGCGGTTGAAAGCACCGGTCTTGAAAACCGGCAAAGGGGCAACTCTTTCCTGGGTTCGAATCCCAGTCTCTCCGCCACTAATATTTATTTTTAAATTCTATAAGTTTTTCTAAGATGATTTTATCTTCAAAATCTTTTGAATTTTTACCTAAACTTAAGTTGACTAAAGTTTTGTCATCAAAATTAATTAACTTATCTAAAGAAACTAATTCCTGATGGTCGAGATTGTCAATAATTGAATTAACAAATTTAGAGACAAAGATATCCATTTCTTTAGTTCCACGATATTGAGCTCTGTATAAAATTTTATTAATTAAATTTTGTTTATTTGAATCCATTAATTAAATCTTTATATATATAAATTATGAATGATCACGAATATTTATTGTCAAATATTCAGAATATTAAAGGTATAGGGAAAAAAACAGGCCAATTATTTAAAAGAAAAAATATAAATACAATTTTTGATTTATTGTGGCATCTACCTACCAGTAAAATTGAAAATTCAAAAGTAACAAATATTGGTGACATACAAATAGGTAAATTACAAACAATTAAATTAACACCCTTAAAATATAATTTTCCTAGAATAAGACGATTACCTAACCGAGTTGTATGTCAAAGTAATGATATAAAAATTGATTGTGTTTTTTTTAATTCATATGAAGGATATATAAAAAAAATCTTACCATTAAATACTGAAATAATAATAAGTGGAAAAATTAATTTTTTTAGAAATAAATATCAAATCACTAATCCTACCCAGGTTAAAGAAAGCAATGAAAATATCCTAGAGATTCAAAATAAATATAGTCTTACAGATGGTCTTACTATCAATAAATACAATATTATAATTAATGAAGTTTTAAAGGAATTACCAGATTTAGATGAGTGGCTAAATGACGATATAAAGAAAAAATTTAATAATATTAAGTGGAAAGACGCAATCTTAAAAATTCACAGTCTTGATACTAAAGAAATTTTAAAATCTAAGTATTATAAACGGTTAGTTTTTGACGAATTGTTTGCTCATTTTTTATTATCCTCAAAAATAAGAACTAAAATAAAAAAAATAAAGAAATCACAAAAAATTTTTAAAGATTGTAAGGAAAAATTGATACAAGATTTAAATTTTAAATTAACAAATGATCAAGAAGCAGCAATAAAAATTATAAACGAAGATCTTAAATCAAAAAGTAGAATGTTTAGACTTTTACAAGGAGATGTTGGATCGGGTAAAACAATTGTATCAATGATAGCAGCGGTAAATTGTATAAATGCTGGATATCAAACTAGCTATATGGTGCCTACTGAAATTCTAGCAAAGCAACATTTTTCATTTGCTAAAAAATATCTACCCAAAAATGTAAAAATTGAAATGTTAACAGGTAAGTCAAAATATGCTGATAGAAAGAAAATTTTAGAAAATCTTAAACTTGGTAAAATAGACTTTCTGATAGGAACACATGCGTTATTCCAAAAAAAAGTTGAATATAATAAACTAGGATTAATAATAATTGATGAACAACATAAATTTGGTGTTCGTCAACGTAAAGAGTTATCAGAAAAAGGTGGAAATAACTGCGATGTTCTAGTCATGTCTGCAACTCCAATACCAAGAACAATGATGATGACGGTTTATGGAGATATGGATTTAACCTTAATTAAAGAAAAACCAAAAAATAGAAAAAAAATTGTAACATACAGCAAGTTAGAAGATAAAATATCTGAAATAATTAGATTTGTTAAAAAAGAAATTTCTAATAAAAATCAAATATTCTGGGTTTGTCCTTTGATAGAAGAGTCAAAAAAAGTCGAACAACAATCTGTTGTAAATAAATTTAAGTATTTAGAAAAATATTTTAAAAATAGAATAGGATTAATACATGGTTCTCTTGACAAGGATGAGAGAAATAATATTTTAAATAACTTCTTAGATAGAAAGTTAGATATATTGGTTTCAACAACCGTTATTGAAGTTGGAATTGATTTTCCTAATGCTAACGTAATTGTTATTGAAAATGCTGATAAGTATGGTTTGTCTCAATTACATCAGTTAAGAGGTCGTGTCGGGCGTGGTAGTAAAGAATCTTACTGTATATTAATGTTTAAATCCTCTCTAAGCGAAAATGCAAAAAAAAGAATTAATATTCTGAAAAGTTCAGATGATGGTTTTATAATTTCTGAGGAAGATATGAAATTACGAGGATATGGAGATTTGCTAGGCTTTAAGCAAAGTGGGATTAAAAATTTTAGATTAGCTGATCCCATATTAAATGAAGATCTATTTTTACTTGCTGAGGCAGAAGTAAAAAAATTAGAAATGAAAGGAGATAATTTCAGTAAATATAATAAATTATTAAAATTATACGATCGTGCCTCAATAATTAACGAAATTACTTAAATTTTTTTTGGATCTGAAGTACCAGCTGAAACAATGAATTTAGATGCTTCTTCAAAAGTCATGTCTAAATAAATAACTTCTTCTTTGGGGAACATTAATAAAAAACCACTTGTAGGATTTGGTGTTGTTGGAACAAATACATTAATAAGATTTGTGTTTGTTTTTTTTGATATTTCGCCATCATTTTCTCTTGTCGCAAATCCCACTGCCCAACTTCCTTTTCTAGGATACTCAACTAAGACTACACTTTTTTTTGATCCTTTTTTTGGCGCTAATGTTTCAGTCATTTGACCAATTGCTGAATATATTGTTCTAAGAATTGGTATTCTTTTTAATATATCATTAAATATTTTGAGTATTTTTTTTCCAATAAATGAAAGAGATAAACTTCCAATAATTGTGATAAAAATTATAGCTAATAATATTTCCAAACCTGGAATTGCAAAAGGCAAGTAGCTATTTGGATTTAATTCGTTAGGTATTAATTTTGAGGATATGGATATAAAAAATCTAGTTAAATATAATGTAATCCCTATAGGAACAAGAACAACTATTCCTGCTATAAAATAGTTTCTAAGTCTTCCAAGAATTGAAATTCCTTTCCTTTTTAATTTTGCCATAAATTAATTATAACTTGCATATAAAACAAACATGACTGCTAGTATAAAAAGTACTATTAAAATTTTGTTATTAAGTATCATATAAATTATTATAAAAAAGGTGTAATATATTACCTAAAAAAAGTGAATAGAAGAAATTTCATACATTTATTTGGTTGTAGTTGCTTATCTTTTGGCCTATCTGCATGTGGTAGTGCGCCGATAACGGATCGAAAACAACTAAAATTAATTCCCGAATCTAACCTTAATGCAAAAGCTGCTCAATTATATGAAAAAGTAAAAGAGAAAGAAACTTTAAGTGATGATACTAAAACATTAGATCAAATAAAAGAAATTGGATCTAAAATTGAATATTCTATATCTGAATACTTTGATCGTAACAATATTCCTGACCCAACAGTAAATTTTGATTGGGAATATATACTTATTGATAAACAGAAAGTTAAAAATGCCTGGTGTATGCCTGGAGGTAAGATTGCCGTTTATACTGGTCTATTAGATATAACTAAAAACGAAGATGGTTTAGCGGCAGTAATGGGTCATGAAATAGCTCATGCAGTTGCTAAACACTCTGTAGAAAGAGCAAGTAGAGGTGTTCTATTAAATACTGGTACAGCTATATTAGATATTGCAACAAAAGGTGCAGTTTCAAATATTAACAAAACTACAGGGATGAATGCTGTTGGTTTATTATCACAGATAGGGATCATGAATCCATTTAATAGAAAACAAGAGAGTGAAGCTGATTATCTTGGACTAATTTTTGCATCACTATCAGGTTATGACATTAGGGAAACAATTAAGGTTTGGGAAAGAATGAAAGAGGCAAAAAAAGGGAAAGAACCACCAGAATTTATGTCTACTCACCCATCATCAACAAATAGAATTAATAATATTACAAATTGGATAAACGAAATTATTATTAAATATCCGCCACTAGTTTAATTTAAAATTAATTTTGAAAAAAAATTAAATTTTTAAATAAATACAAATTAAACTATCTTTTTTTAAATCTATTTATATTTTTTTTATACCAAGAATTTATTTCAAATATTTTATCTTCAATTTTAGTTGTTGGTTTCCAACCTATCTTTTTTATCTTATTAAAATTTAAACTATATCTATAATCATTAAATGGTCTGTCTTTCACATATTTAACGTATTTTCTGAAATTTAATTTATTTTCTTTGGCAGCAATTTTAAAGACATCAATGTTTTTATACTCAAATTTAGAACCAATATTATAAATTTCATTTAATTTACCTTTTTGTAAAATTAAATAAATTGCTTTACAAAAATCTTCAACATAAAGAAATGATCTTTTCTGCATACCATTTCCATGCAATGTAAAATGTTTTTTTTTTAAAAGTGACCAGCACGAACCTGGTAATAATTTTTCAGGATGTTGACGAGTGCCAAAAATATTATTTGCCCTAATTATTATAACTGGTAATTTATATGAGTGGATATATCCATTAATAATCATTTCAGCAGCAGCTTTTGAACTAGAATAAGGATTTGATGGATTA
Source organism: uncultured Pelagibacteraceae bacterium (assembly GCA_902618205.1). GTDB lineage: Bacteria > Pseudomonadota > Alphaproteobacteria > Pelagibacterales > Pelagibacteraceae > Pelagibacter. The sequence goes on along the minus strand of CACMZL010000001.1, from coordinate 65,783 downwards.
AAATTTGATTGTTCATTGAAACTAGATTTATGAATTTCACCATAAATTTCATCAGTACTAATATGAATAATTTTTTTAATATTGTTTGCTTTACATGCATCTAAAACATTTTTTGTTCCAAGAACATTTGTTGTAATAAATTCATTGGTTAAATTAAATGAATTATCCACATGACTTTCAGCAGCAGCATGAATTAGTATATCTGTATTTTTTGTGAATTTTTCTAATGACTTATAATTATTTAAATCTTTTTTTATAATTTTGACTCTTCTATCTTTTCTTATTTTATCTAGGTTCTTTACACTAGCGGCATAAGTTATTTTATCATAAACAAAAATTTGAGATTTCTTATACTTTCTATAAATATATTCTGTCAAATGTGATCCAATGAATCCACATCCACCAGTAATAAAAATTTTATGCATTTAGTTTAATTCCCAATTTGACACAATAATTTAATAATTTTTTTTTTGTAGTTTTAAATTTAATTATATTTTTTAATTTATCATTATTTACTAAAAAAGAGTTTCTTTTTTTATTTTTTTTTAAATAAATTACTTTACCACTACCGTAGCCATTAATAATATTTTTTAGTATGTCGATAACTTTAATTTTAATATTTGATGAAATATTGTAAATTCCAGTTATTTTATGATTTATCAAATTATCAATTATATAAATTAGGTCCTCAGAAGTTATAAAATCTTTGTAAGTTTTTTTTGATATGTCTAGCTGTATTGTATTATTCTTTCTTAAAGATCTTAAAATTCGTGATATAAATAAATTTCTATTAGACGTGTCGTAGGTAAGGAGTGTTGTTATTCTTAATATTAAATATTTTTCTTTTAAACTTTTAATATCATTTTCAGTTTTTTTTTTATTTCTTCCATATATATTTTTTTTTGATTTATCATAAACCAATCTAGAAGATGGAAAAATATATATAGAATTTTTATTCTTAATTTTTTTACAAATTTTTCTATCAATCTTATTTGTTAAAGAGTAATCATGCGTAAAATTTTTTTTATCAATACTAAAATTAATTATGTGAGTAAATTTATTAATGTTTATTTTGCTATAATCATTATAATTTATATATTTTACATTTGAAATTTTTGTATACTTTTTAAAACATTTAGCTAGTAGACTATTTTTTCCTATTACAAGAACATTGATAGATTTCATTTAAATATAATTCTTTATCTATTTTTATTTTAAATCAATAGTAAAAAGAAATTTAATGGTGAGCCTTAATGGGTTCGAACCATCGACCCATTCCTTAAAAGTGGTAATTACGACGTGAAGTTCCCTTTTTATGGAATTTTTTATGGTGTGTAAAAAATGTGCACAAAAATCAAGTTCATTTCATGGAGTCTTTTTAAAAGTTTACACACTTTTTTGCACACTCTATGCACGCATATAAAAATTTAATAAAATTGTAAGGTGTGCGATTAATTACTGAGAAATTTATTGTAAACAGGTCTTTGAATATTAAATCTAGTAAAGATTTAATATTCACTACAAGCCACTTCGTTCAAAGCTCTAGCAGCTTTATCATATCTATCTTTTTTAAATATATAAAGACCTTCATAGTAATAAGTGAATAATTGAGCATCATAATTTGAGTAACCACTCAAACAGGGATCAATCGGTTGATTTGGCACTATACAATTTTTTTGTTCGTTGCTAATTTTATTAACAGCTTGAATAGTGCTATTGTTTGCCTTCATCCATTTCAAATTAGATTCAGTAAGTGAACTTTGGCCCTCAGTCTTAAATTTGTTTACAAGATAACCAATACATCTTCCTACACCTTTTATGTCAGCATAAACATTGCTTGTGAGAAGAAAAAAAATTAAGAGCACATTTAATAACTTTTTCATAAAATATATATTAAACATACAAAAATTATTTATAATTAACTTTAATAAAAATTAGCTATTTCACATCAAATTATATTTCAATAAATGTGCAAAGAATGTGCACGAATAAAATCAATATTTTTAATAAAAAAGTTTTTACACACTGAATATTAAGGACGGTTTTATTGATTAATGGTGAGCCCTGATGGACTCGAACCATCGACCCATTCCTTAAAAGGGAATTGCTCTACCAACTGAGCTAAGGGCCCCCAAGAAGCGTTTTTATATTGATTTTTTTTTATTAATCAATGTTAAAAATTTACAATTTATTGATGTACTTGTTGTGAAATTCATCAAAAGTTCCTTGTTTTATATTATCTCTAATATTACTCATTAAATTTTGATAAAAATTGATATTGTTAAGGGTTAGAATCATTGAAGCAAGCATTTCATTTGTATTAAACAAGTGATTTAGATAATTTTTAGAATATTTGTTTAAATTGAATTTTGTGACATTTTTGTCCAGTGGAGTATTATCATTTTTATATTTTGAATTTCTAATTTGTATTTGACCATCCCATGTAAAAGCTAAACCAGTTCTGCCAGATCTTGTGGGCATTACACAGTCAAACATATCAACACCCCTCTTTACGGCTCCAAGTATATCAGATGGTGTGCCAACACCCATTAAATATCTTGGTTTATCTTTAGGCATATGATCTTTTATTCCATCAAGAACGTCAAACATTTCATCTTGTGTTTCCCCAACAGCTAATCCTCCAAGAGCATATCCATTAAAACCAATGTCAATGAGGTTGTTTAGGGATTTTTTTCTTAGATCGTTAAATAAACCACCTTGTACTATTCCAAATAAACCTTTGTGTTCATTTATTCCAAATGCATCTTTTGATCTTTTTGCCCAATCGGATGATAATTCCATTGATTTTTTAATTTTATCATAGTCTTTTGTATTTTTTGGGCATTCATCCATAACCATGACTATGTCAGAGTTCAAACCTTTTTGAATTCTTATACTTTCTTCTGGACTTAAAATAAAAGTTTTACCATCAATATGTGATTGAAAAATTGCGCCTTTATCTCTATCGATTTTATTTAATTTCGACAGAGACATTACTTGAAAACCACCTGAGTCAGTCAAAATTGGTAGATCACAATTCATGAATTCATGAAGTCCTCCAACACTTTCAATTCTTTCAACACCAGGTCTTATCATTAGATGATACGTATTTGATAAGATGATTTCGCTACCTGTTTTTTTTATATCATCTAAAAAAACACCTTTAACAGTTGCTTGTGTACCCACAGGCATAAATGCAGGAGTATTAATATTACCTCTATGGGTCTCTATAACTCCTACTCTTGCATAATTTTGAGTATGATGGACATTAAAATTGAAATCTTTTAATGACATTCATTATTTAATTATTGAGTTTTAAAACTAATAATTTTATCAGGATTTGAAACTGCTCCGTTGTCACCATCACCTTTTGCAATCATATCAACAAATTCCATACCTTCGATTACTTTTCCAAAAACAGTATATTGCCTATCTAAAAAAGGTGCAGGTTTAAAACAAATAAAAAACTGACTATTAGCACTATTAGGATCTGAAGATCTTGCCATAGATACAGTTCCTCTTTCATGAGGTAGATTATTAAATTCTTGATTTAAATCTGGTAAATCAGATCCACCAATACCTGCTCTTCTTAAATCAAAATCTTTAGAGGATGAATTTCCAAATTTTACATCACCTGTTTGTGCCATAAACCCATCAATTACTCTATGGAAAACAACATTATCATATTGTCCTGAGTCTGCTAACTCTTGAATTCTTTTAACGTGATTTGGTGCAACATCAGGATACATTTCAATTTTTACAACACCGTCTTTTAATTTTAAAATCATTATATTCTCCTTTGCTATTAAATTTGTTGATAAAAAAATAAAAAAAATAATTAAAATATTTAAAAATTTATTCATAAACCTCTTTCAATGATTTAATTGTACTTTTGGTAGTAAATTTTTTCAAATCACCATTATGTTGAGCGATTTCTTTAACAAATCTAGATGATATTATTTGATTTTCAACATCTGACATTAAAAAAATTGTCTCAACTTGATTATTAAGTTTTCTATTCATTCCAGCAAGTTGGAATTCGTACTCAAAATCAGAAACTGCTCTTAAGCCTCTTAAGATTATATTTGATTTATATTTTTTACAAAGGTCTGTTGTCAAAGTATTAAATTTTATAACATCAACCTTATTCTTTTTAAATTTCAGATCTTTATAAAGAGCTCTTTTAACAATTTCTATTCTTTCATCTAATGTAAATAGGAAGTTTTTCTGATTTCCATCTGAAATACCTACAATTACTTTATCTACTATCTTAAGTGATTTTTTAATTACATCTATATGGCCAAAAGTAATTGGATCAAAAGTTCCTGGATAGATAGCTATATTTTTCATTAAATGAGATTATCATCTAATTTAATAGCAGAAACTACTTTTTCATCACCAGTCAGTTTAATAATTCTGACACCTTGAGTATTACGACCAGCTATTCTTATTTCTTTAACAGCTGTTCTTATTACTCTACCTTTATTTGTAGAAATTAATATTTGATCTCCTTCAAAAACAGGAAAAGATGAGGAAACATTACCGTTTCTTTGTGAATTAACAATACCAATAATTCCCTTTCCTCCTCTATTTGTAACTCTATAATCATAATGAGATGTTCTCTTACCGTAACCATTTTCTGTGATTGACAGTATGAATTTTTCTTTAGCTTTAATTTCAGATTTTTGGTCTTTAGTTTTTGCTTTCTTATTTGAGTCATGATCAATAATAGACAGAGATACGATAGTATCATTTTCTGCTAAATTTATACCTCTTATACCTTTTGATGATCTGCCTTTAAAGACTCTAAGTTTTTTAGACTCAAACCTTATACATTTTCCTAATTTAGTACTTAAAATTATATCCTGATCATCTCTACAAATTTTAACACCAATAATTTTATCGTTGCCATCAAGCTTCATTGCAATTTTACCTGAAGCATTAATTGAGGTAAAATCTTCAAGATTATTCTTTCTAATTTTTCCTTCACTTGTTGCAAAAATGATATGCATGTCTTTTGTATCAACATCACTATCTGGAAATGGCATAATTGAACTAATTGATTGATGGTTTTTTAGAGGAAGAATATTAAATAAAGACTTTCCTTTGGATGCAGCTGATCCCTCTGGAATTTTCCAAGCTTTAACTTTGTATGCTAATCCTTCAGTAGAGAAAAATAGAACAGATGTGTGTGTATTTACTGATAATGTTTGTACTACAGAATCTTCGTCTCTTGTCTTTATCCCTGTTTTACCCTTTCCACCTCTTTTCTGTTGTTTAACATTGCTTAAGGCACCTCTTTTAATGTATCCTTGTAAAGTAATTGTAATTATTACAGACTCTTTTTGAATAGTTTCTTCAATATTATAGTTTAAAACTGCATCTATAATCTGTGTTCTTCTCGGAGATGAAAATTTCTCTTTAATTTGAGATAACTCATTACTAATTACTTTTAATAGTTCACTTTTAGAATTTATTATTTTTTTATACTTTGTAATCAATTCAGATAATTTTTTTATTTCTTCTTCAATTTCGTTAATTCCAAGAGCTGTTAATTTTTGTAATCTAAGTTCTAATATTGATGTAACCTGAGTTTCAGATAAGTTGTAAGATCCTTTATAATTTTTACTATCAACTAATTTAATTAATTTTGCAGATTTTGTTATTTTCCATTTAGTTTTTATAAGAGTATTTTTTGCTTCTTCCGGATTTTTTGAAGATCTAATAATTTTTATTACTTTATCAATGTTTTCTACACTAACAGATAAACCAAGTAAAATATGAACACGATCTTCAGCTTTTTTTAAATCATATTTAGTTTTTTTAATAACTACATCTTCTCTAAATTTTAAAAAGTTCTCTAAAAAATCTTTTAATGAACATGTTTTAGGTTTGTTATCAACAATTGCTAATGAATTAAATCCAAATGAAGTTTCAATGGATGTATATTTATAAAGTTGTCTTTTTATTGTCTCGGGCTCAACGCTTCTTCTTAGATCGATAGCAACTCTTATACCTTCTCTATTAGATTCATCTCTAATGTCACTTATACCTTCTATTTTTTTGTCTCTAACTAATTCTGCAATTTTTTCATTTAAGTTAGATTTATTTACTTGATAAGGTATTGAAGTAATTACTAATCTATCTTTACCATTTTTAAGATTTTCTACGTTTATTTCACCCCTAATTTTAAAAGAACCTCTGCCTGTTTTATATCCTTCTCGAATAATATCTTTACCGATAATAACTCCACCAGTTGGAAAATCAGGGCCAGGTATATGCTTCATTAACTCTTTAACTTTAATATCTTTATTTTTAATAAGAGCTAAAGTTCCATCAATTATTTCACCAAGATTATGTGGTGGTATACTAGTTGCCATACCAACAGCGATACCTCCGGCTCCATTTACTAAAAGATTAGGATATTGAGCTGGCAATACTGTAGGCTCTTGTTCAGTTTCGTCGTAGTTACTTTTAAATGAGACAGTATTTTTTTCAATATCATCAATCAAAAATTGAGATATTTTTGCAAGTTTTGTTTCTGTATACCTCATTGCTGCAGGTGGATCACCATCGATTGAACCAAAATTGCCCTGACCATCAATTAAAGGAACACTCATTGAAAAATCTTGAACCATTCTAACCAAGGCATCATACACAGCTTGATCACCATGCGGATGATACTTACCAATTACATCTCCAACAATTCTTGCAGATTTTCTAAATTGTTTTGACCAATCAAAACCACCTTTGTGCATTGCATATAAAATTCTTCTGTGAACAGGTTTAAGTCCATCTCTTATGTCAGGTAATGCCCTACTAATTATTACGCTCATGGCGTAAGATAAATATGATGAACTCATTTCATCATACATTGAAATTGGTTTGATATTTAAATCTTTAGTTAATTCGTTTTTTTGCATTTATTTAGAAAGGAATATCATCATCTAACTCATTTTGAGCCATTGAACTATCATCAAAGCTTTGTTTGTTATCTTGAGATGGAATTGAATTTTGATTTCCCCCACCTAACATTGTTAATGATGAATTGTATCCTTGAATTAAAATTTCAGTAGAATATTTATCCTGACCTGATTGTTCATCTTTCCATTTTCTAGTAGTCAGTTGTCCTTCAACGTATACTTGTGCTCCTTTTTTTAAATATTGTTGAACTACATTTACTAATCCTTCATTAAAAACAACTACTCTGTGCCATTCAGTTTTTTCCTTTTTTTCACCAGTATTTTTATCTTTCCATGATTGACTAGTAGCTAGGCTTAATCTTGCTACACTTTTGCCGTTAACCATCTGTTTAATTTCTGGATCTGCGCCTAATCGACCGATTAAAAGTACTTTATTTAAGCTTCCTGCCATAATATTTATATATTTGAAATGTTATTTATAACATTAATAGGCTTGAATATTAATTTTATTAATCTAAAGCAACTAAAATTATGCTTAAAAAGATACTTATTAAGGGCGCAAAAGAGCACAATTTAAAGAATATTTCACTAGAGATTCCTAAAGACAAATTTGTTGTAATAACAGGTCTATCTGGGTCAGGAAAATCATCATTAGCATTTGATACTGTCTATGCAGAGGGTCAAAGAAGATATGTTGAAAGTTTATCTGCATACGCAAGACAGTTTTTAGATAAAATGAAAAAACCAAATGTAGATTTAATCGAAGGTTTGAGTCCTGCAATATCTATAGAGCAAAAAAATACATCTAAAAATCCAAGATCAACAGTTGCAACTGTTACCGAGATATATGACTACATGAGAGTACTTTATGCAAGAGCAGGAATACCCTACTCTCCATTTACTGGTAAACCAATTACTTCTCAAACAATTAGTCAGATTGTTGATAAGATTAAAGAATTACCAAAAAAATCTACCATATATTTATATGCTCCAGTCGTGCGAGGACGTAAAGGTGAATACAAAAAAGATATATTAGGATACAAAAAAAGAGGATTTAGAAAAATCAAAGTTGATGACCAATTGTATGATATTGAAAGTGTTCCAGAATTAAATAAAAAACTTAAACACGATATTTCAATCTTAGTTGATAGAATTGTAATAAATTCATCATTAGGAAATAGATTAGCCGAAAGTGTTGAAACAGCTGTTAATTTAGCAAATGGATTACTTTTTGTTGAATATGAAAATGAAACACTTCCAAAGAAATACAGAAAAATTGAAAAATTAATTTTCTCAACCAAATTTGCTTGTCCTGAAAGTGGTTTTACTATTGAAGAGATTGAACCAAGACTTTTCTCATTCAACAGTCCGTATGGAGCTTGTGAAGAATGTGAAGGTATTGGAATGAAATTAAATGTTGATCCAAATTTAGTTGTTCCAAATGAAAAAAAATCTATCGCAGATGGAGCTATAGAACCTTGGGCTAAATCTACATCAATGTATTACGCCCAAACATTGGCATCTTTATCTAAACATTATGGTTTTTCATTAGATGATAAATGGTCAAAACTATCAAAAAAAATTAAGGATGTAATTTTATATGGTTCTGACGATGAGGAAATAAAATTTACTTATGATGATGGTTATGAAAAATATTCGCACAAAAAAACTTTTGAAGGTGTTGTCAATAATTTAGAGAGAAGATATTTAGAAACAGATAGTGATTGGAAAAGAGAGGAAATTGCTCAGTATCAATCTGATACAAAATGTGAAAGATGCAATGGTTATCGATTAAAAGATGAAGCTCTGTGTGTTAAAATAAATGAATTAAACATAAGTCAAGTTACAGAAAAATCGATTTTTGATGCTAAAGAATGGTTTAGATCTTTAGAGGTTAAATTAGACAAAAGACAAATTAAAATTGCTCAACATATATTAAAAGAAATTAATGAACGTTTAGATTTTCTTTTAAATGTTGGTCTTGATTATTTAACTTTATCTAGAGAGTCTGGAACATTATCTGGTGGCGAAGCACAAAGGATTAGACTAGCATCACAAATTGGATCAGGTTTAACTGGAGTACTTTACGTTTTAGATGAACCATCAATTGGTTTGCATCAAAAAGATAATGTTAAACTAATAGATGCATTAAAACGATTAAGAGACTTAGGTAATACTGTTATTGTTGTTGAACACGATACAGAAACAATGGAGAATGCAGATCATATAATAGATTTAGGACCTGAAGCTGGAAATAAAGGTGGAGAAATTGTTGCTGCAGGCACATATGAGCAAATTTTAAAAAATGATAAAAGTATTACTGGAAGATATTTATCAAATAAGAGTTTCATACCTATTCCAAAAAATAGAAGACTTGCAAAAAATGGTAGATTTTTAGAAATCAATGGTGCATCAGGAAATAATTTAAATAACGTAAATTTAAAAATACCTTTGGGTAGTTTCACTTGTGTTACAGGTGTATCAGGAAGTGGTAAATCTACTTTGATACTTCAAACTTTATACAATGCATTAAATCTTACTTTGAATAATAATAAGTCTAGAAAAATTCCTCAGCCATTTAGAGGATTTAAAGGAATAGAATTAATTGATAAAGTTATAGATATTGATCAATCACCTATTGGTAGAACTCCTAGATCAAATCCTGCTACATATACTGGAGCTTTTGGTCCTATCAGAGACTGGTTTACCAATTTACCTGAAGCAAAAAGTAGAGGCTATAAACCTGGAAGATTTTCTTTCAATGTAAAGGGTGGAAGATGTGAAGCATGTGAAGGAGATGGTGTAATTACTTACGAAATGCACTTTCTTCCTGATGTTTATATAACTTGCGATGAGTGCAAAGGCACTAGATACAACAGAGAAACACTAGAGATTAAATTCAAAGATAAGAGTATTGCGGATGTTTTAAATATGACAGTTGATGAAGGATGTGAGTATTTTGAAAATATTTCAAATATCAAAACTAAACTTTTAACATTAAAAAAAGTTGGTCTTGGCTACATAAAAATTGGTCAACAAGCAACAACTCTATCAGGTGGAGAAGCCCAACGAATTAAGCTTGCTAAAGAATTATCTAAAAGGTCTACAGGAAGAACCATGTATATATTAGATGAACCAACTACTGGATTACATCAACATGATATAAAAAAACTTTTGGAAATATTGCACACCTTTGTTGCAACAGGTAATTCAGTTGTAGTTATTGAGCATAATTTAGATGTTATTAAAACTGCCGATTATATTGTAGATATGGGACCCGAGGGTGGTGTTAAAGGCGGAAATATTATTGCCGAAGGCAAACCCGAGGAAGTTGCAAAAGTGAAAGATAGCTATACAGGTAAATTTTTAAAGCCTTTATTAGATACAAAATTTAAAAAAACCGCTTAATCTTTATAGAAAAATAATATAAAATCATTTCACAGATGACTTCCATATTACAATCATTATCAAAAACTGTTCATTTATCATTAGCTATTGCAATATTACTATTCATTGGTCTTTACATCGGTAATGGTGGATTTGATTTTGATGTTTTATTTTGGAGCTGGTTATTAAGATATGTACATGTAACTGTAAGTATTATGTGGATTGGTTTACTTTGGTATTTCAATTTTGTTCAAATTCCTAACATGGCTAAAATTCCAGACGAACAAAAACCAGCGATAGGCAAAGTTATAGCTCCTGCAGCATTATTTTGGTTTAGATGGGCAGCGCTATTTACAATCATATCAGGATTATTATTAGCCTATTTTAATGGATACGTTCATCAAGCAATGACATTAGGAATTGGATCAGGTGGCGGAAAAAATACTGCAATAGGAATTGGAATGTGGTTAGGGTTAATAATGGCATTCAATGTTTGGTTTGTTATATGGCCAAATCAAAAAAGAGCTTTAGGTATGGTTGAGTGTGAATCAGAAGTTAAAGCTAAATCAGCAAAGACTGCAATGCTATTTTCTAGAACAAATACACTTTTATCCTTACCAATGTTGTTAACAATGGTAGCAGCACAAAACCTTTATTAATTATTCTTTTTCTTCCTTAACAATCGTTCTTTGGCTAACTTTTAAAGAAACCAACACTGGGTTTGCAATATAAATAGATGAATAAGTTCCAAAAATTACTCCTAATATCATTGCCAACGAAAATCCTTTTAATATTTCTCCACCAAAAATAAATATAGATAAAAGTGCCAACAATGTAGTAACTGAAGTTATTATTGTTCGGGATAAAGTTTCATTTATTGAGATATTTGTTAGTTCAAATATTTTAATATCTGAATATTTACGCAAATTTTCTCTAACTCTATCAAATATTACAACTGTATCATTCATTGAATATCCAACTATTGTTAAAACAGCTGCAACAATTGAAAGATTGATTTCTAATGAAAATACAGAAAATACTCCTAATGTAATTATAACGTCATGAAATAAAGCTAAAATAGCTCCAAGACTAAATTGCCACTCAAATCTGATCCAAATATATAAAAGCATAGCCGCCAAAGATAAAGCTATCGCTATTACACCTGACCTTAAAAGTTCTGCACTAACCTTTGGCCCAACATTTTCTACTCTTCTAAAATCAACCGTACCTATAGAATTTGATAGCTTAGTTTTTATCTCCTCTATAAATTGAGAGTCATTTGAATTTTGTTTTTCAAATTTAACTACAAAATCTGTTTCATTACCAAAATTTTTCACTGAAACATCACCAAGATTCATTTGATTAAAACTATCTCTTATTTTTGTTATATTAGCAGAAGATTTGTCAGTCCTTAGCTCTATTAGAGTACCCCCTTTAAAATCAACACCAAAATTCAATCCTTTAAAAACTAAGAAAACTAAGGAAGCTATGATTAATATACCTGAAAGTATATTAAAACTTTTATAAAACTTATTAAAATAGATTGTTTTCATTATATAAGTTTTTCCTTATGTTTATTTTTGATAACATAGTAAGCAGTAATCAAACGGGCAATGAAATATACTGAAAACAGTGTTGTAAGTATTCCAACTCCAAGTGTTATAGAAAATCCTTTAATTGGACCTGAGCCCATGAAAAATAGGATTACTGCAGCGATTAAAGTTGTAATATTGGCATCTAAAATTGTTGTTCGTGATTTTGTATAACCAGAATCAAAAGCTACAATTGAATTATTTTCATTTTTTAATTCTTCTTTAATTCTCTCAAAAATTAAAACATTTGCATCAACGGCCATACCTACTGTTAAAATAATACCTGCAATTCCAGGGAGTGTAAGAGTTGCTTCAAATAATGTTAAAATTCCGACTAATAAAAATAAATTAGAAATTAAGGCTAAGTTAGCAATTAAACCGAAAAATCTATATTTATAAAACATAAAGGCAACGACTAAGATAAATCCTATTATCAATGACATAATTCCTGCATTAATTGAATCTTTTCCAAGGTCGGGACCTACAGTTCTTTCTTCAATAATATTAAGTGGAGCCGGCAAAGCACCTGATCTTAAAAGTAAAGCTAAATCTGTTGCAGATTGAAATGTGAAATTACCAGATATCTGTCCATTTCCTCCAATAATTGGTTCTCTGACTTCAGGGGCACTAATAATTTTTCCATCCAAGACAATTGCCAACCTTTTTCCAACACCATTTGAAGTCGCCTTACCAAACTTTTTTGCTCCTACCCTATCCAAACTAAATGAAACAACTGTTTCATTAGTCTGATTATTCATGGTAGGCTTAGCATCCATAAGATTGTCACCACTTAAAACAATTCGTTTACTAACTACAGCCTCACCAGAGCCATCCTCAAATTTAAGTTTTTCTGTTCCAAAAGAGCCTTCTGAACTAATGGATATAAATTGGAATGTTAGGTTTGCTGTTTTACCCAATAAAGATTTTATTCTACCAGGATCATCCAGTCCTGGTAACTCAACAAGAATTCTATCATTACCTCTTTTTAAAATATTTGGCTCATTAGTTCCTACTTCATCAACTCTTCTTCTTACAATTTCAATTGCTTGATCTAATGAAGAATTTTTTAACAATACCAATCCATAGTCAGAAAATTCTAACTTGAATGATGTATCCATGTTTTCAAATTTAAATTGATGAGATTTATATTGCTGAAAATATGGATTTATCTCACTTTTATCATCATCTAAAAGAGATTTAACATCCTCAATCTTAGAATTTTCAACATCAAATATAATTGACTTATCTTCAATTACAAAATTTCTAACTTTGATATCTTTATCTTTAAAAAATTTTTTTAACTCTAATACTTTACTTTGTAATCTTTGAATAATGACTGGTTCGTTATCTATTTCTAATAATAAATAAGAACCACCTTGAAGATCTAATCCTAATTTTATATTTTTAGAGAAAAATTCATCATCAACTTTTGTAAAATTGGAAATGGTAAAATATGAAATAATAAGTGTAAAAATTAAAACACTAAAAACTCTTAATTTAGAAAAATATAACACTTTAAGAAGTTATTATTTTTTTGGTTCAGCTTTAGTAACTAGTCCTTGAATTCCTGTAGCTCGAACAATTTCAACTTTAACATTATCAGCTATCATAACTTCCACTTTTTCATTATCGATAACTCGCTCTACAGTGCCAACAATACCACCAGAAGTAATAACTTTATCTCCACGCTTTAAAGCTTCAACCATAGCCTTATGTTCTTTAACTTTCTTTTGCTGGGGTCTAATTAAGAAAAAGTAAAATATTACGAATATTAAAATTAGGGGTATAAATTGTCCAATTCCTGCGTCCATGTTAAGTCCTTAAAAAGTTAACGATTATTTATACTATATACTTTTAGAAGACAACTCTTAATTGATACCTATTTTCTCCATATTGTTCATATATGGTCTTAGTTTTTCAGGAATAGTTATTGAACCATCCTCAGTTTGATAATTTTCTAATATCGCAATTAAAGTTCTTCCAACGGCAAGTCCACTCCCATTTAAAGTACCAACAAATTCATTTTCGTTATTATTATTTTTATATCTAGCTTTCATTCTTTTAGCCTGAAATGTTCCACATGAAGAACAGCTTGATATTTCTCTATATTTATTTTCAGATGGAAGCCAAACCTCTATGTCATAAGTTTTTTCTGCACTAAAACCCATATCACCAGTGCTTAAAATAATTTTTCTGTAAGGTAATTGTAAATCATCTAAAATTTTAGTTGCACAATTAGTCATTCTCTCTAGTTCTTCAATGCATTTATTATTTTCTACAATACTGACTAACTCAACTTTATAAAATTGATGTTGTCTAATCATGCCCTTTGTATCTTTACCATAACTTCCTGCTTCTTTTCTAAAACAAGGTGTTGATGCAACTAATCTCATTGGCAAGGATTTTAGATTTAATATCTGATTTTTAACCATATTAGTTAATATTACTTCAGCAGTAGGGATTAAAAACTTTCTATCATTTTTATCATCAAACTTAATTTCGAATTGGTCATTTTCAAATTTGGGCAATTGGCCAGTTCCAAACATAGTGTTGTCTGTCGCCATTAAAGGTGGAGAGATTTCAGTGTAACCATTATTATTGACATGCGTATCAATCATAAAATTAGAAATTGCTCTTTCTAATGATGCTAATTTGTCTTTAACAAAAACAAATCTTGATCCAGTTGTTTTTGTTGCTAAATCAAAATCTAACATATTTAGTTTTTCACCAATTTCATAATGAGATTTTGGTTTAAAACTCATTTCTTTAATTTCACCAGATTTTACAACCTCTTTATTGCTGTTTTCATCCTTACCTACGGGAACATCATTCAATGGTAAATTAGGAATATTACCTAATATCTGATCAAGTTGGTCTTTAACATTTTTTTGATTTTTACTTAAATCATCTATTTTATTTGAAATTTCTTTTGACTTTTCAAAAAGGGTTTCATCTTTAGATTTAGAAATAGATTTTTTTTCCATTTCTAATTTTTCTTTTTCTTGAATTAATTTTCTATTTTCTTCATCAAGATTTAATATTTGGTCAAAGTCTACATCAACATTTCGATTTTTAATTGTATTTTTAAAATTATCGATATCTTTTCTAATATCCTTAATATTGTGCATTTCTCTCTTGAGCTTTCTTTTCGATAATATTTACAGAAAAAATTGATAATTCATATAAAATTAACAAAGGTATTGCTAAACCTATTTGTGTAATTGGATCTGGTGGAGTTAATATTGCTGCAGCAGCAAATATTATTACAACAAAATATTTTCTTCTTTCTCTTAAATAAGTTGAATTTACGACTCCTATTCTTGCAAGCAAACTTAATACAACTGGTAGCTGAAAACTTAATCCAAATGCAAAAATTAACTTCATCACAAGAGATAAGTATTCATTTACTTTAGCTTCTAATTGAATCGGTAAGCTAGTTCCAAGTCCCGCACTTTCAAATGATAAAAAGAATTTAAATGCTAGTGGCATAATTAGATAATAAACAAGCATACCTCCTAGTAAAAAAAGTACTGGTGTAATTACTAAGTAAGGCATAATTGCTTTCTTTTCATGGGTGTATAATCCTGGTGCAATAAATTTCCAAATTTGAATAAGGATATATGGACTGGTCACAAAGAAAGCAGCAAAAAAAGAAACTTTAAGATATGTTAAAAATGTTTCTTGAAGAGCGGTAAAGATTAATCTTCTATCGACATTATCATCCTTTACAGCATTAGCGTAAGGTTCAACTAAAAATCCATATATGTATTCAGAAAAATAGTAACAAACTACAAATAATACTGCTAAGAAGATAAATGAATTTATTAGTCTTTGTCTTAATTCAGTAAGATGACTTATAAAACCTGTTTCTTTTTTTTTAGCTGTCATCTTTAGGTTTATCCTCTTTCATGATTTCAGTGTTTTTTTTTAATTCTTCTTTAATTGAAACATCAGTTATTTCTGTAACTTGATTTTGAACATCTGAAAAATATCTTTTGGCTGAACCTATCCATGATCCAACTTTTTTTAACATTACAGGAAAGTCTTTTGGTCCTACAACTATTATTGCAATAGATACTATTATTAATATTTCAAACCAGCCGATCTGTGGCATTGATTACTCTTTTTTGTCTGAGTCTTGATTTTCAGATATATTTTTTGGTTGGCTATCTTCTGTAGCATCTGTAGCCATACCTTTTTTAAAACTTTTAATTCCTTTAGCAACATCACCCATTAGACTAGAGATTTTACCTCTACCAAAAAGTAATACTACTAAAATTACTACAATTGCAATTTGCCAAAATCCTATACTCATAATTACTTATAACCTTATAATTTTAGTTTTAAAACTATTTTTTTATTTATCGTTATCGGTATTAAGAGTGCTATTAAGCATCTCATCTATATCAGAGTATATATTTTCCTTTTTATCCTCTTGTTTTTCTTTATAGAATTTGCCTGTTCCAAATATAGACGCATCTACACTAGATGTATCAATAAGACCTGCGGTTCCTAATTCATCAACGGTTGGAAGATCTGACAATTTTTGGAGATTGAAATGACTTAAAAAGTCATCTGTTGTTCCATATTGAATAGGTTTGCCAGGAGCATCTTTTCGACCTTGAGGTCTAACCCAGTTCAATTCCATCAATATCTCAAGTGTATTATTTCCAAACGCAACTCCACGAATTTCTTCTATTTCAGCTCTAGTGACTGGTTGATGATAAACAATAATTGCAAGTGTTTCTATCGCAGCCTTTGATAATTTTTTTTCAACAGTTTTTTGTTGAGACATTAATGAGGATAAATTTGGTGAAGTTCTAAAAGACCACTTATTGGATATACAGACTAAATTTATTCCACGATCAGAATAAAAATTCTGAAGTTTTAGTAAAGATTTTTCAACATCTGTCTTTTTTGAAATTTTATTTTCAATAGTTTCAATATTTAAAGGCTCTGCTGCTGCAAAAACAATAGCTTCTATTTCTTTATCAACATCACTTAATTTAGATGGAAATGATACAACATTATTTTTTTTTAATTTATTCATTAGATTTTTTTAATATATATGTCCTCAAATAAATTATCTTGTTTAATAGATATATTGCCTTCTTTTGCAAGTTCTAAAGATCCAGCAAAAATTCCAGCATTACCTGTCTTACTTAAAGTTTTAGAATTTCTAAAATTTTTTGGTATTAGATCAGTCATATTTTTCCAATCATTTAAATTATTGTAAAACTCTTTTATGACTTTAATACCCTCTTCAGTAGTAAATACTGGTAGTTTTGGAATATTCATTCTCTGAAAATCTTTTGTCATTACGATATTTGAATACGTTTTTAATAATTCAAACAATGTTAATGAATATTGAGAATTATAAATTGATCTCATTCCACTTTTTGAACCTCTCATAAAAATATCTTTGCCTAATCTTTTTCTGCTCAACATCTGAGAAGACAATAATCTTATTAATTCTAGTTTTTTAAGTTGGAGCTTTAATTTCTCTGCTACTTCAAGAGCTTTAAATTCTTCTTCTTCTGTTTCTGGTAATAGTAGTTTAGATTTAAGATAAGTTAACCAAGTAGCCATTAGCAAATATTCTGAGGCTAATTCTAAATTTAAATTTTCAGTTTTTGTTATAAAATCATGAAATTGATCTGCTAATTTGGTGATTGATATATTTTCCAAATCAACTTTTTGTGATTTTGCCAAATCTAAAAGTATTTCTAATGATCCAGAGTAATTACTAAGATCAACATTAAATTCTAAAGAATCACTCATGGATTTAAATTTAACTTATTATTTGAATTAATTTAGAAGTTTTTTTCACAATAAAATCATCGATATAAGGTGAATTTTGACCTACCACATTCATTTCTCTCATTTTTCCATTGCAATGAAGCACCAAATTACAACCTGCACGAAAAGATTTAATAACGTTATTTTTTAAATTACCTTTAAGAGCACCCATTGAAATATCATCTGACATTAATATTCCCTTGAATGATATTTCTCTTCTAATCATTTTTATGATTTTTTTAGAATGTGAAACGTTATTTATCGGATCAAGTTTCTTAAACAACAAGTGACCGGTCATACCTAAAACAGATTTTTTTGTGGTAAATGGAAAAAAATCATATTTTTTAAGATACTTTAGATCTTTGTCTATAACTGGTAATTTATGGTGACTATCAACTTTAGCTAAACCATGACCTGGAAGATGTTTAATTACTGTACCAACCCTATTTTCGTGAAATTTTTCGATAGATATATCGCCAATTTTAGACAGAGTTTTTTTATCATTTGAATAGGATCGATCACCTATAATTTTATGAGACTTATTTCGTCTTAAATCCAATACGGGAACTGTATTAATATTAATACCAATAAGTCTTAACAAATAGGATATTTGCTTAACATAAACATTGAAATAAATATCAAATTTTTTTCTATCTTTTAAATATAAATCACCAAAATATTTTGCACTAAAAATGGAATTATCTATGAATTTTCTTAATCTACTTACTCTTCCACCTTCTTCATCAATTAGAATTGGATAATTAGAGTTTTTAAATATTTTTTTAATCGAAATAGTTAATTTTTGAACTTGATTGATTGATTTTATATTTCTTGAAAAAAGGATTATTCCCCATGGCTTATATTTTTTTAAAAAACTTACTTCACTTTTTTTTAAATTATGTCCACTAATGCCACATATAAAAGCTCTAGTTTTTTTAATCATTATATAACAATTCCCAAAAAGAATATTTTTTTGTATTTTTATTTTTGTATTCTACATATTCAATAATGTTGTCCGTGTCATTTTTAAGAATAAATAGATTATTTTCGTTAGATGATATTTTTTCATCAATACTTGAAACTGCTCTATATGATTTCTTGTAATTATCGTCCGAAAAATAATATCTTAGAGTAAAAAATAGAAAGAAAAATATAATTATTAAATAAAATAAATATTTGAGCTCTTTTAGCATTACATTTTTTCAGGTGTATCAACACCTATAATATCCATTCCAGTTTTAATTGTTTTGGCAATAGATTTTAAAAATATTAGTTTTTCTATATTTATTGTTTTATCATCATTGATAAATCTTTTTTCAACATCATCTTTTCCCATATTCCAATAGGAATGAAACTGAGATGATAACTCATATAAATATACAGGGATCCTATGAGGTTCTAGTTTTTTAGTGGAAATTTCTACACATTTAGGCCATTCAGATATTTTTTTAAAAATTTCAATTTCTTCATTATTAAATTGCATATTATTATTTTCATTATCAATCTTGTCATCAATATTTTTATTTATATTTCTAAAAACCGATGAAATTCTAGCATAACAATATTGAACATAATAAAGCGGATTGTCTTTAGATTTTTCTTTTACTTTAGTAAAATCAAAATCTAATTCAGCATCATTGCTTCTACTTAGCATAATAAATCTCGTTGCATCTTTTCCAACTTCAGAAATTAAATCTTCAACGGTAATGTAATCACCTTTTCTTTTAGACATTTTAAAAGGTTTGCCATCTTTTATTAGCTTAACAAGTTGGCTTACTTTACAAATTAATTTATTTTTTTCTCCAGATAAAGCTTCAACAACAGATGTAATTCTTTTTATATAACCCGCATGATCCGCTCCTAAAATATTTATTAATTTATCAAATTTTCTGTTTAGTTTTGTATTATGATACGCAACATCTCCAGCAAAATAAGTCCATGTGTTGTCAGATTTTTGTAATGCCCTATCTTTATCATCCCCAAAATCTGTTGATCTAAAAAGTAATTGATCTCTTTCTACCCAATTAGTTGTGTCTTCTCCTTCGGGAGCTTTGATTTTTCCTATAAATACAAATTTATCTTTTTTAAGTTTCTCAATAACCTTATCAACCTCTTTATTTTCAACTATTTCAGTCTCACTCGCAAAATTATCATGAATAATTCCCAAATTATTTAAATTAGTCTTAATGAGTTTAAGTGACTCTGTAATTGCTAGTTTAGTAAGTGTTAACTTAATTTTTTCATAATCATCAAATTGTAAATCTTTATTATTATCTATAATATGTTGCGCTATATCCTTGATGTATTCTCCTGGATATAAATCATCTTCATTTAGTGGAAAAGTTTGATTATCTAATTTTTCTTTTATTCTCAAATATACAGATCTAGTAAAATGTAAAATTTGATTACCATGATCATTTACATAATATTCTTTTACAACTTCTTGATTGTTAAATTTTAGTAAATTAGAGATAACATCACCTAGAATAGCACCTCTACAATGACCAACGTGTAATGGTCCAGTGGGATTTGCAGACACAAATTCAATTAAATGTTTCTTTTTAGAGCCCTTAAGTGCTGCGCCAAAATTATTAAGATTATTTATATTTAAAAGAAATGAAGTCCAAAACTCTTTTTTTAAAATAATATTTATAAATCCAGGCTTTGCTATTTCTATCTTCTCAATATTATTATCGTCTTTAAAAATAATATCTTTCAATTTTTCGGCAATTTTAATTGGTGGTTCATTATTTGTTTTAGATAAAACCATTGCAACATTAGTTGACAGATCACACTTAAATTTTTTAGGAGGTATGTCTACGTTTATACCAGATAAACTTTCAGGTAATAAAATTAGCTTTTCTTCACTTGCTAATTTAATTTTATTTAAAATTTTATTTAAGTATTCCTCAAATATATTCATTTTGATGCTCTATATAATTGTATGGCGTACCTATCAGTCATACCAGAAATATAATCAGATATAGCTCTTTCTTTGTTAGTTTTTAAATATTTAGTTTTAATATACTTTTTTGGATTTTTGTTAATTACACTAAAAAGCTTTTTAATTATCTTTTTTCCTTCGTTATTTTTTTTTAATACATCTTTATTATTATACATAGTTATTCTAAGGAAATCTCTAATCTCATTTATAGTTATTTTTAATTTGTTGGAAAAATCAACAATTTGATTTTTTTTATTTGATACATCTTTTTTTGTAGATATTTTGTTCATTAAAATATTTCTTGTTGTTGTTGTTATTAAGTCTTGAACCATTAAATTTATAGAGTCTCTTATAGTTTGATATACAAGAATATCATTATTTTCACTTTTTAATTTGTTTTTATATGAGTTTAAAATTTCATCAAAAAAAGAGATTTGTTTAAGATCGTTTAAAGTAAATAATTTAGCTTTTATTCCATCTTGAATGTCATGGTTATTGTATGCAACGTCATCAGATATAGATGCAATTTGAGCCTCCAGTGAGGAGTTTTTTGAAAAATTAATTTTATTTTTTAAATTTTTCAAACCAATTAAATTATTTATTTTGACTAGCTTTGTTACCGGACCATTATGTTTAATAAGACCATCTAATGTTTCTAATGTTAAATTAAGACCTTGAAATTTAAAATATTTATTTTCAATGAACATTACTATCCTAAGTGTTTGAAGATTGTGGTCAAATCCACCATATTCATACATACATTCATTTAGGGACTCTTCTCCCGCATGACCAAAAGGTGTATGACCTAAATCATGAGCTAAGCTTAATGTTTCAGCTAAATCATCATTTAAACCTAAGTATTTAGCAATTGTTCTAGCAATTTGTGATACTTCAATGGAATGTGTGATTCTGGTTCTATAATGATCTCCTTCAGTATTCACAAATACCTGGGTTTTGTGCTTCAATCTTCTAAATGAGGTAGAATGAATTATTCTATCTCTATCTCTTTGAAAAGGTGATCTGAAAGGATTGCTCGCTTCTTTGAACAGTCTACCTTTTGATGCAAATGTTCCTAATTTTGAGTAATTTTTCATTCTTTAAAAATGGCAAAATATTATTATATTGTTTTTATCAATGTTTAATTATGATTAAAGAAATTAAATTTACAGATAATGCTATAAAGCAGATAAACCATCTTCTTTCATCAAAAGATAAAGGGTCATTTTTTAGAATCGCTATTAAAGGTGGTGGATGCTCTGGATTTCAATATGATTTCTCATTTGATAACTCTGCTAAAGATGATGATCTACAACAAGATAATATCCTTATCGACAAAACATCGGCAGATTTACTAAAAGGATCTGAAGTTGATTTTGTAAAAGAATTAATCGGAGATTCTTTTAAAATAAACAACCCGCAAAGCAAATCTTCTTGTGGTTGTGGCGTATCTTTCTCGCTTTAATGATAATTAGTTCCTGGAATGTTAACTCTGTAAGAGCAAGAATTGAAAATATTAAAGAGTATTTAAAAAAATATTCACCAGATATTTTAATGATGCAAGAGATCAAAGCTCAAGATGAAAACTATCCTTACGAAGACTTTGAAAAATCAAATTACCAGAATTATGTATTTGGTCAAAAATCTTATAATGGAGTTGCGATAATTTCTAAAAAAAAATTAGATAAAATTGAAAAAGATATTTTTAAAGACAAAAATAAACAATCTAGAATTATTACTGCAGATCTAAAACATAAATCAAAAACTATTAAATTAATAAATATATACACACCCAATGGAAATCCAGTTGATACAGAAAAATATACTTACAAATTATATTGGCTAGAAAGTTTAATTAATAAATTAAAAGCTTATTTAAAAAAAAAAGAGAATATAATTATTGGTGGTGATTTTAATATAATTCCATCAGCAGAAGATGTTCATAATCCTAAAGGATATGAAAATGATGCATTGTTTAGACTAGAGATAAGAAAAAAATTAAGAGAATTGTTAAGTTTAGGTTTTCATGATGCATATAGATATATTCATCCTGATAAAGAAGGATATACTTTTTGGGATTATACAAGCGGTGCATGGCAAAAAAATAATGGTATGAGAATTGATCATTTCTTAGTTTCAAATTCAATTATAAATCTTGTGAAAGATGTAAAGATTAATAAATTTCCTCGTCGAAGACAAAAACCTTCGGATCACACACCAATTGAAATTGAATTAACTTAAAGATTTTATTTTATTAACAAGTTCCTCATTAATATTTCTTGGTCCGGTGTCTAATCTGTTTTTGTGACGTCTTTCACCTGGTAATCTAACCTCTCCCATTGATTTCATTTTCTCAAAGAATTTATTTGAATGACTATCCCAATCAGAATTTGTTAACTTGTCAGGAGATATTGCCAAAATAAACTCTCCACCACTTGGTGGTCCACTATCATCTGTATCCTTCTCAGCCGTCTCATAACTAAAATTATCTCCAACTAAGGCTCCAGCAAGCAATTCAACCATCATTGCTATTCCTGAGCCTTTATAGCCGCCAAATGGCAACAAAACTCCGCCATCTGCTATTTCACCAGGATCTGTTGTTTCTTTTCCATCCTTAGTTAAACCAGTTCCTATTGGGACCTTGTGCCCTTCTCTTTTTGCAACTTGAACCTCTCCCATAGCCATCGATGCAGTAGCCATATCATAAACTACAGGTGGTTTATTTTTTCTTGGCCAAGCAAATGAAATTGGGTTTGTTCCAAATAAAGGTTTAATTGCTCCTGCTGGTGCAACTGCTGGCTTGTATGATGTACAAGCGAAAGCAACAAGTCCTTGCTCTGCTATTGCTTCAGTCTCAGGCCACATAGCAGCCATATGATGAGAATTAGTAATTGCTAAAACCGCTATTCCATTTTCTTTTGCAGCTTTAACAAGTTCTGGTAATCCATATTTTAAAACCATTGGGGCAAGACTATTTTTCCCATCTGCTTTAACAACACTAGGGGTTAATTTTGAAATCACTGGTCTAGCCTTACCATTAATCTTTCCGCTTTTTAAACCAGATACATAAGCGGGCAATCTAAATAGACCATGTGATAATGATCCGTCTCTTTCAGCATTTTTGATTAAAGTAGATAAAGTATCTGCTGTTTCTTCATCGCATCCATTTGCAAGTAAAGTTTTATTAGCTAATTCAAAAACTTCATCTAAAGTCAGAGAAACAGTTGTCATCAATATTATTAGAACTTATTTAATGAAAAAAAGCAATTACTTAAACTATTAGAAATGTTTATTACTTATTATTTTTATATATGATTAAGATAAAGTTTTACTATAATAAAAAAATTAAATTATATGAAAATTGAATATTATTTCAGTGTATTGTCTCCATTTACTTACTTAGGTAAAGATAGATTTGCTAAAATAATAAACGATTACAATATTGAAGTTATAGAAAAACCATTTGATTTAGTTGGGGATATATTTCCAAACACAGGAGGATTGCCAGTTCCAAAAAGACATCCTGCACGACAAAAATATAGACTTTTAGAGCTTACAAGAATTGCAAAAAAACTAAATTTGCCAATTAATAAACAGCCAAAATTTTTTCCGCCTAAAGACCCTCATTTACCAGCAAAATTTGTAATTGCTTCGAATAAAATGGGAAGTAAACTTAGTTTTGGAAATGAATGTTTAAAATATTTATGGTCATTAGAAAAAGATATTTCAGATTTTAATATTCTTGAGGAAATTTGTGAAAAATTGAGTTTAAATTTTGAAGAGATAAAGAAAATGGCACTAAATGATGAGATCAAAAAAGAATATCAACAAAATTCAGAGGATGCGATTAAAAATGACGTATTTGGTGCACCTTCATATGTCCTCAATAATGAAATTTTTTGGGGGCAAGATAGATTAGACTATCTTGAGGAAGCATTAAAAAAATAAGTATTTTAATGAGAGTGGTTATGAGAGTTACTCAATTGAACAATATCTATTTCTAAAATATCATTAATTGGTTTTCCAATACGCCAATTTCTTATTTTTCCATCGATTTTTCTTTCAGTTATGATCGTCTCAATAGGAGGACAATTAGGTTCATGGCAGCTTAATTCTGCAATGCTTAAAATTGATGTTTCGGGAATATCTTTTTCTTTTAAAAATATTTTTTTTAAATTTCTTATTTTTTCTACATTTGGTTTTTTTTTATTGAACATATTTATTTTTCCTCTTCATCCCATATTGATGTCCATAAAATATTTCCTCCGATATCACCAATTAATATACTTGAACAATCTTCGGTCACTGCAATTGTTGTTACCTCGGACTCAGTGAAGCTACGGATGATGATCGTATTGGTTGATTTTTCAATTTCTGATAAAAAAACTGAACCATCACTTAAACCAGTGAAAATCGCATTTTCGTTTGGGAATGGCTCAACAAAAGTTACTAGTTTATTTCCAACGTAAGGAAGACAAATTGGTTTACGACCTTCTGGTCCATTTCCATCAAACGGCCAACAGATTGCTTCATTTGAACCGGATGTTACTAAAAATTTTGAATCATAAACAAAAGCAAAACTTTTGACTTTTGCTCCATAGCCAGACATGAAGGAATCTGTTTTATCTTTTAAGCGCCAAAAATGAAGTTGGTTTTCTTGCATAGATGTAACCAAAAATCGATCATCAGTGCTAAAAATGACTTTATTGTGCGAGCCTTTCCAAATTAAATTGGATGAGCTCCACTTATTACTATAATCTTTTTTCCAAAGAGTAACTCCACCATAACGAGACACTGCTAGTCTTCTTCCCTTTGAATCAAATGCTACACCACCGATGGTACTCTCGTGTTCTAATAATTTTGGTTCTTTTTTATTTGGCATCCAGAGATAAACAATATTTCCAGATGTACATACCAAACTACCATTATATGCAGTAACATGATCTACCCATCGAGAACCAAAGTTTGCAATTTCGTTTATTTCTCCATCAAGTGAAATTTTTAAAAATCTACCATCATCGCCACCAGTTAAAATATCTTCACCATCTTTTGAAATACTAAGAACAACACCGCTATGTGCTTTTATTACCTCTGAAATTTGTCCTGAGCGAAATATTCTTACAGTTCCATCTCCAAATCCAACAGCTACAGAATTCCCAATCGTAATAGCATTAGTAACAGGAATTCCAAGCTTAAACTCCTTTCCTCTATTTTCAAATTTGGTTTTATTTAACTCTGGAAACTTATTTGAATCAGCTTTCATGCCGATTTGCAATTTTCAAATCCTTCTTTCAAATTCATACTCTCAAGATTTCGACCAATAAAAACTAGTCGAGAGTTTCGTTCTTTGCCTTCTGGCCATTTACCCATTGGCGAGGCATCCATAAGCATATGCACACCTTGAAAAACATATCTATCATTTTCTCCAGTAAAATCGAGAATCCCTTTGGTTCTTAATATATCTTGTCCCTTTGTTTGTAAAAGCTTGCTAAACCAATCCTGAAACTTTTCCATATCTAAAGGAGTATCTGAAACAAATGATAAGCTAGTTACATCATCATCATGTTCATGATCGTGGTCTGATGTTAAAAAATCAGGCTCAGTATCTAAAATACGTTTTAAATTAAAAGCATCAAGATTTAAAATCTCACTTAAAGATACTCCACATTTAGTGGTATGAATAATTTTTGCAAATGGATTAATTTTTTTTATTCTCTCTTTAACAACTTCTAATCCACTTTCATCAACAAGATCTATTTTGTTTAATAATACAACATCAGCAAATGCAATTTGTTCTTCTGCTTCATGATGATCTGATAATTGTGTACTCAAGTGAACAGCATCAGCAACAGTAACAATTGCATCTAATTTTGTACGATCCGCAACATCTTGATCAACAAAAAATGTTTGTGCAACAGGAGCTGGATCAGCTAATCCAGTAGTTTCTACTATGATTGCATCAAGTTTATCTGCACGCTTCATGAGGCCACTTAGAATACGGATTAGATCACCTCTTACAGTGCAACATATGCAACCGTTGTTCATCTCAAATACTTCTTCATCAGCATCGACAACTAAATCGTTATCAATGCCCTGCTCACCAAACTCATTAACTATCACAGCATATTTTTTTCCATGCTGCTCAGTTAATATTCTATTTAAAAGAGTAGTTTTTCCAGCGCCTAAAAAGCCAGTTAAAACAGTAACTGGAACTTGTTTGTTAGTTTCTCCCATTAATTAAATTAACACCCTTTAAAGGATTTTGACATATTTTTTATTAAATCAAAATATAAACCTTTTCCGGGACTTAATGTTGCACCTAATGGATCAACAACACCAGTTTTAATATTCATATCTTTTGCAACAGCTTTAATGATATTAGGATTAAATTGAGGTTCTGAAAACACACAAGCAACTTTATCATGTTCAATTACCTCTCTTATTTCAGCTAATTGTTCTGCTCCAGGTAATACATCTGTATTTACAGTAAAAGCGCCTAATATATTAACTTTAAATCTTTCTTCAAAATATTGGTAAGCATCATGAAAAACAATAGAGGCTGTACTTTCGTTAAGCTCAGCTGTTACATCACTTGTTAATTTATCAATATCTTTGTAAGCCTTACTTAAATTAGCTCTGTAAGCCGATTCATTGGATGGATCATTTTCAATTAAGTGCTTAGACATTTCAAATAAAATAACTTTTGCATTAATTGGATCTAACCAAATGTGCGGGTCAAATTCACCATGGTGATGACCTTCATGTCCATCATGATCGTCGTGATCATCATGTCCATCCTTTTTCTTTGCATGATCGTCATGGTCGTGGTCATCATGATCATCTTTTTTCTTGTGTCCATGATCGTCATGATCATCCTCTTTATGCCCATCTTCTTTTTTTGCATGATCGTCATGGTCGTGGTCATCATGATCATCTTTTTTCTTGTGTCCATGATCGTCATGATCATCAAAAATATTTCTTTCTCTAAATTTTAATTTAACTAAACCTTTTATTTCCATAAGCTCAATTTTTTCTGCTTTTGCAGCAATTGAGTCTAAAGGTTTTTCTAAAAAATTTTCTAAGTCTTCACCTACCCAAAATACAATATCTGCATTTTGTAACATTTTTGCATGTGAAGGTTTCATTGGAAAGCCATGTGGAGAAGCATATCCATCAACTATTAAATCAGGTTTAGCAACACCATCCATTAAATAGCTAGCTAAAGAGTGTATTGGTTTAATCGATGTAACAACTTTAATGTCAGCATTTGCTGGTGTAAATAAAGTTAAAAATGATAGTATAGTAAGCGTTATAGATGTTTTTTTTAAATTTTTCATAATAATTGGTTTTTGATAATTGTTATAATATAACATTAAATAATAATAAAACTTATTTTAGTCAAGTGAATAAATGGGTATAGAAAATAATATTTTAGTAAAATTGAAAGATGTTGGACTAAAGCGAAATGATAAATGGCTTGTCAAAGGTGTTTCACTTGTAGTTGAAAAAAGCAAGATTATTACATTAATCGGACCAAATGGATCTGGTAAAAGCACTACCGCTAAAATTGCACTAGGCTTACATAAAAATATCGAAGGTGAAGTTCAAAAACTCACAAATAAAATTGGATATGTCCCACAGAAAATTTCTATTGATTGGACTCTTCCTCTAAGAGTGAAAGATTTTATGTTATTAACAGATGATTTAAATGACAAATTGATAGATGAAGCATTAACATTAACTGGAGTAGATCATCTTAAGAATAAAAATTTAGGAAATTTGTCAGGTGGTGAATTTCAAAGAGTTTTGCTTGCAAGAGCTGTTTCAAAAAAACCTGAATTATTAGTATTAGACGAGCCTGTTCAAGGTGTAGATTTTACAGGAGAGATTGCGCTCTATAAATTGATAAAAGAAATATCAGAGAAGCTAAATTGTGGTATTTTATTAATTTCTCATGATTTGCATACTGTAATGAGTGCTACTGATTTTGTTTTATGTTTAAATGGACACGTTTGTTGTTCAGGAACTCCAAAAGATGTTGCGATGAGTAACGAGTATAAAGTTTTATTTGGAGAGCAAGCATCACAAACTCTTTCAATATACGAACACAAACACGACCACACACATTCTGATGATGGAGAAATAAAAAAAAATTAATATGTTTGATGATTTTTTCATAAGAGCATTGGTGGCAGGAATAGGAGTTGCTTTTGTAACTGGTCCACTTGGTTGCTTTGTGGTTTGGAGAAGATTGTCTTATTTTGGTGATACATTAGCTCATTCGGCTTTGCTTGGGGTTACAATGGCATTGGCTTTTGAAATTAATATAGCAATTTCGATATTTATTATTTCATCTGTAATAGCTATCATATTAGTTAAGCTTGAAAAAAATACTAATTTACCTGGAGATGCTTTACTTGGGCTTTTAGCTCATTCTTCTTTAGCAGTTGGTTTAGTCGTAGTTGGTTTTCTATCATTTATAAGATTTGATGTTATGGGATTACTATTTGGAGACATATTGGCTGTCAATATTGATGATTTGATAATCATATGGGGAGGTGGTGCAATAATTCTCATTGTATTAAAACTAATTTGGAAACCATTATTTGCATCCACAGTAAATTATGAGCTAGCTGAAGCTGAAGGTTTAAACCCTGATAGAGCAAAAGCAATATTTACAATCCTATTAGCTGCACTAATAGCAATTTCTATAAAACTAGTTGGAGTTTTATTGATTACAGGGATGTTGATAATTCCAACAGCTATGGCTAGAAATCTTTCAGATAATCCAAAAAAAATGGTTGTTTTTTCAATAATTGGAGGATTGTTATCAGTTTTTATAGGTCTGTTTTCATCATTAGAATTTAATACATCTTCAGGTCCATCGATAATTGCAGCGGCTTTGTTCTTATTTATAATTTCTTTATTTAAAATAAAACAGACCATTCAATTGAAAAATTAATGCTAAATTGATAAAATAAAATAATGCAAAAAGAAACACTTTCAAAAAACCAAAAAATTATTCTCGATTATATAGAAAAAGTAAATGAACCGATTAAAGCTTATTCAATTCTTCATAACGTTCAAAAAAAAGGTATTAAAGCCCCACCTCAGGTTTATAGAGCGTTGGATAAATTAGTTGAAATTGGTAAAATTCATAAAATTGAAAGTAAAAATGCTTTTGTTGCATGCAAAAATTCTAATTGCCAAATATCGAAGGCTACAGCATTTTCTATATGTGAAAGTTGTGAAGAAGTAAGTGAAATAAGTGATCACAAATTATCAAAATATTTGAAAACTTTTCAAGAGAAAGCTGGAATGAAATTTAATAAATATAACCTTGAATTTTTCGGACTTTGTAAAAAATGCTCTATTAAATGAAGATTTCTAAAGGAGATAAATTAGAGGAAATTACACTTCCAAGAGATGACGGGTCTACATTTAATTTATCAGAAACACATGGAAAGAAAGTTCTTTTAACTTTTTATAGAATAGCTGGGTGTAGTTTTTGCAATCTTAGATTAAACGAAATTAATAAAAGATTTAACGAGCTGGGAAGTAATTTTACACATGTCGCAATATTTCATTCACCAGTTGATAATTTAAGGTCTTACATGAAAAAACATAAAAATTTACCTTTTACTGTATTAGCTGATGAAGATTTTAAATATTTTCAAAAATATGAAATTGAAAGATCAATGATTAAAACATTATCTGCAATGCTATTTAAATCTCATAAAATAATACCTGCAATTTTAAAGGGATATATTCCTTTAAAAATCAAAGGTCATTTTGATATAGCTGTTACAGATGTTTTAATAAACGAACAAGGAACAGTTGATGACGTATACTACGCAAAGAAAGATATAGCCGATCACTTCAGTTTTGAAAAAATTAAAGAATTTACAACAAGCTAGAAAGCAGATGTTATTTTTTATTTTTAAAGTTGTAGTAGCGGGTTTAATTGTTGCTTTTTCAAGTTGGTTGGCTGGTCAAAATCCTAAGTTGGCTGGATTTATTATTGCTTTACCTTTGGTATCACTAATAGCGATACTGTTTTCGTATTATGAGCATAATGATACAGAGAAAACAGTAATGTTTACAAAAAGTATATTTATTGCAGTACCAGCAAGTTATTTATTTTTTGTACCCTTCTTTTTTGCAAAATCATTGAATATGAATTTTTTCATAATTTATATTGCAGGTTTAATATTGCTAATCGGAGGATATTTTATCCATAGATACATAATCAATTTAATATAAAATAATAATTTTAATAAATCTTTAACATAACTGTCATAAGTATGAAGAAAGGAGTTTTATGTTTTTAAAAAAATATCTTAAATGGATAAGCACATTTTTAGTCTTAACAGGAATATTGCTTACAAATTTAAATATATATCCAATTAATATATATTTTCATGGTCTTGGTGTAGTCGGTTGGACGATTGCAGGTTTCATCTCAAAAGATAAGGCAATTTTAACAAATTTTGGATTACAAATTCCTTTGTTTGTAATTGGTATTTATAAAATTATTTTTTAATGAAAAATATTTTATTTGTATGCACAGGAAATTCAGCGAGAAGCATTATCGCTGAGAGTATTATTAATAACGAATACTCAAATAAATTTAATGCTTTTAGTGCTGGTAGTAATCCATCTGGAAAAATCAATGAAGATGTTAAAAGTTTTTTAGAAAAAAATAAAAGTTATGATCTAACTAATTATAGTTCTAAAAACTTTGAAGAATTTATCAATAAAGAATTAAAATTGGATCATGTAATAACAGTATGCAACAACGCAAATAATGAGGTATGTCCTATTTGGCCTGATAAAAACCAAATTATACATTGGGATATAGAAGATCCGGTAGCTAAACTTCAAAATGCAAATGACGAAGAAAAGCAAATAATCATTAGAAAAACTTTCAATATTATAAGTAATAAAATTAAAGATTGGATAGATGAAAAATAAAAATAGATATTTTCTTTCAGAGCTCATTGGAAGTTGCTTTCTGGTCATGATCATAGTTGGATCAGGTTTAATGGCAGAAAATCTAACTAATGATATAGCAGTAATGCTAATAGCAAACACATTGGCAACCGGAGCTGGATTGTTTGTGCTAATAACAGTATTTGCTGATGTATCTGGGGCTCATTTCAATCCATTTGTAAGTATTGCTATGACAATTACAGGAAAGTTAAAAAAAAACCTTCTACCCTTTTATATTTCTGCTCAGATACTTGGATGTTTGCTAGGTGTAGCATTAGCTAATTTCTTTTTTGAACATCAGGTTTTTGAATTATCAACAAAGTCAAGGAGTGGGATTTATATTTTTACTTCTGAAATAGTTGCTACGTTGGGTCTTATTTTAATAATTTTTGGTTCAATGAGATCAGGTAAAATAGCTGTTGCTGGATCAGTAGGTTTATATATCACTGCTGGTTATTGGTTTACCTCTTCAACTTCTTTTGCAAATCCTGCTGTAACAATAGCAAGAACATTCACAGAGTCGTTTACTGGTATAAGTTATTTAAACACTCCTTTTTATATAATTGCAGAATTAATTGGTATGTTAATTGCTGTTTATATCGCAAAAAAATTATTCTTAAAAAAAGATTGAAAAATTTAAAACTAACAAACAATATTAAATTAATTAATAAAAAATTTAAAAAAAAAGAATTTTATCATTTTTTAAAAACCTCAAACCTTTCAATAGTAATACCCAAAATTAAGAACAAGTATATTTTGGTTTCACAAAAAAGAATTCCTATAAATCAAATTAATTTTGAGTTTCCATCTGGTATAATTGAAAAACATGAAACAGCTTTAATTTCTGCTAAAAAAGAATTAATTGAGGAAACAGGATATAAATCAAGAAATAAATTGAGAAAAATTACTTCATTTTATTCTGAACCAGGTCGACTCACCACTAAAATTACTGGTTTTTTTTGTAATAATCTTATTAAAATTTTAAAGCCTGAAAAAGGAATTAAAATCCACATAGTTTCAGATCATCAAATAATTAAATTAATTGAGAATGGTAAATTTAACAATGCATCTCATATAGGAATGTATTTGTTTTATAAAAAGAAATACGCTCAATAATAATACCGAGCGTATTTCAGGGGTTTAATGTTTACAATTTAATCACAGAAGAATATTACATTTGGATTAAAGATATGTTTCAATAAAATTAAAAATATATTAAAGAAGAAAAATCACTAACCTGTAAGTTGTAATAAATTAAATTATATATTAATTATTTGAATAAATTACTCTTGGTTCTAAAAATAATTCTCTCGCCAGAGCTTTAAATCTTTTTGTGGCTTGTTTAGAAATTATTTCTTGATGTTGTGCTGGAATTTTTAAAAATACAGAGTTGCCTCTTTTATACAATTTAAATTCCTCTAAAAAGATAGTTGAAATAGATGTTAGTGAGTGAGCAAATCTTAAGGCTGCACCAACTTGTTTGCTAGAAAAAATTTCATTATTATTTAAAAAAGTCAAATATTCTATTTTTGGATTGTATTTAATACTGCAGTACCTCCAATAACATGAAAGAGCTATTTGAATTCTTTCTTTATGTGAAAGTCTCAATAAAGGGGTATTTAATGTTTCTTGAAAAACTAATTCTGCCTTTTGAAAAGCACCTAGTCCCCAATCCATATGACTTAAAACACAAGCTAAGTTAAGTAATTTTTCATTAAAATGTTCATTACCATCAAATACAGGTTTGATAAATTCATAATACTTTTTGTAAGTTAATCCCAAATCACCTCTTTTCTTAGAAATATATTCTAATGATTTTTCAAAAACCTGAGAGTTATCAATATTTTTAAAGTAATCTTTCGTCAAAGATCCCTCCCTAATACCGCTTATAGAACAAATTATGTTTTTTGGATTTGTGAATTTCATAATCTCATCTAAAATAATAGAGCTATATGGTAGATAAGGTGTTCTAGATTTAGATATATATTCAACTGTTTTTAGTTTTGCTTTATTAAACGATGCTATTTTTTCTACAAATGATGATATAGTTTCATAATTTACTGAATACTGATGAATTATATGGACAGGATGTTTATTTTGAAACAGATGAAGTTTAAATAAAGCTCTCCATGTTCCTCCAACTAAATACAAATTTTGAAATTTTTTTTTAGATAACCATTTCTCTTCTCTCAAAAGTTGTTTTATATATTTAGAAAGGTTTCTCTTTTTTACAATTGGATTATTAAGTAGTCTTAAAACACCTAAAGGAAAAGATGTTTTATTAGTAATCAAACCATTTTCAACTCTAGCCAATTCTAAACTTCCTCCACCAAGATCAGCAACTAACCCATCTACATTATCAAATCCAATTTTAACACCTTCAGCTGAACAAATTGCTTCTTCGTCACCACTTA
Source organism: uncultured Pelagibacteraceae bacterium (assembly GCA_902618205.1). Taxonomy (GTDB): domain Bacteria; phylum Pseudomonadota; class Alphaproteobacteria; order Pelagibacterales; family Pelagibacteraceae; genus Pelagibacter. The sequence goes on along the minus strand of CACMZL010000001.1, from coordinate 31,735 downwards.
AGATTTCTATTTTTTTTTTAAAAAGGTTTTCTACGTATTCAACAAAGGGTTTTGAATCTGTTGCTTCTCTTAAAACAGCAGTTGCTATTATTTTTAAATTAACAATTTTGGAAACATTTAAAATTTCTGAAAATCTCTTCAATACTTTTTGGGCATAATCCACACCAGATTTATGAAGTTTTCTTGACTTATCTAAATTTTTACCAAGTTCACAAACGGCTTTTTCATTGAAAAAAGGCACACGAGATGAGTTAAAATCTTCATATATTAACATCCTGATAGAATTGGAACCTATATCAATTACTGCTAATTTAGCAGGTTTTAATTTCAGATTTTGATTATTTTTTAAAACTTTAATTTCCACTTTTAATTAATCTTAAATTTAATTTTTTTGGTTTCATTTTTAATTTAGCTTTACCTCTTCCAGATAAACTAGGATTATTCATAAAATAATCATGGGCTGAAAAAGAATCATTTTCACTATATTTAATTTTTTTATAATTTCCACTAGCATCAAGTTCCCAACTTTGGTTTTTATCTAAATAATTAGCTAACATAATTTGATCAAGAACTTGTTCGTGGACTGTTTGGTTTTCAATTGGAACTAGAAGTTCTACTCTTCGATTTAAATTTCTTGGCATTAAATCTGCTGATGAAATAAAAACTTTTGCATCTCTACTAGGCATTGTTTTTCCATTTGCAAAACAATAAATTCTTGAGTGTTCCAAAAATCTTCCAATCATGCTTTTAACTATTATATTTTCAGATTTATCTTTAACTCCAGGTCTTAAACAACAAACACCTCTTACAAATAAAAATATCTTTACTCCAGCATTTGAAGCTTCGTAAAATTTATCAATTATCGCTGGATCTACTAAGGAATTCATTTTGGCCCATATTTCACCTTTTTTACCTTTTTTGACATTTGTAATCTCGTTAGCAATACATTTGTTCAAAGTTTCCCTAAGATTAATTGGTGATATAGATATTTTACTAAGATTTCGTGGTTTTGAATAACCAGTTACATAATTAAAAAATTTTTCCACATCAGTTGCTAATTTTTTATCAGAACTAAATAAAGATAAGTCAGTATAAATTTTTGCATTAACTGGGTGATAATTGCCAGTTCCCAGATGTATATAAGTTTGAATTTTTCCCTGCTCTTTTCTTAATATTAAAGATGATTTTGCATGTGTTTTATATTTTGCAAAACCATAAACTATTTGAATTCCTGCCTTTTCTAAACTTCTTGAAAGTTGAATGTTTGCTTCTTCATCAAATCTTGCTTTGATCTCTATTAAAGCGGTTACTGTCTTTCCATTTTCAGCTGCTGTTATTAAGGCTTTAACAATTGGAGAATCTAGCGTTGTTCTGTATAGAGTTTGTTTAATTGCTATAACTTTTTTATCATATGCAGCTTGATTTAAAAACTCAACGACAGCATCAAATGTTTCAAAAGGGTGATGAACTATTAAATCTTTTTTTTTTATAGTATCAAAAAAATTATTATTAAACTCCTTTAATCTCTCAACCTCCCTGGGATTAAAATTTTTAAATCTTAATTTAGAATTTTTAATTTTACAAACTTGGTCTATATCTTGAATTCCAACAATGCCTTCAATTTCATAGATGTATTCAGATTTTACGTTTAACTTATTGGTTATAAACTTAATTAAGTCATTATTACTATTTTTTAAAATTTCTAAACGTACTATGTCACCTGTTCTTCTTCTTTTTAAAGCCAATTCAAAAGATCTTACTAAATCTTCGGCCTCCTCTTGAATTTCTACATCACTATCTCTTATAACTCTAAATAACATTTTTTTATCTAAATCATGATCAGGAAATATTTCAGAGGCAAAAAAACTTATAACATCATCTATAATTAAAAATTTTTTAAAACTTTTATTTCCATCTATTTCAATAAATCTTGATAAAGCTTTTGGAATTACTATTATTGTATTTAAAGTCCTTTTTTTATTTTTCTTATTTAATCTCATAACTAATGCTCTTCCTTGATTTGCAATAAATGGAAAGGGATGAGCTGGGTCTATTGCTGATGGGGTTAGCAGAGGGTAAATTTCTTCATTAAAAATTTTAAATAATCTTTTTTGTTCAGGTTTACTTAAATTTTCAGGTTTAACTATACTTATATTTGCTTTTTTTAATTGAAGAATTAAATCTCTATATATTTTATTTTGTTTATTAAGAAGATTATTTGTTTCCAAAATAACTTCACTCATTTGTTCATCAGGAGTAAGACCATCAGAACTAAGTGAATCTACATCTTGTTTGATTTGACTATATAAACCTGCAACACGAACCATGAAAAATTCATCTAAATTTGATCCAGCTATAGATAAAAATTTAATTCTTTCATAAAGAGGATTTTCAAAATTTTGGGCCTCAAGAAGAACTCTGTCGTTGAATTTTAGCCAAGACAGCTCTCTATTTATGTATTTAGATTTTAGTGTTTCTTTATCTTGTTTTTTTAATGCAGTCATATATTTAAAATTTATGCTTAAATTATACGTTATGCGTCATGCAAAATCTAGCTGGGACCACCCAAATCTTGATGATCATGAAAGACCATTAAGTAAGCGTGGCGAGAAAAATGCAAAAAAGATTTGTGAATTTTTTGTTAAAAAAAATTATAAGTTTGATTACATATTACTTTCATCATCAAAAAGAACAAAGAAAACCTTAAAAATTTTATTAAAAAAAATAGATAAACCAAAAAAAATTATTTCTTCAAAAAAATTATACTTATCAAGTGAAGATAAAATTATAGATATAATAAAAAAAATACCAAAAAAATATAAATCAGTGCTTTTAATTAACCATGAACCTACTGTTAGAAATCTAATACGATCACTGACAAAAAATCACAACAACAACCATTTTAAATTATTAAACTACAAATTTCCGACATCGGCATTTGCAAAAATTTATTTTGATTTTAATGAATGGAATAAATTAGATGGAAATGGTTTAATTAAAGAATTTACTAGACCTAAAGACCTTCAAGATTCTAAAGAATAACCTGCTGATCTTACAGTTCTAATTAAAGGCTTAGTATTATCTATATTAATAGCCTGTCTTAATCTTCTGATATGCACATCGACAGTTCTAGTTTCAACGTAAATATTTTCTCCCCAAACATTGTTTAAGAGTTGTTCTCTTGAATATACCCTTTTTGGATTTTTGATAAAAAAATCTAATAATTTAAATTCTGTAGGTCCTAGAGATATTTCAATGTTATTTCTATAAACTCTTTTTGTTATTCTATCTATTTTTAGATCTGTAAACTCAACAACATCAACGGTGGATTGTGGTTTTGATCTTCTGAGTAATGATTTAATTCTTGCATTAAGTTCTTTTTGACTAAATGGTTTTGTTACATAATCATCTGCACCTGTATCAAAAGCTCTTAATTTGTCCTCCTCCTCGCCTTTTGCTGTTAACATTATTACTGGTATGTCATTATGCTTTTTGTCTTTTTTTAAATTTTTACATATTTCAACGCCTGACAAATCGGGCAACATCCAATCCATTAATATTAAGTCAGGAAGCTTATCTTTAATTTGTTTAAGCGCATCTTCACCATTTTCACAGAAACTTACTTTGTAACCTTCTTTTTCAAGGTTATACTTTAGTAGAGTTATTATAGCAGCCTCGTCCTCAGCTATAAAAATATGAGCCGACATATTTTACTTTTCTCCAGTAACAATAGGTTCTGTGCCTTTTGGTCGATCACCCTCTAGATATTCTCCCTTAACTAAATAATATACTTGCTCAGCAATGTTGGTTGTATGATCACCTATTCTCTCTATATTTTTAGTTACAAATAATAAGTGGGTTCCATCACTTAAGTTATTTTCGTTATCTTTTAAATATCTAATCACTTCTTGCATGCATAAATTTGTTAAATCATCAATTTGTTCGTCGCTTTCCCATACATTAATTGCCATACTCGAAGATCTTTCTAAATATGCATCTAATATTGATTTCAATTGTTTTTGAACATCCGAAGATACTCTTATAATAGCATCTACTAAATTTTTTGGTAAATTTTCATTTAACAAAAGAGTTCTTTTAGAAATATTTTTTGCTAAATCACCTATTCTCTCAAGGTCAGAAGATATCTTTAAAGCAGTGACTGTTTCTCTAAGATCTATGGCCATAGGTTGTCTTAAAGCAATTAAATTTACTACTTGCTGTTCAATTAAAGTCTCAAATTTATCAATTTTTTCATCATCTTTAATTACTGCCTCAGCATTATCACTATTTCTTGTAGTAATTGCTTGAATAGCTTTACCCAAAGCTTCTTCACAAAATCCACCCATTTTAATTATATTGCTATTTAAATTTTTAAGTTCTTCTTCGTAAGACTTTACTGTATGTGGTGCTTCGGTCATTATCCAAACCTCCCTGTGATATAATCCTGAGTTTTTTTGTTTTCTGGATTCTTAAATATTTTATCAGTAGAACCATGTTCTATCAATTCTCCAAGGTGAAAAAAACCTGTATTTTGAGAAACTCTTGCAGCTTGTGCCATTGAGTGAGTGACTATTATAATAGTATGGTCTTTTTTTAACTCATCAATTAGTTCTTCTATTTGAGCTGTAGCAATAGGATCTAAAGCAGAACAAGGCTCGTCCATTAGAATAACTTCAGGTTTAACTGAAATTGCCCTTGCTATACATAATCTTTGTTGTTGTCCACCAGACAAACCAGTACCTGGTTCATGAAGTCTATCTTTCACCTCTTCCCATAATGCTGCCTTTTTTAAGCTAGTTTCAACTATTTCATCCATTTCATTCTTTGATTGAGCCATACCATGAATTGTTGGACCATAAGAAATATTTTCATAAATAGTTTTAGGAAAAGGATTTGGTTTTTGAAAAACCATACCAATTTTTTCTCTTAATCTAACAACATCACAACTTTTATCATTGATATCAAAATCATTAATTATAATTTGCCCTTTTACTCTACATATATCAATTACGTCATTCATTCGGTTTAGACATCTTAAAAAAGTAGATTTACCACAACCTGAAGGCCCAATCAGTGCTGTAACTTGATTTTCTTCAATATCTAAATTTATATTGAATAGAGCTTGTTTTTTTCCATAGTAAACATCTACATTTTTTGAATTTATCTTTATCATCTTAACTCCATTTTTTTTCAAATTTATGTCTAATTATTTGTGCAAATAAGTTCATTATAATTAAAAATCCTAATAGAACCATAATACAGGCAGAAACTTTCTCGACAAAACCTCTTTCAGCGCTCTCTGCCCAAATATAAATTTGCACTGGCAAACTTGCAGCTGGATCTAAAGGAGATCCTGGTATTGTATTTACAAAAGCCACCATGCCAATCAATATCAAAGGTGCGGTCTCACCTAAAGCTTGGGCCAAACCAATTATTGTACCGGATAAAGTCCCTGGCATAGATAACGGAACTGTATGATGCATTGTAGTTTGCATTTTACTAGCACCCATTGCAAGTGCTGCCTCTCTTATACTTGGAGGAACTGCTTTTAAAGATGCTCTACAAGCAATAATAATTGTTGGTAAAGTCATCAACGATAAAGTTATTCCACCGACTAGAGGTGTTGACCTAGGTAATTGAAATACAGCCAGTAAAATACCCAGTCCCAAAAGACCAAAAACAATTGAAGGTACTGCTGCTAAATTATTTATATTTACCTCAATAAAATCAGTGAATCTGTTTTTAGGAGCAAATTCCTCTAAATAAATTGCCGCTAGAACTGCTACAGGAAAAGCTATCATTAAACAAACAAGTATAGAAAAAATTGATCCCATAAATGAGCTTGCTATACCAGCTAATTCAGCTTCTCTTGAATCAGGATATGTAAAAAAACTTAAATTGAATTTACTTTCAACTTTTCCTAGTTCTACAAGTTGATCAAAAATCTTTAATTGATAATCCGTAACTCTTCTTTGATCTTCAGGTAAATCTCTTGGATAATTGCCTTTAAATACTTGATCTAAATCATCTGAGGCAGTTAAATAAACATCTTTAGTTTTTCCAATTAATGAGGGGTCGTTTAAAAGTTCCCTTTTAATCTCTCTTTCGAAAAAGTAAGAGACCATTCTCTTCAGCTCATTTTTTTGATCCTCATTAGCATTTGGATCCAAATCAGCCATTGATTTTAATGCTATATCGTAATAATCAGCATCTTTTAAATCCTCTTTAGAAGGATTTTGCTCTAACATCATTAATTCAGCATCAAAAGTAACTGGAACAATAAGCCAAGTTTTTTGAAAGGCTGAATAGCCTGTCGAAAAAATTTTAAAAATAAAGATTGTTAAAAATAAAAGTGCCATAAAAATTGCACCTTGACCGTATAATCGAAATCTCTTTTCAGCTTTATATCTTTTATTTAATAATTGTTCTTTATTTTTATTCATATTTTTCTCTATATTTTTTAACTACTCTTAAGGCCACAATATTCAAACAGAGCGTTACTAAAAATAATGACATACCTAAAGCAAATGCAGCTTGCGTTTTTGGGTCGCCAAAAGCTTGATCTCCAATTAATATTACAACAATTTGCGCTGTAATTGTTGAAGTAGATTCTAATGGATTTAAAGTTAAATTAGCAGCCAAACCAGAGGCCATAACAACTATCATTGTTTCTCCAATTGCTCTTGAAACACCTAATAAAATAGAACCAACAATACCTGGTAATGCTGCAGGAAAAATAACTTTTTTTATCGTTTCTGATTTAGTTGCTCCCATAGCGTAACTTCCATCTCTTAAACTTTGAGGTACACTTGTAATCACATCGTCACTTAAACTTGAAATGAATGGTATAATCATAATGCCCATTACTCCGCCTGCCGCTAAAGCACTTTCAGCTGAAACGTCTAAACCCATGCTATTACCTATTTCCTTTAAAAAAGGTCCAACTGTTAGAGCAGCAAAAAATCCATAAACAACTGTTGGTATACCAGCTAAAATTTCAATTAAAGGTTTTGCGTATTGTCTAACTTTAACTGATGCATACTCAGCCAAATAAATTCCACTCATTAGTCCAATAGGAATAGCAACACACATAGCTATGAAAGCAATAAAAAAAGTACCAGCAAAAATAGGGACTGCTCCAAAAGTATCGGAGTACATTGTTGGATCTAAAGCCTCTGAAGAATCTCTAACAAAAGCTTTTGCAGGATACCAATGAGTTCCAAAGACAAAATCAAATAATGGAATTACTTTAAAAAAATCTATAGTTTGAAATATAAGTGAAAATACTATTCCAACAGTAGTTAATATTGCAGCTAAAGAAGCTGTAAATAAAACTGCTTTCAAAAATTTTTCAACTGGTTCTCTTGTTCTAGAATTAGATGAAATTTTTTTATAAGCGTAAGCAACAGAGGCAATAATTATAGATAATACTATAACAGCTTTTGAACTTTGAGCTATTGATCGAAGACTTAAATATTTTTCAGCTGAAGCCTCAATAAAAGGTGTAATTTCTCCGGTAAATTGTCCTCGAGACAATGCTTTTGTTTTTTCGTAAATTAAATTTAATTCATCATCAAGATAACCTTGATTTGAATAATCACTTAAGATTAATAGTTTTACAATTGTGGGCTCAAAAATTGCCCATAAAGAAAAAATTATAAAAGCTGGTATTGCACACCAAATTGCAAGATAATAACCATAAAATTGTGGTAATGCAGTTAATCTTTTATTTGTAGATTGAATTGTATATGCTTTTCTACGTCCAAAATAATAACTTGTGAAACCCAGAAGAACAATAAATATAAACAATATTAAGTTCAAAGAATCTCCTTTATTGAGGACTTTACTCTTATTTCAAAAAAAAGGGGTCTAAAAAGACCCCCTTTTTAATTATTTGTTAACAGAGTAATAATTAATTACCCATAGCAACTAGCTTCGTAGCATTAGTTCTAGTTGTTTTATACAACTTAGAGTCTAATGGAACTAAACCAATATCTGCTAAGTAACCACCTTTTCCAATAGCTTTCTTAGTTGTGAATTCTTTCACAAACTCATGTAATCCTGGAATTACTCCAACGTGAGCTTTTTTCACATAGAAGAATAAAGGTCTAGCAACAGCATAACTATAATCTTGAATAGACGCTAATGATGGTTGTCCACCATCAATGCTAGCAGCTTGTAATTTATCTTTAGCAGCTAAGAAATAGCTGAAACCAAAGAAACCAAACATATCTTTATCTTGAGTTAACTTTTGGATTATTAAACTATCGTTTTCTCCTACTTCAATAGCAGCTCCATCTTCTCTGTAAAGTTTTTGTGGTTTTTTGTATTTTTTATTTCCAGCTTCAAAACCTGCTTTATAAAGAGCTTTAGCTTCTTTAGTCATGCCTTTTTTCATTACTAAAGAATTCCAAGCATCTCTAGTTCCTGATGTTCCTGGTGGGATCATTACTGAAATTTTTTGTTTTGGTAAGCTAGGGTCAATTTGGTCCCAAGTTTTATAAATATTTGGAACTAACTTACCATCAACTACTGTATGAGCAGCTAATGCTAAATATAATTGTTCTTTAGTAAAGTTTACTGGTTTTGCATCTTTGCTGTAAGCTAATGTAATACCATCGTTACCAATTACGATCTCAACAATATCATTTACACCATTTTTCTTACATAGGGCTTTCTCTTTGTCTTTCATAGCTCTTGATGCATTTGTAATATCTGGATGTTGCTCACCAACACCAGCACAGAATAGTTTAGCTCCTCCACCAGTACCAGTCGACTCGATTACAGGAGTTTTGAATCCTGAACCACCAAATCTTTCAGCAACAACAGTCGCGTAAGGGAATACTGTAGACGAACCAACTATCTTAATTTGATCTCTTGCTTGAGCAACAGTTGCTATTGATAGAGCAACTAAAGAAGCAATCACTATAGTTAGTTTTTTCATTATCTTTAATCCTTTCGTTATTTATTAATTAAAAGATGCCTGACTCGTATAAATTTATTGAATCTTTAATATTACAGAATTATTACAGTTTTGTTAAAAACCTAACTTTTTAGTTGTATTTCATTGAGACAATAATCTCACTATTTTCAGTTTCTAGACCACCTTTGCATGAAACTGGATTTACGTTATCCTTAAAAGCAAGATCTGGGGTTGGTCTTAAGACAACTTCCAGTTTTACCAAATTAACTAATTCCTCAAGAATACTTTGGTCATAACGCCATTTTGGCCAACTAGTAGGAGTAGAAAAAATAGATGTTAAATAGCTTGTCGCCATAGTAAACCTATAATTACTCATATTTTCATTTCTCAGTAAATGATCTCTAACAGAATTAAATATGTTTCGACATCTCAATGAATCTGACATGTAGTTCTCTTTTTTTAAATTTTCATTTACTGGAATTGAAACAATTAAATCTACTGTATTTCTCCAATAGGAACTGAGAACATCTATATATATATCTTCATACGGTACATCTTTATGTTTTTTTATTTCAGGATATGAACTTTTTAAGTCTTCCTGTAATCTAAATATACCAATATCAAAAACAGTTAATTGCTGGTTTCTTAAAATTGTAGAAATATCTGATGCATTACTTTTAGTAATGATCGACATTAAAAAAAAAATAATAATTAAAATACTATGTAATATCTTAATCATAAATTAATTTTAAATAAACTAAGATACGAATCAACAAAAGATTTGTTAAATCTTGGTTGAATAAGAGTTAATTTTAAACAATTTTTTAAATTAATTATTTTGTTGGAAGATATATCTTAATTTCAGTACCTTCATTAACTTTACTGAGAATCTCATAGTCACCTCTGTGTTGAGATATAATATGTTTCATTATAGCTAAACCTAAACCTGTACCACCAACCTTTTTACTTTTTTCTGTATCTACTCTAAAAAATCTTTCAGTTATTCTTGGAATTAGCTGGTGAGGTATTCCAACACCTTCATCTTTAATGATAATGGCAATATTTTTATCAATTAATTTACCTTCACTGATTTGACTTTTTACGTATATATTTTTTCCATCTTGTGAATATTTAATTGAATTATCAATTAAATTTGAAAATACAGTTAACAATTTATCATTATCACCAAAAACTAAGGTTGGTTCCATAAGTTCAATATGTAAATTGATTTTCTTTTTTTTAAGAATTAATTCAAAGTTACTTTTAATATTTGTAAAAAGATCATTTAAGCTCACAATTTTATTAGGCTTGATATGTTCTTCCAATTCTATTCTACTTAAAATCAATAAATCATTGATTAGGTTTTCCATTCTTAATACTTGATCAGACATGATAGACATAAATTTTTTTTGCGCCTCTTGGTCTTTTGAAGCTGGTCCAAGAATAGTTTCTAACGAACCTTTAATCGAAACTAAAGGTGTTCTTAATTCATGACTCACATTTGCAACAAAATCAGTTTTTAGTTTTTGTGCTTTTGTTATTTCTGTAAAATCTTTTAGAAACAATACGACAGAGTTTATTTCTGGAAACAAATGGGTCGGACCAGGAATAACATAGATTTTGTAAAGTTGATAAGATGGTAAATTTATTTCTACATTGACATTTTTTGTAGTTTGATCTTTGATAGCCTCTTCAATCGTTTCTAATAATTTTGTATCTCTAATTACACTTGAAATATTTTTATCAATTAGGTTTTCTCCAAAACGTTGTTTTGCACTTTTGTTTAGATATTTGATTAAATTATATTTATCTAAAGCAAAGAATTGATCTTCTAATTCTTCAATAATTACTCTTTTTCCTAAATCATCCTTATTAGTCTTGTTTACAACTGGTGCTGTGTTTTCTGGCTTAATATTTTTTTTAAATAAAAAATATAATAAAATGATTATTATAACTATAAGTATCAACTCTGCCCAAAACATGGATATGTTTTAACAAATGTAATGTATATTGTCTTTAATTATTAGGTGAAATATTTTCAAAAAATATTTTTGCCGTTTCCTCCCAAGAATATTTTTTTGCAAAATCAAGACAATCTTGACGACTTACCTTCAAAGCTTTTAAAGCAGAGGTTTTCAAATCATTATCTAAAGTATCAATATTAGTACCCCCTAATATATCTTTAGGTCCCGGTACAGGGTAAGCTGCGACTGGTGTGCCACAATTTAAAGACTCTAAGACAACTATACCAAACGTATCTGTTTTACTTGGAAATACAAAAACATCAGATGATGCAAAATGAGAAGCTAATTCTCCATTTGTTTTCTCACCTAAAAAAATGTCTTTTGGAAACTTTTTTTTTAAATTGTTTAAATCAGGACCTTTACCAATTATAATTTTAGTACCTTCAAGATCTAAATCTAAAAATGCTTTGATATTTTTTTCAACAGCAACTCTTCCAACATATATCCATATAGGTCTTTTATAAGGTAAGTCTTTCTTAATGGGGTTTTTAAATGCACCATGATTACCTCCTCTGGTCCATGTAACCATTTTATTGTTATCAATACCTAAAGAAATTAATTCTTCACGCATAGATTCTGTTGTTACTAAAATTCTTTCAGCTTTATTATGAAAATTGCATAAAAATTTTTCTGACCATTTAGCTGGAATGATAGGCATATAAAGTTTCATGTATTTATCAAATCTTGTGTGAAAACTTGTGGTAAATTTTAAGCCATTTTTAATGCAATGTCTTCGTGCCATAAACCCTAAGGGTCCTTCTGTTGCAATATGTATTGCATCAGGTTTAATTGAATTAATTAAGTTACTTACACGGGGCCAAACATTTAAGGACAATCTAATTTCATTATATTTTGGCATGGGCACGGTAAGAAATTGTTGAGGAGTAATATATTCAATAGTTTGACCTTGTGATTTAAGAATTTCACCAGTTTCGTGGAGAGTTCTTACAACACCATTAACTTGAGGGTAATAAGCATCGGTAACAATTAATATTTTCATTCTTTAAGATGCTTTTTTGAATGAACCGATCCTGTTATTATCAATATTTTCTGAAATATATTCGTTTCTTTTTTTATCCCAATAAATTATCTCAAAAGTTCCATCATATTTTTCTGCCAAGGCTGTACATGACTCAACCCAATCGCCACAATTTAAATAATTAACACCATCAAGACTTAAATTTTCAGCATGATGTATGTGTCCACAAATTATTCCATCAAATTTTTTCCTTTTTGCATATGAAGAAAGTGTGTTTTCATATTCACCTATAAATTTTACAGCATTTTTTACCTTATATTTTAAAAATTTTGCCAATGACCAATAGTCTTTACCTATCAATTTTCTAAAAAAATTTATAATAACATTAATTTTAAGTAATAATTCATAGGCAATAGCTCCTAATTTAGAAAGCCATTTAGCATATTTCATTACTCCGTCCCAAGCATCACCATGAACAACTAAATATTTTTTTCCTAACTGCGTTTCATGAATAACTCTATTTACTATTTTAATATCACCTAAATGCATTGGAATAAATTTTCTAAATACCTCATCATGATTTCCAATTATGTAAAATACTTTTGTCCCGTGCCTCGCTTTTCTCAATATTTTTTGTATGACATCATTATGCTTTTGAGGCCAATAGAAACTCTTTTGCATTGCCCAAACATCGATTATATCTCCAACTAAATAAAGGTTCTCGGATCTTGAATTCTTAAAAAATTCTAAAAGCTTGTTAGCCTGACAACCTTTGGTGCCAAGATGCACATCAGATATAAATATACTCTTATATTTTAATAACGGGGGCATTAAAAAAACCTATTTTGTAACACAACTGTAACTCGAATCATTTAATTCTTATGTCATTGAAATGTTAAAGATTTATTAAAAATTAGTTACGAAAAAATTATGCATTATTGTTTGATTTATAACCTTAATTCTTCAACAGGGAAAAAAATAAAATTTGTAAATAAGATTTATGAAAAATTAAAAATTAACAACTCTGTAGATTATTTCAAAACCAAATCTGAAAAAGAGGCGAAAGAAATATTTTTGGAATTTAAAAATAAAAATTATGATAGATTGATAGTTGCTGGTGGAGATGGATCAGTATCATTTGCTATCAATGAATTGATAAAAAATGACTTTGATTTTAATGATAAATTTGCAATTGGGTACATACCGGCTGGAACAGCCAATTTACTTCAAGCAGAATTATCGATAAATAAAAAAGTAGACGATATTTGTAATATTTTAACATCAAATAATTATAAACAATCTAATCTTATAAAAATAAATAAAAATTATTTTTTTTTAATGGCTGGTATTGGTTGGGATGCTAAAATTGTTCACTCTATTGATACACGTATAAAAAAAATACTTGGTAAGATAATATTTGGTTTAAAAGGGTTTCAGCATTTTTTATTTATGAAAAATAATAAACTTGATATTTTCTTTGATGGTCAAAAATATCAAGCTGATTGGGTATTAAGTTCTAATACCAAATATTATGCTGGTCATCATAAGATAAATAAGTCAAACATTTTTGATGATAGATTAATAACTTATGTTTTTAAAGATTTAAGTAGGCTAAAATTAATATATTATATTATTTTGATAATTATTTATGGAGATTTATCAAGAAACAAATCTGTTATAACCACCTATTCAAAAAGTATCCAAATTAATTGCAATAATTTTGAAATTCCCGTTCAGGTTGATGGAGATAATTTTGGATGTCACAATAAGATTGATATTGAATTTTCACAAAAAAAAGTAAATTTTTTACTATAATTTTAATAACAAAATTTTAGACAAATTATTTTACTTAGAAATTTAAATTAAATATAATAATTTAAATTTTCATAGGAGGTGATGATGGGTAAGATGTTAAAGAAAAATGAAAGAAGAAAAAAAAAGTTTATCAAATCAATAGATAAACTTAAAAATAAGATTAATTTAAAGGAAAAAAAACTAGCTAAAATTAATATAAAAATTGCAGGTATTGAAAAAAAAGTTGCCGAAAAAAAAGCAAAAAAATTAGCTAAAAAGAAAACCAGTGAGAGTCCTGCGTCTGTAAATAATTAATGTATAAAAATTGTCCCTCCCCTTTTTTATAACAAAAAGGGGAAGGTAGTTAATCAACAAAATTTTAAACAAAGAGGAAATGAAGATGTTTTATTATTTAAAATTTTTGTTAATTATTTTTAATAAACTTTAATGACAAAAATATTTATAGATTGTTACAATTTAATTAAAATAATTTAATCCCAATCACACCTATTAAAATAAATAAAATTGATATGATTTTTTTTAAATTGATACTTTCTTTTAATAAAAAATATCCAATAAATATTGATAATAAAATACTTGTTTCTCTTAAGGATGTAACAACAGGTATTGGAGCTTTTGTAAATGCCCATACAGCCAAGGCATAACTAGCATAAGATAATGTTACACCGTAAAAAAATATCATTTTACCCTCTCTATAAACCCTTTTAATAATATCCTTTTGACCTCTTAAACTAAGAATAAATGGGAAAATCATAGCGTTTAATATGAAAGACCAGCTGACAAAAGATATTGCAGAATTACTCACTCTTGCTCCATATCCATCTACGAGTGAGTATGAGCCAATAAACAAACCTGTTGTAAAAGAAAATTTAATTACATTTAAGCTACTGTTTTTATAATCGGAAATACCAAGAAAAAAAATACCAAAACATATTAAGAAAATAGAGATCAAAATAAACTTATTTAAAACAACGCCTAAAAATAAAATTGAGACTACAGTTACAAATAAGGGGCCTGTGCCTCTTGCTATAGGGTAGACTTTTGTCAAATCTCCTATTTCATATGATTTAAGTAAGAACCATTGATAACCGATGTGAACAACAATGCTTGCAAAGATATAAGGAATACTTTCTATTGAGGGTGCTGGTAATAAGATTATTGCAACAATTGAAAAAGGTATATGACCTAAAATTATACCTGCTAGAGCAACTGCTTTATCCGAGTGCTTTTTGACCATGCCATTCCAAGTGGCATGAAGTAGTGCTGCCAATAAAACGACAGAAAATACTAATGTATCCATAAAGAGTATTAATTCACTCTACCGTAAATATCTTGATATCTAACTATATCTGTCTCTTTTAAAATAGGTCCAGTTTGTATTTCAATAATTTTTACTTTTTTCTTAAATTTATTTTCTATTCGATGAATTGCTTCTCTTGGTATAAATATTTTTTCTCCTGGTTTTTTAAAGAAATTTTTCTTGTTTAATGTAATTAGAGGTTTTCCATCAGTAATGGTCCAATATTCAGATCGATGAAAATGCTTTTGTAAGCTTAATTTAGACTTAGAATTGACTACTAATTCTTTTACCAAAAAGTTTTTACCCTCGTATAGGTTTGTATATCTTCCCCATGGTCTATGAAAAACATTTTTCTTCTTAAAGTATTTATTTTTATTTTTTTTATATATTTTTGATATTTCAAACCAATTACCAAGATCTGACCATTGAATACTAAGCTTTATCGCGTTTATATCTTTTGATTTTTCAAGAATTGCATAATCAAAAGAAATTTCCTTACATTTATCAAAGAATTTTTTATTCAAAAAATATGTATTATTTCTAATCTTTGATTTTTCTAAAGATTTTAGACACGATTTATAGATACTAGTCTGATATTTTTTAAAATTATTGATTATTGATGATTTTTTTAAGTAAAACATACCAGAATTCCAATAGCCTCCGGATTTGATTATCTTTTTGGCTTTTTGCTCTGTTGGTTTTTCAATAAATTTAGTAACTTTGTTTAACCTATTTATACTTTTTGTTTTAAGATATCCGTACTCATTGGATGGTCTAGTTGGTTTAATTCCGAATATAAATATATTTTCATCACTTAAATTTTTAACATTAGTTTTTAAAGATCTTATTAAAATACTTGGGTTTTCAATCAAATGATCTGAAGTAAAAAACATTATTGGTTGATCAGATGGAATTTCTTTAATTAGAGCACTCACTAAAATTGCTGGTGCTGTATTTTTTTTGGCTGGTTCTAATATTATTTTATATTTTTTTATTTTAGATTTTTTTAATGTTTTCTTTACATCTTTTAAGTACTTAAGATTTGTACTGATAATTGGAAAATCGTAGGAGTTATTATTTATTCTTTCAAAAGCTTTTTGTAATAAAGTCCAACCACCAAAATCAATAAATTGTTTTGCTTGAGTATTTTTTAAATTGGGCCAAAGTCGTGTTCCTGCACCACCACAAAGTATTACAGGTCTAATTTTCATCAAATATCTGCGTAAGTTTTAACCTCGTTTTTACCACCTGGATGCGTAGGTGCTCCTAAGTAAGCTGGACCTACTGTTTGAGCATATTTCCAAAGAGTTCCGTTTCCAAAGTTCATTTTTCTTTGTTTCCATTTCTTTTTTCTCAAACTAAGCTCTTTTTTACTTAATCTAACGTTAATAGTCCCCTTTTTTGCATCTATATCAATTATATCTCCGTTCTTTAAAAGGGCTATTGGACCGCCTATAGAGGCCTCAGGACCCACATGACCGATACAAAAGCCTCTTGTAGCCCCAGAGAACCTACCGTCCGTTATAAGGGCTACTTTCTCCCCTTTTCCTTGTCCATAAATTGCAGCTGTTGTCTGCAACATTTCTCTCATTCCTGGACCACCTTTTGGACCTTCATATCTAATTATAATTATATCGCCGTCTTTGTATTTTCTTTCTTTTACTGCTTTGTAAGCTTTTTCCTCAGAGTCAAAACATCTTGCTCTTCCAGTAAATTGTAATTTTTTCAAACCTGCAATTTTAACAATTCCACCTTCTGGAGCTAAATTACCTCTTAATCCAACAACACCACCTGTTGGCGTGATTGGATTTTTATAACTTCTCATTACTTTTTGTTTTGGATTAAATTTCACATTTTTTAAATTCTCTTCCATTGTCTTTCCAGTGACGGTCATACAATCTCCATGGATATATCCCCCATCGTAAAGAGTTTTTAAAAGCATTGGAACCCCACCTGCTTCCCACATATCTTTAGCAACATATTTTCCACCAGGTTTTAAATCAGCAAGATAAGGAGTTCTCTTAAAAATTTTTGCAACATCCATTAAATCAAATTTAATTCCAATTTCATTTGCAATCGCTGGCAAATGTAAACCTGCATTAGTTGATCCTCCAGTTGCAGCAACAACTGTAGCAGCATTTTCTAATGCTTTTCTTGTAACAATATCTCTTGGTCTGATATTTTTTTCTAAAAGTTTCATTACCGCTTTACCGCTGTTAATAGCGTACTTGTGTCTTTCTTTATATGGAGCAGGTGTTCCTGCTGAATATGGTAGGGCTAATCCAATTGCTTCTGAAACACATGCCATTGTATTTGCAGTAAATTGACCACCACAAGCACCTGCACTTGGACAAGCTTTTAATTCTAACTTTCTAAGAGCATGAGCTGTCATTTTTTTTGATGTATATTTTCCAACACCTTCAAAAACATCAACAACAGTTACATCCTTACCTTCAAATCTACCTGGAAGTATTGAACCTCCATAAATAAATACACTTGGAATATTTAATCTCACCATAGACATCATTAGACCTGGTAAAGATTTATCACAACCAGCTAAACCAACTAAAGCATCATAACAATGTCCTCTTACAGTTAATTCAGTAGAGTCTGCAATTACATCTCTTGAAATCAATGAAGATTTCATTCCCTCATGACCCATAGCGATACCATCAGTAACTGTTATTGTGCAAAATTCTCTAGGTGTTCCTCCTGATGAATTCACACCTTGCTTTACAAATTGGGCTTGTTTCATCAAATTAATGTTGCATGGCGCAGCCTCATTCCATGTTGAAACAACACCTACAAAAGGTTTTGCAACATCTTTTTCGGTTAAATCCATTGCATAATAAAAGGATCTTTGTGGAGCTCTGTCAGGTCCTACAGTTGTATATCTACTTGGTAGTTTTTTTTTATTAAATTTCCGCATTATAGACTTTCTAAAGTATAATTTAATTTATTAACATCTTTTTCTAAATTAATAAAGTTAGACTTTTCTTGCTCAACAATATCATTTGGGGCTCTTTCAATAAAACTTTTATTATTTAGCCTTGTATTAATTTTTTCCATTTCTTTCTCAATTTTATTCTTTTTATTTAATAGTGTTTCTTTAATTTTTGACAAATCTACATCTTCATCAAAGTAAATTTTAAATATTTCACCTTTAATGACCAAGTTTGCTGAAGGTTTTTTAATATCTTCATTTACAAATTCATTAATTCTGCCAATTTTTTTTAATGTATTAGAGTTATTTTCAATAAACTTCTTAATTTCTGGATTTATTTTACTAACTAATATTTTGACAAATGACCCGGGGCTTATTTCTATTTCATTTTTAAAAGACCGTATAGATGAGACAAATTCAATTATTTCATTTACTTCATCAGAGTCTTTATCTTTATTGGAACTGGCTTCAGACCAGTTTTTTAACATAAGAAAATCGTTTCCATCTTTATCCAATTTATTCTTCAACCATATTTCCTCAGTTAAAAATGGAATGAATGGGTGCAAAATAACTAGAATTTGAGTGAATATGAAGCTAGCTACATTTCTTGTTTCTTCAATATTTTCATTATTTTCTGAATAAAAAACAGTTTTAGATAACTCTAAATACCAATCACAGAACGAATGCCATACAAATTGATATGCAATTCTTGCAGCTTCATCAAATCGATAACTATCTATTGATTTTTTAATCTTTTCATTAGTGTTAGTGAATTCAACAAATATCCATTTATTGATATTTAGTTTTAAATCATTAGGCGTTTCTATATTTTCAAATTTACAATCGTTTTGAATTAGAAAATTGTTAGCGTTCCATATTTTATTTAAAAAATTTCTATAACCTTTAACTCTATCCTCAGATAACTTTACATCTCGTCCAGGAGATGCCATTGACAAAAGTGTAAATCTTAAAGCATCAGCACTATATTTTTCTATTAACTCTAATGGGTCAATAACATTACCTTTAGACTTTGACATTTTTTGACCCTTTTCATCTCTAACTAATGCATGAACATAAATATTTTTAAAAGGTTCTTTGTTTTGAAATTCCATTCCAAACATAATCATTCTTGCAACCCAAAAGAAAATGATATCAAATCCTGTTACTAATACTGAAGTTGGATAAAATTTCTCTAAATATTCATTTTTTTCTGGCCATCCTAGAGTTGCAAAAGGCCATAAACCAGATGAAAACCATGTATCAAGAACATCTGGATCTCTAATTAATTCAACATCTTTTTTATAATGTTCTTTAGCTAATTTATTTGCACCTTCTTCTGTTTCGTCTACAAATATTTCTCCATCAGGACCATACCATGCAGGTATTTGATGACCCCACCAAAGCTGTCTTGAAATACACCATGGTTCTATATTATCCATCCATTGAAAATATGTTTTTGTCCAATTAACAGGAAAAAAATTAGTTGTTTTATTATTTACTATTTCTTTAGCTTTTATTGAGAGTTTCTTAGCATCTGCAAACCATTGCTCCGTTAAATAAGGTTCAATTATTGAATTAGATCTATCACCATAAGGAACTTTATTTTTAATTTTTTCTTCTTTAACAAATAAGTTTTTATCAGAAAGTTCTTTTAAAATTCTTTTTCTAGCTTCAAATCTATCAAGTCCGATATAATTTTCAGGAGCATTTTCATTAATTTTACCATCTGGTGTAAAAACATTTATTATTTCTAAATTGTTTCTCTCCCCTACTTCATAATCATTGAAATCATGTGCTGGAGTAATTTTAACAGCTCCAGTCCCTTGTTCAGGATCTGCATAATCATCTTCAATAATTTTTATTTTTCTATCAACTATTGGAACTATTACATTTTTATTTACTAATGATTTATATCTTTCATCTGATGGATTAACTGCAACAGCTGTATCTCCTAACATGGTTTCTGGTCTAGTAGTTGCAATAGTTATAAATTTATCAGATCCATCTATTGGATAATTGATGTGGTATAGCTTTGAATTAACTTCTCTTTGATCTACTTCTAAATCTGATATTGCTGTTTTTAAAACAGTGTCCCAATTTACCAATTTTTTTGATTTGTAAATTAATCCATTTTTATACATTTCAACAAAAACTTTTAAGACGGATTTTGATAGATTTTCATCCATAGTGAAAGCATTTCTAGACCAATCACAAGAACAACCTAATTTTTTTAATTGATTAATTATTATATCACCATATTGACCTTTCCATTCCCAAACTTTTTTGATGAATTTTTCTCTACCTAAATCATTTTTATCGATACCTTCAGATTTAAGTTTTTTTTCCACCAATGCTTGTGTGGCAATACCTGCATGGTCAGTTCCAGGTTGCCATAAAGTCTCAAAATTATTCATTCGATGATATCGAGTTAAAAGATCTTGAATAGAATTATTTAATGCATGACCCATATGAAGACTACCAGTTACATTCGGTGGTGGGATAACTATCGAAAATTGTTTTTTGTTAGATTTTGGTTTAAATAAATTTTTTTCTTCCCAATAAGAATAAATCTTATTTTCAACATTTTCGTGAATATATTTGTCTGAACTCATGGATAATTATTTTATAAATTAATCATATCAATAAACAACAATGAAATTATCCGTTAAATTTATAGACTAAATTATAAAATTAATTATATATGTCCTCATTGAATATTTAATTCATGGCAACGTGGCGGAATGGTTACGCAGAGGATTGCAAATCCTTGTATCCCGGTTCGATTCCGGGCGTTGCCTCCACAATTTATTTTGTTGAGATAATATAAAAAAAAAGTAAGTTGTGATTTTACATTCCTCGGTAGCTCAGTTGGTAGAGCAGTTGACTGTTAATCAATTGGTCGCAGGTTCGAGTCCTGCCCGAGGAGCCAATTTAAAATTTGTTATCCTGTTTTTGAAATATTTACCTGGTTGATCTGTATGTTTTTACTAAACTTAATTTTTTGATCTTGAGTAAGTTCAGAATAAACTTTAACTAAAAAATTATAGTTAACATTCATATGACCTTCTTTAGATTTTTCTAAATTTATCAAATATTCTGAAAAATCTTCAAAAAAATAGTTTATTGGTACTTTAAGATAGTTAGATAGTTGTAGTAATCTAATCGAACTTACACCATTTGTTCCTTTTTCATATTTTTGTATTTGTTGAAATGTAACATTTATTGCTTTTGCGACTTTAGTTTGAGTTAAACCTAAAGCCAAACGTCTAAGTTTTAATTTATTACCTAGATGTTTATTGAAATTTTCTTCCATCAAAGACCCCTCTTTAATTAAAATAATAAGTTGAGTTAATAGAAATCAAAAAGTTATTTCAAGTAAAATAATTTTAAAAAGAATAATAATTTTTAAGATTTTATAAAGCTGTCAAGCGACTTTTTAGCAATTTAGTTATAATTTTTATAATATTTGGCTCAAAAAAAGCTTTGTTCTATCGCTTTTTGGGTTAGCAAAAAACTCTTTTGTTTCTGCCTGTTCTACAATCATACCTTCATCCATAAAAATAACTTCATCTGCAACTTCTTTTGCAAACCCCATTTCATGTGTCACAACAATCATAGTCATACCAGCCTTAGCTAAATTAACCATTGCATCTAAAACTTCTTTAATCATTTCGGGATCTAACGCTGACGTTGGCTCATCAAAAAGCATTATTTTTGGCTCCATACACAACGCTCTCGCTATTGCACATCTTTGTTGTTGACCACCAGATAATTGACC
Source organism: uncultured Pelagibacteraceae bacterium (assembly GCA_902618205.1). Classification (GTDB taxonomy): domain Bacteria; phylum Pseudomonadota; class Alphaproteobacteria; order Pelagibacterales; family Pelagibacteraceae; genus Pelagibacter. Next base: position 9,972 of record CACMZL010000001.1, on the reverse strand, counting down.
AGGATATTTGTATGCTTGATCAGCAATTTGAACTTTTTCTAAATGTTTTAAAGCTAATGCTTCTGCATCTTTTTTTGGCATTTTTTTTACCCATATTGGTGCCAATGTACAGTTATCCAATATTGATAAATGAGGAAATAAATTAAACTGTTGAAATACCATTCCAACCTCAGCTCTTATTTGTTCTATATTTTTTGTCTCTTCAGTTAATTCAGTTCCATCAACAACAATTGATCCTTCCTGGTGTTCTTCAAGTCTATTAATACATCTAATTAATGTAGATTTACCTGAACCAGACGGACCACAAACAACAATTTTTTTATTCTTCTCTACGTCTAAATTAATGTTTTTTAAGACTTGGAAATCTCCAAACCATTTATTCATTTCTTTTATTTGAATTATTTTATCTGACATTATCTCTCAGTTTTATATTTTTGCTCTAAATTATAACTATATTTACTCATTGCATAGCAAATAATAAAAAATACTATTGAAGCAAATACATAGCCTTCCATTGCAAAACCTAACCATTCAGGATTTGTTTTAGCAAGATTAAGCATTCCTACAATTTCTAGGAGACCAACAACAAATATTAATGGTGTATCTTTTACAAGTGCCAAAAATGTATTTGCTATACCAGGAATTACTAATTTAAGGGCTTGTGGTAAAATAACAAATATATGCATTTTCCAGTAACCCATTCCTAAAGATTTTGCAGCATCATATTGACCTCTTGGTAAAGCCTGTAAACCTCCTCTTATTACTTCTGCTACATAAGCAGCTTCAAATAAAGATATAGCAATTATAACTCTTACAAGTTTATCAATAAACATGTCTTCCGGAAGAAACATTGGAAACATAACAGAAGACATAAATAAAACTGTTATTAAAGGCACTCCTCTCCAAAATTCTATAAATCCTATAGAAATATATTTAATTATTGGTAGGTCAGATCTTCTTCCTAAAGATAGGAATAAACCTACTGGAAAACAGAATATTAAACAGAAAAATGAAACTATAAAAGTTAGTGATAATCCACCCCAGGCTCCAGTTTCAACCCATTCGAAAGCTTGTATCTTTCCTAATTCAATTAGTTCTTCGTAAAAAAATACATACTTTAATAATATATATATTGTGATCGGTATTATTAAAAAATAATACATTTTAAATTTCGATGGGATAAAGAAACCTATTATAATAGAGATCACCGCTGCAATAATTCCATATGAAAAATCAAAAAATATTGGGCCACCAGAAATAAAAAAGAATATAAATAAAAAAGCAATGATTGGATAAACAACAACATAATATAATGTTAGATATTTTTTGAACTTTTCTGTTGCAAAAAACCCTACTCCACCAAGAAAAGCAAGAGCGATAAATGATAAATTTATTCTCCACTGTTCTGCATTTGGATACATGCCATACATAAATCTATTAAACCAAGTTTTTATGTAAGCCCAACACGCACCAGATCCTGAGCAAGCGTCTTTTGAATCACCAGCAAAATTTGCATCAATTATAAACCAACTTAACAATGGAGGTAACGATTTGATAACAGCAAATATAATTAATAATGATAAAAGAGCATTAAATTTATTTGTATTAATATTCTTATTAATAATGTCTAAAAATTTTATGCCTGAATATTCAATTCTAATTAAATGCAAGCCAATGAAGCCTATAATTAAAGGTAAAAAATAACTTATTGTTCCTGGTAAAAAGCTAGTTAAATCTAAACTGAAAAAAGAGTTCAAGAATACTAATAAAATACTAAGAGAAAATAAACTAATACCTGAATACAAATATGCGTATAAATTATTTTTGTCTGGTGATAAAAAATTTAATTTATTCATTATTTTTCTTTAATAGCTATTTTTTTATTATACCAATTCATAAATATTGAGATTGTTATGCTTAAAGTTAAATAAGTTAACATTGTAATTGAAACAATCTCTATTGCTCTTCCTGTTTGCATTAAAGCTGTTCCTGCAAAAACAAGTACTAGGTCTGGATACGCAATAGCAGCAGCAAGTGATGAATTTTTAGTTAAATTTAAATATTGATTAGTTGTTGGAGGAATTATGATCCTCAAAGCTTGTGGCATAACAACTAATTTCAGAACTTGATTAGGAGTTAAACCAATTGAAGCTGCAGCTTCTTTTTGACCTTTGCTAACACCTTGAACTCCAGCTCTTACACATTCTGCTATAAAAGTTGCTGTATACAAAGATAAAGCTAATGCTAAAGAAATTAATTCAGGTGGTAATTTTAGACCACCTTCATATGTAAATGACGTTTGAGATAATTGTTTAATAACTGGTATTTCTACAGTTGCATCTACACCGCCTAGAAAAAAACTTAGCAATGGCAAAATAATTAAAAGACCAATAGATATTGATAAAACTGGTGTTTGAATACCTTGATTTTCCTGCTTTTTTCTTGCGTAAATTCTAACAAAAACAATTGCAATTATTGCTGCAATTACTGAATAAATAAAAATATCTAAATTATTCCAAACAAATGCTGGAACAAAAAAACCTTTTATTGTTAAGAAGAAAACTCCAAACATTGGTTCAGCTTTTTCTGGCAAAGGTAATGCTCTTAATGCAGCGAAATACCAAAAAAATATTTGTAGTAATAATGGAATATTTCTAAAAAATTCCACATAAATTGCTGCAGTTCGTTCAATAAGATAATTACTTGATAATCTAGATATACCAACAACAACTCCTATTATCGTCGCAAAAATAATTCCAATAACTGATACTAAAATAGTGTTTAATAAACCAACAAGATACGCTCTAAAATAAGAATGTGAGCCATCATATTCTATAAGAGAAAACTGTACGTCAAATGAAGACTCTTGAGACAAAAATCCATAACCAAATGTGATACCCCTATTTTCCATATTGACTTGAGCGTTATATGAAAAGAAACCAAATACTAGGATGACAACAACTAGAGTAAGTAACTGGGGTAATATTTTCTTAAAATTCACTGTTAGTATGGTTTATAAAAAAAAGGGCTAGAAAAATCTAGCCCTCTTTATATTCTTTTGAAAAGAATTATCTTGCTGGTGGTACGTATAGTATTCCACCTTTTGTCCATAACTCATTTGGACCTCTATCAGGTAGAATTCCAGTATCAGCTATGTTTCTTTTATAGCTTTCACCGTAGTTACCAACTTGTTTGATAATTCTTAAGCTCCACTCATTATCTAAACCTAGAGCAGCACCTAATTCACCTTCAGCACCAACTAATCTTTTTACAGCTGGATTATCTGAAGTTTTCATAGAATCAGCATTTGCTGATGTTACGCCATACTCTTCAGCTTCAATCATAGTGTTTAGTGACCATCTTACGATATCTTCCCAAACAGAATCACCTTGTCTAACAACTGGGCCTAATGGCTCTTTTGAAATAGTTTCAGGTAATACCATGTGGTCATCTGGGTTGCTCAATTTAATTCTTTGAGCAGCTAAACCAGATTTATCTGTAGTATATGTATCACATCTACCAGCATCATATGCAGCTACAACTTCGTCAGCTTTTTCAAAAGTGACTGGCTCATATTTAATTCCTTTTGAATTAAAGAAATCTCTCATATTAAGCTCCGTTGTAGTTCCAAGGTTAGTACATGCAGAAACACCAGCTTTAAAATCATTAACTGATGAAATACCTGAATTTTTTCTAACCATAAAACCTTGACCGTCATAGAAGTTTACTCCTACGAAAGTAAGCCCGATATCCGCATCCCTTGAAAGAGTCCAAGTAGTATTTCTAGATAGAATATCTATCTCGTTAGATGTTAATGCAGTGAATCTTTCTTTAGCACTTAGTGGAGTAAATTTAACTTTACTTGCATCACCTAATACTGCAGCAGCTACTGCTCTACATACATCAACGTCAACACCGGTCCAGTTTCCCGCAGCATCTGCATTAGAAAATCCTGGCAGACCTTGTGAAACACCACATCTCACAAAACCTTTTTTCTGAGTGTTTTTAAGAGTTTTTGACTTTTTTGCAGCCATAGTTTCTGTTGTAAAAGTGAATAGAACAGCAAACATAGCAACAACTGAAGTCAATCGTTTTACTAATTTAAACATTATTTATTCCTCTTGTTTATTTATTTGTTAACAAATAATTCAAATTAATTTTTGAATTTACCAAGTAAAGCAGAAACAAAGAAACGCATCAATATTAAATATATCGCAAAATTTATGCCTTATTTGGATATTGGCGCGCTCTGAAGGATTCGAACCTTCGACCTACGGTTTAGAAAACCGTTGCTCTATCCAGCTGAGCTAAGAGCGCAACAACTGCTTTATAATACTAAATTAATTTTTGAAAAGAAATTTTTTTAATAAAATTATGACTGATAATAGTTCAATTCTACCTATTATCATAAAAATAATTAAAGAAATTTTACTATAAAGATTAAAATTATAAAAATTAAGATCACTTAAATTATACATTTCAGAATTAACAGTATTCATAATTGTCAAAATACCTAATTTAAATGAAGTTTCAAAGTCTAAATTAGAAATGGTCAATAATATAGATATGGTAAAAAGAGAAATTATAAAAATTATAATCATTAAAAAATATTTATTAATATCACTTATATCGGCACTTATTTTATTTAAAGATAATTTATTAGAATAGATTTGATTAGGTTTAGAGTGGGATAACAAGTTATTAACAGAAAATTTAATTAATGTTATTACTTTTATAACCCTCAAACCAGAACTAGTTGAGAAAAATGATCCTCCTAAAATTACAAGTAAAAGAAATAAGAAAACAAGATTTTTAGGATTATTCTCGAGCGAAATTCCTATATTAGATACACTGCTACAGATAGAAACTAATACTTTTAGAAAATTATTATCATAATTAAAAAATATAAATGATAGAGAAATTACAATTAAAAGGTAAATCAATATATTAATATCTTCACTCAAATAATTAATATTTTTTCTTTTAAAAAAAATTAAATTAAATATAAAAAAAAGGCTAAAAAATGAAAATAGCATTGATATGCACAGAATAATTTTACTTATATCTGTTGAAAAAGTCATATCAAAATTATCATTTGGCAAAAAACCTCCAGATGATATTATTGTAAGCGAGTAGTTATAAGCATCATAGGATCTTATGTTAACTAATTTTAGCAATATAAATATAAGAACAGTCATAGATAAATAAATTATTATTATTTTAAATACCTGCTTAAATATTTCGGATGAATTTAAAGAGATATAATTAGTTAAAGATCTTTTTAGGTTTTCATCAAAAAGGTCAATGAGTAATAATATTGAAAATAAAAAATATAATCCGCCTATCCATTGAGAGCTTGATCTCCATAAAATCAAAGTTTGATCTAATTGCTCCAAGTCTTTAAATATCGTAAAACCAGTAGAAGTAAATCCAGAAATAGCCTCGAAATAGCAATTAATCATACCAATGTTATCTAGGCCAAGAATATAAGGAATTGATATTACCACAGGTAAAATTAAATACCCTATTAAAACTATTAGAATTCTTTCAAATAAATTAATTTTTTCATACTTGTATTTTTTAAATAGAATAAGGAATAACCCAATTATAAGAGTAATTGAAAATGTGAAAATATAATTACTAAGGTGTTTTAAAAGATCAAAATAGTAAGAATAAATTATATTAAAAAAAGAAAAAAAACTTATAATTAAAAAAAAAATACCAAAGTATTTTAGACCAAATATATTCATCTATTAAATTGAGCTAATTCTAAATAAATTTTCAACAAGAGGTAATTGATCTCTCTTTGCCAACAGGACAACTGTGTCATCTTTTTGAAAAATATATTTAGACGAAGGAAGTATAAATTTATCATCTCTTAAAACTGCACCAACACGAATTTCATCTGGTAAATCGGCATTTTTTAGTTCTTTATTAATTAATTCTGAAGTTTCTATAATGTCAGCCTCAATAACTTCATACTCACCATTTAAAATAGTATAAGCATTTTCGATCGTACCTTTATGTACGTGTTTTAATATACTCGAAACTGTACTCATTCTGGGATCTATTAAATCATCAATTTTTAAAGATGATTGAAGTAAAGAATAATTCGGTTTGTTTACTAGAGCCATAGTTCTTTTGTTTTTTGAGAATTTTTCTACAAGGACACTTACCATAAGATTATCTTCATCATCATTTGTTAAGGCCAATACAGTTTCAACTTCTTCTAAATTAGCTTCATTTAATACATCTTCATCTAAACCATTTCCATTAATAACTATTGTGTCATTTAAATAATTAGCAATAAATTCTGCTCTAATTTTATCTTTCTCAATAATTTTTACTCTAGCTTCTTCAAAATTTTTTTCTATATTTGATGCAAGATTAAAACCAATATTTCCTCCACCAATTATGAGTATTTTATTTGCAATTTTTTCATTATGACCAAAAACTCTTAAAGTTTCTTTCATTTGATTAGAGTTAACAATTACATATGCCTTATCATTATGTTGAAGTTTGTCATCTTTTTTTAAAATTTTAAAACTTTCTTCTCTTATAACTCCCAATATATAAGCATTTAAATTTGGAAATTTATTTGTTAATTCCTTTAATTTTATTTGGTGTATCGGACATTTTTCATTAATTAAAATTTCTAATAATCTAATTTTATTTTCTGCAAAAGGTACATTATCTAAAGCACCAGGTGCTTCTAATTTCCTCTGTAAAGACTTTGCTATTTCCAATTCAGGAGAAATGACATAATCTATTGGTAGATTTTCTTTATTGAATAACTTTGAAAATTTTGGATCTAAATATTCTTGTGATCTTATTCTGGCAATTTTTTTTGGTACTTTAAATAATGAATAGGCAATTTGACAAATAAGCATATTTATTTCATCATTTCTTGTAACTGCTATTAACATATCTGCTTCAGAAGTATTTGCTCGATCTAAGATTTCAGGAGAAGTAGCTTTTCCAACAATAGCTTTCACATCTAGAGACTCATTAATTTTTTGAATATCTTCACTAGATTGATCAATCACTGTAATTGAATGATTTTGTTCAGTTAACAACTTTGCTATAGTAAAACCTACTCTACCAGCTCCACAAATTATTATATTCATTAATTTAAATCCTTAACACCTAATAATTTTAATTTTCTATGAAGTGCAGATCTTTCCATTCCGACAAATTTTGCTGTTTTAGAAATATTTCCTCCAAATTTTTTTATTTGTGAAATTAAATATTCTTTTTCAAAATTTTCTCTGGCTACTCTTAATGGTACAGATAAATTTTCAGCAACAGAAAAAGTTTCATTTTCAGATTTAGATAATGATTCCTTAATAATATTTAGTATTTTTTCTTCATCATTACCTGGCGAAAGAATAGCAATCCTCTCAATAAGATTACGCAATTCTCTAACATTTCCGGGCCAATCATAATTTAAAAGATAATTATCATCTTTAATTTTAAATTTTTTATAGTTGTAAGTATTACAAATATTTTCAATAAAATATTCTACAAGTAATGGTATATCTTCAATTCTTTTGTTTAAAGGTTGTATCTCAATATTAAAGACATTCAATCTGTGAAATAAGTCTTCTCTAAAGTTACCATTTTTAATTTCAATATTAACATTTTTACTTGATGCACAGATAATTCTCACATCAACTTTAATATCATGATTGCTATTAATTCTTTTAAATTTTTGATCTATCACTACTCTCAATATTTTAGATTGAGTCTCTAGTGGAATTTCGGTTACTTCATCAATTAATAAAACACCACCTGATGCTTTTTCTAATGCTCCATAAATTATTGAGCCATCTTCTTTCTCTTCACCAAATAATTCTAATTCATATTTTTTTGAATCTAGTAAAGCGCCATTAATTATTATGAAAGGACCTTTTGATCTTTTTGAGTTTTTATAAATTTTTCTTGATACTAATTCTTTTCCAGAACCAGTGGGCCCACTAATGAAAACTCTACTTTCTGATTGAGATAGCTTTTGAATTTGATCTTTAATAGAAATAATATTTCCACTTTTTCCAATTATTTCAAATGAGTGAAATAATTTACTTGATAAAGATTTATTTTCTTTTTTTAAATTAAGATTTTCAACGGCTCTTTTTACAAAGTTTAATAACCTTTCTTTATCAAAAGGCTTTTGTATAAATTCGAACGCACCTGATCTTAATGAATTTATAGCCATTTCAATATTACCATGACCAGAAATTATAATAACTGGTATATCAGTATTTTTTGTTTTAATATGCTCAAGCAACTGAATACCGTCATTATCACCTTTATCTAATTTAACGTCAATAATTGCTACATCAGGTAATTTTTTATCTATTTCAGATAACCCTTGATTAAAATTGGCTGCTAAGCGTGTTCTATATCCAGCATCTTGGATTAACTCATTAAGAATATTTCTTATATCTGAGTTATCATCTATGATTAATATTTCTGTCGCCATGAACTACTTTGGTATAATGATCTGAACTTTAGCTCCATTATTTGTATTTAAAAATTTAATTGATCCATTGTGGTCATTTATAATTTTATCTACTATTGATAAGCCTAAACCAGTTCCTTTTTCTTTTGTTGTATAATAAGGTTTAATAATATCTTTTGTTTTTTTATCTTTAAAACCTTCGCCTGTATCACTTAAGTTAACAGTTATATAGTCTCTTCTCTGATTTATTTCTATATTAATATTCTTCAATAATTTATTGGTTTTTTTAACATTTTGCTGAATACTCTCTATGGAATTTTTAATTAAGTTGAAAAAAAGTCTACTAAATTGTTCATAATCAAAATTTATTATAATTTTTTTTGCAATTTTGTTGTCAATTTTAATATTTATAGATTCATCAATTTTTTTTAACAAATTAATATTTTCGTCTAGAACTTTTATTAAATCATTCTTTTTAATATGAGGTTTTGGCATTCTGGCAAAATCAGAAAATTCGTTAACTAGTTTCTCTATTTGATTAATTTGTTTCAGAATAGTTTTTAAATTTTCTTGAAATTTAATTTTTTTTTTATCATTTAAATCAGGCAAATATTTAGAGTTAAGATTATCAATAGTTAATTGTATCGGAGTTAAAGGATTTTTTATTTCATGAGCCATTTTTCTTGCAACTGTTTCCCAAGCCTCATGTCTTTCATTAGATAACAATTTATCTTGCTGATTTTTTAATTTATCTATCATTGAGTTAAAATTTTTATTTAATAGTTCCATTTCTCTATCCGCTTTAAGTTCAGGAACTTTAGTATCTAAATTTCCTTTTCCTATTTTTTCAGAGGCAGTTATCAAATTATTTATTGATATAAAGAATCTAGAAGAGAATCTTATTGCAATTGATATAGATAAAAATAACAGTAGTGTAACAAGTGAAATATAAATAATAGCAAAAGAAATCCTAATACCTAAACTTTGATTTTCTACAGTATAATAAAAATTTACAGCTTCTTCAGACTCAATTAAGTAATTAGATATATTTTTATCTAGTTTTTTTACAACATATAAAAATGTATTATCAAAATTTTGCAATCTTATAACAGCAGCAGATCTATTTTCAGGTGCATTAATAATCTTCAAAGGGCGATCATCAGATCTAACCATTTTAATAGCCTGTTCTTCAATCTTAATATAATTAGAGTTGTTTGCTGAAACTATCAAATTTCCATCTTTGTCTATTAAATATAGTTGATCTATATCTCTAATTAAGTTTTGAGTATTTAAAAAAGCATTAAATCTACTTGGATCATTTTTATATACATTGTGATATTTATTCAAATCATATGCTATTAAAATAATTTCAGATTCAATTTTATTTCTTTTTTCATCAACATAATTTTTAGCAATTTCGTATGAATTATTTACTGCTGTAGTTATTTTTTTATCGAAATATTTTTCAAGTGCAAATGAAAATATAAACAAAGAAAATATTGCAATAAGCA